>CAWGOK010000043.1:0-67532 GCA_963824005.1 uncultured beta proteobacterium
AAGCCGAAGTACGTCGTGTCGTCGACGCGAACGGGACTTCCCGTGGACGAACAGCCACCACATCGCCGGCGACTTGCGCTCGGGCGTGCAAAAGCTCAAGGACGCGACCCCGGCCGGCGTGCTCCTTGGTAGCGGCAAGCTCGCGACCGAGCTGGACGGGCTGGATCTGATCGACGAGTACAAGTTCCTCGTTCACCCCAGGATCGCCGGCCACGGCCCGACCCTCTACCAGAGCGGGCTGCCCAACACGCGACGGCTTGAGCTGGTCTCGGCGAAGCCGCTCAGCAACGGCGCGGTCGCCATGCACTACCGCCGCGCGCGGCTAGCAATCGGTTGCAGCGGACGGTCCGCTGCATGGCCCGCAGCTGAACGGAATGCGAAGGGACTTCCCACCTTCGGGCAACGGCGACGATGCGCCAAGATTGGTGGTGTTCGAAGTCATCAATCTGAAGCCTGTGAAAGGGGAAGTCCGTGGAGAAGATTACACGAGGTGAAGCGGCGAGGTATGCGTTCGCGTAGGGGTAGACCTGGCCAAGCGCGTGATCCAGGTGCACGCGGTCGACGCGGCGGCCAAGTGCTGACCAGCCGCGCCCTGGCGCGAGACAAGTTCATCGAGTGGTGCGCGCAACTGCCCGCCGGCTGCATGGTGGCCATGGAGGCCAGCTCCAGCGCCCACCACTGGGCGCGCAAGCTCAGGCGCTGGGCCTGGACGCGCGCATCATCTCGGCGCAGCTGGTCAGCCCGTACCGCATGCAAGGCGCCAGCGGCAAGAACGACGCCAACGACGCGGCGGCGATCTGCGAGGCGGCCTCGCGCGCCGCAGATGCGCTTCGTCCCGGTCAAGAGCATCGAGCAGCAGAGCATGCTGTGCGTGCACCGGCTGCGCGAGGGCATCAAGGAAGAGCGCACCGCCTGCATCAACCGCATCCGCGGCCTGCTGGCCGAGTTCGGCCTGGTGTTCGCGCAGGCCCCGACCGCGCTGCAAGCGGTGCTGAGCGACGTGCTCGAGGACGCCAGCAACGAGCTGGACGCGCTGGCGCGCCTGACGCTGCAGCGCGCGCAGGCGCAGTGGCACGAGCTCGATGCGCACATCGGCCTGGTGCGACGAGCGCATCGCCGCGCACGCCAAGACAACGAGGCCGTCAAGGCGGCGGCCACGCTGATGGGCATCGGCCCGGTGCGGCGCCTCGGCGGCGGTGGCCACCGTGGGTGACTTCAAGCAGTTCAAGAGCGGCGCGCAGTTCGGCGCCTGGATCGGCCTGATGCCGCGCCAGCACTCCAGCGGCGGCAAGAACAACCTGGGCGGCATCACCAAGCGCGGCGACACCTACCTGCGCACGCTGCTGATCCAGGGGGCGAAGTCGGCCGTGATGACGGCGCACAAGCGAGACGACCCGCATCTCGCAGTGGGCGGTCGCGCTGCGCGAGCGTCGCGGCTGGCAGAAGGCGGTGGTGGCGCTGGCCAACAAGAACGCGCGCATCCTGTGGGCGGTGATGACGAAGGGCGAGGCCTTCGATGCCCGCCACGTGAGCGTCAAACCCGGCGCACCGAGCCTGCAGCCGCGGCGCCTGAACTGCGCGCCGACCCACAAGCGTTCAAGATTCCATGCACGACGTGAAGACGAAGACGCGCTGAACAGGTCAGACCGGCAGCGGGCAAGCTCGACTAACCCTTGGTGGCTCGAATCGGCGAGGTCCACGCGATAGGAATGGAGCCCCGCTGAGCGGTTCGCATCTGGGTCCGCACACCAGCCCATCCGCGCTCGGTGCAACAAGGCCGTCTGTAGAGTGGCAGTCTGTTCCTCGTTCACGCCCTTCGCCGCCGCCTGCTCATCACCATTGGCACCGACGACTCAACGATGAACACGAATACAGCTTGACAAAGGGGGAAGTCCCTGTAGTAGTGTTAGCGTCCGCCTCCGAGCGCGGAGATCGCCTGGGCGAAGGGCCGCGCAGGGTCGACATGTTGGCTGCTGTCAGCGACGGCGGCGAAATGGGCATCACGGCCAGTTCCAGTCGTCTACCACTGTCAGCTTCCTGGCTCTTCCACGAGCATGACCCCGCACCAGTCGGAAGCCAAAGGTTCCTGCAAAGTGACTGGCGGCTCGAGCACTTCCAATGTATCGCCCCAGTTGCCTGGAGCCCGGTGACCATGGGCCTGCGTCGCCTGCCACGGGCTGCTTTCTGGAATTGAGATTGAATGCGCGTCTGACTGCTCGAGGTCGGTTCCTGTCGACCACCCGGCAGTCACCGAGGTTTGCTGATCAACCCGAAGCCCGGCTCGACATGGGCCTGCCCGGGCACGCTATCGTCCAACCGTCGCACCAAGCCCACGTGGGCTTTCCCCGCATTCGGGTATCAGGCAACCGCGTTCCTGGTTGCCCGCGCCTTCGTTGCCGGGGCCTTCTTGGCTGGCGCACTGCTTGCCGCCGTCTTCATGGGCGCGGCCATTCGTGCCGAGGTCTTCTTGGCCAAAGCCTTCCTTGTCCGGGTCTTCTCCGCCGGCACATTCCTGGCCGTTGCGCCTTTGGCGGTGTTCGAGGTGGCACCCGAGGCCGTACCCTTCAGCAACTTCTTGAATTCGCGGCCGAACTCGCCCGTGATGACCTCAGGGTCGGGTACCAGACGGGCGTCTCCGATCACGGTCAGCGAGGCCGCACCACGGTAGCTCAGGATGCTCACTGCCATGCCAAGCTGCTTGCCCGGGTGTGGCGCCCAGGGCAGGATGCGATCGATCGGCACGCCGGCCAGGTAGAGCACCTCGGCCGGTCCGACGACATTGGTCATGACGACGCTGGCCTTACGCCCGAACAGGTCGTTCGAGAGGTCCTCGAGCAACTTCGGCCCGCGGCCGAGCAGGTTCAGCAGCGCCTTGGTGGCCAGTGGCTCGGGCGAGTGCTTGAGCGCATCCATTCGGGCCTTGGTCAGGGCCAGGCGGCGGTCGGCGCGCGCTTCGGTCACGGCCAGGTCGAGCAGCACCAGTCCGAACTCGTTGCCGAGCTGCCCAATGCGCTCCGGCGGGCGCAGATCGACCGGCACCATCGCCCGCACCGTGGTGTGGTTCACGTCGATGCCGCGCCCCTTCAGGTAGCTGCGCAGCGCGCCGGTCATCGCCGCGACCAGTACGTCGTTGACCTTGGCGTCGTAGCGCTTGCCGATGACCTTGATGTCGCGGATGGCGATCGGCTGCGACCAGGCCACGCGCTTGCCAAGCGCGAAATCGCCCTTCAGCGGCGACGGCGGGTCGTCGGCGCGCAGCAGCTCGCTGGCGAGCATGCCCGCGCCGCCGACCAGCGCCATGGCGTCACGCGCCGTTTCGGTGATGAAGTCGATCGCGGGCGCGAACAAGCCTTTGCCCGCGCCTTTGCCGATGCTGGCGCCGCGGGCGCGCGGCGGCGGCAGCGGCTTGGCCCCAGGGGCGGGGTCGTACAGGCGCTGGGTCACGGTCATCATGGCTGTGCCGTCGGCCAGGCAGTGGTGTACGCGGGTGACCAGCGCGCTGCCGCCGGCGACGTCGTCCACCACGTAGGCCTGCCACAGCGGCAGCGCATGGTCCAGCGGCATGCTGGCGAGGTCGTTGACGAGCTTGACCAGGGTCGCCTCGTCGTGCGGTGCTGCCAGCGCGATGTGGTGCAGGTGCTGGTCAATGCTGAAATCCGGCATGTCCTGCCAGTGCGGCGTGGCCATCGGAAAGCCCGTCTCGACCACGCGCTGGCGGAAACGCTCGAAGGTGACGATGCGCTCGGTGTAGATCTTGCAAACGCGTTCGAAGTCGAGCGGTTTCTTCGTCAGCACGACGCCCATCACGATCGCCAGATTGGCCGGGCCGTCGTTATGGAACCAGGCCGCGTCCGCAGCCGACATGGGGTAGGTCTTCATGTATGCCTCTCCAGCCCGCCAGAACCGGCGGTTCGCACGACTGCGTCGCTGCCGGCGGGCAGCAACGATGGTAGGAGCATGGGCCGGAGTGTTGTTTGACCGGCGTCACCACCGCGCAGGGTTGCGAGGCGGCCGCCAGGCCTGTGGCGCGGGCGCATGCTCGATGCCGACGAGCTGAACGCAGTGCGGGTTGCCGCTTCGAACTGGAACAGCTGGTGCACTCCGTGCCGCTGGAGCGCTGGGCCGTGATCGTCGACGCCCGTGCCGACATGGCCTTCCTGCGCCCCTGCCTGGACGACGCCTGGCGCACGATGGCGCACGGTGCCCCGAACGCTGCCAAGCCCATGGAGGCGGTACGCGTGCACCCACTGGACGCCTCGTCGGATGGCATCGACCAATGGGATGGACGCCCCCACCCCGTAACCGGCATCGAAGTGCCAAAGTGGAGGTGTGTACAACCACTTGAACCGGGAAAGGAGCGTCCACCATGAAGATTACGACGGTTGGCATCGATCTGGCAAAGAACGTGTTCCAGGTACACGCGGTCGATGAACGAGGCCGAGCAGTGCTGCGCAAGCAGCTTCGGCGTGATCAGATGACCGCGTTCTTCGCGAACCTGCCGCCGTGTCTGATCGGCATGGAGGCCTGCGCCAGCGCCCATCACTGGGCCCGCACGCTGCAAAAGTTCGGTCACACCGTGCGCCTGATGGCACCGCAGTTCGTCAAACCCTATGTGAAGAGCAACAAGAACGACGTCGCCGACGCCGAGGCGATCTGCGAAGCGGTGGGTCGACCGAACATGCGCTTCGTGCCCATCAAGAGCGTCGAGCAGCAGGCGGTGCTGTCGCTGCACCGTGTGCGACAGGGCTTCGTGAGGGCTCGTACGGCGCAAGGCAACCAGATTCGTGGCTTGCTGGGCGAGCTCGGGCTGATCATCCCCAAGGGCATCGTCAATGTGGCCAAGCGGGTGCCCACCGTGCTCGAGGCCGCGGGTGACGAGTTGCCAGCGTCGTTTCGACAGCTGATCGAACGCTTGACCAAGCACCTCAAGGAACTCGATCGGCAGGTTGATGAGTTGGAAGCGCAGATCAAGGCGTGGCATCGCGGCAGCGAACTCAGCTGCAAGCTTGAGAAGATCCCCGGCATCGGACCCCTGGGAGCCAGCGCGCTGGTCGCCTCCATCGCCGATGCGAACAGCTTCGACAACGGGCGGCAGTTGTCGGCCTGGCTGGGACTGGTGCCCAGGCAGGATTCCAGCGGCGGCAAGCCCAAACTGCTGGGCATCAGCAAGCGCGGCGACGTGTACCTGCGGACCTTGCTGATCCACGGCGCGCGCTCGGCGATCCTGGCGGCGCAGCGCAAGAGCGTCAACACGAACGTCTGGTTGGCCAAACTGCTCGACCGGCGTCATCCGAACATTGCGGCCGTTGCGCTGGCCAACAAGAACGCGCGAACGGTCTGGGCGCTGCTTGCGCACGGCCGGGAGTTCCGGGCCGACTACGTGCCCGAGGTCTCGGCCGCGTAGCCGCATCGGCGGATCGACAACACAACTAGACAAGGAGAACACACCACCGATTGCTCAGGCGATCACGCAGTGATGGCAAGACAGGTTAGACCGGGGTTGGCGAAGCCCAGAACGGCCGGAGCACCTTGAGTGCGATAAACCGATTGAGGAGCCAACCAGCAAATCCCATCAGGGACAGCGGCCATGCCGCAACGGAAGTCCGGATGTACGGGTGCAATCTTCCCTTCCAGCCGTCATGAACTGAAAGCTTGGCAAACCGGGGGCGTCCATGTACGGCCGTTCGCGCACCTCTATCGCGCCGATCTCGTTACGGCCTAGCAAACCCCCTCGGCTCCTGCGATGAAGTTCCAGCGGAAGTCCATATAGCGATTCGCAGCGCTCGTTCTGTGGCTTGCACTGGCAATGTCCGCTTTACGGCCGTCGTTCTCGGCAGTCCGATGCCCGCTTTGGGTCGGCGGCGGGTCTTCGGTGAACCTGCCGTTCAGGCAGACAGGAGAAAGCCGCGCGCCTTGGTGCCGACCATCGACATTCGGTCGTAACCTACATCCAGAACCTGCAACTGGACGTGCTGGGGGTCGCTGAACCGCTGAGGCACGACAAACACTCGTGCAGGCGCGGAAGTGTCGCGTGGGCCGCCCGGCGCTACATTCGGCACACCAGGAGCCCTCGCTCGAAGCGCAACATCATCGAATTCACCCCGATCTTCAGACACCCCCGACGCCGATTTCTCGCATGTGCGCGGCGAGGCGGTGCTTGACAAGCTGCGGGCTGCGTCCCGGCCACTCATCACCTCGGCCCCGCATGGCATGAGGGTTGGCGCAACACGGTCAAGCCTATCTTGGCTTCAGCCTCGAACTTGATCGTGCCTTTTTCTCGAGTACAGCCTGCAGGCCGCTGCGATTCAGTGGCTTCACTGGATTTGCGGTCTCCACGCTGCCGGGCTCAATGGCCACACGCGGGCGAACCTGACCCTTCCCCCCGCGGCGAAGTCCGTAGTAGGCGACCGTTGCCGCGGACAACTCGCCGATCACCGCCGCGATTTCCTCGGTCGTCCAGCCTTCATCGCGAAGATCGGTCATGCATTGGGTGAGCAGCATCGAGCACAAGACCAAGAAGGGTCGCGTCCAGTACCTCATGCCGGTCCTGGGCCACCGGGTGCTGGCCGTCATGGAACGCTGGTCCGAACCCCTGAGGGCGGAGTTGCAGGCGTTGATCGCCCAGCCTGCGCAAGATGCCAAGGCGTTACGTCGAAGGGGCGAGGCGCTCGCCGATGCCAGGCGGTTGTTCCTCGGACGCGGTGGAGCAGGCCGGCAGATCCGCGCGTTGTCGGGATTGGCCTGCGGCGAACGCATGCAGAGGTTGGCCGAGCACGCGGACGTGGACTGGCAGCTTCGACCGCACCAACTGCGCAGAACGTACGCATGGGCCTTCGCCCGCCACCGGCTGGGCAACCTCCTCTTCCTCAAGGAACAGTTCAAGCACTCGAGCCTGTCGATGACGCAGTTGTATGCCGCCAACCCGATGCAGGACGACGCCCTCTACGAAGACCTGCTCGCGGAGATCGCCAACCGCAAGGTCGAGCTCGTCGAAGGCTGGCTGAACGCCGATCAGCCGCTGGCTGGGCGTGCCGGCGAGAAGATCGTCAAGATGCGCGCACATGACTTCCCTGATCGCACGGCGATGATCCGCCAGACCGCCGAGGTCGTCACCATCCGCAGCACCGGTCATGCGTGGTGCCTCGCGCAAGACGACGGTTGCGGTGGCGCCGGCCTGTACGAGCCGACTCGCTGCGCCGGGTGTGCCGACGCGGTCATCGACGAAGGGCATCGCGCCGTATGGCGGGCGCTACACGCCCACCAGACAGAGTTGCTTGAAGAGGCCGCAGGGCTCGGACCGGCGACCGTGCAGCGCGTGGCTCGGGATCTGAAGCGCTCGGAAGCGGTGCTGCATGCGCTGGGCTGGCAACCTACTTCGGGAGCCTTCGATGGCAAGGCATGAAGACAAGGGGGAGTCCCGCAAGTGCAGCAACATGCACGCGGAACTGATCGCCGCCATTGACCGTGTATGCCGCACCGGCGGCGGCGCGACGATCACCGCAGTGGCAAGGGAAGTCGGCGTGACACCGGCGCTCATCCATAACCGCTACCCTGATGTAGCCTCCACCATCCGCGGCCTTGTCGGCCGACACAAGCGAGACGAGATGGCGGCTCTGAAGTCGGCGCTGGAGGAAGAGCGCAAAAAGTGCGGCCAGTTGCGCACCGAAAACGGCGAACTCTTCGCCGAGTTGCGCACGCTCGCGTCGGTCAACGAAGGATTGCGGCGGCAACTCGCCATCGAACAGGACCGCGGTGCAGCCCGGGTCGTTGCCCTGCACCGACGTCGGACAAACGCTGAATGACCAGTCCATGGACAGTACGCGCCGTTCGCGCTGACGACGGTGCGATCATCGCGCTGCCCCGCTACTACTGCGCCACGGCAGCGCGCCGAGCGATGAGAGTAACGCCCAACACTATTGAGAAACCATGCTGACGCTGAACGCCGATGAGCACCCCCTCATGTCGCGCATGCACAAGCCCGATCCCAAGCTCGGACCGGACGCGCAGGACAAGCGCAGCGTGGTGCCGATCGAGCTGGAGGATGTGGACGCCTGGCTGCACGGCACCCAGGAGCAAGCCCAGGCGCTGGTCAGGCTTGCGCCTGCCGAGGCATTCGACGCGGGACCGGTCGGCAGATGAAGGGCTTCACGCTGATTGAGTTGATGGTGGTGGTCGCCGTGATCGCCATCCTGGCGCTGCTGGCGGTGCCGAGCATGCAAAGCCGCCTCGTGCGCGAGCAGATCGTCGAGGCGGTGCGCCTGGCGGACATCGCCAAGGCGCCGATCGCAGCGAGCTGGACCCAAGACCACTCATTGCCGCTCGACAACGCGGTGGCCGGCTTGCCAGTGGCCGAGAAGATCGTCAGCAACCATGTCAAGTCACTCGCCATCGAAGGCGGCGCCATTCACCTGACCTTCGGCAACCAGGCGACCGCCGCCATCAAGGGCAAGACGCTCACGTTGCGGCCGGCCATCGTCGAGGACGCGCCGGTCGTGCCCGTCGCCTGGGTGTGCGGCAATGCTCGGTCGCCCGACAAGATGACAGTCCAGGGCACCAACCGGACCGACGTCGACAAGAACTTCCTGCCGCTCAACTGCCGGCCCGACTGATCCCAGTTCGACGGGCGCCCGCGCATTTCGCTCGAACTACAAAGTCGCCTCCAGCAGCGGTGGTTGCAGCAGGTCTGCGTCGACGTTCAGCAGGACACTGGCCAGTTCCAGCGAGCGCCATAGCGGCGCTGGCATCTGCAGGATGCGTTCTGGCGTGCGGGCCTGGGCGATCCAGGCCGCGATCTGCGCGTGCTGTACAGCGGAAAGCAGATTCAGATTCAACATCTCGTCCAAGGTTTTCATTGCCGTCCTGTGCAAACGTTCCGCCGCCATGCCGCCCGTTGATGCCAGCCGCCAAAGCCGGCCGCATTGTGTAGGACACGCAGGATCCGCGCCCGCGGACAACTCGTGCACCTGATCTGACGCTGGGTGACCTGCCCCGCGCCGTGCCATTGCGGGACCTGCGGCAAGATCGCGCTGTGCAAAGCACTCGGTGCTGCGGTCGTTGCCTGTGCGGCGACCCCAGCGCCGACGTCATCTCGTCGCGAAGCGAAACATCCACCCATGAGCTCTACGACGGTTCGAACATGATGATCCTGCAATCCGTAGTTCCAGTGTTCTCCAGGGTGTGGCCCGGAATAGGAGCCTGGACTATCGCTGTGCCTGCGGTCGGCTTGTAGTCACGGACGGCGCCATCTGGCATGTGAACGCGCACGCTGCAGTCGGTGAGGTAGTAGACGCCGGAGGCAGGATGTGCGTGCAGCTGATCGCGCTGACCAGGCTTCCACGTCACCGCGATGATGCGGTACCGCGCGTCTTCAGCGATGACCTTGTATACGCCAGGCGACGCCTCAAAAGACCGCGGGAGTCCTTGGGCTACGGCGGCGCCGGTCGCAAGAAAGGCAAGCGCAGACGATGCAAACAGGTATACGCGGGTGATGCGACGTGCACAGTGGTTAGACATGAATACCCCTTCGGCTCGGTAGCCACTTGCTACCCTTCTGGCCTATGAGCGCCGAGTTCGCCTTCGTTGAGCCCGCGCAACTAGCCCTCGAAAATCAACGGCTGCAATCGCATGGTGGTGAACGTCAACTATCGGCAACCATTAGTGAATGGGCAGTCGCGGTCAGAATCCGTTGTAGGGGATGGCCGCACAAGGCGGGCGCGCCGCCTTCAGCGTGTCAGGTCGAAGACACGCATGCCTTCGCAGCGCTCGACCGCCTGCCGCCAGTCGGCGCGTTCGACGCCCTGCTGCATGTCGGCCATGCCGGCGTCCCACAGCTCGTCGACGGTGGCGCGCGAGAACTCGTAGTCCTTGACGCTCGACGAACGCGTGTCGTGGCGGTTGATCAGGTGCACCAGCGACACCGAATGGTCGCGGCTGGCGAGTTCGAGCCGGCGCACGTCGGGGTCGTCGTGCAGCGCCTTCGGTAGCTTGCCGAGCAGCCGGCGGAACGCCGCCTTCAGCTCCTCGCGCTCGCGCATCTGCGTGCTGTTGAAACGGGTCTTGCTCGAATACTGGATGTCTTTGGCGCGCTCCTGCACCTGGTCGAGGTCGTTCGGCAGTTGGCCGCGCGCGCTGAACAGGTCGATCTGCAGGATCAGCGCGTCCAGCACGCGCGCCTCGTCGAGCACGTACCACAGCGGCGAGTTCGAGACGATGCCGCCGTCCCAGTAATGCCGTTCGCCGACGCGCACCGGCGCGAAGCCCGGCGGCAACGCACCGCTGGCCATCACATGCTCGGGCGTGATCGTCGTCGTCGTGTTGTCGAAGTAGACCGAGTTGCCGCTCTCGACGTCGACCGCACCGACCGACAGCCGCACGTCGGCACGGTTGATCAGGTCGAAGTCGACCAGCTCGAGCAGCGTGTCCTTCAGCGGCGCGGTGTCGTACACGCTCAGCGCCTGCGGATGCGGCGCCCGCGGGCGGAAGAAGCCCGGCACGCCGAAGGTCATCGCGGTGGCGGCCGCGATGCGGTTCAGCGCCGGGCGCAGCGGCGCGAGCAGCGCCGGCGCGACGAACGGCGACACCGCCGACACACG
The DNA here is from genome assembly GCA_963824005.1 of uncultured beta proteobacterium. Taxonomy (GTDB): domain Bacteria; phylum Pseudomonadota; class Gammaproteobacteria; order Burkholderiales; family Burkholderiaceae_C; genus Rubrivivax. The sequence continues at coordinate 10,593 of CAWGOK010000043.1, forward strand.
GTCCCAGAACGTGCGCAGCCGCGCCACGCGCCGCTCGGGCGGGTTGCCGGCGATCAGCGCCGCGTTGATCGCGCCGATCGACACGCCGGCCACCCAGTCGGGCAACGCGCCAGCGGCGGCCGCAGCCTCGAACGCACCCGCCTGGTATGCGCCGAGGGCGCCGCCGCCTTGCAGCACCAGCACCATCTGCGCATGCCGCGGCACCGCGGGCAGGTCGCGCGCGCTGGGCTGGCTGGCACTCAATGGCATGGGCGTTCGGGGGTCGGCGCAGCAACTCGGTCGCTGCGCCCTCGGCTGCGCGCCGCACTCTAGCAGAGCACGACGGGCGCGATAGCATGCGGGCGTCCGCCCACACCGGACCTGCCGAGCCATGATCCTCGTACCACATCGTCACGCAAGGCGGCTGCTGGGCCGGGCTGCGCGATACGCCACCCGAACGCTACGAGACTGGTGACGTCCTGGTCGTGCCCCATGGCGATGCCTACTACCTTGCCGACCCCGCCGACGCCGAAGCCACCTACGGCCCCGAGGAGGCGGTGGCCTTCTTTCGCAGCATGGCGGCCGGCGAAATGCCGTCGGTCGTCAGTGAAGGCAGCACCGGAGGCACGTCGGCACAGTTCATCTGTGGTTTCCTCGGTTGCGACCTGCGGCCTTGCAACCCGGTGGTCGACGCGTTGCCCCCGATGCTCCATCTGCGCGGCGCGAACCGGTCGAGCGATCGCATGCATCACTTGATCGAATTCGCTCTGCGCGAACTGCGCGAGCCCTCGTCCGACGGGCGCAGCGTGCTGCTGCGCCTGGCCGAGTTGATGTTCGTCGAGGTGGTGCGGTGTCACCTTGAAGCAATGGCCGAGGCGCCGACAGGATGGCTGGCCGGTCTGCACGATCCCCTGGTGGCGCGGGTGCCGTCGCTGCTGCATGGTGCGCCGGCCACGCGCTGGAAGCGCTCGCGGCGCAAGCCGGCACATCGCGTTCGGTGCTGGCCGAGCGCTTCGCGCATTTCGTCGGGGAACCGCCGATTCAGTACCTGACGCGTTGGCGCATGCAACTGGCAACGCGGCTGCTGGTCGAGCCCGGCACAGCAAAGGTCGCCGCGGTGGCCGAGGCAGTTGGGTACGAGTCCGAGGCGGCCTTCAGTCGCGCATTCAAGAGGTGCGTCGGTATGGCGCCCGGGGCGTGGCGACTGCGCGATGTAACCTGACACAAGACGACAGCGGCGATGCGGTGAGTCCGCCAACGTCCGCTTCCCGGGCATCAAACTCGACTGGTCGATGTCCGGTCAGGGTCGGGGCTTGACTGTCGATTCGCCGAACTCGCCGCCTGGAACCTGTCATCCCAATCGATGATGCGGTCAACTGCCGTTCGTTGGTGACGGTCCCGACCTGTCCGGTCCTTCGGGACCGGCCGCCGGGAGCCAGACTGGCGCGAGGACATCGGCGATGACGGTGGCTCAGCCCCAGTCTTCAATCTTCAATCGCTGCCGGGTGCGAACGCATTCGAGGATGCCGGCCTTGTCGTCGACGAGCTTCAAGGACCGCCCCGCACCCCATGTGAAGTAGGGTAGTCCTTGCAGATGTGGCGAGCCGGGCATCGGCGCACGCGTCACAGTAACGGCGTGCTTCATTCCTTGGTCGTCACGAGCCCATATCTGTTCCTGAGTGTGCACGTTTGGCATCTCGGTCTCCGCGGCATGCGCGCAGTGGCGCCGCGCACCGGGCAATGATGATGCTTCCCGCGGCACTGCGCATCAGGTCGGCCGAATGGCGTGGAAGGCGGTGCGTGGAAGACGGCGTGAGACCTACACTTCCGTGGAAGTTTCGTCTGCAACACGGGAGAGATGAATGTCAACGATTCTCGCCGACCAAGCATGCGTCCCGTGCCGCGGGGGCGTTCCACCGATGGCACAAGACCGTGCCAAGGAGCTCTTGCGGGAGTTGGGCGAGGGCTGGCTTCTGAACGCCGAAGGTCACCTCGAGCGCGAGTACCGACTCAAGGACTTCGCTCTGGCGATGGCCCTTGCCAACAAGGTGGCCGACATCGCAGAAGCACAAAGTCATCATCCGGACCTGTCGATCGCGTGGGGCAAGTGCAAGGTGGAGATCTGGACGCACAAGATCCGCGGCTTGACCGAAAGTGACTTCTACTTCGCTGCCAAGGCAGATCGCGCCTTCAGCGCCATGGATGAGGGTTGATGCCCTGTCCAGGCGGCCCGGACCTTCATGGACGGGCCCCGCAGCCGCCACCCCATACAGCACCAGCGCGGCTACGACCACGGCGGCGAATCCGACAGGCCCTCCGTTTCCTGCCGAACTGCCGGTGCCGGCCATCGTCTTTCATGGTGATCACGATCAGACCGTTCACCCGCACAATGGTGAACAGGTCGTTGCGGCCGTCCTCAGAAGCCGTCTGCAGTCGCCTGCCTCGATAGGCAGTCGCCCGGTCATCGAGCAGGGCGTGTCGATCCACGGTCGGCGCTACACGCGCTCGATCCACCGATCAGACACCGGGCAGCCGATTGCCGAGCACTGGCTGTTGCATGGCGCGGGCCACGCTTGGTCGGGTGGACAGGCGGCAGGTTCCTATGCCGCAAGGGCCCGATGCCAGTTGCGAGATGCTGCGTTTCTTCCTCGAACAGGCAGGCCCGCCGAACGACTGATTAATGAAGCCGCGGCACGATGCGCATCACTGCCGGTAGCGCCGACTTGCGATGGGCGCTGAGAGCACGACGCATCCCTGCCAGTAAATGCTCCCGGATAGGTTCAGCACGACGATCCCGGCGATCCGATACAGGGCGCACGTCCATGCGGTCTTTCAGAACCACAAACAGGCCCAATATGGATTGCAGCCTTGCTGCTGCGACCAGCGGCGTTGGGATTTCCGTTCGCGTGGGCGCCTTTTAGCCCCCCGGCCTGTGTGAGCGCCTCAGCAGTCAGTCGTTTCGAGCCGGCACATTTCACCTATAGGACTTTCATGGTCGCCAAAAGTATGGCTCACAAGAAGGGCGGGCGCACCCCTGCGCTCGCCGTCGAACTCGTTGCTGCCGCGTCTGCGGACTTACCGCCCCAGAGCACCACTTCGAAGGCCGGTGCCAAGCCCCTGCGGGTGAAAGTGCCAAAGTCCAAGGAGCGGGCCTTGATCCGCGAGTTCGGGCTCGATGCAACCGCACTGACCGAAGAAGAGTCCGAGAAGCGCCGCAGTGAACTGACTGCCCTCATCAAGATGGGCAAGTCCCGCGGATTCTTGACCCAGCAGGAGATCAACGACCACTTGCCGGGCAAACTGCTCGAAGCCGAAGTGATCGAGGCCATCGTGACGATGCTCAACGACATGGGCATCGCCGTCTATGAGCAGGCGCCCGATGCAGCCACCTTGCTGGTGGCCGGCGGTACAGGCGCGGCTGCGAGCGACGAAGACGCCGAGGAGGCGGCGCAGGCCGCACTGTCCACAGTCGACTCCGAGTTCGGCCGCACCACCGACCCGGTGCGCATGTACATGCGCGACATGGGCCTGTTCGATCTGCTGACCCGCGAAGGCGAGATCGAGATCGCCAAGCGCATCGAAGTCGGCCAGCAGGCGATGATGCTCGCGATCTCCGCCTCGCCGTCGATCATGGCGGAGGTGCTGAGCTATGGCGACAAGGTCGCCAACGGGGAGTTGGCCATCGCCGCGGTCGTGGATGGTTTCGTGGCCGCCGACGAGGCCGACGACTACGTGGCCGAGGAAGATTCCGACGCCTTCAACGACGAGGACGACGAAGACGGCAGCGGCGCCAATCAGGCGATGACGCGCCGGCTCGAGGAGATGAAGGTCACAGCACTCGAGCGCTTCGCATCGATGCGATCGGGCTTCGACAAGCTGCGCAAGGCCTTCGAGAAGAGCGGCTACGACTCTGCCTCCTATCGCAAGGCACAGCACGCCCTCAGCGCAGAGCTCATGACCGTGCGCTTCACCGTCAAGACCATCGACCGACTGTGCGCCATGCTGCGCTCGCAAGTCGACGAGGTGCGCCGGCACGAACGCGAGATCCGTCGTATTGCGGTCGAGCGCTGCGGCATGCCGCAGCAACGGTTCGTCGAGCAGTTTCCCGCCAACGCGCTGAACCTGGCCTGGGTGCAGGCCGAAGCCTGCGCAGGCAGGACCTATAGCGCTGCGCTGGGCCGCAGCGCGCCGGCCATTCGCGAACTGCAGGGCAAGCTTGTCGACCTGCAGTCCAGGGTCGTGGTTCCGCTCGATGCGCTGAAGACGATCAACAAGAAGATGAGCGAGGGCGAGCGTTCGTCGCGGGATGCCAAGAGGGAGATGATCGAGGCCAATCTGCGCCTGGTGATCTCCATCGCCAAGAAGTACACGAACCGCGGCATGCAGTTCCTCGATCTGATCCAGGAAGGCAATGTCGGGTTGATGAAGGCCGTGGAGAAGTTCGAATACCGCCGCGGCTTCAAGTTCTCCACCTATGCGACCTGGTGGATCCGACAGGCCATCACCCGCTCTATCGCCGACCAGGCCCGCACCATTCGCGTGCCGGTACACATGATCGAGTCGATCAACAAGATGAACCGATTCAGCCGCGCGCACCTGCAGGAATTCGGCGCTGAACCGGACGTGGCGACACTGGCCTTGAAGCTGGAGTTGCCCGAGGCCAAGGTGCGTCAGATCATGAAGATCGCCAAGGAGCCGATCTCGCTGGAGTTGCCGGTCGGCGACGAGGGCGACACGACTCTGGGCGATTTGATCGAAGACACCTACAGCATCTCGCCGATGGAAGCGTCGTTGCAGTCAGGCCTGCGCGCCGTCGTTGGCGAACTGCTCGATGGCTTGACGCCTCGCGAGGCCAAGGTGCTGCGCATGCGCTTCGGCATCGATATGAGCAGCGACCACACCCTCGACGAAGTCGGCAAGCAGTTCGACGTGACGCGCGAGCGCATCCGGCAAATCGAGGCCAAGGCCCTGCGCAAGCTCAAGCACCCCAGCCGATCGGAGAAGCTTCGCACCTATGCCGAAGCCATGTGAGGCTCACCGTCGACTGCCGACTCAGGTACTGCGGCACCGGCTTGACGGCACTGGGGGATCGAGGCGGCTGGAGCCAGACGCGGCCTGAAGGTCCGCTTCCCGGCCCGCATATTGGCCGATTCGTTGACTGGTAAGGGTCGAGGGCGAGTCCACGTGAACTCGATCGCGATGCCGTAGACCTGCCGGTCGAACTGTGCCGCTATTCGGAGCCTGTCTCAGGAAGCACCAAGCAAGCAACGATTCGATTTCAGATCGATCGGACGCCCGGGCAGAATCAGTTGTCATACACCGGCGTGTCAGCGGCCCCCTACCGATCGCCTCGGTTACGCGCTGCCCACGCCGCAATGATCTCGCGATGAAACGGAATGTTGTTCAGGAAGCCCTGCCGCAGGGCGGGCTCCGGGATGCTCACCGCTCGGGCCTGAAGCGCCTCGTGCGCGCGGGTTAGCCACGCGGCGGCAGCGGGGTCGCTGCTATCGCCTGCACTTGCCAGCGCCCGGTGACAGGTCCACTCGACCAGGCGCGGGAACTCTGCACCTTCGAGCAGGTTGGCATCGGCACAAGCATTCACACCGAGCGCCAGCAACGGCTCTAGCGCCTGTAGCGCAGCCTCGCGGTCGCCCTGCGCCAATGCCACCCGGGCCAACCCGGCCGCGGCATCGTGCCGATAGGGGCTGGAGATCTCGGTGGCACGCTCCTGCGCTTGCCGGAAGGCATTCGCGGCCGCGGCATGGCGCCCCAACGCCGACTCGGCGTCGCCGAGCCGGCACAAGGCCGCGACCTCCGGGTCGCGCGCCTGAACTGCGACAGCCGTTTCCACGGCGGCGCGTGCTTGCACAAGCGCACGGGCATCGTCGCCCTGCCACAGCGCCAGGGTCGACAGAGCGCACAGCGGGCTGACTTCCAGAGCTCGGTCGCCGTTGATACGCAGCAGGCGAAGGCCTTCCTCCAATTCGCGACGAGCCCGCGCAAGCTCCCCGAGCCCCAGCCAGCCGGCCCCGATGTTGCCAAGCGCGATGGCCTCGTTGCGCCGGTCGTTGGCCGCCCGATAGGCGACAAGCGACTGCTGGTCCATCAAGAGCGCCTCGACCTCGTTGTCCTGCATCCCGGCAATCACGCCGAGGGCATTCAAGCATGAGCCCTCGACCCAGTGCAGGCCCAGCACGCGCGCCTCAGCCAAGGCTTCCTGCGCTATGACCTGTCCTTCGGCCGGACAGCCCAGAAAGGCCAGCGCCATCGCCAACATTCGCTGCGCGATCAGCCGGAGTTGGGCATCGCCCGCCTGACCCGCCCATCCCACAGCCTGCCGCGCGGCGGCCTCCATCGCGGGATAGTCCGCGATCCGCTGCGTGAAGGCGCTGCGCCGCCACGCCGCGTGGGCGCGTCGCCGATCGTCGTCTTGCGCCTCGGCCCACTCGGCCATCGCGTCGATGTCCGCGCGTTGCCCGGCGCGGTCGCCTTGCATGTCCAGCGTGGCCTCGCGAACTTCGAGCAGACGCCATTGAAGCCGCCGCGTGTTGGCAGCAGGCTTCCCGTCGAGCAGGGCCAGCGCTCGCCGCACATGCACCAATACCGCTTCGTGGGCCATGCGAGTTCTGGCATGCTCGGCGGCTCGGGTGTGGTACTCGGCCGCATTGGTCTGGTCGCCAGCCTGTTCGAAGTGCTCCGCCGCCGCGCCGAGGAAGTCGTTGGCTCGCAGCCCGGTTTGAGCGGCCAGCCAACGTGCCAGCTTGCCGTGCAGATCGCGTCGGGTTCGCTTGAGCACGGTCGCGTAGGTCACCTGGTGCAGTAGCTGATGCTTGAAGGCGTACTCGCGCAGATCGTCGTGGTTGGAGTCCGTTCTGGGGAAGGCGAGTTCGCGGTGCACCAGCGCCGGTAACGTCTCCTCGGCTTTCGCGTCGAGCGCAATCAGTGCCCGGTCCCAGAACACCGCGCCGATGACGCTGGCTTGCTGCAGGGTCAGCCGCTCGGGAGCCGGCAGGCTATCGAGCCTGGCCTGGAGGACGCCGGTCAATGTGGCCGGAACCTTGGTCAGCAACAGTCGCTCGGCATTGACCTTCCAGACTTCGCCGGTCTCGACGGCGCCCTGGTCGATCAGCATCTTGACCAGCTCTTCCATGTAGAAGGGATTGCCTTCGGCACCGCCGGTCACGAGTTCGCGCAGCGCGGCGGGGACTTCGGGCAGCTTCTTCAGCAGTTCGTTGACCAGCAGCCGGCTCATGTCCTTGCCAAGCGACTGAAGGTCGATCCGCCGGTGGGCCCGCTCGCCACACCAACTCAGCCTGCGTTCGAACAGCGTCGGTCGGCAGAACGCCAACAGCAGCAACGGCACATCGCGGTCGATCTCGACCAGGTAGGCCAGGAAGTCCAGGCTCTCGTTGTCTGCCCAATGCAGGTCTTCGAGTTGCAGCACGATGGGTGATCCATCGGCGGCGCTGGTACGGCGAAACAGCTGCGCCGCGACGTGGAACGCGCGGTTGCGGATCTGCTTGGGGTCATCGAGAATGCCCTCGACGTGGCGGCTGTCGCGCCACTCGATGCCGATCAAGTGGCCGAGCAGGTGGGCATGGCCCTCGGACAAGTCGGGGCCGTCGTCGTGCAGGAACAGCGGAATGATGCCTTGCTCCATCTTCTGGCGCGCGGCCTCTATGCTGTCGTCGTCGGCGATCTGCAAGTGCCAGGCGAGGATGTCGCGCAAGAGTCCGTAGGGCTGGCCCTGGGTCTGCGGAGTGGCGCGGCCTCTGAAGGTGGAGAACCGCTCTGGGCGCGCTTCGCACCATGCCGCGAACTCGTGAAGCAGCCTCGTCTTGCCGATACCGGCGTCGGCCACCACGGCGACAGCTTCGAGATTGCGTTGAATGAACAGCCGCTTGAAGGCGCCCTGGAGCACCTCGAGTTCGGCGTCGCGGCCGATCATCCGCGTCGCCACGCCTTCGATGCCGCGGCTGCCGGGGTGAAAGCTCCTTGGCTTGGCGCGTATCACCAAATAGCTCTGAATGGGTTCGGCCACGCCCTTGACGGCCAGCGGCTCCTGGGGCTCGACCTCGAACAGGCCGCGCACCTGGGCATAGGTTTCTTGACTGATACGCAAGGACCCGGCGGGCGCGGTCTGCTCCATGCGTGCGGCGATGTTCACCGCGATGCCGCGGATGCTGCCGTCGGCATCTACCCCGCCACCGATCAGCACACCACCGGTGTGGATGCCGACGCGAAAATTGAAAGCGTTGTGGCCATGCGCTGCCTGCACCTCGGCGCCGAGCACCTTGCCGAGTTCGAGCAGAGCCAGGCCGCTGCGTACTGCCCGCTCGGCATCGTCTTCCCGGGCCTCGTCGGCACCGAAGGCGGCCAAGATGCTGTCACCCGCGTACTGCAGCACCTTGCCAGCATGTGCCTGGACAACGGCCGTACCGCGTGACAACGCGTCATCCATCACGGCACTGATCGCCTCGGGGTCGAGGTGCTGGGCGAGCGTGGTCGAGCCGACCACGTCCAAGAACAGGATGCTGACCTGCTTGAGGGCCTGTGCGGACGCGGCCGGCGCTGCGTTCGGGGTGGTCAGCGTAGCGAGTTGGGAGCGCGCAGCCGCCAGCAGCGATTCGACGACCGCACCGCCCAGCACCGAACGTTGGGCTTCCAGGGCGGCGATCGCGGTTTCAAGTTGCTGCTGCTCAGGGATCATCGGCGTTCAGAATAGCAACTGAGAATTGCGACTGCCACGGGACGGTACCAAGCAATCCACCGATAGTGCACAGAAGAAGTCCAAGCCCATCGCTGGGTTGATCGGATTCGCGCAGTCCAGCCAAAGGACGTTCCTCTTGGTGCGGGGTCATCGCATTGTGTGACCGGTTTGGTGCCGCCAATCTAAGCTCCCCAAGGGCCGCGGCGCGCGTCAAGGTAGTGTCGCCCATTGTGAGCGCCCGACGCACCGATCCCAGGGTGCGCGACTCGCGCACTGGGCGTCCATCGCGCGGGTGCCTGACGTCGAAGGGTTCGATCAGGGCCATGGAGCAGGTACCGGTTGATGCGGCGCTGCATCTGGGGCGCCGATTTCAGGAACGGCAAGCGCTGCAGGCCCCAATCGCTCAGCGCCTGGGCGAGGGTGGTGGCATGGGGGCCGAGGCCGAGCGGCTTACCCTTCGTTTCCAGGCCATGCAGGAACTCCTTCGCGGCCTGTGCGGCGGCGGTGGTGCTGGGCTGGCCGGACAGCAGTTTGTCGATGCTGCCTTTGCGCACGCGGACGCTCCACACTGCCAGAGCGATGCGGCTTAGCCATGGCACACCTCCGCAGCGATACGGATCGTGGCGCCGTCCGGGGCAGGTTGCACAGTTCGGCCGGTATGCGGCCGTTGGGTAATCGCTTTCACGCGAACTCCTGGAAGTTGATGGAGTCGCGTGTAGCCAGCACCGCGGGGCGGTTTTATGCGGCAGCTCGAATCTGCCCCATGGCCTGTCTGGAACCCTGACGAACCGGGTCGCAAACCGCGCTACGGTCGCGTGCCGCGTGGGCGGACCCGAGGGGTTCGGACCTGCGCAGTGCAGCGCAGTCGAGGCCCGGATCGCCACAGTGAAGCACCGACAACAGCGCCAGAATGAGTGTCAGTCGGTCGCAGAAAACACAAAGCCGGCGCGAGGCCGGCTTCGTAAGTCCTTGATTCGATTGGACTTTATCTGGTGGCCTGGGGCGGAATCGAACCACCGACACGCGGATTTTCAATCCGCTGCTCTACCAACTGAGCTACCAGGCCAAGAGGGCGGGATTATAGCCAGCGGGCGCCATTGGCCCAGGCCTACGGTCCACCGCTGCCGCGCTTGTTGCGCGTGAGGTCCACGCCGAGTTGCTTGAGCTTGCGGTACAGATGCGTGCGCTCCAGACCGGTCTTGTCCGCCACGCGCGTCATCGAGCCGTTCTCGCGCGCCAGATGGAACTCGAAGTAGCTTTTCTCAAAGGCATCACGCGCCTCGCGCAGCGGGCGATCCAGGCTGAAGCTCTGTTCGGGCTGCGGGCCTTGCTCGGCCTGTACTTCCACCAGGCCGATGTTCGCGCCCGGGCTGCTTGCCTCGGCATAGTTGGGCATATCGGCGCGATGACCGGCCACCGCGGCGGCAATGCGCTGGCTGGGCTTGGCCAGCGCCTGCTCCACCGCGCGCAGCAGCTTCTGCAGCGTGATGGGCTTTTCCAGGAAGGCCATGGCGCCATGCTTGGTGGCTTCGACCGCGGTGTCGATGGTGCCGTGCCCGCTCATCATGATCACCGGCATGCTCAGCTGCGAGGTCGCGCCCCATTCCTTGAGCAGACTGATGCCGTCCACGTCGGGCATCCAGATGTCCAGCAGCACCAGGTCCGGGCGCATGCGCTCGCGCACACCACGGGCCTGTGCGGCGTTTTCCGCCAACTCGACGGTGTGTCCTTCGTCCGTCAGGATCTCCGACAACAACGCGCGGATGCCCAGTTCGTCGTCCACCACAAGAATGATTGCCATGAGCGTTCAATGCGCCTGCGTTGTGTCACCGTCGGCCGGTGCGGAACCTTGCTGTGTCATGCCTGGCGCGGGCACGAAAGAGGAAAATGATAACGATACTCTCGCGCCGTGTACCGCCTCGTCGGCGCCACCGGCATCGCGCAGGTTGGCGATGCGTACTGTGGCGCGGTGCTCGTCGGCGATCTTCTTCACCACCGCCAGGCCCAGCCCGGTGCCCTTGCTCTTGGTGGTGACGTAGGGCTCGAAGGCGCGCTGCAGCACGTTCTCGGCAAAGCCCGGGCCGTTGTCGATGATGGTCAGACGCACGGCGCGCAACTGGCCACTCTCGTCGCGGGCAGCCGAGGTGGTCACCGCGACCCGGCCGGCTGGCTGCTCGGCCACCGCGTCCAGCGCGTTCTGCACCAGGTTGTGCACCACCTGACGCAATTGCGTGGCGTCGCCCATGATCAGCGGCAGCCCGTGCGCCAGTTGCGCCGCAAGATGCCCCTGCTCCTGCGCCTGGCCGTACAGCGCCAGCACCTCGCCGACGAGGGCGTTCAGGTCCAGCGCCTTCAACTGCGCAGCCGGCAGCCGCGCATAGTCGCGAAACTCGTTGACCAGCTGCTTCATCGACTGCACCTGGTTGACGATGGTGGCCACCGATCGCACCAGCAGCGCCTGGTCGGCGCCTTCCAGCTTGGTCTGCAGCTTGTGCTGCAGCCGCTCGGCCGACAGCTGAATGGGCGTGAGCGGGTTCTTGATCTCGTGCGCCAGGCGGCGCGCCACCTCGTTCCACGCGGCCAGGCGCTGCGCCGACACCACCTCGGTAATGTCGTCGAAGACCATCAGCCGTGCGTCGTTGGGCAGCGTCGCACCGCGCACCAGCAGCATTTGCGTGTTGCGTTCGCCGGGGCGCAGCTCGAAGGCTTCCTGCCAGTGGTCGCGCTCGCCGGCCTCGGGGCTGGTGGCATGCAGCTCGAAGCGCTGCCAGACGCTGTGCGCAAACTCGCCCAGCGCCGGCACCTCCTGCAGGCCGCGCCCGCGGTACACCGACAGCGGCAGCCGCAGGATGCGCGTAGCGCCGGGGTTGACGGTGTCGATGTGGCCGTCGCGATCGAACACCACCACGCCGGCGGTCAGGTTGTCGAGGATCGTCTGCAGCCGCGTGCGTGCGCCCTCGAGCTGCGTTACGCCGCGCTGCACCTCCTCGCGCGCGTCGGCCAGTTGCGCGGTCATGTCGGCGAAAGAGCGGGTCAGCCCACCGAGTTCGTCACGCGAGGCGAACACCGGCTTGCTGCTCAGGTCGCCGGCGGCCACCTGGCGCACGCCATCGGCCAGCAGGATCAGCGGGCGCACCAGCTGGTTGCCCAGCAGCACCGCCAGCAGCACCGCGCCGAACACCGCCAGCACCAGCGCCAACGTGAGCGTGCCAATGTACATGCGGCGCAGGCCGCCGCGCGCCAGGGCCCGCTGCTGGTACTCGCTGTAGGCGGTCTGCACCGCCAGGGCGTTGGCCGCCAGTTGCTTGGGCACCGGTTGCACGGCCAGCAGGTAGCGCTCCTCGCCAGGCTTGAGCGTGATCTGCGTGTCCGGCACCGCGGCCAGCGCCCGCACCCTGGCGCCAGCTCTCGCCGCGCCCGCGTGCTGATCTTCGTCCAGGCCCTCGATATGGCTGGCCACACCCGTGCCGCGCGCCTGCCGCAGCGCGGCCGCGCCGGGGCGCTCGGGTGCGGTGGCGCCAGCGGCGCCGCCGGTGCTGATCAACAGCTGCCCGCCCGGGCCCAGCAGCGATAACTCCGCCACGTCCATCTGCGCGCGCATGCGTTCAAGCGCCAGCGGTGTCACCGGCGCACGCTCGTCGCCCAGCCGATCGGCAGCCTGGCGGGTCTTGTTGCCCAGCTCGACCACCAGCGACTCCAGCGTGCCCTTGCCCAATGCCAGGCCGGCGTCCAGCGCGGTGGCCACCTTCACGTCGAACCAGATTTCGATACTTCGCGACACGAACTGGTATGAGACGGTGTAGATCACCAGCCCGGGCAGCAGGCCCACCAGCGCGAAGATGCCGGCAAGCTTGGCGAGCAGCCGGGTACCGAACTTGCCGCGCCGCTGGCGGAGCATCAGGCGCACCACCGCGATGCCGATCACCACGAACAGTACGCCCGCCACGGCCACGTTCAGCCAGAAAAGCCAGATGAAGTTGCGCTCGTAGAAGCCTTCGCTCTGGCCGGTGAGCGAGATGACGAAGGCCAGCACCAGCGCCGCGCCCACCACGGCCACGGCAGCGACGACCCAGACCCAGCGCGCGTTGCGATTCACAAACGTGGCGGCACGGGCGAGCGACGGTTCATTCGATGCGCAGGGTGCGCTCGACACCCAGCACCCAGTCGGTCTGGGCGCCCAGGCCGAGTTGCAGCGGGCTCGGCAGCTGGGAGCTGTCCAGCCGGTAGCTGAACTCCAGGTAGTGGCGCGACTCGGGGTCCAGCTGCGTCAGCTCGGCCACTTTCCAGCGTGTGCTGCGCGACACCACCGTCAACGCCTCGCCCAGCGTCTGGAAGCTCTGGTTGAAGCCGCCGAAGCCGACCCGCCAAGTGGACGTGAGCGGCTGGTAGGCGACGCGCCAACTGCGTTGCACCCGCGCCACGCGCTCGTCGCGCCAGTACCAGCGGCTGCGATAGAGCGTTGCCTCGGCGACGAAGTACACCGGCACGCCACGCTGCATGGCGTCCTCGACGGTCTTGGGCAAGGCCATGCGCGCATCGAAGTCCAGGGTCAATTCACCCTCCTGGCGCTGCAATTGCAGCAGCGCCAGCTCGATCCCCTGAGCTTGCACCCGGCCAGAACCCAGCGTCCACAGCAGCAGCACGAGCACCAGGCCCTGCAACAAGCTTCGGCGGACCAATCGGGGGCGCATCACGGGCAAAGGGCGGGTCAGGTTTTCCGGATCAGGGCGTAATAGAAGCCGTCATGCACAAAGGAACTGCGATCGACTTCACTGCAATTGTCGGGCACGGTCAGCAGATGGCCGGGCGAGGCCGGGTGCAGCGCGGCCCCGGCAGCGCCATGGCGTTGCAAAAACGCGTCGGTCTGCAATTCCCCCTCGCACTTGAAGACCGAACAGGTGGCATAGAGCAGCCAGCCGCCGGGTTTGAGCAGCGGCCACAACGCGTCGAGCAGCCGCGATTGCAGCGCGGCCAGTGCCGCCAGATCGGTTTCGCGCCGCAGCCAGCGGATATCGGGGTGCCGGCGCACGATGCCCGAGGCGCTGCAGGGCGCGTCGAGCAGGATGGCGTCGAATAGCCGGCCGTCCCACCAACTGGCCGGCTGGCCGGCGTCGCCGGCCTTCAACTCGGCGTGCAGCCGTAGCCGCTGCAGCGTACTTCGCACCCGGTCCAGGCGCTGCGCGTCGTGGTCCAGCGCGAGCAGGTCCAGGTCGGCCAGCTCCAGCAAATGCGCCGTCTTGCCGCCCGGCGCGGCGCAGGCATCGAGCACGCGTGCACCGGGCGGCAGCGCCGCGGCGCCCAACAGCAGCAGTGCGGCACGCTGTGCCGACGCGTCCTGCACCGACACCTCGCCCTCGGCAAAGCCCGGCAACACACCCACTGGGCAGGGCCTGGCCAGCACCACGGCCTGGGCGCCGAAAGCCGGGTCGTCGAGCAAGCGTGCGTCAAGGCCACGGGCCACCAGACGCTGCACGTACTCTGCGCCGAGGCAGCGGCGCCGATTCACGCGCAGGGTCATCGGTGGATGTTCGTTGGCGGCGGCCAGCAACCCCTGCCATGACCCCGGCCAGTCAAGCTGCAAACGCTGGATCCACCAAGCCGGGTGGTTCCACACCGCCACCGGCGAGTGCAGCGCCCGTGTAACGCGCGCCTCGCGTTCGCGCAGGAAGCGACGCAGCACGGCATTGACGAAGGCCGCCGCCGCTGGCGTGCGCCGCCGCGCGGCGGCCACCGCCTGGTCCACCAGTGTGTGCTCGGCATAGAGTGGGCGCGGCGACGGCCACAGCAGCGCCAGCGCGACGCAAAGCAACGCATCCACCCGCGCCGGCGGCGCCTTTGGGGCCAGGGCGCGCAGTGCCTCGGTGGCAGCACCCAGATGTCGCAACGCATGGAATGTGAGCGCCTGCACTCCCGGCCGCGAAGCGGATTCGGAAGTCTCCATCACCTCGGTCAGCGATCGGCCGGAGCGCACCGCCTGCAGCGCGTCGGCGCTCAGATCGAGCAGGCGCGACAACGGCAGGTCGACGGGGGTGTCATTCACCGGACCAGTCTAGTGCCCGCGTGCGCGCTGCAATGTCGTGGCCAAGCGCGCACAATGCGCCCCTCACGACTGCGCATCGCATGCCCACCCGCAAACTTACTTCCGTCGCCGCGCCGGCGCGCGTCTTGCGCAGCGACGACGAGCTGGCCCAGCTGCCGGCCTCGGAGCGCATCCGCTACCGGCTGGTGGCCGCGGACTGCCGCCACCATGCCAATGACAACATCGCCGACCACATCCGCGACGGCGAGCTCGCCGAGCTGAAGGCCGAGGTGCAAGCGAAGATGCACGAGGTGCTGCGCGCGCTGGTCATCGACACCGACAACGACCACAACACCCAGGACACCGCCCAGCGCGTGGCCAAGATGTTCGTCGAGGAGGTGTTCCGCGGCCGCTACGTGCCGATGCCCGCGGTGACCGAGTTCCCCAATGCCGAACGGCTGAACGAGCTGATGATCGTCGGCCCGATCACCGTGCGCAGCGCCTGCAGCCACCACCTGTGCCCGATCTTCGGCAAGGTCTGGATCGGGCTGCTGCCGAACGAGCATTCCAACCTGATCGGCCTGTCCAAGTACGCCCGCATCTGCGACTGGGTGATGAGCCGCCCGCAGATCCAGGAGGAGGCCGTGACCATGCTCGCCGACGAACTGCAGGACCGGGTGCGCCCTGACGGGCTGGCCATCGTGATGGAGGCCGACCACTTCTGCATGCACTGGCGCGGCGTCAAGGACACCGATACGGCGATGGTCAACAGCGTGATGCGCGGCGCGTTCCTGAAGGATGCCAACCTGCGTCGCGAATTCCTGTCGCTGCTGCCGCGCAAGACCGACTGAAAGCCCCACGATGCTCGTCAGACTTCTCTACGCCAGCCGCGCGGCCGCGCCAACCGCGCCGGACGGTCTGGTCGCGATCCTGCGCCAGTCCAAGGCCAACAATCCGGTGCAGGGCATCACCGGCGTGCTGTGCTGCTCGGACGACATGTACCTGCAGGTGCTGGAGGGCGGCCGCACCGCCGTGAACCGCCTTTACAACCGGATCGTCGCCGACCCGCGCCACAAGGATGTCGAGCTGCTCAGCTACCAGCAGATCGGCGAGCGCCACTTCGCCGGCTGGTCGATGGGCCAGGTGAACGTGGCACGGCTGAACCCGTCACTGCTGTTGAAATATTCGGCCACCGCGCAACTCGACCCCTATGCCATGTCGGGGAGCGTCGCGCTGGCGCTGCTCGAGGATCTGGTGGCCACGGCGTCGATCGTCGGGCAGCCCTAGCCGAGCTCAGCGCGCCGTGTCCTCGCGCGGCAGCGCCAGCACCACCAGCACGGTGCAGCCGGCGATCAGCGCCATCGACCAAAGCAGCGTGGCGAAGCCGGCGTTCTTGACCACCGGACCGAGCAGCCACACCGCCAGCGAGCTGATGCCGATGGACACGGTGAGCCGCGCCCCGGCCACGCGCGAGCGTATGCGGTCGTCGACGTAGCGCACGATCATCGCGTCGGTGAAGGGGATCGAGCCGAAGATCACCACCATCACCCCCAGCAACAGCAACAGCATCCACCAGCCTTCGGCCCGGGTCGCCAGCGCCAGCAGGGGCACCTGCGCCAGCGCGATACCCAGGTACAGCGGCTTCAGTGGCAGGCGGTCGATCAATCGGCCCACCACCACCTGCGCCAGCGACGCCACCGCGTACACCGCGGCCAGCATCATGCCGAGCAGCGCTGGGTCCTCGACGATGCCGCGAAAGCGTTCACTCAACAGCTGCGCATTGCCGTTGGTCGTGAAGTTGAAGAGCAGGCTGACGGTGACCGAGGCCGCGGTCATGACCGCGAAGACCCGCGCCATCAGCGCCGGCGGCAGCGTCACGCGCGCCTTGCTGCTGCGCCGCGCTGGTGTCTCGGTCTCCTGCGGGCACACCCGCGCGAACAGCATGGCGCAGCCGATGGCCAGCAGCCCGGGCAGTGCGAAGGCCGCGCGCCAGCCGAACCACTGCACCATGAAGCCGGTGCTCAGCGCCGCCACCGCGATACCCAGGTTGCCGGCCAGGCCGTTGATGCCGATGACAGCGCCGGGGTTGGGCGCGCGCTGCAGCAGCATCGGGATGCCTACCGGGTGGTAGATCGACGCGAAGGCACCCAGCAGCGTCAGCGCCGCGGCCAGCTCCCAGGCATTGCGCGTCAGCGCGGCCAGCAGCGCCGACGCGCCGATGCCGAAGAAGAACACCAGCATCATGCGCCGCCGGCCCCACAGGTCGCCGAGCCGGCCCGAGGGCAGCGAGCCCAGGCCGAAGAGCACGAAGGCGCCGACGCCGTAGGGCATCAGGTCTTCCCAGCGCGAGAAGCCGAACTCGGCCGCGATCGAGCCCACCGCGGTGGCGAAGATCAGCAGGAACATGTGGTCGATGGCATGCGCCAGGTTCAGCAGCAGCGCCACTGCTCGCGCGTTGGGCGACTCGGCAGCCTGCGGCAATGCGCCGGCGGGCGCGACCTCGGTCGGGGCAGTGGATGGGGCCATCGGCGCAGTGTGCCGCATTTGCGCGGCCCCACCGCAGCGGTTGTCAGTCGGTGCCCGCCACTGCGCTGCTTGCACCCCTCGGCCTAAGCCCGTCTTAAGGTAGGCGCCAAACAATCGGGCGAGTGAATGATGCTTCGATACCCACTGTGGCGGCGCACCGGCCGGTGGTGCTTCAGCGCTGCGGGCATGTTGCAGCTGTGCTTCCCGCGCTTGCGCGACGTCATGCCGCGGTGCTGGTTTCGGGCCGGCTGCGCGTCGTATGGATCCTGCTTGGCGTGTTCATCGCGCTGAACCTCGTGGTGCGGCTGGGGCTGGCGGTTCTTAATGGCGACCCCTCCCTGTGGTGGCCGTGGCGCTTGCTGCCTGCACTGGCCATCGGCGCGCTGTTCGACGCGGCCGCTGGCGTGCTTGGACTGGCACCGCTGGCGCTGCTGCTCGGCCTTTGGCCACAGCGTGGCTCGCGCTCGACACGGTGGCTCAAGTGGCTGGTGGCGGCGCTGCTGCTGCCGCTTTGCGTACTCGTGGTGTTCGTTGCATTTGCAGAGTTCACCTTCTGGAACGAGTTCACGTCACGCTTCAACTTCATCGCGGTCGACTACCTGATCTACACGAAGGAAGTCGTCGGCAACATCCGCGAGTCCTACAACCTGCCGTGGTTGCTGTCGGCCGTGGCCTCGCTCACGCTGGTGCTATGGGCGCTGGCATGGCAAGCCCTGCGGCCCGCATGGTCGGCGCCGGCCTCCGGTTGGAGGGCACACTGCGCTGCAATCGCCGTGTGGGTGCTGCTGCTGCCGGCTTTGGCATTCTGGGCGGTCGATGCGCGCTACAAAGAGTTCTCGCGCAACGCGCAGCTCAACGAACTGGCAGGCGACGGCTACTTCGACTTCTGGCATGCCTTCCGCACAAACGAGATCGACTACGAACGTTACTACCGCGTGATGCCGAACTCGCAGGCCGTGGCCAGGCTGGCGATGGAGATCACCGGCCACAAGCCCGGTGACCTGCATCAGCATCCCAACGAGCGACGCGTCAACGCGGCGGGGCCGGAACGCCGCCTGAATGTGGTGCTGGTGTCGGTGGAGAGCCTCAGCGCTGAGTTCCTTGGCAGCTTCGGCAACACGCAGGGCCTGACGCCGAACCTGGACCGGCTGGCCCGAGACGGGCTGCTGTTCACCAGGTTGTACGCTACCGGAACGCGCACCGTGCGCGGCCTGGAGGCGCTGACGTTGTCGGTGCCGCCCACTCCGGGCCAGGCCATCGTCAAGCGCCCGGACAATGCCGAGCTGTTCACCATCGGCGAGGTGTTCAAGTCCAAGGGCTACGAGGCGCTGTACCTCTACGGCGGCTACGGCTACTTCGACAACATGAACGCCTTCTTCTCGAGCAATGGCTACACGGTGGTGGACCGCACGGCGCTGCCCAGTTCGGACATCCACTTCGAGAACATCTGGGGCGTTGCCGACGAGGATCTGTTCACGCTGACGCTGCGCGAGCTCGACGCCCGCCAGGCGCGTGGCGCGCCCTTCTTCGCTCACGTCATGACCACCTCCAACCACCGTCCCTTCACCTACCCGGCCGGGCGCATCGACATCCCGCCGAAGACAGGGCGCGAAGGCGGCGTCAAGTACACCGATTACGCGATCGGCCGCTTCATCGACGAGGCCCGCGCAAAGCCCTGGTTCGGGCAAACAGTGTTCGTCATCGTCGCCGATCACACCCACAATGCCCGTGGCCGCCAGGAACTTCCTCCGCACGCCTATCACATACCCATGCTCATCTATGCGCCAGGCCTGGTGGCGCCGGGCCAGATCGACAGCATCGCCTCGCAGATCGACGTGGCGCCGACGCTGCTGGCGCTGCTGAATATGAGCTACGACTCGCGATTCTTCGGCCAGGACATCCTTCGCGAGGGCCGCACCCACCAGCGGGCGTTCCTGTCGAACTACCAGACGGTGGGTTACTACGAACGCGGACGCATCGTCGAGTTGCGACCCAATGGACGCATGCGCGTGGTGGTGGCCGCGGATGGCCAGCCTGCGCCGGACGACGCGCTGAGCCGCGAACTGCAGGAAGAGGCCATCAGCTACTACCAACTGGCGTCACAGGCCTTTCGCAACGGCGAGATGAAGTTGCACCGCTGACGGCGCTGCCGCAATGGCGCGTCCCGCTCAGCGCGTCGCGGCCGGGCACAGCGAAATCGCGCGTGGGTCGGCTTGGGTGCCGGCAGCGACGGGCTACGATGCCACGCCATGAAGATCGATGGCATCGAGGTCCGGGTCGAAGGCGACGGCGCCGAGGCGGTGGTGATGATCCACGGCTGGCCCGACACGCTGCGCCTGTGGGACGCGACCGTCACGGCGCTGAAGCCGCGCTGGCGCTGCGTGCGCTTCACCCTGCCGGGCTTCGACCTGTCGCTGCCCGGGCGCGCCCATTCGCTCGACGAGGTGGTCGAGACCGTGCACCGCATCGTCACCGCATGCTGCCCGGACAAGCGCGTGACGCTGCTGGTGCACGACTGGGGTTGCGTGTTCGGCTACCAATTCGCCATGCGCCACCCGGAGCGGGTGTCGCGCATCGTCGGCGTGGATATCGGCGATGCCGGCTCGAGAGCGCACCAGGCCGAGCTGGGCTTCAAGGCCAAGCTGGTGGTGCTGGGCTACCAGCTGTGGCTGGCCACCGCCTGGCGTATCGGCGGCGCGCTCGGCGACCGCATGGCGCGCGGCATGGCCGCGGCAATGCGCTGCCCCGCCGAGCCACGGACCATCGGCGCGCAGATGGGCTACCCCTACGCGCTGCAATGGTTCGGCGTGAAAGGCGGCTTCGGTCGGTTGCAGGTCTTCGAACCCGTCGTGCCGATGCTCTACCTGTACGGCCAGCGCAAGCCCTTCATGTTCCATTCGCAGGCTTGGCTGGATGCACTGGCCCGGCGACCCGGCTGCCGTGTCGTCGGCCTGCCCACCGGACATTGGGTGATGCTGAACAAGCCGCAGGACTTCCATCACGAGCTGCAACGCTGGTTGACCGACACGGCGTCGGCAGTTACCGCCCCATGCGCCTGCTGATCGTCGAGGACAGGCCGCAGAACGGCGTCCATGGGCCTGCGCTCGCCGGAGGCGGGCAGCTACAGCCGGCCGGCCGCGCCGAAACCGAACAAGCGCGCCAGCACGCGCGTGGGGAACTGATCTGCCGCTTCGTTGTACACACCGACGGCGTTGTTGAACAGCTGGCGTGCGAAGGCCAGGCGCTGCGTGGCGTCGCGCAGCGAGACCATGTACGCGGCCAGCGAAGCGTCGGCGTTCAGCTCCGGGCGGTGTTCGAGCAACGCCAGCAGGCGCGCCAGCGCTGCCGACAGGGTCGATTCGGCCGAGCCCAGCGCACTGGCCCGTGTGGCGGCCGCCGGGCGGGGTCGCAGACCGTCGGACGCGGCCTGCACCTGCGCCAATGCTGCGAGCACCGCGTCGAGCGTGCCGTGCTCGTCGGGCAGATGCAACCGCAATCCGCTCACCAGCGGCGTGACGGCCGCCGCGCGCTGCTGCATCGGCTCGTCCACCTGCGCCCAGGCCGCGCCGATGTCATTGCGCAGCGCCACCAGCCGGTTGTGCGCGCCCAGCATCCAGAACACCAGCAGCGCCGTCGCCGCGACCAGAAGCAGTTGCTGCGTACTCAAGCAAGTGTGGCGCGCTGGAGGATGCGCCGCGGATCGTTCATGCGCTCACTATAGGCGCCTAGAACGAGCCCAAGGCCGAGCCGAGCACGATCACCGCCACCAGAGCCAGCAGCGCACTGACGATGCCCACCATGACGATATCGAAGTAACTTTCCTTGTGCGTCGCACCGCACACCGCCAGCAGCGTGACGACGGCGCCGTTGTGCGGCAGGCTGTCCAGCGAGCCGGCACCGATGACGGCCACGCGGTGCATCAGCGCCGGGTCAATGTTGTAGTCGCCGGCGAGTTGCATGTAGGTCTCGCCCAGCGCACCGAGCGCGATCGTCAAGCCGCCGGAGGCCGAGCCGGTCAGCGCCGACAACACGTTGGTCGACAGCGCCAGCCCGACCAGCGGGCCGCCTTCGATGCCCAGCACCCAGTCGCTGACCACCTGGAAGGCTGGCAGCGCGGCCACCACCGCGCCGAAACCGACCAGGCTGGCCACGCTGATGACCGGCAGCGCCGAGGCGTTGAGTCCGGCATCGACGGTGTCGCGCAGCGCGCCCAGGCGGCGGCGGTTGCAGACATAGAGCACGACGACGGCCGCCGACAGCGCGACGATCACCGACCATACGCCGCCGACGCTGGCCAGCGAAGTCTCGCCCCACTGCATTTCGGCCAGGAAGTCGGTGTCCAGGCGCGGCAGGATCAGCAGCGACATGGCCAGGTTGACGGCCATCACCACCGCCAGCGGCAGCATCGCCACGACGATGCCGGGCAGTTCGGCACTGCGGCTGCCGTGCTCGGCTTCCGCCGGGTCGAAGGCCTGCGAGGTACTGGCACGCTCGCGCACCACGCTGTCGTGTGCCGCCTCGCTGGCCGTCGAGGCCGGCCCGCCGAAGCCCTCGCCGGCTCGGCGCGCCACGCTTTCGGCGCGCCCCAGCCACCACATGCCGAAACCGAACATGATGGCGCCGGCAATGAATCCCAGGCCCGGCGCGGCAAAGGGCGTGGTACCGAAAAACGGCATCGGAATCGCGTTCTGGATCGCCGGCGATCCCGGCAGCGCCGACATCGTGAAGGTGGTGGTGCCCAGCATCACCGCGGCGGGCAGCAAGCGGTTCGGGATGCCGGCCGCGCGGAACAGCGCCTGGCCCATCGGCGCGATCACGAACATCGCGACGAACAGGCTGACGCCGCCGTAGGTGACCAGCGCACCGGCCAGCACCACCGCCAGCATCGAACGGCTGGGGCCGAGCTTGTCGGTCATGAAGTTGGCGATGGCCGTGACCGAGCCGCTGTCGTCCATCAGCTTGCCGAACAGCGCACCCAGCAGGAACAGCGGAAAGAACTGAGCGATGAAACCGGCCGCCGAGCCCATGAAGGTCTGCGTCCAGTGCGCCAGCAGCGGTTCGCCGGAGAAGGCCGCCGCCACCAGCGCCGCCACCGGCGCGAGGCCGAGCACGCTCCAGCCGCGAAAGGCCAGCCAGACCAGCAGGCCCAAGCCCAGAAGAATGCCGAGCAGCCCCATGATCTACAGCGTCTGCAGCAGGGCGTCCAGATCGACCGTCGAGCGTTTGCCCAGATCGCCCGCATGCGCGTCCAGGAACAGCCCGGCGGTGCGCCGCCCTTCGTCGCGCAGGCCACACAGGAAAGGCCACTCGGTGATCATCTTCGACGACGAGGTCAGTTCGGTGACACGGTCGGTGGCGATGCGGTGCAAGCGCATGCCTGCCCACTGCGCGCCTTCGCCGCGCCCCGGGTCGGCCACCTTGTGGAGCAGCGCAATCATGCGCAGCTCCTTCAGCAGCGGCGCGTTGAACGAGACCTCGTTCAGCCGGTTCATGATGTCACGCGCACTGCGCGGGATCTCCTCGCGCACGATCGGGTTGATCTGCACCAGGATCGTGTCGCTCGAGCGGCACTCGCGCACCAGTGGCGTGATCGTCGGGTTGCCCGAATACCCGCCGTCCCAGTAGAACTCGCCATCGATCTCCACTGCCTGAAACATCGTCGGCAGGCAGCCCGAGGCGAGCAGCACATCCGGCGTGATCTGCGCGTTGCGGAACACATGACCGGCACCGGTGCGCACGTTGGTGGCGGTGATGAACAGGCGCATGGGCGAATCGACGAGCGCCTCGAAATCGACCATGTCGGCCAGGATCGGGCGCAGCGGGTGGTTGCCCAGCGGGTTCAGGTCATAGGGCGAGAAGATGCGCGAGGCCATCTCGGCGGCCAGATACATCGGCGAATAGTCCAGCGTCCATTGGCCGGTGAGCATCTCCATCGGGCCGCGCCGCATCGGGCTGAACTTGGAGGCGTCGGAGACGCGCTTCCAGAAGTCCTCCAGCGCGGCCTTGGCGCCGTCGGCACCGCCGTGGGCAAAGCCGCTGGCCATCACGGCCGCGTTCATCGCGCCGGCTGAAGTGCCGGAGATGCCGTCGAAACTCAGCCAAGGTTCCTCGAGCAGGCGGTCGAGCACACCCCAGGTAAAGGCACCGTGGGCGCCGCCGCCTTGCAGCGCCAGATCGACGAGGACGGGGCTCTTGCTTGCAGTCGGCATCGCAGGCTCACGAGTTTTGTGCGGTGCAGCATTGTAGCTTGCTGCATCGAAACATCGCGACGCGGCCGGCGTGCCTACGTGCGGATCTCGCCCTGCCCCAGCACCACCCACTTGAGTGAAGTCAGGCCTTCCAGGCCCACTGGCCCGCGGGCGTGGAACTTGTCGGTACTGATACCGATCTCGGCGCCCAGGCCGAATTCGAAACCATCGGCGAAGCGTGTGCTGGCATTGACCATCACGCTGGCGGAATCGACCTCGCGCAGGAAGCGCATCGCATGCGCGTGCAGCGTCGTCAGGATCGCGTCGGTGTGGTGCGAGCCGTAACGGTTGATGTGCGCGATGGCATCGTCCAGGCTGTCCACCAGCTTGATGCTGATGACTGGCGCGAGGTATTCCTCGGACCAGTCTGACTCGGCGGCGTCGACCACGTCGGCGCCCGGCAGCGGTGCGAGCAGCGCTTTGGCGCCGGCGTCGCAGCGCATCTGCACACCCTTGGCGGCAAACAGCGCGCCGATGCGCGGCAGAAAGGCCGGTGCGACGGCGCGATGCACCAGCAGCGATTCGGCCGCATTGCAGGGGCTGTACTTCTGCGTCTTGGCGTTGTCGGTGACGCGCAGCGCCAGCTCCAGGTCGACCGCCTCGTCGACATAGACATGGCAGTTGCCATCGAGGTGCTTGATCACCGGCACGCGGGCTTCGGCGCTGATGCGCTCGATCAGCGACTTGCCACCGCGCGGAATGATCACGTCCACGTACTCGGGCATGGTGATCAGGCGGCCGACTGCCGCGCGGTCGGTGGTGGCCACCAGCTGCACCGCGTCGGCCGGCAGGCCAGCTTCAACCAGCGCTGCCTGCACCTGCTGCCACAGCGCCAGGTTCGACCGCAACGCCTCGGAACCGCCGCGCAGAATGCAGGCATTGCCGCTCTTGATGGCCAGCGATGCCGCTTCGACGGTGACGTTGGGCCGGCTCTCGTAGATCATGCCGAACACGCCCAACGGCACGCGCATGCGCCCGACGCTGATGCCGCTGGGCTGGCGCTTGAGCTCGCTGATCTCACCCACCGGGTCGGACATCGCGGCGATCTGCATGCAGCCTTCGGCCACGGTATCGATGATCTGCGGCGTGAGCTTCAGGCGGTCGAGCAGCGGCGCGGCCAGGCCAGCCGAACGCGCAGCCTCCAGGTCCTTGGCATTGGCCGCCTGCAGCACCGCCGCGTTGGCGCGCAAGCGCAGCGCCAAGCCACGCAGCGCATCGTTCTTCGCCGCGGTGGAAGCAGCCGCCATGGCCGTGGCCGCGGCACGCGCCGCCACCCCCAAGTGGGCCATGTAGGCAGGAATATCGTTCGGGTTCATTTGCCTTGGATTGTCCCAAATATCGTGGGCGTGGCCCAAGCACGCTCGCGCACCCATCGGCGAGGACTTCTCTCGGCGGCTGTTCGCTCGATGCCGGCGTTTGAGCAGCGGTGTGAGTCCGCGTGCATCGGTGGTTCGCGCAACCCAACATCGCGCGCTTCGAGCTTGACTTGGCTGTTCGCGATGCCGCGAGCACCACGGCAGTGGCCGGCCGACGACGGTGGGGAAGCGAATCCGGGAACTAGAGGATGAGCCCGGTCGGCAGGAGCGGGCGGGGGACATGGAAGGATTCGCTTGCCCGCCGTCCCCGGCCCGCGCAGACATAGGACGAACAGCCGCTACGCGCGATTGCCGACGCCGGCCGTCAACCCGGCAGCCTCGCCAGCAACGCCAGCCACAGCGGCGCGCTGAGCACAAAGGCCAGCGTGGAAAAGACGATCGCCGCGGTCGCCTCGGCCTGCATCGTCTCGTAGCGCTGCGCGAAGATCAGTGCGTTGCTGCCCACCGGCAGCGCCGCCATCATCACCAGCACCGACAGCGGCAGGCCCGACAGACCGAAGCCCCAGTGCGCCACGACCAGCACCAGCGCTGGCAGGCCCAGCAGCTTGAGCACCGACACGCCCAGCGCCCCGCGCACGCTGCCCTGCAGCCCGTAGTAGGCCAGCGACAGGCCGATCAGCACCAGGCACAGCGGCACCACCGCGCTGCCCAGCAGCTTCAGCACCTCGTCCACCAAGCCGGGCAGGCCGAGACCGAGCAGATTCCACGTCAGGCCCAGCAGCACCGGCAGCACCACCGGGTGGATGACCGTGTTGCGCAGTGTGCTGCGCAGCATTTGCCAAAGGCTGGAGCGCTGGTCCTGCCGCGCCTTGCTACGGGCCAGATCCAATTCCACCAGCGCCGTCAGCAGCGACAACAGAATCAGGCCGTGCACGCTGACCAGCATCAGATGGATGCCCAGGCCGGCCTCGCCGAACATCGCCGCCGACATCGGGATGCCCATCTGCACCGCATTGCCGTAGCTCACCGAGATGGCGCGCACCGCGGGTAGCGCCGGTTCGGCCTGCTCGTGCCGGCGCTGGCGTAGCTGCTGCACGCCGTACACCACCAGCAGCAGTGCGATGGTTGGCACGAAGTAGGCCAGCAGCAGGCCCGCCGGCAACGCACCGAGGTCGACGCGCGCCGTGGTACGGAACAGCAGCGCCGGCACGAAGATGTAGAAGGCCGCGTTGCTGAGGATGCGCGCCGGGTCGGCCTGGGCGTCGCCCAGCCAGCGCATGCGTCCGGCCACCCAGCCGAGCGCCACCGTGACGATGATCGCCAGCAGCTTGCCGAACACGGCGGCGGACATGGCCTACGCCGGCCCCGCGCCGGCGGGGTGCGGGGTTGCGAAGGCTGCCGCTACAGGCCGAGCCAGGTGCCCAGGGCCATCAACGCGGCGTTGTCGTACAGCGCGAAGCCCTTCCACTTGGTCGGCTCGAGCTTCTTCTTGCCCTCGTCGGTGGTGTCCAGGGCCAGCAGGTAGTCGCGCACCGCCTCGGCCTGATCGGCGGGCAGCTTGGGGCTGGCGATGACATGTTTGATCGGCACCGCCTTCGAGGTAGCCAGCACCTTGCCGCCCTTGGCCTGCCAGGCCTTGACCACGGCGTTGGCCGCGGTGGCGCCGGCCGGCGTCAGGCTGTTCTCGACGAAAAACGGCACTGCATCCTGGTAACGGGTGTAGACGTAGGACACCTGCTTGGCATCGCCGACCTGGTCGCGAATGGTCGCGCGCACCATCCACGAGGTGATCGAATCCTCGTCCGGCGCGCCCAGCTTGCGGCCCTTCAGGTCGGCCAGCGACTTCAGCGGCGAATCGGCCGCCACCAGGAAGTTGGCCTTGTAGTCCTGGAAGCCCTTGGTCACCACCAGCAGCTTGTAGTCGGACTTCTTGATGGCCTCGATCGACAGGTGCGCCGGGTGCACCAGCGCCAGGTCGTAGGCCTTGTCGGCCAGGCCCTTGCGCAGGCTGGGATAGTCGGCCACCGGCTCGATCTGCACCGGCTGCTTCAGCAACTTGCTCAGGTCGGCGGCGATGGCGGCATAACGCGCGCGGATCTCCTCGTTCGGCACGCGGTAGGTGACGCCTTCGTTGATGGCGAAGACCAGGTTGGCCTGGGCCAGTCCGCAACAGGCGGCCAGGATCAGCGAAGCGCCGACGCGCAGATAGGGGATATTCATGCCGCGCATTCTGCGCTAGGCGCATGGCCCGCGGCGGGTCGATCGGGCTCACGCCGCCTTGCGGGTCGTGGCCTTTTTCGCGGCCGGGGCCTTCGCCGTGGGCCGCGCGGGCCGCGGCTCGAACTCGAAGCTCACCTTGCCTTCCTTCTTGTCGTAGCTCAAGTAGGCCTTGAACTTGCGCCGCGTCTTGTTGGAGACGAAGTTCTCCAGCAGCTCGGTCTTGCCACTTTCCAGCAGCTTGCCCATCTGCTCGCGCGCCACGGGCTGCTGCAGGATGATCTTGCCGCTCTTGAAGTCACAGGTGACGTGCGCGCCCACTGCGTGCTCGCAGACGTAGCTGCTGCCGTGCTCGTAGACATGGCCCTGGCACTTGGGGCAGGCACCCAGGCTCTGCTGCTGACTGAAGTCCACCGGTTCGCCCGATTCGCCTTCACGCCTGGCATCCTCGCCGAAGTCGAACTCCAGCTTCCAGTTGGCGATCTCGTCGTCGTAGGCCAGC
The DNA here is from genome assembly GCA_963824005.1 of uncultured beta proteobacterium. GTDB lineage: Bacteria > Pseudomonadota > Gammaproteobacteria > Burkholderiales > Burkholderiaceae_C > Rubrivivax. Next base: position 38,110 of record CAWGOK010000043.1, read on the forward strand.
TTCAATTCCGCGGTGAAGGGCCAACCTGCCTTGGAGCGGAAGCCGTCGAGCGGACCGATCTTCTTGTCGCGCAGGAACGCTTCCACCTCGTCCAGCTCGAAACTGCGCCCGCCGGGGATCTTGGTGATGGAAAAGCCGCAGCCGGCATCCTCGGCCACGCCCGCCGCGCCGGTGCAGACGAAGCGACGGTAGTTCTCCTTGACCACGCCACCGCAGTTGGGGCAGGGCGTGGCCAGCGTCGCGTAGTCGCCAGGGATGGTCTCGCGGTCGTATTCCTTGGCCTTGCGCACGATGCGCTCGGCCATCTGTGCGATCTCGGTCATGAACACCTCACGCTTCAGCCGGCCATGCTCCATCTCGGCGAGCTGGAACTCCCAGTTGCCTGTCAGGTCGGGCCGCGTCAGGTCTTCCACGCCCAGGCCGCGCAGCAGCGTCATCAGCTGGAAGGCCTTGGCGGTGGGCACCAGCTCGCGGCCCTCGCGGTGCATGTATTTCTCGTAGATCAGGCCTTCGATGACCGTGGCGCGTGTCGCCGGTGTGCCCAGGCCCTTCTCGGCCATGGCCTCGCGCAACTCATCGTCGTCGATCAGCTTGCCCGCGCCTTCCATTGCCGATAGCAGCGTGGCTTCGGTGTAGCGCGCCGGCGGCTTGGTCTTCAACGCCACCACGTCGACGCTCTCGGTGCGCACCAGCTCGCCCGCAGCCACGGCCACCAGGTTGGCGTCGTCCTCCTGCGCCTCCTTGCCGTAGACGGCCAGCCAGCCGGGCTTGACTAGCACCTTGCCGTTGGTCTGGAACTTGTGCTGTTTTCCGGCGGCCTCGACGGTGGAAATGCGCGTCGTCACCATGAATTCCGCAGATGGATAGAACACTGCCAGGAAGCGCTTGACCACCAGGTCGTAGAGCTTGGCCTCGATCTCGCTCAGACTCTTCGGCGGCAGCAGCGTGGGGATGATGGCGAAGTGGTCCGACACCTTGGCGTTGTCGAACACGCGCTTCAGCGGCTTGACGTAGCCGTCCTTCACGGCCAGCTTGGCGTGCGCGGCCAGCGGCCGCAGCGGACCGGGCAGATCTTCCTTGGCAATCATCTCGAAGGTGTTCTTCACCACCGCCACGTAGTCCTCGGGCAGGTGGCGCGAATCGGTACGCGGATAGGTCAGCACCTTGTGCTTTTCGTACAGCGCCTGCGCGATCGACAATGTGGTCTTGGCGCTGAAGCCAAAGCGCGAGTTGGCCTCGCGCTGCAGTGTCGTCAGGTCGTACAGCGCCGGGCAGCTGCTGGTGGTGGGCTTGGATTCCTCGCTCACACTCGCCGGCTGGCCGCGTACCGCGTCGGCGATGGCCTGCGCCGAGGCCGCGTCCCACAGCCGGTCGTTGCGCAGTTCGGGGTCGTCGGCGTTCTTCTTCCAGGCCGGGTCGAACCACTTGCCGTCGTATTGGCCGGCCTGTGCGTCGAAGCTGGCCCGCACCTCCCAGTAGTCGCGCGCCACGTGCTTGCGGATCTTCTCTTCGCGCTCGACCACGATGCTCAGTGTCGGCGTCTGCACGCGGCCGACCGTGGTGAGGAAGAAACCGCCGTCGCGCGAGTTGAAGGCCGTCATCGCGCGCGTGCCGTTGATGCCCACCAGCCAGTCGGCCTCGGAGCGGCTGCGTGCGGCGTCGGCCAAGCCACGCATCTGTTCGTCACTGCGAAGTTGTTCGAAGCCGTCGCGGATGGCCTGCGGCGTCATGCTCTGCAGCCACAGGCGGCGGATCGGCTTGTCGATCGGCTTCTTCTCGCCGCCGGCGTATTGCACGATCAGGCGGAAGATCAACTCGCCCTCGCGTCCGGCGTCGCAGGCATTGATGAGCTGCGTCACATCCTTGCGCTTGACCAGCTTGACGACGGCATTCAGACGCGACTTGGCCTTGTCGATCGGCGCCAGGTCGAAGTGCGGCGGCACCACCGGCAGGTGCGCGAAGCTCCACTTGCCGCGCTTGACGTCGTACTCCTCCGGCGCCTTGATCTCCACCAGGTGGCCCACCGCCGAGGTGACGACGTAGGCGTCGTTCTCGAAGTGGTCGGCTGCCTTTTCGAACTTGCCCGAGGTGGGCGTCAGCGCGCGCACGATGTCCTGCGCCACGCTGGGCTTTTCCGCGATGATGATCGTCTTGCTCATGTCGTCCTTGGTTGCCTGGTCGGTGCCGCGCGGGCTTTGCCTACAATCGCAGCCTTCTCGCGCGCAGGCACGCACGCGCGCGCCCACATTTCAATGTACCCAATGAAGAGACCCGCGCAAGTATTCGAAGCGAAGCCATTGCAGCCGGCCACGAGGTCGGCGGGTACAGGTGCGCCGCAGCGGCGTGCACGGCAAGGGCGTGTTCGCGCTGAGCACCATCCGCGCCGGCGAGACGATCATCGAGTACACCGGTGAGCAGATCAGCTGGAAGGAAGCGCTGCGCCGCCACCCGCACGACCCGACGCAGCCGAACCACACCTTCTACTTCCACATCGACGACAAGCATGTCATCGACGCCAACGTCGGCGGCAACGCCGCGCGCTGGATCAACCATGCCTGCGACACCAACTGCGAGGCCGACGAGGTGGACGGTCGCATCTTCATCAAGGCGCTGCGCGACGTGCACCCGGGTGAGGAACTGTTCTACGACTACGGCCTGGTGATCGACGAACGACTGACGCCGAAGTTGAAGAAGGAGTATCCCTGCCATTGCGGCAGCCCGAATTGCCGCGGCACGCTGCTGGCTCCGAAGAGGCGCTGAACCTGGGGCCCAGCGTCGATGCCCGACCGCCGACACCTGCACTGGGGCGCCGAGGCGTTGTGGCAAGAGCTCGGCAGCCTGCTGCCCGGCCTGAGCGTCGAGGTCGTGGCCAGCGCCGACTCCACCAACAACCGGCTGCTCGAACGCGCGCGCATCTCCAGCGGGCGCCGCAATGCGCCCGTGACCACGCCAGGCGAGCTCGAATCGGCCCACGCTCCTTGGGACACGCCCACACCGCACGGTCGGCGCAACGACGACACGCGCCCCTGTCTGCTGGTGGCCGAACAGCAGACCAGCGGCCGTGGCCGACTCGGCCGCGTCTGGCATGCCAGCGCTGGTGTCTCGTTGACCTTTTCGCTGGCCCTGGCGCTGCGCCCGCCCACCTGGTCAGGCCTGTCGCTGGCCGTGGGCCTGGCCTTGGCCGATGCGCTGGATCCGCCGGTCGACGCAGCGCCGGTGCGCATCGGCCTGAAGTGGCCCAACGACCTGTGGCTGCTGGATGGGCCCGGCCGCGGCCGCAAGCTCGGCGGCGTGCTGATCGAGACCGTGGCCGTCGGCGAGCGGCGCATGTCGGTGGTCGGCGTGGGCTTGAACGTGCTGGCGCAGCCAGTGGTGCTCGACTTGAGTTCGGGTTATGCCAGCCTGCGGGAAATTCAACCCGACGCCAGCGCACCTGACACATTGAGACGGGTGGCGCTGCCGCTGGTGCGCGCGCTGCAACGCTTCGAGCGCGACGGCTTCGCGCCCTTCGCGCCAGGCTTCGCTCGCCGCGACCTGCTGCTCGGCCAGCATGTGTGCACCACCTTTCCAGGCGTGAGCGAAGGCGTGGCCGAGGGCATCGATGAACAAGGAGCGCTGCGCGTGCGTGCGGGCGAGTTGCACATGCTGGTGAGTGGCGAAGTCAGCGTCCGGCCGACGGCGGCCTGAATGCGGGCGCTGGTTGCATTGCTGGTGCTGGCCAACCTGGGCTTCTTCGCCCTGGCACGGGGTTGGCTGGAGCCCTATGTCGGCCTGTCCACACTGCACGAGCGCGAGCCAGGGCGCCTGCAGGCGCAGCTGAATGCACCGTCGGTACGTGTGCTCGACCCGAAGGCCGTCCCGTCGGCCACCCCTGCATGCCTGCGTTCGGGGCCCTTCACGGCCGAGCGGATCGACGCCGCCGAGGCCTGGCTGGCGCAGGCACAACTGCCGGCGTCGGCCTGGTCGAGAACGCCTGCCGATGCCGTGCCGGTGGCGCCGTCCGCAGCAGCATCGTTTTGGCTGCGTGTCGAACGAGCCGACGCAGCACAGCGCGAGCGTTTGTTGAGCCTGCCACCGATCGTGCCGGGCAGCGGCTTCGCACCCTGCCCTTGAAGAGTCGGCAGGGCCGCTGCACCGGTGGTGATCCGGTCAGCGCCGGGATGGCGGCAAACGCGAAGCGCGCAACGCCACGGCTGCGCTGGCCAAGGCCAGCAGCCAGAATGCGCCGAAGGCTCCGCCGCCGTCGCCACTGGGTGCCGCGACCGGCGGTGCGTTACTCGCCCGCCGATCCTGCGCTGCGAACGCCAGCGCCCGATCAAGTTCGGCGTTGTCGATCACGGCCGGCACGCGCCGCGGCGCCACATAGGTGTCGGGGTTGGCGGCATACACCAGGGCTTGCTCCGCATCGAGGATGCCGGCGCCGCAGCTGTCGGTGGTGCAGATGCAGCGCCCGGGATTGGCCGTCGAGCAGGCGCCGATCTTCGGCGAAGTCACATGCGGTCGGGCGCTCAGGCGCAACCCTTGAACAATCTGGCCATGGCTCAACTGCGGGTTCACGGCGAGCATCAGCGCGATCGTGCCCGCAACCTGTGGTGCCGCGAAGCTGGTGCCATACAGGCGCGCATAGTCGGCACTGCCGGGTGTCGTGCGACCGAGGTTGGTCAGCGTGACCAGGCCACTGTCGCTGAGCCAGGGACCCCAGGCGCCGTCGGCGTCGTCGCCGGATACGGTGGCAATTCCACTGGCCGCCAGCGCGGCGCCGAAGTTCGAGTAGTTGGTCTTGAAGCCATCGCGATTCAGCCCGGCCACGCCGACCACGTCGCTGCAACTGGCCGGCCGCGACGGGCCGGACCATTCGTTGCCTGCCGCCGCCGCGACCACCACGCCCCGTGCGCGCAACTCGTCCACCGCCGTCTGGTAAGCCACGCCGCAGGCCGCATTGCCACCGAAGCTGATGCTGATGATGCGCGCCGGATTCGGGTTCAGAGGTGCACCGGGAACCTGCAGGCCTGCCGCCCAGCGCATGCCATCGACGATGTCGCTCAGGTCGGCGCCGCACTTGCCGGCGACGCGCACCGGCAGCACCTGCGACTGCCATTGAATGCCCGCGCCGCCTGCGCCGTTGTTCGCATTCGCCACCACCATGCCGGAAGTGATGGTGCCGTGCCAGGAACTGTTCTCGACGCTGCAGCCCGCAAAATTCGGATCAAGCAGATCCGCTGTGGTCACATAGTCGCCAGGGTCCGATGGGTCGTCGTCGCGGCCACTGCCATCGTTGGCGTAGACGAGTTCGCTGACGAAGTCGTAGCCCGGCAGCACGTGGCCGAGCAGATCTGGATGCGACGTGATGCCGGTATCGAGCACGGCCACCACCACCTGCACCGGGTTCGCGCGCAACCAAGCCGGCTGGAAACCGGCCACGCCACGCAGGCGCGCATCGATCGCATTCGCGTTGCTGCCGCTCACCGGATGCAACCACCATTGCTGGTCATACAACGGGTCGGTAGGCGGCACCTGCAGGCGGTGCTCGCGCACATTCGGTTCGACCCATTCAACCTCGGGACGTTGCAGGAGCTTCTCGCGCAAGGTCGCGGATTCGTGGCGCGACAACGGTCGCTCGAAATCCAGCAGCTGCTGGTCGCGGCCGACCGGCCGCATGCGCGGTTCGCGCCGACCCGAGCTGCCTGCCAGGCCCGACTCGCCCAACACAAGTTGCCAGCGCACCGATTCGGCGGACGCACGCGCGCCCGCGAGTTCGCGCACCCGCGGGTTCGCGGTGCGCGGGTTCATGTCTTCATGCGCGGGCGCCTGCCTCAGGCGCACGATCAGCCCACGTGCCGGCGCTTCGCCCGGCGGGGCCGGTTGCGCTTGCAGCAGCGGCATGTAGAGAAGCAGCGCAGCGATCAGCGTCAGGATCGAAGGCAGGGGCCGGAGCATCGGTGTCAGGGTTGCGCGAGAGCGGCGATTGTCAGGGCCGCTGCGGCTTGGCCGCTGCCGCCGCCCGACGGCGCGCGTGCAGGAGTGCCGCCACCGCCAGCCCCAGCAAGCCCGCCCACAGCAGCGACGAGGCACCGCCACCACCACCGTCGCCGCCGGCCGCGGCCGCGGCCGCGCTCACCTCGATGCTGCGTTGCACGCTGGAGCGCTGCCCGGCATCGTCGGTGACCACCAGATTCACCGTCACCGTGCCCACTCCGGTGGCCATCAGTTCGGCGTCCGGGCCGATGGTGCTGCCACTGAAACCCGCCACCACGCCGGGGTTGCTCGGCAACGTCCAGTCAAAGGCCACGAGGCTGCGGCCGGCACCCACCAGGCTGGCGCTGGCGCTCAGGCGCAAGGTGTCGCCGACCACCGGCGCCTCCGGCTCGCTGCCGATGCGCGCCACGGTTCCGGTGGCGGCCCGCACCGATGCCGCGGCATCGAGCATGCCGGCGCCGCACAGGCCGACGCTGCAGTAGCACTGAAGCTGGTCGCTGCCATCGGGCGGGCGGCACATCGGCACTGGCAGGCCGCTCTCGTCGGTGCCGGCGCCGGTGGTGGGAAAGGCCCTCGCGCTGGCCTGTATCAGGCTGCGCAGTTCGTCCGGCAACAACTGCGGCCGTGCCGACAGCATCAACGCCGCCGTGCCGGCAACGATGGGCGCGGCGAAGCTCGTGCCGACGCTGAAGTCGATGCCGTCGGTCCAGATCGAAGCGCCGGCATTCGGCCGCTGCGTGCCGCTGTTGCTGCTGGTGAGGATCGGGTACAGGCAGGGTTCGCCCTCGCCGAGGTTGACGCAGTTGCCGGCCGGCGCACTGATGGCGATGGGCGCGCCGAGATCGGAGAAGCCGACCTTCGAACCGACGTGCCGCAGCCCCGCCACGGCGATCACGCCCGGGCAGTTGGCTGGCAGTTCCACCGCATGGCCGGCGCTGTTGCCGGCGGCGGCAACCACGGCCGTGCCTGCGGCCTGCAGTTCGGCGATCACCGCTGGATAGCCGGTGGACGCGTTGCAATCGCCGCTGCCGCCCAGGCTGAGGTTGACGATGCGTGCCGGATTGGGGTTCGCCGGCACGCCAGGCACGTTCAGCCCGGCCGCCCAGCGCATCCCGGCCTGGATGTCGGAATCGTAGCCACCGCACTTGCCCAGCACGCGCACCGGCAGGATCTTCACGCCCCAGGCCGTGCCGGCCATGCCCAGGCCGTTGTTCGCGGCGGCGCCGATGATGCCGGCGATCTTCGTGCCGTGCCAGGAGCTGCTGTCGACGCCGCAGTTGTGGAAGTCGCCATTGGGCGCGCTGTTTTCGGCGACCGTGATCCAGTCGCCCGGATCGCTGGCGTCGGCATCGCGACCGTTACCGTCATTGGCCGAGGGCACATCGGACACCATGTCGTAGCCCGGCAGCACCTGCCCGGCAAGATCCAGATGGTCGGCGAGCACGCCGGTGTCGATCACGGCCACGACCACGCCTGCACTGCCGGTGGCGAGGTCCCAAGCGGCTTCGGCGTTGACTGCCGACTGCAACTCGCCGGTCGGCGCGCGCAAGTACCACTGGCCGACCTCAGGACCCAGCCCCGAGACCGGTCCATGCGCATACAGCGGATCGTTGGGCACCTGCAGCGCCCGGCGGCGCCGGTCGATGACGGCGTATGCCACCTCCGGGTCGGCAGCCAGGCGGCGTGCCAGCGACGCCGCATCGATGCCGCGCGCCGTGACCACCTGGGCTCGCTCGCTGATGGCCAGACCGCTGCTCAGCGCCACGCCGGCGCGTGCAGCCAGCCGGTCGGCACGGCGCTGCGCCACGGCCGCCGCCTCCGGCGCCGACTGCCGCACCGACATCGTCTGCTCGCGCAGCAAGGGCGCATCGGCCTTGAGCGTGACGATGACCCGTGCCACGCCGGACGCGGCACCGTCGCCCCCGCTGGCGGCCAGCGCGGTGCCCAGCACGACGGCGGCCAGCAGCCCCTGGCGAAGGAAGCGGCAGCGCATCGCGCGCCAGTCGTGACTCTTGCGCACCAGTTCAGCGCGCCATCACGCGCACCATCTCCAGCACCTTGCAGGAATAGCCCCACTCGTTGTCGTACCAGGCCACGACCTTGACGAAGGTCTTGTCCAGCGCGATGCCGGCGTCGGCGTCGAACACGCTGGTGCAGCTTTCGCCGCGGAAGTCGGTGGCCACCACCTTGTCGGTGGTGTAGCCGAGCACGCCCTTCATCGCGCCTTCGGAGGCGGCTTTCATCGCCGCGCAGATTTCCTCGAAGCTGGCCTCCTTGCTCAGCTCGACCGTCAGGTCGACCACCGACACGTCGGAGGTGGGCACGCGAAAGGCCATGCCGGTGAGCTTCTTGTTCAGCTCGGGGATGACCTTGCCCACCGCCTTGGCCGCGCCGGTGCTGCTGGGGATGATGTTCTCCAGGATGCCGCGGCCCCCGCGCCAGTCCTTGTTGCTCGGGCCGTCGACGGTCTTCTGCGTCGCGGTGGCGGCGTGCACAGTGGTCATCAGCCCGCGCTTGATGCCCCAGTGGTCGTTCAGCACCTTGGCCACGGGGGCCAGGCAGTTGGTGGTGCAGCTGGCATTGCTGATGATGGCTTGCCCCGCGTAGCTCTTGTCGTTGACGCCGAAGACGAACATCGGCGTGTCGTCCTTGCTCGGCGCGGACATGATGACCTTCTTCGCGCCGGCGGCCAGGTGCTTGCGCGCCCCGGCATCGTCGAGGAACAGGCCGGTCGATTCGACGACGATGTCGGCGCCGACCTCGCCCCACTTCAGCGCGGCCGGATCCTTTTCGGCAGTCAGGCGGATCTTGCGGCCGTTGACGATCAGCGTGTGGCCGTCGACCCGGATGTCGCCCTTGAAGCGGCCATGCACGCTGTCGTACTGCAGCATGTAGGCCAGGTAGTCGGGTTCCAGCAGGTCGTTGATGCCGACGATCTCGATATCGTCGAAATGCCTGGCGGCGGCGCGGAACACCATGCGCCCGATGCGGCCGAAGCCGTTGATGCCAACCTTGATGCCCATGATGCGATCTCCTGTGGAAGTGAACGATGACAAAAGAAACCCGGCTCAGCCAGCCAGCACCTTGCGTACGGTGTCGACCAGGTTCTGGACCGTGAAGCCGAAAAACTTGAACAATGCCGGCGCCGGCGCGCTTTCGCCATAGCGGTCCAGGCCGACCACGGCTGCGCAGCCGTACTTCCACCAGCCGTCGGTGACACCCGCCTCGACGGCGATGCGCGGCAGCTTCGGCGGCAACACGCTGGACTTGTAGGCCACACCCTGGCGGTCGAAGACGGTGGTGCTGGGCATGCTGACGACGCGCACCGCGATGCCGCCGTTCTCGGGCCTGGCCAACTCGGCCTGGGCGTGCAGCGCCAACTGCAGCTCGCTGCCGGTGGCGATGATCACCGCCTGTGCCCGCTTCTTCAGCCCCACCTCGGCCGGCTCGGACAGCACGTAGGCGCCCTTGGAGATCTCGTCGAGCCCGGCCTTCGGCGCATAGGGCAGGCTCTGCCGGCTCAGCAGCAGCGCGCTCGGCCGTTCGGCATTGCCGATGGCGATGGCCCAGGCCACTGCGGTTTCGGCCGTGTCGGCTGGGCGCCAGACGTCCAGGTTCGGGATCAGCCGCAGCGACGCGGCATGTTCCACACTCTGGTGCGTTGGGCCATCTTCGCCCAGGCCGATGCTGTCGTGCGTGAAGACATGGATCACGCGCCGCTTCATCAGCGCGGCCATGCGGATGGCGTTGCGGCTGTAGTCGCTGAAGGTCAGGAAGGTGCCGCCGTAGGGAATGAAACCGCCGTGCAACGCGATACCGTTCATCACCGCTGCCATGCCGAACTCGCGCACGCCGTAGTTGACGTGGCGCCCGCCGTTGGGGGCGCCGTCCTCGCCGAAGCGCAAGGCCGGCGTGGAACTGGTGTGGGTCAGGTTTGATCCGGTCAGGTCGGCCGAGCCGCCCAGCAACTCGGGCAGGGCCTTGGTGAAGGCTTCCAGCACGATCTGGCTGGCTTTGCGCGAGGCCACGGTTTCCGCCTGGGTGTGCGCGGCGATGACCGTGTCGACCACGGTCTGCGCAAAGTGCTTCGGCAGCTCGCCGCGCATGCGCCGCTGCAGCGCGTCGGCCAGCTCGGGGAACGCTGAGCGGTAGGCGGCGAGGCGGGCGATCCAGTCGCCTTCGGCCGCTTCGCCCCGCGACTTGTGGTCCCACAGTGCATAAGCCGCTTCGGGCACGACAAAGGGCTCGCAATTCCAGCCGAGCGCGGCGCGCGTCAGCGCGACTTCTTCGACCCCCAGTGCTTCGCCATGCGCCTTGGCCGTGCCGGCGCGGTTGGGCGAGCCCTTGCCGATGGTGGTCTTGCAGATGATCAGCGTCGGCCGGGTCGTCGACCGGCGCGCCTGCGCCAGGGCGGCATCCACGGCCTGCACGTCATGGCCGTCGATCGGCCCGATGACGTCCCAGCCATAAGCCTCGAAACGCTGCGCCGCGTTGTCCACGTACCAGGGCTTGACGGCGCCGTCGATGCTGATGCCGTTGTCGTCGTACAGCGCGACCAGCTTGCTCAGCTTCCAGGCCCCGGCCAGTGCGCAGACCTCGTGGCTGATGCCTTCCATCATGCAGCCGTCGCCCATGAAGACGTAGGTGCGATGGTTCACGACGGCATGGCCGGGGCGGTTGAACTCGGCCGCCAGCAGCTTTTCGGCCAGCGCCATGCCGACCGCGTTGCCGATGCCCTGGCCCAGCGGGCCGGTGGTGGTTTCCACCCCCGGGGTCAGGTCCACCTCCGGATGCCCCGGGGTCTTGCTGTGAAGCTGGCGGAAGTTGCGCAGCTCGCTCATCGCCAGGTCGTAGCCGCTCAGGTGCAGCAGCGCATACAGAAGCATCGAGGCGTGGCCGTTGGACAGCACGAAACGGTCGCGGTCGGCCCAGTGCGGGTCGCGCGGATTGTGTTTCAGGTGCCGGTCCCATAGCGCCACGGCGATCTCGGCCATGCCCATCGGCGCGCCCGGGTGGCCTGAATTGGCCTGCTGCACGGCATCCATCGCCAGGGCCCGGATGGCATTTGCCATCAGCGATGAATCGTCGTTCGATGGGGCTGCCATGTACCGTGACCTGGGGTTGGAAAGAGAAGAGGGGGCGGACAGCTTGATTTTAGGGCCAGCCTCGGCGGCGGGCGTTGTCCTGCGTCAGCCTCGCGGCGCGCCTGCGGCACCCTACACTCGCGCCGCATGAAAGCCCTGATCCTGGCTGCCGGGCGCGGCGAGCGCATGCGTCCGTTGACCGACATCACGCCCAAGCCGCTGCTTCGCGTGCGCGGCAAGCCGCTGATCGAATGGCACCTGGAGGCGCTGGCGCGTGCCGGGGTGCGCGAGGTGGTGATCAACACCGCCTGGCTGGAAGAGCAGTTTCCCGCCTCGCTGGGCGATGGTTCGCGCTGGGGCCTGTCGATCCGCTATTCCACCGAAGGCCGCGACCACGGCGGCGCACTGGAGACGGCCGGCGGCATCGCCAAGGCCCTGCCCTGGCTGGGCGAGGTGTTCTGGCTGGTGTCGGGCGACATCTTCGCGCCGGGTTTCGGCTTCGACGCGGCTGCGGCCGAGCGATTCGCTGCACGGCAAGACCTGCTGGCCCACCTGTGGCTGGTGCCCAACCCGGATTTCCATGCCCAGGGCGATTTCGGCATCGATGCCGAGGGCCATGGCCTGGCCGATGGCAGCGGGCCCGACGGCCGGCGCTGGACCTATGCCAACTTTGCGCTGTGCCGTGCCGAGCTGTGCGCGGCCATCGCGCCCGGAACGAAGGCCGCGCTGGGACCGCTGCTGTATGCCGGCATGCGCCAGCGGCGCATCAGCGTCGAGCGCTACGCCGGCGAATGGCACAACCTGGGCACACCGCAGCAGTTGCGCCGCTTGCAGGCCTGAAACTCGATCCGTCCATCGGCCACTCGCCGCGCCCGCCGACGTGCGGCCGCGCCGATATGTGAGCAAGAATGCTGCCGATGAACACATGGGCAAATGGGGCGCGGCGATGAAGGCCACGGCCATCGACATCGCGGTGGTCGGCGCCGGGCCGGTAGGCTTGGCGTTGGCGCTGCACGCCTCGCGCCTGCTGCCGCATGCGCGCATCAGCCTGTTCGACAGCCGCGACGCGGATCAGGATGTGTCGGCCGACCCGCGCACGCTGGCCTTGTCGCTGGGCAGTGTGCAGTTCCTGCAGCGGCTCGGCGCCTGGCCGGCGGCCAGCGCGCAGCCGATCGCCGAAGTGCATGTCTCGCAGGCCCCGCCGACGCTGGCCATGCTGCCCTTCGGCATGCCGGAGGTGCGCATCCGCGCCGCGGACGAAGGCGTGCCGATGCTCGGCGCGGTGCTGAGCTACGGCCAGTTGGTGATGCCGCTGCAGCGAGCCTGGGTGCAGGCGGCGCAGCGCGAGCCGCAGCGCCTGTGCAGCCGCTTCGGCGCGAGCGTCGGCGCGATGAAGGAGCTGCCCGACGGCGTGGAGCTGGACGCCGCCATCGTCGAGCGTTTCGACCTGGGCGTGATCGCCGAAGGCGGCGTCTTTGCCGGGCAGGTGCGCAAGGCGCTGGCGCACGACTATCAGCAGACGGCCTGGGTCGGCACGGTCACGCTCGACGGCGCCACGCCGGGCCTGGCGATCGAGCGCTTCACCCGCCATGGACCGGTGGCCTTGCTGCCGCTGCCCGCGACCGCCGAGTCGAGCACCGGTGCCGGGCGGCGCGCGGCGCTGGTGTGGTGCGTGCCCAGCGCCGACGACCCGGTGCGCGAACTCGACGCGACGCAGCGCCTGGCGGTGCTGAACACGCTGCTGCCCGAGCAGGCCGGCCGCGCGATCCACATCACGCCCTTGAAGCATTTCGCACTCGGGCTGAACGCCGAGCGCACGCTGGTGCGTGGCCGCAGCGTGCGCATCGGCAACGCGGCGCAGACGCTGCATCCCGTGGCCGGGCAAGGGCTGAACCTGGGGCTGCGCGATGCCCACGAACTGGTGCAGGTGCTGCGCGGCGGCGGCGATATCGATCAGGCGCTCAGGCGCGTGGAATGGGCGCGTGCGCCCGACCGCTGGAGCATGATTGCCGCCACCGACCTGCTGGCACGCGGCTTCACCTGGGGCTGGCCAGGCATGGCGGCGGCGCGCGGCCTGGGCCTGGCGCTGCTGCAGGTGGCCGGCCCGCTGAAGTCCGAGCTGGCCCGGCGCATGATGTTCGGGTCGCGCTGAACGCGCGCGACGCCACCTGCCACGCAGCCGCAGCTCAGGTGATGACCGTCGGCCGCGTGCGGCCGGTGCGCGCACGGATGCCGGCCAGTGCGTCGGCGCTGTCGATCAGCGCTTGCAGCGCGGCTTGCGTCTCCAGTCCATGGCGGCTGGCATCGGACTCGAATCGCTCGAGGTAGACGCGCAAGGTCGCGCCTTCGGTGCCGGTGCCCGACAGGCGCAAGACGATGCGCGAGCCGTCGTCGAAGAACACACGCAGGCCCTGCTTGCGGCTGACCGAAGCGTCGACCGGGTCGGTGTAGCTGAAGTCGTCGGCCCGGCTGACGGTGCCTGCGGCGAAGCGCCTGCCGGCCAGGCCCGGCAGCGCGCCGCGCAGATCGTCGAACATCGCGTTCGCCACCGTGCTGTCGATGCCCTCGTAGTCATGGCGCGAGTAGAAGTTGCGGCCGAAGCGCTGCCAATGTTCACGCAGCATGGCTTGCACGGAGAGGCCTCGCACCGCCAGGATGTTCAGCCAGAAGAGCACGGCCCACAGCCCGTCCTTCTCACGCACGTGGTCCGAGCCGGTGCCGGCGCTCTCCTCGCCGCACAGCGTGGCCATGCCCGCATCGAGCAGGTTGCCGAAGAACTTCCAGCCGGTGGGTGTCTCGTAGCACGGGATGCCCAGCGCCTCGGCCACGCGGTCGACGGCCGCGCTGGTGGGCATCGAGCGCGCCACGCCCTTCAAGCCCGCGGCGTAGCCCGGCACGAGCGTGGCGTTCGCGGCCAGTACCGCCAGGCTGTCGCTGGGCGTGACGATGAAGCGCCGGCCGAGGATCATGTTGCGGTCGCCATCGCCGTCGGACGCGGCGCCAAAATCGGGCGCGTCGTCGGCGTGCATCACAGCCACCAGCTGATCCGCATAGGTCGGGTTCGGGTCGGGATGGCCACCGCCGAAATCGGGCAGCGGCACGCCGTTCATCACGCTGCCGGGTGGCGCTCCGAGCTGGCCCTCGAGGATGGCATGCGCATAGGGGCCGGTGACGGCGTGCATGGCGTCGAAGCGCATGCGAAAGCCCGGCCGCTGCAGCAGCGCGCGGATGCGTTCGAAGTCGAACAGGCGCTGCATCAGCCGCGCATAGCTGGCCACCGGATCGACGATGTCGACCTGCATCGTGCCGAGCCTCGTCGGGCCCAGCTGCTGCAGGTCGATGTCGTCGCTTTGCAGTGTCAGGTAGCGGGTGATGGACCGCGTTCGCTGGTAGATGGCTTCGGTCAGTTTCTCCGGCGCCGGCCCGCCGTTGTTTGTGTTGTATTTGATGCCGAAGTCACCATCCGGCCCGCCCGGGTTGTGGCTGGCCGACAGCACGATGCCACCGAAAGCGCCCTGCTTTCGAATCAGGTCGCTGAGCGCCGGCGTGGACAGGATGCCGCCTTGCCCGACCAGCACCCGGGCCGCGCCGTTGGCTGCGGCCATGCGCAGGATGGTCTGGATGGCACGGTCGTTGTGGTAGCGGCCGTCACCGCCCAGCACCAGCGTGCGCCCCGCAATGCCGTCCAGCGCATCGAACACCGACTGCACGAAGTTCTCCAGGTAGCCGCTCACCTGGAACACCGCGACCTTCTTGCGCAGGCCCGAGGTGCCGGGCAGCTGGCCGTCGATCGGTGAGGTGGGCACGGTCTGGACTTGCATGGAGGGTTTCCTCTGGATGGGGCTGTCAGCTCGCGATCTTCAGGAACAGGTCGCTGTCCGGCGCGTAGGCGGCGTACAGCGGCAGCAGCGCGCCGCCGATCGCGCGGGCATCGGAACCGATCGTACCGGCCAGCAAGGCCGGATGCGTGACACCTTCCCAGCTGTGGCGGCCCAATGCCGCGTCGAGCGCCTGCAGCAGTTCGGTCAGCAGAGCGCGGCCGATATTGCCGTCGACGATCACGCCTTCCATGTCCAGCAGACAGGCGGCGTTGTGCACCGTCAGCGCGATGGCCGGTGCGGCGCGCTGCAACCAGGCTGCGGTGGCCTCGCGCCAGGGCGGCTCCAACGCGCGATCGTCACCGACCGCAGTGGGATCGACACCACGCTCGCGGTACAGCGCCTCGAGGTTGATCAGCGAGGCCACGCCCAGCAACTGTGGCGGCGCGCGGCCATTGGCGCAGGCGGTGGACATCGAGCCCACCGCGCCGGCATTGCCGCTCAGGCCAGCGTGCAGGTGGCTGTCGATGACCAAGCCGCCGCCGATGAAGGTGTCGACGAAGACGTACAGGAAGCTGCGCATCTCGCGCCCGCGCCCGGCCACCAACTCGGCGACGCAGGCCGCGGCAGTGTCCTTGACCAGTTGCACCGGCAGCTTGGTGCGCGCCGCCACACGCTCGCGGATGTCGATGCGCTGCCATTTCGCCGCCTGCTCCGGTTCGACGCCAAGCAGCGCCTGCCAGCCGCCTAGCGACAGCGGCGCGGCGATGCCGATGCCCTGAATGCGCTGCACGGCGTTGCGGCCCAGGCCTTTGACCAGAGTCTTCAGGTGCGCTTCGATGGTTTCGAACAGCGTTTCCGGGTCGGGGAAGGGATAGTCCAGGCTCAGCCGCTGGCGCGAGTGGCCGCTGAAATCGACGAGGAGCGTGTCCAGACTGCGCCGGCCGATCTTGATGCCGATGGCAAAGGCACCGTCCGGGTTCAGCGCCAGCGGCACCGACGGCTGGCCGACCTTGCCGCGCAGCAGCTCGCCCTTGATCAGCAGGCCGTCGTCGAGCAGCCGCTTGCTGATCAGCGAGATGGTCTGCGCCGTCAGGTGCGTCAGCCGCGCGATCTCGGCACCGGGCAGCGGGCCGTGCAGGCGCAAGGCCTGCAGCACCACACGTTCGTTGTACTGGCGCAGCCCACCCTGGCTGGAGCCGCGCGGCTTCAACCGGGCCTGCGCAGGCGCATTGCGGGCTTCAGTGGACCAGCGGCTCACCGATCACGCCTTTCTTGAAGACGAAGTTGGCATAGGGTTGCAGCTCGCCCGTCAACACGATGGCATGGGCGTGCCGCACCCGATCGTAGAAGGCGAAGCGTTCCACGGCCTCGACCTGCGCCGGCGCGGCCCAGCCGGCGTCGGACAGGCGCTGCAGCACTTGGCGCTGCAACGCGCTGCGGTAGCCGGCCGGCGTGTCGCTGACTTGCATGCAGGCCACCGGCTGAGCCACCGCCGCATCCAGCGGCAGCAGCGACAGCACTGCCTCGCACATGCGCAGCACACCGGTGCCGGGCAGGTACAGGACCGTCTTGCCGCGGCCCAGCGTGGTGGCGGTGAAGTTGGCGTCGGCGATGACGATCTCGTCGCCGTGGCCCATCTCGGCCAGGGTCTTCAGCAGCTCCGGCGTAAGCAGCGGGTCGATGCCCTTCAGCATGGCCCGCTCCCCTTAGGCCAGACATTCGGCCGGGATGGCCTCCGGCGGCATCGCGCCGGTCATCACCGCCACGGTGTCGCTCATGCTGATCTTCTTCGGGTTCAGGATCGCCGCGCGCTTGCCCAGCCGCGCGACGTGGATGCGGTCGGCGATCTCGAACACATGCGGCATGTTGTGGCTGATCAGGATCACCGGCAGGCCCTTGTCGCGCACGCGGCGGATCAGCTCGAGCACCATGTTGCCTTCCTTCACGCCCAGCGCCGCGGTCGGCTCGTCGAGGATCACCACATGCTCGGCAAAGGCCGCGGCGCGGGCCACCGCCACGCACTGGCGCTGGCCGCCGGACAACGTTTCCACCGCCTGCGTCATCGAGCGGATGCCGACCTTCAGGTCGTTCATGCGCGCGATGCTGATCTCCAGCATCTTCTTCTTGTCGAGCATGCGCAGCACGTTGCCGAGGAAACCCTCGCGCCGCACTTCGCGGCCGAGGAACAGGTTCTCGGCAATGCTCATCGCCGGGGCTACCGCCAGGTCCTGGTAGACCGTTTCGATGCCGACTTTGCGCGCATCCATCGGGCTCTTGAAGTGGATCGGCTGGCCGTCCAGCGTGATCTGGCCTTCGTCGGGGATGGTCGCGCCCGACAGGCACTTGATCAGCGATGACTTGCCGGCCCCGTTGTCGCCGATGACGGCGAGGATCTCGCCGGCGCGCAGTTCGAAATCGGCGCCGTCCAGCGCCGTCACCTGGCCGTAGCGCTTGACCAGGCCCTTGGCCTGCATCACGAGTTGTGTGGAAGCCATGTCAGCGCCCTCCCTTGCGAGACAGTTGGTCGATGGCCACCGCCAGGATCACCAGGATGCCGGTGATCAGCACCTGGTACACCGAAGACACGCCCATCAGCGTCAGGCCGTTGCGCAGCACGCCGACGACCACGGCGCCGATCAGCGTGCCCAGGATCACGCCGCGGCCGCCGAACAGGCTGGTGCCGCCGAGCACCACGGCGGTGATGGCGTCCAGGTTCTCGGTCTGGCCGGCATTGGGGTCGCCGACCCCCGTGCGCGACACCGCCAGCAGCGAGGCGATGCCGTAGAACACGCCGGCGAGCACGTACACGCCGAGCAGCACGCGTTCGGTCGGGATGCCGACCAGGCGAGTGGCTTCGGGGTTGTTGCCGACCGCGTAGACGTGGCGGCCGGCCGCGGTCTCGCGCAGCCAGAACCACATGCCGAGATACAGCAGGATCATCAGCACCGTGCCGTAGGCCACCGAGGTGCCGCCAAGCATGAAGGTGGTGCCCAGCCAGGTCATCATCGGCGGCACGTCGGTGATGGTCTGCGCACCCGAATACAGCTGCGTGATGGCGAATGCAATGTTGAAGGTGCCGAGCGTGACGATGAACGGTGGCAGCTTGATGCGCGTGACCAGCAACCCGTTGATCAGCCCGAACAGCGCGGTGACGCCGACGCCGCACAGGATGGCCAGCGGTGCCGGCACGCCCAGGTCGGCGGCGAACTTGGTCATGACGATGCTGCCCAGCGCCATCACCATGCCGCAGGACAGGTCGATACCGGCCGTGAGGATGATCAGCGTCTGGCCAATGGCGATGACGCCGACCACCATCACCTGTTGCAGGATCAGCGAGAAGTTCTCACCGCTGAAGAAGCGCTCGGTGGTGGCGCCGAAGATCGCGCAGGCGATGATCAGCGCGATGAAGGGGCCGAGCTGGCCGAGCGGTGGCAGTTTCATGTCGTTCACCCAAGTGAGGTAGCGCAGTCGAGCGGACGCCGCGGCAGCGGCGCCGCCGCTATGCGAAGGTCACTTGTTTCCCCAGCACAGGTCGGTGCCGCTCTTCACGTCCTTGCTTTCCACGCCGGCCACCGGCTTGGCCGCGATCAGCGTCACGCCGGTGTCGGTGTAGCCGCTGACTTTCTTGCCGGTCTTCGCGTATTCGACGCCGGCATCGACACCCATCGAGGCCATCTTCAGCGGGTACTGCTGGCTGGTGGCGGCGATGACGCCGGCGCCCACGTCCTTGATGCCGGCGCAGCCGCCGTCGACCGAGACGATGATCACGCCCTTGTCCTTGCCGGCCTTCTTCAGCGCGTTGTAGGCACCGGCGGCGGCGGGCTCGTTGATGGTGTAGACCACGTTCACTTCGGGCGCCTTCTGCAGGCAGTTCTCCATCGCCGTCTGGCCCTTGGCGCGGTCGCCGAAGCTGTCGGCCATGCACACCACCGCGGCGTCCTTGCCGAGTTCGTTGCTCTTGGCGTCAGGCGCGCTCAGGCCGAAGCCCTTGAGGAAGCCGTTGTGGCGCTGTGCGCCCACCGGGTGGCCGGGGAACAGGTCGAGCGTGATGATCTTCGCCGGCTTGTCGCCCAGCGCCGCCTTGGCGTACTGGCCGATCAGCACGCCGGCCTTGTAGTTGTCGGTGGCGAAGAGGGCATCGGTGGCGTCGGCCGGGTCGGTGGGCGAATCGAGGGCAATGACCATCACGCCCTTGTCGCGCGCCTTCTTGATGGCCGGGATGATCGCCTTGCTGTCGCTGGGCGTGATCAGGATGGTCTTGGCGCCGGCGGCGATCATGTTCTCCATCGCCGTCACCTGGCCGGCGTTGTCGCCGTCGGTCTTGCCGGCGCCGGACAGCAGCTTCGCGCCCTTGGCCTTGGCGGCGGCGTCGGCGCCTTCCTTCATCTTCACGAAGAAGGGGTTGGTCTCGGTCTTGGTGATCAGGCCGATCACGATCGGGTTGGACTGCGCCATGGCGCTGGTGGCAAAGAGGGCGGCGGCGCACAGCGCGGCGGGGGTCAGTTTCAGCATCGTCGGCTCCTGGTTCGAGTGAAGGGCACCGCTTCGGGCACCGCGTTGAGGACGGGTCTATTCTGAACCCGATTATTTAATAAATCAAGTTGATTGATTAATGGAAAACCCTGTGGTCGGGCGCGCTGGCTTGGGCGATGCTCGTGCAGTCGCGGCTCTCGTCATGCCGGCCGCGCTGAAAGGAAAGCCATGTTCGTGGTCTGTGGTGAAGCACTGATGGATGTGTTCGCAGGCGCCGACAGCGCCCATGGCCTAGTGCTCGATGCGCGCATCGGCGGCTCGCCGCTGAACGTGGCCATCGGCCTGGCCCGGCTGGCGCAGCCGGTGGCCTTCTTCGGCGCGCTGTCGACCGGTTTCCTGGGCCAGCGGTTGATGCGCGCGCTGCGCGACGAGGGCGTGGCCGCCGAAGCCGTGGCCCGGCTGGACGCGCCCACGACGCTGGGGCTGGTGGGCCTGGATGAAGCTGGCGTGCCCTCGTACTCGTTCTACGGCCATGGTTGCGCCGACCGATTGCTGCCGCTTGGCGCACTGGCCGCGGTGCCCTCCGCGGCGCGAGCCTTCCACTTCGGTTCCTACGCCATGGTGGTGGAGCCGGTGGCGGCCACGCAGCGCGCCCTGGTCGAACGCGAGCACGCGCGCAGCCTGATCGCCTACGACCCGAACATCCGCCTGAACGTCGAACCCGACATCCAGCGCTGGCGCGACACGCTGCAGTGGATGCTGCCGCGCACCCACCTGCTGAAGGTCAGCGAGGAGGACCTGGGCCTGCTCCACCCTGGCGAGGCGCCGGCAGAACTGGCGCGCGAATGGCTTGGCCAAGGCGTGAGCAGCGTCGTCGTCACCCACGGCGGCGACGGCGCCAGCGCCTGGCGCGCTGGCGAGCAGCTGCACGTCGACCCGGTGGCGGTGACGGTGGTGGACACAGTGGGTGCAGGCGACACCTTCCAGGCGGCGTTGTTGGCTGGCCTGGCCGAACGCGGCGTGTGGACGCGCGAGTCGCTGCGCGACATGGCGGCGGCGCCGATGCAGGAGGTGCTGCAGTTTGCTGCGCGCGCAGCGGCGATCACCTGCGCGCGGCGCGGCGCGGACATGCCGCGGCGCGACGAGCTTCGGTAGACAGGGTCAGAGGCGCCGCGGCGCCACGCCGGACAGGACCGTCAGGCGGCGATGGCCGTGGCCAGGCACTTGTTGCACTTGCCCAGTCCCGGCAGGCGCGGATCGGGCTTGCCGTCACCGGTCTTGAAGTTCGCCTGGCAGCGCCGGCAGACATACATCTTCGAGCTGGACATCATCGGCTTGGCACCGGGCCCGGTCGACGGTCGAGCGGCGGTGTATTCGGCCTGGGTCTGGCGCAGCCGCTGTCCGGTTTCTGAAACAACAGGTGCAGATGATCGTTTGGTGGCCATGAGCTTAATCCCGGAATGTCCCCAATTTTAGCGGAACATCGCCGACCCCGGCCATCGGGGATAACCGGGACCGGCTAGATGCGCCTGTGGCGCAGCGCGGGCAGTTGCGTGCGCACCGAGGCCAGGCGGCCCGGGTCCACCGACGCCAGCACGACGCCTTCGCCTTCTGCCTGCAGTGCCAGAACCTCGCCCCATGGGTCGACGATCAGGCTGTGGCCCCAGGTGCGGCGCCCGTTCTCGTGCGTGCCGCCCTGCGCTGGGGCCAGCACCACGCACTGGTTCTCGACCGCGCGGGCACGCAGCAGCAACTCCCAATGCGCCTGTCCTGTCGTGTAGGTGAAGGCCGAGGGCACGCACAGCAGGTCGCAGGGCGGCTGCATCAATGCGCGGTAGAGCTCGGGAAAGCGAAGGTCGTAGCACACGCTCAGGCCGACCCGCAGCGCGCCGGCCTGCAGCGCCACCGGCTCGGTCCCGGCTTCGAGCACACGCCCTTCGTCGTACTGCTCGCGGCCGTTGTCGAAGGCGAACAGATGCATCTTGTCGTAGCGCGCGGCCTGGCTGCCGTCGGGCGCAAACACCAGGCAGGCGTTGCGCACGCGCGGGTGGCCACTTTCGCGCAGCGGCAAGGTACCACCCACCAGCCACAGCGCGTGCTGTTTGGCCTGCGCCGACAGGAAGCGCTGGATCGGCCCGTCGCCCGGCGCTTCGGCGATACCCAGCTTGTCGTCGTCGCGGCGCCCCATCAGGCAGAAGTACTCGGGCAGCGCGGCCAGTTGCGCGCCGGCTGCGGCAGCGCGCGCGATCAGTGCGGCTGCCGCATCGAGGTTGCGTGCCACCTCCGGCGTGGACACCATCTGCAGTGCTGCGATCTTCATCCGTGGGGCCTCGGGTCGGTTGATGGAGCCGCACCTGTGGCAGGTGCGGACGCAGGAGCATCGATCATCGGTATCGGGGCGTCGACGCCGCGTTCGATGGACTGCACTTTCGGTTCGGCCCACGGGCCGAGGTGAAACTCGAGCGTGCCGGCAGCCATCAACGGCTCGCGCAGCGCCTATTGTGCAAGCAAGGTGGCCCAGGACGATGGCGTGCAGGTCCTGGGTCTCGAGCATGCAGGCGCGACCCGCCGTCGCGCGAGCCGGGGAGCGGGAACTCCCACCAGTCGCCCTTCACCTTGATCGTGGCCGAGCTGATGTGGCCCTGGATCGAGCGGCGCGAGCAGTCGCGCGCGTTCGGCGCGATGCCCAACGCCAGGCAGCGCGCGGCGCTCTCGGCACGCAGCGCTGCAGCTCGCCCTTCAGGTCCAGTTGTCCCGGGAAGGGCCCGCCTCGGGCCACGCCGTCGCCTGCTTCGGTGTGCCAGGCGGAGCTGAAGTCGCCTTGCGAGTCGGCGTTGGCGAAGCGCATCTGTTCGAGCATGACTTGCAGCATCGGCGCACGGTCGGTCTACGGCGCGTTGCGCCAAGCGGCCGCCGCGTCCAGCTCGTCCAGCGCCGTCTCGATTTGCTCCCACGCGCCGGGGAAGTCCAGCGCACCCAGCCGGATCGCCAGGCGCGCGTCACCGCCGTACTCGTCGGCGCAGGTCCTGCCATTGCCGCCAGGCCAGGGCTCGGCCTTCGGCCGGG
The DNA here is from genome assembly GCA_963824005.1 of uncultured beta proteobacterium. Classification (GTDB taxonomy): domain Bacteria; phylum Pseudomonadota; class Gammaproteobacteria; order Burkholderiales; family Burkholderiaceae_C; genus Rubrivivax. The sequence continues at coordinate 60,530 of CAWGOK010000043.1, forward strand.
CCACGCCGTCGCCCGTCTCGAAGGCGATCTCGGCGTACCTCGGGCCGAGCTCCATCGTTCAGCACCGGCTCGAAACGCAAACTCAGCGCCAGCAGCGATTGCGGCGCCGGCGCGGTCGGACCCGCGCCAGGTACAGCGACTCGCGCCGCTGGCGGTCATGCAGGCGCAGATCGCGCAACTCGAGGATCAGACGCCATTCGTCGATGTGCGGCAGAATCAGCCAGTGAAGCGCCAGCCACGCGATGAGACACACGCTCCACACCAGCAACACCAGGCCCGATGCCACGCTCAGCTAGACGTGCGCAGCCGTTGCCATGGCGCGCCGCCAATCGTGCGAGCTGTCGCGCGCTCGGGTCCACCGCTCGGCGCAGCACCCCTCGCGCCCGGCGGCCTGGGCTGCCCGGGTCAATCTAGTACAGGCCCCGCGCACGAGCCGCATGGGTTCCACTTCCACGCTGCCAAGCGCGGCATCGCACAGCCGCTTCGTGCAGCGCATCCGGCGCCGCTACGCCGCCGAACTGCCGTTGTTGCCGCCGGGCGCGCCGGACTTCGCCGCCGTGATGGCCCTGGTGCAGCGTCTGCAGCATGGGGGCCGCGCGCTGCCCTCGGCGCTGCGCGTGGCGCGTCAGCTGTGCCTGGAGCGGCTGGCTTGCCTTGACACCGAGCAGGCCGCGCCGCTGCAGACCATCACCGCCAGCATGACCGCGCTGGCCGAGGCCACGCTCGAACTGGCGCTGGCCCAGGCGCTGGCCGATGCCGAAGAACGGCATGGCGTTCCGCTCGATGCGCAGGGACAGCGCATCGAGTTCTGGATCGTCGGCATGGGCAAGCTGGGGGCGCGTGAGCTGAACGTGTCCTCCGACATCGACCTGATCTACGTCTACGAGGACGACGGCGAAACCAGCGGCCCGTTGCGCATCAGCGCGCACGAATTCTTCGCGCTCGTCGCCAAGCGCCTGTATGCGCTGATCGGCGAGACCACCGACGACGGCTTCGTCTTTCGCGTCGACCTGGCCTTGCGGCCCAACGGCAATTCAGGCCCGGCGGCGGTGAGCCTGCCGATGCTGGAGGAGTATTTCCAGGACCAGGGCCGCGAATGGGAGCGCTTTGCCTGGCTGAAGAGCCGCGTGGTGGCGCCGGCCGCCAGCGTGGCCAGCGGGCGCGCGTTGGCCCTGCGTTCGCTGGTCGCGCCCTTCGTCTATCGGCGCTATCTCGACTACAGCGTGTTCGAAGGCCTGCGCCAACTGCACCGCAAGATCCGCGACGAAGCGCAACGCCGCGCGGCCGGTCGGCCCGAGCGCGCCAACGACGTGAAACTGTCGCGCGGCGGCATCCGCGAGATCGAGTTCATCGTGCAGTTGATGCAGGTGGCGCGCGGCGGGCAGTTCCCGGAGATCCGCACCCGCTCCACGCTGAGAAGCCTGCAGCGCTTGAGCGCGCGCGCGCTGATGAAGCCGGCCACCGCGGAAGCGCTGGCGCAGGCCTATGTCTTCCTGCGCCGCGTCGAGCACCGCATCCAGTACCTCGACGACCAGCAGACGCACCTGCTGCCCACGGCCGACGCCGACCTGGGCTGGATCGCGCACAGCATGGGCCTGTCCTGCGGCGCCGACGCCTGCGAGTTGCTCGATCGCCTGGGCGAGGTACGTGAACTGGTGGCCACCGAATTCGACGCGCTGCTGCACGATGGCCAGGCGCCAGCGCCAGCCTCGGGCGGCCGCAACGGTTGCGTCACCTGCGGCGGCGCGCCGCTGCCGGTCGACAGCGATCGGCTGCTCGAGACCTTGCCGCAGGAGTTCGCCGAACGGGTGCGCCAATGGATCATCCATCCGCGCGTGGTCGCGTTGCGCGACGAGAGCAAGCTGCGGCTGGGGCGGCTGGTCAAGCGCGCGGCCGATTGTGTGGCCGACCAGCGCTGCAGTGTCACTGCGGCGCTGCGCTTCGTCGACTGGCTCGAGCCGCTGCTGCGCCGCGAGAGCTACCTCACGCTGCTGGTCGAGCGGCCCGCCGTGCAGCAACGGCTGCTGCGTCTGCTGGGCATGGCGCGCTGGCCGATGCAGTACCTGATGCGCCACCCGGGCGTCATCGACGAACTGGCCGACGAACGGCTGCGCCACGGCCGCTTCGAACCCGCGGTGTTCATCGCCGACCTGCAGTCGCGCCACGACGCCTGGGCACGCTCGGGCCAGGCCAACGAGGAGTGGCTGCTCGACACGCTGCGCCATGCGCACCATGCCGAACTGTTCCGCACGCTGGTGCGCGACGTGGAGCGCGAGCTCACGGTGGAACAGGTGGCCGACGACCTGTCGGCGCTGGCCGATGCGGTGCTCGACACCACGCTGCGCTGGGCCTGGGCCTGCTGAAGCAGCGCCATCGCGAAGCACCGCGCTTTGCCGTCATCGCCTACGGCAAGCTCGGCGGCAAGGAGCTGGGCTACGGCAGCGACCTCGACGTGGTCTTCCTCTACGACGACAGCGACGAGGACGACAAGGACCGAGCGCAAGAGGTCTACGGCAACTACGTGCGCAAGCTGATTACCTGGCTGACGCTGCGCACCGCGGCCGGCGAGCTGTTCGACATCGACACCGCGCTGCGGCCCAACGGCGGCTCGGGGCTGCTGGTGACCTCGATCGAGGCCTTCGAGCGCTACCAGGCCGGCCGCGGCAGCAACACCGCCTGGACCTGGGAGCACCAGGCCATCACACGGGCGCGCTTCTGCGCCGGTGCGAGCGACCTGGCCGGCCGCTTCGAGAGCGTGCGCCGCGGCGTGCTCACCGCGCCGCGCGACGCCGCGGCGCTGCGCGACGAGATTCGCGCCATGCGCGAGAAGGTGCGTGCCGCGCACCCGGTCAGGCCTGGCCGCTTCGACGTCAAGCACAGCCCCGGCGGCATGATGGACGTCGAGTTCGCGGTGCAGTACCTGGTGCTGGCGATGGGCGCCGCACAGCCGGGGCTGCTCGACAACGTCGGCAACATCGCGCTGCTGCAGCGCGCCGAGGACGCCGGCCTGCTGCCTGCCGGCGTGGGCCATGACGCGGCCGACGCCTACCGCGAGCTGCGCCGCGCGCAGCACATGGCGCGCCTGGACGATCAGCCGACGCACTTCGAGCCGCAGGCGCTGGCCACGCAGAGCGCGGCTGTGCTCGCGCTGTGGCACGCGGTCTTTGGCTGACGGGCCTGCGCGCAACCCGGCTGGCGTGCTGGCGCGGCCCGGCGCCCTGTGGCTGCTGATCTGCGCCGGCCTGGGGCTCGGCGGCGGTGCTGGCCTGGTGGGCCGACAGCGCTGCCATCGACTGGCAGCCGCGGCGCGCCTGGCCCGAGGCCTGGCGCTGGTGGAGCGCGGCGCTGGTGCACTGGACGCCGATGCACCTGGGCGCCAACCTGCTGGCCACCGCGCTGGTGGCCGCCTACGGCTGGGCCGCGCGCGTGCCGCCCGTGGTGGCGCTGGCCTGGGTCGTGTCCTGGCCTTTCACCCACCTGGCGCTGCTGGCCAAGCCGGAGCTGTTGCACTACGGCGGCCTGTCCGGCGTGCTGCATGCCGGCGTGGCCGCAGCCACGGTCTGGCTGGTGATGCGCTGCCAGGGCGCGGCGCGCACGATCGGCTGGATGATGCTGGTCGGGCAGAGCGTGAAGTTGCTGGTCGAGCAGCCCTGGGGCGCGGCGCTGCATGCCCCCAGCGAACTGGATGTGGCGGTGGCGCCGCTGGCGCATGCCAGCGGGTCGATCGCCGGCGCGCTGCTCGCGTTGCTGGCATTGCGGCTGGCCCGGCCGGCGCGCACGTAGACTATTGCCACCCCACAACCCCAAGGAGACAGGCGTGATCACACTGTGCGGCTTTTCGGTGTCGAACTACTACAACAAGGTGAAGATGGTGCTGCTCGAAAAGGGCATCCCCTTCAGCGAAGAACGGGTCATGACCAAGTCGAAGGACGAGGCGGTGCTGGCCGCGTCGCCACTGGGCAAGGTTCCGTTCATCCGCACCAAACAGGGCACGCTGTGCGAGAGCCAGGTCATCGTCGATTTCCTGGACGCCATGTCGCCGCAGACGCCGCTGACGCCGGCCGACCCCTGGCAAGCCGCCAAGGTGCGCGAGCTGGTGACCTTCATCGACCTGCATCTGGAACTGGTGGCACGCGAGCTGTATGCGCAGGCCTTCTTCGGCGGCACGGTCAGCGAGGAGACGCGTGAGCGTGTGCGCAAGCAGCTCGCCAAGCACATCGCCGGCTTCAAGCGGCTGGCGAAGTTCTCACCCTATGTGGCCGGCGACACCTTCACGCAGGCCGACTGCGCTGCCTACGTGAACCTGCCGCTGGTGGCCATGGCCAGCAAGGCGGTGCTCGGCGAGGACCTTCTGGCCGCCGCCGGCATCGACTGGAAGGCCTATGTCAAGCTGATCGGCGAACGGCCCAGCGCGCAGCGCGTGGCGGCCGACCGCAAGGCCGACACCGAGCGCATGGCGGCCGAAGCCAAGAAGGCCTGAAATTGCGCGCAGCAGGCCGCGGGCCTCAGGTCGGCAGCGGCTGCACCGCGGACGCGGCCTGTGCCAGCCGGGCGCTGACTTCCTTGCGGTAGCGGTTGAGCTCCTGCACGCTGGCGAAGCTGCGGTCGAGCAGCAGGCTCATGTTGTGCAGGATGCGCTCGACGACCTTGGTCTCCCAGACGGCGTCGAACTGGATCTGCTTGTCCAGCCAGCGCTCCAGCCAGGCCGGGTCGGGCAGGCGGCTCTGGATGGTGTCGCGCGGGAACAGCCGCGCGTTGACGTGCAGGTTGGTCGGGTGCAGCGCCTGCGCGGTGCGCCGCGCACTGGCCATCAGCACGCCCACCTTGGCAAAGGCGGCGCGCGCCTCGTCGCCGAAGCGCTGCATCGCGCGCTTCATGTAGCGCAGGTAGGCGCCGCCGTGGCGCGCCTCGTCCTTGGCCAGGGTTTCGTAGATGTGGCGGATGACCGGCTCGGTGTGCCATTCGGCGGCGCGGCGGTACCAGTGGTTCAGCCGGATCTCGCCGCAGAAGTGCAGCATCAGCGTTTCCAGCGCCGGCGCCGGGTCGAACTCGAAGCGCACCGCGTGCAGTTCGGCTTCGGTGGGCACCAGTTCGGGGCGGAAGCGCCGCAGGTATTCCATCAGCACCAGCGAGTGCTTCTGCTCCTCGAAGAACCACACGCTCATGAAGGCCGAGAAGTCGCTGTCGCCGCGGTTGTCGCGCAGGAACATCTCGGTGGCCGGCAGCGCCGCCCACTCGGTGATGGCGTTCATCTTGATGGTCTGCGCCTGCTCGTCGCTCAGGCTCGCGGGATCGAAGCGGTCCCAGGGAATGTCGGTGTCCATGCTCCAGCGCACGGCCTCGAGTTGCTTGAAGAGTTCGGGGTAGAGCATGGCGATGACCGGCGTTTGTTGCGATGTTAATCGCATGTGGGCTATTTGGCTGGGTGCGGATGCGAACCCGGCGGACGCGGTGCCTGCGCATGTGCCGCGTTGCGCGCGCCAGCGCTGCAGCGCCTGCGGCACATCGCTCAGCAACTGCATCGCGGTGACACCCGGCAGGCTGTGGCGGCGCAGCGCCGGTGATGAGCCGCCGACCCACAACTCGACATCGGCCGGCAGCTTCAGGCGCAGATCGGCCAGCGCGCCCTGCACCTGCTTGCCGCTCAGGCAGGCGGTGAAACTCAGCGCCAGCACGTCGGCGCGATTGGACTCGACCGCCCGCAGCAGATCACCCACCGGCGTCTGCACGCCCAGCGAGCAGCAGTTCGCGCCTTCGGCGGCACACAGGGCTTCGACCATGAGCAACCCGATGCCGTGCGGCTCGCCCGACAGCGTGCTGAACACCATGCGCGGCCTTTGCCCCATGGCCGCCTCGGGCAGGCTCTGAATGCCACCGCGCAGCGCCCGTTGCACGGTCTCGGTATAGCCGTGCTCCTGGTAGATCTCCAGGTCGCCGCGCATCCAGGCGTCACCCACCAAGGTATTGAACGGGGCCACCACTTCGACGACGAAGGCGCTCAGCCCCAGCCGCACCTGCGCCTGCCGGAGCTCGCCGCGCAGCCCGGCCAGGTCGTCGCGGCGCAGCATCTCCATCAACTCGGCGAGCTTCGGCGCAGCGTCGCTCGCCGGCGAGGCGCGCGCCATGTCCGCACTGCGCTGGCTGAGTTCCTGGAGTTGTTCGATCGACAACGCCATCAGCTGGCCAGGGCGGTGCCCTGCGTCGAGCAGACGCTTGATGGCGCGAAGCTTCTCCAGGTCGGCAGCGCCGTACTCGCGTTCGCCCGTGGCGTCGCGTCGCGGCATCGGGAAGCCATAGCGGCGCTCCCAGACGCGCAAGGTGTCCTTGCCCAGTCCGGTTTCGCGCTGCACCGCAGAAATCGTCAGCCGCGAGCGCAAGGCTTCGTCTACGTTGTCCATGACGAAATTGTGCACGAAACGCAGTTTCTTGCTACCATCGGATCAAAATCATATTTTGTCCATGACAAAAACCCTTGTACAACCATTCAACCCAAGCGACAGACGGCGCCGCATGGCGGCCCGTTTTGCGCCTCGGGCAGGGAGCTGAAGTCGATGCGTCGCATTGCAGTCGTCGGCTCGGGCATTTCCGGCCTGGCCGTCGCGCGTGAACTGGCAGCTTCAACGCCGGTCACGCTGTTCGAAGCGGGCGGGCACTTTGGCGGCCACAGCCATACGGTCGACGTGCGCCTGAAGGGCCAGCGCCATGGCGTGGACACCGGCTTCCTGGTCTTCAACCACCGCACCTACCCGCGCTTGGTCGAGTTGTTCGATGCGCTCGGCGTGGCCACCGCGCCGTCGGAGATGTCGTTCTCGGTGCAGGTGCCGCAGCAGGGCATCGAATGGAGCGGCTGCGACCTGAACACCGTGTTCGCGCAGCGCCGCAACCTGCTGCGCCCGCGCTTTCCTGGGCATGCTGGCGCAGATCCTGCGCTTCAACCGCCTGGCCACCGGTACTGGCCGAGGCCGGCGACGCGACCTTGATGACCGAGCCGATCGGCGATTTC
>CAWGOK010000044.1:0-126215 GCA_963824005.1 uncultured beta proteobacterium
CCGGTCGTGGCCGACCGGCGACGGCTGGCTCTCGGAACTGCTCGCTCCAAACCGGCCGGCCAGGACCTGGTCTTCAACGTCAGCAAAGCGGCGTCGATTTCGCCTACCGGGGCACCCGCCTCCGGCCAGATGCTGCCGGTGGTGGCGGGCGGCTAGGCGCATAGGTAGCTCGATCCGCAACGCCGTATGACAAGGCGCGCCCCATCACCGGCGCCCATCGATCGCTACCCGCAGCGCAAAGCAGTCCTGCGGCGCCGCCAGTCGAACCTCACGCGCGAGCGCAGCTTCTGGGTCGCTTTGCAGCGCTGGTGACCGTTGAGTCAAGTCGCGTTCGCACGGCGCCAGTCTCGTTCCGCGTGAGGGGCCCATCGATTGGATACCGGTGCGATCGGCCGCTTGCCGTTGCAGGCAGCCTACTTCTTCGCGGCGTAGGCCTCCAGCAGCAGGTTTCGCTCCGGCATGTCCTGCAGGGTCAACCGGCCGAGCGAGGTGTCGCCCTGTAGTCGCCCGGACGTCTGCGGCTGCGGGAGGGAGGGATGAAAGCGCGACAGCGACTTCGCGCGCTCCTGAAATATGGGCGCCGGCGCCGGCCCGGGCGGGCGCTCCCAGACATAGGTGATCGACTGCAGCATGCCGTTGGCGTCGAAGTCGTAGAGCGATGCCTTGAGCCGCGGATCTTCGCCGCAGGCACTGCCGCGCAGGTCGAGGCGCAGGTTGTCGGTGTTCGGCACCTTGCCTTCGATCGCAGCTTCCGTATAGCGCACTCTGGCCATTGCTCGCACCTGATCGACGCCGACCGTGCCGAACTTGTCGAGCAGGGTGTAAGCGATCGGTCCTTGCGCCAGGCCGGCGAGCCCGCTTGTCGAGAAAGTCGTCGACGCAAACTCAGTGATGCCGCTGCCGAACAGCATCTCACAACCTGCACCGGGGTTGGTGAGCAATGCCATGAACTGGTCCTTCTCGTTCTTGGGGCGGGTGGCGCCTTCGACGCGCCAGCGGCCGAGCAAGACATTGCGCTGGTCTGGCAGCGACGCCGAGCGCAACAGCTTCTCCCGAAACGCCTTCATTTCTGCGCTCTCCTTGGCGTCTGCTTCGGCTTGTGAACGCCGGAGCGCATCAAGGCGGCTGCGGTCCTCGGGGGTAGGCCGCGGCGCCGGACTTCTGGACAGCAAAGTGGCCCTGGCTGATGCCAACGCGCCCCGCGGGCGGGTGAGCACCCAAGATTAGAGGCAAGTTTTGTCGCTCGTCTCCCGACGGCAACGAATGTTGTCGCGACTTTCAGACAGGAATGACTCCGCCGTCAGCGCAACCTATTGATTTCTATAGAGAAACGCTGGCCGGCCCGTGTAGGAACATTGTGACGGGCAACTGGATGCGCCACGCGCTGATGCATGATCCAGACTCTGGCGCTTGCCTGGCAGGCCATGAAAAAAGCACCGAGCGTTTCCGCCAAGTGCTTGTTTCTCCTACCGAATTTGGTAGGCGCGATTGGACTCGAACCAACGACCCCCACCATGTCAAGGTGGTGCTCTAACCAGCTGAGCTACGCGCCTGTCAAGCTTCAGATTGTAGCAGCGCGACCTGGGCCTACTTTCGCCAAGCACGCCGTACACCGGCCACTTTGCCCACCATCGCCAGCACCTGCGGCAGCCGGGTGGTGTTGCTGACCTCCACGGTAAACGTCATCCACGCCGTGCTGCCGCGCGAATCACGGACCGACTGGGTACGGACTCCGCTGACGTTCATCTTCTCCTTGGCCAGAAGCTCCGAGATATCACGCAGCAGGCCCTGCCGATCTTCGGCCTCGACCAGCAGGTCGACTGCGTAGACCGCACTCGCGTCGGCCCGTTGTGCGCCCCAGGCCACGGCGATAAGCCGCTCCGGGGCCTGGCTGACCATGTGCTTCAGGTTGCTACAGTCGGCGCGATGGATGGCCACACCCTTGCCCCGTGTGACGAACCCGCCGATCGCGTCGGGTGGTGCCGGTCGGCAGCAGCGCGCCAGTGTGGTGAGCAGCGACTCCACTCCGACCACCAGCACGCCACCCTTTTCCGAATCGGTGTGGCCGCGCGGCCGCCGCGATGCGATGAGCTCGTCGGCGCTTGGCGTTGGCGCAGGCGGGCGCAGGAAGTTCTCTATCTGGTGCAGTGAGTACTCGTCCTTGCCCACCGCCTCGAAAAGGGCGTCGGCCTGTTTGAAGCCCAGTTGCTCGGCCAGGTGTTCCAGCTTCAGCGCGGTCCGGCCTTCTCGCTGCAGCAGCTTTTCCACCAGTTCCCGGCCACGCGCCACGGTCAACGCCTGTTGCTGGGCATTGAACCAGGCACGCACCTTGGCGCGTGAGCGCGCGCCCTTCAGGAACCCCAGTTCGACATTCAGCCAATCGCGCGACGGGCCGCCGTCCTTGACGGTGATGATTTCCACCGTCTGGCCGTTTTTCAGCGCCGTGTGCAACGGCACCAGCGCACCGTCGACCCGTGCACCGCGGCAGCGATGGCCGACGTTCGTGTGCAGGCTGTAGGCAAAGTCTACTGGCGTGGCGCCTGCCGGCAGCTCGATCACCGCCGCCTGCGGCGTGAACACGTAAATGCGATCCTCGAACAGACCGCCATCCGTGCCCTGCGTGTCTCTTTCGACGATCTCTCGCTCCCAGGCCAGAAGCTGCCGCAGCACGGCGCGCCGCGCCTCGGCCACGCGTTCCTCGAAGTCGCCCGCCGCGCTGACGCCGGCATAGCCGCGCACGCCCGCCTCCTTGTAGGCCCAATGCGCCGACACGCCATGCTCGGCGTGCTCGTGCATCGCGCGGGTGCGGATCTGCACCTCGAGCGCGACGCCGTCGTCGCCGAGCACCACGGTGTGCAAGGACTGGTAGCCATTCGGCTTGGGCTTGGCGATGTAGTCGTCGAATTCGCCATGCACCGGCGCATGACGTTCGTGCACGCGCGCGAGGGCCGCGTAACAGGCATTCACGTCGTCGACGATGACGCGCAGGGCACGCAGGTCGAACACATGCGCGATATCGATGCCCTTGCCCTGCATCTTCTTCCACACGCTGTAGAGGTGCTTGGGCCGGCCCTGCACTTCGCAGTGCAACCCGGCCGCGGCCAGTTCGTCGGCAAGTTGCCGGCGCGCCTGTTCGACGGCGGATTCGCGCTGCAGGCGTTTGCCGTCCATCAGCGCGGCCATGCGCCGGTATTGCTCGGGCTGCAGGAAGCGGAAAGCCAGGTCTTCCAGCTCCCACTTGATCTGCCAGATGCCCAGGCGGTTGGCCAGCGGCGCGAACACCTCCAGCGACTCGCGAGCCAGAGCCTCGGGGCAGGCGCGACGGCTGGCTGCGTAGTAGCGCAGGGTCTGCAGGCGCGAGGCCAGGCGCAGCAGCACCACGCGCAGATCGCTGGCAAAGGCCAGCAGCATCTTGCGCACACGCTCGGTCTGCAGTGCGCGGCGCTGCGTCTCGACCTGGGCATCGCGTGCCGAGCGCTGGATCTGCACCAGCTTGCGCGTGTGGCTGACCAGGCTGGCGTAAGACGCGCCGAAGGCCTTGCTCACCATCTCTTCCGGGCGCTGCAGGAAGTCACCTGCATACACCAGGTACGCCGCGGCACGCATCGACGGCGCCGCGCCAATGCCTTGCAGGATGGCGGCCACGCCATCGGCATGCGCCAGCACATCCTCGCCGGTGTCGAGCAACTGATTCGCGAGCAAAGGTTCTGCGAAGCTGCGCGCGCGCAACAGTGCGTCGCTTGCGGCCGCATCACCCGCTGACTCAGGGGACTCGGCAACTTCGGCCAGGCGCAACATCGGTGACGCGTCCTCCAACGCGCGCACGGCGCCCGCGGCAGGGCCGAAGGCGCCGGTCTTCATGGTGCGAGCAGGAAACGCTGCACCACCTCGATCTGCTCGGGCTGCACCAGCGTCGGCGCATGACCGACGCCGGCAAACTCGTGCAACTGCGCGCGCGGGCCGCGCTGCGTCATGGCCAGCGCCGTGTCGTGCGACAACAGGTCGGATTCAAGCCCACGAATTAGCAGCGTCTGGCACTGCAGCCGGTCGTAGCTTTGCCACAGCGTGGCTTCGCCGGCCGCTGCCATCTCCGGCGTGAGGACGCGCAAGGGCACGGCAATGCCGGGGTCGCAGCGCGCTGCAAAGCCGTCCCTGCCCTCCTTCTGGGCCGGCTTGAGCTGTGGCACGGTCAAGGCGAGCCACTGCTCGCGGGTGTGCGGACCAAAGCCCTGCGACAGTGCCCATGAGGCGTCGGCGGCCTCGTCCAAGGTCTCCCAGAAGGCCGTTTGCCCCACATAGCTGCCGATGCGCTGCAAGGCCTGCGGCTGGATCACCGGTCCGACGTCGTTCAGCACCAACTTGCGCAGCGGTGCCCCGCTGAGGCTGGCCAGCCCCAGTCCGATGAGCCCGCCCATCGAGGTGCCGACCCAATCGAGCACCTGGGCATCGAGCCGCGCCAGCAGGCACACCATGTCGGCCACGTAGTTCGCAATGGTGTAGCCCATCGGCTCGACGAGCCAGTCGGAGCGGCCGCGCCCGACCACGTCCGGGCACACCACCCGGTACTCGACTGACAGGGCGCGCGCGAGGGTGTCGAAGTCACGCCCCTGGCGCGTCAGGCCGTGCACGCACATCAGGACCTTCGGGTTGGTTACCTCGCCCCACTCCCAGTAAGCCATGCGGTGCAGGCCACGGCTGTCGAGGCATTGCACTTGGCGCAGGCGCGGCTCGGTCATCGTCGGGCTCCCATCTCAGGGCGACGATGCTAACAACGCCAGCATCTGCATGCGCCGGCAGGGCCACCGGCGCCGGCCGCTGCGTGGCCTGCTACTTCATCTGCACGCTACCGCTGACCGTGGCGGTGACGCTGGCCTTGCCGGCTTCGACCGGCAGGGCTTCGCCGGCCATCGGCGCGGCGGCCGCAGCGGCGCGAAACATCGGCATCGGCGGAATCGACGATTCGTTCGTGCTCAGTTCCACCGCGCGCAGTGTGATGGCGCCAAACCCGAAGGCCCTGGCATAGGCTTCGGCCTGGCTGCGGAAGCGCGTGATGGCCTGCGTGCTCACCTCGGCCTGTACCTTGTCGCGTGCCTCGCGCGAGAGGCTGTAGCCCACGCGCGCCACGCTCATGGTCTGGATGCGGCCTACCAGCCGGGTGATGCTGTCGACGTCGCGACCCTCGACGCGCAGTTCTGCGGTGCCCTGCCAGGTGGTGGCGCCGCCCTTCGGCGTATAGCGCGGAAAGACGGCGAAGTTGCCGCTGCTCACCTCCACCTGGTCGGGCCGCGCGATCTTGCGCGCCTCGGCCAGCGCCGGCTCGAGCGCCTGTGCCAGCAGTGACTGCACGGCCGCGGCATCTGCACCCTCGCGCTGCGTGGAGAAGGTGATGGCGAGCAGGTCGCGGGTCACGTCGCTGCTGGCCGTGGCCGACAGCGTGAGCTGATTCGTGACAGATGCGGACGGTGCCTCGGCGCTTGCCGGCAGCACCGCCAGCGCAATGCAGATCGCGCTCATCGTGCGCAGCCAGGGGGCAACGGAAGGGCTCATGAAATCGAGTCTCGAGTGGGTGTGAAGCTATAGCGCGTGGCATCGGTCACGAGTTGACGCGACATGCGCCACCACGCGCAAAATTGAGCTGTAACAGTTGGTCAATACCGCTGTGTCACCATGAAAGAACGCTTGCACAATGCCGTTGTTACAATTTTGGAGTCTGCAATGACCCAGGCACCGAACAACCGGCCCAACCGCGTCGTCGTGGTCGACGACGATGCGCGAATTCGTGACCTGCTTCGCCGCTACCTGACGCAAGAAGGCTTCGACGTGCTGCTGGCCGAAGACGCCAAGGCCTTGAACCGGGTGCTGACGCGCGAGACCGTCGACCTCATCGTGCTCGACCTGATGCTGCCGGGCGAAGACGGCCTGTCCATCTGCCGCCGGCTGCGCTCGGCCAAGGACACCACGCCGATCATCATGCTCACTGCCAAGGTCGAGGACGTCGATCGCATCGTCGGCCTGGAGGTCGGCGCCGACGATTACCTGCCCAAGCCCTTCAATCCACGCGAGTTGCTGGCTCGCATCCATGCCGTGCTGCGGCGCCGCCCTGCCCCAGAGGCCCCGGGCGCACCGTCCAAGGATGCGCAGACGGTGAGTTTCGGCCCCTTCGAGTTCGACCTGTCGTTGCGCCGGTTGTCCAAGGAAGGCCAACAGATCTCGCTGACCACCGGAGAGTTCTCCATGCTCAAGGCGTTGGTGCGTCATCCGCGCCAGCCCTTGAGCCGCGACAAACTGGCGCAATTGGCCCGCGGCCGCGAGTTCGAGCCCTTCGACCGCAGCCTGGATGTGCAGATCTCGCGTCTGCGCAAGATGCTCGAACCCGACCCGGCACAGCCGCGCTACATCCAGACCGTGTGGGGTGTGGGCTACGTGTTCGTGCCGGACGGCGCGCAGGGATAAGCGCTGCGGCCATACTTGCGCACAGCGTCCGTCGGCTGCGCGCACGTTCAGCCGAAACGCAATTTCATGTCCTCAAGCACCACGCCAATCCATGGGCTGAGGTGGTTTGGTTTCCGAACGGAACATCGTTCAACCATCGTGGGCCGTCAACCCGTTGAATTGAGCCTCTTCTGGCGCACCTTCTTCCTGCTGGCATTGCTGCTGGCCGGAGGCGTCTTTGCGTGGGTACAGACACTGCGCGCGCTGGAGTTCGAGCCGCGTGCCGTGCAGGCCGCCCAGCAGACGGCCGACCTGGTGAACCTGTCGCGTACCGCGTTGCGCACGGTCGATGCCATCAACCGCGTGGCATTGATCAAGAGCATGGGCAGCCAGAAATCCGTTCGCGTGCTGCCGCGAGAACCCGGCGACCGATGGGAAGCCTATGCCGCCAACCGCTTCAGCGAGGGCGTCACCAACGAACTGAAGTCGCGACTCGGACCGGATGCCGTGGTGGCGAGCAGCGTCAATGGCGTGGGCGGCATGTGGGTAGGCTTCTCGATCGACAGCGACCGCTACTGGCTGCAGACCGAAACGGCACACGCCGGTCCACTGACCGGCAGCACCTGGTTCGTCTGGGTGGGCATTGCCTTGCTGGCCACGCTGCTGGGTTCGGTGGTCATCGCACGGCTCATCAACCGGCCTTTGCGCGACCTGTCCTTCGCGGCCAGCCGCATCCGCGAAGGCGACCTCGATTCACGCCTCGACGAAAACACGCTCACCAGCGAGATCCGCGAGGTCAACCGCGGCTTCAACCGCATGGCGCGCGAGTTGGCCAAGGTGGAAGAAGACCGCGCGGTCATGCTGGCCGGCATCTCGCACGACCTGCGCACGCCGCTGGCACGGCTGCGCCTGGAGACCGAGATGAGCGTGACCAACGACGAGGCCAAGCGCAACATGGCGCTGGACATCGAACAGCTCGACGCGATCATCGACAAGTTCATGGACTATGCGCGGCCGGGAGAGACCGAGATGCGCCCGGTGCACCTGTCGCTCCTGATCGACCGAGAGGCCGCACCCTTCCGCGCCCCGGCGGAGATACGCATCACCTCGCGCGTGGCCATCGATCTGGCGGTGATGGCAGACGACACCGAACTCGGCCGTGTGTTCGCGAACCTGTTCGAGAACGCCCGGCGCTACGGCCGCAGCACCGACACCGGCATCACCGTCGTCACCGTGACCCATGCGCGTGCCGGTGCATGGGTCGTCGTCACCGTGCGCGACCAGGGTCCGGGCGTGGCGCCGGAAAGGTTGCATCAACTGACCACACCCTTTTTCCGCGGCGATGCGGCGCGCACGGCCGCCACCGGTGCCGGCCTGGGCTTGGCGATCGTCGAGAAATCACTGCAGCGCATGGGTGGCACGCTGGAACTGGCCAACGCACCCGACGGTGGCCTGATGGTGCATCTGCGGCTCAAGCTGGCGCCATAGCGCGCAAACGCCCACGACGGCGCGTCAACTCCGCTGCAGCAGACACACGGCGCGCGCCTCGATGGCGCGCCCCTCGCCCACCGGGCCCATCGTCTCGGCCGTCTTCGCCTTGACGTTGACGCTGCCCACGTCGATGGCCAGCGCACGCGCGATGTTCATGCACATCGCCGGAATGTGCGGCGCCATCTTCGGCGCCTGCGCGACGATCGTGCTGTCGACGTTGACGATCTCCCAGCCTGCGGCGCGCACGCGGCGCGCGGCGTCGGTCAGCAGCGCCAATGAATCCGCCCCGGCGAACGCGGCATCGGTGTCCGGGAAGTGGCGTCCGATGTCGCCAAGTGCGGCGGCGCCGAGCAGCGCATCGGTGATGGCGTGCAGCAGCGCGTCGGCATCCGAATGGCCAAGCAGGCCGTGGCTGTGCTCGATGCGCACACCGCCCAGGATCAGCGGCCGCCCGATCACCAGCGCGTGGGTGTCCCAGCCTTCGCCGATGCGCATTTGCGTGCTCATGCGGCAGCCTCCAGTTCGCGTGCGCGCAGCAAGCGCGCGGCCAGCACCAGATCCTGCGGCCAGGTGAGCTTGAAGTTCTCCAACTCGCCTGGCACCAGCAAGGGCGCGTGGCCGGCCGCCTCCACCGCGCTGGCCTCGTCGGTGACTGCGGCACCGGCCCGCGCCAGCGCCTGCTGAAGCAGGCCCAGGCGGAACATCTGCGGCGTCTGCGCCGCCCACTTGTCGCTGCGCTCCAGCGTGCACTCGACGCGGCCGTCGCGCCCTTGCTTCAACGTATCGGCCAGCGGCAGTGCGAGCAGGCCGCCAACGGCGTCGTCACGGCAGGCATCGATCAGCCGGTCCACCCATGCCGGCCGCAGCAGGCAGCGTGCCGCGTCCTGCACCAGCACCCAATCCGTCGGCCGCACACCGCGCCGCTGCAGCTCGGCCAGGCCATTGGCTACGGTGGCGGCCCGCGAGGCGCCGCCGCAGCGCGCGATCCAGGCCTGCTCGCCGTGGAAACCGGGCACATGCACATCGAACTGGGTGTCGCTGGGGGCCAGCACCACCAGCGTGGCCTGCAGCCGCGGCACGCGGGCCAGCGCAGCCAGCGTGTGCGCCACCATCGCACCCGCGCCGATGCGGGCGTACTGCTTCGGACAGGCTTGGCCCGCCCGCTCGCCGACGCCGGCGCAAGGCACCAACGCGAAGTAGCGCGCCGCGTCAGACGCACAGAGAGGGGATGCACTCACGCGTCAATGGTAGCCGGCAGCTCGCCACGGCTGGCGTGCGCCCGCCCTGCCTACAATCCCGTCATCGCCCCGCAGCCGCCGTTGCGGGGCGTTTTGTGTTTTCCGCACCGCCCATGCAGCTGCCCTCTATCGCCCGTGGCAAGCGCCATGCCCTGCCCCGCCCCGTAGGCTCGGCCGATGCGCTGCTGCTGGCGCGCCATGCGCGCTTGCGCCGCGACGCCGGGCAGTTGCTGTGCGTCGTCGCCGCCGACGCGGCCGACGCGCAGCGCCTGGTGGACGAGCTGCCGTTCTTCGCGCCGGAGCTGCGGGTGGCGCTGTTCCCGGACTGGGAGACGCTGCCCTACGACAGCTTCTCGCCGCACCAGGACCTGATCTCCGAGCGCCTGGCCACGCTTTGGTGCATGCGTTCGCGCGATCTCGACGTGGTGCTGCTGCCGGCCAGCACTGCGCTGACGCGGCTGGCGCCGCCCGGCTTCATGGCCGGCTACACCTTCCACTTCAAGCAGAAGATGCGGCTGGACGAAGCCGCGCTGAAGGCGCAGCTCACGCTGGCCGGCTACAGCCATGTCAGCCAGGTGGTGTCGCCGGGCGAGTACGCGGTGCGCGGCGGGCTGATCGATCTGTTCCCGATGGGCTCGCCGGTGCCTTACCGGGTGGACCTGTTCGGCGACGAGGTCGATTCGATCCGTACCTTCGATCCCGACACTCAGCGCAGCCTGTACCCGGTGCCCGAAGTGCGGCTGCTGCCTGGCCGCGAGTTCCCGATGGATGAGGCGGCACGCAACGCCTTCCGTGCGCGCTGGCGCGAGAAGATTGACGGCGACCCCAGCCGCTCGCGCATCTACAAGGACATCGGCGCCGGGCTGGCCACCGCCGGCATCGAGTACTACCTGCCCCTCTTCTTCGAGCAGACGGCGACGGTCTTCGACTACCTGGGTGACGATGCCGCGCTGGTGTTGCATGGCGAGGTGGACGACGCGCTGCAGCACTTCTGGACCGACACACGCGAGCGCCACCGCTTCCTGCAGCACGACCCGGAGCGGCCGATCCTGCCGCCGGAAGAGCTGTTTCTGCGCAGCGAGGAACTTTTCGCCCGCGTCAATACATACGCGACCCTGGTGCTGCGCGGCGCCGGCGAGACCGACTGGGCACGATCGCTGCCCGACGTCAGCGTCGATCGCGGTGCCACCGAGCCACTGGCCGCGCTGGAACACCACATCGACGGCACGCCGCACCGCGTGCTGCTGGTGGCCGAGAGCGAAGGCCGGCGCGAAAGCCTGCTCGAACTGCTGCGCGACCACCGCATCGACGTGCCCAGCGTGGCCACACTGGCCGAATTCGAAGCCGACGATCAGAAGGTGGCGATCACCGCCGCGCCATTGGCCGCCGGCTTCTTCTGGTTCGAGCCGGCCGACGGCCGCGCCATCCAGTTCATCACCGAGACAGAACTCTTCGCCAGCGCGCCGCAGGCTCGGCGTCGGCGCAAACAGGAACAGACCAGCAACGTCGATGCGCTGATCAAGGACCTGTCGGAGTTGAAGGTCGGCGACCCCGTCGTGCACTCGCAGCATGGCATCGGCCGCTACCAGGGCCTGAAGACCATCGATTTAGGGGCAGGCGAAGGCGGCGCCAGCGAGTTCCTGCACCTGGAGTACGCCGACAAGGCCCTGCTCTACGTGCCGGTGTCGCAGCTGCACCTGATCAGCCGCTACACCGGCGTCAGCTCGGAAGAAGCGCCACTGCACCGCCTGGGCTCGGGCCAGTGGGACAAGGCCAGGCGCAAGGCCGCCGAGCAGGTGCGCGACACCGCCGCCGAGCTGCTGAACCTGTACGCGCGGCGCGCGGCGCGCGCAGGCATGTCGCATCCCTTCTCCGGCCACGACTACGAGGCCTTCGCCGCCAGCTTCGGCTTCGAGGAGACGGCCGACCAGCGCGCCGCGATCCATGCGGTGATCCAGGACATGGTCAGCCCCAAGCCGATGGACCGGCTGGTCTGCGGCGACGTCGGCTTCGGCAAGACCGAGGTGGCGCTGCGCGCGGCCTTCGTTGCGGTGCATGGCGGCAAGCAGGTGGCGATCCTGGCGCCGACCACGCTGCTCGCCGAGCAGCATTACCAGACGCTGGTCGACCGCTTCGGCAAGTGGCCGGTGAAGGTGGCCGAACTGTCGCGTTTCCGCTCCGCCAAGGAAGTGGCGGTGGCGATGCAAGGCATCCAGGACGGCACGATCGACATCGTCGTCGGCACGCACAAGCTGCTCAGCCAAACGGTGAAGTTCAAGCGCCTGGGCCTGCTGATCATCGACGAGGAACACCGCTTCGGCGTTCGACACAAGGAGGCAATGAAGGCGCTGCGCGCCGAGGTCGACGTGCTGACGCTGACGGCCACGCCGATCCCGCGCACCCTGGGCATGGCACTTGAAGGCCTGCGCGATCTTTCGGTCATCGCCACCGCACCGCAGCGCAGGTTGGCGATCAAGACCTTCGTGCGCAGCGAGAGCAACAGCGTCATCCGCGAGGCGGTGCTGCGCGAGCTCAAGCGCGGCGGGCAGGTGTACTTCCTGCACAACGAGGTCGAGACCATCCAGAACCGCCGCAACCAGCTGGCCGAGCTGCTGCCCGAGGCGCGCATTGCCGTAGCCCACGGCCAGCTGCCCGAGCGCGAGCTGGAGCGGGTGATGCGCGATTTCATCGCCCAGCGCCACAACCTGCTGCTGTGCTCGACCATCATCGAGACCGGCATCGACGTGCCCACCGCCAACACCATCGTCATGGCGCGGGCCGACAAGTTCGGCCTGGCGCAGCTGCACCAGCTGCGCGGCCGCGTCGGCCGCAGCCACCACCAGGCCTACGCCTACCTGCTGGTGCCCGACCTGCAGGGCCTGACCAAACCAGCCGCGATGCGGCTCGAAGCCATCCAGCAGATGGAAGAGCTGGGCTCGGGCTTCTATCTCGCAATGCACGACCTGGAGATCCGCGGCGCCGGCGAGGTTTTGGGCGAAAACCAGAGCGGCAACATGATGGAGGTCGGCTTCCAGCTCTACAACGACATGCTGAGCGAAGCGGTCAGTTCGCTGAAGGCCGGCCGCGAGCCCGACCTGCTGAGCCCCTTCGGCGCCAACACCGAGATCAACCTGCACGCTCCCGCCCTGCTGCCCGACGCCTATTGCGGCGACGTGCACACGCGGCTGAACCTGTACAAGCGACTGGCCTCGGCGGAGAAGGCCGAACACATCGACGCGCTGCTGGAGGAGATCACCGACCGCTTCGGCAAGCTGCCGGCCCAGGGGCAGACGCTGTTCGACACCCACCGCCTGCGCGTGCTGGCCAAACCCTATGGCGTGCAGAAGATCGACGCCGGGCCCAAGCTGATGAGCGTGACCTTCCGCCCCAACCCACCGGTGGATCCGATGGCGATCATCGCGCTGGTGCAGAAGAACCGACACATCAAGCTCGCCGGCAATGACAAGCTGCGCATCGACCGCGAGATCGCCGAGGCCGCGCAGCGCGCCGCCTTCATGCGCGACCTGCTGCGCTCGCTGGGCAAGCCGGTGGCGCAGGCTGCGGTGGAGACACGATGAACGCCACCGAAGTCGCCGCCGGCCTGTGGATCCGCGGCTTCAAGCCACCCTTGCGCCTTTCCGACTACAAGCTGGTGGCCTTCGACATGGACTCCACGCTGATCAACATCGAATGCGTGGACGAGATCGCCGACATCGCCGGCCGCAAGACCGAGGTGGCCGCAATCACCGAGGCGGCGATGCGCGGCGAGATCGCCGACTACAAGGACAGCCTGCGCCGCCGCGTGGCGCTGCTCGCCGGCGTGCCGGAGGCCGCGCTGCAGCAGGTGTACGACGAGCGGCTGCAGCTGAACCCCGGCGTGCCCGAATTCGTTCGCGCCTGTCAGACGGCAGGGCTGAAGACCTTGCTGATCAGCGGCGGCTTCAGCTTCTTCAGCGAGCGCATCCGCCAGCACCTGAAGCTGGATTTTGCACGCGCCAACACGCTGGGCGTGTTCAACGGCCGGCTCACCGGCACGCTGTTCGACCGGCCCTGGGGCGACATCGTCGACGGTGCGGAGAAGAAGCGCGTGCTGCTCGAGGTTTGCGAGCTGATGGGCATCGCAACAGAGCAGTCGATCGCGGTCGGCGACGGCGCCAACGACCTGCCGATGATGATGGCTGCGGGACTGTCGATCGCCTACCACCCGAAGCCGGCGGTGCGCGAGAAGGCGCTGGTCTCGATCACCCGGGGCGGGCTGGACCGCGCGCTCGAGATCCTGCGCTGAGCGGCCGCATTCAGACGGTGCGCACGGTGCAGCTGTCGTCAGCGCGGCTTTAGCGGCAGCCGCTTCGGCGTGCCAGGACCCAGGCCACCCTCGGCGCGCGCGTTCAGGTAGGCATAAAGGTCGAGCACGTGCGGCTGCACCTCGGCGTCGCTGTCCCAGGCCGGCATCAGCGGCTGACCGCGTTGCTGGCGCTCGCGCTTCATCACCTGTTCGAGCAGGGCCTCGCGCTCGGCCTGCAGTTCGGGCGGCGTGCCGTCTGGCGACATCGGCACGATGCGGTAGCTGGTGAGCACCTTGGTCGCGAAGCCCCGCGGAGTGTAGTTGCCGATGCGCGCGACCAGGTTCGGCGCCATGCCGGTGCCGACGCCGCCGACACCGTGGCAGCCATGGCAGCTGCTGTGGAAAAGGCGCCAGCCGCTGTAGGTGCCGCGATCGACGTGATCATCGACCACCACGAACTCGCCGGGCAAGGGCTCGGGCCGCGGCTGTGCATAGACGGTGCACGCGCCCGCGACGACGGTCAGTGCCCATAGCCAGGATCGGATCGGATGCATGCAAACAGCTAGAAGACAACTACAACAGCTGCATTCTGTGCACCCTTGTCCGGGCGGGCCTTGCGCCCTGTCAACGAGCGGGCTGTCGGCGTTCCCGGCCCACCGCGCGGGATTTAACATGCGCGCTGCACTTACCCACTCACAGGAGAACCGGACCATGAGCGCACCGACCAAGTTCCTGCTCGACGAGAGCAAGATGCCCAAGCATTGGTACAACATCAATGCCGACCTGCCCTCGCCGGCCGCGCCGGTGCTGCACCCGGGAACGCTGCAGCCGGTCGGGCCCGACGATCTGGCGCCGCTGTTTCCCATGGAGCTGATCCTGCAGGAGGTGTCCACCGAGCGCGAGATCCCCATTCCCGAGCCGGTGCGCGAGGTCTTCAAGCTGTGGCGTCCATCGCCGCTGATCCGCGCACACCGCCTCGAGAAGATCCTGGGCACGCCGGCAAGGATCTACTACAAGTACGAAGGCGTGTCGCCGGCCGGCAGCCACAAGCCCAACACTGCGGTGCCGCAGGCTTGGTACAACGCCCAGGCCGGCGTGAAGAAGCTCAGCACCGAGACCGGCGCGGGCCAGTGGGGCTCGTCGCTGGCCTTCGCCGGCGCGCTGTTCGGGTTGCAGGTCAAGGTCTTCCAGGTGCGCGTGTCCTACGACCAGAAGCCCTATCGCCGTGCGCTGATGGAGACCTACGGCGCCACCTGTGTCGCGTCACCGTCGAACGAGACCAACTCCGGCCGCGCCATCCTGGCGCAGCGTGCCGACCACCCGGGATCGCTGGGCATCGCCATTTCCGAAGCAGTGGAGGTGGCCGCAACGAACGACGACACCAAGTACGCGCTCGGCTCGGTGCTGAACCATGTGCTGCTGCACCAGACCATCGTCGGCCAGGAGGCGATGCTGCAGATGGAGATGGCCGGCGACGACCCGGACGTGATCGTCGGATGCACGGGGGGCGGCAGCAACTTCGCCGGCATCAGCTTCCCGTTCATCGGCCAGCAGCTGCGCTCACAGGGCAAGGGCAAGAAGCGCCGCATCGTCGCGGTAGAGCCGGCGGCCTGCCCGAGCCTGACGCGAGGCAAGTTCGCCTACGACTTCGGCGACACCGCGCACCTGACGCCGCTGACGAAGATGCACACCCTCGGCAGCACCTTCACGCCGCCGGGCTTCCATGCCGGCGGGCTGCGCTATCACGGCATGGCGCCGCTGGTCAGCCACCTGAAGGAGCTGAAGCTGATCGAGGCCACGGCCTACCACCAGATCGCCTGCTTCGAGGCCGGCGTGATGTTCGCGCGCGCCGAGGGCATCGTGCCAGCACCCGAGGCCAATCACGCGGTGAAGGGTGCGATCGTCGAGGCGCTGCGCTGCAAGGCCGAGGGACGCAGCGAGGTGATCCTGTTCAACCTGTGCGGTCACGGCCATTTCGACATGAGCGCCTACAGTGCCTACTTCGCCGGCAAGCTGGTCGACCAGCAGTACGACGAGGCGGAGCTGGCGATGGCCTTGTCGGGCTTGCCGTCGGTGCCGGCCTGAATTGCGTTGGGTTCAGCTCGATAGCTGAGCCCACGCTTTGTGGTTCCGGCATGACATGCCCTTCGGGCAGATGTCAGCCTCCACCGCAAGCTTTGGTCTCAGCTTGAAAGCTGAGACCAAAGCTTGTCCAGCCGCTTCGCGCTCACCGGCTGCGGCGTGCGCAGTTCCTGCGCGAACAGGCTGACGCGCAGTTCCTCGAGCAGCCAGCGATACTCGTCGAGCCGTGCGTCGCCGGCGCCCTTCAATTCGCTCAGCCGGCGCAACCAGCGCTGCTCCAGCGGCCGCAGCTCGGCCAGGCGCGCGGCATCGCGCGCCGGGTCGGCCTTCAGCTTGTCCAGGCGCAGCGTCACCGCCTTCAGGTAGCGCACCTCGTGCTGCAGCTGCGCGTAGGGCGCGCCCAGCATGAAGCGCTTGGGCATCAGCCGCTGCAGCTGCGCCTGGATGTCGTCGGCCACCTCCTTCGGCGGACGGTTGTCCTTCAGCTTGCGTTGCGCGGCCGCGTACTCGGTGAGCAGTTGTCCCGCCAAACGCGCCACCTCCTGCGCGATCAGCGTCAGCCTTGAGCGCCCTTCTTCGATGCGCCGGTTGAAGCCGGCCTCGTCGGTGGGCAGCGGCTCGGCCAGGAAGGCGCGGTCCACGGCCAGCGCGATGATCTGTTCGCGCAGTTCCTCCAGCGTGCCCAGGCTCATGTAGGCGGTAGCCATCTTCTGCAGCTCGGGGATGTTTTTCTCCAGGTACTTCAGCGGCTCCTTGATCTGCAGCGCGACCAGCCGGCGCAATCCTGCGCGGTGTTTGGCGGCCGCGGCTTCGGGCTCGTCGAAGACCTCGATCTCGACGCCGTCGCCGCGGTCCACCAGCGCCGGGAAGCCGACCATCGTCTGGGCACCGCGGCGGATCTCCATCAGTTCGGGCAGCTCAGCGAAGCTCCAGGTGGTGTAGCGCGGCGACTCCGCCGGCGCCGGAGCGCGCGGCGCCAGCGCGGCCTTTACGCCGCGGGTCGGGGCCTCGATCGCAGCCGGGGCGGCTTGCGTCGACGCTGCGGCCGGCAGCTTCAGCGCGGCCAGCGCCTGGAAAGCGCTTCGCGCCAGCCCACCGAGTTCGGCCTTCAGACTGGCCAGGTTGCGCCCGGTACCGAGCTGCCGGCCATGCTCGTCGACGATGCGGAAGTTCATGAACAGGTGCGGCTGAAGCTGCTCGAGCTTGAAGTCGTTGCGCTGCACCGCCAACTGCGTGCGTTCGCGCACGGCCTTCAACAGCACGTCGAGCAGTGCGCCCTGCGCGAAAGGTGTGCCGGCGACGAACTCGTCGGCATAGGCCGGCAGCGGCACCAGCCGCGAGCGCGGCCGCTGGTGCAAGGTCTTCAGCAGGCCAAGCACCTTGTCCTTCAACATGCCCGGCACCAGCCATTCGCAGCGTTCCTCGCTGACCTGGTTGAGCGCATAGATCGGCACCGTCACCGTGACACCGTCCTTGGCGTCCCCCGGCTCGTGCAGGTAGCTGGCCTCGCAGTCGATGCCGCCCAGGCGAATGGTCTTCGGGAAGGTGGCGGTGGTGATGCCGGCCGCCTCGTGGCGCATCAACTCGTCGCGCGTCAGCATCAGCAGACGCGGCTGGCGCTTGGCTTCGTCGCGGTACCAGCGCTCGAGGCTGGCGCCGGAGTGCACGTCTGCCGGCAGTTGCTGGTCATAGAACGCAAATATCAGCTCGTCGTCGACCAGCACGTCCTGGCGGCGCGACTTGTGCTCCAGTTCTTCGACCTGCGCGATCAGCTTGCGGTTGTGCAACAGGAAGGGCAACTTCGTTTCCCACTCGTCATGGACTAACGCCTCGCGGATGAAGATCTCGCGCGCCGCTGCGGCATCGACATTGCCGAAGTTCACGCGCCGGTTGCTGTAGACCACGATGCCGTAGAGCGTGGCGCGCTCCAGCGCGATCACCTCGCCGGCCTTCTTCTCCCAGTGAGGCTCCAGCAGCTGCGTCTTCAGCAGGTGTCCGGCGACGCCGGGAATCCATTGCGGCTCGATGGCGGCCAGCCCACGGCCGTACAGCCGCGTGGTTTCCACCAGCTCGGCCGCCACCAGCCAGCGCCCCGGCTTCTTGCTCAGGTGCGCGCCAGGATGGCGCCAGAACTTGATGCCACGCGCACCCAAGTACCACTCGTCGTCGTCGCTCTTCAGCCCGATGTTGCCCAGCAGCCCGGACAGCATCGCCAGGTGAATCTGCTCGTAGGTGGCGGGCGAGCCGTTCAGCCGCCAGCCATGCTCGGCCACCACGGTGTGCAGCTGGCTGTGGATGTCGCGCCACTCGCGCACGCGGCGCACGTTGACGAAGCTGTCGCGCAGCCGCTGCTCCTGCTGGCGGTTGGACAGCTTGTGGCTGTCGCTGCCCGCGCCCACATGGCCGTGCACGCCGCGCCCTTCTTCGATCCACTTCCACAGCTTGAGGATGCCGATGAACTCGGACTTCTCGTCGTCGAACTTCTTGTGCTTCTCGTCGGCAGCCTGGCTATGTTCCAGCGGGCGGTCGCGCACGTCCTGGCCGCTCAATGCCGACGCGATGATCAGCACCTCGTTCAGGCATTGCCGCTCGCGCGCCTCCAGGATCATGCGGCCGACGCGCGGATCCAGCGGCAGCTTCGCCAGCGCCTGTCCGATGGCGGTCAGCTCGTTGGCCTCGTCCACCGCGTTCAGCTCGCCCAGCAGCGCATAGCCGTCGGCAATCGCCTTCTTCGGCGGCGCTTCGAGAAAGGGGAACTCTTCCACCGAACCCAGGCGCAACGACTTCATGCGCAAGATCACGCCGGCCAGCGACGAGCGCAGGATCTCCGGGTCGGTGAAACGCGGCCGCTGCGCAAAGTCGGCCTCGTCGTACAGGCGGATGCAGATGCCGTTGGCCACGCGGCCGCAGCGCCCGGCGCGCTGGTGGGCCGCGGCCTGGCTGATCGGCTCCACCTGCAGCTGCTCGACCTTGCTGCGGTAGCTGTAGCGCTTGACGCGCGCCAGACCGCTGTCGATGACATAGCGGATGCCGGGCACGGTGAGCGAGGTCTCGGCCACGTTGGTGGCCAGCACGATGCGCCGGCCGCTGCCGGCTTCGAAGACGCGCTCCTGCTCCTGCTGGCTCAGTCGCGCGAACAGCGGCAGGATTTCCGGCTGCAAGCCCTTCATGCGCCTGAGCCAGATGCTTGCGCAGGTGGTCGGCGGCCTCGCGGATCTCGCGCTCGCCGGGCAGGAAGACCAGGATGTCGCCAGGGCCACCGTCGCGCCACAGCTCGTCGACCGCGTCGGCGATGGCGTCGTTCAGGTCGTGGTCGCGGCGCTCCTCGAAGGGCCGCCAGCGCTGCTCCACCGGGAACAGCCTGCCCGACACCATGATCACCGGCGCCGGGCCGGCCGCGCCGGCGAAGTGCTGCGCAAAGCGGTCGGCATCGATGGTGGCCGAGGTCACCACCACCTTCAGGTCCGGCCGACGCGGCAGGATCTGCCGCAGGTGGCCGAGCAGGAAATCGATGTTCAGGCTGCGCTCGTGCGCCTCGTCGACGATCAGCGTGTCGTAGGCGCGCAGCAGCGGGTCGGTCTGCGTCTCGGCGAGCAGGATGCCGTCGGTCATCAGCTTGACCGACGCGCCCGGCTGCAGCCGGTCCTGGAAGCGCACCTTGAAGCCCACGACCTCGCCCAGCGGTGAATTCAGCTCCTGCGCGATGCGCTTGGCCACCGAGCTGGCGGCGATGCGCCGCGGCTGGGTGTGGCCGATCAGGCCCTGGCCGCCCGCACCGAGGCCGCGGCCCAGTTGCAGGGCAATCTTCGGCAGTTGCGTGGTCTTGCCCGAGCCCGTCTCGCCGCAGACGATGACCACCTGGTGCGCGCGCAGCGCCTGCGCGATCTCATCGCGGCGCTGCGACACCGGCAGCGATTCGGCAAAGGTGATCGGCGGCACGGCGTTGCCCTGCCTGGGGCCGGAACGAGCGGCGCGCCCCGGCGCAATCGTGTTGGGTAGGGAATCGGTCGGGCTGTTCACGAGCCGCGGATTATCTGCGCCATGCACCGTCGGTCCCAGGTGCTGCGGCACAATGCCCGAGGTCTTCGAACCTGCCGTCCATGAGCCTCGTCTTCCCCCACACCTTCGTGCCCTGGTTCCGCGCGGTCGCGCCGTACATGCACGCCTACCGGGGCAAGACCTTCGTGGTGGCCATGGCCGGCGAGCTCATCGCCGCGGGCAAGCTCAATGCCTTTGTGCAGGACCTGGCGATCCTGCATTCGATGGGCATCAAGCTGGTGCTGGTGCACGGCTTCAGGCCGCAGGTGAACGAACAGCTGGCCTCCAAGGGCCATGTGTCGCGCTTCAGCCATGGACTGCGTATCACCGACGCGGTGGCGCTCGACGCCGCGCAGGAAGCCGCGGGCCAACTGCGCTTCGAGATCGAGGCTGCGTTCTCGCAGGGCCTGCCGAACACGCCGATGGCCAATTCCACCGTGCGCATGGTGTCGGGGAACTTCCTTACCGCGCGGCCGGTGGGCATCGTCGATGGCATCGACTTCATGCACAGCGGCGTCGTGCGCCGCGTCGATGCGGTCGGCGTCCGGCAGGCCATCGACATCGGCGCGCTGGTGCTGCTCAGCCCCTTCGGCTTTTCGCCCACCGGCGAGGCCTTCAACCTGACCATGGAAGACGTGGCCACCAGCACGGCCATCGCACTGCGCGCCGACAAGCTGCTTTTCCTGACCGAGGTGCCGGGCATCCGCGAGAACCCGAAAGATGCCGACAGCGCCATCGACACCGAGTTGGTGCTGGCCGACGCCAAGCGCATGCTGGCCAGCCTGCCCGGCGCTACCCAGCCCAGCGACACGGCCTTTTATCTGCAACATTGCGTGCGCGCCTGCGAAGGCGGCGTCGAACGCTCGCACATCCTGCCCTTCGCAAGCGATGGCGCCTTGCTGATGGAGGTGTTCACGCACGACGGCATCGGCACGATGGTGGTCGACGAAAAACTGGAAAGCCTGCGCGAGGCCACGGCCGATGACGTGGGTGGCATCCTGCAGTTGATCGAACCCTTCGAGCGCGACGGCACCCTGGTGCGCCGCGAACGCACAGAGATCGAACGCGACATCGCCAACTACACCGTCATCGAGCACGACGGCATCATCTTCGGGTGCGCAGCCTTGTATCCCTACCCCGAGGCACGCACCGGAGAAATGGCGGCGCTGACCATTTCGCCGCAGGTCCAAGGCCAGGGCGACGGCGAGAGAATACTAAAACGCATCGAGCAGCGCGCCAAGTCGATGGGGCTCGACAGCATATTCGTGTTGAGCACGCGCACCATGCATTGGTTCATCAAACGCGGGTTTGTACAGGTCGACCCGGATCATCTGCCTGAAGCGCGCAAGAGAAAGTACAACTGGGACCGGCGATCGATGGTGCTGGTCAAGAAACTCGGCTGAGGCCCTTACCCGCAGACAAACCTGGGAGTTGGACGATGGCAAGAATGGTTCAGTGTGTTTACCTGAAGAAAGAGGCACCGGGAATGGATTTTTCGCCCTATCCCGGCGAGCTTGGCAAACGCATCTACGACAATGTCAGCAAGGAAGCGTTCGAGGCCTGGAAGAAGCATCAGACGATGCTCGTCAACGAAAACCGCCTGAATCTCGCCGATGCGCGTGCGCGCCAATACCTCGCGCGCCAGATGGAGCAGTTCTTCTTCGGTACCGGTGCGGAGCAGCCGGCCGGATACGTGCCGCCGACCGCATAGGCGCGTGCGGTCGAAGGAACTGCAGGCGAATCATCGCGCCAGGTCGTGACTGATGCCTTCTGGTGGCGACCGGAAGTACTTCCCCTGCGGGATGACTCTGATAATTCGAGCGCTTCGCAGATTCTCAGGGGGTGATATATTCTCGGCTTCCAAGTCTTATTGGAGTGCTGATATATGCCTTCCGTCAATGAACTTCTGGCCCAGAAGGCCGCCATCGAACAACAGATCGCCGATGCGCGGCGCGCCGAACACGCCGATGCAGTGGCAAAGGTGCGCGCACTGATGGCTGAGCATGGTTTGACACTGGCCGATTTGGCCAGCAAGTCGGCAGCGCCCAAACGCGCAGGCGCCAAGGTCGCACCGAAATACAGAAACTCGTCCACCGGAGATACTTGGTCGGGTCGCGGCCTGCAACCCAAATGGCTGAAGGCCGCGCTGGCTTCGGGCAAGACGATTGGCGATTTCACGATCTGATCGTCGTGATGCCCGATTAACGCGGCCCGCAGCGGAATAGCCGGCCACGGCCGCTGCTGCCGCCTGGCGCCCGGTGGCGCCACCCCCCCTATGTTGATTGAAGGTCGGGCTTGCCCGCGAGGCAGACGGTCGTATACCGGCTAGCATCGTCTGCCTACAGCAGACGCCGCCGCAAATTGACGCCCCAATCGGCTCCACCGCCTGGCGCGATGCGCCAGCAGATTCGCGCGCAGCGGTTGCTGCAGTTGCAGCGCTGCCTGATCGTTGCCATCGCCTACGGCCTGCTGGGCAAACTCAGCCTGATGCTGGCCGGGACAGCCGACATGCAGACGCCGATGTGGCTGCCCTTCGGCGTCGTACTCGCCGCCTGGCTGCGCTGGGGTCCGTCCTGTCTGATCGGCGTCTTGTTTGGCGCGGCCGGCCTGCTTGCCGATCCCGGCCACCCGCAGAAGCTGGTTTCGGCGCTGTTGGCGGGCGACCTGGTGGGCGGCGGGCTCGCCGTTTGGAGCCTGCGGCGAGTCGGGTTCATTCCACTGCTCGAACGTCGCGGTGATATCGGGTTGCTGCTGGTGTCGACAGGCCTGGCCGCAATCGTGGGCGCGGGCGTCTCCTGCCTTGCGTGGCTGCTTGCCAGCGGCATGGCAGGGGCCTCCTGGCCGCGCTGGCTGGTGCTCGGCGCCGCGGGCCGCTGGATCGGTCTGCTGCTGACGGCGCTGCCACTGCTGGCATTGCAGCGTGATGCGCTGCGACTGGCCCTTTCGCCGGCGCGCCGACGAGCGTCGGCCATGTTGCTGCTCGCGCTGCTTGGCAGCGCCCTGGCAGTGTTCGCCACCCCTGCCGGCACGAGCTTCGTGCCGCTGGCTTTGACCGGCGTGCCGGCGGCGTTGCTGGCCGCGCTGGTGGTGCATGCGGGCGTGGGCATGGCGTCGGCCGCGGCGGCAGCGCTGGCCTTGGGTGCCGCCTGGGCCAGTGCGGCAGGCCGCGGGGCATTCGTCACGGCTACGCACGTCCCGGGCATGGGCTCGTCGTGGGTCTTCGCCGCCGTGCTGGTCGGCGTCGTGCTGCTGGTGCATCTGTTGACCAAGGACAGCCTGAGTGTGGAACGTCGTTGGCTGCTCGCCTTGGGTGGCGCAGGCCTGGGCGTCGGCGAGTGGCGTCTTGGTCGCGACGACGGCCGCACCTCGGAGCATTGGAAGCGCTTGAGCGGCGACACCTCCGGCCTGTTGTCCACATGGCTTGCCGGCGTGCATGATAACGATCGGGGTGGCCTGAACGACGCACTCGAGCGCTTGCGCGTCGGCCCGGCCAACCGCGCGCAGCGTGAAGTCCGTGTGCGCGCGGACGCCGGCTGGCGCTGGCTGGATGCTCAACTGCTGGTGGTCGAACGCGACCATCACGGCCAGGCCTCGCGCCTGATCGCCACCTTGTCCGACAGCAGCGAACGGCACGACGCGCAAGAGCGCCAACGGCTGTCGGCGAGCCTGTTCCAGCATCTGCACGAGGGACTGCTGATCGCCGATGCCGAATTGCGCGTGCTGGATGTGAATCCCGCCTACATGCAGATTCTGGGCAACTCGCGGCAGGAACTGATGGACAGCGTGCCGTCGATGCTGCGCCCGAACCCTGCCGACCCGCTGGTGCGCCAGCAGCGCTTGTTGATGTGGTCCAGCCTGAGCAGCACGGGCCGTTGGCGCGGCGAAGTCGTGGAACGCCGACGCAACGGCGAGGCCTGCACATTGCAGGTGACGATCTCGACCGTGAACGATGCCGACGGCCGCGTGCTGTACCACGTGCTCGTCATCACCGACATCACCGAGCAGCGACAGCAGCGAGACCGGCTCGAACGCCAGGCGCACTACGACGAACTGACACGCCTGCCCAACCGCGCGCGGCTGATGGAGCTGTTGTCCGAGGCCATGATTGCGGCCGACGCCGATGGCCACTTGCTCACGGTGTGCTACCTCGACCTCGACCGCTTCAAGCCGGTAAACGACCGCTTCGGCCATGCGGCTGGCGATTGTCTGCTGGTGGAACTGGCTGGGCGGCTGCGCAGTGCGCTGCGCAGCAACGACATCTGGTCCGACGTGGCCGGCCGCCTGGGCGGCGACGAGTTCGTACTGCTGCTGCGCGCCACCACCATGGAAGAGTCGCGTCTGGCGGTCGAGCGAGTGCTCCGGGTCGTGGCGCAGCCCTATGTCATCGACCCGAATGTGGATGCCGTGCAGGTCACCGCCAGCATGGGCGCCACCGTCTACCCCATCGACCGCAGCGATGCCGACACGCTGCTGCGCCATGCCGACCACGCGATGTACGGCGCCAAGCAGGCCGGGCGCAACGGCTACCAATTCTTCGACCCGGAGCATCGCCGCCGCAACGAGGAACGCGTCATGGCCATCGGGCGCGTGCAGGAGGCGCTGGACAATCGCGAGTTCGTGCTGTACTACCAACCCAAGGTGGACATGCGCCGTGGGCTGGTGCTCGGCCTGGAAGCCTTGTTGCGCTGGGACCATCCGCAGCACGGCTTGATCGCGCCGATGCAGTTCCTGCCGCTGATCGAGAACACCGGCCTGTCGTCCCGCGTCGGCGACTGGGTGCTCGGCCAGGCACTGGAGCACCTGGCGCAGTGGCGCCGCGCGGGCCATGACATTTCAGTCAGCGTGAACGTCTCGGCACGCCATCTGCAGGAGCCCGATTTCGCGCTGCGGCTGTCCGAGTTGTTGGCGCGCCATGCCGAAGCACTTGCGGCGGCGCTCGAACTCGAGGTGCTGGAAACCGCCGCGCATGCAGACATCGAGGCCACCTCGGCGCTGCTGGCTCGGTGCCGCGCGCTCGGTGTGCGCTTTGCGCTCGATGACTTCGGCACCGGCTACTCCACGCTGGCCTACCTCAAGCAATTGCCAGTGGACGTGCTGAAGATCGACCGCTCCTTCGTGCACCACATGCTCGACAACGCACAGGACCGCGCCATCGTCGAGGGCGTGATCGGCCTGGCACGCACCTTCCAGTGCGTGGTGGTGGCCGAAGGCGTGGAGTCGCCGGCACAGGCGCGCGCGCTGCTCGAGATGGGCTGCACCATCGGCCAGGGCACGGGCATCGCAGCACCGCTGCCCGCCGCCGCGGTGTCGGCATGGATCCGCGAGTACAAGGGACTGTTCGCGTTGACCACGGCCGCCCATGGGACCGTGCCGCGCGCCGCTGGCGCGGCCCGCGACTGAGTCGAGTGCCTGCAGGCCTTGGGTAGACTGCGGCGGTGATCCCGACCGGTTTCCTGCAGGACCTGCTGTCGCGCGTCGACATCGTCGAGGTCGTGGGTCGCCATGTCGAGTTGAGGAAGAGCGGCGCCAACCACATGGGGCTCTGCCCTTTCCACGGCGAGAAGTCGCCGAGCTTCAGTGTCAGCGCGACAAAGCAGTTCTATCACTGCTTCGGCTGTGGTGCACATGGCGACGCCATCCGCTTCCTGATGGAGAACTCGGGCATGAGCTTCGTCGATGCCGTGCACGACCTGGCCCAGCAGGTGGGCATGAGCGTGCCCGAAGGGCCGATCGATGCCGTCGAACAGCAGCGTGCACTGCAGGCGAAGGCCCACCAGGCCACGCTGAGCGAGGTGCTGGAGCGCGCCGCCGAGCACTACCGTCGCCAGCTCAGGGCCAGCCCGGCCGCGATCGACTACCTCAAGCGCCGCGGCCTGAGCGGCGAGATCGCACAGCGTTTCGGGCTGGGCTTTGCGCCGGCGGGCTGGCGCAGCCTGGCCAGCGCCTTCACCCACTACGACGACCCGTTGCTAGCCGAAGCGGGCCTGGTCATCGTGCAGGGTGACGAGGGGACCGAGCAGAAGCGCTACGACCGATTCCGTGAACGCATCATGTTTCCGATCCGCTCGGTCAAGGGCGAACTCATCGGCTTCGGCGGCCGCGTGCTCGACAGCGGCGAGCCCAAGTACCTGAACTCGCCCGAAACACCGGTGTTCGTCAAGGGACGGGAACTGTACGGTCTGTACGAGGCGCGCAGCGCGCTGCGCACCAAGGGCTATGCCTTGGTGGTCGAGGGCTACATGGACGTGGTGGCGCTGGCACAGGCGGGCTTCGGCAATGCCGTGGCCACGCTGGGCACCGCCTGCACGGCCGAGCATGTGCAGAAGCTCTTTCGCTTCACCGATGCGGTGGTCTTCAGCTTTGACGGAGATGCCGCCGGACGACGCGCGGCCGCGCGCGCGCTCGAGGCGGCTCTGCCGCATGCCGGCGACCTGCGCAGCCTGAAGTTCCTGTTCCTGCCGCGCGAACACGATCCGGACAGTTTCGTACGCGAGTTCGGTCCCGACGCATTCGAGCAGGCCGTGCACCGCGCCGTGCCACTCTCGCGCCAGCTGATCGAACAGGCGGCCGAGGGCCAGGACCTCGATACCGCGGAAGGCCGTGCGCGTCTGGTGGCCCAGGCTCGGCCGATGTGGGACGCGCTGCCGGCCGGCGCGCTGCGCGATCAATTGCTGGGCGACATTGCCGGGCACGCGCGGCTGCCTCGTGAAGACCTGGCGCAGCGCTGGGGGGTCGGAGTCGCGGCGAGGCCCGAGCGCGCGCGGCTCGCTGCTGCGAAGCACCGACCCAGGGCGCGCGCTGTGACGCGCCAGCCGCAGGACCAGGTGGCGCGCATCCTGCTCCAACGCTGTGAGTGGTGGCACGAGCTGACGACCGACGAACACGAGTTGCTGGTGTCCCTGCCCGGCTGGCATGCCGACTTCTTCCGCTGGGTCGAGCGCTGGTTGTCGGAGCATGGTCCCGCCGCCTGGGCCGAACTGCGCACCGCCGTAAGCGCCGAGGACTGGGGCGCGTCGGCCACTGCGCTCGTCGACGGCGCCGAGGTTCCTGTCGAGCCGCAACTCGATGACCTGCGTGCCGCGCTGGCGCAGACCCAGCGGGCGCTGGCCTCGCACGAAGCCATGCAACTGCTGGGCCGCGTCTGACGCGCGGCCACACCGGTATAATCCGCCGTTGCAGCGGCAAGTGTGATAGCAGCACCTCCGGGCCCTGGCCACCCTTGATACGGGTCACGCAATTCGGCCCACCTCACCCGCAAGGACTGCTATCGGGACACTGGTCTGTCCCGCGTTCACACCAGCTTGCCCGCTCGACAGCGGCTCCATGCATCCTGCCCGCCCTCGCCCCGACCAAAGGCGAGGCACTCGCGGCGCAATGTGTGAGCCGTCGGCAAGGAGCGCAGGGACGCTCTGCCGTGAAGCCAAATTCAACGAGGAACCGCATGACTGCCAAGAAACCCGCCGCCCCGTCCAAGGCCCTGCCGGTGACCCAGGCCAAAGGCAAGCTGTCGGCCGTGCCGGCAGCGACCCACAAGAAGGTACCTGCCGCGGCGCCGCTGCCCACGACAAAGGCCAGGCCGGCCTCGAAGGCCGTGCCGCTGGTGAAGACGTCCGCGCCGGCAACGTCGAAAGTAACCGCGAAGGCAGCAGCCAAGGCGCCGCACGCACCGCCACTCGCCAAGGGCAAGCGTGGCGCGAAGGGCGCACCCGAGCCGGCGAAGAAGATGCCCGAGATGCCGGCGGACGAGGATTTTGCCGATCTGGAAGCCGACGCCGAAGTGGCCGCGGTGGATGCCGAAACCAAGGCCAAGGCCAAACCGCTGCGCATGAAGGTGTCGCGCGCCAAGGAGCGCGCGCTGATGCGCGAGTTCGGGCTGGAGGAAGCCACGCTCACCGAGGAAGAGGTCGCCAAGCGCCGCCACGAGCTGAAGACGCTCATCAAGATGGGCAAGACGCGCGGCTTCCTGACGCACCAGGAAATCAGCGACCACCTGCCGGAAAAGCTGGTCGACAACGAGATCCTCGAGGCCATCGTGTCGATGCTCAACGACATGGGCATCGCGGTGTACGAGCAGGCGCCCGATGCCGCCACGCTGCTCATCGCCGGCGGCGGCACCGCCACCGCTACCGAGGAGGAAGCCGAAGAGGCCGCCGAAGCCGCGTTGTCCACGGTGGACAGCGAGTTCGGCCGCACCACCGACCCGGTGCGCATGTACATGCGCGAGATGGGCACGGTCGAGTTGCTGACGCGCGAGGGCGAGATCGAGATTGCCAAACGTATCGAAGGCGGGCTGCAGGCGATGATGCTGGCCATCAGCGCGTCGCCCACGACGATCGCCGAGATCCTGTCGATGGCCGACCGCATTGGCGCCGGCGAGATGAAGATCTCCGAGTCCGTGGACGGCTTTGTCTCCACCGACGAGGCGGACGACTATGTCGCCGAAGAAGACTTCGACGAGTTCGACGAGGAGGACGACGATGACGGCGCCGGCGGCAGCAAGGCGCTGACCAAGAAGCTCGAGGAGCTGAAGGCCGCGGCGCTGCTGAAGTTCGACGAGCTGCGCACGCAGTTCGACAAGATGCGCAAGGCCTACGAAAGGGATGGCTACAGGTCACCCTCGTACAACAAGGCGCAGCACGCCATCAGCGACAACCTGATGACCATCCGCTTCACGGTCAAGACGATCGAGAAGCTGTGCCACATCCTGCGCAGCCAGGTCGACGACGTGCGCCGCTACGAGCGCGAGATCCGCAAGATCGTGGTCGACAAGTGCGGCATGCCGCAGGAGCACTTCATCAGGGCCTTCCCGCCGAACGTGATGAACCTGAAGTGGGCCGAGCGCGAGATCGCGCTGGCCAAGCCCTACAGCACGGTGCTGGCGCGCAACCTGCCCGCGGTGCAGGAGCTGCAGCAGAAGCTGATCGACCTGCAGTCGCGCGCCGTCGTGCCGCTGGAGGACCTGAAGCAGATCAACAAGAAGATGAACGAGGGCGAGAAGTCCTCGCGCGATGCCAAGAAGGAGATGATCGAGGCCAACCTGCGCCTGGTGATCAGCATCGCCAAGAAGTACACCAACCGCGGGCTGCAATTCCTCGACTTGATCCAGGAAGGCAACATCGGCCTGATGAAGGCGGTGGACAAGTTCGAGTACCGCCGCGGCTACAAGTTCTCGACCTATGCCACGTGGTGGATCCGCCAGGCGATCACGCGCTCGATCGCCGACCAGGCGCGCACCATCCGCATCCCGGTGCACATGATCGAGACCATCAACAAGATGAACCGCATCTCGCGCCAGCACCTGCAGGAGTTCGGCTACGAGCCCGACGCGCCGACGCTGGCCGAGAAGATGGAGATCCCCGAGGACAAGATCCGCAAGATCATGAAGATCGCCAAGGAGCCGATCTCCATGGAAACGCCGATCGGCGACGACGACGACAGCCACCTGGGCGACTTCATCGAGGACACCAACAACACCGCGCCGATCGAAGCCGCGATGCAGGCCGGGCTGCGCGATGTGGTCAAGGACATCCTCGATTCGCTGACACCGCGCGAAGCCAAGGTGCTGCGCATGCGCTTCGGCATCGAGATGAGCACCGACCACACGCTCGAAGAAGTGGGCAAGCAGTTCGACGTGACGCGCGAGCGCATCCGCCAGATCGAGGCCAAGGCGATCCGCAAGCTCAAGCACCCGAGCCGTTCCGACAAGCTGAGGACCTACCTGGACAATCTCTGATTGGCCAAGTGGGGATGCCGCCGCCGGCGGCGCGATCGCGCAGCGAGCGCGTCACGGCTTGCGCCGAAGGCACAAGCCGAGCGGGCTAAACTTGCATGCCCATGACGCAGATCTCCGACCGAACCATCCTGTTTGCCGACCTACGCGGCAGCACCGGTCTGTTCGAGACGCTGGGCAATGCCGAGGCCACGTCGGTGGTGACGCACTGCGTGTCCGCGCTCGGTCCGCCGGTCACGAAACACGCCGGACATGTCGTCAAGACGCTGGGCGACGGACTGATGGCCGTGTTCGACACCCCCGCACATGCCTTGCAATCGGCGTTGCAGATGCACGATGTGCTGGCCGGCATCGTGTCCAGAGGCAGTGAACGTGGCGCGTCGTCCGGCCTGCGCTCGCTGCGCTTGCAGGTGGCCGTGTCGCGCGGCGAGGTGGTCGAGATGGCGGGTGACTGCTTCGGCGACGCCGTCAACGTGGCCGCGCGATTGCTCGACCATGCGGGTGACAACGAGACCTTGATCACCGCGCCGGTGCTCGCCGGTTTGGCGCGCGCGCAGAAGGCGATGTTCCGCAGCCTCGACCAGCTGGTGCTGCGCGGCCGCGTCGAACCGGTGCAGGTCTACGTGCACGGCGGGCGGCGCAGCGGCGACAGTGCGGCCACGCAGTTCGGCGACGTCGCGCCCGCGACCGAGCCCGATGCCATCCGGCTCGAGTGGCTCGAGCTGAATCAGGTCTTCGCCAGCCGCCAGATGCCGGTGGTGCTGGGGCGCAGCCCGCAGGCCCACTACTGCGTCGACGATTCGCGAGTCTCGCGCTCGCATGCGCGGCTCGACTGGCATGGCGGCAGCTTCCAGCTCAGCGACCTCAGCTACAACGGCACCTATGTACGTTTCGCTGATGGCGAGATCGTCAGCCTGCGCCGCGGAAGCTGCCTGCTGCACGGCAGCGGTGCCATCGGACTGGGCGGGTCGCCGGCCGATCCATCGTCCGCCTGCGTGCGCTTCGAGGTGCTGCGCTTCGGCGATACCGAAAGCCGCCCACTGCCATGAGTTCGCCGCCCGCACCCGCGATGCACCTGCTCTTCGTGGATGACGACCGCATCAACCTGATGCTGGCCGAGGCGGCTTGCGCCGCTCTGCCGGGCGTGCGCGTGTCCACGGCGGCCAGCGGCGCCGAGGCGCTGGGCCTGGCGCGCAACGATCCGCCACAGCTGCTGGTCATCGACCTGCATCTGCCCGACACCGACGGCTACGCCTTGCTGCACGCCCTGCGGCTTGACACGGCGCTGTCCGGGGTGCCCGCCTATCTGTGCACGGCAGACGACAGCGCTGATTTGCACCGGGCGGCGGCCGCTGCCGGCTTTGCCGGTTGCTGGGGCAAACCGATAGACGGCCAAAGCCTGCGCCGCGAGCTGGCGACGTTGGGCCTCGCGCTTGCGCGCTGAACTGGGCATGCGTCGCCTGCGGCCGACTGGCCGGCGCGAACGCACCCGCGAGTCGCGGGTGCCGCGCCGATGAGCTTCCGCAGCGAACCGTCGTTCAAGCACGGCAGCATGGCCCGCGTGGGCGTGCTGGTGGTCAACCTGGGCACGCCCGACGCGCCCACACCGGCGGCGCTGCGGCGCTACCTGGCCGAGTTCCTGAGCGACCCGCGCGTGGTGGAGATCCCCAGGCTGCCGTGGTGGTTGATCCTGCACGGCTTGATCCTGCGCGTGCGCCCAGCCAAGTCGGCGCTGAAGTACGCCGCCATCTGGACGCCCGACGGCTCGCCGCTGGCGGTTTGGACGGCCAAGCAGGCCAAATTGCTGCTCGGCTACCTGGGCCAGGCCGGCCACCCGGTGCTGGTGCGCCACGCCATGCGCTACGGCAAGCCCAGCATCGCCGACGAGATGGATGCGCTGCGTGCCGAGGGTGCGACCCGCGTGCTGGTGCTGCCGCTGTACCCTCAGTATTCGGCCGCCACCAGTGCCAGCGTGTTCGACGCCGTGGCGGCCTGGGGGCAGCGCTCGCGCTGGGTTCCGGAATTGCGCTTCGTGCAGCAGTACCACGACGACCCTGGCTACATCGAGGCACTGGCGACGCAGGTGCGTGCGCATTGGCAGCGCGAAGGCCGCGGTTCGATGTTGGTGATGAGCTTTCACGGCGTGCCCGAGCGCACGCTGCAACTGGGCGACCCCTACCACTGCAGCTGCCTCAAGACGGCGCGGCTGCTGGCCGAGCGGCTGGGGCTGCACCAGGACGAATGCCGCGTGACCTTCCAGAGCCGCTTCGGCAAAGCGAAGTGGCTGCAGCCCTACACCGAGCCGACGCTGCAGCAGCTGGCGCGCGAAGGCGTCGAGCGTGTCGACATCCTCTGCCCCGGCTTCGTGGCCGACTGCCTGGAAACGCTGGAAGAGATCGACCAGGAGGCGCGCAAGGCCTTCATCGCCGCCGGCGGCAAGACGCTGCACTACATCGCCTGCCTCAACGACCGGCATGAATGGATCGAAGCGCTGCGCGACATCACGCTGCGCCACTTGCAGGGCTGGGACAGCGCTCCGCCCGATGCCGCGGCACTGGAACAGCAGCGCCGGCGCGCTCTGGCGCACGGCGCGACGGATTGACGCGCGCGGGGCGCAGTTCGCTTCTCAGGTGACGAAGCGGCAGGCCGAAGCGGCGCTGCGTGTGTCCATGTTGCGCCCGCGGTTCAGGTGGTCGTCGGCCTCGGCGGCGCAGCCGAGCAAACGCGCGTAGACGAAGAGCGTGAACGCCGCGGTCTCCAGCATCTGCGTGCCGATCCGGCCACTGCGCAGGTCGGGCCAGACCATCTTCAGCAGCAGCGCGGCGATGAGCGCGTCGATGTTGACGCAGTACACCGTGCGCGACACGCCAGCGTCGTACAGGGCCTGCACCAGCGCACGGTAGTAGTCGTGGAAGACATTGTGTTCGCCACGCTCGGCGAGCTTGCCACGCAGGTAGAGCTCGCGCGGGTCGTGGTTGACCGGCTTGTCCTTGAACACCGGGTGGTTGACGCCGGGCACCTTGTGGATGTCCAGGCTGCCTTCGTTCTTCTTGTTCGACTTGTACTCGGCATAGCGCTGCACATAGCGAGCGGCCAGCGCCGCCAGGTCGATGCCGTGATTCGGATCGCCAGGGTCGGCCAGACCCGAGCCTTCGAACTGCTCGAGCAGGAAGGCCACGCCTTCGTAGCCGTTGCCGCCGTGCGCATACCCGCAGTGGCTCAGGAAGCCGAGCAGCGCCTTGTTCAGCTGCACCCGCTCGGGGCTTTCCGGCCCGTCGGACGATACCGCCCCCTTCGCACCCTGCGCCGAGATCGTGCCCGGGCCGTTGGTCAGCAGCATGCCGACCAGCGACTGGAAGGCAAACAGGTCCGATTCGCTCGGCAGCCGGTCGAGCAGTGCGACGAAGGCGGTTTCGGCGAGCGAGCGTCGGCCCAGCAGATCGGCCGCGACGATGCCGCAGAAGCTGCCGTCTTGTGCGTGGCGCGACGCATCGACCGACGCGCCGAACGCCGTGCCGAACAGCTGCAACCATGGGCCTACACATTCGACCGTCAGCCGCGTCACGCGCTTGCGCATCAGCGGCCCGTAGCCCAGCGTCGCGGCGATCGCCGCCAGCACCGCGTCGGCGCTCGGCGCGCCGCCCAGGCCGCGCAGGAACTGCACGAACACCGACTTCGCGCCGCGGGCGTCGAAGCCGGCCAGCAACGCCGCCGCGCGCGCGTCGGGCTGCGGCGCCAGCAGCAGCTCGCGCGCCGCACCATCGACGACGCGGCTGACATCGAAGCCGTCGTCGAGCGCGCTGCGCAGCCCGGCCGCGGCAAAGGCCTCGATCAGCCAGCGCGTGAGCTGGCGCATGCGTTCGCTGCGCTTCGGGCCGACGATCGCCAGCGCCGCGGCAAGCACGGCGTTCGGCGCGTTGCCGTCGTCGCGCGAGGCCTGTGCCGCGGCCAGCGTGGCTTCGCCGTGCTGGTTCAGGAACGCGCCCACTGCCAGGCTGACCAGCTTGCGGTCGTTGTCGCCGCCCGGCTCGTGCAGCAGCGCCAGGCTGACGTTGGCCTCGAGCGGGAACAGCGCGGCGTCGAGCATCGACACGCCGTGCAGGCTGCTGACCTGCGTCTTCGTGTCCATCTGTGACGCCCCCGACGCGTCCTTCAGCGGCTGGCGCGGCAGCAGCGCGCCGAGCTGGCGATCGAGCGCGTCGCGCTGCTGCGCATAGGGCTCGGGTGGACGCACCACCGTCAGGTCGAGTTCGGCCGGCAGGCTCAGGCCCATGTTCGAGCCGAACCAGGGCTTCAGCTCCATCGTGCCTTCGGCGGCGAAGTCCGGTGCCACGCCATTGGCCTGCATCACCGCGCTCAGCGCAGCAGGGATGTGCGCGATGTTGGTCACCACCGCGCCCTTGGCGCTGAACACCGGCCGCTCGGGCGTGTACAGCGCGTCGACGCCGAATTTGTCCATGAACCAGCGTTCCTTGGCCGCGGCGTCGTCGCCGCCGCCGGCCATCGCGCCGGCATGGCCGACGGCACGCGTCAGCTTGCTCTTCCAGCGGCCGACGACGCAGGCCACCACCGGCTTCGTGAATTCGGCGTCGAGTTCGTAGTAACCGCCCGGCTCGCAGTAGAGCACCGCCGCCTGGCTGCGTGCATCGTTGCCCAGCGCAAAGGCGAACTCGGGCGCCGCGTAGTGGATATAGACATCCTTGCCGCTGGACACCAGCGTCGTCGTGCCCCAGCCGGCCATGCGCAGGTACTGCGCGATCGTCGTCGTGAAGCCGCCCGAGTTGGACAGGATCGCGATCGAACCCTTCTTCAGCGTGTCACCGGGCGCGTCGCCGCCGAGCGCGCCGCCGATGCGCACCTGGTTCCAGCTGTCGGCCACGCCCAGGCTGTTGCCGCCGAAGATGTCGATGCCGCGCGACTGCGCCATCGCGCGGATCTCTCGTGCGTCGTGCACGCTCATCTTCTCGGTCGGGATGAAGATCTTGCGCAACTCGGGGTTGACGCGGATCAGCTCGACCACGCCGTCGTCGGCGGCACTGGGCGGCAGATAGACCACCCCGCAGTTGAAGCGGTGGCCGGCCTCCAGCCCCTCGCGCACGTTGTCGTAGACGGGGATGTGGCCGGCCGGCGTCTCGAGCACCTGGCCGCGGCGCCCGGGCGAGGTGCCGAAGACGACATTGCCGCCGCTCCAGGCATGCCCCACCGGCGTGACCTCGCTCGACTCGCCGCCGAGGATGTTGAGCACGCACACACGATCGTCGCGCGTGGCGATCTGCGCCAGCGACTCGATGCCGACAAAGTACTTGAACGGGCCGAAGCCGGTATTGAACATGCTGCGCTCCTTCATGCCGCCAGCTTCATCTGCCGCGCCATCTCGGAGCGCCCGCCGGCCTTCATCCAGGCATCGACGCGCCGCGCGTAGTCGACCACTTCGCTCATCGCCGAGTCGAAGCCGAAGATGCGGTACGGGATGCCGAGCGATTCGCAGGTGTCGCGCATCACCGCCATGCCGCGCACCAGGTTCGGCCCGCCGCGGCCGATGACGACGTACAGCGGCTGTGCGCCATGGCGGCCGAAATGCTCGCGCAGCGCGTCGGCCATGGCGCGGAAGGTCTCGAAGATGTCGGTGTTGTTGCTCTTGCCGCCGATGATGAACAGCACGTTGCTCTGGCGCAGCCAGTGCTTGAAGCAGATCTGCGCCACCGCCTTCATCTTCTCGTACGGCGGGTTGCCGCCGAAGTCCGAGCTGATGATCGCGTCGTCGCCGAGCATCTCGGTCACCAGCGAGTTGGCGCCGCCGCCGAAGGTCGGGGCCAGGATCGTGCCCTTGGCGTTAATCACATAGACATCGCTCTGCCCCTGGTAGGTGCGAAGCTGGTTGATCTCCTGCTCGAAATCGCTGGTGTCGGCGGTGAACAGGTGCGGCGGTAGGTTCAGCCGTTGCCAACGCGGGTCGTCGCGGTCGAAGCCGCACTTGAAGTCGCAGGCCACGGGCGTGAGGCGGCCGCGGTTGTCGGCGCGCAGGCGGATCGGGTTCAGCTCGAGCGTGGTCATGCCGTAATCGTGGAACAGGTCCCACAGGTTCGGCAGGTGCTGCACCAGCGGCGAGACGATGGCCTTCGGTGCGTTCAGTTCGGAGAGCGCGTTGGCGACGACGAAGGCCTTCAGCCCGGTCAGCGGATTGAACGGCACGACTGCGATCTGCGACTTGTCCAGCTCCTCGATGTCCATGCCGCCGTGATGCGTCAGCGTCATCGTCGGCGCGCGGAAGCGCGTGTTGTCGGTGAGCGAGAAGTAGACCTCGTGCTCGGCCGGCACCGCGGCCTCGAAGGTCACGCCGTTGGCCTTGGCATGCTGGTGGCCATGGCGGTGCTCGGCGAAGTACAGGCGCTCCTTCTCCGCGAGCGCGGTCTTCAGGTCGCGTGCGCGGCCGATCAGCCCGGCCTTGCCCTTCTTGCCGACGCCGCCGCGGAACACCGGCTTGACGAAGAGCTCGCCGCGTTTGTCGAGCAGCGCCTTGATCTGCTCCTCGCTCGCATCGGGGCCAAGGATCTCTGGCGTGGGGAAACCCACAAGCTGCAAGAGCTTCGCGCCGTGCAGCATGCCGGTGATCTGCATGCGTCGTCTCCTGGTGACAGCCGATGCCATGCATGTTGCGCAGCAGCGCTGTCAGTCGGCTGTCATCCGGATCAGGGTTTGCCCGCGGCGTTGGCGGCGACGGGCGCGAAGCCGAGCGCGGAAGACGCACGCCTGCCGACGCCGTGCGCGCTGCTGCGTGGCCTCGCTGTGCGGCGTTCGCTTCAGGCGTTCTTCAGCTTCCTGCGCAGGCTCATCAGCCGCGGCAGCAGCAGCACGAGCACGACGATGACCAGCAGCACCACCGAGGCCGGCCGCTCGAGGAAGATGCTCCACTTGCCCTCACCAATCGACAGCGCATTGCGCATCTGCGCCTCGGCCAGCGGCCCGAGGATCATGCCCACCACTACCGGCGCGGTCGGGAAGCCAAAGCGCCGCATCACCAGCCCGAGCAGGCCGATGGCGTACAGCAGGAACAGGTCGAAGGCCGACTGTCGCATGCCATACACCCCCACCGTGGCAAA
The DNA here is from genome assembly GCA_963824005.1 of uncultured beta proteobacterium. Classification (GTDB taxonomy): domain Bacteria; phylum Pseudomonadota; class Gammaproteobacteria; order Burkholderiales; family Burkholderiaceae_C; genus Rubrivivax. The sequence continues at coordinate 36,397 of CAWGOK010000044.1, forward strand.
CACCAGGATGCCGGCGTAGAGGTAGGGCTTGGGGATCTTCAGCAGCTTGACCCACATGCCGACCAGCGGCAGGTTCAGCACCAGCAGCATGACGTTGCCGATGTACAGCGACGCGATCAGTGCCCAGACCAGCGCGGCGTTCTTGTCAAAGAGCTGCGGGCCGGGCTGGATGCCGTAGTTCTGGAAAGCGCCGAGCAGGATTGCCGCGGTGTTGGATGTGGGGATGCCCAGCGTCAGCAGCGGGATCAGCGTCGCGGTGATGGCGGCGTTGTTCGCGGCCTCGGGCCCGGCTACGCCCTCGATCGCGCCGGTGGTGCCGAACTCCTCCTTGTGCTTGGACAGCTTCTTCTCGGTGGCATAGCTCAGGAAGGTGGGGATCTCGCTGCCGCCGGCGGGAATGGTGCCGAAGGGCGCTCCGATGAAGGTGGCGCGCAGCCAGGCCGGCCAGGAGCGGCGCCATTCATCGCGCGTCATGTGCACCTTGGTCAGCTTGTTCTGCGTCTCCACCTTGCGGCCTTCGTACAGCACCACATGCAGCGCCTCGGCCACCGCGAACAGGCCCACCGCGACCAGTACCACCTCCAGACCGTCCATCATCTCCGGCACGCCGGCGGTGTAGCGTGCCTGGCCGGTGATCTGGTCGATGCCCACCAGCCCCATGGCCAAACCGACGAACAGAGCCGTCAACCCGCGGAGCGTGCTGCCGCCAAGCACGGCGCTCACCGTGCAGAAGGCCAGCACCATCAGCAGGAAGTACTCGGGCGGGCCCAGCCGCACCGCATAGTTGGCCACCACCGGCGCGGCGAAGGTGACGAGCACGGTGGCGATGGTGCCGGCGACGAAGGAGCCGATGGCGGCCGTGGCCAGCGCCGCGCCGGCGCGGCCGTTCTTGGCCATCTTGTTGCCCTCCATCGCGGTGACCATCGAGCCCGCCTCGCCCGGCGTGTTCAGCAGGATCGAGGTGGTTGAGCCGCCGTACATCGCGCCGTAGTAGATGCCGGCGAAGAAGATCATCGACGCGGTCGGTTCGACCTTCAACGTGATCGGCAGCAGCATGGCCACCGCGGTGGCCGGACCGATGCCAGGAAGCACGCCCACCGCCGTGCCGATGCTGCAGCCGAGCAGAGCCCACAGCAGGTTCACCGGCGTGCCGGCGGTGACGAAGCCCTGCATCAGGTTGTTCAGGATGTCCATTTCAGCGGCTCCTTGTCCGCCCCGGTTGGCACGCGCCAACCGTACCCAAGAGCGTCGGGATCACAGCCAACCGGTGTCGGTCAGACCCGGCAGGTTGATGGCCAGCGCCTTGGTGAACATCCAGTACACCGGCGCCGACACGAGCACGCCGATCGCTGCACTGCCGAGCAGCGCCTTCGGGCGCAGGTCCAGCCGGCCCTCGGCGCTGCGCAGTCCACACACCGCCAGCACGAAACACAAGGCACAACTGAGAATGAAGCCGATGGTGGTGATCAACAGCGCATTGAGCAGGATGCCGGCGGACATCCAGGCGAAGGGCGCCCAGTCGGCGCGCTCTTCCACAGCCTCGTCGTCGTAGAGGCCGCGAAAGCCACCGCTCAGCGCCTCCCAAACCAGGCCGAGGCCGCACGCCAACAGCGCCAACCCCACCACCCAGGGCAGAAAGTTCGGCCCGACGCCGCCGTAGCCGGCCTCGGCGGAGATCTGGGTTGCGCCGGCCACGATGCCGCCGCCGAGAGCCAGCGTGCCGACACCGACGGCGACCTGCTCGGTCTTCATCAGACCATTCCGGACTTGACCATCACCGCACGCAGCGACGCGAACTCGTCGTCGACGAACTTGTCGAAAGCCGGCCCGGTGAGCAAGGCCGGCGTCCAGCCGTTCTTCTCCAGCGCCTCGGCCCAGGCCTTGCTCTTCGTCGCCTTGACAATGATCTCGGTCAGCGCGGCACGCTGCGCCGCGGTGATGCCCGAGGCACCGAACACGCCGCGCCAGTTGCCGATGACCACATTGATGCCCTGCTCCTTCAGCGTGGGCACGTCGATGCCCTTGATGCGCACATCCGAAGTGACGCCGATGGCGCGCATCTTGCCGGTGGTGATGTACTCGGCAAACTCGCTGTAGCCGCTGCCGCCGACCGTGACGTTGCCGCCCAGGATCGCCGCGGTGGCCTCGCCGCCGCCGCGGAAGGCAACGTAGTTGATCTTCGCCGGATCGACGCCGACCTCGCGCGCGATCATCGCCGCGGCGATGTGCTCGGTCGAGCCGCGCGAACCGCCGCCCCACTTGACGCTGCCCGGATCCTTCTTCATCTGCTCGACCACGTCCTTCATCGTCTTCAGCGGCGAGTTGGCCGGCAGCACGAAGACGTTGTATTCGCTGGTCAGGCGTGCGATCGGCGTGGCCTGGCTGAGCTGCACCGGCGGCTTGCTGGTGATGATGCCGCCGAGCATGACCGCGCCCATGACCATCATCGCGTTGCCGTCGCCCTTCGTGCTGTTGACGAATTGCGCCAGCCCGATGGCGCCCGCCGCGCCGCCCTTGTTGTCGTAGGACACGGTGGCAGCGACGCCGGCATCCTGCATCGCCTTGCCCAATGCCCGACCGGTGCTGTCCCAGCCGCCGCCGGGGTTGGCCGGAATCATCATCTTGATGTTGGCAGTGGCCCGGGCCGTGATCGGCAGGCCGCCGGCGGCGGCCAGCGCGGCCAGGCTCTTGAGGAAGGTGTCGCGACGCATGACGGTCTCCATGTAGTTGATGGACGGATGCGCGATGTTCGTCGCAAACTCTGTCAGTCGGCTGTCCAAAAACCTAGGGAAAATGCTGATCCCGTGGCCCGGAGCGGCTTCGCGCGGCTGTTGCAGACTGGCCAGAACCCGCCCCTGCCCCGCCTGCCTGACCATGAAGGTGCTGCTGATCGAAGACAACCCGGCGATGCAGGCCACCTTGCAGCGCGCGCTGCAGCGCGGCGGCATCCAGGTCGTGGCCTGCGCCGACGGGGCGCGCGCGCTGGACCGTTGGCGCGCCAGCGTTCCCGACGTGGTCGTGCTCGACCTGAGCCTGCCGGGCCGCGACGGGTTGCTGGTGTTGGGCGACGCGCGCGCCGAGGGCCTGCGCACGCCGGTGCTGATCCTCACGGCCCGCGGCACCGTCGGCGACCGCATCCTCGGGCTGAACAGCGGCGCCGACGACTACCTGCCCAAGCCTTTCGACCTGGACGAGCTCGAAGCGCGGCTGCGCGCGCTGGCGCGCCGCGCCGAGCCCGGCGCCGGCGGCGGGGCGTCGGTGGGCGGGCCCGAGTTCTGCGGCCTGCGTGTGGACGCCGCCAGCGGCGCGGTCTATCACCGCGGCCAGGTCATGGAGCTGCCGCCGCGCGAGGCAGCACTGCTGCGCGCGCTGCTGTCGCATCCCGGGCAGGCGCTGGCCAAGGAGCGGCTGTGGGGGCTGGTGTTCGCGGGCGAGTCCGAGGTGCATGCCGAGGCCATCGAGGTGGTGGCGTACCGGCTGCGCAAGAAGCTCGCCGGCACCGGCGCGCAGCTGGTCACGCTGCGCGGCCTGGGCTACCTGCTGCAGGCGCAGCCTTGACTGGCGGCCTGCGCCGGCTGTCGCTGCGCAGCCAGCTGCTGCTGGGCATCCTGCTGCCGGTGCTGGTGCTGATCGGCATCAACACCGTCAGCCTGTACCGGCAGTCGCTGCACAACGCGAACATGGCCTACGACCGCACCCTGCTGGCTTCGGCCAAGGTCATCGGCGAACAGCTCGAGGTGCTCGGCAGCGGCGATGCGGCGACGCTGCGTGCCACGGTGCCGTATTCGGCGCTCGAGGCCTTCGATGCCGACAACCGCAGCCACATGTTCTACAAGGTCAGCGGCTTTGCCGGCGAGATGGTCTCTGGCTTCGAAGACCTGCCGGCCTGGCGCGGAAAGATTCCGGCACAGGGCATCTACGCCGCGCTGGTGGATTTCTACGACGACCACTACCTCGGCCAGCCGGTGCGCGTGGCGGTGCTGCTGCAGCCGGTCGCTGGTACGGGCGGCCGCGGCATGGCCACGATCCAGGTGGCGGAGACGCTGGAGCTGCGCCGGACGCTGGCGCGGCAGGTGCTGCTCGACACGCTGTGGCGGCAGGCCGCGCTGCTGACCGTGATCGCGCTGGTCGTGGTGTGGGTGGTGCAGTTCGCCACGCGCCCGGTGCGCGAGCTGTCGGCCATGCTGCGCGGCCGGGCCGAGAACGACCTGTCGCCGATCGCGGTGGGCGTGGCACCGCGCGAGCTGCTGCCGCTGGTTTCGGCGACCAACCAGGTGATGCAGCGGCTGGCGCACCTGCTCGAGCACCAGAAGCGCTTCGTGCGCGACACCGCGCACCAGCTGCGCACCCCGCTGGCAGTGCTGCGCACGCAACTGCAGTCGGCCCAGCGCGGCGATGTCGCGCCGGCACAGGCACTGAACGAGATGAGCGACACGGTCGACCGCGCCACGATGCTGGCCAATCAGATGCTGGCGCTGGCCAAGGTCGAACAACTGCGCCAACAGGGCGATGCGCCGGTGGTCGATTGGGCCGACGCGGTGCGCGCCGTCGCGCTGGACCTGGCGCCGCTGATCGCGATGCAGCAGTTCGACTTTGACATTCACACCGTGCGCGCTCCGGTGCGCGGTCACGAATGGGCGCTGCGCGAGCTGACGCGCAACCTGCTGCACAACGCCATCAAGCTCAGCCGGCCGCAGGGCCGCCTCCGCGTGCGCTTGGCCATCGTCGCAGCGCAGGCCACGCTGAGCATCGCAGACAGCGGCCCCGGCATCTCGCCCGAGCTACGGCGGCGGCTGTTCCAGCCCTTCGCCAGCGGCGATCCGCGCAGCGGCTCCGGCCTGGGCCTGGCCATCTGCCAGGAGATCGTCAGCACGCTGGGCGGCGAGATACGACTCGACAACCGCAGCGAGCAGGGCCGCATCACCGGGTTGGATGCGGTCGTCCGCCTGCCGCTCGCGGACAATCCGGCAGCATGACCCGACACCCCAGACGGCCGCAACCGGAGGCTGCCACTTGAGCGCCACCCGGCCCGAGGCAACCGGCATGCGCCTGGACAAGTGGCTGTGGGTCGCCCGTTTCTACAAGACCCGGGCGCTGGCGGTGGAGGCCATCGACAAGGGCCGGGTGCAGGTCAACGGCCAGGCTGCGAAGCGCTCGCGCGAGTTGCGTGCGGGCGACCGGGTGGCCCTGCGCCAGGGCGCACGCGGCGGCATCGCCCGCGAGGTGCAGGTGCTGGGCCTGAGCGAGGTGCGCGGCCCGGCGCCGGTGGCCCAGCAGCTCTACGCCGAGACGGCAGCCAGCATCGCCGCACGCGAGGCTGCCACCAAGGCACGTGCCTACCAGACCGAGCCGGCCCATGCCATCGAGCAGGGGCGCCCGACCAAGCGCGACCGGCGCGAACTGGTGGACTGGCAGCGCTGGAGCGCTTCCGTCGACGACCTCGACACCTGAGCTCGAGGTCCCGGCGGCCGCTGCGGGCCGGGACAGAAATCGCAATAACCCTCTTGAAGACCGGAGATTCGTTCCCATTTCAATGCGAGTCTTTGCAATTCCGACCATGAACCCGAACGAACCGACCCCCCTCACCGCTGAATCCGAGGCCGACCAGGCGCCCGCGAACGGGCAGGCCGAAGCCGCCGCGCCGCTGCAAAGCCTCGAAGAACGCTTGGCCGAACTCGAGGCCAAGCATGCTTCGGTATCCGACGCCTATCTGCGTGCCAAGGCCGATGCCGAAAACACGCGCCGGCGCGCCGAGGAAGAGATCTCGAAAGCGCGCAAGTTCGCCGTCGAGGGCTTCGCCGAAAGCCTGCTGCCGGTGCGCGACAGCCTGGAGGCTGCGATCGCGCTGCAGGTCTCTGCCACTCCGGCCACGCCCGAGCAGATGCTCGAAGGTGTGCATGCCACGCTGCGCCAGCTGAACGCCACGCTCGAGCGCAACAAGGTGCTGCCCATCAACCCGCCGGTGGGCACGAAGTTCGACCCGCACCAGCACCAGGCCATCAGCGTGGTGCCGGCCGAGCAGGACGCCAACACCGTGGTCACCGTGCTACAGAAGGGCTACCTGATCGCCGAGCGCGTGTTGCGCCCGGCGCTGGTCACGGTAGCGGCACCGAAGTAGCGGGCCCGGCGCCGAAGTCGACGCACCGGTCACCTTGAAAGCCGGCGAGTTATCCACAACTCCAAGACATCCAGATTCCATCTTCAGGAGCAAATCAAATGGGAAAGATCATCGGCATCGACTTGGGCACCACGAACTCGTGTGTGGCCATCATGGAAGGCAATACCACCAAGGTCATCGAGAACAGTGAAGGCGCGCGCACCACGCCGTCGATCATTGCCTACCAGGACGACGGCGAGATCCTCGTCGGCGCGTCGGCCAAGCGCCAGTCGGTGACCAATCCGAAGAACACCATCTACGCGGTCAAGCGCCTGATCGGCCGCAAGTTTTCCGAGAAGGAAGTGCAGAAGGACATCGACCTGATGCCCTACAAGATCAGTCCGGCGGACAACGGTGACGCGTGGGTCGAAGTGCGCGGCAAGAAGCTGGCCCCACCGCAGGTGTCGGCCGAGATCCTGCGCAAGATGAAGAAGACCGCCGAGGACTACCTGGGCGAAGAGGTCACCGAGGCCGTCATCACCGTGCCGGCCTACTTCAACGACAGCCAGCGCCAAGCCACCAAGGACGCCGGCCGCATCGCCGGCCTGGACGTCAAGCGCATCATCAACGAGCCCACCGCCGCGGCGCTGGCCTTCGGCCTGGACAAGCACGGCAAGGGCGACCGCAAGATCGCCGTGTATGACCTGGGCGGTGGCACCTTCGACATCTCGATCATCGAGATCGCCGATGTCGACGGCGAGATGCAGTTCGAGGTGCTGTCCACCAACGGCGACACCTTCCTGGGTGGCGAGGACTTCGACCAGCGCATCATCGACTACATCGTCACCGAGTTCAAGAAGGAACAGGGCGTCGACCTGACCAAGGACGTGCTGGCGCTGCAACGGCTGAAGGAAGCCGCCGAGAAGGCGAAGATCGAGCTGTCGAACAGCACGCAGACCGACGTCAACCTGCCGTACATCACGGCCGACGCCTCGGGTCCGAAGCATCTCAATATCAAGTTGACCCGCGCCAAGCTCGAGGCGCTGGTCGAGGACCTGATCGGGCGCACCATCGAGCCTTGCAAGATCGCCGTCAAGGACGCGGGCGTGAAGCTCACGGACATCAACGACGTGATCCTGGTCGGCGGCATGACGCGCATGCCCAAGGTGCAGGACAAGGTCAAGGAGTTCTTCGCCAAGGAGCCGCGCAAGGACGTCAACCCCGATGAAGCCGTCGCCGTGGGCGCGGCCATCCAGGGTCAGGTGTTGGGCGGCGACCGCAAGGACGTGCTGCTGCTCGACGTCACCCCGTTGAGCCTGGGCATCGAGACGCTGGGCGGCGTGATGACCAAGATGATCAAGAAGAACACCACCATCCCGACCAAGTTTTCGCAGGTGTTCTCCACCGCCGACGACAACCAGCCGGCAGTGACGATCAAGGTGTTCCAGGGCGAACGTGAGATTGCGGCCGGCAACAAGAGCCTGGGCGAGTTCAACCTCGAGGGCATTCCACCGTCGCCGCGCGGCCTGCCGCAGATCGAGGTCAGCTTCGACATCGACGCCAACGGCATCCTGCATGTCGGCGCCAAGGACAAGGCGACCGGCAAGGAGAACAAGATCACCATCAAGGCCAACTCCGGCATCTCGGAAGAAGAGATCCAGAAGATGGTCAAGGATGCCGAGCTCAACGCCGCCGAGGACCACAAGAAGCTCGAACTGGTGCAGGCCCGCAACCAGGCCGACGCGATGGTTCATTCGGTGCGCAAGAGCGTCACCGAGCATGGCGACAAGCTCGAGGCCACCGAGAAGGAGGCCATCGAAGCCGCCATCAAGCAGGCCGAAGAGTCGCTGAAGAGCGACGACAAGGCCACCATCGACGCGGCCACCGAAAAGCTGATGACGGCCAGCCAAAAGCTCGGCGAGAAGATGTATGCCGATACCCAGGCTGCTGCCGCTGCGGCAGCGGCAGCCACCGGGGCGGGCCCGGCCGACGCGCCACACGCCGAATCGAAGCCGGCCGACGACAATGTGGTGGACGCCGAATTCAAGGAAGTCAAGAAGTGAGATGGCGGCCAGCCCGGCATCGGGCTGCCGCGCTATCCCGCCGCGTTGGAGGTGACGGAAACGCTCCGTACCTCGGCGCGGCGCCTTCGTTTCAAGGACGCTGAGAACTGCAATGGCAAAGCGCGATTACTACGACATCCTCGGCGTGCCCCGCAACGCGAGCGAGGAGGACATCAAGAAGGCCTACCGCAAGCTGGCCATGAAACACCACCCGGATCGCAACCAGGGTGACAAGGCCAAGGCCTCCGAAGAGAAGTTCAAGGAGGCCAAGGAAGCCTACGAGATGCTCACCGACGCGCAAAAACGCGCGGCCTACGACCAGTTCGGCCATGCCGGCGTGGACCCCAACATGGGCGGTGGGCGCGGCGCGGGGCCAGAGGGCTTCGGCGGTTTCGCCGAGGCCTTCGGCGACATCTTCGGCGACATCTTCAACGGTGGCACCGGCTCGCGCCGCGGCGCTGGCGGGCAACAGGTCTATCGCGGCAACGACCTCAGCTACGCCATGGAGATCACGCTGGAAGAGGCGGCACGCGGCAAGGACACGCAGATCCGCATTCCCAGTTGGGACAGCTGCGAGACCTGCCACGGCTCCGGCGCCAAGCCCGGCACCAGCCCGAAGACCTGCAGCACCTGCAACGGCAATGGCACGGTGCACATGCGCCAGGGCTTCTTCAGCATCCAGCAGACCTGCCCGCACTGTCGCGGCACGGGCAAGATCATTCCCGAGCCCTGCACCACCTGCAGCGGTGCCGGCAAGATCAAGAAGCAGAAGACACTGGAAGTAAAGATCCCCGCCGGCATCAACGAAGGCATGCGCATCCGTTCGGCCGGCAACGGTGAACCGGGTACCAACGGCGGGCCCAGCGGTGACCTGTACATCGAGATCCGGGTGAAGCAGCACGAGATTTTCGAGCGCGACGGCGACGATCTGCACTGCACCGTGCCGGTGGGGCTGACCACGGTGGCACTCGGCGGCTCGATCGACGTGCCCACGCTCAGCGGCCATGCCGAGATCGATCTGCCCGAAGGCACGCAGCACGGCAAGACCTTCCGCCTGCGCGGCAAAGGCATCAAGGGCATCCGCTCCAGCTACCCCGGCGACCTGTACGCGCACATCTCGGTGGAAACGCCGGTGAAGATCACCGAGCACCAGCGCAAGCTGTTGAAGGAGCTGGACGAATCCTTTCGCAAGGGGGGCGACCGGCACTCGCCCAACGAAAAGAGCTGGGCCGACCGCGTCAAGGATCTGTTCAAGTAGCCGAAAGCGGCCTGGCCTAGAACAGGCTCGCCTGCGCCGCGTCGGCCGCCGGCCGCCGGAAGCGCGTCAGGTCAAGGTCGATGCGCTCGCGGTTCAGGCCGAAACGCGCACAGGCCTTGTCAAAGCGCTGGCGCAGCAGTTGCGCCCAAACGCCCTGCCCCGTCATGCGCGAGCCGAAGCGCGCGTCGTTGTCACGGCCGCCGCGCATTTCGCGCACCCGGGCCATGATGCGCGCCGCGCGCTCGGGGAAATGCTGCTCCAGCCAATGCTGGAACAGCGGGCTCAGCTCCCACGGCAGGCGCAGCACGACGCTGAAGGCGCGGCTCGCGCCGGCGGCGGCGGCGGCCTCGAGAATGCGTTCGAGCTCCGGCTCGTTGAGGAAGGGAATCACCGGCGATACGCTCACGCCGACTGGCACGCCGGCGCGGGCCAAAGTCGCGATGGTGCGCAGCCGCCGCAGCGGTGCGGCCGCTCGCGGCTCGAGCACGCGCGCCAGATCGGGGTTCAGCGTGGTGATCGACACATAGGCCGCGGCCAGACGCGCTTCGGCCATCGGCGCGATCAGGTCCAGGTCGCGCTCGACCAGCGAGGATTTGGTGATCACCGAAAAAGCATGTCGGTGCTCGGCCAGCACCTCGACCACCGCGCGCGTGATGCGCAGCCGCCGCTCGGCCGGTTGGTAGGCGTCGGTGACCGAGCCCAGGTTCAGCATCTTCGGCTGGTAGCCTTTGCGCGCGAAGGCCTCGCGCAGCCGCTCGGCCGCGTTGACCTTGGCAACGATGCGCGTTTCGAAGTCGATGCCTGGCGACAGGTTCAGGTAACTGTGCGTCGGCCGCGCGTAACAGTAGATGCAGCCATGCTCGCAGCCGCGATAAGGGTTGATCGACAGATCGAAGCCGATATCAGGCGAGTCGTTCGGGCTGAGGATGTTGCGCACCTGCTCGTCGAAGATCTGCGTTGGCGGCGCAGTGGCCTCTTCGGTAGCGCCGCGCTGCAGCGTGTCCCAACCATCGTCGAAGTCTTCATGCAGTCGCGCGCTGAAGCGGTGTGGCAGCGCCCAGGTTGTGCCACGACCCTTCAGCGCATCGAGTGCGGGCTTGGCTTCGATCAACTCGATGACACGGCGCGGTCCACGCATACTGTATTTTCATACAGTCTACGGGTTGACGCAAGACGCCAGCGATCAGTAGTCGGAGCCTGAGCTGCCTGGGGCCAGGTTGTCGAAACGTGTCAGCGGCTTCAGGAAGGTCAGCCTGAGCGTGCCCACGGGTCCGTTGCGCTGCTTGCCGATGATGATCTCGGCCACGCCCGGCTCCTTCGATTCCTTGTTGTAGTACTCGTCGCGGTAGATGAACATGATGACGTCGGCGTCCTGCTCGATGGCGCCGGATTCGCGCAGGTCGCTCATCATCGGCCGCTTGTCGGTGCGGCTCTCGACACTGCGGTTCAGCTGCGACAACGCGATCACCGGACACTGCAGCTCCTTGGCCAGCGCCTTCAGGCCGCGCGAGATCTCGCCGATCTCGGTGGCGCGGTTCTCCTCGCTGGAGCTGTTGCCGCTCATCAGCTGCAGGTAGTCGACGACGATCAGCCCGAGCGTGCCGCCGAACTGCCGCGCCATGCGCCGCGCGCGCGCGCGCAACTCGGCCGAGTTCAATGCCGGCGTCTCGTCGATGAACATCTGCACGCGGCCGAGCCGGTCCACCGCCTCGGCCAGGCGCTCCCATTCCTCGTTGCGCAACGCACCTGTGCGCAGGTGCTGCTGGTCGATGCGCCCGAGCGAGCCGACCATGCGCAGCGCCAGCTGTGCCGCGCCCATTTCCATCGAGAACACCAGCACCGGCAGGCCTTCCTGCACGGCGACGTGTTCGGCGATGTTCAGCGCGAAGGCGGTCTTGCCCATCGACGGCCGCGCGGCCAGCACGATCAGGTCGCCCTTCTGCAGGCCCGCGGTCATGCGGTCCATGTCGTAGAAACCGGTGCGCACGCCGGTGACTTCCTCGGCGCCGTTCTCGGCCAGCTCGTTGACGCGGTCGATCAGCGCGGTGACCAGCTTGTCGATGCCCTGGAAACCCTGGCGGTTGCGCGAGCCTTCCTCGCCGATCTTGAAGATGCGGCCTTCGGCCTCGTCGAGGATCTGCGACACCGCCCGGCCCTGCGTGTTGAAGGCGGTGGTGGCGATCTCGTCGCTGGCGGCGATGAGCTTGCGCAGGATGGCGCGCTCGCGCACGATCTCCGCATAGCGCCGCATGTTGGCGGCGCTGGGCACGCTCTGCGCCAGCGCGTTCAGGTAGGCCAGGCCGCCACAATCCTGCGCCTTGCCCACGTTCTGCAGGTGTTCGAAGACGGTGATCACGTCAGCCGGCTTGCTGGCATTGACCAGCGCGCCGATGGCGGCGTAGATCAGCCGGTGCTCGTGGCGGTAGAAGTCGCTGTCGCTGAGCAGGTCGGCGGCGCGGTCCCAGGCCAGGTTGTCCAGCAGCAGGCCGCCGAGCACGCTCTGTTCGGCCTCGTTCGAGTTGGGTGGCACGCGCAGGCGGGCGACCTCGTTGTCACGGGCATCGGGTCCGGAATCGCGTGAATCGAAGATGGCAGACATGGGTACGATGATAGGGTGCAAGCACGTCCGCGCAGGTGCACAACCCGGTGGATAAGCGGAGCGCAAGCTGTGGAAATGGGCCTGCATCCCACAGGTCCAGCGCGCCAGTCAAGCGGGCGTCGTGCAGCAATCGGGATAGGGGCCGATCATCGCTGACCGGACCCCTCCCACACCACCCGGCATGCGGGTCCGCACCGGGCGGTTCGAGAAGTTGAGGTCAGGAGAATTTGGGGACTCCCAGGCTGTCGAAGTAGGCGATAGGCAGCACGCGGTTCAGGCCCATACGGCTGTTGCGCCACCAGCTTCCGGCGTTGCCGGCGATGCGCGCAGCCAAGTCCACGCTCGCGCCCAGCTTGCGCAACTCGCGGAACATCGTCGTCCCGCGCCGCCACTGCTTGAGCTGTACCGCCCGCAGCCTGTGTCGCAGCCACTCATCCAGCTCGCGCATGACCTTCGGGGTCTGCGCCAGCCGGAAGTGCGCCTTCCAGCCCGGCACGTAAGCCAGCAAGTCCTCGGCGATCTGTTCGAGATTGCGCCCCCTGCGGCGTTGCGTCAGCTGCCGGATGCGCTCGCGCAGCTTGTGCATGGCATGATCGGCCACTGCCCGTTTCGCTTCGTCCTTGGCCGCCCAGGAGCAAGCGACATGTCTCGTGACTGTCCCTCCCGTTCGGCCCTTCGCCGGGTCGCCCCAACTACTACGACCTTTGCTGGCTCCGCTTCATCCCCAGGCCGGCGTCGCCTCGGATGCGGTTCGTGTACCTCGGCTCACGGTTTACGCTCCACGCTTCCCCCCACGCTCGGTCACCCTCACGCCGTTGCGCTTCGCTTGCCTCGCTGTGGCCAACTCGGCCGGGGACTCGCACCCCCAAGATCGCGCCCATGCTGGGCGCACATGAAAAAGGCCGGTCGGAACCGGCCTTCGGCGCGCGACAAGTAGAACCCTCAGGCGACTTCGCCGACCACCTGTACGGTGATTTCGGCGACGACGTCGGTGTGCGGCGACACCGATACCGTGTGTTCGCCGGTTACCTTCAGCGGTCCGTTGGGCATGCGCACCTGCGACTTCAGGATCGCAAAGCCCATCTTCGTCAGGCCTTCGGCAACGTCGGCATTGGTCACCGAACCGAACAGGCGGCCGTCGACGCCGGCCTTCTGGCTGATGCGCACCACCTTGCCCGACAGCTGCTCCTGCAGCGCCTGCGCAGTGGCCAGTTTCTCGGCAGCGGTCTTTTCCAGATCGGCGCGGCGCGTCTCGAATTCCTTGATCGCGGCCTCGGTGGCGCGACGCGCGCGCTTACCCGGGATCAGGAAGTTGCGCGCGTAGCCGTCCTTGACCTTGACCACGTCGCCCAGGTTGCCCAGGTTGGCGATCTTCTCCAGCAGAATGATTTGCATGGCGGCTCCTTCGTTCAGACCTTGTGCTGGTCAGAGTACGGCAGCAGCGCGAGGAAACGCGCACGCTTGATGGCCGTGGTCAGCTGACGTTGAAAGAAGGCGCGCGTGCCGGTCAGGCGGGCCGGCGTGATGCGGCCGTTCTCGCCGATGAAATCGCGCAGCACGTCGATGTCCTTGTAGTCGATCTCCTTGACACCGGCGACGGTGAATCGACAGAAGCGCTTGCGGCGGAACAGCAGCGACTGCTGATTGCGCTTCGGGCGCTTGTCCTTGGAAAACCGACCTTTACCACGTGGCGGGGGCATAGTGAACTCCTAAAAATCAATCCGGAAAAATCAAACCGATGCGCTCTCGAGCGTCGTGACATGAAACAGCAGGCCGCGTCCGTTGCGCGCCGATGCCAGGAAGCCGGCAAAATTGCCCGCGCTGCCCAGTTCCATCGCCGCCAGCGGCTGCGTGATGCGTCCGATGGCCACCGATCTGATCTGCATCGACACCTTGCGCGCTTGGCCGTCTTCGCTGAGCTCGGACTCGTGTTTCAGTTCGAAGTCCAGAGCCGGCAATCCGGCCGGGGTGTAGCGCAAGGCACCACGTTCGACCAGCCGGGCCGCGAGAACCAGCCGGTTCACGCAGCGCCTTCGGCGCGCAGCACGCGTTCGGCCCGACTCAGGCGGGCGCTCCTTGCGGCGCCTGGCGGCGCGAATCGTCCTTCTCGCTGGACTTCAACATCACCGAAGGCGTGGTCAGCGCGCTGTCGCGCAAGACCGTCATGTGGCGCAACACGGCATCGTTGAAACGGAACCCCGTCTCGAGCTCGGTCAGCGTGGCACTGCTGCATTCGATGTTCAGGCACAGGTAGTGCGCCTTGGCCAGTTTCTGGATCATGTAGGCCAGCTGGCGCCGACCCCAGTCCTCGACACGGTGCACCGTGCCGCCGCTGCCAGTGACGAGCGCCTTGTAGCGCTCGAGCATGGCTGGGACCTGCTCGCTTTGATCCGGATGGATCAGCAGGACGATTTCGTAATGACGCATGAACACTCCTTATGGGTTCCAAGATGGAAGCCGCCCCGAAGCGTCCTCAAGGCCATGGCCTCGAGCGGGTGCGGCAAGGGAAAAGCCTGTGATTCTAACCCACGATGTCGCGACTGCCGGCCCGTGGCGCATCGGCGCGTCGCAGTGCCGGCGTGGCACCCCATGAAAAAGGGCCTCCGGTCAACCCGAAGGCCCTGTGGCAGGCGCCGAGGCGGCGCCTGCTGCAGACTGACTCGACCGGTCAGGCCTTGCCCGCCAGCTTCACGTTCGGATAGCGCACATGCTCCACCAGCTCCTGCACCGCGCGCGATGGCGCCGGCGCAAACAGGCTGACGATGATGATCACCGCAAAGCCCAACGGCACGCCGAACACGCCGGCCGAGATCGGCAGGATGCCGAACCACAGGTCGACCGGGCTGGTGACGCCGAAGATGCCGCGCAGCCAAGCCTGGTTCACGACCATGTAGTACACGGTGATGCCCAGACCGGCGATCATGCCCAGCACCGCGCCCCACTTGCTGGCACGCTTCCAGAACACACCCAGCACCAGCGCCGGGAAGAAGGCCGCCGCCGCGAAGGAGAAGGCTGCAGACACCAGGAACAGGATGTCCGCCGGTTTCTGCGCCGCCACCGCCGCGGCCGCCAGGGCCACCACCAGCAGCAAGGCCTTGGAGATGGCCACGCGGCGCGCGGTGGACGCGTTCGGGTCGATCATCTTGTAGTACAGGTCGTGCGACAGCGCGTTGGCGATGGTCAGCAGCAGGCCGTCGGCCGTGGACAGCGCCGCGGCCAGGCCGCCCGCTGCCACCATGCCCGACACCACATAAGGCAGGCCACCGATCTCCGGCGTGGCCAGCACGATGATGTCGCCGCCGATGCGCATCTCGCCCAGTTGGAAGATGCCGTCCTTGTTGACGTCGGCCACCGACAGCAGGCTCGGGTCGACCCGCGACCAGGCCGAGATCCAGCCGGGCAGTTTGTCGAAGGGTGTTCCCACCAGCACGTTGAAGACCTCGTACTTGACCAGCACCGCCAGGGCCGGCGCGGTGAAGTACAGCAGGAAGATGAAGAACAGCGACCAGGTCACCGAGTCCCGCGCCTCCTTCACCGACGGCGTGGTGTAGTAGCGCATCAGGATGTGCGGCAGTGCGGCCGTACCCACCATCAGGCAGAACACCAATGCCAGGAAGTTGCGGCGCGATTCGTTGAAGGTCTTCTGCGCCGCAGCGTCGCCGTTCGGGTCGCCGGTGAACTGCGCCGCATGCCGCGGCATGCCCGCCAGCGGCTTGGCACGGCCCTCGGCCGCGGCCTTGGCCGCGGTCCAGGCGGCCTTGGCGGCAGCATCGTTCGCCGGTACCGCAGCCAGTGCCTTTTCGGCGGCCTGGATGTCGGCCACGGGTGCGTTGGCAGCCTTCAGGTCGGCCAGCTTGGCGGTGGCGGCGGCCTTGTCGGCGGCCAGTGCGGCGGGCACGTCCTTGAGCTTGGCGCCCAGGTCGTCGGCCTGCTTCTTGAAGATGGCGATGACCTCCTTTTCCTTCGGATCGTCGAGCAGCCGCTTTTCGGAGGCACTCACCTTCTCCAACTGCGCGCCGTAGATCGCCTGCGGAATCGGCACGCCGGTCTGCTTGACCGACAGCCACACCACCGGGATCATGTAGGCCAGGATCAGGATGATGTACTGCGCCACCTGCGTCCAGGTCACCGCGCGCATGCCGCCGAGGAACGAACACACGAGGATGCCGCCCAGGCCGACGAAGATGCCGATCTCGAAAGCCAGGCCCGACAAGCGGGTGGTGATCAGGCCGACGCCGTAGATCTGCGCCACCACATAGGTGAAGGAGCACAGGATCGCGGCGAGGATGCCGATGAAGCGTGGTGCGTTGCCTTCATAGCGCGCACCAAGGAAGTCCGGAATCGTGAACTGGCCGAACTTGCGCAGGTACGGCGCCAGGAACAGCGCCACCAGGCAGTAGCCGCCGGTCCAACCGAGGATGAAGGCCAGGCCGCCGTAGCCGGTGAGATACAGCGTGCCGGCCATGCCGATGAACGAGGCCGCGCTCATCCAGTCGGCGCCGGTGGCCATGCCGTTGTACATCGCCGGTACGCGTCGCCCGGCGACGTAGTACTCGGCCGCGTCCGAGGTGCGGCTCATGATGCCGATGCCGGCATACAGCGCGACGGTGGCAAACAGGAAGATGAAGCCGATCCACTGGCGTGTCAGCCCCATCTGCTCCATGACGGCCAAGGCCAGCACGAAGGCGATGAAGCCCCCGGTGTACCAGCCGTAGACCTTGTTCAGTTGCGATTTGAACGCGCGATTGGCATCGGCAGACGTGCCGGTGCCATGTTCGAAACTCAAGCCAGCCATGTCATTCCTCCTCGGCAACGCCGTGTTCGATATCGAGCCGGTTCATGTAGTACGCGTAGTACCCGATGATCAGCACGTACACCACCAGGGCGCCCTGCGCCGCCACCCACCAGCTGAAGGGCCAGCCGAAGAAGTTGAAGGCCAGGTCCCGCGCGAAATAGGCCACCAGGAAGGTCACCACGAACCAGATGAACATCAGGATCGACGTGATCCTCAGGTTCTTCTGCCAGTAGCGTTGAAGGTTCTCACTGACTTGCATCGTTTCACCTCTTTGTGTTTACCCAACCACCCTTGCGGGCCTTGTCGCGACCTGCCCACTTGTCCTGGTGGGCTGCTGCAGCCGGCCGCGTCGAACTGCCAAGACCGGCAGCACGGGTCACGGCCCCGTACCACCGACGAGCAAGCCGGTCTCCCGCTCCAACTGGGCGGCGACCTTCGGCTCGAAACCCTTGAGGTGGCGAATGATCTTCACCGCCTCGTCGGGCTGCTTCCTGTCGACATGAATCCGGGCCAGCTGATACCAGCCGTGAGGACTCATGGGCTGCAGTTCGGTGTTGCGCTTCAGGGCCACGATGGCCTCGTCGAAACGCTGCATGCGTATCAGCACCAGGCCCTGGCCGTACCAGGCGCGGTCGAGTTCGGGACTCAGGTCCGTGGCGTGCCGGAAGGCCGCGAGGGCCTCGTCCCAGCGGCCAAGCAGTTCGAGCACGAAGCCCTTGTTGAACCAGGTTCGTGCGTCGTCGGGCTGCTTCAGCAGCAGCGCCTCGTAGTCGGCCAGCGCGGCCAGGTGGCGGCCGGCCTGCGCATGCAGGTGCGCGCGGCTGGCGCGCGGGTAGCTGCGTTCGCCGAAGCGGCGCACCATCTCGTCGAACACGCCCAGCGCCTGCTCGTTGCGCCCGATCACCAGCAAGGCCATCGCCCGCATCTTGAGCCAGAGGTAGGACAGGCCGTTCATTTGCAGGTCTCCATGCCGGCCTCGACACACAGGTTGATCTTCTCGAAGGTGACGATGGCGTAGACGATGACCAGCAGGAAGAAGGTAACGATCGGCACCTGGCTGTCGGACACCTTGTTGGGCGTCAGCTTGCGCACCGGCATCGTGAAGGGCTTGCTCAGGATCTGCAGCAATTGGTAGAAGAGGTTCTGCTCGCGCTTTGGCCCAGCCAGCACGAACAGCACCCCCTGGCCCAGCAGGGCCAGCAGCGCGATGTACAGCACCAATTGCAGGATGTTCAGGACGTTCAGCATGGGGCACCCGTGGCCTGGGTGGACTCTTTCGTCCCCGCCTTACGGCTTTCTGACAAGCGGCGCCAGGCGCTCGCAAGCCCGACTAGGCATTTCCCTAGGTTCGTGCCGGCGGCGCCACGCCGCACCCCGTCCTAGCGCTTGGCCAGGCGCTGCCAGGTCTCGACCACGGTGTCCGGGTTCAGCGAGATCGACACGATGCCTTCCTGCGCCAGCCAGTCGGCGAAGTCCGGGTAGTCGCTGGGGCCCTGGCCGCAGATGCCGACGTACTTGCCGGTGGCCCGGCAGGCGGTGATGGCGCGCGAGATCAGGGCCTTGACGGCCGGGTCGCGCTCGTCGAAGTCGTCGGCCAGCTGGGCCAGGCCGGAATCGCGGTCCAGGCCCAGTGTCAGCTGCGTCAGATCGTTCGAGCCGATCGACATGCCGTCGAAATGCTCAAGGAACTGGTCGGCCAGGATGGCGTTGCTGGGCACCTCGCACATCATGATCAGGCGCAGGCCGTTCTGGCCGCGCTTCAGGCCGCGATCGGCCAGCATCTGCGTCACCTGTTGGGCCTGGCGCACGGTGCGCACGAAGGGCACCATGATCTCCACGTTGCTCAGCCCCATGTCGTTGCGCACGCGCTTGAGCGCCTCGCATTCCATCGCGAAGGCATCGGCAAACTCGGGGCTGACGTAGCGCGATGCGCCGCGGAAGCCGAGCATCGGGTTCTCTTCGTCGGGCTCATAACGCGAGCCGCCGATGAGCTTGCGGTACTCGTTCGACTTGAAGTCCGACAGCCGCACGATCACCGTCTTCGGCCAGAAGGCCGCGGCGATGGTGGCGATGCCCTCGGCCAGCTTGTCGACGTAGAAGGCGCGCGGCGACGCATGCCCGCGCGCCACCGATTCCACCGCCTTCTTCAGGTCGGTATCGATGTTCGGATAGTCGAGGATCGCCTTCGGGTGCACCCCGATGTTGTTGTTGATGATGAACTCCAGCCGTGCCAGGCCGACGCCGGAATTCGGTATCTGCGCGAAGTCGAAGGCCAGCTGCGGGTTGCCGATGTTCATCATGATCTTGATCGGGCAGTACGGCATCTCGCCGCGCTGCACCTCGCTGACTTCGGTCTCCAGCAGGCCGTCGTAGACGAAGCCGGTGTCGCCCTCGGCGCAGGACACGGTCACCAGCGCACCGTCCTGCATCTTGTCGGTGGCGTCGCCGCAACCCACCACCGCCGGGATGCCGAGTTCGCGCGCGATGATCGCCGCGTGGCAGGTGCGCCCACCGCGGTTCGTGACGATGGCCGCGGCGCGCTTCATCACCGGCTCCCAGTTCGGGTCGGTCATGTCGGTGACCAGCACGTCACCCGGCTGCACGCGGTCCATCTCGGCCGGCGAGCCGATCAAGCGTACCGGTCCGGTGCCGATCTTCTGGCCGATGGCACGGCCTTCGGCCAGCACCACGTTCTTGGCGCGGTCACCCTTGAGACGGTAGCGTTGCTCGAGCTTGCCTTCGGCCTGGCTCTTTACCGTCTCGGGGCGGGCTTGCAGGATGTACAGCCGCCCGTCCTGGCCGTCCTTGCCCCATTCGATATCCATCGGCCGGCCATAGTGCTGCTCGATGATCAGCGCATAGCGCGACAGTTCGATCACGTCGGCATCGCTGAGCGAATAGCGGTTGCGCAGCTCCGGCGGGGTGTCCACGGTGCGCACCAACTGGCCGCTGGCCGCGCGCTCCTGCTCTGTGGCGAAGGCCATGCGGATCAGCTTGCTGCCCAGGCTGCGCCGGATGATCGGGAACTTGCCATTGCGCAGCGTCGGCTTGTGCACGTAGAACTCGTCCGGGTTCACTGCGCCCTGCACCACCGTCTCGCCCAGGCCGTAGCCGGCGGTGATGAAGACCACGTCCTTGAAGCCGGACTCGGTGTCGATGGTGAACATCACGCCGGCCGAGGCCAGGTCGGAGCGCACCATGCGCTGCACGCCGGCCGACAGCGCCACATCGCTGTGCGCAAAGCCCTTGTGCACGCGGTAGCTGATGGCGCGGTCGTTGTACAGCGAGGCGAACACCTCCTTCATCTTGTGCAGCACCTGCTCGATGCCGACGACGTTGAGGAAGGTCTCCTGCTGCCCGGCGAAAGACGCATCCGGCAGGTCTTCGGCCGTGGCCGACGAGCGCACCGCGAAGGACGCGCCGGGGTGGTCGCGCGTGAGCATCTCGAACTGCGCGCTGACGGCGGCACGCAACTCGTCCGGGAAAGGCGTGTCCACGATCCATTGACGGATCTGCGCTCCGGCGTCGGCCAGCGCACGCACGTCGTCGGTGTCCAGCGTATCCAGCCGATCCTGGATGCGCCGCCCCAGGCCGTCGTGCTGCAGGAACTGCCGGAAGGCAAACGCCGTGGTGGCGAAGCCACCGGGCACCAGCACGCCGGAGGCGGCCAGTTGGCTGATCATTTCGCCGAGCGAGGCGTTCTTGCCGCCCACCGACTCGACGTCGGTCATTCTCAGGCGTTCGAACGGTACGACCAGGGCGGTCGCCAGAAGGGTGGAAGACATGGGAAGGCTCCGTGATGTGACAAAAGCGGTGCTCCCATGGGGCCGACCCGGCGGCACACGGCTGCGACTTCTTCTTCTGGATGGCCGTAGGCTTGCATGCGGGGTTCGACGCGGGGGCTGTTGCAGGGAATTCTAAGGACTTATTCCCTATCATCCGCCCACAACTTTCAGGCCGCAGCGCCGGGTGTCCGCATGCCCAATCGCACCGTGTTCTACGTCTCGGACGGCACCGGCATCACGGCCGAGACCTTCGGCAACTCGATCCTGGCGCAGTTTCCGGCCCGGCCGCGGCACGTGCGGCGGCCTTTCATCGATTCGGTCGACAAGGCCATGGCGGTGCTGGACGAGATCAACCAGGCCAGCGAACACGAGGGCCGGCGGCCGATCGTCTTCATCACGCTGGTCAACGACGAGATCCGCCGTGTGCTCACCACCGAGGCCTGCAAGGGGCTGGTGCTGGACATGTTCCGTACCTTCGTCGAGCCGCTCGAAGTGGAGTTCGGCGTCAAGTCGAACCACCGCATCGGTCGCTTCTCCGATGCCGCCAAGAGCGAGGAGTACCACGAGCGCATCGACGCGATCAATTTCTCGCTGGCGCATGACGACGGCCAGTCTTCGCGCAATCTGGCCAGCGCCGACGTCATCCTGGTGGGCGTCAGCCGCAGCGGCAAGACGCCGACCTCGCTGTACCTGGCCATGCAGCACGGCATCAAGGCGGCCAACTACCCGCTGATTCCCGAAGACTTCGAACGCGGCAAGCTGCCGAGCAGCCTGGCACCACACAAGGCGAAATGCTTCGGCCTGTCGATCAACCCGCAGCGGCTGTCGCAGATCCGCAATGAGCGTCGACCCAACAGCAAGTACGCATCGATCGAGAACTGCCGCCACGAGGTGCTCGAGGCCGAATTGATGATGCGCCGCGCCGGCATTGCCTGGCTGTCGTCGACACACAAGTCGATCGAGGAGATCGCCACGACGATCCTGCGCGACATCCGCCCGGACCGGCTGATCTATTGAGTTCGCGCGACGGCCGCGATGCGAGCGGCCCGGCTGAAGGCGCGGATCTCAACCGCGCTGACGCACGCTTTCGTGCAGGCAGATTGCCGCCGCCGCGGCGACATTCAGCGACTCCTCCCCGCCAGGCTGGGCGATGCGCAGTGTCATCGCGCATTGCGCGGCCAGTTCCGGCGCCACGCCCCGCCCCTCGTGGCCGAAGACCCAGGCGCAGGGCTGCGGCAGGACGCAGTGGTGCAACAAGGTCGATGCGTGCGAGCTGGTGGCCACCCAGGGCAGGCGCAGCGACTGCAACTCGTCCAGCGTCAGACCCTCATGCAACTGCAGCGCGAAATGCGCGCCCATGCCAGCGCGCAGCACCTTCGGCGACCACAGTGCCGCCGTGCCTTTCAGCGCGAGAATCTGCGGCACGGCCAGCGCCGCGGCGCTACGCAAGATGCTGCCGACGTTGCCGGCATCCTGCAGCCGGTCGAGCAACACCGTGGGCACGTCGCCGCGCAGCGGCGACGCCATCGGCCGCTCGATCAGTGCGCCGATCGAGGCCGGCGACTCCAGCGTGCTCAGCTCCTTGAACAAGGTGTCGGGCAGCAGCAGCACACGTCGCGCCTGCTCGGCCAGGCTGCGCAGTGCCGGCTGCGACCAGGCGGACTCGGCCACCAGCACCTGCTGCAACGCATGCCCGCGCGCCAGGCAGGCGCGCAGCAGATGGTCACCCTCCAGCCACAACAACGCACCGTCGCGCCGATAGGCTCCGGGATCGCGCATTGCGCGGCGCACCAGCACCAGGCTCGGGTTGTCGCGCGAGCGGATGGACAGCGGCGCGCCAGTCATGGTTTGCCGTCCACGGCGCGCACGGGTGCAAAACTGCGCCGGTGCGCGGTGCAGGCACCATGCTGTTTCAGTGCCTGCAGGTGCTCGGCCGTCGGGTAGCCCTTGTGCGCGGCAAAGCCGTACTGCGGAAAACGCTCGTGCAGCTCAAGACACAGCCGGTCGCGATGCACCTTGGCCAGGATCGAGGCCGCGGCAATGGCCTGCACCTTGGCATCGCCCTTGACGATGGCCTGCGCCGGCATCGCCAGCACCGGCAGCCGGTTGCCGTCGACGAGCACGCAATGTGGCGTCAGGCGCAGGCCTTCGACCGCGCGACGCATCGCCAGCAGCGTCGCCTGCAGGATGTTCAGCTGGTCGATCTCCTGCGCGCTGGCTTCGGCCACACAGCAGCACAAGGCCTTGGCGCGGATCTCGTCGTAGAGGCGTTCGCGGCGGCGTGGACTCAGCGCCTTTGAATCCGCCAGGCCACGCACCGGCTTCAATTCGTCGAGCATCACCGCCGCGGCCACCACCGGGCCGGCCAGCGGGCCGCGGCCGGCTTCGTCGACGCCGGCGATCAGCCCCGGGCCGCGCCAGGCCAGGCCCAGCTGCTCAGGACTCGAGAACCTGCGCGATCGCATCGGTGGCACAGTGCGCGGTGTCGCGCCTCAACAGCAGGTGCAACTCGGTGAAACGCGACGCGAGCCGCTCGTTGCCGGCAACGTCGTCGAGCCTCGAAAGGACGGCATCGGCCAGAAGGCTTGGCTGGCAATCTTGCTGCAGCAACTCCGGGACGACCGACGCGTTGCAAAGGATGTTCGGCAGACCGACCCAAGGCAGGTAGCCCAAACGCTTCCACAGCATTGCATTGAGCCAGTGCGAACGGTAACCGATGACCATCGGCCGTTTGAAGAGCGCCGCCTCGAGGGTGGCAGTGCCGCTGGCGATGAGTGTCGCATCGCAGGCCGCCAGTGCGTCATGTGACCGGCCGTCGACCACATCGATTGGCACGCCGGGCGCATCCGCCTCCAGCATCGGAGTGAGCGCTTGGCGCACGCCGGCGGTCACTGGAAGCACGAATCTCATGTCCGGCCGACGCCGATGCAGCAACGCCACAGCCTGCAGGAACTGTGGTGCGATGAGCTTGATCTCGCCCAGTCGGCTGCCCGGCAGCACCGCGACCACCAGCTCATGCTCGCCCAGCCCCAGACGTAGCCGGGCCTCGGACCGAGGCACCTGCAGCGGGATCACGTCGGCCAGCGGATGGCCTACATAGCTGGCGGCAACACCCGCGCGACGCAGCAACTCGGGCTCGAACGGGAACAGGCACAGCACATGATCCACGTCACGTGCAATGCGCTTGACCCGCCCGCCGCGCCAGGCCCAGATCGAGGGGCAGACGAAGTGGATCGTGCGGATGCCGCAGCGCCGCAGCCGCCCTTCAAGGCCGAGGTTGAAGTCGGGCGCATCGACGCCGACGAAGGCACGCGGTCGCTGGTCCAGAAGGCGCTCGGTCAGGGCGTTGCGGATACCCGATATCTCGCGCAAATGGCGCAGCGCGTCCACGACACCGTTCACCGCCAGCTTCTGGTGCGGCCACCAGGCCTCGAATCCCTGTGCCGCCATCAGCGGCCCGCCGATGCCGACTGCGCGTAATTCGGGCCAGCGCTGACGCATCCCGCCAAGCAGCAACGACGCCAGCAGATCGCCCGAGGCCTCGCCCGCCACCATCGCCCATGGCGCAGCCGCGACGTCCATCTGCACTTCAGCGCACGATGCCGCGCTGCGCGTTGGCCAGGAAGTCGAGCATCAGCGCGACATCCGCCACCGACGTTGTCAGCGCCTCTGGCAGATCGCCGATCTGCTGCGTGGCCTCGGCCAAGGTCAGGCTGCGGCGGTACAGCAGCCGGTGCATCTGCTTAATGACGTCGATGCGCTCGGGAGCGAAGCCGCGCCGCCTGAGCCCTTCGGCGTTGATGCCCTGTGCCTCGCCCGGGTTGCCGGCCACGGTAACGAAAGGCGGCAGGTCCTGCGACAGGCGCGTCTGGAATCCGATCATCGCGTGCGCGCCGACCCGGACGAACTGATGCAGGCCGGACATGCCGCCGACCACCACCCAGTCACCCAGTTGCACGTGCCCCGCCAGTTGAGTCAGGTTGGCCAGGATGGTGTGGCTGCCGACCTGGCAATCGTGGGCGATATGCACGTAAGCCATGATCCAGTTGTCGTCGCCGATACGCGTTACGCCGGTATCCTGCGCCGTACCCAGGTTGATGGTGCAGAACTCGCGAATGGTGTTGCCGTGCCCGATCTCTAGGCAGGTGGGCTCACCGGCATACTTCTTGTCCTGGGGCGGCGTGCCGATGGAACAGGCCTGAAAGATGCGATTGCCGCGGCCGATGGTGGTGTGGCCCTCGATCACGCAATGCGGCCCGATGCGCGAGCCTTCGTCGATGCGCACATCGGGGCCCACCAGCGTGAAGGCGCCAACATCGACGTCCTCGCCCAGCAGGGCGCCGGCTTCAACGATGGCCGTCGGGTGGATCCGAGCCATCGAGGTCAGGCGAGCTTGTGAACGGCCATCAGCAACTCGGCCTCGACGGCAAGCTCGTCGCCCACCCGTGCGCGGGCCTTGTATTTCCAGATATTGGCCTTCATGCGCAACACCTCGGCCTCGAGAATCAGCTGGTCGCCGGGTTCCACCGGGCGCTTGAAGCGCGCGCCGTCGATTCCGGCGAAGTAATACAGCGTCTTGTCGTCCGGCGTGATGTCGTGCGTAACGAAGCCCAGCAGTGCCGCTGCCTGCGCCAGCGCCTCGAGCATCAGCACTCCCGGCATCACCGGCCGCTGTGGGAAATGGCCAACGAAAAAATGCTCGTTGACGGTGACGTTCTTCAGCGCGCGGATGCGCTTGCCGGACTCCACTTCAAGCACCCGATCGACAAGCAGGAAAGGGTAGCGATGCGGCAGCCTCTTCAGGATCTGGTGAATGTCGATCGTCATGTATTCCTGCTTTCCAGCGCGCGCACGCGGCCGCGCAGCGCATACAGTTGCCGCAGTGTGGCGGCGTTCTTGTCCCAGACCCCATTCTCGTCGAAGGGGAACATGCCGCCGTAGCTGCCCGGCTTGTGGATCGAGCGTGTCACGGCGCAGGCCGCGCCGATGTGCACGTGGTCGCAGATCTGCACATGCCCGACCACGCCGGCCTGACCGGCGAAGCTGCAGTGCGCGCCGATGCGCGTGCTGCCGGCTATGCCCACGCAGGCCGCCATTGCGGTGTGCGCGCCGACCACCACGTTGTGCGCGATATGGACCAGGTTGTCGAGCTTGACACCCTGCTCGAGCACGGTGTCCTGCAGCGCACCGCGGTCGACGCAGCTGTTGGCACCGATCTCGACATCGTCGCCGATGTCCACTGCGCCGAGTTGTTCGATCTTCTCCCAGCGCCCGTCCACCGGCGCGAAGCCGAAGCCGTCGGCGCCGATGACCGCGCCGCCATGCAGGATGCAGCGTGCGCCGATGCGACAGTCGGCGCCGATGACTACCTGTGCGGCCAGTCGCGTGCCTTCGCCCACCACGGCGCGCGCGCCGACATGGCATTGCGGCCCGATCACCGCGCCGGCGCCGATGACAGCGCCACTACCTATGTGCGCCAGTGCGCCGACCGAGGCCGTCGCATGCACGAGGGCCCCGGGTTCGACCACCGCGCTGGCATGCACGCCGGCCGCTGCCGGCGCACGCGCATGCTGCACCCACCATTGGGTGAGCTTGGCGTAATAGAGGTACGGATCGGCGCTGACAATCGCCGAAGGGCGCGAGGCGACGGCCTCGCGCAGTGCCGGGCCGACGATCACGCAGCCGGCGGCAGAGCCTTGCAACTGCGCCTGGTGGCGCGGATTGGACAGAAAGCTGATGCTGTCGGCCAAGGCGCGGTCGAGTGGCGCGATGCGGCGCAGCACAAGTTCAGCATTGCCGAGCAGTTCACCGCCCAGCTGTGTGACGAGTTCGCCTGTGCGGACTTCAAACATCCACGCCTGCGTGCTGCCGCTTCAACGCGGGGCCGGTGCTGCGGCGTTCAGTGTCTTGATCACCTTTTCGGTGATGTCCACGCGGGGCCCGGCAAAGATGGCCTCCTGCAGGATGACGTCGTACTTCTCCTGCTCGAAGATCTGTTTGATGACGCGATTCGCGCGCTCGACCACGGCCTGGAGTTCTTCGTTCTTGCGCTGCGTTAGATCTTCCTTGAACTCGCGGCTCCTGCGCTGCATGTCGCGGTCTTGTTCGACCAGCTCGCGCTGGCGTCGTGCACGCTCGCTCTCGCTCAGCGTCGGCGCGTCCTTTTCCAGTTTCTCGGCGGCGGCCTTCAGCCGGACGCCCTGTTCCGCGAGCTCTTTCTCGCGCTTGCTGAACTCGCCTTCCAGGCGGGCCTGCGCTGCTTTGGCCGGAGCGGCCTCGCGCAGCACACGCTCGCTGTTCACGTAGCCGATCTTCAGTTCCTGGGCCATGGCCCCGAAGGACAACGACAGCAGCGCAACCGATGCCGCAGCAGCAAGCATCCGGGTGGTCAGCGGCAGCATCTTCATCAGAATCTGGTCCCGATCTGGAATTGGAAAGGCTGAATTCTATCGGTTCCCTGGTACATGACCGGCGTGCCATAGCTCAGCTTGAGCGGGCCCATCGGCGAAACCCAGCTGATGCCCAGCCCGGTGGACGCGCGCAGGCTGTCAAAGGTCACCGACTGATCCGCGCCCCAGGCATTGCCGATGTCGAAGAAGGCGAAGAAGCGCAGGCTCTTGTCGTTGCCCATGCCGGGCACGGGGATGTAGAGCTCGGCATTGGCGTTCATCTTGCGCGTGCCGCCGACGAACGAGCCGGTCGGGTCGATGACGCCCAGCGAACCCTGCTGGAACACGCGCACCGAGCCGAGACCGCCGCTGTAGAAGTTCTTGAATACCGGGTAGGGCCGCGAGCCCAGGCCGAAGCCCCAGCCGATCTCGCCGTTCAGGCCGAGAGTCAGGTTATACGGCAGGCCCAGGTACTGTTGCGCCTGAAGATTCAACCTGAGGTATTGCACGTCTCCCAGCACGCTGAGGTCGAAGTTGGCCCGGTAGTAGCGGCCTTCAGTCGGGAAGAGCGAGCTGTTGCGCGCATCGCGTGACCAGCCCACGGTCAGCGGGAACGAATAACTGGACGCACCGAACTGCTCCCGATAGAGAAAGTAGCTGTTCGGCAGGAATGCGTCGTCGCCAATCTGCGTTTCCTCGAAACCTGCCCCGAAGAACACGGTATCCACTTCGGTGAACGGTACGCCGAAGCGCACTGACCCACCCCAGGTCGCGATCTGGTAGGAGTCGCCATAGGTATTGAGCGGACTCGACGCGCGGTAGTACAAGTCAAAGGCCCGAGACACCCCGTCGACTGTCCAGTAAGGATCAATGGTGCTCAGCGCCAAGGTGCGGGCGGACTTGCCGGTGTTGATGTCGAAACCCAGGTAGTGGCCGGAGCCGAAGACGTTTTCCTGCCTGATCGACGCGCTGAGTGTCAGCTGTTCGGCACTGGAGTAGCCCGCGCCGATCGACAGGTTGCCCGTCGGCTTTTCGACCACCGTCACGACCAGATCGACCTGGTCGGGCGTGCCCGACACTTCGACGGTTTCTACCGAGACCTCCTTGAAGTACCCCAGGCGGTCGAGCCTGTCCTTGGACAGCTTGATCTTCGAACCGTCGTACCACGCCGACTCGAACTGGCGGAACTCGCGCCGGATGACCTCGTCACGCGTGCGAGTATTGCCAGCCACCTCGATGCGGCGCACATATACACGACGTTGCGGATCGGCCGCGAAGACCACCGCCACCTGGGCCGCATTTCGATCGACCTCCGGCCGCGGCTCGACACGTGCGAAGGCAAACCCGTAGACCGCGAACAGATCGGCCATACGCCGGACCGTGGATGCGACATCGTCGCCGCGGTAGGGCTGCCCCGGGACCACGCTGACGAGCGAGCGGAACTCATCGTCTCGCCCCAGGAAGTTGCCCTCCAGCCGCACCCCGGTGACGGTGAAGACCTGGCCTTCGCGGATGGTGATGGTGACTGTGATGTCCTGCTTGTCCGGCGAGATCGTGACCTGGGTGGATTCGATCGCAAACTCCAGGAAGCCACGGTTCAGGTACCAGGCGCGCAGGGTCTCCAGGTCGGCGTTGAGCTTGGCGCGCGAATACCGGTCACCCTTCGTGTACCAGCTGAGCCAGCCGCTGGGGCTGGCCTCGAATTGGCTCAGCAGCGTCGATTCGGAGAAGGCCGACGCACCCACGAGGCGGATCTCGCGGATGCGTGCGGCGTCGCCTTCGGTCATGGTGAAGGTCACGTTGACGCGATTGCGCTCGATCGGCGTCACCGTGGTCACGACCTCCGCGCCATAGAGACTGCGTGACAGGTACTGGCGTTTGATCTCCTGCTCGGCGCGATCGACCAGCGCCTTGTCGAACGGCAGACCCTCGCCGATGCCCGCCTCGCGCAGTGACTTCACCAGCACGTCCTGCTCGAACTCCTTCAGACCGACAAAGGACACGGTGGCGATGATCGCGCGTTCGTCGATGACGATGACCACGACCTGGTCCTCGATCTCGATGCGCACGTCCTTGAACAGGCCGGTGGCGAAGAGCGCACGCAACGCGGTGGCGCCCTTTTCGTCGGTGTAGGTGTCGCCGATGCGAAAGGGCAGCGCGCCGAATACCGTGCCCGGGTCGCTGCGCTGCAGGCCTTCGATGCGGATGTCCTTGACCAAGAAAGGCTGGACCGCCCGCGCCGCGGGTGCGTACAGCACCGCCATCAGCACCAGGCAAGCAAGCACGAGGCGCAGCACACACGTGGCAAGGCTCGACCGAAACACAGGAAGCATGGGGGAACTCAGTGCAGGCCCAGCAGTCGGGCCACATCGTTGAAGAGGGCCACCGACATCAGGGCCAGAAGGATGGCCACGCCGCCGCGCTGCAGCCGCCCCAGCCAGAGTTCGGAAACCGGGCGACCGGTCAGACCCTCGAAAAGATAATACATCAGGTGTCCGCCGTCGAGCATGGGCAGCGGCAACAGGTTCAGCACCCCCAGGCTCACGCTCACCAGGGCCAGGAAGCCCAGGTAGTAGCTCAGGCCCTGCTGTGCGGACTGCCCGGCATAGTCGGCAATCGTCAGCGGGCCACTGAGGTTGCGCAGCGAGGCCTCGCCGACGAGCATGCGCCCCAGCATCTTCAACGTCAGCGCGCTCAGCTCCCAGGTGCGCTGGGCACCCAGCTGCAGCCCTTCGAACAAGCCACGCTGCACCGTGACCATCTCCATCGGGCGCCCGACGAAGGCATCGATGCGACCAATGCCGACACCGTTGTCGTCGAACACCCGCGGCAACACGTCGAGGTCGAGCGTGCGCCCGGCACGGTCGATCTGCCAGCGCATCGGCACCGCGACGCCGTCGCGCACAGCCAGGCGGATGCGCTCACGCAGGTTCTGCGCGTCGGACACCACCATGGCATCGACACTGAGCACACGGTCACCGGCGCGCAGGCCGGCCTTCGCCGCGGGACCGTCGGCCTTGACCTCGCCCATCACCGGCTCGCTGTAGGGTGCGCCCAAGCCCACTTGACGCATCAACGTGGCGTCGACATCGCGCGTGCCCAGTCGCGCAAGCTCCAGCGTCACGGTGCGCGACGAGGCATGTCGCTGCGCGGTGCCGAGCGACAACTGCAGCGCCTCGCCGTCGAGCACGGCCTGGGTGATCTGCCAGCGCAGATCGTTCATCGAGCGCACGTCGGACCAGACCTCGCCGTCGCGCGAGGTGGCGTGCACCACGTCGCCCGAGCGCAGGCCCGCCCGCTCGGCCAGGCTGCCGGCCGCCGGTGCACTGAGCATGGCCTTGGGCTCGTCGGTGCCGATCCATTGCGCGGCAGCGAACAGCAGCACCGCCAGCAGCAGGTTGGCCGAGGGTCCGGCAACAACGATGGCGGCGCGGCGCCACAAGGGCTGGCGGTTGAAGGCGCGATGCATCTCGTGCGCAGGCACCGGCGCCTCGCGCTCGTCGAGCATGCGCACATAACCGCCCAGCGGCAGCGCGGAAACAACGAACTCGGTGGCGTCGGGTCCGCGCTGGCGCCGCCACAGCACGCGGCCGAAGCCAACCGAGAAGCGCAGCACCTTCACGCCGCAGGCCACCGCCACGCGATAGTGGCCGTACTCGTGGATGACGATCAGAACGCCCAGCGTCACCAGGAAGGCGAGCACGGTGGTGATCATCGCGTGCGCTCCTGCACCCACTGCCGCGCGTGGGCGCGGGCACGCTCATCCAGCGCAAGCAGATCGTCCAGCGACGTTGCATCGTCCGGGCCGGGAGACACGGCCGCGATGATGTCAGCGTTGAGCGCGTGGATTGCGTCGAAGCCGATGCGCCGCTCGAGGAATGCGGCCACGGCCACCTCGTTGGCTGCGTTCAGCACCGCGCTGCTGCCTTCGGGGCCGCGCAGCGCGGCCCACGACAGGGGCAGCCCAGGGAAACGACGCGCGTCGGCCTCCTCGAAGGTCAACGCCGACAACGCGGCGAAGTCCAGCCGCGCCGCACCGGAGTCGATGCGCCGCGGAAAGGCCAGCCCAAAGCTGATCGGACCGCGCATGTCGGGCGTACCCAGCTGCGCCAACACGCAGCCGTCGCGACACACGACCATCGAATGGATGATGCTTTGCGGGTGGATGACCACCCTGATCTGCTCGGGCTCGAGGTCGAAGAGCCAACGCGCTTCGATGACCTCGAGCGCCTTGTTCATCATCGTCGCCGAATCCACCGAGATCTTGCGCCCCATCACCCAGTTCGGGTGAGCAATGGCCTCGTCCGGCGTGACGGCGTGCAGCGTGGCCGGGTCGCGCGATCGGAATGGTCCGCCCGAGGCCGTGAGCACGATGTGTTCGATGGTGTCGGGCCATTGGCCGCGCTGCTGCGGCAGGCACTGGAAAATCGCCGAATGTTCGCTGTCGATGGGCAGCAACGTCGCCCCGCCCTCCTTCACCGCCCGCATGAACAGCGCCCCACCGACCACCAGCGCCTCCTTGTTGGCCAGCAGCAGCCGCTTGCCGGCCCGTGCCGCAGCCAGGCAGGGGCGCAGGCCGGCCGCGCCGACGATGGCCGCCATGACGATGTCCACGTCGGGGCCGGCAGACAGGTCGCACAGCGCCTCGGCACCGCTGCGCACCTGCGTGGCCACACCCCGCGAGCGCAACACGTCACGCAGTTGGCGCGCCTTGCCTTCGTCGGACACCACGGCGTGACCGGGCTTCCAGCGAAGGCACTGAGCGATGAGTTCGTCGATGCGTTGGTGGGCACTCAGGCCCGCAACCACGAACTTCCCCGGATGCCGCTCCACCACGTCGAGCGTACTGGTGCCGATCGACCCGGTGGACCCGAGAATGACGAGTCGTTGCGGCCGGTCCTGATGAACGTCCATCACAGGCTGAGCAGGGCCAGGGCCAGCGGGAACACCGGCAGCAGCGCGTCGACACGGTCGAGCACGCCGCCGTGGCCGGGCAGTAGCGCGCTCGAGTCCTTGGCACTGGCCGCGCGCTTGACGAGCGATTCGACCAGATCGCCAACCACGCTCATACTGGCGAGGAAGGCCAAAGCCGCCAAGCCAGTGACCAGGCCCAGATGCTCACGCAGTTGGCCGAACAGGCTCAAGCTGTCGGTGGATACACGGGTCTCCATCACGCCCCAGAAAAGCGCCAGCACCAAGACGCCGGAAACGCCGCTGTACACACCCTCCCAGCTCTTGCCGGGGCTGATGGTGGGCGCGAGCTTGCGTCGGCCAAAGCGGCGCCCGCCGAAGTACGCAGCGATGTCGGCCGCCCACACCAGACAGAACACCGACAGGATGAAATTGATGCCGATGCTGCGCGCCTGGCTGATGGCCAGCCAGGCCGCCCACAGAGCCGCGAGGCCCAACACCCAGCGCATCGGCCGCGGCAGCTGCGGCCACGACTTCGGGCCGCCGCGCAGTGCTGTTGCGCCACCGACCACCCAGACCAGCGCTGCCAGCCACCAGATCAGTTGCGGCGCACGTTCGGACCATCCCGCCGCCAGGGCTGCGCCGCAGGCCATGGCCAGCGCGGCGCCCATGGCAAGCGACAACACGGCGCCTGCCTGGTTGAGGCGACCCCACTCCCAGCCGGCAGCAGCGATCAGCACCAGCGTCAGCAGATCGAAGGGCCAGGCCTCGGTCGCGAACAGGGCCGGCACCACCAGCGCCAGCAGCACGACCGCGGTGATGACGCGCTGCGCGAGCATCGACATCAGATGCCTTGTGGCACCAGGTCCTCGGTTGGAATGCCCCCGTAGCGACGGTCGCGTTGCCTGTAGGCTTGTATGGCCGCATCGATGTCGGACTCGTCGAAGTCCGGCCACAGCCTCTCGGTGAACACAAACTCGGAGTAGGCCGACTGCCAGAGCAGGAAGTTGCTGATGCGCATCTCGCCGCCGGTGCGGATGAACAGGTCGGGGTCGGGTGCGTAGCTCAGGGCCATGTAGCGCGACAGGACGGCCTCGTCCAGCGCCTCGGGGCGAACGCCGTCGAGCATGGCATGGCGGCAGGCCTGCACCACGTCCCATCGGCCACCGTAGTTGAAGGCCACCGACAGATTGATGCGCGTGTTCTGCGCGGTGCTGCGCTCGGCATATTCCCAGGCATCGCGCAGCTTGTTCGAGACCTTCGAGCGGTCGCCGACGATGCGCACGCGCACGCCGTCGCCAGCCAGCTTGGTGAGGTATTTCGACACCGCCACCAGCACCAGGCCCATCAGGCCGGACACCTCCTCAGAGGGGCGTTTCCAGTTCTCTGAGGAGAACGCAAACACCGTCAGGTAGTCGACGCCACGGTCGGCGAAGGCATTCACCGCGCGCACCAGCGCATCCACGCCCTGCTTGTGACCATAGACGCGGGGCATGTAGCGCCTGCGCGCCCAGCGGCCATTGCCGTCCATCACCACGGCCACATGGCGTGGCACGCTCGGGTCGCGGGGCAGGTCGGAACAGTTCACGGTGTGCAGATCCGCAGGGTTCGCGCGCTGGCTCAGACCGCCAGGATCTCGGCTTCCTTGCCGTGCACCAGCCGGTCGACCTCGGCGATTGTGCGGTCGGTGAGTTTCTGCACATCGTCCTGCGCGCGGCGCTCGTCGTCTTCGGTGGCCAGCTTGTCCTTCAGCAGCTTCTTCAGGTGCTCGTTGGCATCGCGCCGCAGGTTGCGCACCGCCACCTTGGCTTCCTCGCCGGCATGGCGCACCACCTTGGTCAGTTCCTTGCGACGCTCTTCGGTCAGCGGCGGCATCGGCACGCGCACCAGGTCACCCTGCGTCGCCGGGTTCAAACCCAGGCCGGATTCGCGGATGGCCTTCTCGATCTTTGCGCCCATGCCCTTCTCCCAGGGCTGCACACCGATGGTGCGGGCATCGATCAGCGTGACATTGGCCACCTGGCTGATCGGTACGTCAGAGCCGTAGTAATCGACATGCACCTGGTCGAGCAGGCCCGGATGGGCGCGGCCGGTGCGGATCTTCTGCAGTTCGACCTTGAAGGCCTCGATCGTGCGGGCCATCTTGTGTTCGGCGGTCTGTTTGATGTCAACGATGCTCATGATTCCCACGCTCTAGTCAAACGTGCACCAAGGTGCCTTCGTCCTCGCCCATCACCACACGACGCAGCGCGCCAGGCTTGAAGATGCTGAATACCTTGATGGGCAGCTTCTGGTCGCGACACAGCGCGAACGCGGTGGCATCCATGACCTGCAGGTTCATGGCGATCACCTGGTCGAAGCTGATACTGGCATAACGCGTGGCGCTGGCGTCCTTCTTCGGGTCGGCGCTGTAAACGCCGTCGACCTTGGTGGCCTTGAGCACGACCTGCGCGCCGATTTCGGCTCCACGCAATGCCGCGGCCGTGTCGGTGGTGAAAAACGGATTGCCGGTGCCCGCGGCGAAGACCACGACCTTGCCCTCTTCGAGGTACTGTAGCGCCTTCGGCCGCACGTAGGGCTCGACCACCTGCTCGATGGCGATGGCCGACATCACGCGCGCCGTCATGCCTTCCTGGCGCATGGTGTCGGCCAGCGCCAGCGCGTTCATCACGGTGGCGAGCATGCCCATGTAGTCGGCCGTGGCGCGGTCCATGCCGACCGAGCCGCCGGCGACGCCGCGGAAGATGTTGCCCCCGCCGATGACCACCGCCACCTCGATGCCCAACTGGGTGATGTCCTGGACCTCGCGCACCATGCGCACGATCGTCGCGCGATTGATGCCGTAGGCGTCGTCGCCCATCAGGGCTTCGCCCGACAGCTTCAGCAAGATGCGCTTGTAAGCCGGCATGCAGGGGTTCCGATCAGCTATGGATGCGAAGTGTACGGCGCGCCTGTCAGGGCCCGACGCCGCACAACGCTCACTGCGTCTTCGCAGCCGCCACCTGCGCCGCGACCTCGGCCGCGAAGTCGTCTACCTTCTTCTCGATGCCCTCGCCCACCACGTAGAGCGTGAAGGCCTTGATGTCGGTGCCGGTCGCGTCGAGCATCTGCTTCACGGTCTGCTTGTCGTTCTTAACGAAGCTCTGGTTGAACAGCGACACTTCCTTCAGAAACTTCTGCACCGACCCATCGATGCGTTTGGCCACGATCTCGGCCGACTGCACCGGCTTGCCTTCGGCCTTGGCCTTCTCGGCGTCCTCGGCGGCCTTCAGCGATGCCACCGACCGCTCCTTCTCGACCAATGTGGCCGGCACATCGGCCGACGACAGCGCCACCGGCTTCATCGCCGCGACGTGCATCGCCACGTCCTTGGCGGCCACGTCATCACCCTCATACTGCACCAGCACGCCAATGCGCGTGCC
Organism: uncultured beta proteobacterium; assembly: GCA_963824005.1. Lineage (GTDB taxonomy): Bacteria > Pseudomonadota > Gammaproteobacteria > Burkholderiales > Burkholderiaceae_C > Rubrivivax. Next base: position 71,716 of record CAWGOK010000044.1, read on the forward strand.
GTGCAGGTAGCGGGCCAGCTTGCCACCGTCGGCGTAGCGCTTGAAGCGGCGCACCGACATGTTCTCGCCGATCTTGCCGATCAGCCCCTTGCGCACCTCTTCGACGCTCGGACCGAAGCCGGCCTGCTGCAGCGGCAACGCCGACAGCGCGGCCACATCGACTGGGTCGTGCGCAACGATCAGTTCGGCCACTGCATTGCTGAAGGCCAGAAAGTCGTCGTTCTTCGACACGAAGTCGGTTTCGCAGTTGACCTCGACCAATGCACCTTTGGTGCCACTGACGGCAGCCGCCACGACGCCTTCGGCCGTGATGCGCGACGAGGCCTTGCCGGCCTTGCTGCCGAGCTTGACGCGAAGGATCTCTTCGGCGCGCTCCATGTCGCCGTCGGCCTCGGTCAGGGCCTTCTTGCACTCCATCATCGGGGCATCGGTCTTGGCACGCAGCGCGCCGACCATGCTTGCAGAAATTGCGGGCATCTTCATCTCCATGACAAATCCGGCCGCGGCGGATGCCGCGACAGGTCGGTGGACAGCTCCGTTGGCAGTGATGCGTATCCGTGGCCAAGCCACTGCATCACACACGCCGGCGCTGGCGTTCAAGCGCCTTCGCGCACCTCGACGAATTCGTCTCCGGCAGCGCTGACCGCCTGCACCACGTCGCTGCTGGCGTTGGCCTTGCCTTCGAGCACGGCGTCGGACACGGCGCGCGCATACAGCGCCACCGCCTTGGCCGAATCATCGTTGCCCGGAATGACGTAGTCGATGCCGATGGGCGAGTGGTTGGTGTCGACCACGCCGATCAGCGGAATGCCCAGCTTCTTGGCTTCGGCGATGGCGATCTTGTGATAGCCGACGTCGATGACGAACATCGCGTCCGGCAGTGCGTTCATGTCCTGGATGCCGCCGATTTCCTTCTCGAGCTTGGCCAGTTCGCGCTCGAACATCAGACCTTCCTTCTTGATCATCTGCTCGATGCCGGCCTCTTTCTGTGCCTGCATTTCCTTGAGCTTCTTCAGCGAGGCCTTCACCGTCTTGAAATTGGTCAGCATGCCGCCAAGCCAACGCTGGTCGACGTAGGGCATGCCGCAGCGCTGCGCTTCCAGGGCGATGACCTCACGCGACTGTCGCTTGGTGCCGATCATCAGGACGGTGCCGCGCCTGGCGGTCAGCTGGCGGATGTACTTCATCGCGTCGAGGAAGAGCGGCTGCGTCTTCTCGAGGTTGATGATGTGGATCTTGTTGCGATGGCCGTAGATATACGGGGCCATCTTGGGGTTCCAGAAGCGCGTCTGGTGTCCGAAATGGACACCGGCTTCCAGCATCTCACGCATGGATACGGTCATGGTTGCTCCGAAGGTTGGGTCTTGAACTGCGGCCAGAACCACCCTCTTGCGCTGCCGCTGGGGATCAGCGACAGCGTCCTCGGGCGGCACCGTTCGGCGGCCGGGTTCGCGCTTGTCGTTGGATGACGCATCCGCACTGCTGCGACAATGGTCGCGATGAATGCTCATTCAAACCTTAAGATTCTAGCACGTAGCGACGCGTTGGACCTGTCTCAGGCAGTGGCCCAGGTGGCCAGCGGCGCGCGTCTGGCCAGCGACGAGCTCGAACACTCGATCCAGGCGGCGGATGCTGCGGCGAGCCGCCACGCTTTCGTGCGCCGCTTCGACTCCATGGCCCGTGCCGCGGCCTCGGCCGTCGATGCCCAGCGCGGCGCTGGCGCGCCGGTCCCGGCGTTGGGGGGACTGGCGGTGTCGGTCAAGGACCTGTTCGACGTGGCCGGCGCACCCACCACGGCAGCATCAAAATCGATGGCCGATGCGGTGCCCGCGGTCGCCGATTGTCCCGCCGTTGCGCGCTTGCGCGGCGCCGGCGCCGCACTGATTGGCCATACGAACCTGACCGAGTTCGCCTTCTCCGGCGTCGGCATCAATCCGCACCACGGCACGCCCGCGAATGCCGGCACACTGGCGCTGGACCCCACGCCGCGCATTCCCGGCGGTTCGACCTCGGGCGGCGCGGCGTCGGTAGCCTGCGGAGCCGCCTGGGCCGCGCTCGGCTCCGACACCCGCGGCTCGATTCGCGTGCCCGCTGCGCTGCAGGGACTGGTGGGATTCAAGAACACGCAGGCCCTGACCTCCACCGAGGGTTGCGTGCCGCTGTCGTTCAGCTTCGACACGGCCTGCGCCATCACGCGCAGCGTGCGCGACGCGGTGCTGCTGCACCAGGTGCTGGCGGCACGGCCGATCAGACTGCGCGGTCGGCCGCTCGCCGCCTTGCGGCTGGCACTGCCCACCGGCGGCATGCTCGACGCACTGGACACCACGGTCGGACGCGCATTCGAGCGCAGCCTGGCCAGGCTTCGCACCGCTGGCGCCGAGATCGTCGAGCTATCGCTGCCGTCCGACGATGCCCCGGCCGTGAGCAGTGCCCAGATCAGCGCGGCCGAGGCCTGGGCCTGGCATCGCCCGCGCCTGGACGCACGACACGCCGACTACGATCCGCGTGTGCTGGCGCGCATCCGCGGCGGCAGCGACATCTCGGCGGCCGACTATATCGAGCGACTGCAGGCACGACAACGCTGGATCGCCCGGGTCGAGGCCTCGGCCCGCACCTTCGATGCATTCATCTGTCCGACCGTGCCAATCGTTGCCCCGCCGCTGCAACCGCTGATCGCAGATGACGATGCGTTCTTCGCGACCAACGCACTGCTATTGCGCAATCCCTCGGTGGTGAACTACCTGGACGGCTGCGCACTGTCGCTGCCCTGCCATGCCCCCGACGAACTCCCGGTCGGCCTGATGATCTGGGCCGCCGCGATGTGCGACGACACCGTGCTCGACGTGTCACTGGCCATCGAACACGAACTCGTCGCCCAGGGGCGCTGAGCCGTGCGCGTGGCCATCATCGGCGCCGGCATCGTCGGCGTCACGACCGCGTTCGAACTGGCCGTCGACGGGCACGAGGTCACGGTGTTCGATCGCCATGCCGCGGTGGCCAGCGAAGCCAGCTTCGCCAATGCCGGCGTCGTCGCGCCCGGGTACGTCACGCCCTGGGCCACGCCCGGTATGCCGTTGAAGGTGCTGCGTCACCTGTTCGGGCGCCATGCACCGGTGCGCTTTGGCGGTCTCAATGCGCTGGGGCACCTGCCCTGGATGTGGCGTTGGTGGCGTGCCTGCCGGCCCGCCGTTTATCAGGTCAACCGCAGCCGCATGCATGGCCTGGCCCGGTACAGCAGCCAGCGCCTGCATGATCTGGCGCTCGACCTTGGCCTGGAGTACGAACAGGCCCGCGGTGTGCTGGTGCTGCTGCGCGGCGCGCGCGATCTGGCGCTGGCCCAGGGCTCGCTGCACATGCTGCGTGAACTGCAGGTACCTTTCGAACTGCTCGATACCGCCCAGTGTCGCAGCCTCGAGCCCGGCCTGAACGCGAACATGGGCTTGCATGCTGCGATCTCATTGCCACGAGACGAAGTCGGCAACTGTCGCCACTTCGCGCAGGGGCTGAAGGCTCAAGCCCAGTCGCGTGGCGCACGCTTCCTGTTCCAGCACGACGTGCTGGCGCTGACGCCTGGCACCCGGCCAAGGTTGTCGGTGCGCAACCTGGGCCACGCCGAGACCGTCACGGACACCGACTTCGACGCCGTGGTGGTCTGTGCCGGGCATCAGGCGAATCGACTGCTCAAGCCGCTGGGCTTGACACTGCCACTCATCGCGGTACATGGCTATTCGGTCACCGCGCCGCTGCAGCCGCGCGAGGGTTATCCGCCACCCGGGCCGCGTGCGGCAGTGATGGACGAGAAGTACAAGGTCGCGATCTCGCGCCTCGGTCAACGCATCCGCGTGGCCGGCAGCGCCGAGCTCGGCGGCGCATTGGAGACGATGAACGATGCAGCTCTGGCCACCTTGTACAAGGTGCTCGATGACTGGTTCCCGGGCGCCGCGCGGCTTTCGCAGGCCCAACGCTGGAAGGGTGCACGCCCGATGCTGCCCGACGGACCGCCAGTGCTCGGGGCAAGCCGCGCCGCCGGGGTCTGGCTGAACCTCGGGCATGGGTCCAGTGGCTGGGCCTTGTCGTGTGGATCGGCGCGCGTGCTGGCCGACCTGATGGCGCAGCGCGCGCCGGCCATCGACATCACGGGGCTGGGGCCGGAGCGGTTGCAACGATAGGCGCGCCTCGCAACCCTGGCCTGCCGCACAATGAGACCCGAGCCGACGGCTCTGCCATGAACACGCCGCACCGCCCCATGCCTCAGCGCGTCCTGCCAGGCGAAGCGCCCTGGGCATTGTTCGACGTAGCGGCCTCGCGCGCGATCGAGGCCGAAGCCCTGGCCTCGCATGCGCCGCACGAGCTGATGCAACGTGCCGGCACGGCCGTCGCCCGGCTCGCATTGGCCGTGGCCCCGCATGCGCGCCGGGTCTGGGTGGCCTGCGGGCCCGGCAACAACGGCGGCGACGGGCTGGTGGCGGCTGCGCAACTGCACCGGGCCGGCAAGGCGGTGCAGATCAGCCTGGTCGGCGATGCGGAGAGGCTGCCGGCAGATGCACGCTTAGCACTGGCCGACGCGCTGCAGGCTGGGATGCGGGTGTCGGCGGAGCTGCCCGACACCGTGGCGGACCTGTCGATCGATGCCTTGCTCGGGCTCGGCGCTTCACGCGCGCCACAAGGCGCGATCGCCGCGGCCATCGACCGGCTGCTGCAGATGCCCTCCACGGTGATCGCGGTGGACCTGCCCTCGGGTTTGAACGCCGACACCGGACAGAAGCTGGGTGCTCTTGCGGCGCGGGCTAACCACACCGTGTCGCTGCTGACGCTGAAGCCGGGTCTGTTCACCGCCGACGGGCGCGACCATGCCGGACAGATCTGGCTCGACGACCTTGGGGTGGCCGCGAGCGCGCTGCCACCCAGCGCGCGCCTGGCAGGCGCCGACGATCTGCGCGTGGCTCTGGCACCGCGGCGCCATGCCAGCCACAAGGGCAGTTTCGGGGATCTTGCCGTGGTGGGTGGGGCGCCGGGAATGACCGGGGCCGCGCTGCTGGCGGCGCGCGCGGCACTGGCCGCGGGTGCCGGCCGCGTGTTCCTCAGCCTGCTGGATGCCGACGGCGCCGGCCATGACATGCAGCAGCCCGAGCTGATGTTCAGGCCCGCATGGTGGCGCAGCGATCCGGCGGTGCTGGCACGAAGTACCGTGGTCTGCGGCTGCGGCGGAGGTTCGGCGGTGCGCGAGGCGCTGCCGACGCTGCTGGCGCGAAGCGCGCGGCTGGTGCTCGACGCCGATGCATTGAACCAACTGGCCGCCGACCCCGCCTTGCAGCGCCAATTGCATGCACGTGCGGGGCGCGGCCAGGCGACGGTGCTGACACCGCATCCGCTGGAAGGCGCGAGACTGTTGGACACCGACGTTGCCACGGTCCAGGCCGATCGCCTGCTGGCCGCTCGGTCATTGTCCCGGCGCCACGCGTGCGTCGTGCTGCTCAAGGGCTCGGGCACGATCGTCGCATCGCCCGACGGGCAGACCTGCATCAACCCCACCGGCAACGCGCTGCTTGCCACCGGCGGCACCGGTGACGTGCTTGCCGGCTGGGTCGGTGGGCTGTGGGCGCAGCTTGTCCCTGCCGGCACCACTCTTCAGGCTGCGCGCCAGGCCGCGCTGGCCGCAACCTGGCTGCACGGCCATGCGGCCGATCGGTGGCTGGCACAGGCGCCGGCAAGCTTGGCGCTGCGTGCTGGCGAACTGAGCGAGCGCATGCGCGAGACGGCTGCGGCGCGAGAAATCCGGCCGCAGGCTTGAGCCGGCACCGCCACGCGCTCAGCGCCGCGTGCGCGTCGGTGTCTTGCGGTCCCGCGAGCTGCGCGCGGCCTTCGCCGGCGCCGTCCCGGAGGCCGTCGTCTTCTTGCCGGCCTTGCGACGCACGGCTGCCTTGCCGGCACGATCCGCGTCCTTTACCGCAAGCAGCTCATCGGTCGCGCTGAGCGCGCGCGCGCGCTCGCCACGTGAACGCGTGGCCGGCAGCTCGAGTTCACTGTCGCGTACCAGACGGAAGTCGATGCGTCGCCCGTCCAGATCGACGCGGCTGACCTGCACGCGCACGCGGGTACCGACGGCGTAACGCGCGCCGGAACGCTCGCCACGCAGTTCCTGGTGCACCTCGTCGAAGCGGTAGTACTCGCCGCCCAGTTCGGTGATGTGCACCAGCCCTTCGACGTAGAGTGCGTCCAGCGTGACGAACAGCCCGAAGCTGGTGATCGCGCTGACGGTGCCAGCGTATTCCTCGCCCAGGTGTTCGCGCATGAAGCGGCACTTGAGCCAAGCCTCGACGTCGCGCGAGGCTTCGTCCGCGCGGCGTTCGTTGGCACTGCAGTGCGCACCGGCAGCCTCCCAGGTCTCGAGCTCCTTGCTCATCGCCTTGGCCGGCTTGGCAGCTGCGGGCCTGCCGCCACGGCGCGGCGCCAGCGGCATCTGCGCCACCATCGCCGCGTCGAGCTGGTAGCGCCTCTCACCCAGGATGGCCTTGATGACCCGGTGCACCAGCAAATCCGGGTAGCGCCGGATCGGGCTGGTGAAGTGGGCATAGGCACCGTATGCCAAGCCGAAGTGGCCAGCATTGGCGCTGGTGTATACCGCCTGCTGCATCGAGCGCAGCAGCATGGTGTGGATCTGCGTCACGTCGGGCCGGTCCTTGGTGGCCAGAGCGATGTTCTGAATCTCGCCCGGTGTCGGGTCGTCACTCAGGTGCAGCCCGATGCCTAGTGCGCGCAGGTAGTTCTGCAGCGTCACGCGGCGTTCGGGCGTCGGCCCCTCGTGCACGCGGAACAGCGCCGGATGGTCGGCGGCTTCGATGAAGCCGGCCGCGCACTCGTTCGCCGCGAGCATGGCCTCCTCGATCAGCTTGTGCGCCTCGTTGCGCGTGCGCGGCACGATCTTCTCAATACGGCCGTTCTCATCGCAGACGATCTGTGTCTCAGTGGTCTCGAAGTCAACCGCGCCGCGCCGCGCGCGCTGCTTGAGCAGCGCACGATAGGCCTCGTGCAGGTTCAGCAGGTGCGGCACCAGGTCGGCCCTGCGCTGCGCCTCGGGGCCACGTGTGTTGGCCAGCACTGCCGCCACCTCGGTGTAGGTCAGCCGCGCGTGCGAGCAGATCACCGCCGGGTAGAACTGATAGGCGTCGATCGCGCCGTCGGTGGCGATCACCATGTCGCACACCATTGCAAGTCGGTCCTGCTCCGGGTTCAGCGAGCACAGGCCGTTGGAGAGTTTCTCCGGCAGCATCGGTATCACGCGGCGCGGGAAGTACACCGAGGTGGCACGCTCGTACGCATCGGCGTCAATAGCCTCGCCAGGCTTGACGTAGTGGCTGACGTCGGCGATGGCGACGATCAGCCGCCAGCCTTCGAAGGCGTGCTTGCCACGCCCGCGCGTGAAAGGTTCGCAGTACACCGCATCGTCGAAGTCCCGTGCGTCTTCGCCATCGATGGTGACCAGCGGCACGTCGCTCAGGTCGATGCGGTGGCGCCGATCGGCAGGTCGCAGCTTGTCGGGCAAGGCCGCGGCCTGGGCCAGCGTCTCGGGTGAGAAGCGGTGCGGGACCTCGTACTTGCGTACCGCGATCTCGATCTCCATGCCGGGGTCGTCGATCTCGCCCAGCACCTCGGTCACACGGCCCATCGGCTGCGAGTACATCGACGGCGGCTCGGTCAGGTCGATCGACACCACTTGTCCCACCGCAGCGTTGGCAGTGGCGTTCTTCGGAATCATGATGTCCTGACCATAGCGCCGGTCTTCGGGCGCTACCAGCCAGATGCCGGCTTCGTGCAGCAGGCGCCCGATGATCGGCGCCTTGCGCCGCTCGATGATGTCGAGCACGCGGCCTTCGGGCCGGCCCTTGCGGTCGTAGCGCACGACGCGCACGCGCACGCGATCGCGGTGCAGCACCGCGCGCATTTCCTGCGGAGAGAGGTAGATCATGGCCTGGCCGTCGTCGCGGCGCACGAATCCGTGCCCGTCCTGGTGGCCTTCGACTTGCCCTTCGACCTCGCTGAGCAGGGCTGCTCCGGGAAGCGTCGTGGCGGAATGGTTGTTGTCTTTGATGATAAAATTTCTTTCTATAGTGCCCAGGTGGCGGAATTGGTAGACGCACTAGTTTCAGGTACTAGCGGGTAACTCCGTGGGGGTTCGAGTCCCTTCCTGGGCACCAGATGTTGGTATGAAGAGCGGGGTCGGCGATGCCGACCCCTTTCTTTTTTGCGCACCTCAGACGACGAACTTCTTCGCCAGCTTGTCGGGGCGCAGCGAATCGTATTCCTCGAAGGGCTGGTGGATCCACGGGCTGGTGGGCAGGTGTTCGACAAAGTAGTCCGGCGTGTAGGTCGAGGCCGCCTTGACCCAGATCACCGCCGAGCGCAACTCGCTGATCGAGGGCATTCCGCGCAGCCGCTCGACCACCGCCTGCAGCGTTACACCGGAGTCCGACAGGTCGTCGACCAGCAGCACGCGGCCGGCCAGTTCGCCCTTGGGCAGCGTGATGTACTTGGCGATGTCCAGTCGGCCCTGGATGGTGCCGGCGTCGGCGCGATAGGAACTGGTGGACATGATGGCCAGCGGCTTGTCGAAGACACGCGACAGCACGTCACCGGGCCGCATGCCGCCGCGCGCCAGGCACAGGATCTGGTCGAACTGCCAGCCCGAGTTATGCACCTTCAACGCCAGCCGCTCGGTGAGCATGTGGTATTCGTCCCAGGACACGTACAGGTGTTTGCCGTCGTCGGTGAGCATGGGGCTTTCCGTAGGGTGGTGATGAAGGGTCGGGCCGTGTCTTCAGCCCTGGTAGGGGTGCCGCAGCAGGATCGTATGCTCACGGTCCGGTCCGGTCGAGACCATGTCGATCGGCGTGCCGATCAAGGCCTGCACACGCTCCAGGTAGCGGCGCGCGTTCAACGGCAGTTGGTCCCATTCGGTCAGGCCGGCGGTCTTCTCGGTCCAGCCGGCAAAGCTCTCGTAGATCGGTTCGCAGGCGGACACGTCATCGGCGTCCAGCGGCAGCACATCGATCGCACGCCCACTCAGCTTGTATCCGATGCAGGCCTTGATCTCGCTCAGGCCGTCGAGCACATCGAGCTTGGTGATGCAAAGCCCCGACAGCCCGTTGATGATGGTCGAGCGCTTCAGGGCCGCCGCGTCGAGCCAACCGCAGCGCCGCGCCCGGCCGGTGACGGTGCCGAACTCCTGACCGACGCTCGACAGGTGGTGACCCACGCTGCCAGGCACGTCCATCGACAGTTCGGTCGGGAACGGGCCGCTGCCGACGCGCGTGGTGTAGGCCTTGGTGATGCCGAGCACGTAGTGCAGCATGCTCGGGCCGACGCCCGAGCCCGCCGCCGCGTTGCCCGCCACGCAGTTGCTCGAGGTGACGTACGGATAGGTGCCATGGTCGATATCGAGCAACGTGCCCTGCGCGCCTTCGAACAACAGGTTCGCTCCGGCCAGATGAGCCTGGTGCAGCGCATAGCCCACGTCGGCCAGCAGCGGCCGGATCTGTTCGGCCGCACGCATCGATTCGTCCAGGACGGGCTGGTACTCGAGAGGCTTTGACTTGAGGTAGCCGCTGAGGGCGAAGTTGTGCAGTTCCACCAGTTCACGCAGCTTGCTGGCAAAACGCTGCGGGTGCTTGAGGTCTTGCGCACGCAATGCGCGGCGCGCAACCTTGTCTTCATAGGCCGGTCCAATACCCTTGCCGGTGGTGCCAATCTTGCCGGCGCCGCTGGTCTCGCGCAGGCCTTCGCGCGCATGGTCCACCGCCACGTGAAAGGGCAGGATCAGCGGGCAGGATTCGCTGATGAACAAGCGCGAACGCACGTCCAGGCCCGCCGCCTCCAGGCGCTGGATCTCCAGCAGCAGGTGCGCCGGATCGACGACCACGCCGTTGCCGACGTAACACGCCACGCCGTCGCGCATCACGCCCGAGGGCACCAACTGCAGCGCCGTCTTGTGCCCCTTGATGACCAGCGTGTGCCCGGCGTTGTGCCCGCCCTGAAAACGCACCACGCCCTGGGCATGTTCGGTCAGCCAGTCGACCATCTTGCCCTTGCCTTCGTCGCCCCACTGGGTACCGACCACGACCACGTTGCGGCCGCGCGCGGCGTGCTTGCCCTGTTGCATGTTCAATCGCCAACCTTTCCGGCTGCTGTGTCGGCGCGGCGCGGGCGTCAAAGCGCGCGCAGCACCCAATGTTGGTCGATGGCCACGAGTTCGCGATCGCAGTCGAACTCCTGGCCTTCGTTCTCGTGCCCCGGCAGAACGCAGAGCACCGTTTCGCCCGCCTCGCGCAGCTTGCGCACGGCCGCTCGTAACTTCAGGTCCTCGCCCCAGGGCGCGCGCACAGCGGTGGCCCGCGGCGGGCTCGGTGCGTGTTCGGCCAGAATCTTCAGGTCCAGGCTGAAGCCCACCGCCGGCCGGCGCCTGCCGAATACGGCACCCACCTCGTCGTAACGACCGCCACGCACCAGCGCGTCGCTCGACGCACCGCCGTAGATGGCGAAGCGCGTGCCGCTGTAGTAGGCATAGCCGCTCATGTCGGACAGGTCGAAGCCGACGCTCACACCGCGATGGTCGCGCTTCAGGTGCGTGGCCAGCCAGTGCAGGTCGTCCAGCGCCGCGCCGATCAGCGCGCGCTGCGGCAGCACGCGGCGGGCGACATCAAGCACCTCCTCGCCGCCGTACAGCGCCAGCATCTCGCGCAACGCGCGCCGTGTCTCGGCGGGAAAGCCCCGCGCCAGCGCCTCGACCACCGCCGCGTCCTTCTTCGACAGCGCCGCCACCACGTCCTGCAACTGCGCCGCCTCGATCGGCAACCCGGCGAGCACACCGCGCACCACGCGTGCATCGGCCAGATCGATGACCAGGCCGTCGACCGACGCGGCCTGCAGCACATCGAGTGCCAGTTCCTGCACCTCGAGGTCGGCCTCCAGGCCTGCATGGCCGAAGATCTCGGCGCCGAACTGCAGCGGCTCGCGCGAGCCCAGGCCGCTGGGCCGCGTGTGCAACACCGGCCCGCAGTAGCACAGGCGTGTCACACCCGGGCGGTTCAACAGGTGCGCGTCGATGCGTGCGGCCTGGGGCGTGGTGTCGGCACGCAGCCCCAGCGTGCGGCCGCTGAGCTGGTCGACAAGCTTGAAGGTCTTCAGGTCGAGCTCATGGCCGGTGCCGGAGAGCAGCGAATCCAGATGCTCGAGCAGCGGCGGCATGACCAGCTCGAAGCCATAGCCGCGTGAGCGGTCGAGAAGGCTACGCCGGAGCTCCTCGATGCGACGCGCCTGCGCCGGCAAGACATCGGCGATGTGCTCGGGCAGCAGCCACGCTGACGACATGAACGAGACCGGGAATTAAAACGGGCATTGTACCGAGCGAGCGCCGGCGATTTGCGTGGCCCGGCCCGCTGCGTCGCCGGGCCTTCAGTTCCAGTAGATCAGCAGCAGCACCAGGCCGATGAGCATGCTGCTCAGGCCGATGAAGCGGATCTGTCCGTCGCTGAGGCGTGTCGCGCGTTCGAACATCGAGCGCCAGCTGCTCGGGCTCAGAAAGGGCAACAAGCCTTCCAGCACCAGCATCAGGGCCACGGCGCCGAGCAACAGATCCGACATGATCCCGGTAGCGCTTCGCGTTGGAACGGGCTATTTGGAATCGACCGTCGAGCCGCCGCGCATGGCCCGGAAGAACTCGCTGTTCGGGTCGACGATCATCACGTCCGAGCGCGTGCGGAAACTCGAGCGATAGGCCTCCAAGCTGCGATAGAACTTGGCGAACTGCGGATCGCGCCCGAAGGACTCGGCATACAGGGCCGAGGCCTTGGCATCGCCCTCGCCCTTGATCTTCTGCGAGTCGCGATAGGCTTCGGCGACGATGACCTCGCGTTGCCGGTCCGCATCGGCGCGAATCTTCTCGCCATCGGCCATGCCCTGCGAGCGCAACTCGTTGGCCACGCGCTTGCGCTCGGACTCCATGCGCTTGAATACCGAGTCGGTGATGTCGGCGACGAAGTCGACGCGCTTGATGCGCACATCGACAATCTCGATGCCGAAGGCCTTGGATTCGTCGGCCAGACGCTTGAGCACGTCCTGCATGACCTTGTCGCGTTCGACGGACAGCACGCCGGACACGTTGCGCCGCGTGATCTCCTCGTTGAAGGCCGCCTGCACTACCGGCCCGAGCCGATTCTCGAGGTTGCGAAAGTCGGCACCGTTGTTGCGGATGAACTGCCGCGGCTCGTTGATACGCCACTTCACCAGCCAGTCGATCACCAGGCTCTTCTTTTCGGCGGTGAAGATCGGCCGCGTCTCGGAGTTGTCCAGCGTCTGGATGCGCTTGTCGAGGAACACGACGTTCTGGAACGGCGGCGGCAGCTTGAACTTCAGTCCCGGCTCGTTGATGACTTCCTTGATCTCGCCCAGCGCATAGACCACGGCCACCTGCCGCTGATCGACGATGAACATCGTCGAGGCAGCAACCATCAGCGCGATCAGCGCAATGGCGGCGAACAATCCGAATCGATTCATTGTTGAGGTCCCAGGGCTTCAGCGCACTTCGCGGTCACGGCTGCGGCCACCGTCGCGCGAGCGGGCATCCGCCGCCGCGGCGGCCGGTGCTTCGGCCGGCATCGGTCCCGGCACAGGCGCCGCGCCGGCACCTATGGCGCCGCTTTGCTGGATCAGCTTGTCCAGCGGCAGATACAGGAGGTTCGAACCGCTGCGGCTGTCGACCATGACCTTGCTGACGTTCGAGAACACCTGCTGCATGGTGTCGATGTACAGACGGTCGCGGGTCACGCCCGGTGCCTTCTTGTACTCGTCCACCACCGAGCGGAAGCGCTCGGCATCGCCTTCGGACATCGACACCACACGTGCCCGGTACCCCTCGGCCTCCTCGCGCAGGCGCGCTGCCGTGCCCTGCGCCCGAGGGATCACGTCGCTGGCGTAGGCTTGTCCTTCGTTCTTGAAGCGGTCGCGGTCGGCCGTCGCCTTGACCGCATCGTTGAATGCCGCCACCACCTGGTCGGGCACGGCCACCGTCTGCACGTTCACGTTGACCACCTGGATGCCGGTGTTCAGCCGGTCGAGCTGCACCTGCACCGAGTTCAGCAGATCGCTGGCCAGGGTGTCGCGCTGCTGGTAGAGCACCGCGTCGACGTTGTTGCGACCGACGATCTCGCGCACCGCGGATTCCGAGGCCTGCACCACGGCTTCGTCGGGGTTGCGGTTCTCGAACAGGAAGGCGCGCGCATCCTTCAGCCGGTACTGCACGGTGAAGCGGATATCGACGATGTTCTCGTCCTGGGTCAGCATCGACGAATCACGCAGTCCGGTGGCCGGCACCGGCGTATTGCGCCCCATCTCCACCGAGCGCAATTGCGTCACCGGCACCGTCTCGTGCGCCTGGAAGGGGTACGGAAAGCGCCACTGGATGCCGGCGTCCACGGTGTAGGCATAACGTCCGAAGGAGGTGACCACCGCCTGCTGGCCCTCCTGCACGATGAACACGCCGCTGCCCAGCCAGACCAGCGCCACCACGCCAGCGATCAGTGCCGCGCCAATGCCCGCACTCTTCAGGTTGGGCTGGAACGGCTGGCCGCCATCGGGTGGCCTATCGGCGTTGCGGTTCGGGCGCTGGCCACCGCCTTTGCCGCCGAACATGCCGCTGAGCTTGCGATTGAAATCACGCCACAGCTCGTCCAGATCGGGCGGGCCGTCATTGCGGCCGCCGTTGTTCAGCACCAGCGTGTCGGCGGCCTGCCTCGGCCAGAACAGCTTGCGCCACAGCGCACGGAGCAACTCCGACGCGGCCAGGGCGACATCGCCGATGCCGGGCGCACGCGCGTCAAGTTGAGTTTCAGGCATGGTAGTGCGGAAGGCAGGAATGTGAAGGGCCCGCCGCCAAGCCGATGGAGCGCGGGTCGTCGAGGGAAGATAGGGGCGCCGGTTTGGCATTCAAGCGCTCACGCACGGCATCGGCGAGTACATCACGCAAACGCTCGATGCCGCTGCCGTCGAGCGCACTCAGGAAAACGCGCTGCACGCGCTGACCGTTCGCGCGCTCGATCCAGTCCACCACCTGCCGCGGCAATCGCGACGCCTCGAGCCGATCGCACTTGTTGTAGACCAGCACCTGCGGGACCGCCGCAGCGCCGATCTCGTCGAGCACACGCTCGACTTCAGCGCACTGCTCCAGCAAGTGCGGGCTCGACGCATCGACCACGTGCAACAGCAGGTCGGCGTCGGCCGCTTCCTGCAAGGTGGCCTGGAAGGCCTCGACCAGCTTGTGCGGCAGGTCGCGAATGAAGCCCACCGTGTCGGACAACGACACCGAGCAGCCTGCGTCCGCCAGCCACAGAGCGCGCGTGGTGGTGTCGAGCGTGGCGAACAGCTGGTCGGCTGCCAGCGCACGCGCCTTGACCAGCGCGTTGAACAGCGTCGACTTGCCGGCGTTGGTGTAGCCGACGAGCGAGATGCGGAAGGTGCCACGACGTTCACGCGCTTTGCGTTGTGTGCCGCGCTGGCGCTTGACCTTTTCCAGGCGCGCCGCCACCGACTTGATGCGCTCGCCGATCATGCGCCGATCGAGTTCGATCTGCGCCTCGCCCGGGCCGCCACGCAGGCCGATGCCGCCGCTCTGGCGTTCGAGGTGCGACCAGCGCCTGACCAAGCGGGTCGACAGATATTTCAGTCGCGCCAGTTCGACCTGCAACTTGCCTTCATGGCTCTGCGCGCGAGCACCGAAGATGTCGAGAATGACCCCGGTGCGGTCGGACACCGCGACGCCCAGGTGACGCTCGAGGTTGCGCTGCTGCGCCGGGCTCAGTGCCTGGTCGAAGATCACGCCCTGCGCGTCGGTGGCCAGCACCATGGCCTTGATCTCGTCGGCCTTGCCCGAACCGACGAACAGCGCCGCGTCAGGCGCCTTGCGTCGCGCAATGATGCGTGCCACTGGTGCGTCGCCAGCCGACTGTGCCAGCAAAGCCAATTCGTCGAGCGTCGCGTCGAAACCTGCGTCCTTGCCGAGATCCACGCCCACCAGCACGACGCGCACGGCGTCGCTGGCGGCCGCGGCCATCGGAGGGGATGCGGAGCTCAAGACCTGGCTTGCCAACGCCGTGACTGCCGAGCCGCCTTCAGGCCTGCTCGCCAGGTTCGCTGACGTGGAAGTTCACCGCACGCCCCGGCACGACGGTGGAGATGGCGTGTTTGTAGACCATCTGCGTGACCGTGTTGCGCAACAACACCACGTACTGGTCGAAGGACTCAATGTGTCCCTGAAGCTTGATGCCGTTCACCAGGTAGATGGATACCGGAACATGCTCCTTGCGCAGCAGGTTGAGGAACGGGTCTTGCAGCAACTGCCCTTTATTGCTCACGATATGCTCCGTGATGAAAGTTCTTGGAGGGGGGACGTTATCACAGGCACGGCGCCACCGCTGTGCACTGCAACATGCCTGTTGGCGGCAGGGGCACCGGAGCGATTGCGGGCGCTCACTGGCTCAGGAGTTCGAATCCGCAAACGGGTTCTTCGACGAGCGCATCTCCACCCGCATCGGCGTGCCCACCAGCTTGAAATGCTCGCGAAAGCGCCCTTCGAGGTAGCGCTTGTAGGCATCGGTCACGTGATCGAGCGAATTGCCGTGAATCACGACGATGGGCGGGTTCATGCCGCCCTGGTGCGCGTAGCGCAGCTTCGGACGGAAGTTGCCAGCACGCTTGGGTGCCTGGTGCTGCACCGCCTCGAGCAGCAGCCGTGTCAGGACCGGCGTGGGCATCTTCTTCACCGCCGAGGCATGTGCGTCGGCGATGGCCTTCCACAGCGGGCCCAGGCCCTGGCGCTTCTTCGCAGAGATGCGCAACACAGGGGCAAACTTCAGGAAAGCCAGGCGCTGCACGATCGAGCGCTCCAGCGTCTCGCGCTGATACGCGTCCACCGCGTCCCACTTGTTCACCGCCAGCACCACGGCGCGGCCCGACTCGAGGATGTAGCCGGCGATGTGCGCGTCCTGGTCGGTGACACCCTGTGTGGCATCCAGCAGCAGCAGTACGACGTTCGCATCGGCAATGGCCTGGAGCGTCTTGACCACCGAGAACTTCTCGATGGTCTCGAACACCTTGCCCTTGCGCCGCAGTCCGGCCGTGTCGATCAGGTCGAAGCGCCGGCCATGGTGCTCGAAAGGCACGTGGATCGCATCGCGCGTCGTGCCCGGCTGATCGAAGGCCACCAGCCTCTCCTCGCCCAGCCAAGTATTGATGAGCGTCGACTTGCCGACGTTCGGGCGCCCGGCCACCGCAAGGCGGATCGGTTTGTCTGCGGCAGGTTCCTCGGGCGGCTCTTCCGCTGCTGCCTGGCCTTCGAAAGCCGCTTCAACGAGGCTGCGGATGCCCTGGCCGTGCGCGGCCGAAATTGGGTGCGGCTCGCCCATGCCGAGTTCGTGGAACTCGGCCAGCTGCGGCGAATCGCTCATGCCTTCGGCCTTGTTCACCGCCAGCAGCACCCGTCGCGCCGTGCCGCGCAGATATCGTGCAATGTCATGGTCCTGGGCGCTGAGGCCGGCACGCACGTCGAGTACAAACACCACCACATCGGCCTCGGCCACCGCCTGGCGCGTCTGCTTGGCCATCTCGCGCATGATGCCGCCGGCGCTATCAGGCTCGAAACCGCCGGTGTCGACGACGATGAACTCATGCCCCTCGACACTGGCGTCACCATAGTGCCGGTCGCGCGTCAGCCCGGCGAAATCGGCCACGATCGCGTCGCGCCTTTTCGTCAGGCGGTTGAACAAGGTCGACTTGCCCACATTGGGCCGGCCGACGATGGCGAGCACGGGCTTCATGCGGCGCAGCGCTACTCCGGCCGGAAGGCGTAGAAGCCGCCGTTGCGCGTGGCCACCAGCAGCGTCGTGCCCGACAGCACCGGGCGGCCGATCACCGCCGACCCATCGGTGGACAGGCGCAGCATCGGCTGGCCATCATTGCGGTCTAGAAAGTGCACGTGGCCTTCGAAGTCGCCGAAGGCCACCGTGGGCCCGATGCTCGCCGGCGCACTCAAACCCCGGAAGAGCATGCGTTCGCTGGTCCATGCATTCTCGCCATTGGCCGTCTTCCAGGCCACGATGCGGTCGGTCGCGTCGGCACCGAAGATCAGCTCTTCATCGCCGCCCACCGCGTTCACTCCACCGGTGTTGCGCGCCCACAGCAAGCGTCCGCTGTCGGCATCGACACAGCCCACCGCCGCCTGGAAGGACCGGGCGCACAGCTTGTTGCCCAGGCGCACGGCCGGGCCGACCAGGTCGGCCAAGCGCTCCACCTCGTTGCTGCCACGGGGAGAGCCGATCGGCACCTCCCAGCGCAGCGTGCCACGGTCGGGATCGATGCCTGCCAGGCGCGGGCCTTGCCCGGCGATGAGCGTACCTTTCACCGCCGTGAGCACGCCGATGTGCAGCAGCGTCAGCGCCTCGCCGGGGCGTTGCAGCGTCCACAGACGCTTGCCGTCGAGGGCATCGAAGGCGTGCACCGCGCGGTCCACGCCCATCACGAACACACGTTCTCCGCCCACCAGCGGCGCGGTGCTGACGCGCGAGCTCAACTGCGCGCTCCAAAGCTCCTTGGTGCCATCGAAGGTGACCAGCTTGTTATCGCGCGTCACCACCGCGCTGAAGCGGCCGTCGCTGCCCACGCCCGCGCTCAGGGGCGCTCCGGCACTGGCACGCCAGAGTTCGCGCCCGCTGTTTGCTTCGAGTGCCAGCACGGTGCCATCGGTCGAGGCGACGACAAAGTTGCCATCGCGAGCAACCACTGACAACGGGAAGCGCACGCTGTCCAGCTTGACCGACCAGACCTGCCTGCCGGCGATCTTGGGCGTGACGGCTTCCAACGGTTTAGGTTTGGGCTTGTCGGCCGCACAAGCGGCCAGCAACGCCAGCACCAGGCAGACCACGCCCCAGCGCGCGGGGGTGCCGTGGCGCGCAGGGTTCACTTCAATGCCCCCGACGCCTGTGCCGAAACAGCCGACGCGGCCTGCGGCGCCGCGCCCAGCGCGGTGAGCTTGGCGTCGATCAGTCGGCGGTACTCGAGCTTGTCGTCCATCGCCTTCCACGCCACCTGATAGGCAGCGCGCGCTTCGGCCGCCTTGCCCTGGGCCAGCAGCACGTCCCCGCGGCGGTCGGCCACCAGGGCCTCGAAAGTGGGCGCCTTGGCCGCATCAAGCTGCTTCAGGGCCGCGTCGTAGTCCTTGGCCTGCATCAGCAGCCCGGCCAGCCGCAAGCGCGCCACTGTCTTGTACTCGTCTTCGCCCGCGTTCTCGGCCACCCAGCTCAGGCTGGCTTTGGCGGCGTCGACTTGGCCGCGATCGAACTGCACGCGCGCCGCCAGCAGCCCGCCTTGTTCGGCAAACACGGTGCGTGGATAACGCTCCTTCAGATCGCCGAAGACCTGCCCGGCACGCTGCGCGTCGCCGCTCTGAGCGGCGATCTGCAGTTGTTCGTACAACGCACCGGCCTTTGCGGACTGCTCGCGCTGCCACCATTTCCAACCATTCAGGCCGGCATACACCGCCAACGCGGCGACCAGAGCCCAGGTGATGAGGTTGCCGTACTGCTTCCAGAAGGCCTTGAGGGCGTCGAGCTGTTCCTGCTCCTGCAGGTCTAAGGGTGTGGCCATGGGTCCTTCGAACGGATCAGGTGCAAAGAGGGCTGGATTATGCGTTGCGCAGTTCGTGCGCCCAGGCGTCGACATCGGGCAGCGGGCGTGTGCGCTGTGCTGCTGCCGCGTCGCGCAGCGGCTTGATCGAGACTTCGCCGCGACTCAGTTCGTCGACGCCAAAGATCAAGGCGTGACGTGCACCACTGGCATCCGCTCTCTTGAACTGCGACTTCATGCTGCCCGGGCCGTCCTTGCCGGCGGCATGCAGCAGCACCGACAGGCCCGCAGCGCGAAGCGCCTCGGCGGTGGCGGTGGCCAGTGGCAGTGCCGCTGGGTCCGGGATCACGACATAGGCATCCCAGGCACGCGCTTCGGGTTCGATGCCTTCCTGTTTGAGCAGATCGAGCACGCGCTCGATGCCCAGACCCCAACCTACCGCTGGCGCCGGCTTGCCGCCGATCAGCTCGAACAGCCCGTCGTAGCGACCGCCGCCGCACAGCGTGCCCTGCGCTCCGAGCCGATCGGTCACCCACTCGAACACCGTCAGGTTGTAGTAGTCCATGCCGCGCACCAGCCGCGGGTTGATGCGATAGGGCTGGCCCACCGCGTCGAGCACCGCACGCACGGCATCGAAGTGCTTCAGCGAGGCCTCGCCCAGGTAGTCCATCAGCTTCGGCGCAGCCTCGACCAATGATTGCATCGCCGGGTTCTTGGTATCCAGGATGCGCAACGGGTTGCTGTGCAGGCGGCGCTGGGCGTCGGCATCGAGCAGCTCGCGACTGCGCTCGAAGTGCTGCACCAGCGCGGCGCGGTGCGCGCGCCGTTCCTCGGGTTGGCCCAGGCTGTTGAGCTCCAGCCGAACCTCGGCCAGGCCCAGGTCGCGCCACAGCGAGCGCGCCATCAGGATGACCTCGGCATCCACGTCCGGCCCGGCAAAACCCAGGGCTTCGACGCCGACCTGGTGGAACTGGCGGTAGCGGCCGCGCTGCGGCTTCTCGTGCCTGAACATCGGGCCGATGTAGAACAGCCGCTTGCCCCCGTCATAGAGCAACGAATGCTCGATGACCGCGCGCACCACGCCGGCGGTGGCCTCGGGGCGCAGCGACAGCGGGTCGCCGTTCATGCTGTCGACAAAGGAATACATTTCCTTCTCGACGATGTCGGTGACCTCGCCCAGCCCGCGCACGAACAGCGACGTCGGCTCGACGATCGGCGTGCGCACGTTCAGGTAGGCGTAGCGAAACATCAGCTCGCGCACCTTGTGCTCGAACCATTCCCAGCGCGCCGATTCCGGCGGCAGGATGTCGTTCATGCCTTTGACGGCCTGGATTTGTTCTGCCATGGATGGTGGTGTTCGTGACTGACTTTCGAGCGGCCGCCGCGGAACCGGCTTTGCCGGGCCGCTAGCGGCGCCCCCTGGGGGGAGCGCCGAAGGCGCTATGGGGGGGTTCCAAACCTGCGCTCGATGTAGTCCTCGACGATCTGGTGGAATTCGGTGGCGATGCCCTCGCCGCGCAGCGTCATCGCCTTGCTGCCGTCGATGAACACCGGCGCGGCCGGCGCCTCGCCCGTGCCGGGCAGGCTGATGCCAATGTCGGCATGCTTGCTTTCGCCGGGGCCGTTGACGATGCAGCCCATCACCGCCACCTTAAGGTTCTCGACGCCGGGGTAGCGCGTCTTCCACACCGGCATCATCGCGCGCAGGTGGTCGTCGATGCGCTTGGCCAGCACCTGGAAGGTTTCGCTGGTGGTGCGGCCGCAGCCCGGGCACGCGGTGACGCTGGGGTTGAAGTTGCGCAGGCCCAGCGACTGCAGAATCTCCAGCGCGATCACCACCTCCTGCGTGCGCGATTCGCCCGGCTGCGGCGTCAGGCTGACGCGGATGGTGTCACCGATGCCTTCCTGCAGCAGCACCGACAGCGCCGCGGCCGAAGCCACCGTGCCCTTCGTGCCCATGCCGGCCTCGGTAAGCCCCAAGTGCAGCGCATAGTCGCAGCGCGCATGCAGCGCGCGATACACGGTGATCAGGTCCTGCACGCCGCTGACCTTGCAGCTGATGATGATCTGGTCGGGGTTCATGCCCAGTTCGCGCGCATGGTCGGCTGACGCGAGCGCGCTTTGCACCAGCGCCTGGTACATCACCGACTTGGCGTCCCAGGGCTCGGCGCGTGCGGCGTTCTCGTCCATCAGCGCGGCCAGCAGCTCCTGGTCGAGGCTGCCCCAGTTGACGCCGATGCGCACCACCTTGTCGTGGCGCATGGCCACCTCGATCATCTGCGCGAACTGGCGGTCGCGCTTGTCGCCCTTGCCGACGTTGCCCGGGTTGATGCGGTACTTGCTCAGCGCAAGGGCCATCGCGGGGTAGTCGGTCAGCAGGCGATGCCCGTTGTAGTGGAAATCGCCGATCAGCGGCACGACGATGCCCATGCGGTCGAGCTGCTCGCGGATGTGCGGCACGGCCTCGGCCGCCTCGGGCGTGTTGACGGTGATGCGCACCAGCTCCGAGCCGGCCTGGGCCAGTTCCTTCACCTGAATCGCCGTGCCGATCACGTCCACCGTGTCGGTGTTGGTCATGGCCTGCACGCGCACCGGCGCGTCGCCACCGATCGTCAGCGCATGGGTGCCCCAGCGCACCACGGCCTGGCGCGTGCGCCGCGGGCCCATCCTAGCGGGCAGGATCGCGTCGGCGAACGGCTCGGGGTTCATGGCTCGCGCTTCACTTCAGTTCGAGGCGGGCCACGTTGTCGCGCGTGACCGGGGCCAGGTCCACGTCCTGCCCCCGGAACTGCAGTTGCGTGGCCGCAGCGTTGCCGATTTTCAGCTTGAAGGGCAATTTCCCATCGAGGCCCAGGCTTTCGCCGGGCTGCAGCAAGCGCTGCACCAGCACCTGCCCACCGGCATCCACCACCTCGACCCAGGTGGCATCGGTGGCGCGCAGCACAGCCACCCCGCCGGCGCTGTCGGCCACGGCACTGGCGCCGGCATCGGCGGAAGGCACCGAATGCACCACCTCCACCACGGCCACCGAGGCCGCGCCTGCAGGTGCCAAAGCCGACGCGGCGGCCACATGGTCTGCCGATGCGGCCGGCGTCGAGGCGGCCGCGGCAGCCGACGCTGCGGCCGAGGCCGGCACCGCCGGCGCCTGCGTGCCGGCATTGCCGGGCCAGTAGGCCTGCCACCAGCCGGACGGCAGCAAGAAGACGGCTGCGGCCGCCACCAGCACCGCCAATGCGGCCCAGGACAACGGATGCCTAAGAGGGCTGAACTCGGCCGGGTCGCCGCGGCCCGGCCGTTCGCGGAAGGGGGCGTTCAAGCCACCGGCGGCTGCAGCCAGGCCCCTGCGGCCGGCCTGCGGCAGCGGCGGCAACTGTGCCAGCACCGGCGCGGCGTCTGCTTTCAGCGCGCGACACACCGTGATGGCCAGCGCACGCGTGAAGGTGGCGTCGGGCAGCTCGTCGAAGCGGTCGGCCTCCAGCGCCTCGAGCTTGCGCTGCGGGATCTTGATGGCCGCGGCCAACGCCGCAATGTGCAGGCCCTGCCGCTCGCGCGCGGCGCGCAGCAGCGCACCGGCGCTCGAGCCTGGGGCGCCGGCTGCCGCGCTCTGGAGCTCAGTCATTGAAGCGGCCCTGTTCGAAGGCCAGCGTTTCCGGTGACTGCGGATAGCGCTTTCGCAGTTGGTCACCCAGGCCGAAAGCCAGCGCGCGATTGCCTAGTTTGTATTCGATGCGTGCCCCCAGCCAAAGCGTCTGCGCATTGGATTGCTCAGTCGACTTGTTGACGCGGTCGACATAGAAGCGCGCGCGGTCGTAGGCGCCGCGGCGATACTGGACATCGGCCAGGGTGTATGCCGTCTCGGCGCTGCTCGGGTCGATCTGGTATGAACGCATCAGCGAGGCTTCGGCATCGTCGAGCCGGTTGTCGCGCGCTTGGCAGATCCCCATCACGCGCAGCGTCCTGGCGGCGCCACGATAGTTGGGCTGCACCAGCGCCTGCTGGAACTGCACGTCCGCCTCCTTGTAGCGCTGGTTCTGGCACAGCACCCAGCCGTAGTTGTTCATCGTGTCGGCGTCACGCGGGTTGATCTGCAGCGCACGCTGGAAGCTGGCATCCGCTTGCGCCATGTTGCCGAGCGCCGCGTAGATCAGGCCGCTGAGGTTGTAGGCGGCGCCATTGTTCGGGTCGGCCTGGATGGCGAGCTTGATCTCGTCCAGCGCGGTGTTGAACTGCCCGCGGCTGAAATACAGGCTGGCCAGCTCGAGGCGCACGCCGGCGTTGCGCTTCAACGACTCCGCATCCGGCGGCGTCGGCGTCGCCCTGGCATCGGCCTTGGCCTCGGTGCTGGTGACGGTGCTGGTGCAGGCGGCCAAGGCCATCAGCAGGCAGGCCGCAAGGAAGGGCACCCCAATGGCACCGAGGCGTGTCATCGCGCGCCCCCGGCCGCGGCATGGATGCGGATCGGTTCGCGGCGCAATCGTTGCTGCACCTGCGTGCGGTCCTGCACCTCGCCAGCCAGTTGCCCGCAGGCGGCGGCGATGTCGTCGCCGCGAGTCTTGCGCACCGTGGTCACCACGCCGGCGTCACGCAGCGCGTCGGCAAAGGCCGCCACGCGCTGCGGCGTCGAGCGGGCGAGGCCGGATTCCGGGAACGGATTGAAGGGGATCAGATTCAGCTTGCAACGCAGTGCAGGTGAATCGCCCTCCAGTCCACGCACCAGCCGCACCAGCTGGCGTGCCAGTTCGGGCGTGTCGTTCACCTCGTGCAGCATGCAGTACTCCAGGGTGATGAAGTCGCGCGGCGCGGCATCCAGGTAGCGTGTGCAGGCCTGCAGCAACTCGTGCAACGGGTACTTGCGGTTCAGCGGCACCAGTTCGTTGCGCAGCGCGTCGTTCGGCGCGTGCAGCGACACCGCCAGTGCCACCGGGCAATCGTCGCGCAGCCGGTCGATCATCGGCACCACACCCGAGGTCGACACGGTGACCCGGCGTCGCGACAGGCCGTAGGCATGGTCGTCGAGCATCACGCGCAGCGCCGGCAGCAGCGCTGCGTAGTTCTGCAGCGGTTCGCCCATGCCCATCATCACCACGTTGCTGATGGCGCGGTCGCCGTCAGACAGCTGCAGCCGCTCGCGCAGCCGGCGTTCGGCAAACCACAGCTGACCGACGATCTCGGCCGTGCTCAGGTTGCGGCTGAATCCCTGGTGGCCTGTTGCGCAGAAACGGCAGCCCACCGCACATCCGGCCTGCGACGACACACACAGCGTGCCGCGTTCGTTCTCGGGGATGAACACGGTCTCGACCGCGTTGCCCTGGCCCACGTCGAACAACCACTTGAGGGTGCCATCGGCCGAGGCTTGTTCGCTGATCAGCCTCGGCGCCTGCACCATTGCCACGCCAGTGAGCTTGTCGCGCAGCGAGCGCGCCAGATCGGACATGCGCGAGAAGTCCGGCTCGCCCTTCTGATGCAGCCAGCGCAACAGCTGCTGCGCGCGAAAGCGCTTCTCCCCGAGGCCGTCGCAGTAGGCTGCCAGGCCGTCGAGATCGAAGTCGAGAAGGTTGACCGCGCCCATGCGCTGCAGGCCGTCGCGTGCCGCCGTCAGCGGCTGTAGATGCCCATCGCCGGGAAGAAGAAGGCGATCTCCACCGCCGCGGTCTCGGCAGCGTCGGAACCGTGCACCGCGTTGGCATCGATGCTGTCGGCGAAGTCGGCGCGGATCGTGCCCTTCTCGGCCTTCTTCGGGTCGGTGGCGCCCATCAGCTCGCGATTTCGCGCGATGGCGCCCTCGCCTTCCAGCACCTGAATCATCACCGGGCCAGAGATCATGAAGCTGACCAGGTCGTTGAAGAACGGCCGGGCCTTGTGCACCGCATAGAAGGCTTCAGCCTCGGCACGCGACAAGTGCGCCAAACGCGCGGCGACGATCTTCAGGCCGGCGGATTCGAAGCGGGCGTAGATCTGGCCGATCACATTCTTCGCCACGGCGTCGGGCTTGATGATCGACAGGGTACGTTCGGTGGCCATGAAAAATCTCTCCTGAATCAAGGACTTGGCAAAGCCTTGCATTCTAACCCGGCGGGCATTGGCAGCCCGCTCAGGGACTATGGCGATCGGCTCCTAGCGGCCGCCGCCACTGCCTCCGCGCCCACCGCGTCCGGCCTTGCCCCGTGCCCCGCCCGGGCGGCCGCCGCGGCCGGCGGCCTTGCGCGTAAACGCATCGGCGCCGATGTAGCCGACTGCCGTTTGCATCGGGTCGGGCTGGCGCGGTGCAGCGCCGCCCTTCTTCCTGCCACCGGCGCCACCCCGTCCGGAATTCGACCCCGGCGCCTTCTGCACGAAACGCTTGTCGTAGGTCTGCTGCAGCGGGTTGGGGATCGGTCCATCCTCGCTGATCTCGACTCGACGCGTGCGCTCCTGCTGGATCGCGCGCTTGTCGAAGGTCTGCTGCAGCGGGTTCGGAATCGGGCCGTCCTCGTTGATCTCACGCTGGGCACG
Organism: uncultured beta proteobacterium; assembly: GCA_963824005.1. Classification (GTDB taxonomy): domain Bacteria; phylum Pseudomonadota; class Gammaproteobacteria; order Burkholderiales; family Burkholderiaceae_C; genus Rubrivivax. The sequence continues at coordinate 96,874 of CAWGOK010000044.1, forward strand.
CGCCTGCTGGATCGCCCGCTTGTCAAAGGTCTGCTGCAACGGGTTCGGGATTGGGCCACCCTCGCCGCGCTCGGGCCGATCCGGCCGCTCGCCACGGTCTATGCGCGGCCCACGTTCAAACGACACTGGGCCTTCGATCCGAGGTGGGCGATCCGGCCCTTCGCGACGCCGATCGTTGCGGCCCTTGCGACCGCCGCGGCGGCCCCGCCGCTCGCCATCGGCTCGCGGCTGTCCGGCTTCGGCTTCCCGCGCTTCGACGCCATTGCCAGGAGGACGGGCATTCGGCTTGGCCATGCGGCGCAGCGTCCATACATCCACCTCATCCAGATCGACCCACAGCCCGCGGCGAAGGCCGCGGGGCAGCACCACCGACCCGTAGCGCACGCGAATCAGCCGACTGACCGCGTGGCCCACTGCCTCGAAAAGCTTGCGCACCTCACGGTTGCGGCCTTCGGTGATGACCACCCGGTACCAGCGGTTGGCGCCTTCGCCGCCACCGTCCTCGATGCTCTTGAAGGCTGCGGTCTGGCCATCGATCTCCACACCCTGAAGAAGCCGCTCACGCTCGGTTGCATCGACCACGCCGAGCACACGCACCGCATACTCGCGCTCGATGCCGAAACGCGGGTGCATCAGCTGGTTGGCGAGTTCGCCTGAATTGGTGAACAGCAGCAGGCCCTCGGTGTTCATGTCCAGCCGCCCGACCGACTGCCACTTGCCCTGGGCCAGCCGCGGCAGGCGCCGGAATACCGTGGGCCGGTGTTGCGGGTCGTCGTGGGTGACCACCTCGCCGGCCGGCTTGTGATAAGCCAGCACGCGCGGCGGCGGCGGCGCAATGCGCGCCTTGATGACCTTGCCGTCGATGCGCAGCTGGTCGCCGAAGGAAATGCGCTGGCCGACATGCGCGGGTTCGCCGTTGACGGTGATGCGACCTTCCTGGACCAGTTGCTCCATGTCGCGGCGCGAGCCGATGCCGGCCTGGGCCAGCACCTTCTGCAGCTTCGGCGCATCGGGCTCGGCAGCCAACACGCGCTTGGTCGGGGCCAGCGCCGAAACCTCGGCGTCGACGACGGCCGGCTCGGCGTCGAACGCGCCGGACAGCAGGTTGGCGAAGACTTCGCCCACTTCGGGCTGCGGCAGGTGGACACGGACCTCGGCTGTCGCAGCCTCCGACGTGTCGGGCGCACCATCGTCCATGCTGGTGCTTGCCGGATCGCGTGCCGCATCGCCGCCACGCCGTCCGCGCCGCCGGTTGCGACTGCGGCGCGGGCCTTCGCGGCCTTGGGCGCCCGCTCCGATGGCCGAGGCCCCGGCAAGGTTCGCAAGCTGCGGCTCGCTCCCGGACTCCTGGGCTGCCGCCTCGCCCTCCGTGGCGGGCCCCACAGACATCGTCGTCGACAAGGCTGCGGCCTCGACCGATGCCGGCGGCACAGAGTCCACCCTCGCCTCGGATGCCGCGCCTGCCTCAATCTGCGGCCCTTCGGTGCCGGCCCCAGTCGATTTCTTGCGCGGCGCGCGCCGACGCTTCGCGACCGTGAGCACCGCGTCCTGCGGGGCAGTGGCGCCTGCCGAGTCAGCCGCCACTTCCGGCAGTACTGGCTTATCGGGATCTTGTGGGTTCATGCGTTGCTGGGGGTGGAGTCAAGGGGGAGCACCTCTTGTGGTGGCATCGGCGCAGCGCTCATTTCGGCCGACGCCTCGGGCCCCGGCATCGGGACATCGAGCAGCGACGGTTGCGCCTGCAGCGTGTCGCCGATCGGCGCCATGGAGCCGTCGCCACTCATCACCGATGGCAGCTGGTCCAGGCTGGCCAGACCCAGGTCATCGAGAAAGTGGCGCGTCGTGGCGTACAGCGCGGGGCGGCCAGCGGTCTCGCGGTAGCCGATGGTCTCGATCCAACCACGGTCTTCGAGCGCCTTGATGATCTGCGTGGTGACACCGACACCTCGGATGTCCTCGATGTCGCCGCGCGTTACCGGCTGTCGGTAGGCGATGATGGCCAGCGTTTCCATGGCAGCGCGGGAATAGCGCATCGGCTTTTCGGGGTTCAGGCGCTCCAGGTATTCGCGCATCTCGGAGCGGCTCTGGAAGCGCCAGCCCGAAGCGAGCGGCACGAGCTCACAACCGCGGTCCTGCCAGTCGTGGGCCAGCTCATCGAGCAAGGTGCGCAAGGTATCGGCGCCAACCTGTTGATCGAACAGCGCCATCAGGTCGCGCAGCGGCAAGGGCGCCTGCGCGCAGATCAGCGCGGTCTCGAGGACGCGTTTTGCATCCTGTGTATTCATGGACAACTTGCTTGTGGGTTGGGCCGCGGCATCGTGGCGGCTGAAATCTGGGCCAGTCCCGGCAATCGGCCAGCAATGCATCGGCCGTGGATCGAACGCAAAGTGAACCGCGTGAGAGCAGGCTGCCCGTTGTCTTCAGTCATCCGGAAGACCAGCACATCGGCAGCGGCTGAGTGGCGAGTCTTGCGGCCCGGTTTCGGTGATCCGGCTGCGGGCGCAGCGCCAGTTTCCGGCGATTGTAGCGCCGTCTGTCGCCAGCTCCGCGACAGGCCGCGTCAAGGATTCACGACGCGAGCCCAGGCCGCAGCAAAGTCGGCCGGCGGCGGGCAGTCGAATTCCAGCCATTCGCCCCGGGTCGGGTGCTGCAGCCGCAGGTGGGTGGCGTGCAGGGCCTGGCGCAACATGTCCAGCGCCGGGGCGCCGCCATACAGCGCATCGGACACCAGCGGGTGGCCGATGGCGGCCAGGTGCACGCGGATCTGGTGAGTGCGTCCGGTGTGCAGCGTGCAGGCCAGCGCACTGAAACCGTCATGGCTGGCCAGCCGCTTCACATCGGTTCTCGCCGGCTTGCCCGACGCGAGCACGGCCATGCGGATGCGCGACACCGGGTCGCGCCCGATGGCCAGCCCGATCGACTGTTCGGCCGGGTCCACCCGGCCGTGTGCCAGCGCCACGTAGCGGCGCTGTACCTCGCGGGCGGCGATGGCGCGCGACAGCGCGGTCACGGCCGCGAGCGTCTTGCCCACCACCATCAGGCCCGAGGTGTCCTTGTCGAGCCGGTGCACGATGCCGGCACGCGGCAGACTGGCCGCGACGGCGTGGCGCGCCAGCAGAGCGTTGAGCAAGGTGCCGGACCAGTTGCCGGGCGCCGGGTGTACTACCAGGCCGGCCGGCTTGTTCAGCACCATCAGCTCGGCGTCTTCGAACACGATGTCCAGCGCCATGGGCATGGCGGTGAAGGCGCGACTCTCGTCCGTTGGCACCAGTTCGACCTGCAGCCGCTGCCCGGCGTGCAGACGGCGCGCCACCACGCTGGCGCGTCGATCGTCCAGCCGCACATGCCCGCGCTCCACCAGCGACTGCAGATGGTTCCTGGAGAACTCCGGCGCCAGTTGGACCAGCGCCTTGTCGAGACGTTGCCCGTGGCAGTCCGCGCCGACGATCAGCTGTCGCAACTCGAAGGCCTCGACCGACTCGTCGGCGGCGCCGGGCAGTTCGTCGCCGGCCTGCACGCGAAGCGCATCGGGGGGCTCCCTATAATTCGTGGCCTCCCCTTTCCCTGCCGACACTGGCGCCGCCGGTGCGACCATGTCAATGACCGTATTTCATGTTGGGCGCTTGTGTGCCGTGCTGCTGTTGGTAGGCCTGGCATTTTCGGGCTGCAGCAGTTCCAAGCCACAACCACCCGCCGCGACCTCGGCGGTGGAACAATTGTATGCAGAGGCCAAGGACGACATCGCCACCGGCGCCTACGACAAGGCCATCAAGACCCTCGAACGTGTCGAAGGCCGCGCCGCCGGCACCCTGCTGGCGCAACAGGCCCAGCTCGACCTGGCCTATGCCTATTGGCGCAGCGGCGAGCGCGCGCAGGCGCTGTCCACGATCGAACGTTTCATCAAGCTGAACCCGTCGAGCCCGGCGCTCGACTATGCGCTGTACCTGCGCGGCGTGATCAACTTCAATGACGACATCGGTGTGATGGGCAGCCTGGCCGGTCAAGACCTTGCGGAGCGCGATCAGCGCGCCTCGCGCGACGCCTACCAGGCCTTCAAGCAACTCGTCGACCAGTTCCCGGACTCGGCCTATGCCGAGGATGCGCGCGCGCGCATGGACTACATCGTCAACTCGCTGGCCGACTATGAGTTGTATGTCGCGCGCTACTACTTCCGCCGCGGCGCCTACGTGGCGGCGGCAAACCGGGCGCAGCAGGTGCTGGTCGACTTTCAGGGCGCACCGGCCACCGAGGAAGCCTTGTACATCATGGTGCAGAGCTACGACCGACTCAGCCTGGACACGCTGCGCGACGATGCGAACCGGGTGTTCCAAAAGAACTTTCCGAACAGCAGCTTCCCGAGCCAGGGCTTGCGCAAGACCGGCAAGGCCTGGTGGCATATCTGGAACTGAGGTCGAGCTGCGGTTGCTACCTCAGTGCGCCAGCGACAGTTCGCCCAGCCAGTCCAGGGCCTGAGCCTCCTGCACCAGTTCGGTCATCGGCGGCAACGCGGCACGCAGCCGGGCGCCGTAGTTCATCTGCCGCATGCGCGGGTCGCACACCACCAGCAGACCGCGATCGCTTTCGCTTCGGATCAGGCGGCCCGCGCCCTGCTTCAGTGACACGGCGGCTTCGGCGACGAAGTATTCGTTGAAGGCGTTGCCGCCACGCGCTTCGATCTGCCGCACGCGCGCCTCGACCAGCGGATCGTTCGGCGGCGGAAAAGGCAGTTTGTCGATGAGCACGCATTGCAGCGCGTCGCCGGGCACGTCGATGCCTTCCCAGAAGCTCTGCGAGCCCACGAGCACACAGGCGCGCCCGTTGCCGAAGCGTTGCAGCAACGCACGTCTGGGCTGGCTGCCCTGCACCAGCAGCTCCATGGCCATGCCCTCGTTCAGCAGGGCCTGGCGCAGTGCTTCGGCAATCAGCGGCAGTACGCGCAGCGTGGTGGTGAGCACGAAGGTGCGTCCGCCCAGCGCCTTGGCGCAACGCGCCGCCAACGCTCCCACCGCCGCTGGATGGGCGGTGTCGTTCGGCTTCGGAAAGGGTAGCGGCACCCACAGTCGCGCATGGGCCGGATAGTCGAAGGGGCTGCCCACACGCAGCGTCGCCGCGTCCTCCAGGCCGGTGGACGCAGTGAACCAGCTCAGGCGATCGTCGTCGCCGAGCGTCGCGGAAGTGAAGACCCAGGCCTTCGGCGCGGCCTGGCGCTGCTCGCTGAGCATCTTGCGGATGTCCAGCGGCGATTCAACCAGCCGCGCCTGCTGGGGCGACAGGTCGATCCAGCGCACATGGCCCTCAGCGGCCGGCTGCACGAAGCGCTCGGCCAGTTCCTGAATCGCCAACGCGCGCTGCTCGAGCTTGTCGAAGTCCGGCCCGATGGCCTTCATATCAGCCAGCGCCTGCGCCACCGCCTGGGCCGCCGTGGCCAAGCCCGCCATCCCCGGAGCCCATTCCTGCGATCGCGCTCGCTCGTCCCAGCGCAGCTTGAGCAGGCCGCGATGCTCGCGCATGGGCCCGGCACAAAGCAGCCGCAACTGGCGCGCCGCCAGTTCCAGGCTGGCGGCCAGGTGATTCCAGTCGCGCAGACCGCGCGCCTGCTGCAGCCCGATGGCGACCAGGTCGCGCGCAAAATCGATGAGCTGCGCCGTGCCCAGCGTGGTGCCGAGGAACTGCACGCCGGCCTCGACCAGCTGGTGCGCCTCGTCGAACACGGCCACGTCCACGGTGGGCAGCAACTCGGCCACACCGCTGTCGCGCAACGCCATGTCGGCAAAAAACAGGTGATGGTTCACCACCACCAGGTCGGCGGCCATGGCCTCGCGCCGTGCCTGCATCACGTGGCAGGCCTTGAACTTGGGGCATTCGCTGCCCAGGCAGTTGTCCCGTGTCGAGGTCACCAGCGGAATGACTGGCGAGCGATCGTCCAGGCCGTCGAGTTCGGCCAGATCGCCGCTTCGGGTGGCCTGCGACCAGGTCTCCACCCGCGCCAGCGTGCGCACCGCCCAGCGGTCCGGCAGGTCCGCACCCTGGCGCGCCTGCTGCAGGCGTTGCAGGCACAGGTAGCTCGAGCGACCCTTCAGCAGCGCCAGCGTCAGCGGCAGCTCCAAGGCCGCGCAAAGGCGTGGCAGGTCACGCAGGAAGAGCTGGTCCTGCAGGCTCTTGGTGGCGGTGCTGACCAGCGCACGGCGGCCCGACAGCAGCAAGGGGACCAGGTACGCAAAGGTCTTGCCCACGCCGGTGCCCGCTTCGGCCACCAGGGCGCCACGCTGATCGATGGCCCGGGCCACCTGCTGCGCCAAGCGCTGCTGCACCTCGCGCTGCGCCAGATTGGGGTCGCTGCGCGCCAGCGGGCCGTCGCTGGCGAAGGCGATCGCGACTTGTTCCTGCAGCGAAGGATGCATCGCGCCCGGCTCGCCGGGCGTACCCGCGGGCCGCGCGTTCAAGCCGGCGTCGGAGGATCGAGCTCCAGTTCGAGACGCGAAATCTGGTCGCGCAGCAGCAGCCGGCGCTTCTTCAAGCGGCGCAGCGCCAGGTCGTCGTGCGGCAGGGTCAGCGCAATGCGGTCGATCATGTCGTCCATATCTGCGTGTTCCATGCGCAATTCGATCAATTGCCGCTGAACCGAGTGCAAGTTGTCATCCATTTGCAGACTTTGAGTCATGGGCCGGAGTTTATATTCGCAGCCATGAATGCACCAGAACAGGCGTTCCGAATTTCGGCGGCCACCGGCTTGCACCGCGGTGACCGCGCCTACCAGCAAGACCAGGTGCAGGTCATTGCCCATGGCCGCGTGCCGGGCTGCGCCCTGGGCGTGCTGGCCGACGGCATGGGCGGAAAGAGCGGCGGGCGCAAGGCGGCCGACCAGGTGATGCTGACGGCACGCCAGATCTTCGAGCGTTATGTACCGGCCAAGGACGATGCCTGCAGCACGCTGCGCCAGGTGGTGATGGAGTCACACCTGATGATCAAGCTGACGGCCATCACTGCCGAGGAAGAGCCTCACAGCACGCTGGCGGCCTTCCTGGTCGACCCCTCGCGGGAATGTGGCATCGCGCACGCCGGCGACTCGCGGGTGTACCACTTCCGCGGGCCGGAGATGGCGATGCGCACCACCGACCATTCCTTCGTGCAACGCCTCATCGACGACGGCAAGCTCACCGAGGACGAGGCCCTGACCCATCCGCAGGGCAACCTGCTGACCGGCTGCCTGGGCACGCACCAGGACCCGCCGATCTCGTTGTCGCAGATCGAACATCTGGAGTTCGGTGATGCGCTGCTCGCCTGCAGCGATGGCCTGTGGCACTACTTCACGCCCAAGGAGATGGGCGCGATCTTGCACGCGCTGCCTCCGCGCGAAGCCAGCGAGATGCTCATCAACAAGGCCCGCCAGCGCGCGCGCGGCGGTGGCGACAACCTGTCGCTGGCCATCCTGCGCATCGATCCTCTGGCCTGATCAAGCGCCGCCGCGCCGCGACCGACCCGCGACGCGGCGCATTCATCGCGACGCCGCGCTGGCAGGCGGCAACGGTGCAGGTATTGGCAGCGGGGTCGACTTCTTGCCGCGCGCAGCCCGTTCCGCGTTGCGCTGCTCCACCGCCTCCCGGTGGGCCGCCGCCTCGCTGGCGCGGCGCTGTTGCGCGGTGGCGCGCGCCGCCGCAGCCGCAGCGTCGTCGGCGGTCTTCGAACGGCGCCGCGCCCGCTCGCTCGGCGCCGAGGCCGCAGAAGCGGCGGAGCGCGCGGCGCTGGCGCCCGCCGCGGGCTCAGGGTGAGGCTCGGGTCTTGGCTTGCTCAGTGCCGCGGCGCGTTTCGCCTCCAGCCGCCGGGCGTTCTCCTCCGCCTCTGCCTTGCGCTTGGTTTCGTCGAGTTCGATCTCGCGCAGGCGCAGGGCGGCGAGTGCTTCGCGCCGCTGGGTCTGCAACTCGGTGACGCAGGCGGTGACGGCGAAGCGCTCGCGGCAGGCAAATTCGCCCTGCTTGTAGCGGGCCTCGACGGCCGCGCGCTCGAGGCGGATCTGTTCGCGCTCGGTCGCAGCGGCAGCCGGCTCGGCAGCCATCGCAGGCCCCCCCGCCCAGGCTGCGGCCAGTGTCAACAGCAGCAGCCGCACCAGGCCGTCGCGGCTCACGTCAGCCCCGTGTCCACGTTGCGCCGCGTCAACGCCAGGTACTGCGCCGTTTGCATCTCGGTCAGGCGCGAGACGGTGCGCGGAAACTCGTGGCACAGCGGTCCTTCGGTGTACAGCTGTTCGGGCGGCACCGCGGCCGACAGGATCAGCTTGACCTGCCGGTCGTACAGCACGTCGACGAGCCAGGTGAAGCGCCGCGCCTCGCTGGCCAGCCGCGGCGACATCGCCGGCACGTTCGACAGCAGCACGGTGTGGAAGCGCGAGGCCAACTCGAGGTAGTCGTTCTGCGAGCGCGGTCCGCCACAAAGCTGCGCAAAGTCGAACCAGATCACGCCGCCGGCCCGCCGCCGGGCGCGCAGCTCGCGTTGTTCGATGCGCAACAGCGGGTCCTCATCGCGCGCCTCGGCCAGGCGCTCGAAGACAGAAAGCATCAAGCTGTCGGCCTCGGCACCCAGCGGCGTGTGATAGACCTCGACCTGGTCCATCGTGCGTTGCCGGTAGTCGGTGCCGGCGTCCACGTCCAGCACCTCGAGCTGGCGCTCGAGCAGTTCGATGGCCGGCAGGATGCGTTCGCGATGCAACCCGTTCGGGTACAGCGCGTCGGGGCGAAAGTTCGACGTGGTGACGATGCTGACGCGATTGGCGAACAAGGCCTCCAGCAGCCGGTGCAGGATCATCGCGTCCGTGACGTCGGCAATATGGAACTCGTCGAAGCAGATCAGGCGGAAGCGCCGGGCGATGCGCCGGCCCAGTTCATCGAGCGGGTTGACCGTGCCGCGCAGGTCCTGCAGTTCGCGGTGCACCTCGCGCATGAACTCGTGGAAGTGCAGGCGCGTCTTGCGCTTCAGCGGCACCGACTGGTAGAAGCAGTCCATCAGGAAGCTCTTGCCGCGGCCGACTCCGCCGTACATGTAGACCCCGCGCGGAATCGGCGGCCGATTGATCATCTTGGCCAGCGCGTTGCCACGCCGGCGCAGGTAGCCCTGCCATTCGTTCTCGCAGCGCTCCAGGGCATCGATGGCCCGCAACTGCGCTGCATCGGCGCTATAGCCGCGCTCGGCCAGCCTGCGTTCGTACAGCTCGCGGACGGCCATCGGCAGGATCAGAAGTTCAGCGTGCGCTTGTCCACGGCCAGCGCCGCTTCCTTGGTGGCTTCACTCAAGCTCGGATGGGCATGGCAGATGCGGGCTATGTCTTCCGAGCTGGCCTTGAACGCCATCGCCACAACCGCCTCGGCAATCAGCTCGCTGGCCATCGGGCCAATGACGTGTACACCCAGGATCTCATCGGTCGCGGCGTCGGCCAGCATCTTCACCATGCCGGTGGTGTCGCCGAGCGCGCGCGCCCGCCCGTTGGCCATGAACGGGAAGGTGCCGGCTCGGTAGGCACGTCCTGAAGCCTTGAGTTGCTGTTCGGTCTGGCCGACCCAGGCAATCTCCGGGCTGGTGTAGATGACCCACGGAACGGTGTTGAAGTCGACATGCCCGTGCTGGCCGGCGATGCGCTCGGCCACGGCTACGCCCTCCTCCTCGGCCTTGTGCGCCAACATCGGGCCACGCACGACGTCGCCCACCGCCCAGACATTGGGCAGGTTGCTGCGGCAGTCATCGTCGACCGCGACGAAGCCGCGTTCGTCGAGCTTCAGGCCCACACCTTCGGCATTCAGCCCGGTGGTGTTGGGCACGCGGCCGATCGAGACGATGAGCTTGTCGCACTCCAGCGTCTGTTCGGTGCCCGCGGCGTCGGCATAGCTCACCGTCACGCCCTTCTTGCCCGTCTTCACCTGGCTGATCTTCACGCCCAGGTGGATCTTCAAGCCCTGCTTGGTGAAGACCTTGTGCGCCTCCTTGGCGATCTGCTCGTCCACCGCACCCAGGAAGGTCGGCAAGGCTTCGAGCACCGTCACCTGCGCGCCCAGCCGCCGCCATACCGAGCCCATTTCCAGGCCGATGACGCCGGAGCCGATCACGCCCAGCGTCTTCGGCACCGCGCCGATGCGCAACGCGCCATCGTTCGACAGGATGCGCTCCTCGTCGAATTCGGCGCCGGGCAATGCGCGCGCGTTCGACCCGGTGGCCACGATGACCTGCTTGCCAATCAAGACATCCGGCTTGTCCCCGGCAATGGCGATTTCATAGCCGCCGTCGGCCGCCTTCACGAAGGAGCCGCGGCCATGAAAGAAGCTGACCTTGTTCTTCTTGAAAAGGTAGAGGATGCCGTCGTTGTTTTGCTTGACCACCAGGTCCTTGCGGCCGACCATCTTGCCCACGTCGATGCTCAGCTGGCTGAGGCCGATGCCGTGCTCGGCAAAGTGATGAGAAGCCTGCTCGAAGTGCTCGCTGGACTGCAGCAGCGCCTTGCTCGGGATGCAGCCCACGTTGGTGCAGGTGCCGCCCGGGGCGGGGCCGCCCTGGGCGTTCTTCCAGTCATCGATGCAGGCGGTGTTCAGGCCGAGTTGCGCGGCACGGATGGCGGCGATGTACCCGCCGGGGCCGCCGCCGATGACGACGACGTCGAAGTTCTTTGACATGGTGATTGAATGGTTGAATGCGTCAGTCTTCGAGCGGCACGAAGATCCACAACAACAGATAGGCCACCGCTCCGGTGCCGCCGAACATGAACAACAGTGCGAACATCAGGCGCCAGATCCAGGCATCGATGCCGCTGACCTGGCCGATACCGGCACACACCCCGCCGAGCCACTTGTCGCTGCGGCTGCGCCGCAGCCGGTTGATGGCCGCGGCGGCAGGCGTTGGCGGCGCGGCCTGCGCGTCGATCAGGCGTGCCTTGGCACGCTGGAACTCGTCCTCGGACAGGGTGCCCCGTGCGCGCATTTCCTCCAGGCGGGTCAGTTCATCGACCAGGCTCATGACGCGCTCCTTGCAAGGGTGGGGACTCAGATATCGAACAGCAGCCGCGCCGGGTCTTCCAGCGCGTCCTTCATGGTCACCAGGCCGAGCACGGCCTCGCGCCCGTCGATGATGCGGTGGTCGTAGCTCATCGCCAGGTAGTTCATCGGCCGTACCACGACCTGCCCGTTCTCGACCACGGCGCGCTCCTTGGTGGCGTGCACGCCGAGGATCGCCGATTGCGGCGGATTGATGATCGGCGTGCTCAGCATCGAGCCGAAAACGCCGCCGTTGCTGATGGAGAAGGTGCCGCCGGTCAGGTCATCCATCGACAGCTTGCCGTCGCGCGCCTTGGCACCGAATTCGGCGATCTTCTTCTCGATGTCGGCGAAGCTCATCTGGTCGGCGTTGCGCAGGATCGGCACCACCAGGCCACGCGGCGAACCCACCGCGATACCAATGTCGAAGTAGCCGTGGTAGACGATGTCGGTGCCGTCGACGCTGGCGTTGAGCAGCGGGTACTTCTTCAGCGCCGCCACGGCCGCCTTGACGAAAAAGCTCATGAAGCCGATCTTCACGCCGTGCTCTTTTTCGAAGCGCTCCTGGAAGCGCTTGCGCATGTCCATCACCGGCGCCATGTTGACCTCGTTGAAGGTGGTGAGGATGGCATTGGTGGATTGCGACTGCAGCAAGCGCTCAGCCACGCGCGCGCGCAGGCGCGACATCGGCACGCGCTGCTCGGGGCGATCGCCGAGCAGGGCCGTGGCCGGCGCGGCCACTGCGGGCAACGGCACTGCAGCGGCCGGCGCCGCCACTGGGACCGGTGCCGCCTTCGGCGCGGCCAGGGCGCCGAGCACGTCGCCCTTGGTGACGCGGCCGTCCTTGCCGGTGCCGCCCACCGAAGCCACGCCCATCTGGTTCTCGGCCAACAGCTTGGCCGCCGCCGGCATGGCCACATCGCCCTTCGACTTCGGCGCCGCCGCGGGGCTGGCCGCAGGCGCTGCCGGCGCCGCGCTGGCCGGTGCGGCTGCACCCGCCTTGGCTTCGGTGTCGATGCGCGCGATCACCTGTTCGGCCGCCACCGTGGCGCCATCGGTTGCCACATGCTCGGTGAGCACGCCACTGGCCGGGGCCGGCACTTCCAGCACCACCTTGTCGGTCTCGATTTCGATCAGGATCTCGTCCATCTCGACCGCTTCGCCGGGTTTCTTCTTCCACTGCAGCAAGGTGGCCTCGGCCACGGATTCGGACAACTGCGGCACCTTGACTTCGACGATTGACATATCTATCTCGGATGGTTGGTTTCAGCTGCGCGAGCTGACCGGCGCGGCAGGCGTCCGGTCCAGCGAGCGAAGCAACTGCGGCGGGAAGCGTCCGCGATCGCCCTACTTGGACAGGACAAAGCCCTTCAGCTTGCCGAAGGCCTGGTCGAGCAGCGCCTTCTGCTGCTCCTGGTGCAGGTGGGCATAACCCACCGCCGGAGATGCCGATGCCGGCCGCCCGGCATACGCCAGCCTCTGCCCGTCGGCCATGTTCTCGTGCACATAGTGCTGCACGTAGAACCACGCGCCCTGGTTCTGCGGCTCGTCCTGGCACCAGACCACGTCGGTGGCATTCGGGTAGCGCTTCAACTCCGCGCCGAAGGCCTTGTGCGGGAACGGATAGAGCTGCTCGACACGCACGATGGCCACGTCCCAGGCCTTCTTCTCGTCACGGCGGCGGATCAGGTCGTAGGCCACCTTGCCCGAGCAGGCCACGACGCGCTTGACCTTGTCGGCCTCGACCTCGGCGCGACTGGCGCCGATGACGGTGCGGAACTCGCCCTTGGTGAATTCCGACAGCGGCGAACCGGCATCCTTGTTACGCAGCAACGACTTCGGCGTCAGGATGATCAGCGGCTTGCGGAACTGGCGCACCATCTGACGGCGCAGCAGGTGGAAGATCTGGCTGGCCGAGGTCGGCTGCACGATCTGCATGTTGTTGTCGGCCGCAAGCTGCATGAAGCGCTCGAGCCGCGCCGACGAATGCTCTGGCCCTTGCCCTTCGTAGCCGTGCGGCAGCATCAGCGTCAGGCCGTTGACGCGGCCCCATTTGACCTCGCCCGAGGCGATGAACTGATCGATGACCACCTGCGCGCCGTTGACGAAGTCGCCGAACTGCGCCTCCCAGATGACCAGCGTGTTCGGCTCGGCCGACGCGTAGCCGTATTCGAAGGCCAGCACCGCCTCCTCGGACAGCAACGAGTCGATGACGACGAAGGGCGCCTGGCTGTCGGCCACGTTCTGCAGCGGCACGTAGATGCCGGTGTCCCACTTCTCGCGGTTCTGGTCATGCAGCACTGCGTGCCGGTGCGTGAACGTGCCACGGCCACAGTCCTCGCCGGACAGGCGCACCGCATAGCCGCTGGCCACCAGCGAGGCATAGGCCAGGTGTTCGCCCATGCCCCAGTCGACATTGATCTCGCCACGGCCCATCGCGGCGCGGTCGGCGAGCACCTTCTCCACCAGCGGGTGCACCTTGAAGTTGGCGGGGACCGTGGTGATGCGCGCGGCCAGCCGCTTGATCTCGGCCAGCGGCAAGGCGGTGTCAGCAGAGTCGGTCCACTTGCGACCGAGGAACGGCGCCCAATCGACCGCGTACTTGCTCTTGAAGTTGGTCAGCACCGGGTCGTCGGTGTGCTTGCCTTCGTCGAGCGCCGCACGCAGTTCCTTCACCATGCGGTCCGGGCCGTCGGCGCTCAGCACGCCCTGGGCCACCAGCTTGTCGCCGTACAGGCGCCGCGTGCCCGGGTGCTGGGCGATCTTCTTGTACATCAGCGGCTGCGTCAGGCTCGGCGTGTCCTGCTCGTTGTGGCCGAGCTTGCGGAAGCAGATGATGTCGACGACCACGTCCTTGTTGAAGGTCTGGCGATAGTCCAGCGCAAACTGGGTGCACAGCACCACCGCTTCGGGATCGTCGCCGTTGACGTGCAGCACCGGCGCTTCGATCATCTTCACCACGTCGGTGCAGTACAGCGTGGAGCGGCTGTCGCGTGGGTCGCTGGTGGTGAAGCCGATCTGGTTGTTGATCACCAGGTGCACCGTGCCACCGGTGAAATAGCCGCGCGTCTGCGCCAGCGCCAGCGTCTCCATCACGACGCCCTGGCCAGCGAAGGCGGCGTCGCCGTGCACCAGCACCGGCAGCACCTGGTCGCCTTCCTTGTCGCCACGCCGGTCCATGCGCGCCTTGACCGAGCCCTCGACCACCGGATTGACGATCTCCAGGTGCGAGGGGTTGAAGGCCAGGCTCAGGTGCACCGGGCCGCCGGGCGTGCTGACGTCGCTGGAAAAGCCCTGGTGGTACTTCACGTCGCCGGAAGGCAGTTCTTCGGGGGCGGTGTGGTCGAACTCGGCGAACATGTCCTTGGGCATCTTGCCCAGCGTGTTCACCAGCACGTTCAGCCGGCCGCGGTGCGCCATGCCGATGACGATCTCCTGCACGCCGCGCTCGCCGGCGCGTTGCACGACTTCGTCCATCGAGGCGATGAAGCTCTCGCCGCCTTCGAGCGAGAAGCGCTTCTGGCCGACATACTTGGTGTGCAGGTAGCGCTCCAGACCCTCGGCGGCCGTCAGCCGGTCGAGGATGTGCACCTTCTCGGCGGTGCTGAAGTTGGGCTTGCTGCGGATGCTTTCCAGCCGTTCCTGCCACCAGCGCTTTTCCGCCGGGTCGGTGCAATGCATGAACTCCGCGCCGATCGATGCGCAGTAGGTTTCGCGCAGCGCCTGCATGATCTCGCGCAGCGTCATGTTCTCGGCTTTGCCGAAGTAGGTGTTCGCGGCGGAGAACATGATGTCCATGTCCGACTCGCTGAGGTCGTAGAACGCCGGCTCCAGTTCCGGGATCTTCGGACGCTCGGTGCGCTTCAGCGGGTCCAGGTCGGCCCAGCGGCTGCCCAGGAAACGATAGGCCGCCACCAGCGACTGCACGTGAACCTGTTTGCGCGCGACGGCCAGGTCGGCATCGCTGGCCTTGAGCGCGAAGGCATTGGCCTTGGCACGCTGCGCGAAGGATTCGACCACCGGCGCATGGGCCACGTCGCGGGCTTCGGAGCCGTCGACCGCGGCTACGTTCTGCAAGCGGTCGAAGTAGGAGCGCCAGTTGTCGGGCACGCTGCCCGGGTTGTCCAGGTAGGCTTCGTAGAGTTCCTCGACGTACGGGGCGTTGCCACCGAACAGGTACGAGTTGGACCTGTATTGCTGCATCATCTTGCGCTCACCTTTCGCCCCCGGTTTCCGGCGGCTTTGATGGGTTGAACAACCTTCCGCGTCCACTGGCTGCACCAGTTGGCGGATTGCGATCCATGCAAACCGCCACGTATCGCGGCCTGCCTAGGGGAAAACTACGAACTCTCCGATTCCCGGCCGGCACTGTAGCACCCGGCTGGTGCGACACCACAAGCCGCTATTGGACGCCGGCCGGCCTTCCGTTTCCTGACAACTCGACCAGCGTGTCCTGGGCGCATTGCCAGCGCCGCACGTAAGGGCTCGGGCTTTCCCGGCCACCGGCGGCCTGCCGACTACCCTAGCATTGGTGCTCTTGAATCCCCAGGAGTAGCCCATGAAACTGAGTTCCCTATTGAGCGCCGCAGTGCTCGCCTGCGCGACCATTGGCAGCACGGCGCAAGCCGAAGTGCTGCGCTGGGCGGCGCAGAACGACATCCTGACGCTGGACCCGCATTCGCAGAACCACGCCACCACGAATGCCATCCTGATGCATTCGTACGAAGGCCTGACGCGCTACAACGCCAAGTTCGAGGTCGAGCCGGCGCTGGCCACCAAGTGGACGATGACCAGCCCGACGCAGGTGCGCTTCGAGCTGCGCAAGGGCGTGAAGTTTGCCGACGGCAGCCCCTTCACCGCCGACGACGTGATCTTCTCCTTCGGCCGCATCAAGCAGCCGCAGGGCACGATGGGCATCTACGTGGCCGGTATCGCCGACATCAAGAAGGTCGACGACCACACCGTTGACTTCATGCTCAGCGGCCCGACGCCGCTGTTGCTGCGAAACATCATCGACTTCCGCATCATGAGCAAGTCGTGGTCCGAGAAGAACCGCACCACCAACGTGCAGGACTACAAGGCCAAGGAAGACAACTACGCCTCGCGCAACGTCAACGGCACCGGCTCTTACAAGATCACCGGCTGGACGCCCGACCAGCGCCTGACGATGGTGGTGAACAAGGACTGGTGGGACAAGGCGACGAACAACGTCACCGAAGTGATCTACACGCCGATCAAGTCCGACCCAACGCGTGTCGCAGCGCTGCTCTCGGGCGACGTGGACATGCTCACCGACCTGCCCACACAAGATGTGGCGCGGCTGCGCGGCGACCAGAAGCTGAAGATCGTCGACGGCCACGAGGTGCGCACGATCTACATCGCGCTGGACCAATTCAGCCCCGAGCTGAAGTACTCCGACGTCAAGGGCAAGAACCCGTTCAAGGACAAGCGCGTGCGCGAGGCGCTGTCGATCGCCATCGACCGCGAGGCGATCAAGCGCAACACCATGCGCGGCCTGTCGATCCCGGCCGGCATCATGGTGGCGCCCGGCGTCAACGGCAATTCGCCGGACATCGACGTGCCCGCCAAGGTGGATGCGGAACGCGCCAAGAAGCTGCTGGCAGACGCTGGCTACCCGAACGGCTTCGAGTTCCAGCTCAATTGCCCGAACAACCGTTACGTCAACGACGAGGAGATCTGCCAGAACCTGGTCGGCATGTGGGCGCGCATTGGCGTGAAGACCAAGCTGACGGCCGAATCGATGGCCACCTTCATCCAGAAGGTGCAGAACTTCGACACCTCGGCCTACCTGCTGGGCTGGGGCGTGGCCACCTTCGATGCGCAGTACACGCTGCAGTCGCTGATCCGCACGCGCACCACCGGCGCCGACGGCAACTTCAACTTCAACCGCATCAGCGAGCCCAAGCTGGACGCGCTGGTCGACGCGATGAAGACCGAAACCGACGTGGCCAAGCGCAACGCGCTGATCCGCGACGCGCTGGTGCTGACGCGCGACGAGGTGCTGAACATCCCGCTGCACCACCAGCTTCGCCCCTGGGCCATGAAGAAGGGCGTGACCACCATCCACCGCGCCGACGATCGGCCGGAGGCACGTTTCACATCGGTGAACCCGGGTGGATCCTGAGCCTTTGGCGCCGCGACACCCTGTCGAGGGCCCGCAACTGCGGGCCCTTTCTTCTTAGGCCGCCTGCAGTCGGTTGCGAACGACGCGGCCGGCCTTCATCACCAGCAGCGGGCCGCGCTGCGGGTCGGCCAGCATCGACAGCTCGCGCGTCGGATCGCCGTCGACCACCAGCAGATCGGCCCACGCGCCGCTGACCAGTTCGCCGATGGTGCCTTGCTGGCGCATCAGGCGGGCGGCTTCGATGGTGGCGCTTTGCAGCACCTCCACCGCCGACATCGCCCCCAGCCGCAGCGTGAACTCGATGCCCTGGCGCGCATGCATGTGGCCCAGAAGATCGGTGCCGAAGACCACCGGCACACCTTCGGCGCGTGCCATCTTCAGCGATTCGATGCCGCGAGCCTGCACCATGGCCAGCTTGTCCAGCATGGCCGCGGACCAGCCGAGCTTCGCGCCCTCGTCGGCCAGCGCCACGTAGGTGGCCAGCGTCGGCACCAGGTAGGTGCCATGCGCTTTCATCACCCGCGCGGTGGACTCGTCGATCAGGTTGCCGTGCTCGATGGAGCGCACGCCCGCCTGCACCGCACGCGTCACTGCACGCGGCGAATAGGCATGCGCCATCGCGTACAGGTTGGCGGCCTCGGCTTCCTCGCAGGCGGCGCGCAGTTCGTCGATGGAGAACTGCGTTCCTTCGAGCGGATCGCTCGGGCTTGCAATGCCGCCACCGGCCATGATCTTGATGTGGTTGGCGCCGTTGCGCACCTGCTCGCGCACCGCACGGCGCACCTCGCCCACGCCGTCGGCGATGGCGCCGATCAGGCCCAGCCCGGCACAGCTGCAGAAGAACTCGCGCTGGCGCACGCCCTTGGGCCGCATGTCGGCATGGCCGCCTGTCTGGCTGATCGGGAAGCCGGCGATGAAGAGCCGCGGCCCCTCGAACAACCCGCGTTCCACCGCCTCCTGCAGGCCGTAGTCGGCGCCGGCGGCGTCGCGCACGGTGGTGAAGCCGCGCTGCAGCATGTCGCGCAGGATAGAGCTGCTCTGCGCGGTGACCAGCGAGGGCGGCTGCAGCGCCAGGCCGCTCAGGTCGTGCGAGGACGCGACCACATGCACGTGGGCATCGATCAAACCCGGCAGCACCACGCGCGCGCCGGCATCGATGATCCGCGCCACGTCGTCCACCTGCAGCTGCGCCTCGCTGACGGCGGCAATGCGCTCGCCCTCGATGACGATCTGGCAGCCCGGGCGCAGCTGGCCAGCGGCACTGTCGAAGACCGTGGCATTGCGGACCAGCTGCCGGGTGGCCATGCTCGAGGCTCAGCCCTGGCAGATGCGGCGGCGCGCCGCGTCGTACTCGCGCTTCAGCCGCGCCACCAGCTCGGCCACCGGCACCACGCCCGTGACCGAGCCGATGCCCTGACCGCAACCCCAGATGTCCTTCCAGGCCTTCTTCGGCCCGCCCTCGCTGCCGAACTTCATGGTGCTGATGTGGCCTTCAGGCAGGTTGTCCGGGTCGAGCCCGGCGTTGCGGATCGACGGCGACAGGTAGTTGCCGTGCACGCCGGTGAACAGGTTGGAATAGACGATGTCGTCGCTGCTGCTGTCGACGATCATCTGCTTGTAGGCGTCGGCCGCGCGCGCCTCCACGGTGGCGATGAAGGCCGAGCCGATATAGGCGAAGTCGGCACCGCAGGCCTGTGCGGCCAGCACGCCGCTGCCGGTGGCGATGGCACCCGACAGCGCGATCGGGCCATCGAACCATTCGCGGATTTCCGCCACCATGGCGAACGGGCTCTTCACGCTGGCATGGCCGCCCGCGCCGGCGGCGACCGGGATCAACCCGTCGGCGCCCTTCTCGATGGCCTTGTGCGCATGGGTGTTGTTGATGATGTCGTGCAGCACCACGCCGCCCCAGGCATGCACCGCCTGGTTGACCTCGGGCCGCGCACCGAGCGAGCTGATGACGATCGGCACCTTGTAGCGGGCGCAGACCTCCATGTCGTGGTCGAGCCGGTCGTTGCTCTTGTGCACGATCTGGTTGATGGCGAAGGGTGCCGACGGCGCGTCGGGGTGGGCACGGTCGTAGGCGGCCAGCGTCTCGGTGATCTCGGCCAGCCATTCGTCCAGCTGCGAGGCCGGCCGCGCGTTCAGCGCCGGCATCGAGCCGACCACGCCGGCCTTGCACTGCTCGATGACGAGCTTGGGGTGGCTGATGATGAACAGCGGCGCGCCGATGATCGGCAAGGGCAGCTTGGCAAGGATGGGCGGCAGGGGCACGGGCACTCCAGAGGGGTTCGACGATGAATCGCCGCCGCAGTGTGCGTGGCACACCTGGCGGCGACTATCACGCGCGGGACAGAAACGGCGTCAGAACGCCTCCGTGGGCATCGAGACCACGCCCACCGCGCCTTCGACAATGCTGTGGCGAATGCCCGGCACTTTGCTCAGGATGTGGTCGCCATAAAAGCGCGCGGTGGCGATCTTGGCCCTCATGAACTCTGGGTCGGTGCCTTCGGCCAGACGCTCCTCGGCCACCAGCAGTGCGCGCGCCATCTGCCAGCCGGCGACGACGTTGCCAGCCAGCAGGAGGTAGGGCACGCTGCCGGCGAAGACTTCGTTCGGGCTGCCCTTGGTGCTGCCGGCGACGAACTCCACCACGTCGAGGAAGGCCAGGCGCGCCGCATTCAGGCAACGCTGCATGGACTTGCAGGCCTCGCTGCCGCGCTGTTGCAGGCGGCTCTCGGTGCCCTCGATCTGCGCCGCTATCGCCTTGGCCACGCCACCGCCGTCGCGTGCCGTCTTGCGGCCCACCAGGTCGTTGGCCTGGATCGCGGTGGTGCCTTCGTAGATCGGCAGGATGCGCGCGTCGCGGTAATACTGCGCCGCACCGGTTTCCTCGATGAAGCCCATGCCGCCGTGCACCTGCACGCCCAGGCTGGTGACTTCCAGGCTCATCTCGGTGCTGAAACCCTTGACCAGCGGCACCATATATTCGTAGAAGGCCTGGTTCTGCTTGCGCACCTCGGCGTCCGGGTGCGCGTGGGCTGCGTCGTAGGCGGCGGCGGCCACCGTGGCCATGGCACGGCAACCTTCGGTGTAGGCACGCATCGTCATCAGCATTCGCTTGACATCGGGGTGGTGGATGATCGGCGCGGCTGCGGGCAGCGAGCCGTCGACCGGACGGCTTTGCACGCGGTCGCGGGCATAGGCCACCGCCTTCTGGTAGGCGCGTTCGGCCACTGCCACGCCCTGCATGCCCACCGCGTAGCGCGCGGCGTTCATCATCACGAACATGTAGGCCAAGCCCTGATTCTCCTGACCCACCAGGTAGCCGATCGCGCCACCATGGTCGCCGAATTGCAGCACTGCCGTGGGGCTGGCCTTGATGCCCAGCTTGTGCTCGATGCTGACGCAATGCGCGTCGTTGCGCGCACCCAGGCTGCCGTTGGCCTCGACCAAGAATTTCGGCACCACGAACAGGCTGATGCCCTTCACGCCCTCGGGCGCGCCGCTGACGCGCGCCAGCACCAGGTGCACGATGTTCTCGGCCATGTCGTGCTCACCGTAGGTGATGAAGATCTTGGTGCCGAAGATGCGATACGTGCCGTCGGGTTGCGGTTCGGCGCGCGACCGCACCGCCGCCAGGTCGCTGCCGGCCTGCGGCTCGGTCAGATTCATGGTGCCGGTCCAGCGGCCGGAGATCATGTTCGGGATGTAGGTCCGCTGCAACTCGGGCGAGCCTGCGGTGAGCAGCGCCTCGATCGCGCCGTCGGTCAGCAGCGGGCAAAGCGCGAAGCTCATGTTGGCGCTGTTCAGCATCTCGATGCATGCCGCGCCGATGGTCTTGGGCAGACCCTGGCCGCCGAAATCGGTCGGGTGCTGCAGGCCCTGCCAGCCGCCGGCGCCGAACTCCAGAAAGGCCTCCTTGAAGCCGGGCGTGGTGCTGACCACGCCGTCCTTCCACGATGAAGGATTCTTGTCGCCTTCCCAGTTCAGCGGCTCGAGCACGCCTTCGTTGAACTTGGCAGCTTCCTCGAGCACGGCCGCCGCGGTGTCGTAGCCGGCCTCCGTGAAGCCGGGCAGCGCGGCAACGGCGTCGATGTCGGCCAGTTCCTTGATGGCGAAGAGCATGTCCTTGACGGGGGCGCGGTAGCTCATGGAGGTCCTCCGGTGACAAAGCGGGCTCCGCGAAGGGAGCCCTTTTTCGGTGGCGTGCGGAGCGGCTACAGGCTCTTCACCAGTTCGGGCACGGCCACGAACAGGTCCGCTTCGAGGCCATAGTCGGCGACACTGAAGATCGGCGCCTCGGCATCCTTGTTGATGGCCACGATGACCTTGCTGTCCTTCATGCCCGCCAGGTGCTGGATGGCGCCGCTGATGCCGCAGGCGATGTACAGCTGCGGCGCGACGATCTTGCCGGTCTGCCCGACCTGCCAGTCGTTCGGTGCGTAGCCGGCGTCCACCGCCGCACGGCTGGCACCGAGCGCGGCACCGAGCTTGTCGGCCAGCGGCATCAGCACCTCGTCGAACTTCTCGTGGCTGCCCATGGCGCGCCCGCCGGAGACGATGACCTTCGCCGCAGTCAGCTCGGGCCGGTCGTTCTTGGCGATCTCGCTGCCCAGGTATTGCACCTTGACGCTGCCAGCCACGCCGGCGACGGTCTCCACCGCGGCGCTGCCGCCCGAAGCCGCCGCCGCGTCGAAGCCGGTGGTGCGCACGGTGAGCACCTTGACGGCATCGCCGCTTTGCACGATGGCGATGGCGTTGCCGGCGTAGATCGGGCGCTCGAAGGTGTCGGCGCTGTCCACCTTGGTGACGTCGGAGACTTGCCCCACGTCGAGCTTTGCAGCCACGCGCGGGGCGATGTTCTTGCCCGAGGCGGTGGCCGGGAACAGGATGTGGCTGTAGCCAGAAGCCAGATTGAGCACCATCGCGGCCATGTTCTCGGCCAGCCCGTGGGCGAAGTGTTCGCCTTCGGCATGCAGCACTTTGGCCACGCCGGCAATCTGCGCGGCGGCCTGGGCTGCCGCTGCGGCGTTGTGGCCGGCCACCAGCACATGCACCTCGCCGCTGCACTTGAGCGCGGCAGTGACGGTGTTGAGCGTGGCGCCCTTGATCGACGTGTTGTCGTGTTCGGCAATGACGAGTGCGGCCATGTCAGATCACCTTTGCTTCGTTCTTGAGTTTGTCCACCAGGGTGGCCACGTCGGGCACCTTGATGCCGGCGCCGCGCTTGGGCGGTTCGCTGACCTTCAGCGTCTTGATCTTCGAGCTGACGTCCACGCCCAGGTCGGCCGGCTTGAACACCTCGAGCTGCTTCTTCTTGGCCTTCATGATGTTGGGCAGCGTGACGTAGCGCGGCTCGTTCAGCCGCAAGTCGGTGGTGATCACCGCCGGCAGTGTGAGCTTGAGCATCTCGGAGCCGCCATCGACTTCGCGCGTGGCCGACAGCTGCCCGTCGACGATATCGACCTTGCTGGCGAAGGTGGCCTGCGGCAGATCGGCTAGCGCGGCGAGCATCTGCCCGGTCTGGTTGCAGTCGTCGTCGATGGCCTGCTTGCCAAGGATGATCAGGCCCGGCTGCTCCTTGTCGACCAGCGCCTTCAGCAGCTTGGCCACGGCCAGCGGCTGCAACTCGTCGGCGCATTCGACCAGGATGGCGCGATCGGCGCCGATGGCCATGGCCGTGCGCAGGGTTTCCTGGCATTGCGTGACACCGCACGAGACGGCGATGACCTCGGTGGCGGCGCCCTTCTCGCGCAGGCGCACCGCCTCTTCGACGGCAATCTCGTCGAAGGGATTCATGCTCATCTTGACGTTGGCGATGTCCACGCCCGTGCCGTCGCTCTTGACGCGCACCTTGACGTTGTAGTCGACGACCCGTTTGACGGGCACCAGAACCTTCATGATGGTTTGCTCCTGTGCGAATGATCTCGGCAACCGTGCTGCCGCCCCTAGGACGGCCCGCGAACGGCTTCAACCCGCCAATTCTAGGCGCGAAGGCCGCATGCCGACAGGCGTCGGATTCAGGCGGTCGCGCGCGCCGCGGCCACGCCGCGCGCGACGTCGACCTTGCCCAGCACCAGCAGCCCGATGACGAAGAAGATCCCGGTGGACAGGATGGCGATGCGGTGGTTGCCCGCCGTCAGCAACGTCACCAGGCCGTACGTCATCGGCCCGATGATCGCCGCCAGCCGCACTGCGAAGGTCCACAGCCCGAAGAACTCGGCCAGCCTCTGCTCGGGCGCAAAGGCGCCCGCCATGGCACGGCCGGTTCAATTCAAAGAGCTCCGTGAGATAGAGGTCGTCGCACCCGGGCCCGCCCATCAGGGCTTTGTTGCGTTTGCCGAAGCTTTTTCTTACGCAGATCTTGAAGACCTGATAGGGAAGTCACGCCAGATTCCGGGCGGCGCGCTTCTTATCGTGGCGGATCACATCACGGACGAAGGCAATCTCGGCGCCCTGATCCGAACATCCGCGTTCTTCGGCGCGCACGGTCTGATCCTTCCCAAAGACCGGTCGGCAAAGATCACAAGCAAGCTTCTCAAAAGAACGTCAGGAGCCTATGCGTCCCTGCCCATTGCCCAGGTGGTCAATTTGGGGAGGTCGCTCGATCTTCTTGCAGAAAGAGGCTTCTGGATTGTCGGTGCAGCCGGACAGTCGGAGGAGTCCATTTTCCATTTTGACTGGGATAGGGACGTGATTCTCGCTATGGGAAGCGAGAGCAAAGGGCTCAGCCATTCGGTCAGGGATCGTTGTCATGCATTGGTCAAGATCCCGGGCTCCGGACAGGTCGAGTCGCTCAATGTTTCTGTGGCAGGAGGCGTGTATTCTTTCGGAGATCCTTCGCCAACGGGAAGAGAAGATCAGGAGGGAATAGGGAATTCCTTGAGTGCGCCTGCCGCAAGGAGCGCGTTTACAAGAGCACACAGAGGCAGCCCCACCACGTTGGTGTAAGAACCGCTGATCCTTTTCACGAGAAACGCCCCGATCCCCTGGATTCCATATCCGCCCGCCTTTCCGAAAGGCTCGTCTGTGGCGATGTACCCCAGAATCTCTCTTTTTGGTGAGCGTCTTGAAAGTGACTCTGGTCACCACCGCTTCTGAGTGAGACTTCCTGGAATCCGGTGCGACAAGGCAGAAGCCGGTAATGACTCTATGCTCCCTGCCGCTCAGTTGCCGAAGCATGGAGAAGGCTTGATCCACGTCCGCTGGCTTCCCGAGATCCGCCCTGCCGAGGGCCACGATCGTGTCCGCTCCAAGGACCCAGTTCTCCCCGCACTTGTCGATGACGGCACGAGCTTTCGCTTCGGCAAGAAGTCGGGCATTCAAGAGAGGATTCCGAGACAGGGGGTCCTCATCGATACGGCTGATGATGGTGCGAAAGGGAATCTCGATTTGCCTGAGGAGCTGTTTTTCTTCTCGGAGAGGCAGAGGCGAGCACGAGAGGGGAGTCTTTGCTGACGGGGCGAGTCATAAGCTCTCCGGGAGGTCGAAGAGTCGCACGGTGTTTGCTGAGGTCGCTTGCGCCAGTTCCTCGAAATCGAGTTGCCTCAGCTGAGCGATCTTTTCCGCCGTGTGCTTGACGTAGACAGGTTCGTTCCGTTTGCCTCTGAACGGCACCGGGGTCAGGTAAGGGCAGTCCGTCTCCACCAGGAGGCGCTCCATCGGGATCCGGGCGCTGCGGCCTGTGTGTTCGACCGTATTCTTGTAAGTTACAGTGCCCGGAAAAGAAATGTAGAAACCCAGTTCAATGAGATCCATGGCTAGGTCGTAATCGCCGGAGAAGCAGTGGATCACCCCCCGGTACTGTCTTTTTCTGCTCTTCAAAATGCGCAAGAGATCCGTGTGGGCATCGCGGTCGTGAATGATGACCGGGAGACCCTGTTCAGTTGCCATGTCCAACTGGCGCTCAAATGCCTTCACCTGCTTTTCAGGCGGAGAAAGGCGACGAAAGAAATCAAGGCCTATCTCGCCCCAGGCAACGACCTTTGGCTCAGAAGCGAGGTTTCTCACTTTCTCCAGTTCCTTTGCATCCGCTTCATCGGCGTTGTGAGGGTGATATCCCACCGTGGCGTAAATAAATTCATATTTCTTAGCGATTTCAATCGTTTTTATCGAGCTGGCGAGGTCGATTCCAACGGTTATAATGGCCATGACACCTCCCTGAATCGCTCTCTTGATAACCTGGTCACGATCGGCGTCAAAATCGTCCATGTCGAGGTGAGCATGACTATCAATCAGCATATATTAATCTCTATCTTCCTCATTTCAGTTAGTTATTAGCATGTTAGGCCATGAAGCGCTCAGGGTAGTATAATGAAATAGGTTGCAAATTCTAGAGAAATCTATAGAATATTCGGTCAATAACCAAAACGAGGTCAGTTTTCCGAATGGCTGCAATTGTCAGTCCCGATCAACAGGCGGTTCCCTCCGAGAAGTCCTCGAGGACCAGCTTAAGTTCCAGAAAAGACTCAATAACATAACCAACAAAATCCACGCTGCCAAAGATACGAGCGACATCCTCCTGAATCTGCAGGGAGAGATCCTGGGCCTTTTCGACGCGGACAGGATCACCATCTACATGGTGGACGGAATCAAGCGCCAGATTGTCTCGAAATTCAAGACAGGCAATGAGGTCTCGGAGATACGCGTTCCTATCGGTAATGACAGTATTGCGGGATACTGCGCCGCCTCAGGGAGAATGGTGAGCATTGCCAATGCCTATGATGACACGGAACTCAAGAAGCTCAACCCGAGTCTGAGCTTTGACAAGAGCTGGGACGAAAAAACAGGTTACAAGACAAACCAGGTTCTCGTAGCGCCCGTGTCTTACAACAAATATCTCCTAGGCGTTATCCAGCTCATCAACAAGAAGAGCGGGAAACAGTTTACCCAGGAGGACCAAACATCGGTGCAGGAGATCGCCAAGGTTCTCGGGATCGCCTTCTTCAACAACCAGAAAGCGACTCAGAAAAGAAGGCCCACCAAGTTCGACTACCTCATCGCCAACAACATCATTACGGAAAAAGACCTGGAGCAGGCAATCTCCACTTCAAGGAAGATAAAGAAACCCGTGGAGTCGATTCTTGTGTCGGAGCTCCAGGTGACCAGGGACGACATCGGCAAATCTCTGGCGGCTTACTACAAGACCCGCTTCATCCCCTTTGACGAAAAAATGGTGATTCCCGGGGATACACTCAAGGGATTGAGGGCCAGCTTCCTTAAGAACAACATCTTCGTTCCCGTGTCTCAAAGCGGAAACAGAGTCGTCATCGCCATGGAGAACCCGGATTACCTGCCGGCCAGGGATACCATCCGACGGCTCATACCGGGAAAAGAGTTCGAGTACTGTGTTGCCCTCAAGGAAGACATCTTCAAGATGATCGATCTCTTCTTTGACGTTAAGCGATCGAATCTGATGGAAGATTCGGCGGGGAGCATCGAAGACATCCTGGGACAGCTGGAACCTTCCGAGGAAGAGGGCGCCGAAGATGCGGAGAGGATGAGTGAGGAAGACAGTGCGATCGTTCAGCTGGTCAACAAGATGATCATGGACGCTTACAGCCGGAACGCTCGGACATTCACATCGAGCCGCGTCAGGGGAAGGACGATGCGGACATCAGGTTCAGGATCGACGGCGCGTGCCAGCTGTACCAGACGGTCCCTAACACTACAAGAGGCGATGGTTTCCCGCCTGAAAATCATGTCGGACCTCGACATCTCCGAAAGAAGGCTCCCCCAGGACGGCAAAATCAAGTTCAAGAAATACGCTCCCCTGGACATCGAGCTCAGTGTGGCCACGATTCCGACGGCCGGAGGGAATGAAGACGTGGTGTTGCGGCTTCTTCCGGCCGGAGAGCCCTTTCCTCTGGAAAAGATGGGGCTGAGTGAAAGGAACTATCTAGTGCTCACGGAGATCATTCAGAAACCTTACGGGATTGTGCTCGTGGTCGGCCCCACCGGAAGCGGCAAGACCACGACCCTTCATGCGGCGCTGCACTTCATCAACAAGCCGGAAACCAAGATCTGGACGGCGGAAGATCCGGTGGAGATCACCCAGGGAGGACTGCGGCAGGTCCAGGTGCAGCCGAAGATCGGCTTTGACTTCGCCACGGCCATGAGGGCCTTTCTGAGGGCCGATCCGGACGTGATCATGGTAGGTGAGATGCGCGACCACGAAACGGTTTCTACCGGCATCGAGGCCTCTTTGACGGGTCACCTGGTTTTCAGCACCCTTCACACCAACAGCGCCCCTGAGACCATCACCAGGCTTCTGGACATGGGTATGGACCCGTTCAACTTCGCGGATGCACTCCTGGGAGTGCTTGCCCAAGCGGCTGGTGAGAACGCTCTGCAAAGAGTGGTAGAAGGAAGCCTATCACCCAACCGTGAAGAATACGACGTTTTGGTGAGCTCCTATGCAGGGGATTTCGGTGCCCTTGGCTTACAAATACGACTCCGACCTCGTCCTCTACAAGCCCAGAGGGTGCCCGAAGTGTACGAACACGGGCTACAGAGGAAGGACCGGAATTCACGAGATTATTGTGGGCACAGACGCTCTGAAATCCTTGATCCAGGGGAGAGCCAAGATGGAAGAGATCAGGGAACAGGCGCTCAAGGACGGCATGACCACGCTGATGCAGGATGGGGTCCGGAAAACCCTCGTCGGCATGACCGATCTCATACAGGTCAGGAAAGTGTGCATCAAGTAAGTCGCCCGGGACACGGTACAAGGCACACGGGATTAAGGCAAGAGGCGAAAAGACAAAAACACAAGAAGTTGGGTTGTTAGGGTTGAAGTCGAGTAGGCTTGAAATGAAAGGCGCAGGGCATGTTTCCATGTCCTGCGCCTTTTGGTTGCGGCCATAGGCCTGCATTAGGGATATTGTCCGGGCCTCATGAGCCCGGCCGTCTCTTCCAGCCCGAACATGATGTTCATGTTCTGCACCGCGCTTCCGGCCTGGCCTTTCACCAGGTTGTCGATCACGCTCACCACAATGAGCTTGCCTGTCCGCTCATCGATGTTCAGGGAGAGGTTGCAGAAGTTGCTCCCTCGCACATCCGTACTCGTGAGCATCCTTTCGGGTCCCAACACCCTGACAAAAGCATCCCCCTTGTAAACCCCGCGGTACGCCTCGATTACCGCCTGGATGTTCAACCCTGGTTTGAGGTTCCGTGTAGATCGTGCTCAGGATGCCCCGGCTGAGGGGAAGCACGTGGGGAGTGAAGGTTATCCGAATCTCTTCACTTGCCACAAGACCGAGCTCCCGCTCGATCTCATAGACGTGTTGATGGCCTGAGATCTTGTAGGCATTGATCGCGTCATAGCGAGCGGGATAGTGAAACATGGGATTGGGCTTTTTGCCTGCTCCGGAGACGCCCGTTTTTGAATCGCAAATGATAGACGCCGGGTCGATCAGTCCCGATTTCACTGCAGGGGCGAGACCCAGGATGCAGCTCACAGCAAAGCATCCGGGGTTGCCCACCAGGCTGGCTTTCGCAATCTCCTTGCGATGGAGCTCTGCGAGCCCGTAGACTGATTTGGGGAGCAGATCCGGAGAGGCGTGCTCCTGGGCTTTGCCGATCCGTGCCGCGTACCCTTTGTAAGTCTCCGCGTCATTGAAGCGGAAATCCCCGCTGTAGTCCACGACCTTGACTCCCTTGTTCAACCAGAACCGGGCTTCTTTTTGGCCCACGCCGTCCGGCGTAGCGAAAAAGACCACGTCGAAGTCATCAGGCCGCTTCGGGTCGTCCGCATCGATCAAGGGAAGATCGCAAAACCCTTGGAGGTGCGGATAGAGGTCGCTGATGGGTTTGCCAATGTCCTGTTTGTCCAGAAGGGCCGAGATCTCGACATGGGGATGGCTGACCAGTAACTCGATCGCTCCACATCCACCGTATCCGCCGGCCCCGATGATGCCTGCTTTTATCTTCTTCATATCGAGTCACTCCTTGTGTCTTATCGCTCTTTCCTGTTTATCTAACCTTCAGTAACGAGTGACAAGTGACGAGTGACAGGAAAAACGTTTACTCGTCACTCTCTTCCTACACATTAAATCTGAACTGAATGATATCCCCATCCTTGACCACGTATTCTTTTCCTTCCAGATGAATAAGTCCCTTTTGCTTGACCTCATGAACAGAGCCGTACTCGCTTGAGATGGTCGAAAGAGAGAACTTCCGCGCGG
>CAWGOK010000045.1:0-12911 GCA_963824005.1 uncultured beta proteobacterium
TGGTGGCGCTTCAGGGATTCGAACCCCGGACCTGCGGATTATGATTCCGTCGCTCTAACCGACTGAGCTAAAGCGCCTGCAGGACCGCGATTATAGCGGCCGCCTCCTGGCCGGCATCGATGCCGGCGACCCAGCCAAGACCCATGTTCAGCTTCTTCAGGAAGAAGCCGCCTGCCCCGGCAGCCGCGGCCGAAATCGACCCTTTGCCGGTGGACGCGGCCGTGGCGGCCATGCCCGTGCTTCAGCCCGAGCCTCTGCCTGAACCAGCGCCCGCCGTGCCGACAGAAGTAGTGCCGGATCATCCCGAGGTGCAGCGTGCCGGCTGGCTGCAGCGGCTGCGCCAGGGGCTGCGCAAGACCAGTTCCGGCATCACGCAGGTATTCACCGGCGTGCGCATCGACGAGGCGCTGTACGAAGAGTTGGAAACTGCGCTGCTGATGGCCGACACCGGCCTGCCGGCCACGGAGTACCTGCTCACCGACCTGCGCCGCCGCGTCAAGGAGAGCAAGGCCACCGATCCGGCGGTAGTGAAGGGCCTGCTTGTCGAGGCCGTCGCCGAACTGCTGAAACCGCTGGAGAAGGCGCTGGAGCTGGGCCGCGACCCGCCGACGGTGATGATGGTGGTGGGCGTCAACGGCGCGGGCAAGACCACCAGTATCGGCAAGCTCACGCGCTACCTGGCGCAGGCCGATCAGAAGGTGCTGCTGGCGGCGGCCGATACCTTCCGCGCCGCGGCGCGCGAGCAACTGCTGGTTTGGGCCGGGCGCAACCAGGTGGAAATCGTCAGCCAGCAAGGCGGCGACCCGGCCGCGGTGAGCTTCGACGCGGTGGTGGCCGGCAAGGCGCGAGCCTGCGACGTGGTCATTGCCGACACCGCCGGGCGCCTGCCGACGCAGGTGCACCTGATGGAAGAACTGAAGAAGATCCGCCGCACCATCGCCAAGGCCCAGGCCGGCGCGCCGCACGAAGTGCTGCTGGTGGTGGACGGCAACACCGGCCAGAACGCGCTGGCGCAGGTGAAGGCCTTCGACGAAGCATTGGCGCTGACCGGCTTGATCGTGACCAAGCTCGACGGCACAGCCAAGGGCGGCGTGCTGGCCGCCATCGCGCGCTGGGGCGCGCAACAAGGGCGCCCGGTGCCAGTCTATTTCATCGGTGTGGGCGAGACGATGGAGGATCTGCAGACCTTCAACGCACTCGAGTTCGCGCAGGCTCTCGTGGCCTGACTGGCGGTCTTTGAACCGCGGGGGTGGGGCCCGGGGCGCCGACCTCAGGCCGCGCGACGCGGCGCTTCGGGCACCATGTCCAGGTCGTCGAAGAAGGCCGACGGTACCGGTTCCATGGACATGTCCTGCGCCGCCAGGTCGCCTTCGGCGAGCAGCTCTTCCATCTCGGCCACCGGGATCAGCGGCATCGGGCGCGAACCGGTCGGCTTGGGCTGCGCGATCGGGGCTGCCACGGCAGCCGAGCGCTCGAGTTCTGCGCCGAACAGCGCCCGCACGCTCGAGGCCGTCGGCAGCTTGTCCTCGCTCCAGACCTGCACCATGACGCCTGCGGCCTTCAGCACCTTGGACATGCGCTCATGGCGCTGGCGGCTGCGTTCGGTCTGGTCAGCCGGCCGGATATCGATGACGGCAAGCACGCGCGAGCCGGCATCGCACACCAGCAGGTCGGCGCTGAGGCTGCCCGCGCGGTGCATCCACTCCGCATGCGAATGCCGCGTCGGCACCCGCAGGAAGCGCGATAGCGGCACCTGCGCCAGCACCAGGAAGCCGGGCAGGGAATTGCGCAGCAGGTCGTAGGCGCGGCGCTCGGCGATGGTCAGCACGCGCACGGCCTCGGGGTGCCAGGCCTGCACGGTGTCCAGATCCTCGCGCGCTGCGGGCGTGCGCCGCGATCCTGACTGACGCCGGCGCCGCATCAGCAGCGTCAACAGCAGCAAGGCGGCACACAGGGCGGAAGCGGCAACCGGATCGGACAGGCCCATGGCGTTTGGCGTATGGAATGACAAGCCTTGACGCTAGGCGCCCCGATCAGCGGCGTCAATCCGCAGGCGGCGAAATTCGTATCCAGGCGTTGCGCTGCGCCGGTGCCGCGTCAACGATTCGGCTGCAAATGCCAAATTCTGCGCATCTCAGCCGGGCCGCACTGTCGCGCCGCGGACGTGACTCGGGCTCAGCGCGGGAAGGACTTCATGCCGGCGCCGCCCATGCGCTTCATCATCTTCATCAGGCCACCGCCCTTCATCTTCTTCATCATGCCCTGCATCTGCTCGAACTGGTTGAGCATGCGGTTCACGTCCTGCACCATCACGCCGGCCCCGGTGGCGATGCGGCGCTTGCGGCTGGCCTTGATGAGCTCGGGCTTGCGCCGCTCCAGCGGCGTCATCGAGCAGATCATGCCTTCCATGCGCTTGACGTCGCGCTCGGCGCGGTCCATGTCGGCGCCGGCGGCCTTGGCGCTGAGCTGGCTGGGCAGCTTGTCCATCAGCCCGGCCAGGCCGCCCATGTTCTTCATTTGCGACAGCTGGGCGAGAAAGTCGTTCAGGTCGAAGCCGCCGCCGCTCTTGACCTTGTCGGCCAGCTTCTGCGCGGCCTTGATGTCGACGTTGCTCTGCACCTGCTCGACCAGCGCGACGATGTCGCCCATGCCCAGCACACGGCCGGCGTGGCGCTCGGCGTCGAAGACTTCCAGGCCGTCGATCTTCTCTGACACGCCGGCAAACTTGATCGGCGCGCCGGTCACCTGACGCACCGACAGCGCCGCGCCGCCGCGCGCATCGCCGTCGAGCTTGGTCAGGACCACGCCGGTCAGCGGCAGCGCGTCCTTGAAGGCCTTGGCGGTGTTGACCGCGTCCTGGCCCTGCATCGCATCGACGACGAACAGCGTCTCGATCGGCTTGAGCACCGCGTGCAGGTCGCGGATCTCGGCCATCAGCGCCTCGTCGATGCCCAGGCGCCCAGCGGTGTCGACCAGCAGCACGTCGAAGTAGTGGCGCTTGGCATGGTCGAGCGCGGCCAGGGCGATGTCGTGGGGCTTTTGCTGTGGCGTGGACTCGAACCACTCGGCGCCGGCCTGGCGCGTCACCGTCTTCAGCTGCTCGATGGCCGCCGGCCGATAGACGTCGGCCGAGACCGTGAGCACCTTCTTCTTGCGCTTTTCGATCAGGTGCTTGGCCAGCTTGGCCGTGGTGGTGGTCTTGCCGGCGCCCTGCAGGCCGGCCATCAGGATCACCGCCGGCGGCTGCGTGGCGAAGTTCAGTTCGGCCACCGGCTTGAGCGTGCCGTGCTCGTCGGTCTCGCCCATCGTGGCGGTGAGCTCGCGGTGCACGATGCCCACCAGCGCCTGGCCCGGCGACAGCGAGCCGACCACGTCCTGGCCCAGCGCCTTGTCCTTCACTCGGGCGATGAAGTCGCGCACGACGGGCAGCGCCACGTCGGCCTCGAGCAGTGCCATGCGCACCTCGCGCAGCATGTCCTGCACGTTGCTTTCGGTAATGCGGGCTTCGCCGCGCATCGTCTTCACGAGGCGCGACAGGCGGTCGGTCAGGGTGGAGGCCATCCGGGAGACGGCAGCCCCGAGGAGGCGGGACCGCGAAAGTACACTGTCGCGATGATTCTATCGTCCGCATCCATCGGCTCGCCGGGGGCCTGGCTGGTGGCGCTGGCCGCCGTGGCCGCCTATGTGCTGGCGGCGTTCCCGGGCCGCACCGATGGCCGCCGGCAGCCCACGGCGCTGGTCGTCGGCGTGGTGCTGCATGCGGTGTTGCTGGTGCTGGACATCAGCGGACTGGGCAGCGACAGCGGCGGCGCCCGCCTCGGTTTCGGCCCGGTGGTGTCGCTGACGGTGTGGCTGGTGCTGGCCGTGCACACGGCCGAGAGCCGGCTGGTCCCACAACCTGGCGTGCGCCGAGTGCTGGCGCTGCTTGGCGCTGTCGCGGTGGTTCTGGCCTGGGCGTTGCCCGGAGAGCGGCAGCTGCCGACCGGTTCGCCGTGGGCGCCTCTGCACTGGGTGCTGGGAGTCGGCTCCTATGGTTTGTTCGGCGCGGCAGTGCTTCATGCCACCATGCTGGATTCGGCAGAGACCCGCATGCGCCAGCACGCCGGCGGCCCGCAGCGTGCCTTCGGCATGCCGCTGCTGCAACTGGAGCGGCTGACCTTCCGCTTCGTCGAGGCCGGCTTCGTGGTGCTGAGCGCCGCGCTCGTCTTGGGCACACTGACCAGCCCGCAATGGCGCTGGAATCACAAGACGGTGTTCTCGCTGCTCGGCTGGGCGGTCATTGGCGCGCTGCTGGCCGGGCGCAAGCTGCAGGGCTGGCGTGGCCGGCGCGCGACACGCTGGTTGTACGCCGGGGCGGCGCTGCTGCTGCTGGCCTATGCCGGCTCGCGCTTTGTGATGCAGTTCGTGCTGGGCCGTCCGGTGGATTGACCGCCCCCAACTAACGACTTTGCCCCATGAAGTACCTGGTTCTAGTGCTGGTGGTCGCCATCGTCGGCTGGTTCTTGCTGAGGCCACGTCCGCGCCCGGGCGCTGATGCATCAAAGCCTGCGGGCGGGACGCAACCGCAGGAGGTCGTGGCCTGTGGCCACTGTGGCGTGCATCTACCGCGGGCCGAGGCCGTGGCGGATGGCAGTGGCGTCTTTTGTTCCGAGGCCCACCGCCTGGCCGGCCCCCGCTCGCCCTGAGTCGCCGGGCGCTGCGGCCGCCGGGCCGTGCGCTTTTGCGCGGATTCAGTGTTCACGGCGATGCCGGATTTCGGCGACCGCGCGCTCGGTTACGTCTGTAACGGCTGGGGCGCTAAACGCCACCCTTGTTGCCGGGGCTCCAGGTCGCACCAGCTCCGGACTGAAAAGGCCTTTTTAATCAAGGGTTTGCAAGCTGGATGCCGGGCTGCGCTGCCGCATCATCCCGATCCGGGCCGCAGATCGCCGCGGCCGCGTTGGCCGCGAATTTCACAACGTGGCCCTTGCGAGTGCTTTTCTCTCGCATTTCCCAAGCATTCGTACCCCTGATTCAAGGGGGTGTGACGGTGGAGCGCGCCCAACATAATTGGCTCAATCACCGCCCCCGCCATGACTGCCGTGGATCGACGATCCGAAAAGTCATGGTGCCGGCGCTAGGAGCCTCTCAGTCATGCGGATTTTTCGTCACACCCTCGCGCCAGGCGCTGCATCGGGAATGGTCATTGACCTTCTCATGTGTTTTGCAGCGCTGGTGCTCGCCGCATCGTCGCTCACGAACCGGTACGCGACGATCCATACCGTGAATGTGCCGGAGCTGCCGCTGATCTTGGTCGGCGCCACGATTTTCGCCATGGTGATGGCTCTCATGTACGCCATCGTCGGGCTTTATCGACCTGCGCCGATCTCGGTCGTGTCGACCGCGGGGCGCACCGTGTTCGCGTTGGTCGTCGGTAGTTTCATCACCAGCCTGAGCCTGCGCACCGTGGCCGACCGCGGTTACATCGAGCAGTTGCTTCCTGCGGCCATCACCTACCTGGTCATCGGTCTGGTCTTCGTGCGGGGCGGCATGGTCGTGATGCGCCGCGTGGCCGCGCTGCCGCGGGTGCTGATCATCGGCATTGGCCCCGAAGCCGTGGCATTGGCGCAGGATCTGAAGTCGACGCGCCGCCATGGCCGTGACGTCGTCGGCATGTATCCCGCGACGGTCGATGCCGAAGCGCCGGCGTCGACGGAGTGCGGGTTGCGCGTGTTTTCACGCGGGCAATCGATCACCGACCTGGTTTCGCGCCATGGCGTGCACGAGATTATCGTTGCCGTGCGCGAGCAGCGCGGCGGCGGCGTGCCAATGGATGAACTGCTGGCCTGCCGCATCCGCGGCATTCCGGTGATGGACCTGGCCGCTTACACCGAGTCGGCGCGCAACGAAGTGCCGATCGACAGCCTGAAGGGCAGCTGGCTCGTCTACGGCCACGGTTTCGTGCAGGGCCGCGCACGCCAGGCGCTGAAGCGGGCCTTCGACATCGTCGGTTCCAGCGTGTTGCTGATCCTGTTGTCGCCGGTGATGTTGCTGACGGCCATCGCCATCAAGCTCGACAGCCGTGGCCCGGTGCTGTACCGGCAGGAACGTGTCGGCATGGCGGGGCGCAGCTTCATGTGCACCAAGTTCCGCAGCATGCGCATCGACGCCGAAGCAGGATGGTGTGGCGCGCTGGGCGACGCAAGAACGACGCCGCGCATCACGCGTATCGGCAGCTTCCTGCGCAAGAGTCGCATCGACGAACTGCCGCAGCTGTGGAGCGTACTCTCAGGCGAGATGAGCCTGGTGGGCCCGCGCCCCGAGCGCCCGGCCTTCGTCGAGGAACTGAAGGAGCAGATCCCGTTCTACGAGATCCGCCATACGGTCAAGCCGGGCATCACCGGCTGGGCGCAGGTGCGCTACCACTACGGCGCCTCGATGGACGATGCGCGGCGCAAGCATCAGTTCGACCTGTACTATGTGAAGAACAATTCGCTGGTCCTGGATTTGCTGGTGCTGATCGAGACGGTCAGTGTGATTGTGTTTCGGGAAGGGCAGTAGCGTGTCGAGCGCCAGACTGCTCATTCGCGTCAGTGAAGACAGTGAATCGCTTCTGGTGTTCTACGTGACAATAACGGGCAGCGTCGCTGTCGGATCTGAAGGAGGAGCGTTAGTGAATGAGAACATGAAAGACGGCACCGCTAAGGGCGACTGCACGACGCCGGCTCATTCGGGGTGCTTTTGCAGCGCCTGCGGCGTTGACGCTCTACAGCGGCGCCGTCGTGCGCCGCCGCTTCAAGTCAGCTGCGTAGCGAACACAGTCCAGCAGCGCGCGACTCTTCGGCGACTACCGCGGCGATGACTCCTGCGTACGAACTTTGGGCTCGGGTGAGATGGCAATGGCACCGTCGATGCATACGGTACGTTAAGGGGCACGATCTCGGAGCATGGTTGGCGTGCGGCTTCCAGACCGGCAGGGTCAAGCCAGTGTTGCCGACAAGTGGCAGATGTTCTGATCGGAAGCAGCAGCACGATATCGACAACGAGCCGACATACCACTCGGATCAACTCACCGCAGATAACGGTATCGCCAATTCAAGCTTGTGCAGCATGTCGGCCGTACGCGTGGCGTCGTGTTGCGTAGGTTGACGCAACGGCACTGTCGTGGGTGTGCGGCGATGCCAGTCGGGATTGCTGGCCTCCGACTCATGCGACGTTCCTTTATCGGGCTGCAGCAATGCCTGCGGCATAGTTTGTGCGCTACGCCTCGTCGAAGGACGTCTTGGTCGAGCCGATGGGGCATCTCTGGGCCGCATTCAGCCCGGCTACGGGCGAGACCACGCTACTCAATGACGAGAGCCGCAGTCGATCCTTGAGGTGCTGGACTCAGGGGCCGCTAGCACGGCACGCCGATCTGTGAAGTGTTGGCTGCGGACAGCGGACCTTGATGCTGATTCACTAGCGCGACATTGTCGAAGCCTCTTGGCCTCGTCTGATCGAGGCCGGTCTGGTGCGCGGACCAGCGCCCATGACTCCGGCGACCAACGAATCCGCGTGATGCCGGCCAGGCGTCGGCCGCGACCGCTCGCCGAAGTGCGTCGCCTGAGACCGTGGCAGGCACTTGCAGGCCAGGGCCTGTGGCTCGACTTCGGCGCAGCGACCGTGCGCGTGCGCAGTGACTCCGGGCGTTTGCGGCGCAGCTGCGGACGGTCTATGGCGCAGTTCCCCTTCGTCGAGCAAG
The DNA here is from genome assembly GCA_963824005.1 of uncultured beta proteobacterium. Taxonomy (GTDB): domain Bacteria; phylum Pseudomonadota; class Gammaproteobacteria; order Burkholderiales; family Burkholderiaceae_C; genus Rubrivivax. The sequence continues at coordinate 7,721 of CAWGOK010000045.1, forward strand.
GCGACATGGGCCGATCTGCATGTGCAGATCCGCGTCCGCGGCAACATTCGCCGCTGGGTCAGCGCCGCAGGTCGGGTTTCACTGTGACGGTCGTGCAGCCGTTCGAGCCGTTTCCGGCCGACAGCCCGTTGCCGCTATTTGAGTGGGGCTGCAATTGGCTGATCGGCCGGCGCCTGAACGACCTGCTGTTGCTGCATGCAGGCGCGGTAGAGCGCAGACGGCTTGGCCTTGCTGCTGCCCGCGTTGCCAGGCTCGGGAAAGAGCACGCTGACGGCCGCGCTTTCGCAACGCGGCTGGCGGCTGCTGTCCGATGAGTTCGGAGCCTACGACCCGGAGCGGGCACGTTCCGTGCCGATGCTCAAGCCGATCGCGCTGAAGAATGCAGTCGATCGAGGTCATCCGTCGCTTCGCGCCGCAGGCCGTGCTTGGGCCCGAGTTCCCGAAGACCCGCAAAGGCACGGTGGCCCATCTGGCGCCGATGCGCGAGCGGTGGCGCGCCGGCACGAGACGGCGCACGCCGGCGCCGTGTCCTGCCCAAGTGGGTGGCAGGCAGCCCGACCCGCTTCGAGCCGCTGCCGCGAGACACGGCGTCTTCCCGGCGCTCGCCTTCAATGCCTTCAACTACAGCCATGCTCGGCGCGGTGGGTTTCCAGGCGGCGGTGCGATCTGGTGCGGCGATGTCCGGCATGGCAGCTGGTCTACAGCGATCTCGACGACGCGCTTGGCCACCATCGAGGCGGCTGGCCGCAGGTCGTCGAACGCCACGCCGGTCGATCGTCGCCATGAGCGAGGCACTGCATGAGCGCCATGCCGACGCGCTCTCGCAACTGGCTTGGCTGCAGGCCTTGCGACGAGCCGGAACTGGCATTGGACTGGACGCTGGCCGAGTGGGAGCGTGTCGTGCGGCTGGCGCGGCGGCTGCGCCTGCTGGCGCGCCTGGCCGAAGGCTCTGACGGCTGCCGGCTTGCTCGAACGGGTGCCCGCCGCAGGCGCGCCGCCATCTGATTGCCGAGCAGCGCCTGTCGCGCTGGCGCACGGCCGCGATGCGTCTGGACGCTGGAGCGCGTGGCCAGCGATGCTCGGCGACACGCCCTACCCGCGGGTGCTGCTCAAGGGCGCCGCCTACATCGGGCAGGATCTGGCCATTGCGGCCGGACGGCTGCCCGTCGGACGTGGACATCCTGGTGCCGCGCGCGCACTTGTCGGACGCGCAGGCGCGGCTGCTGCAAGCCGGTTGGAACGACGGTCGAACTCGACGAACACGACCGCCGCTACTACCACGAGTGGAGCCACGAGGTGCCGCCGATGCGCACCCGCTGCTGGCGATGGAACTCGACCTGCATCACAACATCCTGCCGCCGGTCGCGCGCACGCATGTCGATGCCGACCCGCTGCTCGAGCGGTTGCGACCGTCGAAGTGGCCGGCGTGGCAGGTGCTGGACCCGGTCGACCAGGTGCTGCACAGCGCGGCCCACCTGTTCCTCGACTCCGAGGCGCGCGACCGCATTCGCGATCTCGTCGACCTGGACGGGCTGCTTCGGCACTTCGGCGCCGCAGCCGGGGTTCTGGGCGCGAGCTGCCGGACCGCGCGCACGCAGCTGGGTCTGCAGGAACCGCTGGCGCTGGCCTGCCACTTCTGCGTGAACTGGTTCGGCACACCGATCCCCGCCGACGTGCTCGAGTCCATCGAAGCCATTGGGCCAGGGCGCGTGCGCCGGGCATGGCTGCTGCCGCTGCTGAGTGCGGCATTGATGCCCACCGAGCCCGACGACAGCCCGCCGCTGCGGCAGGATCTGGCCGCCCTCGTGCTGCTCGCCCGCTATCACCGTCAGCGCATGCCGCTGCGTCTGCTGGTGCCCCACCTGTGGCACAAGTTGCGGGTCGGCCGCCGTGCCGAACGCGTCAAGGCGGCAGAAGCAGCACCCGTCTGAACCCAACCGACGTTCGCCGACGAAGCGACGCCAGGGTCAGCGCAACTTGCGGCGCCCGCGCGGGTCGAGCCGATCCGTCTGCGCATCCGATCCAGCGATCGATGTGCCGTCGTCCGATCGGGCCGGGTCGTCGGCAGCCGACTGACCCGCAGGCGGAACCGTCGCCGAAGCGTCCAACTCCACATCGCATTGCCAGTCCACCGGCCGCCTGCCGGCCCTGCTTCTGCTCAGCGTCGATTCGATGAGCGCGTACACGTCTTCGACCTTGATGGGCACGCGCGGCGGTGGCCGGCGCGGGGGCGGCGCATGCGTGGTCTTGACGGCCAAGGCCGGCGGCGGCGATGCGTGCACTGCTCGCGCTGTTCGGACACCGCGGACACCGGAGACAGCCGCAGCACGTCGTGGTCGAAGCCCGGGATGCGTGCGCGGAAACGCTCCAGCCGCGGCCTGGCGGTTTCATCCATCGCGATCAGAAAACTCGCCGGCAACTGCTCTTGCACGATGGCCGTCGACCAGCTCGTTGGCGAACTGCTCGACCTCAGCCTCGTCGGGCGCCATGGACAGGTACGCCTCGAATCGGTCGAGCAGGAAGACGCAATGCAGGCCCAGCCGTTGGTGCAGCCGCTGCAAGGTGTCACGAGAGCGTGCGGTCACCGGCTTCGGCTGCGGCACCAGGGACCATGTCCATGATCCGGCGCTTGAGTGCCGACAACGGGGCCTGCGCCCAGTCATCGAAGTAAATCGCCACTTCAAATCGCGGCCGTGCCGGCCGGCGCCGGCGCTCGGGTGCCGCAACGGCATTCGCCGTCGCGGCAGGCATGGCCCCGCGGTCGCCGCGGCGCCGCTGCAGCAGCGGCATCACGCCGGACTTCAGCAACGCGCTCTTGTCCGTGCCGGGCTCGCCGAACACCCAGGTCAGCCGCGAGGTGCGCAGCATCACCGCCAGCAGTTTCGCCTCGTGCGTGCGAACGCTCGGCGAAAGCTCGGAGCGGGGCTGCGGAATGCGTTTAGTCACGACCGACTTGGGTTGAAGGTGGCGCAGCGCGCGGCTGCCAAGTATGCATGAGCGAAATGACCCCACAGGCGGAGACAATGGGCACAACCGCAACATGCATCATCATGATCCCGCTGGCCATCCCAAGTTTGCGCGCCCGCCACCATGGATAGCGGCAACCTCGCCTTGTCCGCCTGGAGCTACGGCCTGGCCGGCGCCGCCTATACCGCCTTCGCGCTGTACCTGCTTCGCCTAGACACCTGGCGCCAGAGCGGCCAGCACGCTGCCAGGCTGCTGCTGGCTGCCGTCGCCGCGTCGGCGCTGTGGGGCTGGTTCGGCCTGGCGGACCAGTTCGCGACGACGGTGCTGTTCATCCGCCTGGGCGCGCAGGCCGACCTGCTGGCCTATGCCTGCTGGTTGGCCTTCTTTCTGCTGTTGCTGCGGCCCCCGCCGGGCCAGAGCCCACCGGCTGGAACCGCCGGTTTGAAATGGGTTGCGGCCGCAGCAGTGCTGGCCGGCCTGTTGCAGCAGTTGCTGCTGGCGTTGCAGATCGGCGGCCTCGACGACGGCTCGCGCAGTGTGTTGCTCGGCTGGATGGTGCTGCCGGTGCTTGCGCTGGTGCTGGTGGAACAGTTGCTTCGCAACCTGCAGGAGGATTCGTTGTGGAACGCCAAGCCCCTGTGCCTGGGGCTGGGTGGCGCGTTCCTGTTCGACCTGTACCTGTTCTCGCATTCGGTGCTGTTCAACAGCCTCGATACCGACGCCGCCAGCATCCGCGGCGCGGTGCGTGCGCTGATGGTGCCGCTGCTGTTGCTGTCCACCACGCGGCGCAAGGACTGGTTCTCCAGGTTGCGCCTGTCGCGCAAGGCGGCCTTCCATTCGGCGACGCTGCTGATCGCCGGCGCCTACCTGCTGTTCATTTCCGCCGTCGGCTACTACGTGCGCTACTTCGGTGGCGAATGGGGGCGGGCGCTGCAACTCGGCCTGGTGTTCGCGGCGCTGGTGGCGCTGACGGTCCTGGCACTGTCGAGCAGCGTGCGCGCCAGGCTGCGCGTCTACCTGGGCAAGCACTTCTTCCGCTACCGCTACGACTACCGCGAGGAGTGGCTGCGCTTCACGCAGACGCTGTCGGCGCAGCGCTCGCCGCAGCAGATGGGTGAGCAGGTGATACGCGGCCTGGCCGACATGCTCGAAAGCCCGGCCGGCGGGTTGTGGATGAAGAGCCCTGGCGACAGCGCCTTTCGCCAGGCCGCGCGTTGGAACATGGCGCAATGCGACGAACCCGAAGAGGCATCGTCGTCCTTGTGTCAGTTCATGCAACGCACCGGCTGGGTCATCAACCTGGAAGAGTACCGATCCATTCCGCGTCGCTACGACTCGCTGGCGCTGCCGGCGTGGCTGTTGAGCTTGCGCAATCCTTGGTTGATCGTGCCGCTTTGCGTGGGTGACGAACTCATCGGCTTCGTTATCCTGGCCAGTGCCCGCACCGATGTCGACGTGAACTGGGAGGTCAACGACCTGCTCAAGACCGCGGGGCGGCAGGCGGCCAGTTTCCTGGCGCAGATGCAGGCCACCGAGGCGCTGCTGGAGGTGCGCAAGTTCGACGCCTTCAACCGCATGTCGGCCTTCGTCGTGCATGACCTGAAAAACATCGTGACGCAGTTGTCACTGATGATGAAAAACGCCAAGCGCCTGCATGCCAACCCCGAGTTTCAGCAGGACATGCTGATGACAATCGAGAACTCCCTCGAAAAGATGCGACAGCTCATGCTTCAACTGCGCGAAGGCGCCACGCCGCCGGGCACCGCCTTCGGCGTGGACCTGGGCCGTGTGGCGCAGCGCATCGAGTCCGGCGCCGCGCATCGTGGCCGCAAGCTCGAACTCGACTTGGCCGAGCGGGTGTTCGCCCGCGGGCACGAAGAGCGGCTCGAGCGCGTCATCGGCCACGTGGTGCAGAACGCGCTGGACGCCACCGATGCCGACGGCCGCGTGTGGCTCAAGGTCGACCGCTTTGGCGGCCAGGCGCGGGTCGCGGTGGGTGACACCGGTCATGGCATGTCGCAGGAGTTCATCCGGGACCGCCTCTTCAAGCCCTTCCAGACCACCAAGAAGGCCGGCATGGGCATCGGCGCCTACGAGAGTTTCCAGTACGTGCAGGAACTGGGCGGAACCATCGACGTCAAGAGTGAACCCGACAAGGGCACCGAAGTCACCTTGCTGCTGCCGCTGTTCGAGGCGCAGAACGAATCCGATCTCCAGATGCTGA
>CAWGOK010000046.1:0-59392 GCA_963824005.1 uncultured beta proteobacterium
TTGACGTTGAAGCGGCTGATCAGGTTGGCGGCGAGCAGCTCCACCTTCGAGGTGTTGATCCAGCCCGCGCCGCTGACCGCCTCGGTGCGCGTCAGCAACGTGTTCTGCGCCAGGCTCATCACCGGCACGGCACCGCGGCCCAGGCGCTCCTCGGGCACGAAATGCAGGCCCTCCTTGCGCCTTCGTCGCGCCGAATGGCGTGCGATGTCCTTGCCGAAGAGCTGGATCGAGCCGGCCGGGCCGCGCGCATCCTCGCCCGACAGCGCGGCCATCAGCTTCCTGCTGGCCGTTGCCGGAGACGCCGGCGACGCCGACGATCTCGCCGGCGCGCACGTGCGAAGGCGATGTCCGACAGCGTGGTGCCGAACTGGTCCAGCTCTCGGTACCGACAGGCCTTTGACGGCCAGCACCCACGTCGCCTGGCCTCTCGACTGCTTGTGCTGAAGCTCTGGCGGCTCGGCGCCGATCATCAGCTTCGACAGGCCGGCATTGCTCTCGGTGCGCGGGTCGACCATGCCGGTGACCTTGCCGCCGCGCAGCACGGTGCAGTTGGTGCAGAGCTCGCGGATCTCGTCGAGCTTGTGGCTGATGTAGAGGATCGAGCAGCCATCCTTGGCCAGCTGACGCAGCGTGATGAACAGCTTCTGCACCGCCTGCGGCGTGAGCACCGAGGTCGGCTCGTCCAGGATCAAGAGCTTCGGGCTGGTGAGCAGCGCGCGCACGATCTCGACGCGCTGGCGCTCGCCCACCGACAGCGAATGCACCGGCCTCAGGGGCTCGACGTCCAGGCCGTAGTCCTTGCTGACCTTGGCGATGCGCCCGGTGACCTCGGCCAGCGACATCGACTTGTCCAGACCGAGCCACACGTTCTCGGCCGCGGTCAGCGTGTCGAACAGGCTGAAGTGCTGGAACACCATGCTGATGCCCAGCGCGCGCGCCTGCTGCGGGTTCTTGATCTCGACCTTCTCGCCGTTCCAGCGGATCTCGCCCTCGTCGGGTCGGACCGCGCCGTAGATCATCTTCATCATCGTGCTCTTGCCGGCGCCGTTCTCGCCGAGCACGGCGTGGATCTCGCCGGGCTGCACCTGCAGGTTGACGTTGTCGTTGGCGCGCACCGCCGGGTACTGCTTGCTGATGCCGATCAGTTCGAGTCGCAGCATGGGTTTGTCTCCTGGCAAATTTGGTCAGCGCTCGTCGGCGCGGCGGTAGCGGCGTTCGCCTGCCACCCAGCTTTCGATCAGATGCGCGCTCGTCGCCGAGAGTGATCCAGGCAAAGAGCTTTTCATGCAAGTCGCGCGCCACCTGCTGGCGGTGCCGCGCCACCGGGCTCGTGGCCCAATCCCAGATGCACACGTCGGCGCAAGCAGCCGCCTTCGAGCGAGCCGATCTCGTGGCTCAAGGACAGCGCCTCGGCCGCACCGCGCGTCGCCGCATGCAGCAGCGCCCAGGCGCTGAGCTTCGTGCCGGCCAGCGCCTGCACCTTGTAGGCCTCGGCCATGGTGCGCATCATCGACAGGCTGGTGCCGCCGCCGACGTCGCTGGCCAGGCTGATGTGCACTCCGGCATCCTCCGCCGCGGCCCAGCCGAACAGGCCGCTGCCGAGGAACAGGTTCGAGCGTCGGGCTGATGTGCGATCTGCGCGCCCCGCTCCTGCGAGCGGCCACGGTCGGCGTCGTCGAGCCAGACGCCATGCGCCAGCACCGCGCGCCGGTTCAGCAACCCGAAGCGCTCGTACACGTCCAGATAGCTGCGCGCCTTCGGAAAGAGCTCGGCCACCCAGCGCACCTCGTCGCGGTTCTCGGCGACGTGCGTCTGCATGTACAGGCCGTCGCGGCTGGCGCAGCAGAGCGGCCGGCCGATGGCCAGCTGCGCCTCGCGTGCTGGTGGGCGCGAATCGCGGCGTCAGTGCGTAGCCGAGCCGGCCCTGCCGTGCCAGCGGTCGATCAGCGTCGATGCAGTCGCTTCGGCGCCTTCGACGTGTCGCTCAGGCCCGGCGGCACGTGGCGGTCCATCAGCACCTTGCCGCTGATCAGCCGCATGCCGCGCTGCCGTGCGGCCCCGAACAGCGCATCGGCCGACTGCCTTGTGCACGGTGGGGAAGACCACGGCGCTGGTCGTGCCGTGGGCCAGCAGCGCATCGAGGAAGAACTGCGACACCTGCTGCGCGGCCTGCGGGTCGGCCAGGCGCATCTCGGCGGGGAAGGTGTAGGTCTCGAGCCAGTCCAGCAGCTGCGCGCCCCACGAGCCGATCACGTCGAGCTGCGGGCTGTGCACGTGCGTGTCGATGAAGCCGGGCAGGATCAGCTTGCCGGCATGGTCGATGCGCCGCCAGGTCACGTCCGGGGCGCCCGCCTGCGCGCCGACGATGCGCGTGCCTTCGATCAGCAGCCAGTGATCGGGGCGCCAGCGCACCGCGGCGCTGTCGCGCTCGGCGCGCGCCGGCGCCGCGACGAAGTCCAGCAGGTCGCCGCGCAGGGCGATGCGTGGCGCCGTCATGGCGCCCCCGCGCGAGTCGCCTGCGGCGCCGCTCGGCCGCCCTCGCGGGACGGCGCGAGCCTGCTTGGGTGCGGCCCGTCGCCGCCTTCAGGGGGGCGGCGGCCCTTCGGGGGTCGCCAGCTCACGCGCGACATCACGCACCGCCTCGCGCAGCCAGCGCAGCGGCGGCGCGGCATGCGTGCGCTCGTGCCACAGCTGGTAATAGGTCAGCGGCGGGAACTGCACCGGGCAACGCACGATGCGCAGGTTCATCGCCTCGGCGTAGCGGCTGCAGAACAGGCGGCCGGTGGTCAGCACCAGCCAGCTGCGCTGCACCATCAGCGGGATCAGGCTGAAGTGCGCGCTGCGCACCACGATGTTGCGCCGCAACCCCTGGGCCGCCAGGTGCTCGTCGATGACGCCCGGCGCCGCCGCGTGGAAGGCCATCGGCGCGACGTGTTCGCTGTCCAGGTAGCGCTCGACGGTCCAGCCGCGGCCGCCGCGTGCGGCAGGATGGTCGGCCGCCACCAGGCAGACGATCTCGTCGCTCATCAGCCGGCCCAGGTGCAGCTCTTCCGGCGGCTGCAGCCAGTTGCCGATCACCAGGTCCACGTCGCCCGCGGCCAGCTTGCGCCGGTAGTCGATCTCGGCCGACAGCGGGTGCAGTTCCACCTGCGCCTGCGGCGCTTCGCGCTTCAGCGCTCGACGATGCGCGGCAGGAACAGCGGGTCCAGGTAGTCGCTGGCGGCGATGCGGAAGCTCGACGACGCGCTGGCGGGGTCGAAGGCGCCGCTGCGCTGCTGCGGCGCGAACAGCAGTTCCGCGTCGCGCAGCAACCGGGCCGCCGGCTCGAGCATCGCCAGCGCCGCGTCGGTGGGCGCCAGGCCCTGGCCCGAGCGCACCAGCAATGGGTCGCCTGTCAGCTCGCGCAGCCGCTTCAGCTGTGCGCTGACCATCGGCTGCGTGCTGTGCAGCCGCATGGCGGCACGGGAGACACTTCGTTCAGCGATCACGGTGTGCAAGACCTTCACCAGATGGAGGTCGATCTTGGCGGTGATCGGCCGCTGCGCCATACGGTTGATCATATATTTGGTAGCGCCTCATGCATATGGCCGGGCGGGCTGCAGGCGCTAGTGTTCGTACCGATGACATTCAGCGAGGACCTCATGGACAGCCGACCGATCCGCTTCGTGCACCGCAGCCGCATCGTCGAGGTGGAGTCCGCGCCGATCACGCGCAGTGTGCTCGACTGGCTGCGCGAGGACGCGCGCTGCACCGGCACCAAGGAAGGCTGCGCCGAGGGCGATTGCGGTGCCTGCACGGTGATCGTCGCGGAACTCGCCGAACAGGGCGCGGCCAGCGGCAGCGCCGCCGCGCAGGCCACCGTGGTCGGCGGGCTGTCGCTGCGGCCGGTCAATGCCTGCATCCGCTTCCTGCCGACGCTGGATGGCAAGGCGCTGCTGACGGTGGAGGATCTGGCGGCGATCACCGGCGGCGGGGAGCTGCACCCGGTGGGCATCGACGAGTTGCACCCGGTGCAACGGGCGATGGTCGAGTGCCACGGCTCGCAATGCGGCTTCTGCACCCCGGGCTTCGTGATGACGATGACGGCCTCCTACGAACAGCACTGCGAAGCAGGCCGCGTGCCCAGCCGGCAGCAGCTGGCCGACGAGCTGGCCGGCAACCTGTGCCGCTGCACCGGCTACCGGCCGATCCTGGACGCCGGGCAGCGCATGTTCGAGCTGCCGCGCAAGCGCCTGGACACCGCGCCGATCGTCGCGCTGCTGCAGCAGCTGCGTGCCGATGCGCCGCTGCACCACGTGGCACCGAACCCGGCGCGGCCCGGCCGGCAGGACCATTTCCACGCGCCGCGCACGCTGGACGCGCTGGCCACGCTGCGCGAGCAGAAGCCGGACGCGCGCCTGCTGGCCGGCTGCACCGACATCGGCCTGTGGGTCAACAAGATGTTCCGCGACCTGGGCGACATCGTCTACGTGGGCGAGGTCGACGAGCTGAAGCGCATCAGGCAAGCCGACGGCATGCTGCAGATCGGTGCCGGCGCACCGCTGGAAGACGCTTGGTCGGCGCTGGCCGCGCACTGGCCGGTGCTGAACGAAGCCTGGCTGCGCTTCGCCGGGCCGCCGGTGCGCCATGCCGGCACGATGGGCGGCAATGTCGCCAACGGCTCGCCGATCGGCGACAGCGCGCCGGTGCTGATCGCGCTGGGCGCGAGCATCCAGCTGCGCCGTGGCGCGGTGACGCGCGAAATGCCGCTGGAGGACTTCTATATCGACTACATGAAGAGCCAGCTGCAGCCCGGCGAGCTGGTCACGGGCATGAGCGTGCCGCTGCCGACGCCGGCGCAGGTGCTGCGCGCCTACAAGATCAGCAAGCGCTACGACTGCGACATCTCGGCGCTGTTCGCGGCGCTGGCGCTGGAACTCGACGGCGGCACGGTCAAGCGCGCACGCTTCGCCTTCGGCGGCATGGCCGCGGTGGTCAAGCGCGCGCGCGGCACCGAGGCCGCCGTCGTGGGCCAGCCCTGGACCCGGGCCACCGTGCAAGCCGCCATGGCCGCGCTGGACACCGACTTCACGCCCCTGACCGATCTGCGCGCCAGCGCCGACTACCGGCGCCAGGTGGCACGCGGGTTGCTGGAGCGCCTGTGGCTGGAAACGGCAACGGCAGACGCACCGGCGCCGACCAGCGTCTGGGCCGTGGTGGCCGACGCGGCCTGAACCGGGAGGAGGCAACATGAACCAGATCACCGACGCGCCCTTCGTCACCGCCGCCACCGGCGTGGTGGGCCACACGCATGCGCACGAGTCGGCGGCGCTGCACGTCGCCGGCACCGCGACCTACATCGACGACCTGCCCGAACTGGCCGGCACGCTGCATGCGGCGCTGGGCCTGTCGCCGGTGGCCCACGGCCGGCTGCGCGGCATCGCCGTGGACAAGCTGCGCGCGCTGCCCGGCGTGGTGGACGTGATCACCGCCGCCGACATCCCCGGCGCCAACGACTGCGGGCCGATCGTGCACGACGACCCGATCCTGGCGCACGAGCTGGTGCAGTACCTGGGCCAGCCGGTGTTCGCGGTGCTGGCCGAAAGCCGCGAGGCCGCACGCCGCGCCGCGGCGCGTGCGCGCGACTTCGTCGACATCGAGCCGCTGGAGCCGGTGCTGACGGTGCGCGCCGCGCATGCCAAGCAGTCCTACGTGGTGCCGCCGATGCACCTGCTGCGCGAGTCCACGCCCGGCGCCCTGCAGCGTACGCTGCAGGCCGCGCCGCGCCAACTGAAGGGCAGCTTCGTGCAGGGCGGGCAGGAGCAGTTCTACCTGGAAGGCCAGATCTCCTATGCCGTGCCCACCGAAGGCGGCGGCATGCGCGTGCACTGCTCGACGCAGCACCCCAGCGAGATGCAGCAGGTGGTGGCGCATGCGCTGCACGTCGCCGCGCATGCGGTGCTGGTGGAATGCCGGCGCATGGGCGGCGGCTTCGGCGGCAAGGAGTCGCAATCGGCCGTCTTCGCCTGCATCGCCGCGGTGGCGGCGCGCAAGCTGAACCGGCCGGTGAAGCTGCGGCCGGACCGCGACGACGACTTCATGGTCACCGGCCGGCGCCACGGCTTCGAGTTCGACTACGAGGTCGGCTACGACGACGCCGGCCGCATGCTCGCCGCCGAGGTGACGATGATCTGCAACGCCGGCTACAGCGCGGACCTGAGCCCGCCGGTGATGACGCGTGCGATCTGCCACTTCGACAACGCCTACTGGCTGCCGGAGGTGGCCATCCACGGCTACTGCGCGAAGACCCACACGCAGAGCAACACCGCTTTCCGCGGCTTCGGCGGGCCGCAGGGCGCGCTGGTGATGGAAGTACATCCTCGACACGATCGCGCGCGAGCTGAAGCTCGACCCGCTGGCGGTGCGCCGTGCCAATTTCTACGGCGCGACGTCGAACAACGTCACGCCCTACCGCCAGACCGTCACCGACAACGTCATCCACGAGCTGGTCGACGAGCTTGCCGCCAGCTCCGGCTACGCCGCGCGGCGCGAGGCCGCGGCGCGCTTCAACGCCGTCAGCCCGGTGCTCAAGCGCGGCTTGGCGCTGACGCCGGTGAAGTTCGGTATCTCCTTCAACGTCAACCACTACAACCAGGCCGGCGCGCTGGTGCACGTCTATCTGGACGGGTCGGTGCTGGTGAACCACGGCGGCACCGAGATGGGCCAGGGCCTGAACACCAAGGTGGCGCAGGTGGTGGCGCACGAGCTGGGGCTGCCGCTGGCGCGCGTGCGCTGCAGCGCCACCGACACCAGCAAGATCGCCAACACCTCGGCCACCGCCGCCTCCACCGGCAGCGACCTGAACGGCAAGGCGGCGCAGGACGCGGCGCGCCAGATCCGCGAACGGCTGGCGGCGCACGTGGCGAAGACCCAGGGTGTGGACGCAAACAGCGTGCGCTTCGAAGGCGGGCGCGTGCGCGCCAGCGGCGTCGACATGAGCTTCGACGACCTGATCGGCCAGGCCTATGTCGCGCGCGTGCAGCTGTGGAGCGACGGCTTCTATGCCACGCCCGGCCTGCACTGGGACCGCACGACGCTGACCGGCCGGCCCTTCTACTACTTCGCCTACGGCGCGGCGGTCAGCGAGGTGGTGATCGACACGCTGACCGGCGAATGGAAGCTGCTGCGTGCCGACCTGCTGCACGACGCCGGCCGTTCGCTGAACCCGGCCATCGACATCGGCCAGGTGGAAGGCGCGTTCGTGCAGGGCATGGGCTGGCTCACCACCGAGGAGCTGGTCTGGCACCCGAAGACCGGCGCGCTGCTGACGCATGCGCCCAGCACCTACAAGATCCCCACCGCGAACGACGTGCCGGCGGCGTTCCACACGCAGCTGTTCGACAACGGCAACGTCGAGGACAGCATCCACCGCAGCAAGGCGGTGGGCGAGCCGCCGCTGCTGCTGCCCTTCAGCGTGTTCTTCGCGATTCGCGACGCGGTGTCTGCGGCGGGCGAGCATGCGAAGCAGCCGGATCTGAGCGCGCCGGCGACGCCGGAGGCGATCCTGCGGGCGGTGAGTTCGGTGCGCGCGGGCTGACGCGCGGCTGCCGCCTCGATGAACCTGCGCTTCGTCGAGGCCTTCCACTGGGCGGCTGCGCTGAAGAGCGTCACCGCCGCGGCGCAGAAGCTGCACATCACGCAGTCGGCGCTGTCCAGCCGCATCGCCGCGCTGGAGAACGAGCTTGGCGTGCTGCTGCTCGACCGGCGCGACAAGCGCCTGCGGCTGACGATCGCCGGCCAGCGCTTCCAGCAGCACGCGCAGAAGCTGCTCGACCTGCAGCGCCACGTCAAGGCCGAGTTCGGCGGCGGTGTCGCGCGCGCCAGCATGCTGCGGCTGGGCGTGATCGAGTCGGTGGTGCATTCGTGGCTCACCGGGTGGCTGCAGCACATGCGCGAGGCGCACCCGGGGCTGGAACTGGAGCTGACGGTGGAGACCACGCCGCTGCTGATCGACCAGCTGCAGCGCGGCAAGCTCGACCTGATCTTCGCCGCGCTGCCGGCGGGCGGCGACGGCGTGCATGCGCTGGCGCTGCAGCCGATGCCGATGGCCTTCGTCGGCCAGCCGCGGCTGCACGGCGCGGGGCCGCACACGCTGGCGCAGATCGCCGCCTTCGACCTGCTGACCTTCCAGCGCGGCTCGCAGCCGCATGCCGCGCTGCTGCAGCTGTTCCGCAGGCAGGGCCTGGAGCCGCGCGTGCACGCGATCTCTTCGATCTCGGCGATGGCGCAGCTGGTCGAGACCGGCTTCGGCATCGCCACGCTGCCGCAGGCGACGCTCGAGCGGTTCGCGCGGCGCAGCGGCCTGCGCGAGCTGGCCTGCGACACGGCGCTCGAGCCGCTGCCGATCCACGCCAGCCTCCGCGCCGATCCGTCGCTGCCGCTGATCGAATCGGCGCTCGCGTCGGCGCCGGGGTTCACGCAGACGCGTCGGCGTCGAACGTCACCGGCATAGGAGCGCCGCTGCCCGAGGACGGCCGCGCTCGCTTGCTTCTCTACACGGCACGCGGGCTGAAGCTGCTGGCCGCGCTGGCCGACGCCAGCCGGGCACTCGAAGACGAACTCGCCGCGTCGCTCGGGCCCGAGCGGCTGCAGCTGCTGCGCGACACGCTGGAGTCGCTGCTGGCCGAGCCGCCGCGGCCGTACCCGAACAGCGTCGTCCAACGTCATCGAAAAAATCGATGAGAGCTTGACGAAAGAATGCGTTGGCGCGGCGCGCGGCGCCTTCGCAGAATGCGCTGCATCGAAGCCAAGCGGCGGCCACGCCGCAGGAGACGCCCCGATGCCCGCGACCCCTCCCCTTGCCTCCGCCGGCGTACGGCACGCCGTGCGCGAAGGCCGCCTCGATGCCCACACCAGCGGCCTGGCGCCGCGACCACGTGCAGGGCAACCTGGTCATCCTGCCGCGCAGACGCTGGCCGACGACTTCCTGCTGCTTCTGCCAGCGCAACCCGAGGCCCTGCCCGGTGCTGGCGGTCGGCGACGCCGGCGACCCGAGGCTGCCGACGCTGGGCCGCGGACATCGACGTGCGCACCGACGTGCCGCGCTACCGCGTCTGGCGCCACGGCGAGCTGGTCGACGAGCCGACCGACATCGCGCGCGCTGTGGCGCGACGACCTGGTGTCCTTCGTGCTCGGCTGCTCGTTCTCGTTCGAGGAGGCGCTGCTCAGCGACGGCATCGCCGCTGCGCCACGTCGAGCAGCGGCTGCAACGTGCCGATGTACCGCACCAACATCGCCGACCGCAGCCGGCCGGCCGCTTCGCCGGCCCGATGGTGGTGTCGATGCGGCCGATGACGGCCGGCCGACGCCATCCGCGCGGTGCAGATCACGGCGCGCTTCCCGGCCGTGCACGGCGCGCCGGTGCACCTGGGCGACCCGGCGCAGATCGGCATCGCCGACCTGGCGCGGCCCGACTACGGCGACGCCGTCGACGTGCTGCCCGGCGAGCTGCCCGTGTTCTGGGCCTGCGGCGTCACGCCGCAGGCCGCCATCGCGCAGGCGCGACCCGCGTTCTGCATCACGCACGCCCCGGGCGCGATGCTGATCACCGACCTTCTCAACCACCAGATCGCCGCCTTCTGAGACCGCCGGTCGATCGCAAAAGGAGACGACCATGAAGTCATTCATCCTCGGCGCCGCCGTCCTGGCCGGCCACCGCCGCCAGCGCGCAGACCAAGTGGGACCTGCCCAGCGGCTACGGCGCCAATACCTTCCAGACCAGAACCTGGAGCAGTTCGCCGCCGACGTGAAGGCCGCCACCGGCGGCAAGCTCGTGATCACCGTGCACCCGGGGGCGTCGCTGTTCAAGCAGCCCGAGATCAAGCGCGCGATCCAGACCGGCAGGCGCAGGTGGGCGAGTTCATCCTCTCCGGCATGGCCAACGAGAACCCGCTCTTCGGCGTCGACTCGATTCCCTTCCTGGCCACCAGCTACGCCGACGCCAAGACGCTGTACGACGCGACGCGCCCGGCGCTGGACAAGGTGCTGGCGGCGCAGGGCATGAAGCTGCTGTTCTCGGTGCCGTGGCCGGGCCAGTCGCTGTACGCGTGAAGCCGATCACTACCGCCGACCGACTTCAAGGGCACCAAGATGCGCGCCTACAACCCGGCCACGACCACGCATCGCGCAGCTGGTCGGCGCCGCGCCGGTGACGATCCAGCTGGCCGAGCTGCGGCCAGGCCCTGGCCACCGGCGCGGTGGACAATTTCCTCACCTCCAGCGCCAGCGGCGTCGACGAGCAAGCTGTACGAGCAGGTGAAATATTTCTACCCCGTCAACGCCTGGCTGCCGCGCAACGCGATCGGTCGTCAACGCCAAGGCCTTCGACGCGCTGGACAAGGCCACGCAGGACGCGCTGCTGAAGGCCGCCGCCGCGGCCGAGGTGCGCGGCTGGAAGGCCAGCGAGCAGAAGAACGACGAGTATCTGAAGGAACTGGCCGCCAAGGGCATGACGGTGGCGCCGCCCAGCGCGAGAGCTGCGCCGGAGCTGCAGAAGGTCGGCGAGCACGATGACCGCCGAATGGCTGAAGCAGGCCGGGCCCGACGGCAAGGCCATCATCGACGCCTACAAGAAGTGAGGCAGGCAGCGGCGTCAGGCATGCGCCGCTGCAGCGCCGCGGCCTGCCTGGCGCGGTGCCGCGCCAGGCGATGCGGCGCACGCGCCGCGTCTTTCCACTGTTCTTCCGGGGTTGATCCATGCTGCATCGAATGGCATTCGGCTTCTATCGCGTCCTGCTCATGCTGGCGGGCGTGGCCATGGTCGGCGCCTTCGTGGCGTCATGCTGGGCATCGTCGCCCGCCTGGTCGGCTGGGACCTCGCCGGGCTGGACGCCTATGCCGGTTACGCCATCGCCGCGGCGCTGTTCCTGGCGCTGCCCGCACACGCTGCAGCACGGCGAGCACATCCGCGTCACGCTGCTGCTGGACCGCGTGCCGCGCTGCGCACGCGCCATCGAATGGTGGTCTTCGCGCTGGGCCTGGGCGTGGCGCTGGCGCTGTACCTGGCTTGTTTGCGGTGCGGCTGGTCTGGGTGTCGTACGACGACTGCACGACGTGTCGCCCAGCGGCGACGCCACGCCGCTGTGGATCCCGCAGCTGAGCATGGCGCTGGGCTGCGTGGGCTTCGCGCTGGCCTTCGCGCCGACGCTGCTGGTCGCGCGCCTGTCCGGCGGCCGTTCTTTGCGCGAGCCCGGCGGCGAGCGCCGCGCGCGGATTGAACCCCCCAACGCCGCCGAGGTTCCCATGGACGTGCTCATCGCCTCGCTGCTCATCGTGCTGCTCTTCGTGGTCCTGGCCTCCGGCCTGTGGATCGGCATGGCCCTGCTGGGCGTGGCCGTCGTCGCGATGGAGGTCGTTCACCAGCCGCCCGGTGGGCGACAGCATGGTGCTCACGATCTGGGGCTCGCACCTCGAGCTGGACGCTGACCGCGCTGCCGCTGTTCCTGTGGATGGGCGAGATCCTGTTCCGCACCAAGCTCAGCGGAGGACATGTTCACGCGGCCTGGCGCCCTGGCTCGGACCGCGCTGCCGGGGCGGCTGCTGCACGTCAACGTCATCGGCTGCACCATCTTCGCGGCGGTGTCGGGTCAGTCGGCGGCCACCTGCGCCACCATCGGCAAGATCACGCTGCCCGAACTGCGCAAGCGCGGCTACCCGGACGAACATCGCCGTGGGCACGCTGGCCGGCGCGGCCACCCTCGGGCCTGCTGATCCCGCCGTCGATCATCATGATCGTCTACGGCGTGGCCGCCGACGTGTCGATCGCCAAGCTGTTCATCGCCGGCGTGCTGCCGGGCCTGGTGCTGGCGGCGATGTTCAGGGGCTACATCATCGTCTGGGCGCTGCGCAACCCGACGCAGGTGCCGGCGGCCGAGAGCAGCCATGAGCCTGGGGGACAAGCTGCATGCGTCGCGCCACCTGCATCCCGGTGGTGCTGCTCATCGGCGCCGGTGCTCGGCTCCATCTATTCGGGCCTGGCCACGGCCACCGAGGCGGCGGCCCTGGGCGTGGCCGGCTCGCTGGTGCTGGCCGCGGTGGAGGGCTCGCTGAGCTGGAAGACCTTCGTCGACGGCCTGGTCGCGGCCTGCCGCGTGTACTGCATGATCGGCCTGATCCTGGCCGGTGCGGCCTTCCTGACGCTGGCCATGGGCTTCATCGGCCTGCCGCGCCACCTGGCCGAGTTCATCGGCGGCCTGGACCTGTCGCCGTTTGCGCTGGTGCTGGTGCTGATGGTGTTCTTCATCGATCCTGGGCTGCTTCCTCGACGGCATCTCGATGGTGGTGCTGACCATCGGCGTGCTGCTGCCCACGGTGCAGGCGGCAGGCTTCGACCTCATCTGGTTCGGCATCTTCGTCGGTGCTGGTGGTGGAAATGGCGCAGATCACGCCGCCGGTGGGCTTCAACCTGTTCGTGCTGCAGGGGCTGACCGGCGCGACCTGACCTACGTGGCGCGCAGCCGCGCTGCCGATGTTCTTCCTGATGCTGCTGGCTGCGTGCTGCTGCTGTGTGTTCGTGCCCGAGCCTGTGCGCCTGCGCTGCCGAGCGCGGCATGCAGCGCGATGAGCGCCGTGCGAACCGCTGCGCCTGCTCGATGCCGGCGACGGCGCCGTCACGGTGCGAGTTCGGCGCCGACGATCGCGCCCGCGCTGCTGGCGCGCGGTGCAGGCGCTGGCACGCGCTGGCATCGCGCGCGCGCAGGCCGCGCGGCGAACTGGCGGGCGTGATCGAGACGGTGCCCACCTTCCGCTCGCTGACCGTGCATTCTACGACCCGCTGCGCACCGGCCGCGCCGCGCGATCGACGCGCAGCGCTGCTCGCTGCTGGCCGAAGCGCCGCGCCGCGCAGGCCGAGCGGCCGCCACTGGCGCCTGCCCGGCGTGTTACGACGGCGACGCCGGCGCCCGACCTGGCGGCGACTGGCCGCGGCCGCCGGCCTGACGACCGACGAGGTGGTGGACCTGCACAGCGGCACCGAGTTCCGCGTCTACATGCTCGGCTTCATGCCCGGCTTCCCGTTCATGGGCGACCTGCCCGAGGGGCTGCGCCGTGCCGCGCCGCACCGAGCCGCGGTGCGCGTGCCGGCGGGCAGTCGTGGCCATCACCGGCCGGCCTGACCGCGATCTACCCCTGGGAAAGCCCCGGCGGCTGGCACCTGCTGGGCGCGCTGCCCGGTGCGGCTGTTCGACGCCGCCGCGCGACGTCGCCGGCGCTGCTGGCGCCCGGCGACCGGGTGCGTTTCGAGCCGGTGACGCCGGCCGCATTACGACGCGCTCGAAGCCGCGGTGCAGCGCGCGAGGTCGACCCCGGTGCGGCTGCGCCAGTGCCGAGCTGCCGCAGGCTGGCGGGCGAGCGATGAGCACGAGCCTGGCTCGAGGTCGTCTCGCCCGGCGCGCTAGCCTCGGTGCAGGACCGCGGCCGGCGCGGCTGGCGCCGCGTCGGCGTGCCGCTGGGCCGGCGCGCTCGACCCGGCGCCTGCTGCGCGTGCGCCAATCGCGCTGGTCGGCAACGCCGGCGACGCGCCGGCGATCGAATGTTTCGTGGCCGGCCCGCACCTGCGCGGCGAGCGACGGCCGGTGCGCCTGGCCGTGGCCGGCGATGCGACGGTCGAGGCTCGCAAGTGCGCGGCGAGCGACGCGCTGCTGTCGTCCTGGCGCAGCGCTGACGCTGCGCCGCCGGCGACGCTGCTGCGTCGGTGCGCCGCGCTGGAGGCGTGGCCGCATCGCGGTCGTGGCGGTCGACGGGCTGCGCGTGCCGCTGGTGCTGGGCAGCGCGCTCGACCTATGCGCGTGCCGCGACTCGGCGGCGTCGACGGCCGCGCGCTGGCCGCCGGCGACGCGGCTGCCGGCGGCGCGGCCAGCGGCCGGCCCGACGCTGGCTCGGAGGGCGCGCCGAAGGCGCCGCTTCGGCCGCGGCCGACCCGATCCGCGTCGTGCCCGGCCCGCAGGACGACCACTTCGACGCCGGCCGCTCTGGCCGCTGCTTCACCGAGCCGGCTACCGCGTCTCGCGCGACGCCGACCGCATGGGCGCTGCGGCTGGAAGGCCCGGCGCTGGCGCACCGGGGGCGCCGACATCGTCTCCGACGCCACCGTGCCCGGCTCGATCCAGGTGCCCGGCAACGGCCAGCCGATCGTGCTGCTGGCCGACGCCCAGACGGTCGGCGGCTACCCCAAGATCGCCACCGTGATCGCGCGCCGACCTGCCGCGGCTGGCGCATCCCGGCCCGGCGCGGAGCTGCGCTTCGCCGCGGTCGACGCGGCCGAGGGCTGGACGCCTGGCGCGCGCAGGCGCAGGCGCGGAGACGCTGGCGCTGCTGGCGATCGCTGCGTCCCGGCCGCCGGGCGGTGTCGACAGACGGCGCTGTACGGCGGCAACCTGGTCAGCGGCATGCTCGATGCGCCGGCACCGGCCGCGCGCCGGGTAGCGGGCTGGCCGTCGGGAGCGAATGGCGATGAGCCGAAACGAAGATCAACCTCAACGCCGACCTCGGCGAAAGCTTCGGCGCCTGGCCCATGGGCAGCGACGCCGCGCTGCTGGCGTGGTCAATTCGGCCAACGTCGCCTGCGGCTTCCATGCCGGCGACCCGCTGGTGATGCGGCGACACGGTGGCGCTCGGCGCAGGCAGCACGGCGTGAGCCTCGGCGCGCATCCGGCGTTTCCCGACCTGCAGGGCTTCGGCCGCCGGCCCATGGACGTCGCCGCCGGCCGAACTGGAGGCGCGTGCTGATCTACCAGATCGGCGCCCTGGCCGGCGATGGCGCGCGCCGAAGGCGCGCCGGTCACCCACGTCAAGCCGCACGGCGCGCTGAACAACATGGCCTGCGTCGACGCGGCGCTGGCGCGACTGCGTGGCCCGCGCCGTGCGCGCCGTCGACCGCGAGCTGATCCTGCTGGCGCCGGCGCTGTCGCAGCTGGCCGCGGCCGGGCAGCGCGCCGGCCTGCCGGTGGCCGACGAGGTCTTCGCCGACCGCGCCTATACCGACGACGGCACGCTGGTGCCGCGCACCCGGCCCGGCGCCGTGCTGCACGACACCGACGCATGCGTGCGCCACGTGCTGCGCATGCTCGAGACGCGGCGGCTGCACTCGCGTGAACGGCGAGCGCCTGCCGCCGGTGCACAGCATCTGCGTGCACGGCGACGACCCCGAGGCGGTGGCCACCGCCAAGGCGGTCGGCGACGCGCTGCGCGCCGCCGGTCATCGGCTGGTCACGTTGCCGGCGCTGGCCTGATATCTAGCCGCAACGGGCTTGCGCGGCACCCGCGCACAAGCGGAAGAACCGCGGGGTGTCGCCGGCTCTCACCCGCCGCTCGCGGCGGCCTGCAGCAGTCCCGCGAAGGCCCGGTCCACCGCGCGTGCATCGCCCTTGGGCAGGTCGATCATCGTCGGCCGCGCGTCGGGCGGGCCGAGCCAGGCGTCGAGGCGCGCGCGCGTCGGTGCTGCGCGTCCACCAGCAGCACCACCTGCTGCGGCCGGCGGCGGCGCGCCAGCTCGCCCAGCTCGAAGGCGCAGCCGGCGCGCTGGGCGTTGAAGCCGCGCAGGTCCATCACCACCGCGTCGGCGCGCTCGATCAGCTGCACCACCGTGGCCTGCCAGCTGCTGTCGCGGCAGCAGAACTCGTTGACGCGGTAGCGGCCGTCCGGGTCGGGCGTGGTGTCCAGCGTGGCCAGACGCTGCTCCAGGTCCTGCTGCGTGGTGACGAAGGTCGCGCCGATGTCGCCGGCCGCGAAGCGCAGGAAGTCGCCGGGATCGACGGTGCGCGCCACCACGTCCGGCGCGGCGATCATCGTCACCGGGCCGAACCAGCGCCAGCGCGCGACCAGCCGGTCGAACAGCGCCTCGCTGCGCGCGGTGTCGCCGAAGACGCGCAGCAGCAGCAGCGTGCGCGGCGGCGGACGCCCCGGCGCGGCCGCCGCGCGGCGCAGTGCCGCATCCAGCAGCGGCGCGAAGGCGGCCGACCGACAGCAGCGCCACCGCCAGCACCCCCAACACCGCACCGCGCCGGGGGCATTGACCAGGTCCACCACCTCCACCGCCACCACCAGCAGCCACCAGGTGCGCAGCAGCAGCTGCGCGTCGGAGAAGCGCTTGGCTTCGTAGCGCGCGCGCCACGCCTTGAGGCGCCACCAGGCCAGCAGGCCGACCGGCAGTGCCAGCAGCACGAAGCCGGTGTCCAGCCCCGGGCCGGACAGCACCCATTGCGCGCCGCCGTGCGTGCCGGTCAGCCAGGTCGTCAGCCGCATGCCGAACAACGGCGCCAGGCCGAACACCAGCAGCGCGGCCAGCACGATCGGCGCCACGCCGCGCACGCGCCGCGCGCCGCTGGCCAGCAGCAGCGCCAGCGGCAGCGGCAGCGTCACCGCGGCCAGCTGCAGGAAGAGCACGAAGTTGAAGGCCTGGTCGAGCGTCGGCGCGCGGCCGTAGAAGGGACGCTGCAGCATCGACAGCGCGACACCGACCGCAGCCAGTGCCAGCAGCGTCGCCAGCCACAGCGGCGGCGCGGCGCAGGCGGCAGCGCGATCAGCACCGCGGCCATCGGCACCGCCAGCGTCGCCAGCACACCGGCCTTCGGATAGACATGGGCCGGTGTGCGCGGCAGCTCGCCCAGCGTGCAGAACAGCAGCGCCAGCGGCAGCGCGCAGACGAAGACCGCGCCGAGCACGGCGATGAACACGCGCCGGTGCAGCGCGCGCTTCCCAGCGCAACGCGCCTGGCACGTCGCCGCCGCGGTGCGGCGCGGGCGGCGCCCGCGGCGGCGCCAACGGCCAGCGTCGCGGCGGGCCGGGCCATCATGCCGGCCAGCACCGCGCGCCGGTAGCGCCACAGCAGCAGCGGTGCGACCACGGCCGTCAGCAGCACCGCGTTCAGCACGAACAGCGACAGTTCGGCACCCAGCATGCGGGATACGATAGCCGCATTCGGGGCGGCAGACCATGACCGTGCGCGAAGCGACATCACCTTCGGCGAATCCTGGCGCGTGCTGGCCTACACGCTGGCGCTGGCGCTGGCCTTCGTCGCGCTCGGGCGGGCGCAGATCGCCATGTTCAACGCGCCAGCGATGCAGCGGTTGCTGCAGGCATTGGCCTGGCGGACGGGTTCGAGCGACGCCAGGCTGAAGCGAGCAGGCCGAGGCCGTCGCCACGGCGTCGCGCGAAGCCATCGCGCGCGCGCCCGCGGGCCACCGGCTGGCGACGCTGCGCCTGGGCTACGAACTAGGCTACGTCAGCGAGCGCACGGGCGGTTCGCGATGGCCCCGGCGCCGGACGCGAGCGCGCCTGGCAGTTGCTGGCGCCGCGCCAGGCAGGCCGCCCAGGCGCTGGCCGCCTGGGCTCGGCGTCGCGCCGGCCGTGGCGCTGGGCTGCGAACAGCCTGCGCGAGTTCACCGAGCTGGGCGCGCGCTACGAGGCCGACGAGAACGGCCTGGCCGCCCGCCTCGGAACAGCAGCTGTCGCCGTGGCACCGCCATGTCTATCTGCTCGGCGTGCACGTCGGCACCGAGGCGCGCGCATCGACGCCAGCAGGGCGACATCGGCGCTGCCGCCGGCCACGCCGATCCGCCGCCATGCCGTCGCTGGCCGGCATCAGCGCCGCGGTGTGGCAGCCGCTTGTCGCCGAGCCGCGCAACGAGACGCCGGCGCAGGTGCATGCAGCGCTACCGCGGCGGCGGTGCAGGCGCTGCCGGCGCTGCGCAGAGGTACGCGCCGACCGTAGGGCTCAGTGCGCCGGCGCGGCGCCTTCGGCTTGCGCTGGATGTGGCCGGCCGCGCCGTTGGCCAGCGCCGCCTGGTAGTGCCATTCGATGTCGAGCACGCCGGCCAGGTTGCCGGCGTCGTCGAAGCCGCCGATCGGGCCGAACATGAAGCCCAGCAGCAGCAGGCCGTTGGGCCCGGTGAAGGGCTGGTGCGTGATGCCGCCGGCCTCGACCATGTAGTCGCCGGCGAAGACCTCGCCATGTTCGTAGCCGAAGCCGCCTTCGAGGATGTAGGCATGCGCGGCGCCGAAGTGCTTGTGCACGCCGGCCACGGTGCCGGGCTCGACCTTCAGCAGGATGACCAGCAGGCTGGACGCATCGTCGCAATGCAGCAGCTTGAACTGCGTGCCGGGCATGCCCCAGGGCGTCCACGGGATTTCGCGCGAGCGCACGATCAGCGAGCCGTCGGGATAGTTCAGCGAGATCTTCGGGTCGGTGCCGGTGCGGGCTTGGGTGAGGGCCATGGTCTGTCTCCTGGGTTGCAGCTGGGCGCCGTCGATGCTGTGACCGCCGGCGCCCGCGCTGCCGCCAGGGTTTGCCCTGGCATCGCCGCGCACCCCCGCAGCGAAGCGCGATATTTCGACAGTGCGATGGGCCTGCGCACCGGCGCTGCCTATCATCCGGCCCATGGCCCAGGCTGCACGCAATGCCGCCGAGCGCATCGGCTCGCTGGCGCATGTCGAGCCCGAGCTGCTGATCGGCAGCGGCGTGCCGTGCCCTACGGCGCGATCTGGTCGCACGCGCCGGTGACGGCCGAGGTGCAGGGGCTGGAACAGCACGCGCTGGTGCTGCACCTGGCCGGCTCGACGCTGGTCGAGAAGTGGGTCGACGGCCGCCACGCCGGCCACCGCTCGCGCATCGGCAGCGTGTCGCTGGTGCCGGCGCAGACTGCGCAGCACCTGGGTGCTGGGCGGCTGGTCGCACGTGGCGCACCTGTACGTCGACCCGCGCGGCTGGCCCGCACCGCCGCGGCCTGGGGCCAGGAGCAGGCCGTGCTCGGCGACTTCTTCGCCGAGGACGATGCGCCCAGCGCGGCGCTGGTGCGCCGGATGCTGGTGCTGGCGCGCGCCGGCCACCTCGACGAGCTGGCGCACGACGAGCTGATGGCGCAGTTGCTGCCGCACCTGCTGCGGCGCTTTCCGGCCGGCCATCCGGCGCCCGCGCCGCTGCTCAAGCTGGGCCTGACCGCCGCCACGCTGAAGCGGTTGTTCGCGCATGTCGACGAACACCTGGCCGAACCGCTGCGCCTGGCCGAGATGGCGGCGATCGCGCGTCTGTCCGACGACCATTTCCTGCGCGCCTTCAAGGCCGCGGTCGGCCAGACGCCGCACCAGTACGTGCTGCAGCGACGCATCGCGCACGCGCAGCGCCTGCTGGCCACCAGCGCGATGCCGGTGGTCGAGGTGGCGCGTGTCGGCGGCTTCCGCGGCGCCAGCCACTTCGCGGCGGCCTTCCGCCAGCGTGTCGGCATGACGCCGACCGCCTGGCGCAAGTCGCGGCATTGATGCAGCGCGTCGGCGAGCCCCTGCAGGCCTATGTGGTCGGCGGCGCGGTGCGCGACCGGCTGCTGGGCGTGCGAGGTCAACGACCGCGACTGGGTCGTCGTCGGCGCCACGCCCGAGCAGATGCTGCAGGCCGGCTTCCGCCAGGTGGGCGCCGATTTCCCGGTGTTCCTGCATCCGCAGACGAACGAGGAATACGCGCTGGCGCGCACCGAGCGCAAGAGCGCGCCCGGCTACCGCGGCTTCGTCGTGCATGCCGACCCGTCGGTGACGCTGGAGCAGGACCTGTCGCGCCGCGACCTGACGATCAACGCGATGGCGATGCGCGAAGACGGCACGCTCGTCGATCCCTTCGGCGGCGCCGCCGATCTGCGACGCCGGTGTGCTGCGCCACGTGTCGCGAGGCCTTCGCCGAGGACCCGGTGCGCATCCTGCGCGTCGCGCGCTTCGCCGCGCGCTTACGCCGACTTCCGCGTCGCCGCCGGAGACGCTGGCGCTGATGCGGTCGATGGTCGAGGCCGGCGAAGACGGATGCGCTGGTGGCCGAGCGCGTGTGGCAGGAGCTGGCGCGCGGCCTGATGGAGGCGACAGCCCTCGCGCATGTTCGAACTGCTGCGCGAATGCGGCGCGCTGCACGTGCTGCTGCCCGAGGTCGACCGGCTGTGGGGCGTGCCGCAGCCGCCGGCGCATCACCCCGAGGTCGACACCGGCGTGCATCTGATGATGGTGCTGGACGCCGCGGCCCGGCTGCGCACGCCGCTGGCGGTGCGCTTCGCCTGCCTGTGCCACGACCTGGGCAAGGGCACGACGCCGCGCGACGCATGGCCGCGCCACATCGGCCACGAGCAGCGCAGCGCCAGGCTGGCACGCGCGTTGCGCGAACGGCTGAAGGCGCCGGTCGAATGCCGCGAACTGGCCGAGCTGGCCGCGCGCGAGCACGGCCATGTGCATGCCAGCCTCGGGCTGGACGCGGCCGCGCAGCTGCGCCTGCTGGAACGCTGCGACGCGCTGCGCCGCCCGGCGCGTTTTGCCGACCTGCTGCTGGCCTGCGAATGCGACGCACGCGGCCGTCTCGGCTTCGAGGACCGAGACTATCCGCAGCGCCCGCGCCTGCTGCGCGCGCTGGCGCTGGCGCGCGCGGTGGACACCACCACACTGGCCGAGCGCATGGCCGCCGAAGGCCGGCCGGGGCCGCAGATCGGCGCGGCGATCCACGCGGCACGCGTGGCCGCGATGCACGACGCAGCACCGGCTGATCGCCGACCCGCGGCCGACATAGCATGCCGCCCGTGCCCTCCGTACCGCTGCCGCCCAGTCCGATCGAGCCGCCCAGCGCGAACTCGGCAAGCCGCTCGCCGGCTGGCGGCTGCGCCTGTACACGATCATCTTCGAGGCCGACACGCGCGCCGGGCGCGCCTTCGACCTGGCGCTGATCGCCATGATCCTGGCCAGCGTCGCGGTGGTGGTGCTGGACAGCGTGGCCGCAATCCACCAGCGCTACGGCCGCGGGCTGAAGGGCCTGGAATGGTTCTTCACGATCGCCTTCACCGTCGAATACGTCGCGCGCCTGTGTGCGTGCGCCACCCGCTGCGCTATGCGCGCAGCGTGTTCGGCATCATCGACCTGCTGGCCATCCTGCCCGCCTACCTGGCGGTGTTCGTGCCCGAGATGCATGCGCTGATCGACGTGCGGCTGCTGCGGCTGCTGCGCATATTCCGGCTGTTGCGCCTGACCGCCTACGTCAGCGAATACGGCGCGCTGTATCGCGCGCTGCGCGCGTCGCGGCGCAAGATCGCGGTGTTCCTGAGCTTCGTGCTGCTGGTGGTGACGGTGGCCGGCACCCTGATGTACGTGGTCGAAGGCCCGGACAACGGCTTCACCAGCATTCCGGTCGGCGTGTACTGGGCGATCACGACGATGACCACGGTCGGCTTCGGCGACGTCACGCCGAACACCGACCTGGGCCGCTTCATCGCCAGCCTCATGATGCTGCTGGGCTGGGGCACGCTGGCCGTGCCCACCGGCATCGTCAGCGCCGAACTGGTGGGTCAGCAGACACGTCGCGAGCCGACCACCCGCACCTGCCACGAATGCCTGAGCGAGGGCCATTCGCCCAGCGCGAACTTCTGCCGCGACTGCGGCGCGAAGCTGCCGCCCTACCAGCGCGACGAGGCGCCTACGGGTTGAGCCGGGCATGCAGGCCGCTGCCTTCGAGGCTGGCCTCGATGCCTTGCGCCAGCCCCCGCGCCTGCGCACGACGCCGGCTCGGCCTGCGCGGCCTGGCCCTGCAGTTCGTGCCACCGCGCCAGCGCGCGCTGCAGGTCGAGCATCAGGCGCACGCGGCCGAGCGGCTCGGCCAGGCTGACGGCCTGCGTCAGCTCATCCCGCGCCGGCGCGAAGGCGCGCTCATGCAGATGCGCCTCGCCGCGCCAGCGCCGCGCCACGGCCTGCAACTCGCGCAGGCCGTTGGCATCGGCGATGTGCAGCAGCTCGTCGGCCAGGGCACGGCAGCGCTCGGCCTGGCCTTCCCGCAGCGCCATCTCGGCCAGCGCCTCCAGGCAGCGCACCTGCATGTAGCGCTCGGCATGCACGCGCGTCTCGTCCAGCGTCTGCTGCAGCAAGGCGATGTCGGAGAAGTCGCCCAGCCGCGCGCGCGCCACCGCCGCGTGCGCGTCGAGCGTGGCGCGCCAGAACAGGATGCCGGTGTCGCGCGCCAGCGCCTGGCCCTGCTGCAGCAGCGGCAGCGCCTGCGCCTGCAGCTCCAGGTCGAGCAGCAGGTGGCCGATGGCGTCGAGCGCGATGAACTGGTAGCGCAGCTGGCCGAGTTCCTGCAACTGCTGCAGCGAGCGCTGCATGCCCAGCCAGGCCTGGCCATAGCGGCCGGTGCAGGCGCGCGCGTGGTCCAGCCCCAGCAGCGTGGGCCCCAGGTGCCATTGCAGGTCGGCGGCACGGGCGATCTCCAGCGCCGCTTCGAAATGCGCCACCGCGCGCGGATAGTCGCCAAGGCCTCTCGTGCCGACGCAGGCATGGCCGATCATGTCAGGGTTCTCGGACTCGTAGCTGCGGTCGCCGATGCTGCGTGCCAGTGCCAGCGACGCGGCTGTAGCAGGCGATGGCCGCCGCGCGGCTCGGCATTGGCGAAGTGCGCCTCGCCGCGCCCGTGGTAGGCCTGCACCGCCACCAGGTCGACGAAGCCGCGGCGCTCGCAGATCTGCACCGCCTGCTGGTGGTGGGCGATGGCCTGGTGATCGAGCCCGGTGCTCCAGGCCACCGTGCCCAGGTGGTACAGCGTGTCGGCCGCCTGGTGCTCGTCGTTCATCGCGCGCGCCTCGTCCAGCGCCTCGCCCAGGCAGGCGGTGGCCTGTTCATAGGCGTCGGCGCGGCGGTAGGCCATGCCCAGGCACCAGTGCGTCGCGCGTGTGCCGCGCGCTGCGTCGGCGGCGCGCGCCGCATCCACAGCCACCGCGCCGAAGGTCCGCCACCGCGCCCTGCGTCTGCCCGGCCTGAGCGCGCGCCGCGCCGCGCTGCTCGTACAGCGCCAGGCGCTGCGGCTCGCCCAGCGCGCGCGCGGGTGCTGTTCGGCAATGGCCACCGCGCGGTCCAGCCAGTGCAGTGCGTCGCGCATCGCGAACAGCGCCTGCGAACGTTCGCCGGCACGCCGCAGGTACTGCAGTGCCTGGGGCCAGAGCTGCGCACGTTCGAAGTGCTCGGCCAGCCGCGCGATGTGTTCGTGCGCCTCGGCATCGCCGTGGCTGTTCCAGCGCTTCGGCCACCGTCTGGTGCAGCAGGCGCCGCCGCGCGCCGCCGATGTCGCCGTACACCACCTCGCGCAGCTTGTCGTGGCTGAAGTCGTAGACGCCGCCTTCGGGCTGCTCGCGCAGCAGGCGCCGCCTGACCAGCGCCTCCACCGCGTCCAGCAGCTGCGCCTCGCTCTCGCCGCTGACCTGCAGCAGCGTGTCGAAATCGAAATGCCGGCCCAGCACCGCGGCCGCCTCCAGCACCGGACGCAAGGCCTTCGGCACATGGGCCAGGCGCACGCGCACCGCGGCGCGCAGGCCTCGGGCAGTGCGCCGGGCCGCGGCGGCGTGCCGGCGGCAGGCGCGCCCTCGTTCAGCGACTGCAGCATCGACACCAGGAAGAACGGGTTGCCCTCGGTCTCCAGGTGCAGGCGTTCGGCCAGCGCTGGCATCGGCCAGTGACGCCACCAGCTGCGCGGTGGCCGCCGCGTCCAGCCGCGGCAGCGGCAGGCGCTTCGCGTCGGCCTCGCGGCTGAGGCTGTCGACCCACCGGGCCAGGCGCTCGTCCTGGTCCACGTCCTCGTCGCGGTAGGCATAGACCACCAGCCGCGCCCGCGTAGGCCCCGTGCCGCGCCAGGTGGTGCAGCACCTGCGCGCTGGCCTCGTCGGCCCATTGCAGGTCGTCCACCACCAGCAGCGACGGGCCCGCGCCCAGGGCGGCGTCCAGCAGCTGGCCCACCGCGCGCGACAGTCGCGCCTGGCGCGCCTCGGGGAAGTCGCCCGACAGCGCGGGCAGCTCGGGGAATCGTTCGCCGATCTCGGGCACCAGCGCCTTCAGCTCGGCCAGCGACACCGCGCCGAGCCTGGCCGATGTCCGCCGTGCGCTGGCCCGCTCCAGCGCGCGCGACACCAGGTCGACCACCGGCTGGTAGGGCATGGCGCGCTCGATCTCGTAGCACTTGGTGGCCAGCAGCGGCAGGCCGCGCGATTGCGCCTCGCGCAGCAGCTCGCGCAGCAGCCGCGACTTGCCGATGCCGGGCTCGCCTTCGACCAGCACGGTGCCGCCGCGGCCTTCGGCCAGCTGCGCCAGGCCCGCCTGCAGTTGCGCCAGCTCGCGGCTGCGGCCGACGAAGGGCGTGGCCTCGGCCGACGGCACGGCTGCGGCCGGCGGTGCCGCGCGCCTGCTGCCGCCGGCAGCCCATCGAGCGCCAGGCGTTCCAGGCTGCGCAGCGCGCGCGACGGCCTCCAGAAAGGCCGCACGCTCGCGCATCGGGCACGGCCAGCGTGGTCGGCCAGCCGTTCGGCCAGGCGGCGCGAGGGCCGGCGCTCGTCGGACTCGATCTTGCGGATCGAGAACACCGACACGCTGACACGCTGCGCCAGCGCCTCCTGCGTCAGGTCCAGCGCCTTGCGCCGGCGGCGCAGCCAGTAGCCGAAGGAGAGGGGGTCGATCCTGCACCGCGCCGACTCTAGCAACTTGTCCCACCTTTTGTCCCACTCGGCGACACCGCGGCAGCGACGGTGCGGCGCCCAATGAACCCCGCGCCCTCAACCCACCCGGAGATCCACCATGTCCGCCGTTCTGTCCCCCACCACCCCCACGCCCGACCTCGCCGCCGTCAAGACGCGCCAGCAGGCCGCCTGGTCCACCGGCAACTACGCCGTCGTCGGCACGACCTTGCAGATCGTCGGCGAGCAGCTGTGCGAGGCGCTGGACCTGCGCGCCGGCTAGCGCGTGCTCGATGTCGCCGCCGGCAACGGCAATGCCACGCTGGCCGCGGCGCGCCGCTGGTGCGAGGTGACCTCCACCGACTACGTGCCGTCGCTGCTCGACGCCGGCCGGCAGCGCGCGCAGGCCGAAGGCTACGACATCCAGTTCCAGGAGGCCGACGCCGAGAAGCTGCCTTTCGCCGACGCGCAGCTTCGACGCGGTGCTGTCCACCTTCGGCGTGATGTTCACGCCCGACCAGGAACAGGCGGCGCGCGAGATGCTGCGCGTCTGCCGGCCCGGCGGCAAGATCGGCCTGGCCAACTGGACGCCGGAGAGCTTCATCGGCCAGCTGTTCAAGACCATCGGCAAGTACGTGCCGCCGCCGCGCCGGCTGAAGTCGCCGGCGCTGTGGGGCACGCGGGCGCGACTGCGAGGAGCTGTTCGGCGCCGGCGCGCCGCGCGATCGCACATCCACAGCCGCGACGTTCGTGTTCCGCTACCGCTCGCCGCGAGCACTGGATCGAGGTCTTCCGCACCTACTACGGCCCGATGCACAAGACCTTCGCGGCGCTCGACGCCGACCGGCAGGCCGCGCTGCAGCAGGACCTGCTGGCGCTGATGGCGGCGCGCAACCGCTCGGGCGACTGCCACGCTGGTGCTGCCCAGCGAGTACCTCGAAGTGGTGATCGAACGCGCATGAGCGACACCACGTACTTCCGCGAGGCCGGTGCCGGCCCCGGCGTGGTCTGCGTGCACTGCAACGCCAGCAGCAGCGCGCAGTGGCGTGGACTGATGGACCGGCTGGCACCGCGCTTCCACGTGCTGGCCGGCGACAGCCACGGCGCCGGCCGTGGCCCGGCCTGGCCCGCCGGGCGCACGCTGCAACTGCAGGACGAGGTGACGCTGCTGCAGCCGCTGCTGTCGCGCGCCGGCGAGCCGCAGGCGCTGGTCGGCCATTCCTATGGCGGCGCGGTGGCGCTGCTGGCCGCGCTGCAGCGACCGCCGCGCGCGCTGGTGCTGTACGAGCCCACCTTGTTCGCGCTGCTGGACGAAGAGGCGCCAGCGCCGAACGAGGCCGAGGGCATCCGCCAGACCGTGGCCGACGCCGCGGCCCACCTGGCGCGCGGCGACCGCAGCGCGGCAGCCGGGCGCTTCATCGACTTCTGGATGGGCGACGGCAGCTGGAGCCGCACGCCCGAGAACCGGCGCGCGCCGATCGAAGACGCCATCGTGAACGTGCAGGGCTGGGGCACGGCACTGTTCACGCAGCCCACGCCGCTGTCGGACTTTGGCGCGCTGGATGTGCCGGTGCTGCTGATGGTGGGCAGCGAGTCGCCCGCGTCGTCGCGCGGCGTGGCGCGTCTGCTGGCCAGCGTGCTGCCGCGGCTGCAGTGGCTGGAGTTCGAGGGCCTGGGCCACATGGGGCCGATCACGCACCCCGAAGTGGTCAATGCGGCGATCGAGGACTTTCTGAGGCGCGAACTGACGACATGACCCATGCGCTGGACAACCCGGTGTGGCATGCGCTGCGCGGCCCGCACCGCGCCTTTGCCACGGGGCATGGGCTGGCCCTGCACTACCCGCGCGAGGTGGCCGTCTTCTCCGCCATCGCCGAGGCCAGCGACCAGGCCTTTGCCGACCTGGCTGGCGGCCTGCCGCCCGACACCGAGGCACGGCTGGTGCGCGAGCACGCCGAGCCGACGCCTGCGGGCTGGAGCGTGGTCAACGACGTGCCGCTGCTGCAGATGGAAGCGCGAAGCTTCGACGGCCGCCAGCACGAGGGCCTGGCCATCGTCACGCTGGGGCCGGACGACCGCGAGGCCATGATGGCGCTGGTCGAACTGGCGCAGCCGGGTCCGTTTGGTCCGCGCACGCCGGAGATGGGTCACTACATCGGCGTGTTCGAACAAGGCCGCCTGCTGGCCATGGCCGGCGAGCGCATGCGCCTGGAGGCGCACGTGGAGCTGAGCGCGATCTGCACCCACCCGTCGGCACGCGGGCGCGGCCTGGCCGAAGGCCTGATGCGCCGGCTGATGCACGACGCGCTGCAGCGCGGGCAGCAGCCCTTTCTGCATGTGCTGCCGGCAATGCGGGCGCGATCGCGCTGTACCGGCGGCTGGGATTCGTCACCCGCGCCGAGATGCACTATCGGTGGTGCAAGCCGCTGGAGGCGGCGCAGGCGCTCGGATAGCGAGCCGCGGGCTCACGGACGGATATGGGCCGCACCTGCCGGACGGGCGGCGGCTGAAGACTGAACTGAGTCATTCGCGGTCCACCGCCCGACCGGCGGCTGCCGCGATCACCGGTCGTTCGAAGACAGCAGGCTCGATCGACCGCTGCACCTTCGTCTGCGGTCACTCGACCATCACCGGCCGACCGGCGGTTCGCGCACGACTCCTTCCGCACACAGTGATCGGCTGTACCCGACCCTGAGGAGACGCTCAACACCGGGCAATTGAACGTACCGTTCGTTCCCTCCTTTAGCTGGCTGTCGTGCCAGGGATGAAGGAAACTCGTGCGCGGCTGGGTAGTGCTCTGGATGCGATGAATTCGAGCGCACCGCCGCGCACATGCCGGCTTCGTGCTTGTGGGCGCTCAAGACACGAAGCGGTAGACGATCCCGGCCTCGTGGATGCGCCGGGCCGGCCATGCGCGGAGGTTCGCGAAAACGCAGGGATCAGGTCGATGAACCTCCGGTCCCGCCGCCGGCCGCGCCCCACACGTTGTTCTCGCGCCAGATGTTTTCCTTGCGCCAGTGGTCCGGCAAGCCCTGCCCCGTGGCCCGGATCACTCGCTTGAGCAGCAGCTTGAGCAGCCGCGCCTCGTTGAAGTCGAGTTCACCCGACGCGTCGGCTTCGGCGGCCTTGCCGGCTGCCATCAACTCGATCGCATAACGACGCCCGGCTTCGGTGAAGCGGACCCGCTCGCCGCCGTCGACGAAGATCAGTTTGCGTGCGGCGAGGGTGGCGAAATGTTCGTCGCCAACGCGGTGGCCGGTGAAATCGACCAGGCGACTCAGCTCGGTCACGCTGCGTCCTTCGCCCGCGCTCAACGCCGACAGGATGTTGTAGTGAACGTCGTCGAGGCCTTGGCGCTCCACCTCGGCACGCAGCGGCATGAGCATCTGGTAGTAGGCGCGGCCGAGCAGGAAGCCAAGCCACTCGTCGCCGAAGCTCGAGTTGGCGTCCTCGACGTCTTCCGCCTTCTTCTTCATCAGCAGGCCGTAGTTGCCGCCGTGGAAGACCAGCGGCGCGCGGCCGAAGCTGTCAAACGCCACCACCTCGCCGACGAAGATGATGTGGTCACCACCGTCATGGCGATACGACGTGCGGCATTCGAATCGCGCCGAGCAACCGGCGAGCAATGGCACCTCACCGTGGCCGCGTTCGACGGCGAGGCCGGCGAAGCGGTCGACGCCGCGTTTGGCGAACTGGTTCGAGACCTGCTCCTGGTCCGACGCCAGGATATGAACTGCAAAGTGCTCTGCAGCCATAAACGCCGCAGCGATCGATGACTTGCGGTCGAGGCTCCACAGCACCATCGGCGGATCGAGCGACACCGAGTTGAAGCTGTTGGCCGTCAGGCCGACGTCCTCGCCCTCCACGCCACGCGTGGTGACCACTGTGACGCCGGTGGTGAACGAGCCCAGGGCGTTGCGGAACTGCTTGGAGTCGATGGTCGTCGTGTTGCTCATGTCGTCCTCCTCAACGCGGATTTTCGGAGTGGGCGCGCAGACGGTGGAAGCTCACCCCTGGAGTTTCACCGCTCGAAGGCCGGCAGGCAATTCAGGCAATCGTCGACAAAGTGCAGCAGAGCGGCCCCACGTTCGAGCCTCTGACAAGACCCGGCCATCACCAGCCATTCAATGTGGACGCCAGAAAGCAGCCGCGCTCGACCTATTGCAGAACCCGCACATGCCCGAGTGTCAGCTCGCTACCCTCAAAACGCCGGCATAGTCCCGTGCTCTTTTTTCCATGCTGCGGTGACGGGATGTTCAACGAGAGGAGTAACGGACAATTTCATGTACGGATACAGCGGAAGAGACCGTACCTGGGTATGAAGTTCCTCAAGACTGTCAGCCTCCCAAATGCAGCAGGTGTCAGCCGTGCCCACTGGGCGCCAGATGCGGCGTATTGCGCCCGCTTCAATAAATTCAAAGGCGCGTGCATGTTCGCCCTGACGCAATTGTTCTTTCCGTTCCGCCGGAGTGTCGGCAGGAACGGTTACTTCGAAGTGGATTAGAAAGAGCATCGTGGACTCCTAACGGTGGGGGCCGCGGAGGTCATCCTCGGCGCGGGGGCCTGCACGGTAGTGGCTGCAGGATGAGGTTTCGCCAGCCATTGCCCGGCTTTAGACGAGCTTGACGAGTTGCTTGCCGAAGTTCCTGCCCTTGAACAGGCCGATCAAGGCCTCAGGCGCGGTGTCCAAGCCCTGGGACACCGTCTCACGATACTTGAGCTTGCCGGTAGCCACCAGCGCACCGAGTTCCTTCAACGCATCGGGCCACACTTCCATGTGCTCGGAGACGACGAAGGCCTCGAGCCGCATGCGGTTCATCAGGATGTGTTGGGTCTGGGTGATCGGAATGGGGTTGCCGTAGCGGGAGATCATGCCGCACAGTGCGACGCGCGCGAACGAGTTCGAGTGCAGCAGCACGGCGTCGAGGATCATGCCGCCGACATTCTCGAAGTGGCCGTGGATGCCGTCGGGACAGGCCTCCTTCAAGGCCTGCGACAGCGACTCCAGGTCCTGGTGCTGCTTGTAGTCGATGCAGGCGTCGAAGCCGAGCTCCTGCGTCACGTAGCGGCATTTGTCGGGGCCGCCGGCGAGGCCGACTGCCCGCGCACCGCGCACCTTGGCGAGCTGGCCGACCGTGCCGCCTACGGCACCGCTGGCCGCACTCACCACGACAGTCTGGCCCGCCTTGGGCTCGATGATCTTGTTGAGGCCATACCATGCGGTCACGCCCGGCATGCCGACCGCGCCGAGATAGGCGGACAAGGGAATGCGGTTCGTGTCCACCTTGCGCAAGCCACCGAGATCCGCGGCGGCCACGTGTTGGTACAGCTGCCAGCCGCCCATGCCCACCACCGGGTCCCCGACCGCGAAAGCCGGGTTCTTCGACGCCGCGACCTCGCCCACGGTGCCGCCGATCATTACTTCGTTGAGGGGCTGTAGCGTCGCGTAGTTCTTCGCATCCGTCATGCGCCCGCGCATGTACGGGTCGAGGCTCAGGTAGTGGTGGCGCACCAGCACCTCGCCGTCCTGCAGGTCGGGCACTTCGGTTTCGACGAGCTTGAAGTTCTCGGGCGTGGGTTCGCCGGTGGCGCGGGAAATGAGCAGCCACTGCTTGTTGCGCAAGGTCATCTGGAGATCTCCTGTCGATTCAGTCGCGGACCGGCTCGGGGTCGCGCGAGGCAGCGCTGAGCTGAACGTTGCGCAATTCGGCGCCAATGCTGCAGCTGAGCGGCGCGACCTGGATGGAAGCTTGGATTGCTGGATTCATGGCCTGTTTGTCTCGGTCTGTGGCCCTGCCCCACAGTCGCGGCCGATTGATCGCTCGCCGCGGGCGCAGCAGGCGTGCATCACCGAAGGCAAGCAGGCGCTGCCGCTGAAGCTGGTGGTGACCACCGCCAACGACCCGCGCCCCCGGTTTGCCAAGCTTTCAGTTCATGACGGCTGGAAGGGAAGATTGCACCCGTACATCCGGACTTTGGTTGCGGCATGGCCGCTGTCCCTGATGGGATTTGCTGGTTGGCTCCTCAATCGCTGTCTTGCACTCGAGGTGCTGCGGTCGTTCTGGGCTTCGCCAACCCCGGTCTAACCTGTTGTGCCATCACTGCGTGATCGCCTGAGCAATCGGTGGTGTGTTCTCCTTTGTCGAGTTTGTCTTGTCCGCCGGCCCGCCTACGCCGCCGAGACCTCGGACGCGTAGTCGGCTCGGAACTCCCGGCCGTGTGCAAGCAGCGCCCAGACCGTTCGCGCGTTCTTGTTGGCCAGCGCAACGGCCGCAATGTTCGGATGACGCCGGTCGAGCAGCTTGGCCAACCAGACGTTCGTGTTGACGCTCTTGCGCTGCGCCGCCAGGACCGCCGAGCGCGCACCGTGGATCAGCAAGGTTCGCAGGTACACGTCGCCGCGCTTGCTGATGCCCAGCAGCTTCGGCTTGCCGCCGCTGGAATCCTGCCTGGGCACCAATCCCAGCCAGGCCGACAGCTGCCGGCCGTTGTCGAAGCTGTTCGCATCGGCGATGGACGCGACCAGCGCGCTGGCTCCCAGGGGTCCGATCCCGGGGATCTTCTCAAGCTTGCAGCTGAGCTCGCTGCCGCGATGCCACGCCTTGATCTGCGCTTCCAACTCGTCAACCTGCCGATCGAGTTCCTTGAGGTGCTTGGTCAAGCGTTCGATCAGCTGTCGAAACGACGCTGGCAACTCCTCACCTGCAGCCTCGAGCAGCCGTGGGCATTGAGCTCGGCCGCCAGTTCGCCGATCGTCCGGGCATCGCGGCCCTCGGTGACGAACAGGACCCGACGCGCGAGGGCATCGGCCGCCAAGGTGATGTAGTCGTGGCCCCGGGCACGCGAGGTCTCGTCGATGGCAAGGGCCTTGACGTCGCTGAAGTTGGCCTGCGCGAGCGCCAGTTCGACGTAGCGCTTGCAGACCTCCAGTACCCGATAGGCCGACTCGCCCGCAATGCGCGCGACGGCGGCAAACGGCATCTGTTGCGCCAGCATCAGGATCAGCGCTTCGAACAGCAGCGTGAAGCCCGACAGCCGGCCGGCGAACTCCGGCTCGACCAGGCGCACCGAGCCATCGGGCAACTTCACGCGAGGCGTGCGCACGCGAAGATGGCACTCGTGCTGGAAGAAGTTCAGATGCCGGTAGTCCTTGGCCACGGTGTCGTGCACCGGATGAAGGCCGGCATCCCCAGGCACGCCAAAGCGAGTGCCGGGCGCGAAGTCGATCAACACCGTCAGCCGCTTGGCCGCAGCGTCGAACTCGACGGACTTCACGGACCACGGAGCGCCGATGCCCAGCGCCGATTCGAAGAGCTTGTCGTGCATAACGCTTCCTTGCTTGTCAGGTCGAATGCGTCAGCATGCCGCATTCGACCCGACCCAGCGTACCGGCGCCCGGTCGGCGTCAAGGGTTCGCTGCGCCGGGCTACGCCCGCCCTTGACCCCGCCCAGACGCCGAATACCCCGCGTCGGTACCCACTTGAAATTCAAGAGAGGCACAGTTGAGATCCCAGTAAGCAGCTGACGGCCGGAGACGTGGCACGTCCAGGGCGGCGTCGCCCCTCGCCGCTCAAACCTTCACTTCGACCACCTGTTCGAAGCCGCCGAAGATCATGCGCTTGCCGTCGAAGGGTATGGGCGGGTTGCCGGGTGCAGACGGATCCATGCGCGGGTCTTCCATCATCTTCTTCATGCCGGCGTCGCGCGTGGCCTTGTCCGGCCATTCGACCCACGAAAAGGCCACCGTCTCCTCTGCCGTGGCCTGGACTGCGCGGCGGAAATCGGTGAGTTTGCCGTCGGGGACGTCGTCGCCCCAACCCTCGATCACACGGATTGCGCCCAGCTCGATGAATATCGGGTCAAGCTGGCGCGCGTGCTCGATGAACTTCTGCTTGTTGGCGGTGGGGACCGCGATCACGAAACCATCGATGTATGACATGTCTTCACTCCTGCTGGGTTTGACCGGTCGGCGCGCCCGCCTGAGGGCGCCTCGTATCCCATCGACGAACGACAGGAAGCCAAATCGACATGGCCTGCCCGGCAGGAGGACACGTGCCCTGTGACGGCGCTGGCCCTCAGCGTCGACCCCTTGGCCCTGTAGGTCACGCTGGACAACCCGAGCACTTGCCTTTCAACAATGCCCGCTCCTGTCCGGCATTGTCGACGGCGAACGTCAACTGATTGCCACCGCCATTTCGAATGGCAGGTTCAAGGCGATGAGTTGGGCGGTCCGGCCGTCAAGCCGCGACCCACAGCGGCCGGTGGGCCGCTTGAAGTGCCGGCGGTAAAGCCGACATTGGCATCCGCTCACTGGCGACCCTTTGTGCTGCTGGCCTACGCGGCGGCTGTGCAGCGTAAGGAGCCGGTGGCGAGTGCCCGGTTTCTGGCAGTCCAGTTTCGTAAATCGTGGAGCCGGTCAGCCACTGTTGGTGTGGGCCTGCAATGGTCACACGGCTGCAGCCGACACGCCGCGCAGTTTGACGTCTGAAGAGCCAACCATCAGACTCGGTGGTGGGAGGACGCCGTGATGACCATCGACCTCGCACGACGCGCGCTGCTGGCGCGGTCTGCGGCAATGGCTGCTGGCAGCTGGGCCGGTATTGCCACAGGCCAGTCGGCGGTCTCGGGTGCCGTGGCACTCGAGTACCTCTCCGCAGGACAGCTGTCCGAGGGCTTGCGCCGCAAGCGCTTCTCGTCGCTCGAACTCACCAATCACCTGATCGCGCGCATCGAACACCGCGACGCCGCGATCAATGCCGTTGTCGTGCGCGACTTCGAGCGTGCCCGAGAGGCCGCCCGGGCCGCCGACGCGGCGCTGGCGCGCGGCGAAGCGCGGCCGCTGCTCGGCGTGCCGATCACTGTAAAGGAATCGTTCAACGTGGCCGGCTTGC
Organism: uncultured beta proteobacterium; assembly: GCA_963824005.1. Taxonomy (GTDB): domain Bacteria; phylum Pseudomonadota; class Gammaproteobacteria; order Burkholderiales; family Burkholderiaceae_C; genus Rubrivivax. The sequence goes on from CAWGOK010000046.1 coordinate 33,365, forward strand.
CGACCACCTGGGGCATCCCGCAGGCAAAGGATTTCCGCGCCAGCGAGGACGCGCTGATCGTCGCGCGCTGCCGCAATGCCGGTGCCGTCCTGCTCGGCAAGACCAACGTGCCGCTGCGACTCGACGACTGGCAGAGCTACAACGCCATCCACGGCGTCACGCGCAACCCATGGGATCCTGGTCGCACGCCGGGTGGCTCGTCCGGCGGCTCGGCGGCCGCGCTGGCGGCGGGCTTCGCGCCGCTGGAACTCGGTTCTGACATCGGCGGCTCGCTGCGTGTGCCGGCGCATTTCACCGGCGTAATGGCGCTGAAGCCCACGCTCGGGCTGGTGCCCAGCCGCGGACATGCCCCGCCCGGCGCGCAGCCGCTGCCGCGCAATGACGACCTCGCCGTCGTCGGACCGATGGCGCGCAGCGCAGCCGACTTGAAGCTGCTATTCGACGTCATCGCCGGCCCGGACGAGCTGAGCACCGGCGTCGGCTGGCGGCTCGCGCTACGGCCGCCGCGGCACGAGCAACTGGCGCGCTATCGCGTCCTGATGATCGACAGCCACCCGCTCGTTCCGACTGCAGCCCCGGTGCGGGCCGCGCTCGAGCGGCTGGCCGGCCGCCTTGCGCGCAGCGGCGTCAAGGTCGAACGCAGCCATGCGCGGCTGCCTGACCTGACCGAGGCGTCGCGGCTGTACATGCGGCTGCTGGTCTCGTTCTCGACCGCTTTCCTGCCACAGGCGCGCTATGACGTTATCAAGAACGCAGGCGCCAGCTTCACCCCGGACGACCGCAGCCTGGCCGCGGAGCGCGCCCGCGCCATCGGGCTCAGCCATAGAGACTGGGTGATGGCCGACATCGCACGCGGCCGGCTGCAACAGCAATGGCGCGCCTTGTTCGCCGAGGTCGACGTCGTGCTATGCCCGCCGATGCCGGTGACCGCCTTCGCCCACGACCCGTCGGAGCCAATGTATGAGAGGCGGCTGGCGGTTGATGGCACACCTTATCCCTATATCGACGTCGGCCTGGTCTGGGCCGGGCCGGCGACGAGCGCGGGCCTGCCGGCGGCGGTGGTGCCGATCGACCGGGGCGACAGTCCGTTGCCGATCGGCGTGCAGATCCTCGGCCCATATCTCGAGGACCGCACCGTTCTGGCTTTCGCTGCCGAGATCGAGCGCGAGTTCGGAGGCTTCGTGCCGCCGCCGGGGTACGCAGCGTAGTCGGATTCCCGGTTCGCTGGATCCGGCCTCACACCGGCCGCAGCGGCACTGGCAGAGGGCGCCGTCGGCCGACGACTTGCACGCACGGCTCCCCGAGGACTTGAGCTCGGACGGTCTCAAGCCGCGCGCGGCGTCGCAATCGCCCTGCCAGGCGCCCACCTACGGGCCTGCGGGTGCCTACTTGCAGGTGCCTACCGTCGGGTGACAATCCTTGGTCACCAGCGGCGCGCGCACAACCCAGTGAGATGCCAGGAGGCTGCCGATGGCCACCGTCGGCTGATGAACGCTGCGTACTCACTGCGGTGCACTCCGAAAGAGTTCTGGTCGCTGGTCTTCGAAGCACCCTACGACGACTACTGCACCACGGTGCGCCGCTTCGTGTCCGGCCAGCCGCGGGTCGGCACCACCCGGGGGGCTACTCGAATTGAACGCTATTCAAGCAAATCAACGCTGGCACCAACCTGCTGGCTGCGCCGACCGTCCTCGGCGGATTCGGCGAGTCGCAGGCTTTGCTGAGCTCATAACCCAAAGTACGGATCCGACACGATCCACACGACCGGCAGACGGATATCTACGTTGTCGGCCTTGCCGCGTTCGAGCAGGAACGACATCACTTTGTCGAATCCCGCGTTCGGTGTCATCGGTTCGTTCAGGGGCTTGAAGAGATTGTCCCAGTGCACCGCGATGACCCGGCGCGCGCCGACAGTGCGTACCAGTTCGTTCCAGTAGTCCTCTTGGTAGGCCGCATCGCGGGTATGGAGACCGCCGATTCCGAGGAACACGACGTCCGCCTTGCGCCCCTTGAGCGCGCCCGGCACGTAGCCGGCGCTGCCCTGCACGAGCAAGGTGCGGCCGTCGTGCTCAATAAGCAGCGTATCGGCATCGCCGACCTTGAAGTCGGTGGCGATGGCCGGCGCGGCGAGCGGCGCGCTGATTTCACCGGGTGCGAAGCCATTCGGCAAATGCTCTGACTTCACGAACGTCACCAAGAACCGGCCGAACGTCAGCTTCTCGCCGGCGCCCGGCACCGAGCGGATGCGCGCTTCCGGCATGCCGTACCCGCGACCGATGTTGGCTGTCGACTCCGAGCCCACCAGCACTGCACCAGTTTCCATCGCCACGATGGGTGAGTCGAGCGCGTGGTCGAAGTGCGAGTGCACCGTGATGACGGCGGCAAGTGACTTCACGCCCGCGCGCTGCAGCGACCAGGCGATGCGATCGCGGTTGGGTTCGATTTTCGACGTGCTCAGCGTCTGCAGATCCACACGCGTGAAGTACCCGTCGGTCATGATCGCCGTTTCGCCATCGTCGAACAGCAGCGTCGTGACGCCTAGAAATGTCACGCGCAGCGGCTTCATGCCACGCTCGGCGGCGGGGGCGGGCGGCAACGCGTATGCCTTGTAGTCGTCGAGACCGGCGCCGCCGCTGGTCAGCGGGCACAACAGGCCAATCAACGACACGATTCCAGACAGGAGAGTCAGAGCCCGATTCGTCATGCGAGTCTCCAGCTGCGAGGCGCGACGCACTTGCAACCTGCTCGTTGCACACCCTGCGACAGCGTCTCGTGTTCCAACATCGAGAAGATCTATTCCCTCGGCGATTGCATCACTGCGTGCAGCCCTGCGCAAGGCCCGAAACTGCAGAGCAAAATGAACTCGGACGGATTCAAGCCCACGCGCGGCGCTGCATGCGCGCTGACGCTCACCGTCCTTCAAATCCCAACCTTCTGGTGATCCGCCTTTTGGGCGCGTGTGGCGCCCGGACGTGCGTGCCAGATGCTCGGGAGCCGCCGTTCGCCGGCGACAGCTGATGGCCCGGATGCGGGTGCCCTTCCGGTTGATCTCATCGCCACCTTGACCGCGATACACACGCAACATCCGCGCTTCGAGATCGACCAGCCAGACCTCGGGCACGCCGTGCCGCGCGTACAGCGGCAGCTTGATCTCGCGGTCGTAGCGCGCGCGCTGGCGTCGGCCACTTCGATCAGCAGCAGCACGTCGGCCGCAGTAGCGTGGGAATCGGCATATAGGTCGGCGCGCGGCTTCATCAGCATCAGCATCAGGTCGGGTTCGGGCTCGGACAGGTCGCCCAGTCGCAATGGGTTCTGCACCCATACGAGCGCATGCGACTTTCTGTAGATGCCAAGCTTGCTGCGCGTGTCCTGGATGTCCAGGTTGCGCATCGTCAGCTGGCCAATGCGGTCTGCCGGCGTGAAGGCGCCCTCCACCTTTTCCATACTCAGCCGTTCGGGCAGGTAGGTCAGGCAGTGGGCGCGGGTTTCACCGCATTGCCGAACCGGAACCCGGCGCAGCATCCTGCCCCCACCGTCAGCCTCAGAGACGCACTGCAAGCCGCTGGAAGCACCGGTCGAGCACAGGGCACCGCTCGGCGTGCAATCCACAGACGGACCGGATCCGGCTCGGCATGCCCCGGAGGGCCGAATGACAAGACGACGGACGATCAGTATCGGGTTGGCCAGCGCGCTCGGCTGCAGCTTGGTTCTCGCCCAGACGGCTGGCACGAATCGCCAGCGCCGGATTGGCGTGCTGGCGTTGAACAGCGACCGCTTTCCGTCGGCAAGCGAGCGGCCGTTGGCGCGGTTCCTGCGCACGCGAGGCTGGGTCGAAGCAAGTCGTCAGGTCCTGTAGGACATAGCCGAGCGGAAAGCCGCTGCCGCTTGGCGAAAGGAGCACAAAGATGATCAAGATCGCCTCACTGCTGCTTGGCGCTCTGTTGGCCGGCTATGCCCTACATGCTTGGGCGCAACAAGGTCGGATTGACGTTCGCACTGCCGTCACGCCGATGGGGACCTCGTCATCGAATGGCGTTTCGTTCGCCTGGTTCTACGACTCGACTGATCGCTCTGTCTATGTCTGCCGCACTGCGCCGGAACCCGGGGACACCATCGACTGCAAGGCCAAGGCGCAGCTGCCGTAACTGGTCACGGGCGCGGAGTGGGTCGCCATTGATGCCAGGGGAGAACCTGACGTGCTTGCCTGTTGGAACTTGCGGGCGCGTTGGCAGCTTCAGGCTATGACCGATGCCGACCAGTCACTGCCCAGTCTTCTTTGGGGCATCCTGCTTGGGTGCGAACAGCTCGTCGAAAAGATCGTCGGGCAACGTGTCCGGGCCTTCGGTCACATCCGCGCCATCCAACAGGTCATACGACGACCTCACCCAGGGGCCGTGGGAGACTTCAGGCAAATCCTTGTTGGGCTTGGGGGCGACCGGCGTCACCTCGTTGACCCATTCCCCCATAGGAGCGCTCGCGCTGATGCGCCAGACCTTCTTCGCAGGGGCCGTTGTCTTCTTTGGCCGGAACATGTGCAATCTCCAGTAGGGCTCCGTGAATGGCTTGTCGGAGTCGAAGCATGTCGCTGGCGGTGCTCCCTTGGCGATCGCGTGAGGTGAGGTCAACGCTTGGACCTGGTGAATGCCCTGATCAGATCATCTGGCAGCTTGTCCAAGGGCACTTCGCGCACGTGCAGTCCATGACGCAACTCATAGGACGACTCCAGCCAACCGTGGTCCGGCAAGTTGAGCGGCGCGTTGTCTTTGGGGGTCAGATCAGTCAGGTCTATATCCACGGACACCGGATCGACCATGGTCATGCGCCAGATGATCCTGTTTGCCCGAGCATCGGCCTTCCGCGGCAACATGGTTGACCCTCGCGACTCGTCAGAGTTTCACTGCGTAAACTGGTCGTTGACAGTGGGCGATGTCATTCAGAGAGGCGGCGATTCTGCACCTCGAGGGTTCCATTGGTATCCCTAGGATGAGCCTCGGTGATGTCATTCGACTTCGCGCCGAATTCAGGTGCACCAATGCACCATTACCCGCCGCAGTTCAGGGTCGAGACAGGCAGAACGGCACCACAACTGCAACGAAGAACTGCCCAGGAGATGACGCTCACGGCGAGGGTGCCGAGGAACACGCGGATGTCGGATGTCATGGGGACCTCCATTGACTCAGCGTCCGGCGTCATGCAATTTCCCGGCCATCCGAAGTGGCAGCGGTCACCCTCCCCGAGCAAACTGGAAGTCATAAGACAGACGTGGGATCTGCCCATCATGACCAACGGAACAACCCAGCGGTCTGGATAGCCCAATGCAACTGGCACGTCCCATGCGTGCTCATGCCCATGACGGCCCAAGCTCCAACCCGGGAGAATCGAAATGATCGAGCAGCCAAGTTCCATTCCGTGGAGTGAAGAGTACTCCGACGAGGACGAGATGATCGATTTCGTCGCCGCAGCCAGTGAAATGCTGGAAGAACTGTTAACCCGGCCGCAGCCGAACTACCTACGGTCGCGACTCATTCACCTGCACAAGCAATCGCTCGTGTTCCTGGAGGATCATTGGCTGCACTGAGGGTTGCACCATGACGATGATCGAAGGCGGATGTCTGTGCGGTGCAGTGCGCTATGTTGCGCGTGCCGAGCCTCTCGTGATTCGCGCCTGCTGGTGTCGTGTGTGCCAATGCATCGCAGCAGGCAATGCAACCGTCAACCTGGCCTTCCCAAGCGATGCGGTGACCATCACCGGCGAGTTGCGCGACTATCCGAGTACCGCCGACAGCGGGCATCGCATGCACAGGCGCTTTTGCCTCAACTGTGGCGTTCACGTGTTCAGCGAAGCAGAGGAACGGCCGCACCTTGTCGTCGTCCGGGCGGGAACGCTCGATGATCCGGAGATTGCGGTCTCGCAGGCCTTGATCTGGACGGCTTCGGCACCGAGTTGGGCGCATCTCGATCCAGACTTGCCGCATTTTGAGGGGCAGCCGCCAGCGCCTGTCGTGACGAGATCCTAGAGTTGCGGCATGTCCTTGGTGCATTCGCCGACGAACTTCGAGTTCATGGCGATTTGCATCTGAGCTGTCTTGCCGCCTTTGTCGATCACTTGCCTGATGTCAGATCGCAATGAGTGCTTCGACACAACATTGTTGATCGTCATGTCGATCAGCGATCCATCGGCGAGCTTGCATGCCATCTTCCACGACGCGGAACTTGCATCTCTCTTCTCGTCGGCCAGCGAGCATGCTGCGCCTCGCTGAGACATCTTTTCCTTGTCGATGCCCGGCGTCAGGTATGGATCCTTGTCCAGAAACGCTGCGGTTAGGCACTGCTTCATCGTTGACTCAGACAGTGTCTTCGTCTCACCAGTTGCAGGATCGTGCGCGGAGATCTTGGCGTACATCTCCCATCCGCCGGGCTGCATCACAGACTGCGCCTCTGCCCCGAGGGCAGCAATGACGAATACCGCCGCGACGGCGAGCCTCAATGGGGAGTTGATTCGTGGCATGGAAACTTCGTCAAGATCAGGAACGCAATGATGCAGTCGAAGTCGCAGGCAGGCCAGTGACAAGTACCGTCGTTCGCAGATAACCCAATGACCATCAAGAGTCTTCCGACCCCCATCACGACAAAAGGATTGCGGGATGGAGTGGCCTTCGCCTAAGCAGCTGGCGGGCTCGTCGGGAACTTGGGCATCGCGTCAGGAAGCTTTACGCAGGGTTGCGCGGAATCGCACCATACGCTGACCTGTGGCTGCAACCACGACCGATCATCGAGAGTGCCGGACTTGAGCCAATCAAGCGTCGGCGTTGCCTCCACCTCGGACACGATCGGCGAGCCGTACTTGTTGCAGAACCGGCGATGAACGGGTTGGCCGCTGGCGCCGAGGTCCTCGAAAGTAGCAGGTATGTCACCGGTGTATTGCAGCGAACCCTTCGGTATGCCGACGTTGACCGAGAAGGCGCTGCCGGATTGACGCTGACAGTGGGTGCACGATCATGCCGTGGCGGTTGGCCAGGGCTTGCGGCCTGACCGATAGCCCGCCGCGGCTGGTCGTTCACGCTGCGCAGCCTTTAGCTCACCCAGGCGACCAACAGGCGCTCGACGACGCGCGCGGCGACGGCGACATCGGCTGCGCTGAATGCTCTTGCGGGTGATCCCGGTACAGCGAGAAGGCCGTGAACAGCTTGAAATAGGGTCCTCGTGCGATGAAGACCTACTTGGTAGGTCACTGCATTTGACCAAGGTGCGCATCGAGCAGAGTTTTCGAAGGTCTGTTCGCATGAGTCCGGTTATCGGGCAATGCCAAGAGAGCACGGGAAACAAGTCGCCAGGGGATCAGAATGTCGAGCGGCGACGAAACGGCAGGCTCGCTCATGAAGAAAAGTGAGGAGGCGCCGCCGCCGCGCGCTCGCGCCTGCCTTCGACACTGAGCCAGCGGTCCGCCCGACCTCGACATCCCCTACAAGTCTCTGGAGACCCGAAACATGAAACGACTTGAACTCCCTATGGCCGCGCTGCTGCTGGCGCTCGTCGCCGGCTGCGGCAAGAACGCCGGTGTCGGCGGCACCGCCGGCGACGCCGAAGCGGCGACGCTGAAGGCCAACGAACTGATGGCCCAGGAGTTCAAGCTCGACGACCCGCAGGACTTCGAAGACGCCAAGCGCGGCTTCATCGCCCGCCCCGAGGGCAAGATCATGTCGGCCGACGGCGCGACGGTGCTGATCGACTTCGACGCCTACAAGTTCGTCGAAGGCAAGGCGCCGCCCACCGTCAACCCCAGCCTGTGGCGGCACGCGGTGCTGAACGCTCAAATCGGGCTGTTCAAGGTCACCGACGGCATCTGGCAGGTGCGCGGCTTCGACATTGCCAACATGACGCTGGTCGAGGGCAAGACGGGCTGGATCGTGGTCGACCCGCTGACGGCACGCGAGAGCGCGGCGGCGGCGCTCGCCTTCGCGCGCAAGCATTTGGGCGACAAGCCCGTGTCGGCCATCGTCTTCACGCACAGCCACGCCGACCACTTTGGCGGCGCGCTCGGCATTGTTTCGGCGCAGGAAGCCGCCGAGCGCAAGCTGCCGATCGTGGCGCCCGAGGGCTTCATCGAGGAGTCGACGAGCGAGAATGTGCTCGTCGGCACGGCGATGGCGCGGCGCTCGATGTACCAGTTCGGCAAGAACCTCGAGCGCTCGGCCAAAGGCAATGTCGACACCGGCCTGGGCAAGAGCGTCGCCTACGGCGCGGTTGGCATCCTGGTGCCGACGCAGCTCGTCACCAAGCCTGAGCAGGAGATCGTGCTCGACGGCGTGCGCTTCGTCTTCCACAACGTGCCTGGCGCCGAAGCGCCGGCCGAGCTGACCTTCTCGATCCCCGAGAAGAAGGCCTACGGCGGCGCCGAGAACCTGGCGCAGACGATGCACAACCTGCTGCCCGTGCGCGGCGCCAAGGTGCGCGACTCGCTGCAGTGGTCGACTTACCTGCAAGAGGCGATCGACAAGCTCGGTGACGCCGAGGTCTACTTCGGGCAGCACAACTGGCCGGTCTGGGGCAACGCCCGCATCGCCGAGTTCATCACCAAGCACCGCGACCTCTATAAGTACACGCACGACCAGACGGTGCGCCTGATCAACGCCGGCCACACGCCGCGCGAGATCGCCGACATGATCAAGCTGCCCAAGTCGCTGGCGTCCTTTCCCGGCGTGCGCGGCTACTACGGTGACCTGCGCCACAACGTCAAGGCGGTCTACCAGTTCTACCTTGGCGCTTACGACGGCAACCCGGCCAACCTGAACCCGCTGCCGCCGCAGGAGTCGGCGAAGCGCTACCTCGAACTGATCGGCGGGCCCGACAAGGCCGTCGCCACCGCGCAGGCTGCGTACGACAAGGGCGACTTCCGCTGGGCGGCCGAGTTGCTCAACCATGCCGTGTTCGGCGCGCCCGACCACAAGGGCGCGAAGGAACTGCTGGCCCGCACCTATGACCAGATGGGCTACATGGCGGAGGCCGCGACCTGGCGCAACAGCTACCTCACCGCCGCCGCCGAGCTGCGCAACGGCCCGCCGAAGAAGGGCGTCGAGCGGGCGCAGCTGATCGATATGCTGATGCAGACGCCGATCGAGCGCTTCCTCGAAGCGATGGCCGGGGGCCTGGACGGCCCGGCCGCCGAAGGCAAGGACCTGCGGGTCAATCTGGTGCTCACCGACATGCAGGAGTCCTACGTGTTGTGGATCGAGAACGCGGTGCTGCACTTCAAGAAGGCCGCGCCCGACGCCACCGCCAACGCGACGCTGACGCTCACCAAGCCGATCTTCATCAAGATGATGGCCGGCACCGCGGGCGTGAAGGACACGCTGCTCAGCGACGACCTGAAGATCGACGGCAGCAAGATCGACCTGGTGCGCTTCTTCACGCTGATCGACAAGGCGCCGGGTACTTTCCAGATCGTGACCAAGTAGCGCCCACACGAAGACAAAATGAGGTGGACTATGACGAACGACGGGTTCGACTTCGACTGGCTGATCATCGGCTCGGGTTTTGGTGGCAGCGTTGCTGCGCTGCGCTTGGCCGAGAAGGGCTACAAGGTGGCCGTGCTGGAAGCGGGCCGGCGCTTCCGTGACGAGGACTACGCCAAGACCACCTGGGACCTGCGCAACTTCCTGTGGGCGCCGGCACTCGGCCTACGCGGCATCTTTCGCCTGACGCCGTTCAAGGACGTGTTCATCGCCAGCGGCACGGCCGTGGGCGGCGGCAGCGTGGTCTATGCGAACACGCTGTACCGGGCGGCGCCGGCCTTCTTCGCCAACCCGCAATGGGCCGCGCTCGGTGATTGGGCCGCGACGCTGAAGCCCCATTACGACACGGCCAGCCGCATGCTCGGCGTGCAGCAGGTGCCCTTCGAAAGCGACGGCCAGAAGCTGCTGTTGCAGCTGGGCAAGGCCTTCGGCGTGGAGGACACCTTCACGCGCACGCCCTGCGGCGTGTTCTTCGGCGAGGCCGAGGTTACCGTGCCCGACCCGTATTTCGGCGGCGAGGGCCCGGCGCGCACCGGCTGCAGCCGCTGCGGCGCGTGCATGGTCGGTTGCCGCGTCGGCGCGAAGAACACGCTGCTGAAGAACTACCTGTGGTTTGCCGAGAAGCGCGGCGCCACGATCGTGCCCGAGCACCAGGTGGTCGAGGTGCGTCCACTCGGCGCTGCCGACGGCGCCGACGGCTACGCGCTGGTGTGCGAGCGCCCGGGCGCCTGGGTCGACAAGCGGCGCCAGACATTCAAGGCGCGCGGCGTGGTCTTCGCCGCCGGCGCGCTCGGCACCAATCAATTGCTAGCGCAGTGCAAGCACTCTGGTTCTTTGCCCGGCATCAGCGACCGCCTTGGACAGCTGGTGCGCACCAACAGCGAGGCGATTCTGGCAGTGACGCTGCCGGCGGACACGCCCTTCGATCCGTCGAAGGACGTGGCCATCAGCTCGAGCATCCACACCAGCCACGACACGCACATCGAGTTCGTCACCTACGGGCCGAAGGGCGACGCGATGTCGCTGATCATGACCATGCTCGTCGGCGATGGCACGCGGCTGACGCGGCCGCTGAAGCTGCTGGGCAACATCGTGCGCCACCCGTTGAAGTTCGCGCGCACGCTGCTGCCCTTCGGCTGGGGGCGGCGCACCGTGGTCTTCCTGGTGATGCAAAGCCTGGACAACGCAATATCCTTCAAGGCGCGGCGTCGCTGGTTCGGCGGCGGCTTCGGCCTAACGACGCGCCAGGACCCGGAAAAGCCCAACCCCACCTTCATCCCCGCCGGCAACAAGGCGGCCGAGTGGCTGGCCGAGCACACCGGCGGCATCGCGCAATGCTCGTTGCTGGAGGCCACGGCCAACATTCCGACCACCGCGCACATCCTGGGCGGAGCGGTGATCGGCCAGGATGCTGCGAGCGGCGTGGTCGACCGGCAATGCAGGGTCTTCGGCTACCGCAACATGATCGTCTGCGACGGCGCGGCGATGCCGGCCAACCCCGGCGTCAACCCGTCGTTGACGATTGCCGCGCTGGCCGAGCATGCGATGGCACAGATCGCACCCATCCGCGCCAAGCGAACCACAGACGAATTGATTGGAAGTCCTACATAGTGCCGTACTGAAATTCAGCTTGACGGCTTCTGCACGACGGTTTGGCTACCGCTCGCCCTGACCGAAGCATTGCCGCCGCCCTGCGCGCAACCGTTCCACGAGTGGGTGTGCGGCACGACCCAGCAACTGCATAGGTCGCACCACCAGGTCATCGGCACGAGCCAGATGTATACGTCGGAGGCGGGACGGGGGTCGAATCCGTCAAGACCCACGGCCCGACCGGCGACGTGCGCGAGTTGTGAGCTCGTAGGCGACACGGGTCGCCGCGCGCAAGATGTCCGCCTGACGGAATCTTCATCGGGCACGCGTCTTTGCCGACTTCTAAGAATGTTCGCGCCCATGAACCCGTGCGGCACGTTTCCAGCAGCCGCAGTTTTGAAAACGAATTTCAGCTTCACGGCCGTCAACCCAAGGCCGAACTGAAGATCACGAGATATATCGAACTTCAGTGGAGGAAATGAGAATGACGGCCCTACAAGCTGCGCTTTGCGGCGGTCGCCGATCCTGTCGGCCAACACCTGATTGCGAGCCTCGCCAGGCCGGGTGCCAACACAACCGGGCTCTCCAGCCAGGCCCAGGACATCATGGCCAAGATGCTGAACCTATTTGCGAGCGTCCTGCCCAGGCCAACGACTGTCGCCGTTCTTGCCGACGCGAGAAGCGAGGTGCATCCGCGCATGTGGCAGGCGCTGGTCCCGGTCGCGCAAGCGCAGAATATCAAACTGTTGAAGGTCGAAGTCGGAAGGCCCATCGACTTGGCTCTGCCCGCCGCCTTCGAGACGGCGCTGCGCGAGAAGGCGGGCGCGATCTTCGTCCTACCCGACGAGCCGCAGTTTCTCAGCAGGCGTGCGGAAATCGTGGCGCTTGCGGCCAAGCACCGCTTGCCTGCCTTTTATGGCGTGAGAGAAGCCGTGGACGACGGCGGCCTGATGAGCTACGGCGAGAACCTGCGTGCCGCCTACCGCAATGCAGCCTCTTACATCAGTCAAGTGGCCCGTGGCGTGACCCCGGGCGACATCCCCGTCCAGCAGCCGACCCGCTTCGAGCTGGTGATCAACCTGAAAACCGCCAAGGCGCTTGGCATCAGCGTCCCACAATCGGTTTTGCTCTCTGCCGACGAAGTGGTGCAGTAGATCCAGGCGAAGCACCCCATGACCACGCGGCGGGCAGTCACCGTTGCACTGGGTGCCGGTGCGATCGAATGGCCGCTCAGGGCATTGGGCCAGCTCCCTCCGGCCAAGATCGCGCGCGTGGGTTGGCTGTCATACCTGACGGAGCCAAACACCGTGCCGCGCAACGTCGGATGCCGCCGCCGCAGCGCGATCATGAGCACACCATGCCCGCCGACATCGATGGCATGGCGGCAGCCCACCAGTGCAGGTAGCCGGGTGAACGCTTCTGCCACCCACAGTCTGGTCGCCTGCCAGCCGCTATCTCGAGTCTCGCCTGCAGCGGCGGCCGTGATCAACGATCAGTGACCCGCTGGAGACCAGCTCATCCGCGCCAATGCCCTGAAGGCCAGCTCGAAGTGGCTACAACCCACAGCGAAGTGGAGGCACTCAACATGAATCGTTGGCAGATTGGAAACGTCAGGGTGTCGCAGGTGGTGGAGATCGGTCCTGTGCCGACATCACCGAAGTTCTTCTTCAAGGACCCACCCGAAGACCTGGTTGCACGCCATCAATGGCTCAAGCCGCACCTCGCTGACGAGCAGAATCGATTGCTGCTGTCGATTCACTGCTTCGTCATCGAGTCTGCTGGCCGGCGCATCGTGGTCGACACCTGCGTCGGCAACGACAAAAAGCGCCAGCATCCGGCCTGGAATCAACTGAACGGCTCGTTCCTGCACGACATGACCGAGTCCGGCTTTGCTCCCGACACGATCGACACCGTACTTTGCACGCATCTGCATGTCGATCATGTCGGCTGGAACACGCGGCTGGCCGATGGCCATTGGGTACCGACATTCGAGAATGCGCGCTACCTGTTTGCGCGCAAGGAGTGGGAACACTGGTCGCTGCTGATCTCGGCCTTGTACAGCCCGTTGATGGTCTCGGCCAGCGCGTTGTCGTAGCTGTCGCCGGTGCTGCCCACCGAGGGCTCGATGCCGGCTTCGGCCAGTCGCTCGCTGTAGCGGATGGACACGTACTGCGAGCCACGGTCGCTGTGATGCACCAGCTCGCCTTCGCGCTCGGCACGCCGCGCGTACAGCGCCTGCTCCAGCGCGTCGAGCACGAAGTCGGTCTGCATGGAACTGCTGACGCGCCAGCCGACGATGCGGCGCGCGAAGACATCGATGACGAAGGCCACGTAGACGAAGCCTTGCCAGGTCGAGACGTAGGTGAAGTCCGCCACCCACAGCTCGTTCGGCCGATCGGCCTTGAACCGCTGCACCTGCGGCAGCAAGCTCGCATCACGCCGGGCTCGGGCGGGCAGCAGCGCCGGGTTGCGCTGGCGCGCCGCGTGGCGCCGGTACGCCGACGGGGCGACCTGCAGCGCGCTGCAGATCGGCTCGACCCCGCAACGAGCGCGGTGCTCGTCGATGAAGGCGTTCACTTCTTGAGCTGGCGGTCGAACTCCGCCTGGGCGAAATACGCGCTGGCCAACTTCAGTATCTCGTTGGTCTTGCGCAGCTCGCGCACTTCGCGCTCCGGCTCCTTGATGCGCTGCTGCTCGGCCGTTGTCGGGCCTGGCCGCACGCCGCTGTCGCGCTCGCCTTGGCGCACCCACTTGCGCAGCGTCTCGCCCGTGCAGCCGATCTTGCTGGCGATCGACTCGATCGCCGCCCACTGCGACGGGTACTGGTCCTTGGCGTCGAAGACCATGCGCACGGCACGCTCGATCACCTCGGGGGAAAACTTCGGGGACTTCCTCATGTTGGCTCCATTCTCAATCGAAGGAGCCTCCTCAAAATCCGGGGCGGTTCATGCTGCCCATCACGGATCAACTGTGATTTGCGTTTCTCGAGTTGATCACTGATCGAGCACCGCGACAGCAATCAACACGAACGGTTCGAGGAGCTCAGCAACTGGCGGACCTCGGCCACATGCTCCCCTACCTTGGCGACAGCCTCCGCCAGTTGGTCCTCGGTGCACTTGAGTTCCTTGCACCAGTACTTCACCTCGACGGGGTCAATGGCATTCACCCGGCCCGGATCGAGCGGCTTGAAGTCTTGCATGCGGCCTCCTTGTTGTGGCGAGCGATCACTTGGGCCGCTTTCATGGTCGGTCAGTGTTGGCAGATGAAGAACGGCTTCAGGGGATGATTTGGGCGCGGATTTCGCCGCCCTTGTTCGCCTCGCTGTGAACGTTGACGTACAACTCGCCGGCTTTGTAGCTCTTCATCTGTTCTGTATCGAGCTTGGCTCCGACCGGCACCGACCATTCGCCGGGCGCGGTCTGAGTCAGGGGGATGAGCACAGGCCCGTTCTTGCCTGCAGCGCCCATATGGATGTGCGCCATCGTGGCGGCGACACCTGTGACCTTCACACTACCGCTCACCGAGCCATCGGCGGCCACAGTGATCGTGCCGGTTCCAGACGCGGCAGTGGTGACAGGTGGGACCTCGTTGGCACCCGACAGCTTGAGGTCGGCAGCGACCGCGATTCCTCCGGACAGGCAAAGCGCAAACGCGACGATCAGCGCGGACAAGGGGTTGAAATTTCGAAGCTCAGTGTTCATGGGGACATCTCCAAGCTGAGTTATGCGAGGCCGAATTCACCGACCCGACGAAATGATGCTCTCCAAGGTCAGCCCATAGCAACGGATGGCGTAGATCCAAGAAGGGGTACCGGCGAAGACAGCACCACCCGGTATCTCCGTTTCTCGCCCAGGTCGAGGAGCCAAGAAATGCAGGCCCTAAGCGAGAGATCGTTGGGGCCTTTTCCATGGGGCGGTCGGTATTGGGATTCGGGAGAACCTGAGTACGCCAAAGGCCTCCAACCGCAAAATCAGCGCCTGGACTTGGCAAATGCCCTGATCAGATCATCTGGCAGCTTGTCCAAAGGCACTTCGCGCACGTGCAGTCCATGACGCAACTCATAGGACGACTCCAGCCAACCGTGGTCCGGCAAGTTGAGCGGCGCGTTGTCTTTGGGGGTCAGATCAGTCAGGTCTATATCCACGGACACCGGATCGACCATGGTGATGCGCCAGATGATCCTGTTTGCCCGAGCGTCGGCCTTCCGCGGCAACATGGTTGACCCTCGCGACCTGGCTGTTGATGGCGGGGCGATCTCATTCAGAGAGGCGGCGATTCTGCACCTCGAGGGTTCCATTGGTATCCCTAGGATGAGCCTCGGCAATGTCATTCGACTTCGCGCCGAATTCAGGTGCACCAATGCACCATTGATTGGCACCACTCAAGGTCGTTGCAGGCAGAACGGCAGCACAACGGCGACGAAGAACGCCCAGGAGATGACGCTCACGGCGAGGGTGCCGAGGAACACGCGGAGGTCGGATGTCATGGGACCTCCTTTGACCAGCGTGAGTGGTGAAGCAATAACCCGGCCATGCAGTCGCTCGCCGCCGTTCTGCAGGATGGACGGCGGAACAAGCCGGCTCAGCGGGTAGTCGAAGCCTCTGGCACATCACGTGCATACGGAGTGCTCAGGACATTGAAACCGCCAAGACGGAGCGGATATGCAGTGACGCACACCATGCTTGGGAGATTTGAAATGATCGAGCAGCCCACCTCCATTCCCTGGAGTGATGACTACTCCGACGAGGACGAGATGATCGATTTCGTCGTGGCAGCCAGTGAAATGCTGGAAGAACTTTTGGCTCGGCCGCAGCCGAACTATCTACGATCGCGCCTGATACACCTGCACAAGCAATCGCTCGTGTTCCTGGAGGATCATTGGCTGCACTGAGGTAACCCTGAATGACTATGCGGCCTGTGCGGCCGGCTGGATGGCGTAGGTCCCGACCAAACCCTGCCGTCAACTTCAAGCTTAGTTACGGCGCAGACAACTTGTTGAGTAAGGTGCTCAGGATGATCTCCTTCTCCTGGCCCTTCTTGACATCAACAAATTGGCCGACCAACCCGCCTTGCATGGGGGTCAGACCACCTGGCTCCCACGTCACGGTGGTGCGAACGTAGTACTGCCCTGCGGGGAGTTCTTCGAACTTGAACCGTCCACCGGCGTCGGCAGTCGTGCTGCGGCGAGCATGGGCGAATCCGGACGACGGCGGAGTCAATGTCCGATGTACCCACACTTGTGCGGCCTTATCCCACCATTCCTTTCCAACCGAAGTCGCGGGATCGAGGGTGACGATGCGCCCCGCCCCTGTGACAACTACACCGTTCTTCTGCCTGAGAAATGCCTGACCGGAAATGGTGGACGTACCCGTTCTCAAGTAGGGACCGTACTCTGCCTCCTCAGCCTCCGAGACCAAGCTCCACTGCGGCGGTGGAACCGTCGTACAGGCGGCGCAAAAAAGCAGGATTGGGATTCCAAGGGTGAGTGCTTTCACTTTACCTCCCCAGCGCTCGGCACGAGTCCGCAGCCTCCACGACCTTCGCCTCGGATGCGTGCACCTCCTTCAGGCACACCTCGCAGGAGACGCGGGCTACCTCGACCGGCTTGTCTGATGTAGCCATGGCTTGCTCTTGAGCCTATCCATCCTACTCGCCCCTTAGTCACTATGGCACCCACAACCACCGACCGGCTGCACCCCGCAGATGAGGTCTGCCGTAACGGCATAGTCCTGCGCACACTGTCCGTCATGCGTTTGTGGCCGATTGCGCTTGCTGCGCTGGCAGTCGTCGCCGCCATCGTGTGGCTGAGCGATAACGTCACACGCCAGGGCGAGCGCACGATCTACACGGTCGATTGCAGCGATGGCGCATGGCAGGACCTGCAATGCACAGGTCGACTTGTCGCAGCGGGGCGCTACAGATTCAGGGCACTCAAACCGCATCGCGAGGTCGTCTTCTGGACAGTTGGAGCGACAGAACCCTCGGGCAAGTTCACCGACTGCGACATCGAGGATGGCCGGAACTGGGTTTGCAAGCCCACCGCTGACGCTATGCGCACGATCACACTGCAGATGTCAAAGGGCGTGCCCGTTCGCGATTCCAGCGGTCGGGTCAAGTCATACCATGCCGTAGCCAAGTGGAGATGGCTCCTTCTTCAATGGGGCATCCCGGTGGGTACCAACGCTGACGATTGACCGGCATACGACATCACCTGGCGCTGCTTTCCGGTGCATCACCGCACCATCGATCGGCACCACTCAAGGTCGTTGCAGGCAGAGCGGGACCACAACGGCGACGCGAAATACCCTGGAGATGACGCTCGCGAGACTTACGTTCCGCAGGTCGCTGAACGCATTTGCGCGTAATTTCCCGTCGATCCGGGAAGGTCAGGCGCGGTCTGCTGTGGTGTACGCGGTGGGCGGGACGCCGAGCAGCGAGAGGACCTTGCGCTGCAGCTCGGTGAGTGAAGGTTGGAAGACTTGCACGGTTCGGCCGTGTTGCGTCAGCTGGTGCCGCTCGGCCAGGCTGAACAGCCGCAGCACCTGCTCGGTGGTGGGGTGCGCGCACTGGCGCTGCTCGGGGTAGATGGGCAACTCCTCGATGCCCTGGCGGGCCATGGCGCGGCGCAGCTCGCGTTCGACGGCCACTACAGCGATCGCCGCCCCAGCCATCCTCAATCCGAAGGTCAGTGCCGATGCCGTGAGAGCGGCGTGTGACTGCACTCGCGTCGCGGCAAGGCGCGCGAGGTCGGCGGGCCGCTGCGAGGTCACAGCGGCGCCGCGCGCGGGTTGGTGCTGCAGTGGACTCGGCGGCAGCGTGTACCCTGGATTCGAAGGCCGCTGTTCCCCGTGGTCGGTGTCGCGTGAATCGACCGAGGTGCCGTGGCGCCCGAGCCCTCCGCCGGTGCAGACCGGTTGGTGTTGCGTGCCGCGGCGCGATTGAGATGACCCCAGTGCGCTGCACGGCAGCCAAGGGCACCCTCTATCCCCAGCGAGGTGGTCGCCAAGCAGCGCTGTGTGGTCGTCAACTGAGCCGCGCGGCGCTAGCGCAGCGGCGATACTCGAAGTCAGAAGGCACGCGGTGCACGCCGATCGATGGCATGGTGACGCTCGACCCGGAGCCGCGACCTCGAACACCCTGTTTGGCCGATTCCCGCCCGGCGCGCACGCGAGCGAACTGCAACACCAGTTGCTGTCCTTCATCGTCTTGGTTCAAGAGGCCTGCCCCAGAAACCCAGTACGACGCGACAGCATGGAGAATTCATAGCGCCTTATTGCTCCTAGCAGAGAGGCGCAGCGGGACAGCTCGATCACTGTGCTTTCATGGCTGAGGAATGCCACGGGATGCATGGCTGGCAGTTGGTCAATGTGCCCACGAAATGATTGAAGCGCGCTAACTAGCTCTTCGCCCAGCTTTGACTGTAACTCTGGGTTCTTGTCCAATAGCTGGATAGCCACGCTCGACTCGTATTCGTTGAGCTTTGCGACCAGATCTGAGAAGCGTATTGTCGCCAGGAGTTCGTTCACATTCTTTGAGAAAATGTCTCGGATGGCCGCGCGCTCACGCCCTTCAGGAGAATGATGATTCTCTGTTCGAGTATTAAACTGCGAAATCAAAGCCAGCCAGCGAAAAGTCACCCCTGGGACGTTCCGGTGGCATTGCACGGGAGGCCCTTGAGGCATGGCTAGCCACATCTGTGAGCACGCTCCGAAATGTGTCAATGGCTATTGCGGCATCGGCCCCGGCATTGAGTAGATTGAGCAAGCTGGTCAGGTTCAGTTCGCTTCGAGCCCGCGAGATATCACTTTTCTTGATACCCAATGTGTCAGCCAGCAAATGAAAAGCGTCGAAGTCCAGCATTCGCTGACCGACCACGTACTTCCGAAAATCTGCGTACCGTCGGCTACGCACAGCCAATGGGATTTTCACGTCTTCGATGAGTATGGGAAGAATGACAAGTCCGTGCTCGTCCTTTTCTCGCATCTTTGCGGTAGAGAGTTCATCAATCACCCAGCTGGACTTCACCGAACTCGAAGATAAAACGTAGCAGAGATGCGTGGCCGCTTCAATTCCTTCGTAAATCCTTGTCGGTATGTCGTCACCGATACGAATATCTCTCTCGTCTAGGAATGTCTGAATTCCTAGCACTCTGATCGCCCGATCAAGCTCACGCACGAATGGCTTGTCCAAAGAGCTATGAGACAGAAAGACCAACTGCTTCATGAGCAATACTCGATGCCACCCGCGAAGACGCTAAACATCTGGCGAGTTTTTCAACAGAATCGATCAACTACGGTGCGCCGCGGCCTCAACCCTCGCGACAGGCAGCCGCCACCGCGGCCGAGTCGCTGTATTCGTGGAACTTGACGACCTTGCCGCCGGCCAAGGTGAACGCATGCGCCCATGCGTTAGTGAAGGTCTTGCCCGTACGTTTGACGCGGGCCCGCTCGGTGCCCAGCACTACGACCCGGTCTCCCTGAGCAAAGAAGGCCTGGGGCTCGAAGACCTCGAAGTCGATGGACGTGCCAAGCGCGGAGAAGAATTTGCCGACGCCTTCGTGGCCCGGGAAGCTGCCGGCCCAGGACACTTCGCGCGGTCCGGGGTTTTCCCATTCGACTTGGGGGTCGATCAGCGCCAACAGTCCCTGGATATCGCCGCGCCCGAATGCCGCATAGGCCGACCGGATGGTTTCGAGATTCACCGCTTCGCTCATGATGCACCTCCATAGCTGCGTTCGACCGCCCAGCCCCAAACCTCCACCCGGAGGCCTGCGTTCAGACCACCTGTCCGAGCCACGCCGGCAGGCGATTAGAACGCCAACCTTGTCGGGCGCCAAGTCACACCCCGCACCGATGCTGAGGATGCGCCAGGCGCGGCAGTTCGACTGGCGCGCATCACAGCCACCCTGCCCTCGCCGTCGTCCAAGCTGCGGGCAGCCCGACGCGAAGCCACCCGCTCGCGCCGGCGATCGATGTGCTTGGTGATGTGCGACCGCGTCGACCAGGTGCTGGACTTCAGCGATTCGGCCGTGCCGAATGGCAGCCTCGCCGCGCCAGGTGCACCGTTCAGACGGCTGCTTGCCGCTGCGTTCGACGAGGCGATGGCGCCGACCGAGTGGTCCGTGTTTGCCGACCCGTCGGCCTGCTCCCAGCGCTGCACGAACGGTACTTGGAAATCTGGCGCACGTACGTCGTGCCGCGATTCGAGGCCCGGTATGGGGCGGTGGTCAAGGGGTTGCCGTAGCAGCAGCAGCGTCTCCGTGGCCGGCAGCGGCGGTCAGCTTCAGACTGGGCAAGAGTCGTACGACTTTTCGATCTGCCTGCTCCATAGCAGCCGTTGAAGGTGCAGGCCGGCAGTCAGCAATTTGGCGATGAAGTCGTCGGGCTGAATACCGGCACCCGGCCACAACCGGTCGCACAGGGAGCCGAAAGATCGCGTCGCCACCGACCGTACATGGACGCCCCCGGTTTGCCAAGCCTTCAGTTCATGACGGCTGGAAGGGAAGATTGCACCCGTACATCCGGACTTCCGTTGCGGCATGGCCGCTGTCCCTGATGGGATTTGCTGGTTGGCTCCTCAATCGGTTTATCGCACTCAAGGTGCTCCGGCCGTTCTGGGCTTCGCCAACCCCGGTCTAACCTGTCTTGCCATCACTGCGTGATCGCCTGAGCAATCGGTGGTGTGTTCTCCTTGTCTAGTTGTGTTGTCGATCCGCCGATGCGGCTACGCGGCCGAGACCTCGGGCACGTAGTCGGCCCGGAACTCCCGGCCGTGCGCAAGCAGCGCCCAGACCGTTCGCGCGTTCTTGTTGGCCAGCGCAACGGCCGCAATGTTCGGATGACGCCGGTCGAGCAGTTTGGCCAACCAGACGTTCGTGTTGACGCTCTTGCGCTGCGCCGCCAGGATCGCCGAGCGCGCGCCGTGGATCAGCAAGGTCCGCAGGTACACGTCGCCGCGCTTGCTGATGCCCAGCAGTTTGGGCTTGCCGCCGCTGGAATCCTGCCTGGGCACCAGTCCCAGCCAGGCCGACAACTGCCGCCCGTTGTCGAAGCTGTTCGCATCGGCGATGGAGGCGACCAGCGCGCTGGCTCCCAGGGGTCCGATGCCGGGGATCTTCTCAAGCTTGCAGCTGAGTTCGCTGCCGCGATGCCACGCCTTGATCTGCGCTTCCAACTCATCAACCTGCCGATCGAGTTCCTTGAGGTGCTTGGTCAAGCGTTCGATCAGCTGTCGAAACGACGCTGGCAACTCGTCACCCGCGGCCTCGAGCACGGTGGGCACCCGCTTGGCCACATTGACGATGCCCTTGGGGATGATCAGCCCGAGCTCGCCCAGCAAGCCACGAATCTGGTTGCCTTGCGCCGTACGAGCCCTCACGAAGCCCTGTCGCACACGGTGCAGCGACAGCACCGCCTGCTGCTCGACGCTCTTGATGGGCACGAAGCGCATGTTCGGTCGACCCACCGCTTCGCAGATCGCCTCGGCGTCGGCGACGTCGTTCTTGTTGCTCTTCACATAGGGTTTGACGAACTGCGGTGCCATCAGGCGCACGGTGTGACCGAACTTTTGCAGCGTGCGGGCCCAGTGATGGGCGCTGGCGCAGGCCTCCATGCCGATCAGACACGGCGGCAGGTTCGCGAAGAACGCGGTCATCTGATCACGCCGAAGCTGCTTGCGCAGCACTGCTCGGCCTCGTTCATCGACCGCGTGTACCTGGAACACGTTCTTTGCCAGATCGATGCCAACCGTCGTAATCTTCATGGTGGACGCTCCTTTCCCGGTTCAAGTGGTTGTACACACCTCCACTTTGGCACTTCGATGCCGGTTACGGGGTGGGGGCGTCCATCCCATTGGTTTACGAGGTACTGCGGACGTAAGCCGACATCCCGTTCGCGGGTCCAAATCCCGAAAGCAGCCGCTCGATGCTTGTCGATGCCAAAGGCCCGTCGACCGTCCGCTGCTCCCGACGTCGAATGGGCGCAGCCGGTAGAGTCGAGATGTGGCGCGGTGGCAGTAGGTCCGGTTTGTCTGTTGCCGCCCCTTTCGTCTGGCGGTGCCCGAGTAACCTCGCCGTAGCTCCGTTTCCACATCCCGCTCATCGAACCGGACAGGCAGATTTCCCGCATCCGGCTCTCGGACAAGACCTCACGCCTTCGCCCACGACTGGTCGCGCCCCCGGGCGGTCAGACGAACGAGCCCGAAGTGCCCGTAGAGATGCGAGAGTGGATAGGTCCCGCCCTTGCGTCGCCTGAGCTTGTACTTGTTGCGCAACCACCGGCGCAACCGCGGTGCGGTGTATTGGTCCAGCGCGCGATATGCGGGACTGACCGTGCCTACTTGGAAGTAGTTCGCCCAGCCGCGCAACGCGCGGTTCAACTTCGCCACCTTCTCCGTGGTCTCTTGCCAACCCGTCTTCAGGTCGGTCAGGTCATGGACCTTCTCGACCATACGGCGAATGCTCTTCTTCGACGGCCGCATGCCCAGTCGGGCCTTGCCGGTCGTCTTCGAATACAGCCGCCCGAACGTGTAGCCCAGGAAGTCAAACTCACCTTCCGGGACCTTGCAGATTCGTGTCTTCTCTTCGTTAACCCGAAGTTCCGCCAGTCGTTGATCGCATTTATCCATGTACGACAAGCGTTTGGCGTGAGAGTGGGGCTCGCGGTACTGCCTACAACTCGATTTTCCTGAGCAACTCGAAGGCTCGCTGTTGCTTCGTGCTGGGGGTGGTAACGACGTGGAACGTGGGTGCCCCGGGCGCGGCATTGGGCGTGCGGCAGGTATTGCGCACGATGCCGGCGAGGTCTGCAAGCAAAGTCGAGAAGCTGTGTGCGGACGTGCCGTCGTCCAGCGTGTGGCTGGCTGCCTTGGCCTGAGCGGCCTTGGAACGTTTGGCCGGCGCCACAGGGTCGCGCGTGGCCTTGGCCGCTTGATCGGTATCGGCGAACATCAGCTCGCGCCAAGCTTCTCGCATATGCCATTCGACGTAGTAGGCAAGCATGCACAGCAGGATGTGCGCGCGCACCCGATCAGCCTTGCGGTGGTGGATGGGGCGCACCTTCAAGTCCACCGTCTTGAGCGAGCGGAACGCGCGCTCGACCTGGGCCAGAGACTTGTAGTTGCGCACGCAAGACGGCGCGTCCATCTGGGCCGCGGGGAGCGTGGTGCGGATGATGTAGATGCCGTCCAGCGCCGCCTCTGCGGCGATAGCGTGGAGCTTGCGCGCGAAGGTGAACGCGTTGTCGTCAATGCTCAGCTCGAAGTGCTTGGCCACCTTGTACTGGTTGATGACCTTGCCCACGCGCAGGCCGATCTCGTCGCTGCCGACGAGCTTGCCCACGTCCACACGGGCCTTGATCTTGTCCAGCTTGGCTTCAGTGGCCGCGAGCAACTCCGCGCGCTTGTGCGCACGTAGCTTGGCCAGCTCGGGATTGCGGCATGCCACCAGCCGCTCGCCGGGGTATTCGGGTGAACTCAGCTCGACGAGGTTGCGCTCGTCGAACAGGCCGAGCTGCAACTGGCCTTGCTCGACCAGTGCACGGATCGACACGCTCTTGAGCGCGGTGATCCAGCCGATGCCATCGTTCTCGCGCAGTTCGGCGATGGCCTTGCTGGAGATCATGCCGCGGTCGCCCACCAACACGAACTGCTCGATGCCGAAGTCCTCGCGCAGCCGCTTGACCTCGGGCATCAAGGTCTTGCTGTCGCTGACATTGCCCTCGTACACCGACACGGCCACCGGGCAGCCGCGCGCATCGGTGAGCAAGCCGTAGTTGACCTGCAGCAAGCCGGACTTGCCGTCGCGGTTGTGGCCCAGCTTGGCCAACGGGCAGGTGGTGCCCTCGAAGTAGCTGGAGGACAGGTCATACAGCACCAGGCCGCCCTCACGCAGGTGGCGTACAGCCAGCTTCTTCTGGACCCGGTCCTGGCGCGCCAGCAGCCAGTCCATCGCTGCATACAGGTCGTCCTCATCGGCATCGACCACGCCAAACTCCTCGGCCAGCGTCGTCGTGTGCCACCAGCGTGTGGTGGCCAGCTTGGTGTGGGGCGCCAGGATGCGCGCGCCCACCATCGCCAGCACCAGCTCGCGCTCGCGGCAGGGCTTGGCTGCAATCAAGCCAGCCAGGCCCAGGCGTTGCAAGGTCAAGGCGACGGCTTGCACATGGCCATGCGAAGGTGATGCGATGGCCTCGAAGGGCTGCGCGAGGGGCTGCGCCGCGGGCTGCAAGGGCTGGCCGAGAAGGGTGGCTCGGATGGCGTCGATTTGTGCGCTGGACAAGCTCGACAGATTGGCCAGCGTGCGTTTGCGCACCTTAGAGCCCTCGCGGTAGGACTCACGCAGCAGCACCGTCGCGGGTGAACCGCGGTTGGGAACGACATGGATATGCATGTCTACAAATGTAGACCATTCAGACTGCACATGCAATCAATACACATGCCTACATTCTTGGGCACGTTAAAGCATCCAACACGTTGATTTCACAGGTGTTCAGCCGCTCAAAGCCCGATTGCGGCGGGGGAACTTCTGTCTAGAAGATGCCCCGCGCGGCGACCAGACCTTCGTCGTCGAAGGCGGCCTCATCACGCATGTCGGCCCCAGCGCCGCGGCGCCGCCCCCGGCCGAAGGCGACGCCGTGCTCGATGCCGGCGAACACTTCGTGATGCCGGGCCTGGTGGACGTGCACACGCATCTCGCCTTCGGCAACGCGCGCAGCGAGGAGGACATCGACTTCTGGGTCACGCCCGAGTTCCGAGCACTGCGCGGGCTGTACTTCGCGCAGGTGGTGCTCGGTGCGAGTGTGACCTCCATCATCGTGCCGGGCGATGCCGCCAACTGCAGCATCGCCATCCGCGACGCCATCGATGCCGGGTTGTTCGACGGCCCGCGCATCGCCGCCAGCAGCCACGTCATTGCCAACCGCCACAGTCTGAACGATTGGTTCCCCGAGCATGTGCAGACGCCCGAGTACGTGACCGGGCGGCTGTGCACCACGCGCGAGGCACAGCTCGCCGAAGTGCGGCGCCAGGCCAAGGCCGGCGTGGACTTCGTCAAGATCGCGCTCGACGGCACGCATTTCCGCGAGGACGGCACGCACATCGCTGCCTTCACGCAGGAGGAGGTGAGCGCGATGGTCAGCGAGGTGCACCGCCTGGGCAAACGTGTGGCCACCCACGCCTACGGCAAGGAGGCGGTGCTGCAGGCGGCGCGTGCCGGCGTGGACCTGATCTTTCACGCCTTCTTCGCCGACGACGAATGCGCCGAGGCGATGCTGCGCAGCGGCAGCACCGTCGCGCCGACCTTCACGATGCTGCGCAACAACATCGACTTCGCGCAACCCAGCGATCCGTCGGTGCCCTCGGGCTACCAGGCGATGCAGAAGCGCGTGGTCGAGATCGGCTGCCGCAACCTGCGCCGGCTGAAGGAGGCGGGCGTGCCCTTCGCCTGCGGCAGCGACTCCGGCTTCGCCATCACGCCCTGCGGCGAGTGGCATGTACGCGAGCTGCTGACGCTGGTGGAATGGCTCGACTTCACGCCGGCGCAGGCGCTGCTTGCCGCCACCGAAGTGGGCGCGAAGCTGCTGCCGCGCGGCGGCCGGGAACGCCGCAGGCCTCGGCCAGCGGCGCCATCGAAGCCGGCCGGCGCGCCGACTTCGTGTTCGTCGATGGCGATCCGCTGGCCGGCCCGGCGGTACTGCTGCAGCCCGGCGCGATCGCTGCGGTGCACGTAGGCGGGCGGCGGGTCGAGAGCCGGCAGCGCAGCTACGACCGCTGGAAGGTCAGCGACTTCAACAGCCTGAAGTGGGGCGAGCTATACACGCGCGAGCGCGTCGCGGCGCTGCCTGGTAGGTTGTTCACCGGAAAACGGACCGGAACTGGAGCGTCTGCTTCAAGGCAGGCAATCTCGACTCATGAACGACGGGTGTGGGTC
>CAWGOK010000047.1:0-18806 GCA_963824005.1 uncultured beta proteobacterium
TTGTGGGCGGCGTCGAGCCGCGGCTTCCTGCCCGGCTTCGATGCGCTGCTGCCGGCCGAGCGGCGCCTGGCGCTGGACACCAAGCCCGAATTCGAAGGCGGCAACACCGGGTTGCTGCGCAGGCTGCCCGCGTTTGCACGCTGGCTGCACCAGGTGCAGCCGCACTGGATCCATGCGCACTACCTCACGTCGCACGGCACGCTGGCCTGGCTGGCCACCTCGATGCTCGGCGCGCCGGGGCGGCTGGTGGGCTCGGCCTGGGGTTCGGACGTGCTGGTCACGCCGCAGCGCAGTGGGCTGCAACGCGTGCTGCTGCGTCGCGTGCTGCGGGCATGTGCGTTGACGACCAGCGACTCGCAGTTCATGGCCCGGCGCATGCGCGAACTCGGCGCGCGCGAGGTGATGACCTTCCCCTTCGGCCTGGAGCAATTGCCGCCGCTGCCGGCGGCCAAGGACGATGCGCTGTTCTTCGCCAACCGCGGCCTGGAGCCGATCTATGCGCCTCGACGCGTGATCGAGTGTTTTGCGGCCATCGCCGCCCAGTGGCCGCAGGCGCGGCTGGTGGTGGCCAACGACGGCTCGCAGCTCGGCGCGGTGCAGGCGCAGGCGCGCGCGCTGGGCTTGCAGGACCAGGTGCGCTTCGTCGGCCGCCTCGGCGCGGCAGCAATGGCCGAACACTATGCGCGGGCCCGCTGGACCATCAGCCTGCCGCAGAGCGATTCGGTGTCGGTGTCGGTGCTCGAAGCCATGGCCCATGGCTGCGTGCCGCTGCTCTCGGACCTGCCGGCGAACCACGAACTGGTGCGCAGCGGCCACAACGGGCTGATCCTGGCCGATGGCGCCGTGCCTGCCTTGCCGGAACTGCAGGCCTTGCTCGGGCGCGGCGACGCCATCGCTGCCGAACATCATGCCTGGGTGCAGCAGCACGCGATGTTCGGCCCGGGCGTGCAACGCTTCCTGCAGCGGCTGCGCGAGCTGCAGGCGCGATGAACATCCTGCTGCTCAACCACTATGCCGGCTCACCCGCGCTGGGCATGGAGTTTCGCCCCTACTACATGGCGCGCGAGTGGGTGCGCCAGGGCCACCGGGTGCAGATCGTCGCTGCCGACTACTCGCACGTGCGCGCACGCCAGCCGCACGCCGGCGATCAAACCATCGACGGCATCGCCTACCGCTGGGTGTCCACGCCGCCGTACCAGGGCAACGGCGTGGGCCGCGTGCGCAACATCTGGGCCTTCCTGCGCCGCGTGTGGGCCGACGCGCCCAGGCTGCAGCGCGAGTTCCGCCCCGACGTGGTCATTGCCTCCAGCACCTACCCGATGGACATCTGGGTGGCGCGGCACCTGGCGCGGCCGGTCGGTGCGAAGCTGGTCTACGAGGTGCACGACCTGTGGCCGCTGTCGCCGATCGAGCTGTCGGGCATGCCGCGCTGGCACCCCTTCATCCGGCTGGTGCAGGCGGCCGAGGACGCGGCCTACCGCGATGCCGACGTGGTGGTGTCGATGCTGCCCAAGGTGCACGACTACATGGCCTCGCGCGGGCTGGACCTGCGCAAGCTGCACATCGTGCCCAACGGCATCGCGCTCGACGATTGGCAGCATGACCCGCAGCCGCTGCGCGAGGACGTGGCCCGCGCGCTGGCCGCGGCGCGTGAGGCCGGCCGCATGGTCGTCGGCTATGCCGGATCGATGGGCCTGCCCAACGCGCTGGATTCGCTGCTCGACGCCGCGGCGCTGCTGCGCGGCGTGGCGCTGCAGTTCGTGCTGGTCGGCGACGGGCACGAGAAGTCGCGGCTGACCCGGCGCGTGGCCGACGAGAAACTCGACAACGTGACGCTGCTGCCGCCGGTGCCGAAAGCGCAGATTCCCACGCTGCTGGCGGCCATCGACATGGCCTACATCGGCTGGCAGCAGGTGCCGATCTACCGCTTCGGCATCGCACCGAACAAGCTGATGGACTACATGATGGCCGGCGTGCCGGTATTGCATTCGGTGGACGCCGGCAACGACCCGGTGGCTGAGAGCCGCTGCGGCCTGACGGTGTCGCCCGAGGCGCCGGCCGCCGTGGCCGCGGGGTTGCGCCAGCTGGCGGCGCTCAGCGCCGAGGAGCGCCGCGCGATGGGCGAGCGCGGCCGGCAGTTCGTGCGCGCGCACCACAGCTATGCGGTGCTGGCGCGGCGCTTCATCGAGGCGCTGGCGTGAACACAGAGCGTGAAACCGCCGCGGTGGCCGAGCGTTATGCGCGGCGCGGCGACGCCGGCCGCTACAGCGCGCTGCGCCCCGACGTCTGGCAGACGCTGCAGGAGCGGCAGCGCGCGATGCTCGGCCTGTTCGCGCAGGCGGGGCTGCACGACCTGTCCAGCTTGACGTTGCTGGAGGTGGGCTGCGGCGCCGGCGGCAACCTGCTGGAGCTGCTGCGACTGGGCTTTGCGCCGGCGCACCTGAGCGGCGTGGAGTTGCTGCCCGAGCGTCTGGCACAGGCCCGCGCCGTGCTGCCCGAGGCCGTGGCGCTGCACGCCGGCGATGCGCTGGCCGCAGACCTGCCCGCGCAGTCGCTGGACATCGTCTATGTGTCGACGGTGTTCTCGTCGTTGCTCGACGACACCTACCAGCAAAGGCTTGCCGAGGCGATGTGGCGTTGGCTGAAGCCCGGCGGCGCGGTACTGTGGTACGACTTCACCGTGAACAACCCGCGCAACCCCGATGTGCGCGGCGTGCCGCTGTCGCGGCTGCGCGCGCTGTTCCCCCAAGGGCACTTGCGCCACCGCCGCGTCACGCTGGCGCCGCCGCTGGCGCGCGCGGTGACGCGCGTGCACCCTGCGCTGTACACGCTGTTCAACGCGCTGCCCTGGCTGCGCACCCATGTGCTGGCCTGGATCGACAAGCCCCGAGCCGGCCCGGTCTCCTAGAATCACTACTTCACTACATTTGCGAACGCCATGAAGACGGTCACCGCGTCCGAAGCCAACCGCCAGTTCTCTGCCGTGTTGCGCACGGTCGCGCAAGGCGAGCGCATCACGGTCACGTCACGCGGCAAGCCGGTGGCGACGATCGAGCCGGTGCGCCGCCAGGGCAAGCCGGCGCGCCCGGGTGCTGCCAAGCGGCGCCTGCTCGAGCGCCTGGCCACGGTGAAGACGACCGGGTCGCGGCGCTGGACACGCGACGAACTCTACGATTGAAGCCCGTGCTCGTCGCCATCGACACCAATGTGCTGGCCTACGCCGAAGGGGCCGGCGACGAGACGCGTCGGGCAATGGCCACTGAGTTGATGACCCGGCTGCCCGAAAGCGCGGTGATCCTGCCGGTGCAGGTGCTGGGCGAGCTCTATCGGGTGCTGGTCGGCAAGTTGCGCCAGCCCGCGGCCCGGGCGCAGGAGGCCGTGCTGCAGTGGAGCGACACCTTCGCGGTGCGCGATTCCACCTGGTCGGCGCTGCAGTCCGCGCTCGACCTGTCCAAGGCGCATGGGCTGTCGATCTGGGACAGCATGGTTGTGTCGGTGGCCGCCGAACAGCGTTGCCGGGTGTTGCTGAGCGAAGACCTGCAGCACGGGTTCACCTGGCGCGGAACGACGGTGGTCGACCCGTTCAAGCAGCCGGCGCATCCGCTGCTCGATGCGCTCGACGATCCGGGGATGCGCTAGCAACACCTTTGGCGACATGAGCGACACCCGTCCCTTCCTGCCCTTTGCCCTGCCCGACATCGGCGACGAAGAAATCGCCGAGGTCGTGGACACGCTGAAGTCCGGCTGGGTCACCACCGGGCCCAAGGCGCAGCGCTTCGAAGCCGACTTCAGTGCCTTTCTCGGCGATGCGTCGTTGCATTCGATCGCCGTCAACTCGGCCACGGCCGGGCTGCACCTGGCGCTGGAAGGTCTGGGCATCGGCCCGGGCGACGAGGTCATCACCACCACCCACACCTTCACCGCCACCGCCGAGGTGGTGCGCTACCTGGGCGCGGACGTGCGGCTGGTGGACATCGATCCGGCCACGCTGAACATCGACCCGGCGCAGGTCGAAGCCGCGATCACGCCGGCGACCCGCGCCATCATTCCCGTGCACTACGGCGGGCTGGCTGCCGACATGCCCGCGATCCTGGACATCGCGCGCCGTCATGGCTTGAAAGTGGTGGAAGATGCTGCGCACGCCCTGCCCACCACCTGCGGCGGGCAGCTGGTCGGCACGCTCGGCAGCGACGCCACGGTGTTCAGCTTCTATGCCAACAAGACCATCACCACCGGCGAGGGCGGCATGCTGGTCACGCGCGATGCCGCGCTGGCGAAACGTGCGCGGGTGATGCGCCTGCACGGCATGAATCGCGACGCCTTCGACCGCTACACCGCCAAGGTGCCGAGCTGGTACTACGAGGTGGTGGCGCCGGGCTTCAAGTACAACCTGACCGACATCGCCGCGGCGCTGGGCCTGCAGCAGCTGAAGAAGGCCAACGCCTTCCAGCAAGCGCGCCAGCGCATCGCCGAGCGTTACCACGCGGCATTCGCCGATCTGCCGCTGATCCTGCCGCCGATGGCGCAGCGGGGCGACCGGCATGCCTGGCACCTGTATGCGCTGCGCCTGGCCGATGGTGTGCCGCTGGCGCGCGACCGCTTCATCGAGCGGCTGTTCGACGCCGGCATCGGCTGCAGCGTGCACTACATCCCGCTGCACCTGCACCCCTACTGGCGTGAGCGCTATGCGCTGACGCCCGCCCAGTTCCCGCATTCGCAGAAGGCCTACGAGCGCATCGTCAGCCTGCCGCTATACACGCGCATGAGCGATGCCGACGTGCAGCGCGTGATCGCGGCAGTGAAGCAAGCCCTGCCCGGCCCGTTGCACGGCGGCGCGCGCGCGTAGAATCAAGTCATCACCGCATCAACGCACCTGTATTGGCATGCGCACCACCCTGGAAATTGACGACGACATTCTGGCCACGGCGAAGGAGCTGGCGCGGCGAGAGCGCAGCAGTGCCGGGTCGGTGCTGTCGCGCTTGGCACGCCAAGCTCTCGTCGGCAGCGCGGCGCCCAAGGCAGCGCCGCGCGGCCGATTGGCCCAGGCGGTGGGCGGATTTCTGCCTTTTGAAAGCCGCGGCGTGGTCGTCAGCAACGATGCAGTCAACGCGCTGCGCGATGCCGAGGGTGTCTGACGAGCACCGGCATGCGCGCCCTGCTGGATGTGAATGTGCTGGTGGCCCTGCTGGACGCGGCGCATGTGCACCATCGCACGGCGTCTGCCTGGCTGGGCAAGCACATCCGTGCCGGCTGGGCCTCGTGCCCGCTGACGCAGAATGCCTGTCTGCGCATTCTTTCCAATCCGTCGTACCCCAGCCCGCTGCCGCTGATGCAGGTGGCCGAGCGGCTCGAGCGGGCCACGGCCGATGCCAGCCACAGGTTCTGGCCCGACGCCATCAGCCTGCTCGATGACCGCCGTATTGGCTGGCGCCATCTCCTGACGGGACGCCAGCTGACCGATGCCTATCTGCTGGCACTGGCCGTGGCCGAAGGGGGACGCTTCGTCACCCTGGATCGCGGCGTGGCGTTGGCGGCCGTCGGCGGCGCACGCCCCGATCATCTGGTCCTGCTGGGTTGAGCCGCGGCGGGGCTGCGCAGCCATGGCCAAGCGCTTGTTCGACTTGTGCGGGGCTGCGCTGGGGTTGCTGCTGCTGTCGCCGCTGATGCTGGCCATTGCCGCAGCCATCAAGCTCGATTCGCCCGGCCCGGTGTTCTTCCGCCAGCAACGCGTGGGACGCCACGGCGTGCTCTTTCGCATCCACAAGTTCCGCACCATGGTGGCCGACGCACCGTTACGCGGCCCGGCACTGACGGTGGGCGCCGATCCGCGCATCACGCGCACCGGCCGCTGGCTGCGGCGCACGCGGCTGGACGAGCTGCCGCAACTCATCGACGTGCTGGCCGGCCGCATGAGCCTGGTCGGCCCGCGGCCCGAGCTGCCGATGTACGTGGCGCACTACCCGGCTGCGCTGCGCGAGCGTGCGCTGTCGGTGCGTCCCGGCATCACCGACCCGTCGTCGCTGCTGTACCTGGACGAAAGCGAGCAGCTGGCGCGAGCCGCCGAACCGGAGCGCGAGTACATCGAGGTCATCCTGCCGCGCAAGCTGCAATGCGCCGCCGACTATGCGGCGCGCTCCAGCCTGCGCTCGGATGTCGGCGTGCTGCTGCGCACGTTGCGGCTGCTGATCGCGCCCTGATGCCGTGGCCATGACCGGGATACCACCCCAGACCGCGCCGAGCGCCTGGCACCGGCTCGACCTGTTCCTGGCGCGCCTGCGCCCGCACCGCGAGCCGCTGTCGATGGTGGCCGACGCGCTGGTGATCGCCGCCTGCTGGAACATCACCTACCTGTTCCGCCTGGGCTTCGAGCGCTGGATCTCGGCGCGGCCGGCCTACGACCCTTGGGTGCTGCTCGGCGTGGTGGCGGCCTACCTGGCGGCCTTTGCATTGTTCCGAGTGCCGCAGAGCATGTGGCGCTTTTCCGGCTTCGGCGAGGTCAAGCGGCTGACGCTGGCCTGCGCATTGGCGGGCGTGGCCAGCGCCGCGGTGATCATGGCCCTGGGCCTGAGCAAGGTGCCGCGCGCGGTGCTGGCGCTGCACCCGGTGATCACGCTGATGGGCGTGTGCATCGTGCGCATCGCCTACCGCATGCTCTACGAACACGCGCGCTCGCGCATCACCGGCGGCAGCGTCGAGATCCGCCGCGCGCTGGTGCTCGGCGCCGGCGATGCCGCCAAGTGGCTGCTGGCCGGCATCCACCAGCAGGGCTGGATCGTGCTGGGCCTGCTGGACGACGACCCGGCCAAGCAGCATTCGCGCATTGCCGGCGTGCAGGTGCTGGGCACGCTCGAGGCGGTGCGCGACGCGCAGGTGCGCGGCGCGGCCACGCACCTGGTGATCGCCATGCCCTCGGCCACGCCGACGCAGCGGCGGCGCGCGCTGGAGCTGGCCGCGGCCACCGGCCTGCCGGTGCTGACCGTGCCCAGCGCCGCCGAGCTGGCCGACCCGCAGCGCCGCAACCAGCGCGTGCGCGACATCGAGCCCGAGGACCTGCTCGGCCGCGAGCCGGTGCAGCTGGACGAAGCCGGCATCGGCGCCACGCTGCGCGGCAAGACGGTGCTGATCACCGGTGCCGGCGGCAGCATCGGCAGCGAGCTGTGCCGCCAGGTGGCGCGCTTCGAGCCGGCGCGGCTGGTGCTGTACGAGCTGAGCGAGTTCAACCTGTACAGCATCGAGCAGGACCTGGGCGAGCGCTTCCCGCAGCTGCCGCTGGTGCGGCTGATCGGCGACGTCAAGGACCTGGGCCATCTGCGCCAGACCTTCGCGCGCTGGCGCCCGCAGGTGGTGTTCCATGCCGCGGCCTTCAAGCATGTGCCGCTGATGGAGGAGGACAACGCCTGGGCGGCGCTGCGCAACAACACGCTGGGCACCTGGCACGCGGCGCTGGCCGCGGCCGAGCAGGGCGCCGAGCGCTTCGTGCTGATCAGCACCGACAAGGCGGTGAACCCGACCAACGTGATGGGCGCCACCAAGCGCGCCGCCGAGATGGTGGTGTCGCAGCTGGCGGCCGAGCATGCCGGCACGCGCTTCATCGCGGTGCGCTTCGGCAACGTGCTGGGCTCGAGCGGCAGCGTGATCCCGAAGTTCAAGGAGCAGATCGAACGCGGCGGCCCGGTGACCGTGACGCACCCGGAGATCATCCGCTACTTCATGACCATCCCCGAGGCCGCGCGGCTGGTGCTGCAGGCCGCGGCCATCGGCGAAAGCGGCCAGGTGCTGGTGCTGGACATGGGCGAGCCGGTGAAGATCGTCGACCTGGCGCGCGACCTGATCCGCATGTCCGGCCATGCGCCCGACGAGATCGCGATCGAGTTCACCGGGCTGCGGCCGGGGGAGAAGCTGTACGAGGAACTGCTGGCCGACGAAGACGCGACGATTCCCACCGCGGTGCCGCGTTTGCGCATCGCGCGGCTGGAGACAGCGCCGTTGCGACTGGACGAACTGCTGGCCTTGGCGGCCGATGCAACGGCCGCGCCTGAAGACGAGGCGGTGCGTGCGATGCTGCTGCGAACGGTGCCCGGCTACCACCAGCCCGTGGCTGCGTAGTCCTGGCAGCCGGGCGAAGGCGGGCAGGCCTGATCAGGTCCTCAGGCAAGCCACTGCAATCGCAATCCGGCGAATCGCGCGAAGTCGCGGTGCCAGACTCCACCACCGACAGCGCCTGCTCGGTGCCGAGAGGCCGCGCAAAAATGCTGGTGCGTGTTGAAAGGCGCAAGAAGTCCAGCAAAGCCATCCAGCCGAAGCCGACGCCTTGCGGACGTGCGAACGACTCGGCCAACCAAGACGTGGCGGTCTTGTGCTGCGCGCTGTCGCTGTTGACGGCGTAGAGCAGCGACCGAGGAAACCCCGGTGATGGGCGCTCCTTTCGTAACGCTGCGCGACACCACCGAGTGCCCCGAGACCGTGAGCGTCGGCACCAACGAGCTGATCGGCACCGACCCCGCGGCGCTGAAGCCGGCGCTGGACCGGCTGTTCGCCGGGCAGTGGAAGAAGGGGGCCATTCCGGAGTAGTGGGATGGCGGCACCGGGGAGCGCATCGCCGAGGTGCTGGAACGCCTGCTTTGCCGATTGGCGCGCCCGCTCGCGCCGACCGTTCCTCGTTTGCATTTTCGCCACTGAATGGCGAAAATGCAGCCATGTATCAGCGAAATATTGTCCGAAAACTGAGCGCGGCGCTCGCCGACACGCGGGTCGTGCTGCTGAACGGCGCCCGGCAAGTGGGCAAGAGCACGCTGGCGCAACAGGTGGCACAACAGCGCGGTGGCCAGTACCTGACGCTGGACGACCCGGTGATCGCCGAACTGGCTCGAACCGACCCTTCGGCGCTGGTGAACGGCGCCGCGGAGTTCACCGTCATCGACGAGGTGCAGTCGGCGCCCGCGCTGTTGCCCGCGATCAAGCGGGAGGTTGACCGCCACCCTGTACCTGGCCGTTTCCTGCTTACCGGCTCGGCCAACGTGTTCATGCTGCCCGATGCGGCCGAATCCCTGGCCGGGCGAATGGAGGTGCTGACGCTGGAGCCCTTGTCACAGTGCGAGGTCGAGAGCTCGCCGCACAACTTCGTCGACGCCTTGTTCGGCCGCGCGCCCTGGGTGCGGCGCACCGTGCCGACCGACCGGGCCGATCTGGTGCGCCGCCTGGTGTCGAGCGGCTTCCCCGAAGCGCTGGGCCGTGCCGAGCCGCAGCGGCGCGACGCGTGGTTCCGCGCCTACCTCGCGAGCTTGCTGCAGCGCGACGTGCGCGACTACGCCAACATCGACGGTCTGCATGACATCCCACGCCTGCTGTCGCTGTTGGCGGCGCGGGTCAGTTCGCTGCTGAATATGGCCGAGGTGTCGCGCTCAACGGGCATAACGCACTCCACGCTGCGACGCTATCTTTCACTGCTCGAAGCGCTGTTCATCGTGCAGCCGCTGCCGGCCTGGTCGGCCAACCTGGGCAAGCGGCTGGTCAAGGCACCGAAGCTTCACTTGATCGACGCCGGGCTTACCGCTCATCTGCGCGGGCACACGGACCCCGCCGTGCTGGCGCTGTCGCCACAGCTCGGGCCCTTGCTCGAGACCTTTGCAGTGCAGGAGCTTCGGCGCCACATGCGCTGGGCAGACACGGCAGCCACGGCCTGGCACTTTCGCACGGCAGCGGGACAAGAGGTCGACCTCGTCCTCGAAACGCCAGGTCAGCGCGTGGTGGGCATTGAAGTGAAGGCCAGCGCCAACATCACCCAGCGTGACTTCCATGGTCTAAGAGAGCTTGCCAACGCCGCCGGCGAGGGCTTCGCCAGAGGCGTCGTGCTCTACACCGGCGAACAACTGATGCCCTTCGACGCGAACTTGTGGGCCGTGCCCCTGGGCGTGCTGTGGGCGGGAGGCGGTGGCGTGGCGTGATCGACCGCGGTGCGCCACGTCGCATTGCGCGCCTTACATTGCAATTTGATCGATAGACGATCAAATTGCAATGATGTTCCTCGCCGTCTGCAAGCCACCGTCGAGCAGCGGCTGCAGCAGTACCCTGCCGTGGCGTTGCTCGGGCCGCGCCAGGTGGGCAAGACCACGTTGGCGAAGGCGGTGGCGGCAAACCATCCAGGCGCCATCGTGCTGGACATGGAACGTGAGTCCGATCGCGCAGTGCTCACCCGGCCCGAACTGTTCTTGCCCTTGCGCCGCGACCGGCTCGTTGTGCTGGACGGACAAGTGCAGCACCTGCCGGCGCTGTTTGCGCACCTGCGGCCCGAGATCGATGCCGATCGGCGTGCCAGGGCCGCTTTCTGCCGCTGAGCTCCGCCTCCGGCGAGCTGCTGCGCCAGACAGGCGAATCGCTGGCGGGGTGGACCGCCAATATGGTATTGCCCCCTTGTTGGCTGCAGAAGTCGAAGTCGACCTGAACACGCAGCAGGCGCTGCGGTTGTGCGGCGGCTACCCCTTGAGCTACCTGGCAGGCAGCGATGAGGCGGTGTTCCAGTGGCGGCAAGGACTTCATTGCCAGGTAGGCGCGACCTGCCTGGACTGGGTGTGCGCGTGCCCGCCGAGACGATGCGTCGCTTCTGGACCGTGCTGGCACACCTGCACGGCCAGCTGTTCAATGCATCGCAACTCGGCCGTTCGCTGGGCGGCGCCTCGCACGCCACCGCCGGTCGCTATCTCGACACGTTGGTCGACACGCTGATGGTGCGACGCCTGGAGCCGTACCTGGCCAATGTGGGCAAGCGACTGGTCAAGTCGCCCAAGGTTTACGTTCGCGACAGCGGCATGCTGCACGCGCTGCTGGGTCTGGCCACGGTGCGCCAGCTTCAGGGGCACCCGGTGGCCGGCGCCTCCTGGGAGGGTTTCGTGGTGGAACAGGTGGCGGCCGCGCTGCCGCACCGGTGGGCAGATCGGCTTCTATCGCACGGCCGCCGGCGCCGAACTGGACCTGGTGGTGGAGGGCCCCGGCGAAAGGATCGGCATCGAGATCAAGTTCTCGGCGTCACCGAAGCCGAGCAAGGGCTTCTGGCAGGCCCTGCAGGATCTGGTGATCGAGCGCGCGTTTGTCGTCGCGCCGGTGCTGCGACGCTATCCGTTGGCAGCGGGAGTCGAGGTGGTGCCGGTGTGGGATGTCGAGCGCATCGTCGGGCAGGCTGCTGGTCTACAACTCGCCAAAATAGGGTGTCCGCGATCAGTGGGATTGCGCACAGCCGGCGCGGCTGGTGCTGGTGGAGTTGAGCGAGTTCAACCTGTACACGATCGAGCAGGACCTGGGAGTGCCCGCCATCACGGCGGAATGCTGAATGCTGCCCGCCATCAGAGCGGAACGGTGTCCGGGATCGCGTGGAACACGCAGCCTACTATGCGTCGGTGGCGGAACGCTCATTCCGCTGGGACGACCCCGATCTCGCGATCGCCTGGCCGCTGCAGCTGCAGAACCCATCCGCCGCGCCGATCGCGTCAACCAATAGGACGAAAACGCCCGCCCGCTTGCAGCGGCGGACGTCTGCGACGAGTGAGCGCAACATGACGCCGGCCCGCAGGCCGAGTGCACTAGGACTTTCCAGCTTTGCGCACGTTCAGCCAGACCTTCCAGATCGGTTTCGAGCGCCAGACGCGCAGAAGGCTCGACAGGTGCCAGCGAAGGGCAACGGCTCGAGCGATGGCTGCCGCGCTGCGCGTCGTGGACGATCCGGCTGCGACGCTCGACGACGATCCAGTAACCACCGTTGTAGAGCCTGTGCGCACAGGTCGTAGTCCTCGCAGTAGAGGAAATACCGCTCGTCGAAGCCGTCGACCGCCCGGAACGCCTCAGAGTTCACGCAAAGGCACATGCCCGCGACCCAGAAGAACGGCTGGCCGATACGCGCCGGCTGCGACGCCGGCACGGGCCGACGTCGTCCGAGCAAGTGGCGCTCGAGCAGCGACCAAGGGGTCAGGTTCGCGCGCACGGAGTCCTCGGGCGCACCGCTGCTCGACACTACTTGCGGCGCCACGAGCCCGGTGCGCGCGTGACGATTACCGCAGTCGAGCAGCGCCGTGAACGGCTCCGCATCGACGAAACGCAGGTCGGGATTCAGAATCACGAACCATGGCGTGCGGCAGCGCGAAAACGCTTGGTTGTGATTCGCGCCGAATCCCAGCGGCTGCGCGTTCTTTAGCACCTCGATGTCGAGTTTGGCGAAGGGTGTCGGGTCGAACGGCTCATCGCGCAAATTCAATGTCACGATCACGCGTGCTCCCTGGAGCGCGGGCGCGCGGTTCATGTCGCCTAGCAGCGCCCGTACCAGGGTACCGTGGCCGTGACTGACGACCGAGAACGTGGCGGCTTGCATCAGCGCTGGCTCGCGGCCGCGGCCCGTGCGACCCGATCGAACAACGCCGAGTACTCGCGCGTCACGTCGTCGAACGTGCGCCGGTACGACAACGCCGTTTCGCGGACCCACGACCCCGGCTCGTCGAACGCGAGGTCGAGCGCATGCGCAATTGCTGGATATCGTTCGGGTCGAAAAAACGCACCTGACCATCGAAGAACTCGCGGTGGACCGGGATGTCCGAACACAGCACGTTAGCCCCAATCGACAGCGCCTCCCCGATCGGCAGATTGAGTCCCTCCGCGAGACTTGGCGACAGCATGAAGAGGCAGTCTCGCAGCCAGCGCTGCAGCTTGACGTCGTCGACGCCGACGTGCTGCTCGACCGTCACGCCTGCCGCACGGCACTCAGTGAGCGTAGTCGGTTCGAGCGGGCCGACCACGCGCAGCGCGATGCCGCGACGCGCGGACGAACTGGTGGCGAATGCGGACGCCGCCCGCGCGGTGTTCTTGTGCGGCAGCAGGTTACTGAAAAGCAGCACGAACGGCGGCCCGGCCGCAGACGACCCGTCAATTGGGCGGGGGTGCGGATGCCGGCCGAGGTCGGCACGAAAGTCGTTCGGTCCTGCGATCACGGTGATCTTGTCGGCGTCGATGCGGTAGTTGCGCAGGATCGCGTCGCGCGTCGCATGGGAAATCGCGACGATCGCGCTCGCGTTGTCCAGGATCAAGTTGAACAGCCAGCGGTACGCGGGCAGCCGCCAGTCGTCGCGATAGGAATACTCGACGTTGATGCAGTCGAGCACGGTCACGACGTGGTTACACGCCAGCAGCGGCCCACGCTGGTTCGGCGACCAGAGGATCTCGTCCCGCCGTCCTCGATATGCAAGTTCGCGCATGCGAGTGAGCGAGCGAGCGCCTGTCAACGTCCGGACCTCAGTGCCGCCGGGCCAGCCGAGGCGGCTGAAAATGTTGTTGAAGTAGCGCTTGCCGCCGAGCGACGTGCCGGCCACGGCGGCGCCATTGACGACCAACTTCACGACGCGACCGCCCGTGGCAACCCTAGCGCCGTACGAAATCGCTTGGCAACAGTCTTCCACGACCCATGGGCCTGACACGCCTCGAGGCCCGGGCGCAGCTTCTGCGCCCAGTCCGGCTCCGTCGCGACGCGCGCCATCGCCGCTGCCCATTCGTCCAGGTTGCCGATAGCGACGAGTACGCCGTCGACACCGTCGCGTACCGACGATTCGAACACAGCAGTTCGGTGCGCCAGCACCGGGACGCAGCAGGTGCGCGCCCAGAGCAGCGGGCCGCTCGCCGAAGCCCTCGACTCGATCATGTACGGCAATGCAACCGCGGTAAGGCCGGCCACGAAACCCGGCAATTCCTCGGACGGCACGAAGCCACCGAAATCGATCCTGTCGGCGAGCCCCGCGTCGCGCACCCGTCGCTTCATCTCCCGCAGGTACTGCTCGCATTGCGGCGTCGCGAGCGAACCGCGAATGAAGATGCGAGGGACCGCCGCGACGCCGCGCGACGCATGCAGACGAATGGCTGCATCGACGAGCACGTGGACACCCTTGTCGGGGTGGATGTAGCCAAAGAATCCGATGCTTGGTCCCACCTCGGCGTGCGTCGGCCTGGCGGGAGGCGCGTCGAGGTAGTTCGCGAGCTCGATGCAGATCACCGGTGCGTCCACCTTCAGTCTCCTGAACCGTTCACTCAGCGCCATGGCGCCGATCTCGGTCTTGCAGACGAACACGTCCGTGGGCCCCACGAAAGAGCGCACATACCGGTCGCCGAACAGCCGGTCGAACAACCTGCGCACCGCGCGCCCCGGCAACGTGGTCGCGATGCGTTCCAGCAGCGCGGTGTACGACAGCACCACGTGCGGCGGATCGTGGATCTCGATGACCCGGCGCACCGCAGGCAACGTTCGAAGCTGCGCGCGCAGCACCCTGAACACGTCACCTTCGTTCGACCCAATCTGGGCAAGCACGACCGCATTGCCCGGCCCGATGAGTGCCGCGAGGTACTGCCCGGCGGCGACACGCTGCACCTCGACCTCGTCAGCGAGGTAGCGTGCAAAGATCTCGTCGACGATATCGGCGTATGACGCGATGCCCGTCTTGAACCTGTCTTCGGGCGCAAGATGCACGACCCTGAGTTTGCTCATGCCTGCCGGCCTTCACGCGTGACCGCCCGCAGGTATCGGTAGTGCAGGAACACCAGCGAGATCGCAAGCCAGTAGATGAACGACCACGACGTGTCTATCAGCAGCGAGTGCAGCGTGGTCGCCGCGAACATGCCGGCAATGGCCGCAGTCGCACGGACCGCGTCCCGGCCGAGCGACTCGCTGAGCGCCAGGCTCTTGCGGATCGTGAGCACCACGGTGAATAGGATCCCGAGGTACGCCAGCAGCCCGACGATGCCGAGTTCGCGACGACGGTCAGGAACGAGTTGTTGACACCAGCGCCTTCGAGCACGATCCGGACCTGGCCGAAACCCCAGCCGAACAGGGGCCGCTCCTCAACGAGGTTGAGCCCGAGCCGGAACACCTCCATGCGCGTGTCGGCGGAATTGTCGCCGTACGCAGTCTCAAAACGCTCCGCGACCAGAATCTTGTAGACGAGCGACAGTGGTTCCTCGGCTGCGTTCCAGAACAGCCAGAGCACACCGCCCGCGACCAAGGCCGCGGCCCCCGTGAACACCGTGCCTGGCAGTCAGTCGCAACGTCCTGGATGCCAGCAAGTACACGACCATCCCGCCGCCGATCGCGACCATCGCGCCGAGCGATAGCGACAGCGTCAGTGCGACCACCTGCAGCGCGGCCGCCTGGTTCATATGACGCGCGCGGCCGGGCGCTTGCGCATCGAGGTGCTTGCAGTAGAGCGTCGCGAACAACGACAGCTCGAGGAAGAACGCGAAATAGCCCGGCTCGGCAAAGAAGCTCTGCAGCCTCGGGAAGACAATGGCAAGCAGGCTGGTTTCCGAGCGCACGAATCCGAGGCCGTAGAAGCGCAATTGCTGTTCGTACTCGAGTCCGCCGCCGATGTCCATCGAGCCGAACTCGCGGATCGGGGCCAGGTCGAACAGCACGATGCCGAGAAACAGCGCGATGCCGGTGATCGAGAAGAACACTGCAGCGGCGACGATGGCGCGCGCCACGACGTCGTTCACGTGCGCATGGCGTGCGGCGATCATC
Organism: uncultured beta proteobacterium; assembly: GCA_963824005.1. Lineage (GTDB taxonomy): Bacteria > Pseudomonadota > Gammaproteobacteria > Burkholderiales > Burkholderiaceae_C > Rubrivivax. The sequence goes on from CAWGOK010000047.1 coordinate 15,539, forward strand.
AGCATGTAGAACATCATGACCTTGAGCGCCGCCGACAGCAGCAGTGTTACTGCGAATGCGGGCGACGCGCGCATACAGGACCGATGCACCTGCGAGCAGGAAGAAGACAGCGAGCGGGAATGCCGATGTCCATGCGCACGACGTAGTTGCCCACGCGAAAATCGTCGCTCGCCAGCAGGTACACGAACAGCAACAGGAAATACGTCGCCAGCAGCGGATAGAAGAACGGCACCACGAGGTAGACCGCGTTCGGCTGGCCGAAACAGGCCAGCAGCACCAGCGCGCCGACCAGGAAGCGGTCGAACGTCGACCTTCTGAGGCTGAGTGCTACTGCACTCATTGAAAGGGCGGGCGCCAGTACGGCGTGTACGCCAGTTCACGCGTCCGCTCACCGATTTTCCGCGCGGGATTGCCCGCGACGATGTCGAACGGCGCGACACTGCGTGTCACGACGCTGCCCGCGGCGACCACGCAACCCTCGCCCAGCGTGACGCCCGGCAGCACCAGTGCCCCGGTGCCGATCCAGACGAAGTTGCCGATGCTGACCGGCTTGACCAGGTACGCGAAGTTCGGGGTATTCGGATCGTGGCTCGCGCTCAGCACCTTCGCATACGCCGAAATGCTGACCCGATCGCCGATGGATCACGCCGCCACGCCCGTCCAGGTCGACGTACTTGTTGATCGTGCATTCCTCCCCGATCGTGACGCCGCCGACGCAGTAGACCTCGAGCCCCCGATGCAGCGACGACCGGCGGCCGATCGTGTTTCGGAGTGCCTTCCGGAACAAGAAGTTGCGGACGCCGTAGCTCGGGAAGAAGGCCGCCAGCAGCCGCCAGAGGTACAGCCTAACGCTCGCCATTGGTCATCGTTCGCTTCGCGGGCGACAGGTGGTCAAGCGTCATCCCACTGGCGTGGCGTGGCTGCCCGCAACATGTGTAGACAGTGGTCGACGCATGGAGTGGCGTACCCGCTCACGACAGCTTGGCCCGCAGGTGCATTGCCATCGACACCGCGAACCCCAGGCAGGCACCGAGCGGGTCGCGCATGTTGCGCTGGTAGGCCCGCATGTACTCGATGCGCCCGCGCACAAAGCCGCGCTGGCTGGCTCCGCCGTCACGCATCACTGTCACAACCTCGCTGATGCGGCGGTACTTGTGGCCGCGACTGATCATTCGCAGCAAGAGATCGCAGTCTGCCGCGAGCCTGTAGCGCGTGTCGAAATGGCCGCAAGACTCAAACGCACTTCGCCTGACGATGATCGATGGATGCATGAAGGGCAGTTGCAGCATCAAGCCGAATCGGCGGCTCGGGCGGAACAGGCGCTCGCGGTGGGTGTACTTGATGAGCGTCTGGCCGGCAACGATGTCGACCGAATCATCCGTTGCTTCCAGCAGGCGTTGCGCCGAGCCCGCATTCTCGAAGTAATCGTCGGCATTCAGGAACATGATCCATTCACCACGTGCCATGGAAATGCCTTTGTTCATTGCGTCGTAGATGCCGCGGTCGGGCGCGGAGACCCAGCGGTCGATATGGTGCGACAGCCGACGCAAGACCTCGACCGTACCATCCCTGCTGGCTCCGTCGACGACCAGATATTCAACGCCTTCGGCCGCCTGGGCCGCTACGCTGAGGATGGTCTGCTCGATGCTCTCCCTGGCGTTGTATGCCACGGTGATCACCGTCAGGCGGGGGCGGGGTGGTGCGGCGGAGGGCATTTGTCTTGGGCAGTGAAAATCGGTTGACGTGCGGGTCCCGAGCGCCTCGCGCGACGGATGGCGATCGACGCGTCAACCCTCGACCTTCGTTGTGGATCCGTGCCCGCTCAAGCTGCTCATGGCCGAATCCACCATGTTATCGATCACATGATCGGCGTCATGGCGAGCAACCCAGCCCACTTCGCGGGCAGCCTTGCCTGGATTGGCAGAACTGACGGCGATGTCCGAGGGGCGACGAAGCGTTTCGTCAACCCGGACGTGCGCCTTCCAGTCAAGTCCGACGCGCGCAAAGGCGCGCTCGACGAAGTAGGCCAAACTCACAGTGCGCCCGGTCGCGATCACGAAGTCGCTTGGATCGTCGAGTTGCAGCATGGACCACATGGCCTCCACGTAGTCGGGTGCCCATCCCCAATCGCGCGATACGTCGAGGTTGCCGAGTTGCACATGGTCGAGCTGCCCGAGGCGAATCCGGGCGGCACTGGTGACAATCTTCTGCGTGACGAAGCGCGCGGGCCGCAGCGGCGACTCGTGATTGAACAGGATCCCGGTCAGGCAGTGCAGCTGGTAGGCCTCCCTGTAGTTGGTGATCAGGTTGTGGGCACATGCCTTGGCAATTGCGTAGGGGCTTCGCGGCCGGAATGGCGTGTCTTCGGTGGCGGGCATGCCGCCGGTGTCACCGAAGCATTCGCCCGATCCAGCGTTGTACAGACGTACCGGTCGCCCAAGGAAGCGGATTGTTTCCAACAGGTTCAGCGTGCCGATCGAGATGCTCTCGATGGTTTCGTACCGGCTGCGAGAACGACAGACCCACGCTGCTTTGGCCCGCCAGGTTATAGACCTCGTCGGGTGCCGTTTCGACCAGGCAGCTCAGCACGCTGCGGAAGTCGTTTGGTGCCATTGAAACCATGGACACCCTCGACCTAATGCCAAGCCGATCGAGGCCGGCGAGGTTGGCAGTGGTCGAATCGCGCGACGTGCCGAAGACGATGTAGTCCTTGCCGAGCAAGAGCTCTGCAAGGTAGGCACCATCCTGTCCGGAGATGCCGCAGATGAGGGCGCGCCGTCGGGTCATGAACGCGACCCTCGCGCATGGAGGTACGGCGCCTTGGCTGAACGGTAGATTGCGGCCATGGAACTAAATGAAAAGTTGGGGGAGAAGGCTTTGCTTCCAGGCGTGCCGGCGAGCCCACATGCTACGCATCCATACGGCGGCCACACTCTCGTTCAGTTGTGGCGGTGGTGACATGCCAATGGCCAAGAGCCTTGCCATGGCACGCGCAAGTCGGCGACATACGGCTTGTAGAGCATTGACACGGTGGTTTGCGGAATCCGGTGGTCGCCGACTGTCGCAACAACTCTGCCTTTGGGCATTGTGCGCAATGCATGGAAGTGGAAGGCGACACTCTCGCTCGGGGCGAATCGCGACGCGTTCCATGGTGCCTGAAGCAGCGCGCGATCCTGCAAGACGTGGACATGCTGCGGGAAGCGGTGAGGCCAGTCATCGAGGTACTTCTGATCGCCGAACTTTCCGTCCTCCTGGCGGGCATAGCACC
>CAWGOK010000048.1:0-19794 GCA_963824005.1 uncultured beta proteobacterium
AGCTGGTGCAGTGGATGAGCGATTCGATCGCCACCGCGTGAAGGCCATGAGCGAGCCGTCCAGCCGCCACGCCGCGATCGGTCCGAACACGCGGCTGGAATGCAAGATCTGCTGGAGCGTATACGACCCGGCCGTGGGCGACGAGGTCTGGCAGGTGCCGCCCGGCACGCCCTTCAGCGAACTGCCCGCGCACTGGACCTGCCCCAACTGCTCGGCGCAGAAACAGGATTTCCTGGTGCTCGATGACTGATCCTGTACAGCCTGCAGTGCCGCGCCCCTGCCCGGATGCAGCATTGGAAGCCACCTTTCGCCACATCGCGCAGCAGCGGATGGCCGGCGTGCCGATCCTCAACCCCGCGCTGTCGGTCGAAGCGGTGGGCTTTCGCCCGTGGGACGAACACTGGCTCGGCGTGCTGGTCACGCCGTGGTTCATGAATCTGTGGTTGATGCCGCGCGTCGTGTCGCGTTGGCAGCCGATCGCCGCAGGCGCGAGCCGGCACTACGTCTTCCCCGCAGGGGTCTTCGAGTTCATCGGCGGCTTCGAGTCGACGATCGGCGACTACCAGGCCTGCTCGCTGTTCTCGCCGATGTTCGACTTCGACCATCAGGCCAGCGCGCACGACACCGCCGCGGCCGCCCTGGAGGCGCTGTTCGACCTGGCACATCGCGAGGCTGGCGAGACCGGCGTCGCTGCTGACGCACCCGCCGCCGCAGCGCCGGCCGCCAGGCCGCTGAGCAAACGCGACTTCCTCTTCGGCCAGCCCCGGCACAGCGACCGTGGGCCCTGAAGGCGCATTGCGGGTCGGCCTGCGGGTCGACGGCGCTCGCGTGGCTCAGGTGCGCGTCACCTCGACCCGGCCCGACATCGCGCGCGAGCTGTTGTCGGGCCGCAGCCGTGCCGAAGCCATGGCCATGGTGCCGCGCCTGTATTCGATCTGCGCGCGTTCGCAGGCCGCGGCCAGCGAACTGGCCTGCGCCGCCGCTGCGGGCGAGCGGGTGGACGAGGACATGCTGGCACGCGCCCGGGAATCGGTGTCGGCCGAAACGCTGCGCGAGACCGCCTGGCGCACCTTGCTCGAATGGCCCAAGGCCATCGGCGAGTTGCCCGGCGAGGCCGCGATCGCGGCCGCACGCGGCGCGCTGACAGGGCCCAGCGGCGGCTCGGGCGAGGCCATCGCCCTGGCCGCCTTCGGCAGCTCGGCCGAGGAATGGCTCGCGCTGCAGACCCTGCCCGCGCTGCAGCACTGGGCGGATCAGCGGCACACCGCCACAGCGCGTTTCGTGCACCACGCGCTCGGCGACGACGCGGTGGCCGGCACGCATTCGGCACGCGCCATGGCCGCGGTGCCGCTGCTGGCCACGCCGGTGCAGGCGACCGCCCTGACCGAGCTGGCCCAGGCCGAAGATGCCGACCCTGGATTCGCACGCCGGCCGGTCTGGCGCGGCGCCCCGGCAGAGACCGGTGCGCTCGCGCGACAGCAGTCGGATGCGCTGCCGCAGGCGCTGATGCAGCGTGGCAACTCGCGCGTGGCGGCGCGCTTCGTGGCACGGCTGCGCGAATTGGCGCTGCTGCTGGCCGGCCGCGGCGGCGCCGCGCTCGGTGCCACGGCACTGCCGGACGGCAGCGGGCTGGGCTGGGTCGAAAACGCCCGCGGACTGTTGATGCACCGGCTGCGCCTGGAACAAGGCCGCACAGCCGAATACCGCATCGTCGCGCCCACCGAGTGGAACTTCCACCCCGACGGCGCGCTGCCGGCGGCACTGCTGGATACCCCTGCGCACGACCTCGAGTTGCTGCGGCGGCGCACCCGTGTGCTGGTAGATTCGCTGGACCCCTGTGTGGCCTGTAGTGTCGAAATCGAAGATGCATGAAATGTCGCTGGCCGAGAGCGTGCGCGAGATCGTCGAGGACACCGCCCGTGCGAACGGCGCGCGGCGCGTGGCCTGCGTGCGGCTGGAGATCGGCAAGCTGTCGCAGGTGGAAGTCGAAGCCATGCGCTTCGCCTTCGAGGTGGTCATGCGCGGCACGCTGGCCGCGACGGCGCGGCTGGACATTACCGAGACCGACGGCAGCGCCTGGTGCATGCGCTGCTCGTTGCCCGTGGTGATCGCGCAGCGCGGCGACGGCTGCCCGCAGTGCGGCAGCCACCAGTTGCAGGTCACCGGCGGTGAGCACATGCGCGTGATGGACATCGAGATCGAATGACAATAGTCCCCAGGGAACCGACATCCACGGCGCCCGGCGCGCGCCCACAAGGAGAGCCCCCATGTGCCTGACCTGCGGCTGCGGCACCGGCGACGTCCACGTCGAGGGTGCCGGCCACGCGCATACCCATACCCACGCCGACGGCAGCACGCACAGCCATGCGCATGACCATGCCCAAGGTGCGCACGAGCACGTGCACGAAGCCGCGCACGAGCACAGCCACACGCATGCCGACGGCTCGGTGCACAGCCATGCCCATGTGCATCCGCACGAACACAGCCACGGACCGGCCGCAGGCGAGATGCACACCCACGCCGACGGCACGACCCACACGCATGAGCACCTCGACCCTGCGCACGCGCACGGCGCCGAGGCGCTGCACTACGGCCGCGGCCCGGCAGGCAACACCGCGCCCGGCATGACGCAGTCGCGCCTGGTGCAGATCGAGCGCGACATCCTGTCGAAGAACGACGGCATCGCGATGCGCAACCGCGCCGCACTGGCGCAGCGCGGCATCTTCGCGCTGAACCTGGTATCGAGCCCCGGCTCGGGCAAGACCACCTTGCTGGTACGCACCATCGAGCGCCTGGCCGGCGCTCTGCCGGTGGCCGTGATCGAAGGCGACCAGCAGACCAGCGTCGATGCCGAGCGCATCCGCGCCACCGGCGCGGCGGCGATCCAGATCAACACCGGCAAGGGCTGCCACCTCGACGCGGCCATGATCGAGACGGCACTGGTCCGGCTGGCGCCGGCCGAAGACTCGGTGCTGATGGTCGAAAACGTCGGCAACCTGGTCTGCCCAGCGGCCTTCGACCTGGGCGAGGCGCACAAGGTGGTCGTGCTGTCGGTGACCGAGGGCGAGGACAAGCCGCTGAAGTACCCCGACATGTTCCACGCCGCCTCGCTGATGCTGCTGAACAAGGTCGACCTGCTGCCGCACCTGAGCTTCGATGTCGAGCGCTGCCTCGAATACGCGCGCCGGATCAACCCGTCGATTCAGATCCTGCAGGTCTCGGCCACCAGCGGCGCCGGGCTGGATGCCTGGCTGGCGTGGATCGAAGCTGGCGCGCGTGCGGCGCATCAGCAGCGCCTGGACCAGGTGGCGACGCTGCAGCGCCGCGTGGCCGAACTCGAGGCGCAGGTCGCGCGGCTGCATTCGCCTTGACGCACAGTCCCATGCTGGCCGACACCGAGGTCGTCGAACGCCGCGCGATCCGCGTGCGCGGCACCGTGCAGGGCGTGGGCTTCCGGCCCTTCGTCTATCGCCTGGCGCAGGAGCTGGGCCTGGCCGGCTGGGTGTTCAACGATACGCAGGGCGTGGCCATCGAGGTGCAGGGCCCGGTGCGGGCGCTGCAGCGCTTCGAGCAACGCCTGAAGAGCGATGCCCCGCCGCTGTCGCGCGTGGAAGCGCTCGAAACCCGTGGCACGCCGGCGCTCGACGGTGATGCGGCCTTCCACATCCGCGCCAGCCGCTCGGGCGCGGTGAAGACCAGCGTGCCGCCGGATACCGCCACCTGCGCCGACTGCCTGGCCGAACTCTTCGACCCGGCCGACCGCCGCAGCCGCTACGCCTTCATCAACTGCACCCAATGCGGGCCGCGCTACACGCTGACACGCGCCCTGCCCTACGACCGCGCGACGACGAGCATGGCACCCTTTGCGCTGTGCCCGGCGTGCCAACGCGAGTACACCGATCCGCTCGACCGGCGCTTCCATGCCGAGCCCAATGCCTGCGCGGTGTGCGGCCCGGCATTGCGCCTGGTCGATGCGGCGGGCCGGCCGATCCCCGGCGATCCGATCGCCGCCACGCTGGCGCTGCTGCGCGACGGCCGCATCGTCGCCGTCAAGGGCCTGGGCGGATTCCATCTCGCCTGCGACGCACGCCATGCCGAGGCGGTGGCACGCCTGCGCCAGCGCAAGCAGCGCGAGGAAAAACCCTTCGCCGTGATGGCCGCCAATGCCGCATCGGCCCTGCGTTGGGTGCACGCGGCCGCCGCCGAACAGGGCCTGCTGCAAGCCGCCGAGCGGCCGATCGTGCTGCTGCCGATGCGCGAGGACCGACCCGATCCGCTGGCCGGCATCGCACCGGGTCTGCAGGTGCTGGGCCTGATGTTGCCGAGCACGCCGATCCAGTTCCTGCTGTTCCACGAGGCGGCGGGCCGGCCGGAAGGCAGCCGCTGGCTGCAGCAGGAGCAGGCGCTGCTGCTGGTGATGACCAGCGCAAACCCAGGCGGCGAACCGCTGGTGATCGGCAATCACGAGGCGCTGACGCGGCTCGACGGCATCGCCGATGCCTTGCTGCTGCACGACCGCGACATCGTCGCGCGTTGCGACGACAGCGTGCTGCGCCTGCTGCCCTCGGCGACGCCGCAGTTCATCCGCCGTGCGCGCGGCTACACCCCGTGCCCGATCAAGCTGCCACGCGCCGGCCCGCCGCTGCTGGCCACCGGCGCATGGCTGAAGAACACCGTGTGCATCACGCGCGGCGACGAGGCCTTCCTGTCGCCGCATGTCGGCGACCTGGACAACGCGGCCACATGCAACGCGCTGGTCGAGATGGTCGAGCACCTGTGCGCGGTGCTCGACGTGCGGCCGCAGGCCGTGGCGCACGACCTGCACCCGGATTTCTTCAGCACCCGTTTCGCGCTCGAGTTCGCGGCCCACCGCGCGCTGCCGGCGCATGCGGTGCAGCACCACCATGCACACATCGCGGCCGTTGCGGCCGAACACGGCGTGCAAGGCCCGCTGCTCGGGCTGGCGCTGGACGGCATCGGCCTGGGCACGGACGGCGGCGCCTGGGGTGGCGAGTTGCTGCAGGTCGACGGCGCAGCCTGCCTGCGGCTCGGCCATCTGGCGCCGATCGCCCTGCCCGGCGGCGACGTCGCCGCGCGCGAGCCGTGGCGCATGGCCGCGGCGGCACTGCAAGGCCTCGGCCGTGGCGCGATGATCGAAGCGCGTTTCGGCCACCACCTGGGTGCCGGCGCGGTGGCGCAGATGTTGGCGCGCGGGCTGCGCTGCCCGCCGACCTCCAGCATGGGCCGTTGGTTCGACGCCGCGGCCGGCCTGCTGGGCGTGCGCGACATTTCGGCCTACGAGGGCCAGGCGGCGATGCTGCTGGAGGCCTTGGCCGCGTCGGCCGAGCCGCTTGCGCCGGCCGCCGAGCTGGGCGCGCTGGTGCCTTGCACCGCCGACGGCCAGCTCGACCCGAGCCCGCTGATCGCGCGCCTGGCCGACGAAAGTGATGCCGCGCGCGGTGCGGCGCTGTTCCATCACGCCATGGCCGACGGCCTGGCCCGCTGGGTGCAGCGGGCCTCGGTCTGCACCGGTCTGCGCACCGTGGCCTTCGGCGGCGGCTGCTTCCTCAACGCGCTGTTGACGGCGTTGCTCGGGCAGCGCCTGCGCGATGCGGGGCTGCGCGTGCTCGAGGCACGGCAGGCGCCGCCCAACGACGGCGGCATCGCCCTGGGCCAGGCCTGGGTGGCGCAGTGCAGGATCAACCAGGGAGACTAAAGACATGTGTCTGGCCATACCAGTACGGGTGGTGGAGTTGCGCGGCGAGGACACGGCGGTGGTCGACCTCGACGGCATCCGCAAGGAGATCTCGCTGGCGCTCGTCGACGGCGTGCAGGTGGGCGACTACGTGATCCTGCACGTGGGCTACGCGCTGTCCCGGCTCGACCCCGAGGAAGCCGAGCGCACGCTGGCGCTGTTTGCCGAGCTGCCGAAGGCACCGGCATCGCCGATGGACCAGGCCGCATGAAGTACATCGACGAGTTCCGCGACGGCGCGCTGGCACGCAACCTGGCCGCGTCCATCGCTGCCGAGGCGGACCCTTCGCGCCGCTACAACCTGATGGAGTTCTGCGGCGGCCACACGCACGCCATCTCGCGCTATGGCGTGGCCGAGTTGCTGCCGGCGCCGGTGCGCATGATCCACGGCCCCGGCTGCCCGGTGTGCGTGCTGCCGATCGGGCGCATCGACCTGGCCATCCGGCTCGCACTCGATCGCGGCGTGGTCCTGTGCACCTATGGCGACTGCCTGCGCGTGCCGGCCTCCGACAACCTGTCGCTGCTGAAGGCCAAGGCACGTGGCGGCGACGTGCGCATGGTCTATTCGCCGGCCGATGCCCTGAAGGCGGCTGTCGACCACCCCGAGCGCGAAGTCGTCTTCTTCGCCATCGGCTTCGAGACCACCACGCCGCCGACGGCGCTGGTCATCAAGCAGGCAGCCCGCCTGGGCCTCGCCAACTTCAGCGTGCTGTGCAACCACGTGCTCACGCCGGCGGCCATCACCAACATCCTCGAGTCGCCCGAGGTGCGCGAGCTCGGCACGCTGCCGCTCGACGGCTTCATCGGGCCGGCGCACGTGTCCACCATCATCGGCAGCCAGCCCTACGAGTTCTTCGCCGAGGAGTACCGCAAGCCGGTGGTCATCGCCGGCTTCGAGCCGCTCGACGTGATGCAGGCGATATTGATGCTGGTGCGCCAGATCAACCAAGGCCGCGCCGAGGTCGAGAACGAATTCAGCCGCGCCGTCACGCGCGACGGCAACCTGAAGGCGCAGGCGCTGGTGTCCGAGGTCTTCGAGCTGCGGCGCAGCTTCGAGTGGCGCGGCCTGGGCCAGGTGCCGTACAGCGCACTGCGCATCCGCGAGGCCTATGCGGCCTTCGACGCCGAGCGCCGATTCAAACTCGAGACCCACTCCGTCGCCGACAACAAGGCCTGCGAATGCGGCGCCATCCTGCGCGGCGTGAAACATCCGCGCGACTGCAAGGTCTTCGGCACGGTGTGCACGCCCGAGAACCCGATCGGCTCTTGCATGGTGTCCTCCGAAGGCGCCTGCGCGGCCTACTACAGCTACGGGCGCTTCAAGGACGTGCCGGTCGTCGTCCAGCCGGCAGCGTCAACGCCTGTCTGAAGACCTGCCCCGGGCACGGCGAGCGGTCGGCGCGACGGGTGCGCGCCATCACACACGAGCTGCGGTCCGCGCCGGATTGCCAAGACTTGTCGCACATCAATTGTCATCCGGTGGGGTCGGCCAGAATCACCTTGCTCGCAAGCGCGGTCGCGGGGTTCCTGCTGGACCTGAGGTTGACGGGCTGGCCCAAGGAATCATCGTGATGAGGCAGATCAAGTCCAGACCCTTCGCTGAGTCCACTGCGGCGGCAACCCGGCTGGTGGCGACCGCGGCACTCGCGTTGCTGCTGGCCTGCCTGGCCATTCCGTCATTCGCACAGGACAAGGCCGCGGCGCCACAGCTGAAGGAAAAGTGCCTCGGCTGCCACGACGATGCCGACATGAAGTCGGAAGACGGCAAGTCGATGACCGTGCTGGCCGACGACTTCGGCCGCTCGGCGCATCGAAAGCTGGATTGCGCCGCGTGCCACGACGCCGCGCTCGACACCCGGCATCCGCAGAACCCGCTCGGGCTGGTCAAGCCGCAGGTCTGCCAGGATTGCCACGCCGACGAGTTCAAGGCGATCGCAGGCAGCATCCACGGCCGCCGCGCCGCCGGCGACAAGGCCATCAAGGACTGCACCGGCTGCCACGGCAGCCTGCACCAGGTCTTCAAGGGCGGTGACCCGGCCTCGCCGCTGTCGCCGGTCAACCAGATCAAGACCTGCGGCGGCTGCCACGAAGAGATGATGGCGAACTACGAGCGCAGCGAACATGCGCGCGGGTTGCTTAAATCGGGGCTGGTCGCAGGCTCGCCCTCATGCTCGAGTTGCCACGGCAAGCACGACATCCACTCGAAGACGGATGCGGCGGCGACGACGAGCCACGCCAATATCCCCGACACCTGCGGCAAGTGCCACAGCGGCATCCTGCGCGAATGGGCGGAAAGCGCCCACGGCGTATTGTGGAAGACGGCCAACGGCGGCAAGAAGACCAGCGAAGCACCGGTGTGCTCCACCTGCCACGAACCGCATGCGATCAAGCGCCCCGACACGGCCGTGGTACGCGACGAGGTGGCCGACCGCTGTGGCAGTTGCCACCAGGAGGTCGACAAGTCCTTCCACGACAGCTTCCACGGCAAGGCGAGCGGGCTGAAGAACCTCAAGAGTGCCGTCTGCTCCGACTGCCACACGCCACACGCCAACCTGCCGGCATCGGACCCGCGCTCGAGCATCCATCCCGACAACCTGGCCAAGACCTGCGGCGCCTGCCACGCGAACGTCAACGCATCCTTCCTGAGCTTCGACCCGCACGCCGATCCGACGGACCCGAAGCGCAATATCTATGTCTACCTGATCTGGCTCGGCATGACCGGCCTGCTGCTGGGCGTCTTCGGCTTCTTCGGCCTGCACGACCTGCTGTGGCTGCAACGCGCGCTCGTCGGCAAGCTGCGCGGCGAGTTCGCGGGCGCCCACTCGAAGACCGGCCCGCACGTGCGCCGCTTCAGCAGCATGCAGATGGCCACGCATGTCACCATCGTGACGAGCTTCCTGCTGCTGGCCGCCACCGGGCTGCCGCTGAAGTTCGCCGAAGCTCCCTGGGCGCCGGGCCTGATGGCCGCGGTCGGCGGCCCGCAGACCGCCGGCTTCCTGCACCGCGTCGCCGCGATCGTGACCTTCGGCTACTTCGCCTGGCACCTCGGCGCGCTGGCGTATGCCTGGATCGTGCACAAGCAACGCGGTTTCTTCTGGGGCCCGCGCTCGATGGTGCCGCAACCGCGCGACCTGCTCGACCTGTGGGCCATGATGAAGTACTTCCTGTACCTCGGGCCGAGGCCGAAGTTCGACCGCTTCACCTATTGGGAGAAGTTCGACTACATGGGCGTGTTCTGGGGCGTCGCGGTGATCGGCATCTCCGGCCTGGTGCTGTGGCTGCCGACCTTCTTCACCAAGTTCCTGCCAGGCTGGGCGCTGAACGCCGCCTACGTGATCCACAGCGACGAGGCCTTGCTGGCCACCGGCTTCATCTTCATGTTCCACTTCTTCCACACGCACATGCGGCCGGAAGCGTTCCCGATGGACACCGTCGTCTTCACCGGGCGCATGCCGCTGGAGACCTTCAAGGAAGAACGGCCGCTCGAATATCAACGGCTCGTGGCACAGGGCAAGCTCGACGAGCTGATGGCGCCGGCGCCGACCTCGGCCGAGCGCACGCGCGCCTACATCTTCGGTTTCACGACGCTGACCATCGGCATCGTGCTGGCCGTGTTCATCTTCTGGGGGCTGCTGGGCGGTATGCTGCACTGAACGCGGGCGCGGCAGAGCGCTTCCATCAGCCCGCCGGGCCGCCCCAAAGGCGAGTTCCGGCGTGCGCGGCACGAAGGTACACCAGTGAGCACCGTACGCAAGGACTACATCCGCCCGATCGACTTCAAGCATGGCTGCGTCGACCTCTCGCATGGCGGCGGCGGTCGCGCCATGGCGCAGCTCATCGACGAGCTGTTCCAGCGCTGCTTCGACAACGAGTGGCTGCGCCAGGGCAACGACCAGGCCCTGTTCACGGTGCCCCCCGGGCGCCTGGTGATGGCCACCGACAGCCACGTCGTCTCGCCGCTGTTCTTTCCCGGCGGCGACATCGGCTGCCTGTCGGTGCACGGCACGATCAACGACGTGGCGATGTCCGGCGCGGTGCCGCTGTACCTGGCGGCGGGCTTCATCCTCGAGGAAGGGTTGGCCCTCGCCGACTTGAAGCGCATCGTCGAGTCGATGGCCGCCGCGTCGCGCGAGGCCGGCGTGCCGGTGGTCACCGGCGACACCAAGGTGGTCGAGAAGGGCAAGGGCGACGGTGTCTTCATCACCACCACCGGCGTCGGCGTGGTGCCCACCGGCGTGCAGATCTCGGGTGAGCGCGCACGGCCCGGCGACCGCATCCTGGTCAGCGGAACGATCGGCGACCATGGCGTGGCCATCATGTCCTTGCGCGAGAACCTGAGCTTCGAGACGACGATCCGCTCGGACACCGCCGCGCTGCACGGCCTGGTGGCGGCGATGGTTGCCGCGGTGCCCGGCATCCACTGCCTGCGCGACCCCACGCGCGGCGGACTGGCCACCACGCTCAACGAACTGGCCACGCAGTCGGGTGCCGGCATGCTGATCGACGAGGCCGCGGTGCCGGTGCAGCGCGCCGTGCACGCGGCCTGCGAGTTCCTGGGCCTGGACCCGATGTACGTTGCCAACGAAGGCAAGCTGATCGCGATCTGCGCACCCGAGGACGCCGTGCTGCTGCTCGAGACGATGCGCGCGCACCCGCTCGGGCGCGGCGCGGCCCTCATCGGCGAGGTGGTAGCCGACACGCACCACTTCGTGCAGATGCGCACCCGCTTCGGCGGCAAGCGCAATGTCGACTGGCTGACCGGGGATCAGTTGCCCCGCATCTGCTGAGCCCGCCCGTGCGCATCCTGTTCCTGACGCGCAGCTTCAACAGCCTGACGCAGCGCCTGTACCTGGAGTTGACGACGCTCGGGCACGAGGTGGCGGTCGAGTTCGACATCTCGGACGCGGTGACGATCGAAGCGGTCGCGCTGTTCCAGCCCGCCCTGGTGATTGCACCGTTCCTGAAGCGCGCCATTCCCGAAACCGTCTGGCGCCGGACCGTCTGCCTGGTCGTGCACCCGGGCATCGTCGGCGACCGCGGACCCTCCGCGCTCGACTGGGCGATCAGCGAAGGCGAATCCGAATGGGGCGTCACGATCCTGCAGGCTGAAAGCCAGATGGACGCCGGCCCGGTGTGGGCGGCCGAGACCTTCGCGATGCGCGACGCGAGCAAGTCGAGCCTGTACCGCAACGAGGTCACCGAGGGCGCGGCGCGCGCCGTGGTGGCCGCGGTGCAACGCTTCGCCGCGATCGGCGCAGCGCCTGCCGCCGACACCGCGCAGCGGCGCGGCCGCTGGCGGCCCTTGATGCAGCAGGCCGACCGCCGTATCGACTGGCAGCGCGACGACACGCAGACGGTGCTGCGAAAGATCCGCGCCAGCGATGGCACGCCCGGCGTGCTCGACCAATTGTTCGACACGCCGTGCCATCTGTTCGATGCGCATCCCGAAGCGCAGACCGACGCCGGCCCGCCGGGCCACCTGATCGGCCGGCGACACGAGGCCGTGCTGCGTGCCACGGCCGACGGCGCAGTCTGGATCGGGCATGTGCGCCGCGCCGACCCGCCGGCCAGCTTCAAACTGCCCACGGCGCTGGCGTTCCCGGCCCAAACCGCAGGCCTGCCGGACCGCAACGTCGCCGTCGACGCACCCGCCAGCCCATCGGGCTGGCGTGAGATCTGGTATGCGGCCGAAGGTGACGTCGGCACCCTGCACTTTCCCTTCTACAACGGCGCGATGAGCACGGCCCAGTGCGAGCGACTGAACGCCGCGCTGCGCTTGGCGCTGGCACGGCCGGCGCGTGTGCTGGTGCTGTTCGGTGGCGAGGACTTCTGGTCGAACGGCATCCACCTGAACGTGATCGAAGCCGCCGACAGCCCGGCCGACGAGTCGTGGCGCAACATCAACGCGATCGACAATCTCACGCAGACGCTGATCGAGGCGACCGACCGTCTGATCATCGCGGCGATGCAGGGCAACGCCGGTGCCGGCGGCGTGTTCATGGCGCTGGCGGCCGACCAGGTCTGGGCGCGCGACGGCGTGGTGCTGAACCCGCACTACAAGAACATGGGCAACCTCTACGGCTCCGAGTACTGGACCTACCTGTTGCCGCGGCGCTTGAAGTCGATGGCACCGGGCGGCATCATGGCCCGCCGGCTGCCGATGTCGGCAGCGCAAGCGGCCCGATCGGGCCTGATCGACGCCGTGCTCGGCGGCAGCCCGCAGGCATTCCGCGCGCAGGTGCTGCAACGCGCGGCGCGGCTGGCCGCGGGCGCCGACATTCCTGCCTTGTTGCGGGCCAAGAGGCAACAACGCGAGCGCGACGAGGCATGCAAGCCGCTGGTCGCCTACCGCGACGAGGAACTGGCGCGCATGCGGCGCAACTTCTACGGTTTCGACCCGAGCTATCACGTCGCACGTTCGAACTTCGTCCAGCGCGTGGCACCTTCGTGGACACCGCGCCATCTGGCGATCCACCGCAACACCTGAAGAACCCGCTTTCGCCTGTCAACCGCGTAGTCCTAAAATCAGTTGTGTGCTGGGCGTCGTCCCGCACCCAACCCACATCGAGGAACCAACATGAAATTGCCGTTTGCCATTGCCGCCGCCTTCGCCACCGTAGCCCTTGGCGGGCCTGCTGTCGCCGGCCCGGCCGAGGACATCATCGCCAAGGAGAAGTGCAGCAAGTGCCACACGGCGACGACGACGAAGAAGGGTCCGTCGTGGGCCTCGGTGGCCGAGAAGTACAAAGGCAAGGCGGATGCCGAGGGCAAGCTGGTCGAGATGCTCAAGACCGGTGGCAAGGACGACCACAACAAGGTCGCCGCCAGCGACGCCGATCTGAAGGCCGTCGTGCAGGTCGTGCTCTCCTCCAAGTAAGCGCCACACTGCGCGCTGCGTGCCGCTGCACCTGCGGCGCGCCTGCCCGATGAGCAACGCCCAGCCGCCGCTTCGTGGGGCCGCTGGGCGTTTTGCTTGCGGGCCTGCCCCATCGCAGGGCGTCATCGCAGGCGTGGCCACGGCCCGGACTCCCGCCCATTGGCGCCACAAGTGATCCAGGTCAAGAGTCCACCGGCGACCGAAAACGACAATTCCCTGGGCACGGCAAAGATGTGTCGCTCTGTGTCTGCCACCGTTGCAGCAACGTGGCGGCTGCAGCATGGCGATGCTCGATCGGCCGCCGCCCATACCAGGAGAACCTCGAATGAAACTGACCATTGCCACCGCCGCCGCTGTGCTTGCCTTTGCGCTTGGCGGCAACGCCTCCGCCGGCACGGGCGAAGATCTGATCGCCTCCAACAAGTGCAACAAGTGCCACACCGCCACGACGACCAAGAAGGGGCCGTCGTTCGCATCGGTTGCCACCAAGTACAAGGGTGACGCCTCGGCACCGGCCAAGCTTGCCGATGTGCTCAAGACCGGTGGCAAGGTGGACCACGACAAGGTGGCCGCCAGCGACGCCGATCTGAAGGCCATCGTCGAAGTCGTGCTCTCGTCCAAGTAAGCGCGCCGCCCGGTCGCGGCTATCGCGCCCGGGCCATAGACAGCCGTGCGCCGCCTTGCGGTGTCGTCGCGCGGGCTCATCCGGCCCACAGAGGCGCCGGGCCTTCGTGCAGCACATGACCCTGCGCAGGCAGGGTCATGTGTCCCCACTCAGCCCTTGTTCTTGACCGGCTGGGTGCTCGGCATGGCCGCTTTCTTGGGCGGCTCGGCCGACAGGTCGACACCCGGATATTCGCGGCCGTGGCAGGCCGGGTTGGAGCAGAAGGCCCCACCCTGCTTGCCGCGTTTGAGCGGCGTGCCGTGGCAGGCCTCGCACTCGGGCCCGACGTCATCGGCATGCGTGCGCATGAAGTTGGGGCGCTGGTGGCTTTCAGGCTGCTTCTCGCCTGCCTTCTCGGGCAGCAGCGACGCCACGCTGCCCTTGGCGTTTTCGCGCGTCACCTCGGGCAGCCCATGGCACAGCGTGCACTGCAGGCGGATGACCTCACCCTTGTCGTTGAAGTGCTTGCCGTCGTGGCAGCGGAAGCACCCGGGCGTGTCGGCGTGACCGGTGTGGTTCGGGAAGCTCGTCCAGGAGAAGTCCTTCTCCCGGAAGGACGCAGCCAGCAGGATCTCGCGCATCGCCGCATTGAACTTCTGCTCGACCGGCTTGAGCTCGGCCGGTGTGCCGGCCTTGCCGGAGGCCTCGGCCAGGAAGGCGTCGATCTTCGCCTCGCGCGCCTTGGTCTCGCCGGTGATCTCGGGCAACTTTTCGATCAGGGCCAGGGCGCGCGCCTTGGTGTTGGACAGGCTGCGATCGATCTTGCCGGTGCGGATGGCCTCGTCGACCGTCGTCGCCGGGTTGGCGAACGGATGGCCGACCGAGTTGTGGCAGTCGTAGCAGGCCATCGGCCGCGCCGGCAGCGCCGCGATCTGCGCCGCGCTGAGCTTGGTTTCGGCATCGGTATAGGCGACCTTGGTGCCGTCGGGCTTGACCACTTCGACCCAGGGAATCTCGCGCCGCTGCGGGTCGGGTGAAACGAAGCGCACCTCGTTCTGGATGTGCCAGTGGATGCCCCGGGTGTAGCCCGGGCGGACGGCGTCCATGCCCGTGTGCAGGACGAGCTTGGTGCGCGATTCGGTGCTCTGCGGGTCCGTGCCGTACTGCACCTTCACGGCGACGCTGTCGTGGTGTTCGGCAGACGGGAAGTGGCAACTCTCGCAGGCTTCGCGCGAGGGGCGCAGCGTGCCCGAGGTGATCGGCCGCTCGTAGCCGGCGATCATGCCCCACAGCTCCTTGAAGTGCGTGGGCTTGAGCGCCATCAGGTGCAGCGTGGAGTTGCGGCCCATGTGGCACTCGACGCAGTTCACCCGGGCGTGCGCGCCCTGTTTGTGCGCAGCGATCTCCTCGGGGTGCACGTTGTGGCACATCACGGCGCAGAACTCGTTGCTGTTGGAATACTCCCAGCCCTTGATGCCGATCGCGCCGAATATTGCCACCCCGGCAAGCACGGCCAGGACCGTCGTGAGCGTACCGAGCACCAAGGTGCGCTTACCCAGTTTGATGTTCATGTTGGCTTGCTTCCTCGAGCGCGCCCGGCGCATGTTGATCGTCGTGCCGGGCACGCCGGCTGCGAGGCGATCATCTTAAGGTCAGGCCCTTAACCGCGTGCATGCGGGAAACCCACGCCACGGCACCCGAAAGATGATCCATGTCAAACGGGTGGCGATTTCTGGCGCCGTCGCTCGACGCTGACCGACCCTGGGTTTTGGCGCGGCTGGGGCGGCTGCGAATTGCCGCCATCCGTACCGGAGGTTGCCGTGGCGCCACGGCAGCGCCAGCGGTTTGCCGAGAGTTTGTCACCGGTCAAGCTCGGGCCTGCAATGCAATAGCCCAATCGACAGCACACCGGTACCGCGTTGCCGGCGCAAGAGCGGTGGTGAATGAGCACCACCCCAAACCCGACAAAGGAAACATCATGCGACTCCGCCTCACCGTCCTTTCGATCGCCGCCGGCATGGCCCTGCTGGGCGCCTGCGCCACCAAGGACGAGGCCGCTGCACCCAATGTGCTGGTGGCCGCCAAGGTGGCCACGGCGCCGACCCTCGACGGCAACGCCAACGACCCGGCCTGGGCTTCGGCCAAGCCCATCACGGTGGCGCTGGACGAAGGCGCCAACTTCGGCGGCACCGGCAAGACCACTGCCACGCTGAAGGCGGTGTACAGCGGCGACATGGTGTACTTCCTGGTGCAGTACAACGACCCGACGCAATCGATGCGCCGCGGCCCGTACCAGAAGCAGGCCGACGGATCGTGGAAGAAGCTCAAGGACCCGGCCGACAAGGGCGGCGACGACAACATCTACTACGAAGACAAGTGGGCGATGATCTGGAACATCAACAACTCCATCGCCCGCTTCGACCAGAAGGGCTGCGCCGCGGCCTGCCACGAAGGCGAATCGCCCAAGCCCTACGGCAACAAGTACACCTCGAAGGACGGCGAGATCGGCGACATGTGGCACATGAAGGGCATGCGCACCGCGCCGCTGGGCAACGTGGATGACCAGTACGTCGACCACACGCGCTTCGACGAGAAGGCCTCGCCCAACGCCGGCCGCAAGAGCGACCCGGGGGGCCCGGAATACAAGGGCTTCGCACTGGTCAACGGCAAGCCCGAGTTCATGAGCAAGGACGGCAAGCCGGTCAGTGCCGGCGGCAGTTTCTACATCGTCGACGGCAATCAGGCGGCCTTCGACGACAGCAAGTTCAAGGCCGGCGACGAAGTGGCCTCGTACCTGATCTTTCCATTGAAGGCCGACCGCGCGGATGTCAAGGTCGCCAATCGCTGGGCCAATGGCGTGTGGACCTCCGAGGTGGCGCGCAAGCTCAGCACGGGCAGCAAGTTCGACGTGCAGTTCAGCGACCTGAACGCGCGCTACGGCTTCGGCTTCGCCGCCTTCGACAACGCCCAGGTGCGCCACGCGGTGCACTACGAACCGCTGTACCTGAGCTTCGGCAAGTAAGGCACTCGACACTGCAAGGTGTCGAAGTGAAAGAGGCTGCGC
The DNA here is from genome assembly GCA_963824005.1 of uncultured beta proteobacterium. GTDB lineage: Bacteria > Pseudomonadota > Gammaproteobacteria > Burkholderiales > Burkholderiaceae_C > Rubrivivax. Next base: position 16,300 of record CAWGOK010000048.1, read on the forward strand.
CGGGCGCAGCCTCTTCGTCTTTCGGGCGCGGCGGCGAGCGTCTAGAACTTGTAGAGGTAGACCACGCTGATCATGCCGACCGACTGCGTGGGCTGCTGGTACAGCGTGGTCGCGTCCGAGTAAGCGTAGGGCGTACCGTTGTATGCCCAGGCCCAGTCGTTGACCTTCGAGTACTGGTACACCAGATTCACCCGTATGGCCGACTGCTTGTCGATGTCGTACCGGCCGAACAACGACAAGTTGGTCTGGCGGAACAGCACATCCGGCAAGCCGCCGGACACCGTCAGCAGTGCGGCGCTCTCGGGCGGCGCGTTGGCTTCGAGCCCCTGCGGGTACTCGTTCTTGTCGTTGATGTAGGACAGCGTGCCGCCCACCTGCAGCTTGTCCATCGGCTTGCCGGTGACGCCCAGGCCGAAGGCGGTGTTGGTGTCCTTGAACGACATGATGTAGCCGGCGAAGCGCGACTGCTGGTAGGTCTGCTGGCCTTGCGACAGATAGCCGTTCACGCTCCACGCCTCGCTCACGACGTAGTTCCAGTCGATGCCGAGCAGGTACATGTCGGCGTCTTCGAGACCCTGCAGCGCAGACTGGCTCGGTGACGAGAAACTGTCCCTGCCGCCTTCGGCCAGGAACTGCAGCGACAGCGCCTCCGTCGGCTGCCAGTTGGCGGTGAACTTGAGCTTGTCGCGCTGTCGATCCGCCAGCGTCGAAGGGAAGACGGCCGAAGCGGCAAACGCGGTGCTCGGATCGTTGACCGTGGTCACGCCAGTGCCGCTGTTGGGCCTGAGCCAATCGGACCCGTCGCGCCAACTGCCCACGATGCTGATCGCACCGCTGAGGTTCTCGGACAAGGTGCGGCGCAATTCGGCGCGTACCGCCGTCTCGTCGGTCTTCTGCCGCAAGGCGCTGACGCCCGATACCGACGCGGTCGGCGTGAAGACGCCGCGGTCGATGGACTCGTAGCTCACGTCGAAGGTGCCGCGATACTCGCTCGTGAACTGGTACGCTGCCTCGGCCCGCGCGCGCGTCGTCGTCAGCGGCTGCTGCATGTTGGTTGAAACCAAGGTCAGCGCGTCCGGCGGATTGGTCTGCCCCTGCACCGAATAGGGCGCGATCGGCGTCTTGTCGTTGCTGTCCGAGTAGCGCACGTCGGCCAGCAGCGACAGTTTGGGCGTCGGGCGCGCGGTGATGCCGATCAGCGCCAAGGTGGTGTTCACCTTGCCGCCCAGGTTGGTGACGCCGGCCGGCGCGGCGCTCAGCCCGGCAGACTGGAAATCTTGATCCTGCGAAGCCCAGGAGTAGCTCAGCTTGAACTTGGCCTGGGTCGTGGTCGCAAGCGCGTAGTTGCCGGTCACGTCGATGAACTGCGCGTTGTTGTCCGGCGGCAGCGCCAAGGGGTTGTTCAGGATCGCCTGCAGCCCGTTGTTCAACGGCAGCAAGGTGCCCACGGGGTTGTACAGACTGTCCGGGACATTCGGTGAAAGCACGCCATAGGAGTTCTTGTAGAACGATCCGTAGTAGCCGGCGCTCAGGTTGAACTTCTCGCCCGCCCAGTTCACCCGCGCATCGACCTGGGTCTGGTTGGAGTTGATCGCCTCAGGCAGCATCAGCACGGCCGAGCCGGTGTTGGCCCCCGTGGCGCCCAGACATCCGGGGGCCACCGAAGACGGGCAGCTGAAGCCGCTGCCGAACAACCGCGAACCGTCGCGGTCTTCGGTCTTGAGCTTGACTTCAAGGTTCACGGCCGGGGTGATCGATTTCCAGAAGCCCAGGCCGACGCTCGTGCGCTTGACCTTGAAATCGACGTCCGTGCCCGTGCCCGGGCCGCCCGGCAGCGGCACCACCTGCGGCGTGGTCGTGCCGAAGCCGATCATGCCGGTGTTGACGCTGTACGGGTCGTAGTGCAGCTGCTCGTTGTAGTCGGCGACGAACTTCCAGTCCCCCTGGTTCTTCCAGGCCAGCCCGAGTTCGCGCACCTGCAGCGCCAGGTTGGACCCGGTGAACAACAACTGCGTGCCCTGCTCCACCTCCTGGCGGTAGTAGTCGAAACCGAGGATGCCGGCGCCCGGGCCGACATTGCGCAAGCCGTTGTATTGGCCGAACTGGGCGCGATCGGCGCTGGACCCGGTGAGGCCGTACAGCCCCACGTTGACCGACGCGTCGGTGACCACCGTCTGCGCCTGGCCCGGCGCGTAGGCGGCGATCAGCGCCAACGCCAGCAAGGTCGGGCGGGTAGCGAGTGAGCTTGCCACGCTTGTCATCAATTCTCTCCCCGTGTCTCGACCCAGGTTCAGCGGAACATGAACTGCGGCGTCGGATTGGTGGTGGACGGATTGTTCGAGCCGTGCACCTGGGTGTGGCAGTTGGTGCAGCTGCGCGCTTGCCAGAGATTCACGACGTTCTTGCCGCTCGACGTGCCCGTGACGGCCGGCGCAAACTGCGGCGGCACCGCGGGCGGGAACACACCGGGCTGGCCGCCCACGGCGCCCACGCCGCCGGCCACGTGCGGCGTGTGGCATTGCTGGCAAAGCATCGGCGGGCGTGCCACCAGCATCGCCGGCACCGTGCTGCCGTGCGGGTTGTGGCAATTCGAGCAGTTGTCGGTGACCGGCTGATGCTGGTGCACGAAGGGACCCCGCTTCTCGGCATGGCAGGTGTAGCAGGTGTCGTTGGTGTTGTCCCGGCGCACCAGCTTCGGCCCGACCGAGCCATGCACGTTGTGGCAATCGGAGCAGCTCACCTTCGCCTCCTGGATCGGATGACGCGATGGCCGGTTGATCTGCGCACGCTGCTCCTTGTGGCAGGCAAAGCAGACCTCGGTCTGCGTGGCCTTGCTCAGCACCGCGTCCTTGTTGACGTGCACCTTGTGGCAGGTGTTGCAGGCCACGTCGGTGGTCGGGTGCTGGCTGCCGGCCCACAACGCGAGCTTGGAGCCGCTGTTGTGGCAGCTCAGGCACACGGCGCTGCGCTCGGCCGCGGGCAGCGCCGATTCGCCGACGAAGCTGCGGTCGGGCGAGCCCTGCTTCTTGCCCTTTTCCTTGACGGCGTGCGACTGGCTCGGGCCGTGGCAGCTGACGCAACTCGGCGTGCGCGGGTCGGTGGTTACCGCATGGGCCGAACGGCTCATGTCGGGCAGGTCATCGTGGCATTCGAGGCAGACCTTGGAGGCCTCGGCATCACTGGCGCCCCAGGCCGTGGGCAAGAGCCCGGCCAGGCCGATGGCGAGGACCGCCGCTATACGCTTAACTTGCATTCGAAGCCCCCTGGCAGCACCCCATCGCAGCCCATGCCCGCGCGGCGCAACGGCCACGCGCTGGCCGGCGCATCCATCGTCGTCTCGGCGCGCGCCATCAGTTCAAACCGTGGACACGGTCCACACCCATGAATCGGCCATTGGCGTGGCAATCGTCGCAAGTCTCCTGCGGCCAAGCGTTCTGCGTCAGGTTGCCGAAGGTGGCGTTGCCGAAGGAGTTGACGTGCCCAATAGACCTGGGC
>CAWGOK010000049.1:0-92231 GCA_963824005.1 uncultured beta proteobacterium
GCGCAAGGAGCCTGGGCGGCGCGAACAGCGAAGCCGTGGCACAGGCGACGACGGACCTCCGTCTCACTGAATCACCTCGTCGGCGCGCAGCAGCAGCGAGGGCGGGATCGTCAGGCCAAGGGCCTTCGCCGTCCTCAGATTGATGGCCAGACTGAAGCGTGTCGTCTGCTCGACGGCAAGATCGCCGGGTCTGGCGCCCTTCAAGATCCGGTCGATGTAGCGGGCAGCGAGTCTGCGGGTACTCGTCTCGCGCTGGCCCGAAGGCCATCAGACCGCTTGCCGGAAGAACGCGGCTGAAGCCGACGACGGTGAGCGGCAACCCGTGGGTCTGCGCGAAGCCCGCGATGGCCTCGCGCTTCGACAGGATCAGCGGCTCCGGAGGCAGCAATATCGCTTGCGTGTTGGCGCTGCGGATGGCCGCGAACGCGGCCTCGAAATCGCCCGGGCCCCGAACCTCGACGATCTGCGCCTGCATCCCCAAGGCCACGGCGTCCGCCCGCATTTGCTTGACGAACGCGGCAGCGGCTTCGTTGCTCGGATTGGCAAACACGGCAACGCTGCGCAGGCCAGGGGCCGCCTCCTTCAGCAACTGCAGCAGCTTGCGCGCATATTCGTCGGCCATGTAGCTCGAGCCGGTGACGTTGCCCCCCGGCTTGCGATAGTCGGCGACGATGCCGTGTTCGACCGGGTTGCCCACGGCGTACATCACGATGGGGATCGACTTCGTCGCCTGCATCAGCGCGCGGGTGGCCGGCAAGGACTGGGTGAGAATCAGGTCGGGGCTCTGGGCAACGAGTTCGGCGGCCATGGACGGCAGCAGTTCGTAGCTGCCCTCGGCCGTGCGCGGCTCCAGCAGCACGATGTTGCGACCGTCGGTCCAGCCGAGCTTTTCCAGCTCGGCTCGAATCAGCCCTAGAACGACCTCGTTGTCGGCGCGGGCGAATGGGCTGAGAAAGGCGATGCGGCGCGCGTCGCCTGGGCCCGCAGGCCCGTCGGCGCCGTGAACATGGCGCTCCCGGCTGTGGCAATGAAGGTGCGACGGTCCATCACTCGATCACCCCGTCGGCGCGCAGCAGCAGCGACGGCGGGATCGTCAGGGCGAGCGCCTTGGCCGTCTTCAGGTTGATCACCAGTTCGAAACGCGTCGGCTGAATCACCGGCAGGTCGGCCGGCTTGGCACCCTTGAGGATGCGGCCGGTGTACACGCCGATCTGGCGATACACGTCCACAAGGTTGGTGCCGTAACTCATCAAGCCTCCCGCGGCCACGAACTCGCGCAACTCGTAGATGGCAGGCACCTTGTGCTGCGCCGCCAGCGCGACCAGGCGATCGCGCCGGCTGTTGAACAGGGAGCCTGTGCCGACGACCAAGCCGTCGGCGCGGCTCTGCGCAAGCTTCACGAACGCCGCTTCGAATTCGCTCTCGGCCTGGGCCTCCAGCGCGAGCAGGCGCACACCGGCGCGACGCGCGCCCTCCTCGGCGTCTTTCACCAGGGCTCGTGGTCTGGCACTGCCCGGGTTGCTGAGGAATGCGATGACGGCGGCGGAGGGCATGGCTTCCTTCAACAGGGTCAGCCGCTTATTCTATTGAGCGTTCAAGTTGAGCCTAACAATCCAGGGCCATGCGGTGAGGCTGCGCAATGCCTTGCGGTCCGATGCCAGTCTGGGCAAACCCTCTTCGAGTTGAGCGAGCACGCTTTGAAGGTCGGCGAATACACGGTTGGGAAACTCCTTCTCCCGCAGTTCGTCCCATACGTGCTCCTGCGGATTGAGCTCGGGCGCATACGGCGGCAACCGAAGCAACCGGACGTTTCTGGGCACGATCAGGTCCTTGCAGACGTGCGAGCTGGCGCCGTCGACCACCATGACGATGAAGTCCCGGCGATGCCTGGCACTGACCTGAGCGAGGAAGGCGCTCATGTTGGCGGTGTTCATCTGCCGCGTGATCATCCAGTCGAACTGCCCCTGCAGTGGACTGACCGCGCCGTAGACGTACACGAACTCGCGTTCGTAGCCGTTGCAGACCATGGGCCGCGTCGGCATCGGCGCCCAAGCGCGGCGGATTCGCACCATGCGCCCGAAGCGCGCCTCGTCCTGGAACATCAGCCGTATCCTGCGCCGGCCGACTTCTGGCGGCTTCAGCAAGGCTGCCAACGCTTGGGGGAGTTTTTTTTCCACTCCTCCTGCGCAATCGGATCGCTCTTGGGGTGTCGCGTATCGGGGGCCACCTTGCGCCAGCCGTGGCGCGCCAGCAGGCGGTACACGACCGACGCTGCCACGGGTCGCCCCAGCCTCTGCGCCAGCGCTGCGCGTAGCGGCGATACGACGAGCATGCCGCCTTCTGCAGAGAGCTTGGCCCACGGCTGCAGAAAGCTGCGCTCCTCTTCGACGCTCATCGCCGCCCGACGACGGCCACCCCAATCCGGCGCCGGTTGCGAGGGCCGCGCGACCCGAGTGCGCAGTCGCGACTGGTACCTGGCCACCGTCGCGCGTCCGACGCCCAGGACAGCGGCCGTTTGCTCGAGCGTCGCGTCGAGAAGAGCCGGCAGCAATACCGCCTGCGCACAACGCAGATCGTCCAGGCTTTGAGCCTCGATTGCCAGCGCATGTGCCTGCGCGACCAAACCCATGTCGACCTGCCGCGGTCTCGCCATGTCGTGCTCCGATCATTGATGATGACCTAGAGCATGCCATAGTTAGTATCATCTTGAATGCTCATTTGAATTAGCCTCGAGAAATGCCGGATTCAGCGTCAGCCCGGTCAGGTTGCCACCGGGGCGGCTGAGGCTGGCCACGAGGCCGATTGCGACCGGGTCCAACCCTGAGGTGAAAACGATCGGAAGGCTCGATGTGGCTGCCTTGGCGCTGAGCGCCGCACGGTCACCCCCTGAGGCGACAAGCACGCTCACCCGGCGCCGCACCAGTTCGTCGGCGAGCGCCGGCAGGCGCTCGAAACGGCCCTCGGCCCAGCGGTATTCGACACTGACGTTGCGGCCCTCGATGAAACCGGTACCGCGCAACCCTTCGTGGAATGCAGCCACCAGATGGACAAAGGGCGCCGGCGAGACACCGCTCAGAAACCCGATCACCGGCAACGCCGGCTGTTGAGCGCCGACCCGGGCCGCCGCGAGCATCGACGCCGGACCGGCGCTGCCGGCCCGGATCATGAAGTCTCGGCGCTTCATTCGATCACCTCGTCGGCGCGCAGCAGCAGCGATTGCGGGATCGTCAGGCCCAGCGCCTTGGCGGTCTTCAGGTTGATCACCAGATCGAACTTGGTCGGCTGCTCGACCGGCAGATCGGCCGGCTTCGCGCCTTTCAGGATTCTGTCCACATACTTTGCGGCATAGCGGAAACTGGCGGTCAGATCCGGCCCGTAGCTCAGCAATCCGCCGGCCAGCACATCTTCACGCAGGCTGAAGGCGGCCGGCAACATCGCCTGCTGCAGCTGGCCATGCAGCGCGCGCCGTTGTGCGCTGAACACGGGATCGGCATGCACCACCACTGCCTGCGCCCGCTGCGCCACGATGCGCTCGACGGCAGCGCCGAATTCGCCTGGCGCATTGGCGGCGACACGCAGCGCCAGCAGGCCGAGCCTGCCGCAAGTGCGCTGTGCCGCGACCCAGTACGCGGCATGCGAGGGATTGCTTTCGTTCAATAGAAAAACAATGCGCCGGGCTTTGGGTGCGACGGCGTGCAGGTGCTCGATGAGCTTGCCGAACACGTCCTCGAGCTGATTGGATATGCCGGTGATGTTGCCTCCCGGCCTGGCCAGGCTGGCGACGAAGCCATTGCCGACGGCGTCGACACTAAACGTCATCACGATCGGCACGGTCTTCGTGGCGCGCTGCGCGGCGCGCGTGCTCACCGCGCTGCTGGTCACGATGACCTCGACCTGCTGCGCCAGCAGTTCACTCACCAGGGCATCGAGACGTCGGATGTCGCCATGGGCATAGACGGTGCGGTACTCGATGTTGCGGCCCTCCACCCAGCCCAGCTCGTGCATGCCTGACTTGAACGGGTCTTCCGCCGCGCCGGCAGCGGGCGCGCCGATCGTGATCACACCGATGCGGCGCAGCGCTGCGGCTGGCTGCGCCGGTGCAAGGCGGTGCAGCCCCGGCAGGCCAATGCCGGCTGCGAGCGCTACCGTGCGCCTGGAGATCACTGAATCACCTCGTCCGCGCGCAGCAGCAGCGACTGCGGGATCGTCAGGCCCAGCGCCTTGGCCGTTGTTCGATTCAGTGCCAGCGTGAATTTGGTCGGCTGCTCGACAGGAATGTCGGCCGGCCTGGCACCGCGCAGGATGCGGTCGACGATTTCGCCGGCACGCCGGAACTGGTCCTTCTGATCGACGGAATAGGACATCAGGCCTCCTTCCTCGACAAAGGTGCTGACCGGATAGATCGCCGGTTTGCGCTGCCTGGCGATCAACTCGACGATGGTCTTGCGATGGGCGAAGTGCATCTGGTTTTCGTTGATGAACCAGGCATCTGCCTGCGGCAGGGCAGCGATCGCCGGGGCCAGTTCGTCCACGTGCGCGGCCTGCGCAAGCAGCAGTTGCAGGCCCAGGGCTTTGGCGGCCATGTTGGCCAGTTCGACCTGCGCCGCCGAAGCCGTGCCCAGCAGGGCGACGCGAGTGCTGCGCGGAGAAGCCTCTTTCAGCAACTCCAGGCGCTTGCCGATGAGCTCGTCGCTTTGCGTCGACAGGCCCGTCAGGTTGCCGCCCGGCCGGGCCAGGCTGGACACCAAGCCTTGTTCCACCGGCGCAGACACGCTGACGAAGACCACGGGAATCGTCCGCGTCGCCTGCGCGGCGGCCACCGCGCCAAGGGCAGTCACGGCAACGATCAGATCGACCTGCCGCTCGATCAGCTCGCGCGCGTGGACCGGATAACGATCCAGCACGCCTTCGGCAAAGCGAAACTCGACGACCAGGTTGCGTCCCTGGACCCAACCCCGGCGCTGCAACTCGTCGATCAACGCCGCGCGGATGGCACGCGCCTGTGGCGTGCCGCCTTCGGTGTTGCCGAGCCAGCCGATTCGGACCAGCCTGTCCTTGGGCTGCGCGAAGGCCGGCCCTGGCGCTGCCAGCAGGCCAAGGGTGGCAGCCAGCAGGCGGCGGCGGGGGGCGATCATCGAATCACCTCGTCGGCGCGCAGCAGCAGCGACTGCGGGATCGCGATGCCCATCGCCCTGGCCGTCTTCAGGTTGATCGCCAACTCCCAATGCGTGGGCTGCTGCACCGGCAGGTCGCCCGGCTTCGAGCCGTTGAGAATCTTGTCGACGTAACCCGCCGCTTGCCGAATGTGCCAGGTGCTGCTCGTGTTGTAGGACATCAGCCCGCCCGCGAGCACATCCTCGCGCGCGACAAAGATGCCGGGAACCCGATGTTTGATCGACAGCTCGGCGATGCGCGTGCGCTGACGGCTGAACATCGCGTCGCCCACCACCAGCAACGCGCCGCCCTTGGCGCGGGCCACGGCGGCGTCGAGTTCGCTGTCCCGGGTGACCTCGATGCGCTCCAACGTCACCCCCAGCAAGCGGGCCCGCGCCGAAAGCGCCTGGAAGAAGAAGTCATTGGCCGGGTTGGCAGGGTTCATCAGCACGCCGATCTTTCTGGCGTGCGGCGCCACCGACGCCAGCAGTTCCAGTTGCTTGGCCAGCGTCTCCTCACCCGCGGAGGTGGTGCCTGTGAGCATTCCGCCCGGCCGCGCCAGGCTGGCGACGAAGCCGGAACCGAGCGCGTCGCCTGCATTGACCATCACGATCGGGGTGGCGGGTGCGCCGTCCCGCGCCGCGCGAATGAGCGGCGTACTGACGGCCACGATCAGCGCCACCGGCAGCGCCTGCAGCTCGGCCGCCTGTTCGCGCCCGCGCCCCGGGCTGTCGGCGATGCGCGTCTCGATGCGCAGGTTGCGGCCATCGACCCAGCCGAGTTCGCGCAGGGCACCCCGGAGTTCTTGGTCGAGCGGCTTGCCGGCATCGCTTCGCAACCAGCCGATGCGTGCGAGCCTGGCGCCCGTCTGCGCTGATGCGCGCGGCGCGGCGAACAGGCTCAATGCCAGCCAGCCCAGGAATCCGTGGCGGTTGATCATTCGATCACCTCGTCGGCGCGCAGCCACGGCCCAGTGCTACACTGTCTTACATCGTCGCCAAGCCAACCGATCATGGCAGCCACCGTCACCATCCGGCTCGAAGACACACTACAAGCGCGGCTCGCGCGGCTGTCCAACGCCACCGGCCGGACGCGCAGCGACCTGGTGCGCGAGGCGCTGGAACGGCAATTGGCGCTGATCGAGTTCGTCAACGCGCGGCGCAAGACACGGCCCTTTGCGGAGCGTGTCGGCTGGCTGACCGACGACGACGTGTTCGACGCGGTTTCTTGAGGGTCTTTCTCGACACCAACGTGCTGATCGCGGCCTTCGCGGCGCGCGGGCTGTGCGCCGATGTGTTCCGCCTGGCCGCCACCGATCACACCCTGCTCATCGGCGCGCCGGTGCTGGTCGAGATGCGTCGGATCCTCGAAACCAAACTGCGCATGCCCGCGCCAGCGCGCAATGAGGTGCTTCAGGTGCTGCGCCGTTTTGAACAGGTACCTGCGGCCAAGGTGCCCATCGCCCTGGGCATCGACGATCCCGACGACGATTGGGTCGTGGCCTGCGCCGCCGCAGCATCGGCCGATGTCTTCGTGACCGGCGACAAGGCCTTGCTCGGATTGCATCGGGTCGGGCCGCTGCCGATGGTTTCGCCGCGTGAGTTCTGGACCCATCTGACCGCCGAGTGATCGGTCCAGGCGGCGCCGGGTCTGGTGACGCGTCACTCACTGGATCACCTCGTCGGCACGCTGCAGCAGCGACTGCGGCATCGTCAACCCCAGCGCCCTGGCCGTCTTCAGGTTGACGATCAACTCGAACTCGGTCGGCTGCTCCACCGGCAACTCGGCGGGCTTGGCGCCTTTGAGAATCTTGTCGATGAAGCTGGCGGCCTTGCGCCAATGCCAGGCATCGGACGAGTTGTAGACCATCAGGCCACCCTCGACGGCGTAGTAGCGGGCGCCGAACATCGACGGCACCTGCAGGCGAATCGTCAGCTCGATGATCTGCCGACGATGGGCGCCAAACATCGGGTCCCCGAGCACCACCAATGCGCCACCTCTGGCGCGCGCGATGGCCCCGTCCAGTTCCGCCGGCAAGCCGACTTCGATGCGCTCGAGCTGCAGGCCCAGCTTGTTCGCGCGCACCTGCATCGCGTCGAAGAAGAAGCCATTGGCCGGGTTGGCGCTGTTCATCAGCACGCTGACTCGCTTGAGCTGCGGCACGGCCGCCGCGAGCAGTTCCACCTGTTTGCCGAGCACCTCCTCGCCTGCGGCCGAGGTACCGGTCAGGTCGCCGCCCGGCCGCGCCAGGCTGGCGACGAGCCCCGCCCCCACCGGATCGCCGGCGTTGATCATGACGATCGGCAGCCCCGGCGCGCCATCACGTGCCGCGCGAATGGCGGTGGTGCCCGCGCTGACGATCAGCGCCACCGGCACCGCCTTGAACTCGGCAGCGACTTCGCGCAGGCGCTGCGGGTTCGGGCCGGCAAAGCGCGTCTCGACGACCAGGTTCTTGCCATCGACCCAACCGAGGTCGCGCAACGCTGCTAGGAGACTTTCATAGCTGACTATGCCCGAGGGGTGGGGTCCGGTGGAAGACGCCAGCAACCCGATCCTGACGGCCTTGTCCACCGGCTGCGCCTGCGCCGCCCACGGCCATGCGGCCAGGCCACCAAGGAGCAAACGCCGTGCGATCACCGAGTCACCCTTCGCGTCGCGCAGCAGCAGGATTGCGGGACGGTCTGGGCCGAGGCCTCAAGCCACCTCGCGAGGGACGCCGCGCTCTGACACGCGCTACCTCGCTACTGGTTGTTGCTTATACGCCTGTTGCGAAGGCGCACGGCGGCGGATCCCAGCGTTCAGCGAATCACCGCAGCGGCGCGTGCGCGCGTGGCGAGGCGAAGACCCAGTCCATGGCCGTCACTCGATCACCCGGTCCGCACGCGCTCGCAGCGCCCGCGGCACCGCGATGCCGATCTCGCGCGCCGTGCGCAGGTTGAGCGTGACCTCGACGCGCGTCAGCTGGCGCACTGGCAGGTCCGCCGGCTTCGCGCCACGCAGGATGCGGTCGACGAAATCGGTCGACTCGCGCAGGAGTTCGTCGAAGTTCCAGCCATGCCGAAGCACGGCGCCGGCTTCGGTCAGCCCGGTGGCCGGCAGCTTGAGCGCGACGATCCCGGCGCGCAGCGCCGCCGCCTGCTTGATGATCGCGCCACTGGTGATGAGCACCGCGCCGTCGGGCCGCCGGCGCCGCAGCTGCTCGAGCGCGGTGTTCACGCTGGCCGGGTCGGCCGTGATCGGCAGCATCTCGTACTCGGCGCCCCGGGCGCGCGCGGCGGCCTGCGCAACGCCGCCGATGCGGGCCATGCCCGACCATTCCGGGTCGGCCAGCGCCACGATCCGGCGCGCCTGCGGCACCAGCTCGAACAGCGCCTCGACGTTCTTCATCGTCAGCGCGTCGGCGATGGTCGACAGGCCGGTGACATTCGTCCCCGGCCGCGCGAGGCTGTGCACGAGCCCCGACGCCACCGGGTCGAGCGACGCGGACAGCACGATCGGGATCGTCATCGTGTGCTGGCGGTAGGCCCGCGCGCTCGTCTCGACGCCGATCAACAGATCCGGCTGCGCGGCCACCAGTTCGCCGGCCAGCGCCGCGAAGCGCCGCGCGTCGCCGCCACTGTGGCGCAGGTCGATGTCGTAGTGTTCGCCCAGCACCCAGCCGCGGTCGCGCATCGCGGCCACGAAGACGTCGACATAGCGCCGAGCTGCCTCGTGGTCCGAGAACACGAGCAGCCAGCCGATGCGCCAGCGCCGGCCGCCCGGCGCGAGCGGTGGTGGCTCGCGCGCCTGCGGCGACCCGCTGGCGACCACGGCCGCGGCCAGCAAGAGAGCGCGGCGCGCCGCGTTCATCGTCACTCGATCACCTCGTCGGCACGCAGCCGCAGCATGCGCGGGATCGTCACGCCGATCGCGCGCGCGGTGCGCAGGTTGATCACCAGTTCGATCTTCGTCGGCTGCTCGATCGGCAGGTCCGAAGGCCTGGCGCCGCGCAGGATGTGCGCGGCATAGCCGGCGAGCTGGCGGAACATCGCCGCGTTGCTCGGGCCGTAGCCGAGCAGCCCGCCTTCGCGCGCGGTCTCGGGCCATTGGAAGATGGTCGGCAGCCGGGCGCGCAGCGCCAGCGCGATGATCTGCGCGCGCAGCCCGTGCAGGAACGGCGACGCGAGCACGTTGACGCCGGCCACGCGCTGCGCCGGCGCACGCGCGAAGGCGCGCTCCAGCTCGTCCGGCGTGTTGACATGCGCGGCCTGTGCCACCAACCCGAGCTGGCGCGCCGTCTGCCCGATCTCCTGCGCCGCGGCGGGCAGCGGCGTCAGGTCGATCAGGTTGAGCACCACGCTGCCGCGCGGCAGCAGCTCGGCCAGCAGCTCCAGGCGCTTGGCGTTCAGCGCCACCGGCAGGAAGCTCAAGCCGGTGACGCGCCCGCCGGGCCGGCCGAGCTGGTCGGCATGGCCGGCGGCTACCAGGTCACCGATCGACACGATCGGCATCGGCGCGGCTGCACTCGCGGCGAGCATCAGCTCGGTCGCAGTCGGCCCGAGCGCGACCACCACCGCGGGCCTGAGTGCGGCCAGCTCGGCGGCCAGCGGCGCCAGATCGCGCCCCGGCTGGACGCTGTGGCGCACGTCGATCACCACGTCGCGGCCCGGTTCAATGCCCTGCGCGCGCAGCCCCTCCTGCAGCACCTGCAACAGTTCGCCGAGCGTGGGCTGTGCGAAGGGCGCGAGCACGCCCAGCCGGCGTGGAACGGGCTGGGCGCGAAGCGGCGTGAGCGTCGACATGGCCAACGTGCCGGATTGCAGCAGCCGGCGGCGCTTCACTGGATCACCTCGCTCGCCTGCAGCAGCACGCTCTGCGGAATTGTCATGCCGAGAATCTGCGCGAAGCCGAGGTGGACGATCAGCTCGAAGCGGGTCGACTGCTGCACCGGCAGGAACCACATGCGCAGCGCCTGCACCTGTTCGCGCGCCGCCGCATCGAGCATCGGCGCAATGTCCGCCGGCGCGCGCGGCAGCGGCAGCGCAACAACGCGCATGCCTGTGCCGGCCGCGGCCGCCTCGACGCTGTCGAACCACACCTCGAGGCCGCGGTCCGCCGGCTCCGCTGGCACGCCGATGCGCTGCAGGCCCGGGCGGATGTCGCCCAGCAGCGCGAAGACCCGTCCGCTGAACTCGTGCGACTGCGACACGACGCCGATGACGTTGCCGCCCGGGCGGGCCAGCGACTGCGCGAAGCCGTATTCGACGATCGCGCCGCTGAGCGCGACGATCGGGATCGAGCGCGTCGCCCGCGCTGCCGCGCCGAGCAGGGTGTCGTGAAAGGTGACGATCACATCCACGCCCGCGTCGACCAGCTCGCGCGCCGCCGTGTCCCAGCCCTTGGCGTCACGCGGGCCGTGCCTGTGCAGCGAGACCAGGTTGCGCCCGCGCTGCCAGCCCAGACGCTTCAGTTGATCATCGTAGAACGCGTCTATCGCGACGCTGGTCGGGTTGTCCGGCGCAAACGCGCCCAGCCAGCCGACGCGTTTGACCCCGGCGTCCTGGGCCCAGCAGCAAGGTGCGGCCGTACCCGCGAACGCCGCGGCGGCGCCGGCGCCGATGAAAGGCCGCTGCTTCATTCGATCACCTCGTCGGCGCGCAGCAGCAATTGCTGCGGCAAGCTCAGGCCCAACGCGCGCGCCGTCTTCAGGTTCAAGCTGAGATAAAAGCGCGTCGCCTGCTCGACCGCCATCTCACCAGCCGGCGTGCCCTTCAGGATGCGGTCGATGTAATAGGCGAGGCGGCGCACCGTGTCGTCCAGGCTGGAGTTGTAGGACATCAGCAGTCCGGCCCGCGTCAGCTGCGGAAGGTAGCTGACGGCCGGCAGCCGCTGTTCGGCGACCAGCGCCGCGATCTGGCCTGCGCGAGGCAGCAAGAAGGGCTGGCCTCCCGCGTGCAGCGCATCGACGCGCTCGCGCGCCAGCGCGGCGAAAGCGCTGACCAGTTCGTCGGGCGAGCGCAGCACGACCAGCCGCAACTCCAGGCCCAGGCCTCGCGCCGCCGCCTCCAACTCCGGCAGGAAGAGGTTGGCGCCCGGGTACTCAGGATGCACCAACGCGCCCACGCGCCGTGCACGAGGCACTGCCTGGTGCAGCAGTTCGAGCTGCTTCGTGCCCAGGCCCAGCCCCAGGCCACCGAGCCCGGTGACGTTGCCGCCCGGGCGCGCCAGGTTGCTGACGAAGCCGGCACCGACCGGGTCGCCGACCGCGAAGAAGACGATCGGGATGCTGCGCGTGGCCTGCATCAGCGGGCCCACCGCCGGCGTGCCGGGCGCCAGCAGCAGGTCCGGGTTGCGGCGCACCAGCTCGGCCGCCAGCGCGGACCGGCTCTCGGGGCTGCCGTCTTCGACCAGCGCATCGACGACGAAGTGCGTGCCCTCGATCCAGCCGCGCTCGCGCATCGCCTCGACGAAGATGGCGCGGCGCGGCCAGGTCTCGTAGGGCACGCTGCCGAGCACGCCGATGCGCGCCGGGGCCTGCGCCCGACCCGTGCCGGCCGCCAGCCACAGCGCGGGCGCGGCGACCAGGGCGCGGCGGCGTTTCATTCGAGCACCTCGGTGGCTTGCAGCAACACCGACTGCGGGATGGTCACGCCCAGCGTGCGGGCGCGCTGACGGTTGACGATCAGCTCGAAGCGCGTGGACTGCTGCACCGGCAGGTCGGCGGCCTTGGCACCGCCGAGGATGCGCGCGACGTAGTCGGCGCTGCCCACCATCATGGCGGGCCAGTCGATGCCGAAGGAAACGAGGCCGCCGTGCTCGATGAAGAACCTGGAGCCGTACACCGCCGGCAGGCGCAGGCGGTTCGCCACCTGGATGATTTCCGCACGATATTCGTAGGTGAGAAGGTCAAGCGGTACCAACAGCCCGTCGACCGGTTCGCGCGACAGTGCGGATGGCATGGCCTCCGCATCCTGCCAGCCCTGCAGCGCAAAGCGGCGAACGACGAGGCCCAAGGGCCTGGCCGCCGCCTCGACGCCTTGCACGCTGAGCAGCATGCTGGCATTGCCGGCCCCGAAGACCATCCCGACGCGCTTTGCGGCCGGTGCCAGTTCGCGCAGCAGGCTGAGCTGCTTGACGGCGATCTCCTGCGCCGGCGTGACATGGCCCGTGGCGTTCCCGCCCGGGCGCTGCAGTGTCGCCACGAGGCCGAGCGCCACCGGATCGCTGGCGATGATGAACACCCTGGGTGTCTGTGCCGCCCCGGCCTGCGCCGCCAGCGTCGCGGGCAGGCCCTGGGTCAGCATCACGTTGCAACCGCGTTGCGCCAGACGGCGCGCCAGCTCTTCGGATTGTTTGGCGTCCCGGTGGGGCTGGACGGACTCCACATCCAGGTTGCGCCCCTCGTCCCAGCCGCGTTCGGCCAGGCCCCGCATCAGGCCCACATGCGCCGGCGATGCGCGCATGACATCGGCCATGACACACAGCCGTGCACGTGCCGGCTGTGCAGGCGAAGGCGACACCGCGGCCGCGAACGACAGGGCCGCCAGCGCGCACAGCGGTCGACGCTTCATTCGATCACCACGTCCGCCTGAAACAGAAGCGACTGCGGCAGTTTCAGCCCAAGCGTGCGCGCGGTGCGCAGGTTGATCGCGATTTCGAAACGCGCCGGCTGCTCCACGGGCAGCTCGGCCGGGCGCGCGCCGGCGAGGATGCGCGCCACGTACCAGCCGGCGCGCCGGTACTGCGCGAGCAGGTCGGTGCCGTGGCTGAGCAAGCCGCCGGCCCGCACGTAGTCGGCCGAGAAGTGCATGCCTGGCAGCCTATGGCGCAGCGCCAGCGAAGCCACCTGGGCGCGCTCCATGTAAACGGTCGAGCCGCCGACGCAGTAGTAGGCCTGGGCACCGTCGCGGCGCATCGCGTCGAAGGCGAGCTCGATGTCCGGCGCCTGCCGCACCTCGGGCACCGGCAGCATGCGCAGCCGCAGGTGCTGCGCGACTTCGGCCAGCTGCGTACGGTCGTAACCGACACCTTCCTGCACGAGCACGCCCACGCGCTCGGCCAGGGGCGCCGCCTCCTTCAGCATCTCCAGCAGTTTGCCGTGGATCTGCTGGCCGGGTTCGTTCATCAGCCCGGTGATGTTCCGTCCAGGCCGCGCAAGGCTGTCGACGAAGCCGTTGCGCACCGGATCCACCCCGAGGACCATGACGATCGGAATCGTAGTGGTCGCTGACTTGGCGGCGGCGGTGACGAAGTTGTTGCCGGTGACGATCACGTCTACCGGCAGCGCGGCCAGCTCGGCGGCCAGCGCCGGCAGCGCGTCGACGCGGCCACTCGCCCAGCGGGATTCGAAGGTGGCCGTCTGCCCGTCGATCAAGCCGTGCTCGCGCAGCCCCTCCGCCATGGCCCGGACGAACGGGTTGTCGGGGTTCGGCGCGCCCACGTTGAGGAAGCCGATGCGCGGGAGCCTCTTGGCGCGCAGCGACCGCACCGGCAGCGCGGCGACGGCGATGGCCGGCAGGAACAGGCGTCGCTTCATTCGATCACCTCGTCCGCACGCAGCCGCAGCGCGCGCGGCACCTCGATGCCGAGCGCGCGCGCGGTCTTCAGGTTGACGATCAGCTCGTAGCGCGACGGCTGCTCGACCGGCGTCTCGGCCGGGTTCGCGCCGCGCAGGATGCGGTCGACGTACACCGCGGCCTGCCGAAACAGGTCATCGAAGTTGACCGAATAGCTCATCAGGCTGCCCGCCGCCGCGTAGTCCCGGCCCTGCGTGTTGGCCACCGGCAGCCGCCGGGCCGCGGCCGCGGCAAGCAGCCGCGCGCGCGCCGGGTTGTACATCGGATCGGGCAGCACCATGACCGCATCGGCGCGGATGGCGGCGATCGTGGACTCGATGTCCTCGACGCGCGGCACGATCACCATCTGCCCTTCGACGCCCGCGGCGCGCACCGCGTCGGCCCAGGTCCGCGCGAAGAAGTCGTTGCTCGGGTTCGTGGCGCTGCCCACCAGGTCGATGCGGCGCGCCTTCGGCAGCAGCTCGCGCAGCAGCTCCAGCGCCTTCGGGATGATTTCCTGGCCGAGCACCGACACGCCGGTGAGGTTGCCGCCGGGGCGCGCCAGGCTGGCGACGAGCCCGGTGCCGACCGGATCGCCGGCGCCGGCCATGACGATCGGCACCGTGCGCGTCGCTGTTAGCAGCGCGCGAATGGCCGGCGTGCCCGCGCCGAGCAGCACGTCCGGCTGCAGCGCCGCCAGTTCCGCGGCGGCAGCGGCAATGCCGGCCGCGGTGCCCTGGCCGTGGCGGAACTCCAGTTGCAGGTTCACGCCCTCGGTCCAGCCGAGCTCGCGCAGGCGCTCGACGAAGACACGGTGCACCGTCCAGCGTTCGCCGGCCGGCGGGGGCACGCTCGCCGAGAGGATGCCGACGCGGGCGACACGCTGCGCTCGCTGCGCGCGCGTCGGCGATGCCGGCGCCAGCAGCGGCAACGCGGCCAGCAAGACCGGGCGGCGTGTCAGCGTCATTCGATCACCTCGTCGGCACTGACCAGCACGCTTTGCGGCACCTTCAGCCTGAGCTCGCGCGCCGCCTTCAGGTTCACCACCAGCTCGAACTTGGTCGACTGCTCCCAGGCAATCTCGCCCGGCGGCGTGCCCTTCAGGATCTTGTCGACCTGGCTCGCCGAGCGCTTGAACAGTTCGGCGAAATCACCCTGGAATGACGCCAGCCCGCCGGCGTCCAGATAGCCGGCGCCGCCCCAGATCGAGGGCAGGCGTTGCTTCGTGCACCATTCGCCCAGGCGCATGCGATGCAGGTAGTAGGTGGCATCGGCCAGGATCAACACGCCGTCCAGCCGGTCGCGCGCCATCGCTGCCAGCGTCGCGTCGAAGTCCTCGGGCCCGCGCGCCTCGAACACCACGATCGCCAGGCCGATCTGGCGCCGCACTTCGTCCACGCCCTGCTCAAGGGTGGCGCGCGGCACCGTGTAGGGGTTCATCAATATGCCGACACGGCGCGCGTCGGGCACCAGGTCCTTCAGCAGCTGCAGCCGCCGCGACAGGAGGCCGTGGTAGGCGCCGGACAGGCCCGTGATGTTGCGCCCCGGGCGCGCGTAGCTTTCGGCCAGACCCATCTGCACCGGGTCGTCGACCGGCACCGCGACGATCGGCAGCGTGCGTGTCGCGTCCTTGGCCAGCAAGGCGGGACGCGGGCCGATGGCGACCAGCACGTCGGGCGCGAAGGTCAGCGATTCGGCCAGCAGCGCCGGCAAGCGTTCCGGTTTGCCTTCGGCGAAGCGCCATTCGATGTCGAGGTTGCGGCCCTCGATCCACCCCAGTTCGCGCAGGCCCTTGCGCAAGGGCTCGACCATGCTTCTCATCGTGGCTGGGTCGCTCATGCCGACACTGCCGCCGAGAACGGCGATGCGCGCGCGGCGCGGTGTGGCTTGCGCGTGGCCCAAATCGGGCCACACCAGCGCGCCGGTGAAGCTGGCGCAGAACCTTCGTCGATTCATCGCGCCCCCTTGGGCCGCGGCCCGGCCTATTCGATCAACTCGCCCGCCGCCGCCAGCAGCGCCGGCGGCAGCGTCAGCCCCAGGGCCCGGGCGGCACGCTGGTTGATCGTCAGCTGATACTTGTTCGGCATGCTCAGCGGCAGGTCGCCGGCGCGCGATCCCTTCAGCACCTTGTCGACGAAGACCGCCGCGCGCTGGTAGAAGTCCTGCACGTTCGGGCCGTAGGACATCAAGCCGCCAGCCTGCGCAAACTCGATGAAGGGCGAGATCGCCGGCAGCCGCTGCCTGGCGCAGAACTCGGCGATCGACTTCGAGCGCGCGCGCACCAGCGGCGACGACAGCAGCACCAGCGCCTCGGGCCTGCGCTGCATGCCATCGGCGAGCTCGCGGTCGAACTCACCGTCGTCGCGCACCACCAGCGCATCGACGTCGAAACCCAGCCGCTGCGCAGCCGCCTTGGCGGCACCCAGCTGCCATGGGCCGGTGCTGGCGTCCCACAACAGGTTGACGCGCCGTGCCTGCGGCAGCGCCTGGTGCAGCAGTTCGAACCAGCGGCCGGCAAAGCCCGGCTGGTCGAGAAAGACGCCGGTGACATTGGTGCGCGGATGCTCCACCGAGCGCACCAGCCCGCTGCGCAGCGGGTCGGTTTCCAGGTCGAGCGCGACGATCGGCACGCTGCTGGTGGCGTGAACAGCCGCGTCCAGCGCCGCCGGCCCGGCGCAGAACAGCACGGCGGGCTTCAGGCTGGCCAGGTGGCGCGCCAGACCCGGCAGGTCGCGCGGGTTGCCGTCGGCCGAGCGGAACGCGAAGGCCACGTTCTGCCCTTCGACGAAACCCAGATCGCGCAGCCCCTGGCGCATGTAGTCCAGCGGATGCAGCCCGGTGGACACCAGCACGCCGACCAGCGGCACGGGGGGTGACTGCGCCTGCGTCCGGCGCGGCAGGCCGATGCCAACGAGCAGCAGGCCTGCGAGCACGCGGCGCCGGCTCGACAGCGTGGGCGCCTCGGGAAGCAGCGCAAAACGGTTCACAAACCTGTTCATGCCGTGTCCCCTACACGCGCTGCGGCCCCTGGTTGGGCCTGCAGCGCCCAGCGAAAAAGACTACTCCGGCTTGCCACGGCCCGCAAACCCTAGTTCGAATTCGTCCTCAATGTTGCGGAGGCACGGCCGTGTCGCTGCCGCTGAAGCGCTTTTCGATGCGTCGCACGTCCTCGGACAGCCGCCCCGCCACCAGGCCGATCAGGTGGAAGCCGAAGGACGGGTTCTGGAAGTACAGCTGCTTCAGCGTCACCTCGTCCACCATCAGCACGGTGCAGGCGCTGATGCAGCGCGCGGTGTGCGTGCGGCGCCGGTCGGGCGCGAAGAAGGCGATCTCGCCGAAGATCTTGCCGGGCTCGAGCATGACGCCGATCTCGGCCAGTTCGATCTGCCCGTCGACCAGGCAGTACAGCCGATCCGCCAGGTCGCCCTTGTGGAACAGCACCGTGCCCTTTTTCAGCCGGCGCGCCTTCATGTAGGGGCGCAGCCACAGGCCGCTCAGGTCGCTGGCCAATTCCGCCGCCTTGACGCGGCGTGTCAGCCGCATCATCTGCCGCGCGCGGTGCAGGTTGATCGGCAGCAGCACGGCGGCGACGATCAGCGTCAGGTACTGCGGATGCAGCGCGCCATAGATCACGAAGCCCAGGTTGCTGGCCACGGCCAGCCAGCGCAGCGGAATCATGGTCCTGACGAAAGCGGCGCCGATGACGAAGGACGCGGCCAACACCCCCGCGACATAGGCGAGCAGATCCTTCGGCGACGACAGCACGGCTTGCGCCTGCTCCAGCGCCAGCGCGAACAGTTCCGCGATCGACACGGGCTTCCCTTGGGTGCATGGACCGGCACGCGTGCCGGGGCGAGGGCCGCGGCCGCCGATTCATTCTGCCGCAGCGGCTGGCCGTGCAATCCCTGCCCTGATGCCCGCGCGAACTTGTTAAGGTTGCTGCACGCGCCAACCGCCAATCCTCCGGCGACCGAGGCACGACGCGACGAGGCACCGCCATGAACACAGCCACCGACCTTGCCGACTGCAGCGCCATCGAGCTGCTGCAGCTGTACCGAAGCCGCCGCGTCTCGCCGGTGGAAGCCACGCGCGCCGTGCTGGCGCGCATCGACCAGCTCAACCCGAAGCTGAATGCCTTCTGCCACCTGGCGGCGGACGAGGCGCTGACTGTCGGCGCAAGCCAGCGAATCGCGATGGCGCACCGGCCACCCCTGCGGCGTGCTCGACGGCGTGCCCACCTCGATCAAGGACCTGATCCTCGCGCGCGGTTGGCCCACGCTGCGTGGCAGCCGCACGGTCGACCCGAAGCAGCCCTGGGACGTGGATGCTCCGGCCACCGCGCGGCTGCGCGAGGCCGGCGCGGTACTGCTGGGCAAGACCTGCACCCCCGAGTTCGGGTGCAAGGGCGAGACCAATTCGCCGCTGACCGGCATCACGCGCAACCCCTGGGACTTGCGCAAGACGCCCGGCGGCTCGTCCGGCGGCACGGCGGCGGCGGTGGCCGCGGGCATGGGCCCGCTGTCGGTGGGCACCGACGGCGCGGGTTCGGTGCGTATCCCGGCGGCCTTCTGCGGCAACTTCGGCCTGAAGCCCAGCTTCGGCCGCGTGCCGGCCTATCCGCTGTCGCCGATGGGCACGGTCTCGCACCTCGGGCCGCACACCATGAGCGTGCGCGACGCGGCGCTGATGATGAACGTGCTCAAACAACCCGACGCACGCGACTGGACCTCGCTGCCCGCCGACGACCACGACTACCTGGCGCACCTGGACCAAGGCATCCACGGGATGAAGATCGCCTATTCGCCCGCGCTGGGCTTCGCCCAGGGCATCGACGCGGAAGTGGCCGCCGCCGTGCGCGCCGCAGTGCAGCAGTTGCAGGCGCTGGGCGCGCACGTGGACGAGATCGACCCCGGCATCGACGACCCGCTGGACATCAGCATCGGGTTGTGGTTCATGGGCGCCTGGACACTGTGGAACACGCTCGGCCCCGAGCAGCAGGCCGTGGCCGACCCGGACTTTGCGGTCGAGGCCCGCAAAGGCTCGAAGTACAGCGCGCTGGACATCCAGCGGCTGACGCTGGCGCGCGGCGCCTTGGGTTCGCACATGCGCCAGTTCATGCAGCGCTACGACCTGCTGGTCACGCCGGCGGTGGCGGTGCCGGCTTTCGATGCACGCCCGGCCGGCAGCGTGCCGCTGACGCCGCAAAACATGCTCGGCTGGACGCCGTTTTCCTACCCCTTCAACCTGACGCAGCAGCCGGCCTGCAGCATCCCCTGCGGCTTGACGCAGGCCGGTCTGCCGATCGGCCTGCAGTTCGTCGGCCCGATGTTCGGCGATGCGCTGGTGCTGCGTGCGGCACGCGCCTACGAGACGGTGCGGCCGATCCCGCGACCGAAGCTGGATTTCTGACTACTCGCCGGCGCCGACCACCGCCCCACCCTCGGCGCGCCAGCGCAGCATGCCACCGCGCAGGTTGGCCACGTCGGCGAAACCGGCCTTGGCGAGCATCGCCGTGGCGCGTGCCGAGCGCGCGCCCGAGCGGCACACCGCCACCAAGGGCCGATCGCGCGGCAGTTCGCCCAGGCGCGATTCCAGTTCACCCAGCGGCACCAGGAGCGCACCATCGATGTGGCCCAGGCCGAGGGCAAACTCGGACGGCTCGCGCACGTCCACCACTTGCACCTTGCCGGCCACCTCGGCCAGCGCATGCGGCGTGATCTCCCACAGGCCGGCGATGCTGAAGTTCAGGTGCGCCCATTGCGGGTCGGCCGGCGGCACGATGTCGCCTTCGGGCCGGCCGCAGCGCAGGTTGGCGGGCACCGCCAGGTCCATCTTCTTCGGGTGCGGCAGGCCGAGATGCTGCATGAAGCCGGCAAAATCGGCCTCGCCGACGTCGCCGCCCAGGCGCGGGTTGAAGCGCTTTTCCTCGTCGATGCTGCTCACGCCCATGCCGTTGTAGTCATGCCCCGGGTACACCAGGCAGTGGCCGGGCAGCGTGAACAGTTGCATGTGCACCGAGCGGTACAGCGCGGCGGTGTCGCCCTGCTGGAAGTCGGTGCGGCCGCAGCCGCGGATGAGCAGGCAGTCGCCGCTGAAGACGCGCGACTCGTCATCGAGCACGTAGCTCAGGCAGCCGTTGGTATGGCCGGGCGTGGCGCGCACCTGCAGCTGGCGCGCGCCGAAGGCCACGTGGTCGCCGTGGCGCAGCAGCCGGTCGGCGCCGCTGGCGCCGCCGTCCACCGACAGCGCGATGCGGCTGCCCAGGCGCTGGCGCAGCAGCCAGGCGCCGGTGACGTGGTCGGCGTGCACGTGCGTTTCCAGCGTCCACTTCAGCGTCAGGCCCAATTCGCGGATCAGCGTCTGGTCGCGGCGCAGTTGCTCGAACACCGGGTCGATGAGCACGGCCTCGCCGCTGTCGCGGTCGCCCAGCAGGTAGCT
Organism: uncultured beta proteobacterium; assembly: GCA_963824005.1. Classification (GTDB taxonomy): domain Bacteria; phylum Pseudomonadota; class Gammaproteobacteria; order Burkholderiales; family Burkholderiaceae_C; genus Rubrivivax. Next base: position 20,127 of record CAWGOK010000049.1, read on the forward strand.
CCAGGTCGACGAACTCGGGTCGAAGAGCGGGCGGAAGATCAACATCGGGTTCTCCTTCGGGCCTGGCCGCAGCGGTTCCGGCGGCGCGACTGCCGTTGTACTCGATAGCACCAATGCCCTGCTTGCGCCCGCGCTGGCACACTGCGCCGCACCCCCAATACCCAGATGGAGACACGACCATGCGCACCACACACCTCCACGGGCTCGTTCCCGCCGCCTGCGTGGCATCCCTGCTGTGCATCGCCGCGCCGGCCCAGGCGCAGCAGGCCCTGCGCCTGATGACCGGCCCGCAGGGCGGGGTGTGGGTGCCGCTCGGCGGCTCGATGAAGAACATGTGGGAAAAAGCCATCCCCGGTCTGCAGGTGCAGACGCTGCCCGGCGCGGGCATCGCCAACGTCCGCGGCATCGACGAAGGCAAGGCCGACATCGGCTTCGGCAACAGCATCTCGTCGGTCGACGGCATCAACGGCGCGCCGCCCTACCCGCAGAAGGTGACCAAGGTGTGCCAACTGGCCAACCTGTACCCGCAGTACTTCCAGATGGTGGCGCTGGCGAACTCGGGCGTGAACTCGGTCGCCGACATGAAGGGCAAGACCATCGCCGTGCAGCCCAAGGGCAACACCGCCGAGGCGATCTCGGCGCACATCCTCAAATCGGTGGGCCTGAGCTACGAAAGCGCCAAGGTCAGCTTCGTCAACAGCTACACCGATGCCGCGGCGATGCTGAAGGACGGCCATGCACAGGTATTCACGCTGGGCACCACCATCCCGGCCTCGTCGGTGATGGACGTGGCTGCCGGGCGCGAAATCCGCATGGTGCCGGTGAACGACGAGATCGTCAGCGCGATGAAGAAGATCAACGCGGGGTACACCAAGGGCACGATCAAGGCCGGCACCTACCCGAAGCAGGACAAGGACGTCGATGCCATCGTCTATTCGGCGCACTTGGTCGCCGCCTGTTCGCTGCCGGCCGATCAGGTGTACACGATGCTCAAGACCCTGGTCGCCAACCTGAGCGACCTGGTGGCCATCAACAAGGCCATGGACGGGCTGACGCCCAAGATGATGGCGGTGGACATCGGCGTGCCCTTCCACCCCGGCGCCATCAAGTTCTACAAGGAAGTGGGCGCGATGTAGGCGCGCCTTTGCCCCGCCTCACGACCCCTTGCAGGACACCGCCTGAACACCGCCACTCGCTGGCTGGCCGGCACGCTTGCCGTGGCCATGTCGCTGTACCACATGTGGGCCACGGCGATGGCCCCGCCAGAGGCCTTGATCTTCCGCGGCAGCCACCTGCTGTTTGCGCTGGTGCTGGTGTACCTGCTGTACCCGGCGGCGCGTGCGGCCGATGGGCAGCGCCGGCTGTGGTGGCTGGATGCGGTGCTGATCCTGGCCAGCGTGTCGGTCATCGGTCACATCTTCGTCACCTACTCGTCCATCACCAACCGCATCATCTACATCGACGACCTCAGCACCCTGGACAAGGTCTTGGCGGTGCTGGCGCTGGGGTTGGTGCTGGACGCGACGCGGCGCGTCATCGGCTGGGCGCTGCCGATCACCGCGATGCTGTTCCTGGCCTATGCGCTGCTGGGCACCGACATCAAGCTGCAGGTGCTGCTGGAGCAGATGTACCTGTCCACCGAGGGCATCTTCGGCTCGACGCTCGGCGTGTCGGCCACCTACGTGATCGTGTTCGTGCTCTTCGGCAGCTTCATGGAGAAGTCGGGCACCGGCAAGCTGTTCATGGACTTCGCTCTGGCCCTCACCGGCCACACCGCCGGCGGGCCCGGCAAGGTGTCGGTGGTCAGCTCGAGCCTGTTCGGCACGATTTCCGGCAGCGCGGTGGCCAACGTCATGGTCGACGGGCCGATGACCATCCCGCTGATGAAGCGCAGCGGCTTCAAGCCGGCCTTCGCCGCCGGTGTCGAGGCCACCGCCTCCACCGGCGGGCAGATCATGCCGCCGATCATGGGCGCGGCCGCATTCGTCATGGCCGAGTACCTGGCGGTCAGCTACTTCCAGGTGACGGTGTGGGCCTGGATCCCGGCGCTGCTGTTCTACGTGGCGGTGTTCGCGGCCGTGCACTTCCACGCCAAGCGTTCGGGGTTGATGGGGCTGCCGCGCAGTGAACTGCCGCGCCTGGTTGCGGTGTTGGCCGAGCGCGGGCACCTGTTCATCCCGATCCTGATCGTGCTGGGCGGCATGTCGATGTCGTTTTCGGCGCCGCTGTGCGCGCTGGTCGGCGCGCTGTCGTGCCTGCCGGTGGCGCTGCTGCGCAAGTCCACGCGCGAGGGCATCGGCTGGCGCACGGTGCTCGAGTCGCTGCAGGGCGGCGCCAAGGACGCGCTGGCGGTGGCGATGGCCTGCGCCTGCGCCGGCATCGTCATCGGCATCATCTCGCTCACCGGGCTGGGCATCAGCTTCACGCAGGTGGTGATCGCGCTGGCGCATAACAGCCTGCTGCTGGCGCTGCTGCTCACCGCCGTGGCCGGCATCGTGCTCGGCATGGGCATGCCGACCACGCCGGCCTACATCGTGATGGTCTCGCTGCTGGTGCCGGCGATCATCAAGCTCGGCGTGGCCACGCCGGCCGCGCACATGTTCGCGCTGTACTTCGCGGTGCTGTCGGCCATCACGCCGCCGGTGGCGCTGGCGGTGTTTGCCGCCGCCGGGCTGGCCAAGGCCGACATGTGGCAGTCGGGCTGGCAGGCGATGCGCATCGGCGCGGCCGGCTTCATCGTGCCCTTCATGTTCGTCTACGAGCCGGCGTTGCTGATGATCGGCCCGTGGACCACGGTGCTGTCGGCGGTGGCCAGCGCCAGCATCGGCTGCGTGCTGCTGGCGGCCGGCCTGTTCGGCTACCTGCTGCGCGAATGCAGCGCCTGGCAGCGTGTGGCGCTGGTGGCCGCGGCATTGCTGCTGATCAAGCCCGGCTGGGTCACCGATGCGGCAGGCCTGGCGCTGCTGCTGGCGGTGCTGGCCAGCCAGTGGGCGGGTCGCGCACGCGACGCTGCACCGGCACGCAGCGGCTGACAATCGGCGCATGAACGACAAATTCCAGGCCGTCCTGTGGGACTTCGGCGGCGTCATCCTGACCAGCCCCTTCGAGGCCTTCAACCGCTACGAGGCCGAACTCGGCCTGCCACGCGACTTCATCCGCCGCGTCAACGCCGTCGCCCCCGACCACAACGCCTGGGCGCAGATGGAGCGCAGCGAGATCGGCCTGGACCGCTTCGCCGAACTGTTCGAGGCCGAGGCGCGCGCGCTCGGCGGCGAGTTGTCGGGCCACACCGTGCTCGGGCTGCTCAGCGGCGAGGTGCGCCCGGAAATGGTCGAGGCACTGAAGCGTGTGCGCGAGCGCTTTCGCATCGCCTGCATCACCAACAACATGCCGGCCGGCCACGGCCCGTCGATGACACGCTCGCCCGAGACGGCGGCGCAGGTCACAAAGATCATGGCGCTGTTCGAGCATGTGGTGGAGTCGAGCAAGCTGAACATGCGCAAGCCCGACCCGCGCATCTATCGCCATGCCTGCGAACTGCTGGGCGTGGCGCCCGAGGCCTGCGTCTACCTGGACGACCTGGGCATCAACCTGAAGCCGGCCAAGGCGATGGGCATGGCGACGATCAAGGTCGAGACCGCGGCACAGGCGCTGGACGCGTTGGAAGGCCTGCTCGACATGCCGCTGCGCTGAACTGCCCGGGCGAGCGCCGATTTGGCAAGGAGCGGCGCCCCTAATCCGCGCCGGCGGGCGGCCGCTAAGATGCCGCGCGCCCATTCGACCGAAGCAAGGAGACTGCACATGTACGACTACATCATCATCGGCGGCGGCTCGGCCGGCTGCGTGCTCGCAGGCCGGCTGAGTGAAGACCCGAACGCCAAGGTGTGCCTGCTCGAAGCCGGCCCCGCCGACAAGAGCGTGCTGATCCATTGCCCGGCCGGGCTGGCGCTGATGCCCAAGCTCGGCAAGATCAATTGGTCCTTCGACACGGTACCGCAGCCGGGTCTGAACGGCCGCATCGGCTACCAACCGCGCGGCAAGGTGCTGGGCGGCTCCAGTTCGGTCAACGCCATGATCTACACCCGCGGCCAGCGCGAGGACTACGACGCCTGGGCGGCCGCGGGCAACCCGGGCTGGGGCTGGGCCGACGTGCTGCCGTACTTCCTGAAGTCCGAGCACAACGAGCGCGGCCGCAGTGCGCTGCACGGCCAGGGCGGGCCGCTGAACGTGATGGATCTGCGCAGCCCGAACCGCTTCGGCCCCGAGTTCGTCAAGGCGGGTCAGCAGGCCGGCTACCCGCTGAACACCGACTTCAACGGTGAGCAGCAGGAAGGCGTGGGCATGTACCAGGTGACGCACAAGAACGGCGAGCGCTTCAGCGCCGCCAAGGCCTACCTGACGCCACACCTCGGTCGCCCCAACCTGCAGGTGATGACCGATGCGCACACCACGCGCATCCTGATGGAGGGCAAGCACGCTGTCGGTGTCGAGGTGCGTGTCGGCGGCGCGTTGCAGCAGCTGAAGGCGAAGCGCGAGGTGCTGCTGTGCGCCGGCGCGCTGCAGTCGCCGCAGGTGCTGATGCTGTCGGGCATCGGCGCAGGCGCGCAGTTGCAGCAGCATGGCATTGCCGTGGTGCACGACCTGCCCGGCGTCGGCGCCAACCTGCACGACCACATCGACCTGGTGCTGTGCTACGACGCGCCGCAACTGAAAGACCTGTTCGGCCTGTCCTTCGCCGGCATGGTCAACGTCATCAAGGGCATCGCCGAGTGGCGGCGGCAGCGCAGCGGCATGCTGACCACCAATTTTGCCGAGGCCGGCGGTTTCATCAAGAGCCAGCCGGGCGAGGCCACGCCCGACCTGCAACTGCACTTCGTCATCGGCAAGTTGGTCGACCATGGCCGCAAGACGGTGTTCGGACATGGTTACTCGAGCCATGTCTGCCTGCTGCGCCCGAAGAGCCGCGGCAGCTTGCGCCTGGCCAGTGCCGACCCGATGGCCACGCCGCTGATCGACCCGAACTTCCTGTCCGAGCGCGACGACGTCGACCGGCTGGTGCGCGGCGTCAAGCTGATGCGCAAGATCCTGCAGCAGCCGGCGCTGGAGGCATACGGCGCAAAGGAATTCGCCAGCTCCGCCGCGGCGCAGGACGATGCGCAGATCGAGCAGTTCATCCGCGGCCATGCCGACACGGTGTACCACCCGGTGGGCAGCTGTCGCATGGGCGCGGGGCCGATGGACGTGGTCGACCAAGAGTTGCGCGTGCGCGGCGTGCAGGGGCTGCGGGTGATCGACGCGTCGATCATGCCGCAGGTGGTCAGCGGCAACACCAACGCGCCGACGATCATGATCGCAGAGAAGGCGGCCGACCTGATCAAGGCCGCCGCGGCAGCAAGACCCGCATCGGTCGAGGTGGACGCAGGCGTGGCATCCTCGCGCCATGAAACTGTCGGTACTTGACCAGTCGATCTCGCTCGCCGGCTCCAGCGAGGACGCGGCCATCCGCGACACGCTCGAGCTGGCGGTGCATTGCGAGCAGCTCGGCTACCACCGCTTCTGGCTGAGCGAGCACCACAGCCTGGCCACCATCGTCGGCACTGCGCCCGAGATCCTGATGGCTGCGGTGGCGGCGCGCACCACGCGCATGCGCATCGGCAGCGCCGGCGTCATGCTGCCGCATTACTCGGCGCTGAAGGTGGCCGAACAGTTCCGCGTACTCGAGGCGCTGGCGCCCGGGCGCATCGACCTCGGTGTGGGCCGCGCGCCCGGCGCCGACATGCGCACCGCGCAGTTGTTGAATCCGAACGCCTACGCCGCGGCGGAGAACTTCCCGCAGCAGATCCGCGACCTGCAGTGGTGGACGGCGGGCCAGCCGCACCACGGCGTCATCGCGCACCCGCGCGGGCCGCATCTGCCGCAGATCTGGGTGCTGGGCAGCTCGGACTACGGCGCGCAGCTGGCGGCGCACTTCGGCCTGCCCTATGCCTTCGCCTACTTCTTTGCCGACGGCCAGGGTGTCGAGCAGGCGCTCGAGCTGTACCGCAGCCTGTACAAGCCCAGCGAACGCCACCCGGTGCCGCAGCCGACGATCTGCGTCTGGGCGCTGGCGGCCAACACCGAGGGCGAGGCCATGCACCATGCGCTGAGCCGCGAGCGCTGGCGGGTGGACCGCATGCGCGGCGCGCTCGGGCCGCTGCAAGCGCCGGACGAGATCGCGGCGCGCGGCTTCAGCGATGAGGAAATGCGCACGGTCGAGACCACAAGGCGCAAGGCACTGGTCGGCACGGCGGCACAGGTGGGCGCGAAGATGCGTGCGCTCGCCGCCACGCTGGGCCTGGACGAACTGGTGGTCAACACCTGGGCCCACGACCCGGCGGTGCGGCGTCACTCCTATGCGCTGCTGGCGCGGGAGTTCGGCTTGCTAGCGGCCGACTGATGCGCGAGATCGACTTCGAGCTGCGCGGCGACTTCATCACGCTGGACACACTTCTCAAGGCCACCGGGCTGGCGCCGAGCGGGGGCCGGGCGAAGGCCATGGTGGCGGCGGGGTTGGTGCAGGTGGATGGGCAAGCAGAAACGCGCAAGACGTGCAAGCTGCGCGCCGGCCAATGCGTCGGCCTGGCCGGGGCCCGCATCCGCTTGCGCGCCGCCTCAATCCAGGGCGAGGCTGCGGCGGGCTGAGGGCGTGACAGGCCGCCGGCGACGCCGCGCAACCGGGCCAAGGCCCGCTTCGCCTGGGGTCAAGCAAACACTGCCGCGCGGAACTTCGCAAGCTGCCACAATTCAAAGGCGCAGGGTTTGCGGGGCAGACACGGGCCCGCAGGCCTTGTGTTCGGGCGATGGGCCCGCACATGGGATGTTTGAAGTCGAGGCTTCTGAAAAGGATTTGCAATGAAGAACTGGTTGTTTGCGGTCGCGGTGGTGGTGGCTTCGACCCTGGCCGTGGCGCCGTCGGTGTCCGATGCCAAGCGCTTCGGCGGCGGTTCGTCCAGCGGCATGCAGCGCAACATGCCCAGCGCGGCGCCGGCCAAGCCGGCCGCGCCGCAGCAGGCCGCACCGGCCAACTCGCCCGCGCCCGCCGGCGCTGCTGCGGCACCCGCCGCCAAGCGCAGCTGGATGGGCCCGATCGCCGGCCTGGCCGCTGGTTTGGGCATCGCCGCGCTGATGAGTCACCTGGGCCTGGGCGAGGCCTTCGGCAACTTCCTGATGATGGCCTTGCTGGCCGTAGCAGCGCTGTTTGTCATCCGCTTCCTGATGCGGCGATTTGGCGCGCAGGCTCCGCAGCGCGACCAGCTGGCCACGGCCGGCGCACCGCCGGTGACACCGAGCTGGAACAAGCCTGCCGAAGCGCCGGTGGTGGCGCGCAGCAATGCGGCCGATGCGGCCACAGTGTCGGCAGACGGTTCGACCCGGCTGGCGCCGATGCCGGGGTCGACCGTGGCCTCGGTGGTGCCAAGCACGCTGCCGTCGGACTTCGATGCCGAAGGTTTCTCACGCATTGCGAAGATGATCTTCATCCGCATGCAGGCCGCCAACGACACCGGCGACCTGAACGACCTGCGCAACTTCACCACGCCGGAGATGTTCGCCGTGGCCAAGCTCGAGTTGCAGGATCGCGGCGACAAGCACCAGACCACCGATGTGGTGAAGGTCGATGCCGAGGTGCTGGACTTGGCCAAGGAAGGCGAGCGCCAGGTGGTGAGCGTGCGATTCCACGGCCAGATCCGCGAGGACATCGGCGCGCCGGCCGAGGACTTCGACGAGATCTGGCACCTGACGCGCTTCGGCGACAGCCCCTCGTGGTCGATCGCCGGCATCCAGCAGCGCCACTGAACGCAGCCCGTCCGTGATCCCCGAAGCCCCGCCCGTGCGGGGCTTTCTTCGTTGTCCAGAGCGAAAGAGGTAGCGATGAGCCAGCCCAGCCCGATCGAGCTGCAAGCCCCGGACCTGTCGCGCTGGGCGCCGGGCAACACCGGCACACCCTACGTGTGGAGCTTCGATTCGGGCCGCGCCGGGCCGCAGTGTGATGGTGCAGGCGCTGACCCATGGCAACGAGATCTGCGGCGCCATCGCGCTGGATGCGCTGCTCGGCCAGCAGTCGTCATGGCAGCCGCAGCGTGGCCGGCTGACGCTGGCTTTCGGCAACATCGCGGCCTTCGCGCGCTGGGACCCGGCCGACCCCGACCGCAGCCGCTATGTCGACGAGGACTTCAACCGCGTGTGGGGCGACGAGGCGCTTTCGGGTCCGCGCGATTCGATCGAACTGCGGCGCGCGCGCGAGCTGCGGCCCTACCTGGATGCGGCCGATCTGCTGCTCGATATCCATTCGATGCACGAGCCCTGCAAGCCGCTGATGGTGTGCGGCGCCGACGGCCGCGGTGGCGAGAAGGGCGCGGCGCTGTCACGGCAGCTGAAGGTGCCCGAGCTGCTGCTCATCGACACCGGGCACCCGGCCGGTCTGCGCATGATCGAGCGCGGCTCCTTCGCCGACCCGAAGGATGCGCGCACCGCCGTGTTGATCGAATGTGGCCAGCACTGGGAACGCGCGGCGGCCGAGGTGGCGATGGACACGATGCTGCGCTTCCTGGGCCACGCTGGCGTGCTGGCCGAGTCCTTCGTCATCGCGTGGCTGCGGCGCATCGCCCGCCCCTTGCCCGCACAGCAGCAACGGGTGCGTGTCACCGAAGCGGTGGTGGCGCGCAGCCTGGACTTTCGCTTCGTGCGCGAGTTCTGCGGGCTGGAGGTGCTGCCCCGGGCCGGCGAGCTGATCGCCACCGATGGCGCGCACGAGTTTCGCGCACCCTATGACAACACCGTGCTGGTGATGCCGGGCACCACCAACCTGAAGGTGGGCATGACCACGGTGCGCCTGGGGCGCTTCGAGTAGGCGCTCAGGCCGCGGCGTCGGGCCGATGCAGCGGCAGGCGCAGCGTCAGCTCCAGGCCGGGATGCGCGTTGCGGATGCGTAGCGTGCCCCCATGAGCCTCGGCCACCAGGCGGCACAGGTACAGGCCCAGGCCGACGCCGCCGGTGCTGCGCTGCCGCGCCGCGTCGGCTCGGTAGAAGGCCTCGCTCAGGCGGGCCAGCTGTGTCTCGTCGACGCCCGGCCCGAAATCGCGCACGCTGATCTCCAGCATGCCCTGCGCCACCACGGTGCGGATGCACGGCGGCGTGGCCGCCGCTGCGCCATGGCGCAGCGCGTTGTCGATAACGTTGCGCAGCGCCAGGCGCAGGCGCACGGGGTCGAGCTCGGCTGGCGGCAGGCCCGCGGCCAGCTCGAGACGCAGTCCGGCCGATGCAAACTGCTCATCGACCAGCCCACACACCAGCACGTTCGGATCGCAGCGCTCGCGCTGCAACGCGGCGTGGCCGGCGGACAGGCGTTCGCTTTCCAGCAGGTCGGTGATCAGGTCGCGCATCGTGCCCAGGTCGCGAAGCAGCGCGTCGCGCGCCTCGCCCGGCGCCACCAGTTCGGCATTCAGGCGCGCACGCGTCAGTGGCGAGCGCAGCTCGTGGCTCACCGCGAGCAGCAGGCCGCGCTTGGCATCGAGCATGCCGCGGATGTCGCGCGCCATGGTGTTGACCTGCTCGGCCAGGTCGCCCAGCTCGTCGCGCCGCCGCACCGGGATCGGCGGCTCGAAATGGCCCTGGCCGAAGCGCAGCGCGCCGGCGCGGATGTCGTCCAGCGGTCGGAACAGGTGGCGCACGTAGCCATAGGCCGCGGCGGTGAGCAGCAGCAGCGCCGCCAGGGTGGCCCAGCCGATGTTTCGCGGCCGCGTCGCCCAACTGCGGTCGCCCAGGCCAAAGACGATGCGGTGGCCGTCGGCGCTGCTGCGGCTGAGCAGCCAGCGGCCCTCGCCTTGCGCATCGTCGGGTTCGCGATGCCAGGCGCGGCGCTGCGGATGCGAATCCCAGTGCACCGCAGGCCCGTCGATGCGCACCGACAACGGCAGGCGCTGCACCAGCGCCTGGGCGCGCGCCACGTCAGGCGGCGAGCCGATGTCGGCGGCCAGCCGGTCGACATAGTCGCCCACCAGCGGGCGCACCACGCCGCTCCAGCCGCCGGACAGCGCACGCTGCATACCCAACAGGAAGATGGCGGTGGTGGCCAGCGCCAGCAGCAAGAACAGCAGCACCAGACGCGCGCCCAGCGAGCGACGCATGCGCTGGCGCCAGCGCCCGCGCAAGGCACCGTCGGCGGCGTGCCGCTTCAAGCCCGCACCCCGGCAAAGGCATAGCCGGCATTGCGCAGTGTCTTGATGCAGTCCAGCGGCTCGAGCTTGCGCCGCAGCCGGCTGACCAGGATGTCCACCGCGCGTGTGTGCAGCTCGGCTTCGTGGCCGCGCAGCCGGTTGAGGATCTGGTCGCGGTCGAAGACCTTCTGCGGCTCGCGCGCCAGCAGCACCAGCAGCTCGAACTCGGTGCCGGTCAGCTCCACCGGTTGGTCGAGCCGGCGCACCTGGCGGCGCGCCAGGTCGATGTGCAGGCCTTCGAAGTCCAAGGGCTGAGCGTCGACGGCCGGTGCGCTGCGCGCGCGGCGCAGGATGGTCTGCAGCCGCACCGCCAGCTCGCGCGGCTCGAAGGGCTTGGGCAGGTAGTCGTCGGCGCCCAGTTCCAGGCCGACGATGCGATCCATGACCTCGCCGCGCGCGGTGAGCATGATGATCGGCAGATCACTGTGCTTGCGGATGGTGCGGCACAGCTCGAAGCCGTCCATCTCGGGCAGCATCACATCCAGGATCGCGGCGTCGTAGGTCTGCGCGCGCAGGCGCTCCAGGCCGGTGCTGGGGCGCGTGGCGCTGTCGAGCTGCATGTCGAAGCGTTGCAGGTAGGCCGCCAGCGGCGGCGCCAGCAATTCGTCGTCATCGATCAGCAGGATGCGGTGCATGACGGCAATGCTCCCATGAGCGGCAAGGCGCGGCAACAAGGGCCACGCCTTGCCTTCCCGGGGCAGGCTCAGGAGCGCCAGCCGCCGCGGCCGCGCCGGTTCATGAAGTCGCGCAGCTTCTGCTGCTGCTCGGGCTTCAGGCCATCGTAGAACGCGGCCAGCGCGTCGATGGTCTGCGGGCTGGCGCTGCGCATGGCGTTGGTCTTCTCGTCGACCAGGGCCAACGCGCGCGCCTTGTCGAAACGCTCGCCACTGACCAATGCGCCCAGTTCGGCACGCGGGTCGGTGGTGGTGCCCACCAGCGCCGCGCGCTGCTCGCGCATCTTGTCGAAGACCGTGCCCAGGCGCTGCTTCTGCGTGTCGTCGAGTTGCAGCTCCTTGCCGGCGCGCTCGAGCAGCCGCTCGCGCCACTTGGCGGCATCTTCCGCGCTCAGCTGCGTGCCGCCCCAGCCATGGTGGCGGTGTCCGCAGGCGGCCAGCCCACCGACGAGGATGGCGGCGCCGAACACACCGATGAGCGTTCTCTTGATCCAGGTTTTCATGTGCATTTCCTTGGGGCCTTGGCCCGCCGAGTTGAAGACATGCCCATGGTGCAGGTGCGCGGTGCGGGTGTCCTTTCGCGCAGGTTTCGTCGTGTATCGTTTCTTTTCACGCCGCGGCGCGGCGCAAGGATTACGGCATGGCACGACTTCCCGATCTGCAAGCCGACGCTCCCGGCGTGGACGCGGCGCTGGCGCAGCGACTGCTGCAGCGCCGCGGCGGCCGCCTGCTCAACCTGGACAAGCAGTTGCTGCACAGCCCGAGCGTGGCCGACGGCTGGAACACCCATATGGGCGCGATCCGCAGCCGCACCGTGCTCGATGGCCGGCTGCGCGAGCTGGTCATCCTGCTCGTCGCGCTGCTGAACCGCGCGCCCTACGAGTTCGCGCAACATGCGCCGGTGGCCCGGGCCGAAGGCATGCCACAGGCGCAGATCGACGCGCTGGCGCGCTGGCGCGAGTCGAACTTGTTCGACGGGCGCGAACGCGACGTGCTGGCCTACGCCGAGGCCATGACGCTGACGGTGCAGGTGGCACCGCCGCTGTTCGATGCAGTGCGCCGCCATTTCAGTGACCGCGAACTGGTCGAGCTGACCGCGACGGTGGCCAGCTACAACATGGTGTCGCGCTTTCTCGAAGCACTGCAGATCGAAATGGAACCACCCCCGTAGCGGCTTCGCCGCTCCCCCTCAAAGGGGGCACCGCCAGCGGCCTGGCGGAGCCAGTTCGCGGCGGTCGCTGGATGCGCCACAAGCAAAAAGCGGCACCGCATCGCTGCGGTGCCGCCTTCGTCGTGGTGCGCTATTACAGCGTGCGGATGTTGGCCGCTTGCGGGCCCTTGGCGCCTTGCTTGACTTCAAACTCGACGCGCTGGTTTTCCTGCAGGGTCTTGAAGCCGCTGCCGGTCTTGATTTCGCTGAAGTGAGCGAACAGGTCCTTGCCGCCGGATTCCGGCGTGATGAAGCCGAAGCCCTTGCCGTCGTCGAACCATTTGACGATGCCAGTCTGGGTGGGGGTATCCATGGATGAAATTCCTTAAGTGGATTGGTTAAACATAAAGCCACCGCGCTTTCGACAATGAAGGCGCGGACAGAGACACTCAAGAAACATCAAACAGGGGGGTTCAAACCGGGCCGGCCGTTGCTAGGGTAGCTTGGGCGGTGAAGCGGAGAAGACCTTGAAAAAACGGTCCTGTGCATGTCTGTGCCGCGATTGTAACCCGGATCGCCCCGCTTCAGTGGCGCTTTGCCTGGCAGCGGCTGCGTGCGGCGCGCGAGCGCGCTTTCCACAGCGCCACCTGCTGCTTGCGCTGCAACGCACTGAGCGTGTCGCGCTGCGCCTCGCGCAGCAGCTTCTGGTAGCTGCGCAGGCGCTGCGGCGCAACCTGCTCGCGCACCGCGCAACCCGGCTCCTGTTCATGCCGGCAGTCGCGGAAGCGGCACCTGGCGGCGAACTGCGCAATATCGACGAAGCTCGCGGCCAGCGCCCCCTCGTCGGCATCGAGCCGCAAGGTGCGCAGCCCCGGCGTGTCGATGATGCAAGCCCCCTCGGGTGTGCGATGCAGGGAACGTGTGGTCGTCGTGTGGCGCCCACGGCCATCGCCCCGGCGCGCCGCGCCGGTGGCCTGCGCATCGTGCCCGACCAAGGTGTTGGTCAGCGTGCTCTTGCCGGCTCCACTGCTGCCCAGGAGTACCAGCGTGCGGCCCATGCCGAGCCAGGCGGCCAGGGCCACGCGGCTTTGCTCGCGCAGCGCGTTCACGGCCACGACACACACGTCCGGCGGCAGCAGTTCGCGCACGGCGTCCAGCCGCGCTGGCATGTCGTCGCAGGTGTCGGCCTTGGTCAGCACCACCACCGCCTGCACACCCGCCAGGCGCACCAGCGCCAGGTAGCGCTCCAGCCGTTGCAGGCTGAAGTCCATGTCCGCACCCATCACCAGCAAGGCCGTGTCCACATTGCTGACGATGACGGTGCGTGTGACCTTGTCGCGCCCGTCGTGCAGGCGCCGCGCGATCTGCGTGACCGGCGGCACGCGCGTGTGCACCCACCATTCGCCGTGCGGGAAAAGCTCGGCCAGTACCCAGTCGCCGACCGCCAGCGCATCGCCCTGATCGCGCAGGGCGCTGAGCAGTTGCGGCAACGCACGTGCGGCGTGTTCGCCTTCGCCGTCGTGCAGCGTCAGGCCTTCGCGCTGCACTTCGGTGACGCGCATCACGTTGGGTTGACCATGCAGCGCCGGCAGCCGCGTCAGCTGTTGAACGATGGGCGCCGTCAGGCCGATGGCATGCAGGCGTTCGATATCGATGAGAGAGTCGATCATTTGTGTGTGACGAGTCCGATGGTTCGGGTGCGCACGCGCACCCAGGCAGCCGCGCCGCGAATCGCGGCATGGCCGGTAGGGCAAAGGGGTATCGGAGTCGGCCGGCGCTGGTCGCCGGCACGGCCCGCGGGGCCGGAGTTCAGGCCCTGCGGGTCAGCGCGCTGTCAATGCTTGCGCAAGTCAACGCTGCACTTGCCGGCGCTGCGCGCTGGCCGACTGCGGGCACGGGATGCAGGTCAATCATGGCGGCCTCCTTCAGTCGTTGAATGGAAGGCGCAAATGTCCGCGCAAGCGCGCGCTGCGTCAACGCCCAGGCAGGGGGTCGTCGCGCGCAACCCACGCCCGACAAGCGCTGTCGCAGGAGGGACAGTGCAAGCTCTGATTGCCAGAGGGCACGGTTGCAGCCTATAACCCGCTCGCTCCTGCCCAGGGGCAGCCCACGAGACCCATAGAGGCGAGGCCACTGACCCATGTCGAACAGCGCGGAACCCTTGCTCAGCGTGCGTGGCGTGACCGTGCGCTTCGGCGGCATCGTCGCCCTCGACGGCGTGAGCTTCGATGTGAAGAAGGGCGACATCTGCGGCCTGATCGGCCCCAACGGCGCCGGCAAGACCACGCTGTTCAACTGCCTGAGCCGGCTGTACCAGTACCAGGCCGGCGACATCCTGTTCGAAGGCAAGTCGATCACTAACACGCCCACGCATCAGATAGCCGGGCTGGGCATGGGCCGCACCTTCCAGAACCTGGCCATGTTTCGTAGCATGCCGGTGCGCGAGAACGTCATGGTCGGCGCGCATTGCCGCTCGTCATCGGGCTTCCTGGCCAGCGCCTTGCGGCTGCCGCGCGTGTCGGCCGAGGAAGAGCGGCTGCGCGAACGTGCCGGCAAGATCATGGACGAACTCGGTTTGACGCCATTCCAGGACCGGCCGGTCGGCGACCTGCCCTTCGGCACACAGAAGCGCGTGGAGTTCGCGCGCGCGCTGGCGGCCGAGCCGAAGCTGCTGCTGCTGGACGAACCCGCCGCCGGCCTGAACCACGAGGAACTGGGCGACCTGGCTCGGCTCATCCGTGACGCGCGCGACCGCCTCGGCATCACCGTGTTGCTGGTCGAGCACCACATGAGCCTGGTGATGAGCGTGTCGGACCATATCGTCGCGTTGAACTTCGGCCGCAAGATCGCCGAAGGCAACCCCGCGCACATCCAGAGCCACCCGGACGTGATCGAAGCCTACCTGGGGGCGCCAGCCAATGTCTAAGCTGCTGGAAGTGAACAAGCTGTGCGCGTCGTACGGCGCGACGCAGGTGCTGTACGACGTGGACTTCTCGCTCGAGGCCGGGCACATCACCGCCATCCTCGGCGCCAATGGCGCGGGCAAGACGACCACGCTGCGCGCGCTGTGCCAGATCGTCAAGACCAGCGGCAGCATCCAGTTCGATGGCCAGCAGTTGGTGGGCAAGTCCACCGAAGCCGTGGTGCGCATGGGCGTGGCCCACGTGCCCGACGGCCGCGGTACCTTCACCGGCCTGTCGGTCGAGGAGAATCTTCGCCTGGGCGCCTACGTGCGCGGCAATAAGGCCGAGATGGCGCAGGACATGGAGCGCATGTTCACGCGCTTTCCCATCCTCAAGCAGCGCCGTCACCAGCAGGCCGGCACGCTGTCGGGTGGCGAGCAGCAGATGCTGGCCATCAGTCGCGCGCTGATGCTGCGGCCGAAGCTGCTGCTGCTGGACGAGCCGTCCTTCGGCCTGGCCCCGCTGATCGTGGCCGAGATCTTCCGCATCATGCGCACTATCAACAAGGAAGACGGTGTGAGCATGCTGTTGGTCGAGCAGAACGCCAGCCTGGCGCTGGACTTGGCCGACCACGCCTACCTGCTGGAAACCGGCCGTGTCGCACTGTCGGGCCCGAGCGCGACGATCAAGAACGACGAGTCGGTGCGCAAGGCGTACCTGGGGTACTGACATCATGGAAGCGCTGCTCTATCAGATCTTCTCCGGCCTGGCCAACGGCATCATCTACGGCTCGGTGGCGCTGGCGCTGGTGATGATCTACCAGGCCACGCACCACATCAATTTCGCCCAGGGCGAGATGGCCACCTTCAGCACCTTCGTCGCCTGGTGGTTGATGCAAAGCGGCTGGCCCTATTGGGGCGCATTCTTCTTCACCGTGGCCGTGTCCTTCGCCGGCGGCCTGCTGGTGCAGCGCATCGTGCTGCGGCCGATCGAGAAGGCGCCGGTGATGACCAACGTCATCGTCTTCATCGGCCTGCTGCTGATCTTCAACGCCTTCTCGGGCTGGTTCTTCGACCACACCATCAAGGCCTTCGACAGCCCCTTCCCCAAGGATTCGGCACTGACCACGAAGTACTTCTCGGCGCACCAGTTCGGCTCGGCCGGCGTGCTGATGGTGGTGCTGCTCGGGCTGTTCGCCTTCTTCAAGTTCACCCCGGTCGGCCTGGCGATGCGCGCCGCCGCGCAGAACCCCGATTCGGCACGGCTGGTCGGCATCCGAGTGTCGTGGATGCTGGGTCTGGGCTGGGGCCTGGCAGCGGCCATCGGTGCGGTGGCCGGCATGATGGTTGCGCCGATCGTCTTCCTCGACCCGAACATGATGGCCGGCATCCTGCTGTACGGCTTTGCCGCAGCGTTGCTAGGCGGCATCGACAACCCGCTCGGCGCGGTGATCGGCGGCTTTATCGTCGGCGTGCTCGAGAACCTGCTCGGTGCCTATGTCATCGGCACCGAGCTGAAACTGACCGTGGCGCTGGTGCTGATCGTGGCCACGCTGACCCTTCGTCCGGCCGGGCTGTTTGGCAAGAAGGTCGTGGTGCGCGTATGAGCCCGAGCACCGCACGGCCGTTCCGAAGGTGCTCGCTCCCCCTCGGGGGGACGGCGCGCAGCGCCAAGGGGGCGAAATGAAGACAAACGACCGCAAGTGGTTGTGGATCGGCAGCGCGCTGCTGATCGTGGCACTGCTGGTACTGCCTTTCCTGGTGAAGAACTATCGCGTGTTCCAGTTCAACCTGGTGCTGGTATACGCGGTGGCCATCCTCGGCCTGAACATCCTCACCGGCTTCAACGGCCAGTTCTCGCTGGGCCACGGCGCCTTCTATGCCTTTGGCGCCTATACCGCGGCGATATTGATGTCGCTGTACCACGTGCCCTACTGGGCCACGCTGCCGGCGGCCTTCGTGTTCTGCTTCGTCTTCGGCTTCCTGGTCGGCTTTCCGGCCTTGCGGCTGGCCGGGCACTTCCTGGCGCTCGCCACCTTTGCGCTGGCCTTGGCCGTGCCGCAGTTGCTGAAGTACAAGAAGATCGAGGGCCTGACCGGCGGCGTGCAGGGCATCGTGCTGAGCAAGCCGGAACCGCCATTCAGCTTCACGCTGTTCGACCAGCCGCTGTCGCCCGACCGCTGGCTCTACTTCTTCACGCTGTTCGTGTCGGCGCTGATGTTCCTCTTCGCCTGGAACCTGCTGCGCGGCCGCGTCGGCCGCGCACTGGTGGCGATCCGCGACCATCCGATCGCCGCCACCGCGATGGGCATCAACCTGCCGGTGTTCAAGTCGCTGACCTTCGGCACCTCGGCCGGCTACACCGGGCTGGCCGGCGCGCTGGGCGCGATCGTCGTGGCCTTCGTCTCGCCGGACAGCTTCACCGTGACCTTGTCGATCTTCCTGCTGGTCGGGGTGGTGGTCGGCGGGCTGGCCTCGATCCCAGGTGCGATCTTCGGCGGTATCTTCATCCAGTTCGTGCCGAACATCGCGGACGAAATCTCCAAGTCGGCGCCGGCCGCCATCTACGGCGTGCTGCTCATCGGCCTGATGTACCTGCTGCCGACCGGCGTGATGGGTGGCCTGCACCGCCTCTGGGCCAAGCTGCGCGCGCGACCGACCGGTTGAGCCGGCTGCGGCGCTGTGCTTGTCCGGAGTTCCTTTCTTGTTGACCAAAGGAGTACCTGAACCATGTCCATGACATCCATCCACCTTGCTCTCGCAGGCATTGCAGCGCTCGCCGTCGGTGGCTCGGCGTTGGCGCAGAAGAAGTACGACCCGGGCGCCAGCGACAAGGAAATCCTCATCGGCGCGATCCACCCGTACTCGGGCCCGGCTTCGGCCTACGGCGCGATCGGCAAGGCGATCGGCGCGTACTTCGAGAAGATCAACGCCGAAGGCGGCATCAACGGCCGCAAGATCAAGTTCATCCCGCTCGACGACGGCTACAACCCGGCCAAGACGGTCGAGCAGGCGCGCAAGCTGGTCGAGCAGGAAGAGGCGCTGATCGTGTTCAATCCGCTGGGCACACCGCCGAACACCGCGATCCACAAGTACATGAACGACAAGAAGGTGCCGCAGCTTTTCGTGGCCACCGGCGCCACCAAGTGGGGCGATCCGAAGAACTTCCCCTGGACCATGGGCTGGCAGCCGAACTACCAGAGCGAATCGAAGGTGTTCGCCGCGCATATCCTGGAGACCAAGCCGAACGCGAAGATCGCCATCCTTTACCAGAACGACGACTACGGCAAGGACTACCTGAAGGGCTTCGAGGACGGCCTGGGCGACAAGGCCAAGACGATGATCGTCGCCAAGATCAGCTACGAGGTCACCGACCCGACGGTGGACAGCCAGATGGTCACGCTCAAGTCCTCCGGCGCCGACACCTTCTTCAACATCACCACGCCGAAGTTCGCGGCGCAGGCCATCAAGAAAGCGGCCGAGATCGCCTGGAAGCCGACTCACTACCTGAACAGCGTGTCGGCCTCGGTCGGCTCGGTGATGACGCCGGCCGGCCCGGAGAATGGCATCGGCATCTACACCGCCAGCTACATCAAGGACCCGACCGATCCGCAGTTCCAGAAGGGCAAGGACTGGGACGACTACGTCGCCTGGTTCAATAAGTACAACTCGAGCGGGAACATCAATGACGTGAACGCCACCTACGGCTACACCGTCGCGCAAGGCCTGGTGCAGGTGCTGAAGCAGGCCGGTGACAACCTGACGCGCGAGAACATCATGAAGCAGGCCGCCAGCCTGGACATGACCTTGCCGAGGCTGCTGCCCGGAGTGAACGTCAAGACCGGGCCGGATGACTTCTTCCCGATCGAGCGGGAGCAGTTGGCCAAGTTCGACGGCAAGACCTGGGTGCTGTTCGGCAAGGTCTACGGCCGCTGAACCGACCCTGGCCTGCAGCGGACGGCAGCCCTCGGGCTGCCGTCTTCTTTTCACGGCCGGCCGGGCGGGACCGCGGGTTCACCCCGTCCTCGATCCGGCGCGACGCGCGTTATCTTTTGCACCTTCCAACACACGGAGACACCGGACCATGAAGCTGAAGACTTTCAAGCTCGCCGCCGCGGGCCTGGCATCGCTGGCCCTGGCCGGCTCCGCGCTGGCGCAGAAGAAGTACGACACGGGCGCCAACGACAAGGAAATCGTCGTCGGGAACATCAACCCGTACTCGGGCCCGGCCTCGGCCTACGGCTCGATTGGCAAGTCGATCGGCGCGTATTTCGACAAGATCAATGCCGAAGGCGGCATCAACGGGCGAAAGATCAGATACATCAGCGTCGATGACGGCTACAACCCGGCCAAGACGGTGGAGCAGGCGCGCAAGCTGGTCGAGCAAGACGAGGTCTTCATCCTGTTCCAGCCGCTGGGCACGCCGCCGAACTCGGCGATCCACAAGTACATGAACGACAAGAAGGTGCCCCACCTGTTCGTGGCCACCGGCGCCACCAAGTGGGGCGATCCGAAGAACTTCCCGTGGACCATGGGCTGGCAGCCGAACTACCAGTCCGAGGCCAAGATCTACGCGGCCCACCTGCTGGAGACCAAGCCCAACGCCAAGGTCGCGATCCTCTTTCAGAACGACGACTACGGCAAGGACTACCTGAAAGGCTTCGAGGACGGCCTCGGCGAAAAAGGCAAGTCGATGATCGTCTCGAAGATCAGCTACGAGGTCACCGACCCCACGGTTGACAGCCAGATGGTGTCGCTGAAAGGCTCAGGCGCCGACACCTTCTTCAACATCACCACGCCGAAATTCGCCGCGCAGGCGATCAAGAAGGCGGCCGAGATCGGCTGGAAGCCCACGCATTACCTGAACAGCGTGTCGGCGTCGGTGGGCACGGTGATGACGCCCGCAGGGCTGGAGAACGGCGTCGGCATCATCACGGCTCAGTACATCAAGGACCCGACCGACCCGCAGTGGCAGAAGGGCAAGGAGTGGGATGACTGGCTCGCCTGGATGGACAAGTACCAACCTTCCGCCGACAAGAAGGATGCGCAGACGGTCTACGGCTACACCGTGGCCCAGGGCTTGGTACAGGTGTTGAAGCAATGCGGCGACAACCTGACGCGTGAGAACGTCATGAAGCAGGCCGCCGCCCTGGACATAACGTTGCCGATGCTGCTGCCCGGCGTCAACGTCAAGACCGCGTCCGACGACTTCTATCCAATCGAACGCGAGCAGTTGGCCCGCTTCAGCGGCAAGACCTGGGATCTGTTCGGCAAGGTGTACGGACGCTAGTTCTTCATTGCGCCGCTGACCGACGGCACCTGCAAAGGTGCCGTCTGTTTTTCCGCCCGCCGCCCCGATGCTGACCGCCCTGCATGTCGACGATGCACTGATCGCGGTCGACAAGCCAGCCGGGTTGCTGGCCGTTCCGGGGCGCGGCGACGACAAGCAGGACTGCCTGTCGGCCCGGGTGCAGGCGCACTGGCCAGGCGCGCTGGTGGTGCACCGGCTGGACATGGCCACCTCCGGCCTGATGCTGTTCGCCCGCAGCGCGCATGTGCAGCGCCTCGTGAGCCTCGCCTTCGCGGCGCAGCGCATCGAGAAGCGTTATGTCGCTGTGGTCGACGGCCGCCTGCCGGCAGCTGCCGGGCGCATCGAGCTGCCGCTGGCGGCGGACTGGCCTCGCCGCCCGCGGCAAAAGGTCGACGCCGCGATGGGCAGACCCTCGCGGACCGACTGGCAGGTGATCGAATTCGACGCCGCGCGCCAGGCCACGCGCCTGCTGCTGCAGCCGCTGACCGGCCGCACCCATCAGCTACGTCTGCACCTGCTGGCCATCGGCCACCCGATCCTGGGCGATGCGATGTATGCACCGCCGGCGGTGCACGAGCGTGCCGACCGCCTGCTGCTGCACGCCTGCGCACTGCACTTCGAGCACCCTCTCAGCGGCGAGCCATTGCAACTGCGCTGCGACCCACCCTTCTGACAGAATGATTCAAAGCGCGAGGAACACGATGAACGACGCCCTGGTCCAGACGGAGATCCACCCTTCCGGCTATGCCGTGCTGACACTCAACCGGCCGACGGCGCTGAACGCGCTGTCACGCGCCCTGATGGCCGAACTGACCGAGCGCCTGGACGCAATGGAAGCCGACCCCGCCGTGCGCGTGCTCATCCTCACCGGTGCGGGCAAGGCCTTCTGCGCCGGGCTGGACCTCAAGGAACTGGGCAGCGGCCAGGCCGCGCTCGGCGGCGGCGAACACGGCATCGCGCCGCGCGACCCGGTGGCCGCGCTGCAGCGCTTTTCCGGCCCGGTGATCGGCGCCATCAACGGCGCGGCGGTGACCGGCGGTTTCGAGCTGGCGCTGGCCTGCGACGTGCTGCTGGCCAGCCCCGCCGCACGCTTTGCCGATACGCATGCACGCATCGGCGTGGCGCCGGGCTGGGGCCTGTCGCAAAAGCTCAGCCGCGCCATCGGCATCTACCGTGCGCGCGAGCTCTCGCTCACCGGCAACTGGGTCGGCGCGGAGCAGGCTGCGGCCTGGGGCTTCGTCAACCACGTCGTGCCGGCCGGGCAATTGCTCGACGAGGCTCGCCGGATGGCAGGCGACATGCTCAGCTGCGTGCCGGAGATGCTGGTGCGCTACAAGGCAATCATCGACGACGGCTTCGCGCTGCCCTTCGGCGAAGGCATGCAGCTCGAGAAGGCTCGCAGCCGCGAATTCAACGCCAATGTCGGCGCCGAGGCCATCGAAGCGCGGCGCGAGGCCGTGCGTGCACGCAACCGCTCGTAGCCGGCGGCCGCGGCGCTCAGGCGGCGCCACTCAGCAGCGCCGCATATCGCGCCAGGTCGACGTTGCCGCCGCTGACGATGATGCCGACGCGTGCGCCGCGCAGGTCGATCGCGCCTTCGAGCAGCGCTGCCGCGGCCAGGCAGCCGGTGGGCTCGACCACGATCTTCATGCGCTCGGCGAAGAAGCGCATCGTCGCCACCAACTGTTCATCGCTGACGGTGAGCACACTCGTCACCAAGGCCTGGATCACCGGAAAGGTGAGCTGGCCACTGTGCTGAGTCTGTGCGCCGTCGGCGATGGTGCGCGGCGTGTCGATGTGCACGATTTCACCGCGCTGCAGGCTGAGCTGGGTGTCGTTGCCGGCCTCGGGCTCGACGCCGTGCACCGCGATGCCCGGCAGCAGGTGCCTGGCCGCGACGGCACAACCGGCGATGAGCCCGCCACCGCCCACGCACACCAGCAGCGCGTCGAGTGCACCCACCTCCTCGATCAGCTCGAGCGCCGCCGTGCCCTGCCCGGCCATGACATGCGCATGGTCGTAAGGTGGGATCAGCGTCAAGCCGCGCTCGGCGGCGATGCGCCGGGTCAGCGCTTCGCGGTCCACGCTATAGCGGTCGAACAGGATCAGCTCGCTGCCGGCGACGCCCTGCTGGTAGCCGCGTGTGGCCGCCAGCTTGGCCTGCGGCGCGTCCTGCGGCATGACGATGACCGAAGGCATGCCGAGCAGCCGTGCCGACATTGCCACCGCCTGCGCGTGGTTGCCGGAGGAAAACGCGATCGCGCCGGCCTTGCGCTGCGCGGGCGTGAACTGACTGAGCGCGTTGAAGGCGCCGCGGAACTTGAAGGCGCCCATGCGCTGGAAGTTCTCGCACTTGAAGAACACACGCGCGCCGGTGATCTGATCGGCATGTCGCGAGGTCAGCACCGGGGTGCGATGCGCCACGCCGTGCAGGCGCTGCGCGGCCTGGGCCACGTCGTCGAAGCGGATGGCGAGTTGCATGGGCTATTCGATCACCGCGGTGGCGCGCAGCAATGCGCTTTGCGGGATGGTCAAGCCGATCGCCTTGGCGGTCCTGAGGTTGATGACGAACTCGAAACTCGTGGGCTCCTCGACCGGCAGATCGGACGGCTTCGCCCCTCTCAGGATGCGGTCGACAAAGCTCGCCGTGCGGTCGAATGAGCCGCTGACTGTCGGCGAGTAGTGTGCCAGTCCACCGGCCTCGGCAAAGGTCGAAATGGTGGCGATCGATGCCATTCGCTGGTCGCGCAGGAAGGCCATGATTTCGGCGGTACGCTCACGCAGGATGGGGTCACCGTTGTAGAACATCGCCTTGATGCCGCTGGCGGCGATCGCGTTCAGCGTGACCGGAACATCCGCCGGCTGACGGAAGTCGAAGTAGTGCATGGTCATGCCGAGTTGGTTTGCTGCTCGCTTTTGCACCGCCAGCGCGGCCAGCGTCTGCGGGTCGCCCGTCCAGTGCGCATTGAACGGCACCGCGACCCGATCGGTGCGTGGCGCCAGTTCCTTGAGGATCTGAATGTGCTTGGCAAAGATCTCGGTCGATGCCCAGTAGGACGTGCCGGTGACATTGCCACCCGGTTGCGCGAGGCTATGGACAAAACCATACTCGACCGGAAAGTTCCCGTTGAGCATCACGATGGGAATGCTTTGCGTGGCCTTCATCGCTGCCTGAATCGGACGGTTGGTCCGAGCGACGATGATCTCGACCTTGTTGCGCACCAGTTCCGCGGCAAGCTCGGGCAGGTCGGCGACCTTCCCGTTGGCCCAGCGCCACTCGATGATGAGGTTTCCACCCTCGATCCAGCCGCGCTGCTTTAGTGCCTCGGGAATCAGTTTCTGCGCCAGTTGCCCGCCTTCGGAATCAGCGGTCTCCGACGAAAGAAAGCCGATTCGCCGTGGCCTGTCGACGCTCTGCGAACGGCCGACGAGCGGCGCTGCCAGAAGCGCGCCGACACCGGCAAGAAGCGCCCGACGTTCGATGGGAAGCATGGCTTCATTCTGCGCCACGTCGTGGACAGGTTCCAGCCGCTCAAGCCTGCTGGAAACCGCCGGCCCGGTAGGTCAGCACCAGCGTGTCGCGCTGCGCGGGCTGGCTGGCATCCTGCGGCTGGATCGGCGTGGTCTCATGCACCACGCGCGCGTCGTCGAGCAGCAGCACGCTCCACGGTTCGGCGAGCGTGAAGCGCAGCCCTTGTGGTCCGCGCGCATCGAAGACCCGCGTCTCGCCACCCTTGACGTTGTGGCGCGCCACCAGGATCACCGCGACCATGTCCACGCCATCGCGGTGCGCGCCTTCGGGAGTGGGCCGCCCGATGCCATCGGCGCCGGTGTCGATGCGAAACGGATGCGCCTCGACGAACCAGCGCTGTGCGCCACGCAGGCGGCTGGCGCAGCCGCCCAGCGCGGACAGCAGCGCCGACCACGCCGCATCGTTCACCAGCGCGGCGGGCAGCGGCTCGAACCAGCGCTCGATGCCGCCGTGCAATGCGTTGTATTCCAACGGCTGCCAATGCGCACGCTGCGCCACTGCCGCGACCTGCGTGCCGTCGACGACAAAACTGCCATGGCGGCGGCGCCGGTAGCGTCCGCCATCGCGCAGGTGCGGGTCGGGCGGCAGATCGTCCCAGCATGGCTGCCAGGCCTGCAGTTGCGCTGGCGCGACATGGCTCAGCCGCCCCAGCGAAGCGGCATCGAGCACGGCATAACCCGCGCTGCGCAGTTGCGCATCGAGGTCGCTCAGGGCGGTCAGGGGTGGCGGTGGATTCATCGTCGGTTGCGTCATGCGGAATCTGGCACCTCAAGGCTGGTGCATCGACTCTAATCGCTCGTCAGCCGGGGATCATGTCGCGGCGTTAAGCTTCACGCACACTGGCCCCACGGGCCCGAATCGCGAACAATGAATCTGAGTTCCCCGTTGGAAATGTCCGCACTGCAGTTGGTCGACATCGTTGATTTGAAGTGGATGCTTGCCGGCGAAGGTATGCATGTGCACGTCGAGAAGCTGCAATCCGACCCTGGCTATGCACAACAGTGCCTGCTCGCGGCCGAACGCTCCGGCAACCCCACGCTGCGCCAGGTGGCCGCCAGGATGCGCGCACGGCTGGAGCAGTGCGCAGCAGGCTGAAGTCGCGCCGCGCAGCGCAGCGCCAGGAGCGGCCGGCAGCGTCGCTGCGATCCCGGCGTCGATTCGACACTCAGGGTTTCTTGCGCACGAACACGACCTCGAAGGTCTGCTTGGCCACGGCTTGGTAGAAGCTGCCCGTGAGACGGTCGCTGGCACGGTCGTAGGTCAATTCGTAGACCGAGCCCTCGTACCCTCCGTCACGCAATTCGAACTTCGCCCGCAAGGCATCGCCGTCGCGCAGGGCCACGGCCTTGGCGAACGGAATGGGCCGGGGGTTGAAGTACGACGCCTCGAGTTGCCCGAAGGCGCCGACACCACGGATGAGGATGATGTAGCCGCCATCGGTGCGCGACCAGGCTCCGACCAGCGCATCGGAGCCGCTCTTCGGGCTCAGGGGCGCAGGCAGCGGCTGTCCCTGGGCCGACGTGCAACCGACGGCACCCAGAGCCACGGCCGCGGCAACCCAGCGGATCAATGCAGAACGCTTCACGCCGTCACTTCCCATCGCGGTGTCATCCATTCGATCGAGATTTTGCCCGTACCACCGCAGCATCCAGGGTGACGCGCGGTTGCCATTGCGATGCCGGTGTTCTTGCCCATGTCTTGTTCCTGGCGAAATCGGTTGAGCGCGGGTCACGACGACATCACGGCCATTGTGTGGCTGCCCTCGGCAAACTGGCGGCGCCGTCAGCGCCGGCGACCACCGCCGTGGAAACCGTCACCACCTGCGCCGCCGCGCGAAAAGCCGCTGTTCGAGTAAAGCAGTAGCACGTTGCTGTCCGCGGCCGCCAGCGCACAGACCCCCGCGAGCGGGCAGGCCAGGTGGCGATGGCGGTGGCGGTGGCGAAGCAGGCCGTGCGGCAGCATGGCGGGTGTGCAAGCGATGCGACCTTTAGGCGCCGCCGTAGCGCTGCCGCGCCAGCGCCGCCCCCTGCGCCAGCGCCTGCAGCTTGCGCGCCGCGACTTCGCGGTCCATCGGTGCGAGGCCGCAGTTGGTGCAGGCGATCAGGTGCTGCTTGGGCACGAAGCGCAGCGCCAGGCCAATGGTGTCGGCCACCTCTTCCGGCGTTTCCACCGCGTCGCTGGCGACGTCGATGACGCCGACCATCACGTCCTTGCCCTGCAGCAGCGCCATCAGCTGCGGCGGCACATGCGAATGCACGCATTCCAGGCTCACCTGCTGGATCGAGCTGCGCGCCAGCGCCGGCAGGATCTGCTCGTACTGGCGCCATTCCTCGCCCAGACTCTTCTTCCAGTCGATGTTGGCCTGGATGCCGTAGCCGTAGCAGATGTGAACGGCAGTGGTGCAGGTCAGGCCTTGAGCTGCCCGCTCCAGCGCGGCGATGCCCCAGGTGTTGACCTCGGACATGTAGACGTTGAAGGCCGGCTCGTCGAACTGGATGATGTCCACGCCGTCGGCCTGCAGCGCCCGCGCCTCCTGGTTCAGCAGTTCGGCAAAGGCCATCGCCAATTTGATCCGATCGCCGTAGAAGCGATCGGCGACGGTGTCGACGATCGTCATCGGGCCGGGCAGCGTGAACTTGATCTTCTTCGTCGTGTGTGCGCGCAGGAAGCGCGCCTCGGTCGCGTGCACGCGACCCTTGAGCTTCAGCGCCGACACCACCTGCGGCACCATCGCCTTGTAGCGGTCGGCGCGGATGCCCATCTCGACCTTGTGCTCGAAGTCGATGCCCTCCACCTGCTCCAGGAAGCCGTGCACGAAGTGCTGGCGGCTCATTTCGCCGTCGCCAATGATGTCCAGCCCGGCATCCTCCTGCGCCTTGATCCACAGCAGCGTGGCGTCGAGCTTGGCCTGCTGCAATGCCGCGCCCTGCGCCTTCCATTGCGGCCACAGTTTCTGCGTCTCGGCCAGCCACTCGGGCTTGGGCAGGCTGCCGGCAATCGCGGTATCGAACATGTTGGTCTCCTTCAAGCTACCAGGCATCGACGAAACCACGTCGCGGGGCCAGCGGCCGGCCCGCCACCGAGTTCAGGCCGCGCTGCAGCCAGTCGCGCGTGTCGGCCGGGTCGATGACGTCGTCGATCTCCAGATGGCTGGCCATGTTCAGCGCCTGCCCCTTGGCGATGGCCTCGGCCACCAGCTTCTGGAACAGCGCTTCGCGCGCCTCGGGCGCGGCGGCTTCCAGCTCCTTGCGGAAACCCAGGCGCACCGAGCCTTCGATGCCCATCGGCCCGAACTCGCCGCTGGGCCAGGCGGCGATCGCCACCGGCGCATGGAAATGCCCCGCCGTCAGCGCCATCGCACCCAAGCCATAGCCGCGGCGCAGCACCACGCTGAACACCGGCACGCGCAGCGACGCGGCGGTGACGAACAGGCGCCCGGCGCGGCGCACCATCGCCGTCTTCTCGCTTTCCGGCCCGACCATGAAGCCCGGCGTATCGACGAAGGTGATCAGCGGCAGGCCGAAGGCATCGGCCAGCTGCATGAAGCGCGCCAGCTTGTCGCAGCCCGGCGCATCGAGCGCACCGCCCAGGTGGCGCGGCTGGCTCGCCGCCACCGCCACGGCCTGGCCGCCGATGCGCGCCAGTGCGGTGATCACACCGACGCCGAAGTCGCGCCGCAGTTCGAGCACGCTGCCGGCGTCCATCACCGTGTGCACGATGGCGCGCGGGTCATACAGCGCATTGCGGTTTTCGGGCAGGGCCAGGCGCAGCGCCAGCGCCTCGCCGCCGGCGGCTGCGTCGGCAGCGAGCGCGCCCTGGAAGTAGCCGAGGTAGCGCCTGGCCGCGGCCACGGCAGCGGCCTCGTCGGCCACACGCAGGTCGATCACGCCGTTGTGCGACTGCACGCCCACCGGCCCGACCTCGTCGGCATGCACGCGGCCCAGGCCACCGCCTTCGATCATCGCCGGCCCACCCATGCCGATGCTGGCGCTGTCGGTGGCGATGATCACGTCGCAACAGCCCAGCAGTGCGGCATTGCCGGCAAAACAGCGGCCGTGCACGATACCCAGCACCGGCACCTGGCCGGACAGGCGCGCGAAGCGCTGGAAAGTGGTGCAGTGCAGCCCGGCGACGGTGATCGAATCGACATCGCCCGGCCGGCCGCCGCCACCTTCGGCGAACAGCACCAGCGGCAAGCGCTGCTGCTCGCACAGCTCGAGCAACCGGTCGCTCTTGCGATGGTTGAAGAAGCCCTGCGTGCCGGCGAGCACGGTGTAGTCGTAGGCCATGACCGCGACACGCGCGTGCTCGGGACCGAACTGGCCCGCATTGACGCTGCCGGTGCCGGTGATCAGCCCGTCGGCCGGCGTGTTGCGCTGCAGGTCGTCCAGGCTGCGCCGGCTGCGCTGCGCCGCCACCGCGAAGGCGCCGTACTCGAGCAGGCTGCCGGCGTCGAGCAGATCGTCGACGTTCTCGCGCGCAGTGCGCCCGCCCTGCGCATGTCGCCGCTGCACGGCCTCGGCGCGGGCCTCGTCGCCGAGCAGCCGGCGCCGGTCGAGCACGGCCTGCAGATCGGCGCGCGGGCGCGTCGGGTCGGGCGGCGGCGCGGCCGGCGGCGCCATCGCGGGCGCGATGCCGGGCTCGAGCTCGACCAGCAACGCGCCTTCGCCGACCACGTCACCCACGGCCGCGCTGATGGCGCGCACGATGCCGGGTTCGCCGGCCTCCAGCGGCACCTCCATCTTCATCGCCTCGAGCAGCAGCAGTGTCTGACCGGCACGCACCGCCTGGCCCACCACCACCTCGATGCCGATCACCGAGCCATGCACCGGTGAGTGCAAGGCCTTGCGCAGAGTTCCCATCCACCCGCTCCTAGCGACTGGGCACGCCCGGCGCGCCCTGGGCGTGCATTCTCCACGTTGCGACACCGCCACCCTGCGAGGCCGCGGCGGCGTCGGCCAGTTCCCCTAGACTCGATGCCCCAACCAGCCTCCTGCCAGCATGTCCGAAACGGGTGACACACAGCCGCCAGCGGTTGCCGCGACCGCGGCGCCGCCGCTGGACTTGCCGACGGCGCTGGCCCTGCTGCAGCACGACACTGCCCCGATCGCGGTATGCGATGCGTCCGGCCACGTGACATGGTGCAACCCGGCGCTGCAGCGCATCGCCGGGCTTGACGACATGCCGTGTCAAGGCCAGGCACTGGCCGGCCTGCTGCGCCTGTCGGGCGGCGATACGCGGCGGCTGCAGGATGCGCTGCGCGGGGGCCATGCCGGTGCCCTGCCGGACATGCAGTTGGGCGGCGCGGGCTGCGGGTGGTGGCGCGCGCAGCTGCACGCCTTGCCCGACGGCCGTCGGGCCATCCATTGGCAACCACAGGACGAGCCGCGACGCCATGCGGCCGAGGCGCGCCGCCTGGCCGAACTGCTGGACATGGCACAGGACTTCGGCCGCCTGGGTGTGTGGGAGCGCGACGTTCGCACGCTGCAAGGGCGCTGGGACCGCCACGTCTTCGGCTTCTGGGGCCTGTCCGACGCCGATGCCACACCCGACTTCGCCACCGCGACGAAGTCGATCGTCGGCGACGACCGTGCGGCGCTCGATCAGGCCTTCCGCGAGTCGATCCGGCGCGCCGGCACCTATAGCCACCGCTTCCGCGTGCGCCCGAGCGACGGCGTGCTGCGCCAGTTGCGCTCGCAATGGATCGTCAAGGACGGTGCCGACGGGCAACCCGAGCGCGTCATCGGCATCATGGTGGACGACACCGAAGCCTGGAACCTGGCAAGCTCGTACAGCGAAACGGCGGAGCAACTGGGGCTGGCGCTCGAACTAGGCCACATCATCGTCTGGCGCCACGACCTGCGCAGTGATCGCGTGCACGTCGGTGATCGCGCCTTCGAGTTGCTGGGCCTGCCGAAGGCGGCCGCCGACCTGAGCGCCGCAGAGTTGCGAGAGTTGGTGCACCCCGACGACCGTCCGGCGCTGCGTGCCGCGCTGGAGCAGGCCGTGGCCAGCGGCCGGCCCGTGGACGTGGAGACGCGCTTCCGGCATGCCGACGGCGGCTGGCGCCATCTGCTGACTCGCCGCGTGCCACAACGCGACGCCCAGGGCGAGGCGGTGGCGGTGCTCGGCGTCGGCCTGGACCTGAGCGAGCGCGTCGAGAGTGGCCGCCAACAGACCGAGCTGATGCGCCAGTTCGAGCTGACCACGCGAGCTGCCGGCATCGGCTACTGGAGTGTCGCGGCTGCGACCGGCCAGGCACGCTGGAGCGAGCAGACCTTCGCGCTGCACGGGCTGCCCGCGGATGCGCCGGCGCTGCCGATGCAGCAGTGGCTCGAGCGCTTCGTACACCCGCAAGACCGCGAGGCGGTGCGGCAACGCTTCTTCGACTGGGTGCAAGGCGGCACCCCCCACCTGGAACAGGAGTTCCGTGTCGTGCGCGGCGACGGCACGGTGCGCCACGTGTTGAGCCATTCGCGCCTGGAGGGGCCGCCGGGCCACTACGACTTCTACGGCGTGCTGACGGACGTCACCGAACGCCGCGCTGCCGAGGCGGCGCTGCACCAGGCCAGCGAGCGCGCGGCGCTGGCCACGCGCGGCGCCGGCATGGGCACCTGGGAGCAGGACCTGATCACCGGCCAGTCCTACTGGGACGAGCAGATGTGGCGGCTGCGCGGACTGTCACCGCGCACCACGCCGCTGAGCGTGGAAGAGCGCATGGCGCTGGTGCATCCCGACGATCGCGAGGCCACCTTGCGCGAGTTGGACCGGGCCACCGCCGAGGGCCGGCTGTCGAACCTGGAGTTCCGCGTGCGCTGGCCCGATGGACAGTGGCGCTGGATCGCGTCGCGCTCGACCGCGGTGCGCGACGAGCACGGCCAGCCGACACGGCGCATCGGCGTCAACTGGGACGTGACCGACATGCGCAGCGCGCAGTTGGCGCGCGAGGAGAAGGCCGTGGCGCAGCGCGAGAGCCAGGCCAAGTCGCAGTTCCTGTCGCGCATGAGCCATGAACTGCGCACGCCGCTGAATGCGGTGCTCGGCTTTGCGCAATTGTTGCTGGCCGATGGCGAGCGTGTCTCGCCCGAGACGCGCAAGCGGCGCCTGGAACAGATCCACAACGCCGGCCGGCATCTGCTGTCGCTGATCAACGACGTGCTCGACCTGTCCAGCCTGGAAGGCGGCGAGATGCGCATGTCAGCGCTGCCGGTGCCGCTGCAGGCGCTGGTGGCCGAGACGCTGCCACTGGTGGAACGGCTGGCGCGCCAGCGCAAGGTCAAGCTGCGCACCGGCAACTTGGCGGCGGTGGTGCGCGCCGATGCCACCCGGCTGCGCCAGGTGCTGCTGAACCTGCTGACCAACGCGGTCAAGTACAACCGTGAGGGTGGGCAAGTGCTGGTCGAGGCCGAGTTGCAGGGCGGCACGGTGGTGCTGCGCGTCAGCGACACCGGGCGCGGCATGGACGCGACGCAGGTGATGCATGCCTTCGAGCCCTTCAACCGCCTCGGGCTGGAACACGAGGCCATCGAAGGCACCGGCATCGGCCTGGCCATCGTCAAGGCGCTGGTCGAGCGCATGGGTGGCACGGTGCAGGTGCACAGCACGCCGGGCGAAGGCAGCCGCTTCGAGGTGCGGCTGGAAGACGGATCGGCGCTGGCCACGCCATCGGCGCAGGAGGCCGGCCTGGGCTTGCCGGCCTGGCCAGCGGCCACCGCGGCGGGTCGGCCGGCGCGGCTGCTCTACATCGAGGACAACCCGGTGAACGTGCTCATCGTGCAGGAGCTGCTGGCGCGCCGCCCCGACCTGCATCTCGACATCGCAGCCGACGGCTTGAGCGGCGTGAACCAGGCGCGCAGCCACCGGCCCGACCTGATCCTGGTGGACATGCAGCTGCCCGACATCGACGGCCACGAGGTGCTGCGGCGACTGCGCGCCGACGCCGACACGCGTGGCATACCCTGCATCTCGGTGTCGGCCAACGCCATGCCCGAAGACATCGAGCGCGCGCTGCAGGCGGGCTTTGCCGACTACTGGACCAAGCCGCTGGACTTCGGCCTGTTCATGCAGTCGCTCGACACGATGTTCGGCGCGCCGCAGGGCGACACCGGCTGAGCACGGTCATTCGCTCGGCACCAGGCCGCGCTTGCGCAGCAGCGGTTCGACCTTCGGACCGCGGCCGCGGAAGGCGGCGTAGGCCGCACCGGGCTCCAGGCTGTTGCCGCTGGCATAGACGTAGCGCCGCAGCAACCCGGCGACACGCGGGTCGAAGGGGTCGCCGGCTTCCTTGAAGGCCTCGTAGCCATCGGCATCGAGCACCTCGGCCCAAAGGTAGACGTAATAGCCCGCCGCATAGCCCGAGCTGGAGAACAGGTGCTGGAAGTGCACCAGCCGGTGGTTCATGCCCACGCCCGGCGGCAAGCCCAGGCGCTGCAGCGTGTCGGCCTCCCAGGCGCACAGGTCGGCGGGCAATTGGTCGCGCGCCAGCGAGTGCACCGCCATGTCGGCAAAGGTGCTGGCGCAGTAACGCACCGTCTCGAAACCCTGGTTGAAGCGCCGCGCGGCATGCATGCGCTGGATCAGGTCGTCCGGGATCGGCTCGTCCGTCTGCCAGTGGCGTGCGTGCTGCTTCAGCACGGCCGGCTCCGACAGCCAATGTTCGAACAGCTGCGACGGAAGTTCGACGAAATCGCGCAGCACCGAGGTGCCCGACAAGCGCTCGTAGGTGACGTCGGAGAGCATGCCGTGCAAGCCATGCCCGAACTCATGGAACAGCGTGCGCGCATCGTCCATCGACAGCAGCGTCGGTGCGCCGGGCGCGCCCTTGGCGAAGTTGTTGTTGTTCAGCACCACCGGTACGGCCGTGGCGCCACCGGGCTCGTTGCGGCTTTGCTGGCGCAGCGAGCTCATCCACGCACCGCTGCGCTTGGTGGCGCGCGCGAAGTTGTCCTGCAGGAAGATGGCCACCACGCTGCCCGCGACATCGCGCACCTCGTAGGCCTTGACATCCGGGTGGTACACCGGCAGGTCCTCGCGCGCAATGAAGCGCAGGCCGAACAGGCGGCCGGCGCAGTCGAAGGCAGCCTGCACCAATCGCGTCAGCGGGAAGTAGGGTTTGATCTCGGCGTCGTCCAGCGCATAACGCTGCTGGCGCACCTTCTCGGCCCAGTAGCGCCAGTCCCAGGCTTCGATCGGCCCTGCGTCGGTTGCGCCGGCCTGCTCGCGCCGGACCGCTTCGAGCTCCTGCCGCTCGCGAGCCACCGCGTCCAGCGCACGCGGCCAGACTTCGTCCAGCAGCTTGTGCACGGCGGCGCGGGTGCCGGCCATGGTGTCGGTGAGCGCGAAGTCGGCATAACTCTCATGGCCATGCAGCTGCGCCTGCTCGTTGCGCAACTCGAGGATGGCACGCGCCACCGGCCGGTTGTCGTGTTCGCCGGCATGCTCGCCACGCCCGACCCAGGCACGCCAGGCCTGCTCGCGCAGATCGCGACGCTCGGAGAAGGTGAGGAAAGGCAGGATCAGCGAGCGCGACAGCGTGATCACATGCGCGTCGGCCAGGCCACGGTCGACGGCTGCCTGGCGCGCGGCGTCGCGCGCAAACGGCGGCAAGCCGGCCAGCTCGGCCTCGCCGCGCAGCACCAGCTGGAACGATGCCTCGTCGTGCAGCACGTTCTGCGCAAAGGTGGTGGTCAGCTCGGCGAGGCGCTCCATCACCTGCCCGTAGCGCGCCTGCGCCTCGGGCGCCAGGCGGGCACCGGCGCGCACGAAGTCCAGGTGCGTGCGCTCCAGCAGCCTGCGCTGCTCGACGCTGAGCATCAGCTCGTCGCGGCGCGCGTGCAGCGCATCCACGCGCTGGAACAGCCCGGCGTGCATGAACACGGCGTTGTAGTGCGCGGCCAGCGGCGCCGCCATCTCGCGCTGCACCGCCTGCAGTTCGGGCGAGGTCTGCGACGCGCTGAGGTTGTAGAACACCGCCTCGACGCGCGACAGCTGCCGCGCGCAGCGATCGAAGGCCGCCAGCGTGTTGTCGAAGCTCGGCGCTTCGGGTTGGGCCGCAATGGCGTCGAGCTCGGCACGGTTGGCCTGCATCGCCGTGCGCAGCGCCGGGGCGAAATGCTCGGTGCGGATGGCATCGAAGGGGGGTAGGCCGTAGGGCGCGTCCCAGTCGGCCAGCAGCGGGTTGGTAGACACCATCGGTTTGACACGCAGGTCCATGTAAGGCTTCGCTCCAGGCAGGCTGTCGGATAGGCGGGCGACACGCGCCGCTGTGGGGGCACATGATGCCATCGCGCAGGTCGGATCCCGTGGCCTGCCGGCTCAGGCTGTCGCGCCCGCAACAGGCTGCCGCCGCGGGCGCCGGGATAATCCACCCACCCCACTTTGATCCCGCGAATGAACCCCCTGAACAGCTTTTCTGACCTTCTAGAACGACGCAGCGTAGACCACGGCGTCGTGCGCTTCGACATCGGCGACGACTGGTTGCAGGGCCGCACCTGCTATGGCGGCCTGATCTCCGCACTGGCGGTGCAGGCGATGCGCGACCAGGCCGGCAACGCCTGGCCGGCCGACGTCGGTCTGCGCGCGCTTGCAGACCTGCTTCGTCGGCCCGGTGGCGCCCGGCGCGATGCGCGTCCAGGTGCAGCTGCTGCGGCAGGGCCGCCACGTCTGCCAGGTCCAGGCGCAGGTGCTGCAGGGCGAGCAGGTGGCCGCGGTGCTGCTGGGCGTATTCAGTGCCGACCGGCCGTCGACTCTGCCGCAACGGCTGCCGCAGCGCCCGGCGCCGCGCCACGAGGCCGAGGCGCTGCCAGCGCCGCCCGCGCGGCCGATGGGCGCACCGGTCTTCCTGCAGCACTTCGACATGCGCTGGGCCGAGGGCCCTGCGCCCTATTCCGGCGGCCAGGGCTGGAGCACCTGCATTCACATGCGGCTGAACACGGCCGAAGCCGCAGCGATCTCGAGCGAAATGCAGACCGTGTTGCTGGCCGACCTGTCGCCAACGCCGGTGATCGGCCATCTGCGCCAGCCATCGGCCAACAGCTCGGTGTCCTGGGCCCTGGAGCTGCGGCCGGTGATCCCGGGCCCGCCCGAGGGCTGGTGGCGCGCCGACAACGAGTCGCTGATGGTCGATGGTGGCTATGTCAACCAGTCCGCCAGGCTGTGGGCACCCGGCGGGCAACTGGCGGCCTACGGCTACCAGGTGGTCGCGGTCTTCACCTGAAGAGGCCTCAAGGCCGTTTGCGATCAGCCGGCGGCGTAGACGCTGTCGAGTTCGGCCATCCAGCGCTGCTTCTGCGCAGCATCGACGAAGCTGGCTTCGAAGCTGTTGGCCGCCAGTTGGTACGCATGCCGTGCCGTCAGCGCCGGCAGCGCATCGAAGGTCTGCACGAAGTTCTCGTTGATGTAGCCGCCGAAATAGGCGGGGTCGTCGCTATTGACGGTGGCGCACAGCCCGGCATCCAGCAGTGTCTTCAGGTTGTGCTGCGCCAATGCCGGGAACACGCACAGCTTGACGTTGGACAACGGGCATACCGTCAACGGCATGCGCAGCGCCGCCAGCCGCTGCACCAGCGAAGGGCTTTCGACACAGCGCACGCCATGGTCGATGCGCTCGACTTGCAGCACATTCAGCGCACTCTCGATGTAGGCCGGCGGGCCCTCCTCACCGGCATGCGCGACGACGTGCAGGCCGAGCTCGCGGCACTTCGCGAACACGCGCGCGAACTTTTCCGGCGGGTTGCCGCGCTCGCCGCTGTCCAGCCCCACGCCGATGAAGTGGTGGCGATAGGGCAAGGCCTGGTCGAGCGTGGCGAAGGCCGACTCCTCGCTGAGGTGGCGCAGGAAACACAGGATCAGTTTGGCGCTCAAGCCGAATTCGGCGTGTGCGCGGCGGCAGGCGTGCTCCAGGCCGACGATCACTGCTTCGATGGGCACACCGCGCTCGGTATGCGTCTGCGGGTCGAAGAAGATTTCGGCATGCACCACGTTGTCGGCCGCGGCGCGCTCGAAGTAGGCCCAGGCCATGTCGAAGAAATCCTGCTCGTTGCGCAGCACCGCCGCACCGGCGTAGTACAGGTCGAGGAAGCTCTGCAGGTCGCTGAAGGCATAGGCCGCGCGCAGTGCCTCGACGCTGGCATAGGGCAACGCCACGCCGTTGCGCTGCGCCAGCTTGAAGATCAACTCCGGCTCGAGCGAGCCTTCGATATGGATGTGCAACTCGGCCTTGGGCATGCTGCGCAGCAGCGCGGGCAGGCGCTCGCGCGGGATGCGGTCGAAGTCGATGGCCATGATGGCTTCCTCCAAGTGAAAACGCCGCCGGGCGGGCGCGCGGCGGCGTGCTATCGAAGCGAAGTTCTTACTTGCCGGCCGGGATCTTG
Organism: uncultured beta proteobacterium; assembly: GCA_963824005.1. Classification (GTDB taxonomy): domain Bacteria; phylum Pseudomonadota; class Gammaproteobacteria; order Burkholderiales; family Burkholderiaceae_C; genus Rubrivivax. The sequence goes on from CAWGOK010000049.1 coordinate 56,320, forward strand.
CCGTCCACGCCCTGGACGTAGAAGTCGACCTTGTCCTTCCAGGCCTGGTCGGGCATGGCGTCCTTGGGCAGGCGCTCCTTGCCCTCGTTGTCGACGATCGGGCCCTTGAACGGGTCCATCGTACCGGCCTTGTAGCCTTCCTTGACCTCGGCCACCTTCTTCTTGATGTCCTCGGGCACGGCGTCGGCGATCTTGATCACGCCGTTGGCGTCTTCCTTGTAACCCCAGATGGTGCGCTCGGACTTCCAGCTGCCGTCCATCACCGACTTGACGGCCTTCTTGTAGTACGGACCCCAGAACACCATGTTCGAGGCCAGGTGGGCCTTGGGGGCCACCGCGCTCATGTCGGCGTCCCAGCCGAAGGCGAACTTGCCGTTCTTCTCGGCCGTCTGCAGCACCGCCGAGGAGTCGGTGTTCTGCAGCAGCACGTCGGCGCCGGCGTTGATCAGGCTCTGCGCGGCCTCGGCTTCCTTCGGCGGGTCGAACCAGGTGCTGATCCACACCACCTTGGTCTTGATCTTCGGGTTGACGGACTGCGCGCCCAGCGTGAAGGCATTGATGTTGCGCAGCACCTCGGGGATCGGGAAGCTGCCGACGAAGCCCAGCGTGTTGCTCTTGGTCATCGCGCCGGCGATGATGCCCGACAGGTACGCGTCCTGGTAGAAGCGAGTGTCGTACACGCCCATGTTGGCGGCCAGCTTGTAGCCGGTGGCGTGCTCGAACTTCACGTCCGGGAATTCGCCCGCCACCTTCAACGTCGGCTCCATGTAGCCGAAGCTGGTGGTGAAGATGATCTTGTTGCCCTGCGCGGCCAGGTCGCGGATCACGCGTTCGGCGTCGGCGCTCTCGGGCACCTTCTCGACGAAGGTGGTCTTGACCTTGTCGCCGAACTCGGCTTCCACCGCCTTGCGGCCCTGGTCGTGCGCGAAGGTCCAGCCGGCATCGCCGACCGGGCCGATGTACACCCAGGCGGCCTTCAGCGGCTCGGCCGAGGGCGCGGCAGCAGCGGCCGGAGCGGATGCCGGCGCCGCGGCCTTGGGCGCGGGTTCTTCTTTCTTGCCGCAGCCGACGATCGCGGTCAGCGCTGCGGCGGCCGTCAGGCCGAGCAGGCTGCGTTTGGACAAGGTATTCATCGACGGAATCTCCTCTTGGGGTGGGTAATCGATCTAGACAACGAGTCGAGCAGCCGCCTGCGCGATCCGCTCCAACAAAGCAATGATTATGTGCCGGGGTGGAAGGGCTTCCCCAACGACGCCGGCATGTTGATGCGGATCCAAGTCGGGTTGCGGCTGATGATGGCCAGCACGACGATGGTGGCGATGTACGGCAGCATCGCCAGCAACTGGCTCGAGAAGTTGACGCCGGCGCCCTGCAGCGCGAACTGCGCCATCGTCACGCCGCCAAACAGATAGGCGCCGAGCAGCACGCGCACCGGCCGCCAGGTGGCGAAGGTGGTCAGCGCCAGCGCGATCCAGCCGCGGCCGGCGACCAGCCCTTCCACCCACAGCGGCGCGTACACCACCGACAGGAAGGCCCCGGCCACGCCGCACAGCGCGCCGCCGGCCACCACCGCCAGCAGCCGGATCCAGCGCACCTTGTAGCCCAATGCATGCGCCGACTCGGGCGACTCGCCCACCGCACGCAGCACCAGCCCGGCGCGGCTCCTGTAGAGGAACCACATCGTCGCGGCGATCAGCCCGATCGCGATGTAGACCATCGGGTGGTGGCGGAACAGCGCCGGCCCGATGAACGGGATCTGGCCCAGGACCGGCACCTCGAAGGGCGTGCGCTCCGACAGCTTCTGGCCGACGTAGCCGACGCCGACGAAGGCCGAGAAACCGTAGCCGAACAGGCTGATCGCCAGCCCGGTGGCGTACTGGTTGGTGTTGAGCCAGATGACCAGCGCGCCGAAGGCCGCAGCCAACAAGCCGCCGGCCAGCGCGCCGGCAATGAAGGCCGCGGTGTCGCTGCCCGTCGTGAAGGCAGCGGCAAAACCGGCGATGGCGGCGACGAGCATCATGCCTTCGGCGCCGAGGTTCAGCACCCCGGCCTTCTCGTTGATGAGCAGGCCCAGGCCGGCCAGCGCCAGCGGTGTGCCCGAGGCCAGCGTGGCCGCGATCAGCAGTGCGGTTTGGTCCATGGCGGCGGCTTTCTCAGTGTGCAGCCACGAGCGCCGAGCGCACGCGGATGCGGTAATGGATCAAGGTGTCGCAGGCCAGCAGCACCAGCAGCAGCAGCCCCTGGAACACGCCGGTCAGCGCGTTCGGCAGGCCCAGGCGCGACTGGCCGAGCTCGCCGCCGATGATCATCGTCGACAGCAGCAGCCCCGCGAAGATGATGCCCACCGGGTGCAGCCGGCCGACGAAGCAGACGATGATGGCGGTGAAGCCCAGGCCGGTCGACACATGCGGCGTGATCTGCTTGAAGGTGGCCGCCGCCTCGATGCCGCCGGCCAGGCCGGCCATGCCGCCGGAAATGAGCAGCGCGGTCCACAGCGAGGTGCTGGCCGAAAAGCCGGCGTAGCGCGCCGCGGCCGGCGCCAGCCCGCCCACCTGCAGCTGGTAGCCCCGGAACAGGCGGAACATGAACACCCAGGTCAGGCCCACCAGCACCAGCGCGATGACGAAGCCGATGTGCAGCCGCGTGCCGCTGACCAGGTTGGGCAGCCACGTGGAGGCGTCGAAGTTCTTGGTCTGCGGGAAGTTGAAGCCGGCCGGGTCCTTCCACGGGCCGAAGACCATGTAGTTGACCAGCTGCTGCGCCACGTAGACCAGCATCAGGCTGACCAGGATCTCGCTGGCGTTGAACTTGTCGCGCAGCAGTGCGGTGAGTCCCGCCCAGGCCATGCCGCCGAGCACGCTGACAGCCAGCACCAGCGTCACGGCGATGACCTTCGGCAGCACGATGCCGCTGGTGGTCAGCCACAGCGCGAAACCGCCGCCGCTGAGCACCCCCAGCAGGAACTGGCCTTCGGCACCGATGTTCCAGACGTTGGAGCGGTAGCACACCGCCAGGCCGAGCGCGATGATGATCAGCGGCGTGGCCTTCAGCACCACCTCGCTGATCTGGCGCATGCTGGAGAAGGGCTCGACGAAGAACATGCTCAGGCCGCGCACCGGGTCCTTGCCCAGCGCCAGGAACAGCAGCGCGGCGATGAGCGCGGTGAGCGCCAGCGCCAGCAGCGGCGACAGCAGCGACATCAGCTTCGACGGCTGCGGACGGGCTTCAAGCTTGAGCATGGCGCACTCCTGCGGCAAAGACCGGCGCGGCCGGCGGGGTTGCTTCGCCAGGCTTGGGCCAGAGCCCGGACATCCATTCGCCGATGCGCTCGATGGTGGCGTCGGCGGTGGCGATCGACGGCGACATGCGGCCCTGTGCGATGACGATCATCCGGTCGGCGATCTCGAACAGTTCGTCCAGTTCTTCGCTGACGATCAACAGCGCACAACCGGCGTCGCGCAGTTTCAGCAGCTCGCCGCGGATCAGCGCCGCGGCGCCCACGTCGACGCCCCAGGTGGGCTGGCTGACGATCAGCAGTTTGGGTTTGGCATCGATCTCGCGGCCGACGATGAACTTCTGCAAGTTGCCGCCGGACAGGCTCTTGGCTGCCGCGCCGGTGCCGCCGCACTTGACATTGAAACGGCTGATCAGGTTGGCCGCCAGCAGGTCCACCGCTCGCGTGCGGATCCAGCCCGAGGCACTGACGCCTTCGGCACGCGTCAGCAGCGTGTTCTGCGACAGCGACATCACCGGCACCGCGCCTCGGCCGAGGCGCTCTTCCGGCACGAAATTCAGGCCCGCGCGGCGCCGTCGTCGCGGCGAATGGCCGGCGATGTCCTTGCCGAAGAGCTTGATCGATCCAGCGGGGCCGCGCGGGTCTTCCCCCGACAGCGCAGCCATCAGCTCCTGCTGGCCGTTGCCGGACACGCCGGCCACGCCGACGATCTCGCCGGCGCGCACCTCGAAACCGATGTCCGACAGCGTGGTGCCGAACTGGTCGAGCTTCGGCACCGACAGGCCCTGCACCGACATCACCACTTCCCCCGCCTGGACCTGCTTGTGCTGCAGCTGCGGCGGCTCGGCGCCGATCATCAGCCGCGACAGCCCGGCGTTGGTTTCGGTGCGCGGATCGACCATGCCGGTGACCTTGCCGCCACGCAGCACCGTGCAGTTGTGGCACAGCGCGCGGATCTCGTCGAGCTTGTGGCTGATGTACAGGATCGAGCAGCCGTCGGACGCCAGCTTGCGCAGCGTGACGAACAGCTTCTGCACCGCCTGCGGCGTCAGCACCGAGGTGGGCTCGTCCAGGATCAGCAGCTTCGGGCTGGTGAGCAGCGAGCGCACGATTTCCACGCGCTGGCGCTCGCCCACCGACAGCGAATGCACCGGCCGCAGCGGCTCCACGTCCAGCCCGTAGTCCTTGCTGACCTGGGTGATGCGCTGCGTGATCTCGGGCAGCTTCATGCTCTTGTCCAGGCCGAGCCAGACGTTCTCGGCCGCGGTCAGCGTGTCGAACAGGCTGAAGTGCTGGAACACCATGCTGATGCCCAGCGCGCGGGCCTGCTGCGGGTTCTTGATCTCGACCTTCTCGCCGTTCCAGCGGATCTCGCCCTCGTCGGGGCGCACCGCGCCGTAGATCATCTTCATCATGGTGCTCTTGCCGGCACCGTTCTCGCCGAGCACGGCATGGATCTCGCCGGGCAGCACGCGCAGGTTGACGTTGTCGTTGGCGCGCACCGACGGGTACTGCTTGCTGATGCCGATCAGTTCGAGTCGCAGCATGGGGTGTCTCCTGTGTTTGGCTTGTACTTCAGCCGCGGCGATGCCGGCACTCACCGGCGACCCAGGTCTCGACCAGATCGCGCTCGTCGCCGAGCGTGATCCAGGCGAACACCTTCTCATGCAAATCGCGCGCCACCTTCTGGCGGCGCCGGGCCACCGGGCTGCTGGCCCAGTCCCACACGCACAGGTCGGCGCACGCGCCGCCTTCGAGCGAACCGATCTCGCCGGCCAGGCCGAGAGCCATCGCCGCGCCGCGCGTCGCCGCATGCAGCAGCGCCCACGCCGTGAGCTTGGTGCCGGCCAGCGCCTGCACCTTGTAGCCGTCGGCCAGGGTGCGCTGCATCGACAGGCTCGTGCCACCGCCCACGTCGGAGCCCAGGCTGATGCCCACGCCGGCGTCCTCGGCCGCGGCCCAGCCGAACAGGCCGCTGCCAAGGAACAGGTTCGAGCTGGGGCAGAAGGCGATCTGCGCGCCGTGCGCGTGCAGCCGCGCGCGGTCGGCATCGTCGAGCCAGATGCCGTGGGCCAGCACCGAGCGCGCGTTCAGCAGGCCGTGGCGTTCGTAGACGTCGAGGTAGCTGCGCGCCTTGGGGAACAGCTCGGCCACCCAGCGCACCTCGTCCGGGTTCTCCGCCACGTGGGTCTGCATGTACAGGCCCGGCCGGCTGGCCAGCAGCCGCCCGGCCATGGCCAGTTGCGCGTCGCTGCTGGTCGGCGCGAAGCGCGGCGTCACCGCATACGCCAGCCGGCCGCGGCCGTGCCAGCGCTCGATCAACTCGTGGCAGTCGCGTTCGGCGCCGTCGACATCGTCGATGTCGTCGCACAGCGTCTTCGGCGCATGGCGGTCCATCAGCACCTTGCCGGCGATCAGCCGCATGCCGCGCTCCAGCGCACCTTCGAACAGCGCATCGACCGAGGCCTTGTGCACCGTGGGAAAGACCACCGCGCTGGTGCTGCCGTGGGCCAGCAGCGCGTCGAGGAACAGCTTCGAGCCCTGCTGCGCCAGCACCGGATCGACCATGCGGTGCTCGGCCGGGAAGGTGTAGGTCTGCAGCCAGTCGAGCAGCTGCGCGCCCCAGGAGCCGATGACGTCGAGCTGCGCGCTGTGCACGTGGGTGTCGATGAAGCCGGGCAGCACCAGCTTGCCGGCATGGTCGATGCGCCGCCACGTGACGTCCGGAGCCGCCAGCTGAGCGCCGACGATGGTGCTGCCTTCGATCAGCAGCCAGTGGCCAGGGCGGAAACGCGCCGCATTGCTGTCGCGGTCGGCGCGCGCCGGCGTGGCCACGAAGTCCAGCAGGTCGCCGCGCAGCGCAATCCTGGTTGCGGTCACGACAACTTCTCCGGCACCGCCAGCTGCCTTGCCACGTCGCGCACGCGCTCGCGCAGCCAGCGCAGCGGCGGCGCGGCATGGGTGCGCTCATGCCACAGCTGGTAATAGGTCAGCGGCGGGAACTGCACCGGGCAGCGCACGATGCGCAGGTCCAGCGCATCGACATAGCGCGTGCAGAACAGCCGGCCGGTGGTCAGCACCAGCCAGCTGCGCGCCACCATCAGCGGGATCAGGCTGAAGTGCGCGCTGCGCACCACCAGGTTGCGCTGCAGGCCCTGCGCGGCCAGGTGCTGGTCGATGACGCCGGGCGCGCCCGAGTGGAATGCCATCGGCGCCACATGCTCGCATTGCAGGTAGCGCTCCACCGTCCAGTTGCGGCCGCCGCCTCGGCCCGTCGCCGCGGGGTGGTCGGGCGCGACCAGGCAGACGATCTCGTCACTCATCAGCCGGCCCAGGTGCAGCTCCTCGGGTGGCTGCAGCCAATTGCCAATGACCAGGTCGACCTCGCCCGAGGCGAGCTTGCGCCGATAGTCGATTTCGGCCGACAGCGGGTGCAGTTCCACCTGCGCCTGCGGCGCCTCGCGCTTGAGCACTTCGACGATGCGCGGCAGAAACAGCGGGTCCAGATAGTCGCTGGCGGCGATGCGGAAGCTCAGTTCGGCGCTGGCCGGGTCGAACGGGCCGCTGCGCTGCAGTGGCGCAAAAAGCGTCTCGGCATCGCGCAGCAGACGCGAGGCCGGCTCCAGCATGGCCAGCGCCGCGTCGGTGGGTGCCAGGCCCTGGCCCGAGCGCACCAGCAACGGATCACCCGTGAGCTCGCGCAGCCGCTTCAGCTGCGCGCTGACCATCGGCTGGGTGCTTTGCAGGCGCATCGCGGCGCGCGAGACACTTCGTTCGCTGATCACGGTGAACAGGACCTTCACGAGATGAAGGTCAATGTTGGCGATTCCGTGCCGCAGCGCCATACGGTTCATCATATAACTATTAGCAATGCGCGCATATACATCATCGCCGCGAAGGCGTTACTGTTGACACTACAGCAGGCAATGAGGGATTGCATGGACACCCGACCCATCCGCTTCGTGCACCGCGGCCGCATCGTCGGCGTCGAGGGCGCTGCGCCCACACGCAGCGTGCTCGAATGGCTGCGCGAGGACGCGCGCTGCACCGGCAGCAAGGAAGGCTGCGCCGAAGGCGATTGCGGCGCCTGCACTGTCATCGTCGCCGAGCTGGCCGGGCCCGGAGCCGCCTCGGGCGCACCAGCCGCAGGGGCTACCGTCGTCGGCGGGCTGTCGTTGCGGCCGGTGAATGCCTGCATCCGCTTCCTGCCCACACTGGACGGCAAGGCACTGCTCAGCGTGGAGGACCTGGCGGCCATCGGCGGCGGCGAGTTGCACCCCGTACAGCAGGCGATGGTCGAGTGCCACGGCTCGCAATGCGGTTTCTGCACCCCCGGCTTCGTGATGACGCTGGCCGCCACCTACGAGCACCACAACCAAGCCGGTACCACGCCCACGCGCCAACAACTGGCCGACGAGTTGTCGGGCAACCTGTGCCGCTGCACCGGCTACCGGCCGATCCTCGATGCCGGGCAGCGCATGTTCGAGCTGCCGGTGCGCCGGCTGGACACCGCGCCGCTGGTCGCGATGCTGCAGCAGCTGCGTGCCGATGCACCGCTGCATTACGTGGCGCCGAACCCCGCCGTGGTGCACGACGGCAAGCCCCGGCAGGACCATTTCTTCGCGCCGCGCACGCTGGACCAACTGGCCACGTTGCGCGCCGAGCGGCCGCAGGCGCAGCTGCTGGCCGGCTGCACCGACATCGGCCTGTGGGTCAACAAGATGTTCCGCGACCTGGGAGACATCGTGTACGTCGGCGAGGTCGACGAGCTGAAGCGCATCAGCGAGATCGACGGTGCATTGCACATCGGCGCCGGCGCGACGCTGGAAGACGCCTGGTCGGCCCTGGCCGTGCGCTGGCCCAGCGTCAACGAAGCCTGGCTGCGCTTTGCCGGCCCGCCGGTGCGCCACGCCGGCACGATGGGCGGCAACGTGGCCAACGGTTCGCCGATCGGCGACAGCGCACCGGTGCTGATCGCTTTGGGCGCAAGCATCCAGCTGCGCCGTGGCGCGGCCACGCGCGAGATGCTGCTCGAGGACTTCTACCTCGACTACATGAAGAACCAGCTCGCCAGCGGCGAGTTCGTCACGGGCGTCAGCTTGCCGCTGCCCACACCTGCGCAGCAGCTGCGTGCCTACAAGATCAGCAAGCGTTACGACTGCGACATCTCCGCGGTCTTTGCCGGCCTGGCGATCGAGCTCGACGGCGACGTGGTCAGCAGCGCGCACTTTGCCTTCGGTGGCATGGCAGCGATCGTCAAGCGTGCCCGCGGCGCCGAGGCCGCCGTCATCGGCCAGCCTTGGACCGAGGCCACCGTCGATGCCGCGATGCAGGCGCTCGACAGCGACTTCACGCCGCTGTCCGACCTGCGTGCCGGTGCCGACTACCGACGCCAGGTGGCACGCGGCTTGCTCAAGCGGCTGTGGCTGGAAACGCGGAAGCAGGCACCGCTGACGCAAGCCAGCGTATGGGCACAGACGGCCACGGCCTGAAGCGGGAGGCTCAAACCATGAACCAGATCACCGACGCCCCCTTCGTACAGAGTGCCAGCGCACAGGCTGACACTGCCGTGGTGGGCCGCGACCATGCACATGAGTCGGCGCACCTGCACGTGGCCGGCAGCGCCACCTACATCGACGACCTGCCCGAGCTGGCCGGCACGCTGCATGCGGCGCTGGGTCTGTCGCCGCTGGCGCACGGCCGGCTCAAGGGCATCCGCCTGGACGCGCTGCGCGCCCTGCCCGGCGTGGTGGATGTGATCGCGGCCGAGCACATCCCCGGCGAAAACGAATGCGGCCCGATCGTGCACGACGACCCGATCCTGGCCAGCGGCGAGGTGCACTACCTGGGCCAGCCGGTGTTCGCGGTGATCGCGCACACGCGCGATGCGGCGCGGCGCGCGGCGGCACGCGCGAAGGAGTTCATCGATATCGAGCCGCTGCCGGCGGTGCTGACGGTACGTGAGGCGCATGCCGCCCAGTCCTACGTGGTGCCGCCGATGCACCTGCTGCGCGAATCCGCGCCCGGTGCGCTGCAGCGCGTGCTGCACAGTGCGCCGCACCGGCTGCAGGGCAGCTTCGTGCAGGGCGGGCAGGAGCAGTTCTACCTTGAAGGCCAGATCAGCTATGCCGTGCCGGTCGAAGACGGTGGCATGCGCGTGCACTGCTCCACCCAGCACCCCAGCGAGATGCAACAGGTGGTGGCGCACGCGCTGGGCGGCGCGGCCCATGCGGTGCTGGTGGAGTGCCGGCGCATGGGCGGCGGTTTCGGCGGCAAGGAATCGCAGTCCGCCCTGTTCGCCTGCATCGCCGCGGTGGCGGCAAGGCGACTCAATCGCCCGGTGAAGCTGCGACCCGACCGAGACGACGACTTCATGATCACCGGCCGGCGCCACGGCTTCGAGTTCGACTACGACATCGGCTACGACGAAGCCGGGCGCATCCTCGGCGCCGAGGTGACGATGATCTGCAACGCCGGCTTCAGCGCCGACCTGAGCCCGCCGGTGATGACGCGCGCGATCTGCCACTTCGACAATGCCTACTGGCTGCCCGAAGTCGCCATCCACGGCTTCTGCGCGAAGACGAACACGCAGAGCAACACCGCCTTCCGCGGTTTCGGCGGGCCGCAGGGCGCGCTGATCATCGAGCTGATACTCGAGCGCATCGCGCGCAAGCTGAAGCGCGACCCGCTGCAGGTGCGCCGCGCCAACTTCTACGGCCAGACGACGAACAACGTCACGCCCTACCGGCAGACCGTCACCGACAACGTCATCCAGGCGCTGACCGACGAGCTGGTGGCCAGCTCCGGCTACGACGCGCGTCGCGCCGCGGCCGCGGCCTTCAACGCCAGCAGCCCGGTGCTCAAGCGCGGTATCGCACTGACACCGGTGAAGTTCGGCATCTCCTTCAACGTCAACCACTACAACCAGGCCGGCGCGCTGGTGCACGTGTACACCGACGGCTCGGTGCTGGTGAACCATGGCGGCACCGAAATGGGCCAGGGCCTGAACACCAAGGTGGCGCAGGTGGTGGCGCACGAACTCGGCCTGCCGCTGGCACGCGTGCGCTGCAGCGCCACCGATACCAGCAAGGTGGCCAACACTTCGGCCACCGCCGCCAGCACCGGCAGCGACCTCAACGGCAAGGCCGCGCAGGACGCGGCGCGGCAGATCCGCCAGCGGCTGGCCGCACTGGTGGCGAAGAACCATGGTGTGGATGCGGCCGGCGTGCGCTTCGAGGCGGGGCGCGTGCGTGCCGCTGGCGTGGACATTGATTTCGTCGAGCTGGTGGGCCAGGCTTACGTGGCCCGCGTGCAGCTGTGGAGCGACGGCTTCTATGCCACGCCGGGGCTGCACTGGGATCGCACGACGCTGACCGGCCGGCCCTTCTACTACTTTGCCTACGGCGCCGCGGTCAGCGAAGTCATCATCGACACGCTCACTGGCGAATGGAAACTGTTGCGCGCCGACCTGCTGCACGACGCCGGCAGGTCGCTGAACCCGGCGATCGACATTGGCCAGATCGAAGGCGCGTTCATCCAGGGCATGGGCTGGCTGACCTGCGAGGAACTGGTCTGGCACCCGAAGACCGGCGCGCTGCTGACGCACGCGCCCAGCACCTACAAGATCCCCACCGCCAACGACGCGCCGCGCATCTTCAACACCCGGCTGTACGACAACGGCAATGTCGAGGACAGCATCCACCGCAGCAAGGCGGTGGGCGAGCCGCCGCTGCTGCTGCCCTTCAGCGTGTTCTTCGCCATCCGCGACGCGGTGGCTGCCGCAGGTGGCGACAACGATGACCCGGTGCTGTCGGCACCGGCGACGCCGGAAGCGATCCTTCGTGCGCTGAACTCGGTGGCCTGAGCCCGGTGCCGGCGCCGCGCGCCGCGTGCACGGCAACCGGCCTGCCAGGCCTCAGGTCGGGCGACGGCCCGGCGCGGGCTGCGGCAGCGCCCGCCACGCTTCCTCGCGCAGCACCTGTTCGACGGCAGGGCGAAAGGCGCTGACCGAAAGCATCTGGTTGCGATGGACCATCGAGTAGTCCTCCAGGATGCCTGCGACGCTGCCGAGCGACTGCTGCACCAACCCGACCACGCGCCAGCCGCGGCCCGGTTGGTATTCGAGGATCGGCCCTCCGGACATGCCGCTTTCGAACGCACAGTCCACGCCCACCAGGCTGCTGACCGGGCCGTGGTCGCGCGCCTTGCAGCCCCGCTCGACAGTGATGCCGGGCAGGTGGGCACGCGAGTGCGGGAAGCCGGCCACCGCGAGGTCGCCTTGCGGCATGGGATCTTGCGCCGGCGCTCGGGCGAGACGGAGGAAGCCGTAGCGCCTGCCCAGGCAGGAATCGAGTCGCAGCACGGCCCAGTCGCCGGCCATGCCCTCGTAGTCTCGACTCGAGAAACGGCCAGCGGCCACCACCCGCGCGCGGCTTCGCGAGGCAAAGCGGCGCGGCTGCGTCGGGTCGGCACCGATAAAGAACTCGATGACCTGGCCGGTGCGGCCCTTCGGCCTGGCCACGTGCTGCGCGCTGACCACGTGGCAATTGCCGACCAGGAAGGCCGTGCCGCCGGCGCCGGAGCGGGAATCGCGCAGCACGCCCACCGACCGCCACGGCGGCTGTGCGGCGTCTTGCTGCTGGCGGCGGTCTTCGACAAAGACGTTGGCCTGCGCGGCCAGGGCGAGCAGGCAACCGGCGAACGCACCAAGCCGCCGAAGCCGCGCAGGCCTGGCAACGCGGCTGCCAAGGGCCAGGCCGACTGCCTCGTCCATCACCGCGGGCTGGCCCCCAAGCTGCCGCCGCGGAAGGGTGTGGGGTCGCAGTGGTCGTTGGTCAGCCCGCAGTCTTCGTTCATCCATTGGTAGAACCGGCGCGGCTCGCCGTCGATCGCCAGGATCACCCGCCGCACCGTCGGGAACTGGCGCAGCGTGCGCTCCACCTGCATCTGAAACTCGGCCGCGCCGCAGCTGGAGGTGGCGCCGGCCAGCTGCGCGCGCGCGTCGTGCAGGTCCACGTAGGCGGTGCCGTGCTCGATGCGGATGCGCTTGAGCAGCCCGGCAGTGGCGGCGGAAAAGGGCGAGCGGTAACCCGCGGCGCGTTCGCCGTCGGTCGGCCCGGCGAAGAGCTGCTGCAGCGCCGCCGCGGCCACGCCTTCGGTCTTCGGCACCTGCCGCGGCAGCGCGAACACGATGGCGCAATCAGCGTCGGTACCGGCGCGCTGCGCGTTGTTGAAGTACACGCGCAGTTCGGTCGTCGCGGCAGCGACACGGCCGGGCCCCGTGGCCAGCGCCACCGCACCGGCCAGCAGAAGCCACCGCATCCAGGAGGCCGCCGCAGGCGGCCAGCGCATCGACCGCGGCGCCGCCACTACCGGCGCGCGCGCGGCCGCCCGGCCTTGGGCGCTTTGGGCGCGGCGCGCGGAACGGGCGCGCGGTCCGCGTCGGGAATGAACAGCAGATTGCGGTCCGACGACCAGCTGATCACCGCATCTTCGTCGACCACGGTTTCGAACAGCAGCCGGTCGCCCTGCATCACGCGCAGCGTGCGCGGCGCCGGCGCGGCCGCCTCCTCGGTGAGCAGCTTCGCCGCCTTCTCCAGCACCTTCTCGGCATGGTCGGCCTCGGTGCCGCCACCGGCCAGCGCCGCGCCGCGGTCGTTGGGGCTGCTGGTCTTGTACTTGTGGCCCACGCTGAAGGCGATCAAGCCGCCGCCGGGGATGAAGCGGCGGATGCTTTCGGCCAGGATACGTGCCAGCGTGTCCTGGCCGCTTTCGCTGCGGATGATCTCGGCCTGCTGCGGGTTGCTGGCGAACAGCGGCTCGAGCAACAGCGCCGGCATCGCGGTGTGCTTGACATTGCCGTCGCCGCGCCCGTTCCAGCCACCCAAGAGGATGCCCTGGTCGCCGGCCACCTTGGTGCCGAACTGCTCGGCCACTGCCTTGGCATACCAGCGGCCCCAGTTGCGGCTGGTGTTCGACGCGTTCGAGCCGACCACGACCACCGCATAGTTGGCCTGCTCCGACGAACTGCTGTTGAAATGGTGCTCGACATAGGCAACGGCCTTGTCCTTGTTGGCGGCGAGCTGCCGCTGCAGATAGTCGCCCTTGTAGAACTTGACGGTGTACATGCGTGGATCCTCCTGTGCTTGCGAGCGTCAGGGATTCTGCCGCCCGTCAGCCGGCGGCGCGCAGCAAGGCCACGAAGGCCGCGTCGGCCTGGCGCGCGCGGCCGCGCGGCACCTCGACAATCTGCGCGCGCCAGGTGGCGCCGAGCGTGGCGTCGAGCAGCACGCGGTCGGTGCTGGCATCGACCACCAGCACCACCTGCTCACCGCGCAGCCGGACTGCCAGTTCGCGCAACTCGAATTCGCAACCCATGCGCTTGGCGCTGAAGCCGCGCAGATCCATCACCACCGCGTCGGCGCGCTCGATCAGCTGCACCACCGTGGCCTGCCAGCTGCTGTCGCGGCAGCAGAACTCAGTCACACGATAGCGGCCGTCGGGGTCGGGCGCGCGGTCCAGCGTGGCCAGCCGCTGCTCCAGCTCGTGCTGGGTGTTGACGAAGCTGGCGCCGATGTCGCCCGAAGCAAAGCGCAGGAAGTCGCCGGGGTCGACCGTGCGCGCCACCACGTCGGGCGCGGCGATCATCGTCAGCGGGCCGAACCAGCGCCAGCGCGAAGCGATGCGATCGAACAGTGCCTCGGTGCGCACGGTGTCGCCGAACACGCGCAGCAGCAGCAGCGTGCGCGGCAGCGGCCGCTCGATGCCGCGCTGCGCCCAGCGCAGCGCGACAGCCAACAGCGGCGGGAACATCGCCACAGACAGCGCGGCCACGGCCAGCACCGTCAACAGCGGCCTCACGCCGGCGTGCACGCTGATGCGCTCGACCGCCTCGGCGGCCACGATCAGCAGCCACCAGGTGCCGGCCAGCAGTTGCGCATCGGAAAAGCGTTTGGCCTCGTAGCGGCGCGCCAGCGTCTTCAATCGCCACCAGGCCAGCAGTCCCATCGGCAGCGCAATCACGATGAAGCCGGTGTACAGGCCCGCTCCGGACAGCACCCAGTCCGCGCCGGACTGCGTGCCCGTCAGCCACTGCGTCAGCCGCAGGCCCAGCATCGGCGCCAGACCGAAGACCAGCAGCCCGGCAAAGGTGATCGGTGCCACGCCGCGCACGCGGCGCGCTCCGGTGACCAGGCCCAGCAGCATCGGCAGCCACAGCGTCAGCGCCGCGAACTGGAAGAAGACCACGAAGTTCATCGCCTGGTCCAGGCTCGGCGCCTTGCCGTAGAACGGCCGCTGCAGCATCGACAGCGCCACGCCCACGGCGGCCAGCACGACCAGCGTGCCCAGCCACAGGGCCAGTGCGCGCCAGAACGGGACGGCCATCAGCACCGCGAACATCGGCACCGCGGCGCTGGCCATCACGCCGGCCTTCAGGTAGACGTGGGCCGGCGACATCGGCTGTCCGCCCAGGTACAGGTACAGCCCCGACAGCGGCAGCGCGGACAAGAAGGTGGCCGACAGTACCGCGGCGAAGACGCGGCGCCGCATGCGCGCTTCCCAGTGCAGCGGGTCGAGGCCGGCGGCCTGGGCAGGCGAGCGCGGCGCGCCTGGCGCGGCCGCCACCAAGGTGACGTCGGAGCGGCCCTGCATGCCGGCCAGTACGGCACGCCGGTAGCGCCACAGCACCAGCGGCGCAATGCCCAGTGTCAGCAGCAGCACGTTCAGCAGATGGAACGAGAGTTCACCGCCCAGCATGTCATGCACCCCGTGAGGATCGGGAATCAGGCGCTACGATAGCCCTGAAGTCGAGCCCACCCGATGCTGCCACGCAACTCCACGTTTGCCGAGACTGGGCGCGTGCTGGCCGCTACGCTGGCCATCTCGCTGGGCTTCATCGCGCTGGAGCGGCTGCAGATGGCGCTTTTCACGGCGCCCGGCACGGCCGGCTTTCTGCAGCGCATTGGCTGGCTCGATGCCGACCCGGCGGCGAAGCTGCAGCACGAAGCCGAGCAGGTGGCCGCAACCTCGCGCGATGCAATGCAGCGCCTGCCGCGCGGCCACCGTCTGGCCACGGTGCGCATGGGCTTCGAGCTCGGCTACACCAGCCAGCTGGTGGGCGTGTACGCAATGTCGCCACCCGAAGTCCAGGCCGCTGCTCGGCAACGCGCCGAGCCGCACATGGCGGCCGCGCGACAGCAGGCACAGTGGCTGGGCCTGGGCGAGGTGGAGGCGCTGCCGGCGCGCAGTCTGCGGGAGTTCACCGAACTTGGCGCACGCTACGAAGCCGACGCGAACGGCCTGGCGGCGCGAGTGGAGCAGCAACTGTCGCCACTGCACCGCCACCTGTACTTGCTGGGTACCCACCTGGGCGGCGAGATGGCCCGCGTCGACGACAGCGACGGGCGCTTCGCGTTGCCGCCGGCCACGCCGATCCGCCGCCATGCGGTGCTGGCGGGCATCGATGGCGCGGTTTGGCAGCCGCTGATCGTCGAGCCGCGCGACGAGACGCCGGCGCAGGTAGTGCAGCGCTACCGCCGCGCGGTCGATGCGCTCGCGGTCGAGCTGGAGCGACTGGACGCCGCCGACACGCCTGCGACGCGCTAGTCGATGGATCGACAATCGCCCCACTCTTGCCGCGCATCACACCGGTGACCGGCCCAAGGGATCTGCACTGATGAACCGTACAAGCCACCGCGACGCCCCCCGCCAGGCCATGGGCCTGTCGCTGGCCGCTGCCCTTCTGACAGGATGCCAGCACAGTGGCCCGGTCGCACCGGCCGGCGGCGAGGTCACGGCCACGGTACAACAGGCGAATGCCGCCGTTGCCGCGGCCGCCGACCGTCGAGCTGGCGGGCGGGGCAAACCAGCTGATGGCGGCAGCGCGATCGGCCTTCGATGCCGTGGACCATCGTTGGGCGGCAGAAGTTCTCAAGCACGCCGTCTACGCGGAGCCGACGAACGGCGAGGCACGCGAACTGCTGGCCAGGACATTCGAGCAAATGGGCTTCGCCGCCGAGTCCAGCATCTGGCGCAACTTCTACCTCACCGGCGCGCTCGAGCTGCGCGAGGGCCCGCCGGCGAAGGGCTTCGAGCCCGCGGCGGCGCTCGACTTGCTGCAGCACACACCCATCGAGCGCATCCTCGAAGCGATGGCCACGAGGCTGAATGCGCCGAAGGCGGGTTCCATCCAGCTCAAGATCAACCTCGTGTTCTCCGACTTGAAGGCAAGTTACGTGTTGCAGATCGAGAACGCGGTGTTGCACATCCACGAGTCACCGCCCACGCAAGACGCCAACGCGAGCTCGCATTGACCAAGGCCTTCTTCCTGCGCATGCTGACAGGCGACGTCGGCACAACGGATCTGCTGCTGTCGGATCAGACCCGCATCCAAGGCAGCAGGATCGACCTCGGTCGCTTCTTCGCCCAGCTGGACAAGACGCCGGGCAGCTTCCCGATCGTCACGCGCTGAAGGCTTGCGACCCATGACATCGACAACCCCTTCGCCGCGAACGCTGCAGGCCTACGTGGTCGGCGGCGCGGTGCGCGACCAGCTGCTCGGCCGGCCGGTCCACGACCGCGACTGGGTGGTGGTAGGCGCCACGGTGCAGCAGATGCTGGACGCCGGCTTCCGCCCGGTGGGCCGCGACTTCCCGGTCTTCCTGCACCCACGCACGCAGGAGGAATACGCGCTGGCGCGCACGGAACGCAAGTCCGCGCCCGGCTATCACGGCTTCACGGTGCATGCCGACCCGTCGGTGACGCTGGAGCAGGACCTGTCGCGCCGCGACCTGACGATCAACGCCATGGCGCTGCGGGATGACGGCACGCTGATCGACCCCCATGGCGGCGCGCGCGACCTGCAACAGCGCGTGCTGCGCCATGTGTCCGAAGCCTTCGCCGAGGACCCGGTGCGCATCCTGCGCGTGGCGCGCTTCGCTGCGCGCTTTGCCGACTTCCGCGTCGCACCCGAAACGCTGGCGCTGATGCGCCAAATGGTCGAAGCCGGTGAGGTGCAGGCGCTGGTGGCCGAGCGCGTGTGGCAGGAACTGGCCCGCGGCCTGATGGAGGCCACGCCCTCGCGCTTGTTCGAACTGCTGCGCGAGTGTGGCGCGCTGCGCGTGCTGCTGCCCGAGGTCGACCGGCTGTGGGGCGTGCCGCAGCCGCCGGAACACCATCCGGAGGTCGACACCGGCGTGCACCTGATGATGGTGCTGGACGAGTCGGCGCGCGTGCAGGCGTCGCTGCCGGTGCGCTTTGCCTGCCTGTGCCACGACCTGGGCAAGGGCACGACGCCGCTCGAACAGTGGCCACGCCACATCGGCCACGAACAGCGCAGCGCCAGGCTGGTGCGCTCGATCTGCGAGCGGCTGAAGGTGCCGGTGGACTGCCGCGAGCTGGCCGACATTACCGCGCGCGAGCATGGTCATGTACATGCCAGCCTCGGCTTGGAGGCCGCCGCGTTATTGCGCTTGCTGGAACGCTGCGACGCACTGCGCCGCCCGGAACGCTTTGCCGAAATCCTGCTGGCCTGCGAATGCGATGCACGCGGCCGTCTGGGCTTCGGGCAGCGCGACTACCCGCAGCGCGCGCGGCTGCTGCAGGCGCTGGCCTTCGCACGCAGCGTGGACACCGCGGCGGTGGCGCAGCGCTTTGCCGCGCTGGGCCAAGCCGGGCCGCAGATCGGCGAAGCCATCCACGCAGCGCGCACCGAGGCGCTGCGCCAGGGCTTCGCGACAACTGCATGAACGCGCCACAGATGCCGCCCAGCCCGGTGCAGACCGGCCCGCGCGAACTCGGCCGCCCGCTGGCCGGCTGGCGGCTGCGCCTGTACACCATCATCTTCGAGGCCGACACACGCGCCGGCCAGGCCTTCGACCTGCTGCTGATCGGATTCATCCTGGCCAGCGTGGTGGTGGTGGTGCTGGACAGCATGGCCACGGTGCACCAGCAGCACGGCGCCGGGCTGAAGGCGATGGAGTGGTTCTTCACCTTCGCCTTCACCATCGAGTACGTCGCCCGGCTGGTGTGCGTGCGCCACCCGTGGCGCTACGCGCGCAGCTTCTTCGGCATCATCGACCTGCTGGCCATCCTGCCGGCGTACCTGGCGATGTTCGTGCCGGAGTTGCACGCGCTGATCGACGTGCGGCTGCTGCGGCTGCTGCGCCTGTTCCGGCTGTTGCGGCTGGCCGCGTATGTCAGCGAATTCGGTGCGCTGTATGCGGCGCTGCGCGCGTCGCGGCGCAAGATTGCGGTGTTCCTGTGCTTCGTGCTGCTGGTGGTGATGATCATGGGCACGCTGATGTACGTGGTGGAAGGCCCGGAGAACGGCTTCACCAGCATCCCGGTGGGCGTGTACTGGGCCATCACCACGCTGACCACCGTCGGCTTCGGCGACGTGACGCCGAAGACCGACCTGGGCCGATTCTTCGCCAGCCTGATGATGCTGATGGGCTGGGGCACGCTGGCCGTGCCCACCGGCATCGTCAGCGCCGAGCTGGTTTCTAAAACCCGGCGCGAGCCGACCACGCGCACCTGCCACGATTGCCTGAGCGAGGGCCACCTGCCGAACGCGAGGTTCTGCCGCGACTGCGGCGCGAAGCTGCCGGCGTACCAGCGCGACGCGGGCGCCTGAGCCTCAGCCCGGGTGGCGCAGCGGCACGGCAAAACCGCGCCGCACGCCGGGCCGCGCCATCAGCGCCTGGTACCAGCGCTGCACGTTCGGGAACTCGGCCAGGTCGACCTGGTGGCGCTCGTGCCGCCAGACCCAGCCGAGCAACGCGAAGTCGGCAATCGACAGCTCGTCGGCAAAGTGCTCGCGTGTGGCCATGCGCCGGTCCATCACGCCGTAGAGCCGGCGTGTCTCGTCCATGAAACGCTTCAACCCGTAGGCACGCTGGCCTGCGTCCTGCAGCGCGACGAAGTGGTGCACCTGTCCCGGCATCGGCCCGAATCCGCCCATCTGGAACATCAGCCATTCGAGCACGGCGATGCGCGCCGCCGGGTCGGTGGGCCAGAACTGGCCGCTCTTCTCGCCCAGGTAGATCAGGATGGCGCCGGATTCGAACACGCTGATCGGCTGGCCATGCGGCCCTTGCGGGTCGACGATGGCCGGGATCTTGCGGTTCGGGCTGATCGCCTCGAACTCCGTCGCATGTTGCTCGCCACGCGTGATGTCGACGACACGCACCTCGTAGGGAAGGCCCATTTCCTCCAGCGCAACGCTGATCTTGCGGCCGTTGGGCGTGTCGAAGGCGTAGAGCTGGATCGTCATGTCTTCGGCGCGCGCATCGCCGACAGGATCTGCTGCGATCCGGCGGCCATCAGGCGCGCGTCGGAGCTGACGGTGACGAAGCGGAAACCCTTGGCTGCGCGCGCCAGCGCCACCTCGGGAATGCCGTTGTGGATGCCGGCCACCACGCCATGCGCCTTGGCGCGCTCGAGGATGTGGTCGATGGCCTGCACCGCCTTCGGCTCCGGGTTGTCGAAGTCGGGCTTGCAGCCCAGCGCCAGCGACAGGTCGCTCGGGCCGATGTAGATCGCGTCCAGGCCTTCCACCGACAGGATGTCGTCCAGGTTGTCCAGCGCCGTCGCCGTTTCGATCATCGCGAAGGCGACGATGGTGTCGTTGGCATGCTGGGCATAGTCCGGCCCACCGTACAGCGACGCGCGCACCGGGCCGAAGCTGCGTGTGCCGCGCGGTGCGTAGTGGCTGTAGGCCACCAGCTTCTGCGCGTCCTCACGCGTATTCACCATCGGGCAGATCACGCCGTAGGCCCCCGCGTCAAGGCTCTTCATGATGATGCCGGGCTCGAGCCAGGGCACACGCACCACCGGCACGGTGGGCGTGGTGGAGATGGCCTGCAGCATCGTCACCATCGCGGCGTAGTCGATCACGCCGTGCTGCAGGTCGATGGTCAGCGTGTCCCAGCCCTGGTGGGCCATGACCTCGGCGCTGAAGCTGCTGGGCACGGCCAGCCAGCCGTTGATCGCGGCCTTGTCTTCGCGCCACAGCGTGCGCAGGCGGTTTTCTCTCATGGCGTTGTCTCCGTGGGTATGCCGATTCCGGGCTTTCAATCGATCTTCACACCGCCCTGGGCCACCACCGCCGCCCAGTTCTTGCGCTCGCGTTCGAAGAACTGCGTGAATTCGGCCGGCGTCATGGTGTAGACCTCGGCACCTTGCGACACCAGCCGCTCGCGCACCTCGGGCGAGCGGATGATGGCGACGAGTTCGGCATTGAGCTTGTTGACCACCGCGTTCGGCGTACCGGCAGGAAGCAGCACACCTTGCCAGGTGCCGGACTCAAAACCCTTGACGCCCTGTTCGGCAATCGTCGGCACGCTGGCCAGCAAGGGCACGCGCTGCGACTTCGACACGCCGATGACCTTGAGCTTGCCGCTTTGCACGAAGGGCAGCGTGGCCAGCATGCCGTTCATCAGCACCTGCGTCTGGCCCGCGACGGTGTCGCCGATGGCCTGCGAGCCGCCCTTGTAGGGGATGTACTGCCACTTTGCACCGGTGGCCTTTTCCACGGCCACACCGGCCAGGTGCGGCGCACTGCCGATGGCCGTCACCGCGAAGTTCAAGGGCTGCTTGTGCGACAGCGCCACGAGCTCGGCCAGGTTGTTGGCCGGCACCGACGGGTGCACCACCAGCAGGTGCGGCGAATAGGCCAGCATGGTCGCGCCGCGCAGGTCCTTCGACGGGTCGAACGGCAGCTTGCTGTACACCGACGCGGTGATGGCCAGCGCGCCCACGTCGCACAGCAGGAAGGTGTGGCCGTCGGGCGCCGATTTGGCGACGAAGTCGGTGCCGGTGTTGCCGTTGGCGCCGGGTTTGTTCTCGACGATCACCGGCTGCTTCAGCGCCTCGGACAAGGGCTTGCTGATGGCGCGCGCGATGATGTCCGACGAGCCCCCCGGGGGGTAGGGCACGATGATGTGGATCGGCTTGCTCGGCCAAGCCTGGGCTTGTGCGGCTGACGCCAACAGGGTGGCAGCGAACAGTACCGCCAAGGCGGACTTTGCAAAATGGATCATCGAAGTCCCCTTGCGCCACGGCGCGTTGGATTGAAGGTCTTTAGCTGACTTTGTCATCAGTCATCCTACAACATAGCGGCGTTCTTGTGTGAACCGCGCGCAGGCCTGAAGTGCGCCGGCCGCTGGCCAGCTCAGTGTGTGTCGACGCCCAGCGCTGCGGCACGGCGGCGCCGCTCGCGGCTGTTCGCCAGATGGGTGCGCATGGCCGCGCGTGCGGCGTCGCTGTCCTGGTTGCGAATGGCGTCGAAGATGCTCTCGTGTTCGGCATTCACCCGGCGCAGGTACTGGCGCTGCGCCTCGTCGCCGGCCGATGCGCCGGTGAGCCGGGCGCGCGGGATGATCATCGTGCCCAGGCTGCCCATCAGCTCGGCGAAATGCGCGTTCTGCGTGGCGCGGGCGATCTCCAGGTGGAACTGGAAGTCCGGCCCGACCGCGTCACGGCCCTCTTCGACCGCTGCGGCAATGGCATCGAGCGTCGCGCGCATCTGGCGCAGGTTGTCGGCCTGGCGGCGCTGCGCGGCCAGGCTGGCGGCCTCGGTCTCGATGCCGATGCGCAGCTCGAGCACGGAGATCACGTCGCGCAATGTGGCGAACTGCTCCGGCGCGATGCGGAACGGCGCCGCCCCACCGAGCCCGACGACGAAGGTGCCGATGCCATGGCGCGTCTGCACCAGACCCGAGGCCTGCAGCTTGGAGATGGCCTCGCGTACCACCGTGCGGCTGACGCCGAACTCGGCCATGAACGCGGCCTCGGTCGGCAGCTTGTCGCCGGCTGCGAGCCGGCCATCGCGGATGCGGTCGCCCAGGGCCTCGACCAGCTCCAGCGCCAGGCTGCGCGGCCGGCGCCGCAAGACTTCGATGCTTGAATTCATGGATCCCCCGCACAAACCCTGAGTCCGATCGCTTGACAGCCCGATGCGATTCTCAGACCATGGCGCTGTTGTACGACAACTGACGACGTATGACAAGCCCGAAGTCCCGAAGTTCTAGCCACCACTGACTCGATGCCCGCCGCCCACCCCACCGCGATGCGCTTTCGCCGCCTGCTGCTGACCGGCGCCGCCGGCGGCCTGGGCCGCGAGCTGCGCGGCCGCCTGAAGGCCTATTGCGACACGCTGCGCGTCAGCGACATCGCGCCGCTGGGCAGCGCCGCTGCGGGCGAGGAACTGCAGGTCGTGGCCTTGCAGGATCGCGACGCGATGCTGGCGCTGCTGCAAGGCGTGGACGCAGTGGTGCATCTGGGCGGCGTGTCGGTCGAAGGGCCCTTCGAGCCGATCCTGCAGGCCAACATCATCGGCATGCACCACTTGTACGAGGCGGCGCGTCGGCATGGCGTGAAGCGCATCGTCTACGCCAGCTCTAACCACGTCACCGGCTTCTACCGCCAGGACGAGGTGATCGATGCACACGCGCCGATGCGCCCCGACGGCCACTACGGCCTGAGCAAGGCCTTCGGCGAGAATCTGGCGCAGTTCTACTTTGACCGTTACGGCCTGGAGACCGTGAGCCTGCGCATCGGTTCCAGCTTCCCCGAGCCGAAGGACCGGCGCATGCTGGCCACCTGGATGAGCTACGACGACCTGGAACGGCTGGTGGTGTCGAGCCTGACGGCACCGGTGGTCGGCCACAGCATCATCTACGGCATGTCGGACAACAGCACCACCTGGTGGGACAACACCCTGGCACGGCACGTCGGCTACCGCCCGCAGGACAGCTCGGACCGGTTCCGCGCCGCGGTCGAGGCACGCCAGGGCCCGCTGGACATGCAGGACCCGGTGACGCTGTACCAGGGCGGCGGCTTCGTCACAAAAGGTCCCTACGAATGAATTCCCCGGGGCGCGGGGCGCGCCCTTTCACTGACGCACTGGAGACACGCATGATGATCCGCAGAACCCTGATCGCCGCCTGCGCGGCCCTGGCCACATCGCTGGCGGCGCACGCGCAGACCGTGCTGAAAGCCGCCGACGTGCACCCGGCCGGTTACCCCAACGTGGTCGCCGTCGAGAACATGGGCAAGAAGCTCGAGGCCGCCACCAACGGCAAGTACAAGCTGCAGATGTTCCCCGGCGGCGTGCTCGGCGCCGAGAAGGAGATGGTCGAGCAGACTCAGGTGGGCGCGATCCAGATCGCGCGCATCTCGCTGGGCGTGCTGGGCCCGGTGGTGCCGGCCGTCAACGTCTTCAACATGCCCTTCGTCTTCCGCGACGAGGCGCACATGCGCAAGGTCATCGACGGCCCGATCGGCCAGGAGATCCTCGACGCCATCACCGCCAGCCCGGCGCGCCTGGTGGCACTGGGCTTCATGGACAGCGGCTCGCGCAGCATCTACACCAAGAAGGCCGTGCGCAAGATGGACGACCTGAAGGGCCAGAAGATCCGCATGATGGGCAACCCGCTGTTCGTCGACACCATGAACGCGATGGGCGGCAATGGCATCAGCATGGGCCATACCGAGGTCTTCAGCGCGCTGCAGACCGGCGTCATCGACGGCGCCGAGAACAACCCGCCGACGCTGTTCACCTCAAACCAGTACACCGCCGGCATCAAGTACTACACCCAGACGCACCACCTGATCATTCCGGAGATCTTCGTCATGTCCAAGGTCACCTGGGACAAGATGACGCCGGCAGAACAGGCACTGGTGAAGAAGTTCGCGCGCGAGGCGCAGCTGGAACAGCGCGCGCTGTGGGACAAGAGCGTGGCCGACTACAGCGCCAAGCTCAAGGCCGCTGGCGTCGAGTGGATCGAGGTCGACAAGAAGCCGTTCTACGAGGCCACCGCACCGGTGCGCGCGAAGTACGGCGCGGCCTATGCCGACCTGATTGCAGCGCATCAACGCGGTGCAGTAGCACGCGCTCGCGGCGCGTGCCGTCGCCGCTTCGCGCGGCGGTGGTGCGTGCCGATCCGACCTTCCCGCCGCGCACGCTGCGGCCGAGTACCCATCCGCCATGCAATCCACTGTCTCGGGCGCGCTCGACGCCATCTACCGGCTGTGCATCTGGGTTTCCGGCGCGGCGATCGTCGTGATGTCGCTGATCGTGCCCTGGGGCGTGTTCGCGCGCTATGTGCTGGGCAGCGGCTCGAGCTGGCCGGAGCCGATCGCCATCATGCTGATGGTCATCTTCACCTTCCTCGGCGGCGCCGCCGCCTACCGTGCCGGTTCGCACATCGCGGTGCAGATGCTCACGGCGCGCCTGCCGGGTGGCTTGCACAAGGCTGTTGCGCTGCTCAGCGACGGCGTGATGCTGGCGGTGTGCGGCTTCATCGTCGTCTGGGGCACCAAGCTGTGCATCGGCACCTGGGGTCAGTCGCTCGACACGCTGCCGTGGATGCCGGTTGGCCTGACCTACGCGGCGTTGCCGCTGGGTAGCCTGTTCACGGCACTGTTCGTGCTGGAGCGCATGGCCTTCGGCTCGATGGCGCACCGGCCGCTGGTGGCTTTCGGCGAGCCCGGCGCGGACTTTGAGGGAGCGGCCTGATGGACGCGCTGGTGCTGCTGGGCAGCTTCTTCGTACTGATGATGCTCGGCGTGCCCGTGGCCTATGCGCTGGGCATGGCCTCGCTGATCGGCGCGCTGTGGATCGAGCTGCCACTGGACGCGGTGATGATCCAGATCGCCAGCGGGGTCAACAAATTCTCGCTGCTGGCCATCCCCTTCTTCGTGCTGGCCGGCGCGATCATGGCCGAAGGCGGCATGGCGCGGCGGCTGGTGGCCTTTGCCGGTGTCTTCGTCGGTTTCCTGCGCGGCGGGCTGTCGCTCGTCAACATCCTGGCCTCGACCTTCTTCGGTGCGATCTCGGGCTCGTCGGTGGCCGACACCGCGTCGATCGGCTCGGTGCTGATCCCCGAAATGGAGAAGAAGGGCTACCCGCGCGACTTCTCCACCGCCGTCACCGTCAGCGGCTCGATTCAGGCGACGCTGATCCCGCCCAGCCACAACGCGGTGATCTATTCG
Organism: uncultured beta proteobacterium; assembly: GCA_963824005.1. Taxonomy (GTDB): domain Bacteria; phylum Pseudomonadota; class Gammaproteobacteria; order Burkholderiales; family Burkholderiaceae_C; genus Rubrivivax. Next base: position 81,551 of record CAWGOK010000049.1, read on the forward strand.
CTGGCCGCCGGTGGCGGCGTGTCGGTGGCGGCGCTGTTCATCGCCGGCATCCTGCCCGGCCTGCTGCTCGGCCTGACCATCGCTGCGCTGTGCCTGGTGATCGCTCGCAAGCGCAACTTCCCGGTCGGCGAACGCGTCGGCCTGAAGGAAGCGCTGCGCATCAGCATCGATGCGCTGTGGGGGTTGATGACCATGGTCATCATCCTCGGCGGCATCCTGAGCGGCGTATTCACCGCCACCGAATCGGCGTCGATCGCCGTGCTTTGGGCGTTTTTCGTCACGATGTTCATCTACCGCGACTACCAGTGGAGCGACCTGCCGCAAGCTGGTGCACCGCACGGTGAAGACGGTGACCATCGTCATGATCCTGATCGGCTTCGCGGCCAGCTTCGGCTACCTGATGACGCTGATGCAGATCCCGGCCAAGGTGACGGCTTTCTTCGTCGGCATCTCCGCCGACAAGACCGCGATCCTGCTGATGATCAACATCATGCTGCTGCTGCTGGGCACACTGATGGACATGGCGCCGCTGATCCTGATCTGCACGCCGATCCTGCTGCCGGTGGTCACCAGCCTGGGCGTGGACCCGGTGCATTTCGGCATGATCATGATCGTCAACCTCGGCATCGGCCTGATCACGCCGCCGGTGGGCACGGTGCTGTTCGTCGGCAGTGCGGTGTCGAAATTGCCGATCGGCGTGGTCACCAAGGCCATGACCCCCTTCTTCGTCGCGCTGCTCATCGTGCTGGGTTTGATTACCTACATCCCGGCGCTTTCGCTGTGGCTGCCGCGTCTGATGGGCGTATGAGCCCTGCAGCACCGAGCCTGGCCTACGTCTCCTGCGCGGGCAGCGGCGACATCCGCGTGCTCGCTCTCGACCTGCGCGATGGCTCGCTGCGCGAGTTGCAACGCCTCCATCTCGGCGGCCGGCTCATGCCAATGGCGCTGCACCCGCAGCGCACGCACCTCTATGTCGCGCGCCGCTCGCTGCTGCTGGCCGCGATCAGCCTGCGCATCGACACGATGGGCCTGCTGCAGCCGGTGGGCGAGGCGCCGCTGCCGGCCAGCATGGCCTACGTCAGCTGCGACCGCAGTGGCCGTTTTCTCTTCAGTGCCTCGTACGACGCCCACCTCGTGGCAGTCAACGCCATCGACGACCAGGGCATCGTCGGCACCGTGCTGCAGCAGCTGCCCACCGAGCCGAACGCGCATGCGATCGGCGCCGATCCCGGCAACCGCTTCGTCTTCAGCACCAGCCTGGGCGGCGAGCGGCTGCAGCGCTTCGACTTCGACGCGCGCAGCGGGCGGCTCACGCCCCATGCCACGCCGGGCGTCCTCATCGAGCCGCCGGCCGGCGGGCGCGCCGGCCCGCGCCACTTCGTCTTTCATCCCAACGGGCGCTGGCTCTACGTGCTGCACGAGCTCGACGCCAGCGTCGCCGTCTTCGCGTTCGACGGCGCGAACGGCGGCACCACGGCGCTGCAGCGCATCGGCACCTTGCCCAGCGGCTTCGACGACGCGCCCTGGGCGGCTGAGATCCGCATCGCCGCCGATGGCCGGCATCTGTACACCAGCGAGCGCCGCTCCAGCACGCTGGCCACGCTTGCCATCGACGCCCGCACCGGCACGCTGACCCTGGCCGGCCATCAAGCCACCGAGACCCAGCCGCGCGGCTTTGCCCTCGACCCCACGGGCCGCTGGCTGCTCTGCGCCGGGCAAGTGTCGGGGCGCGTCAGCAGCCACCCGGTGCATGCCACCAGCGGTGCGCTCGGTCCCGCGGCCGCGTCCATCGAAGTCGGGGCCGATCCGAACTGGGTCGAGACGCTGGCGCTGGCCTGAATGCGGACATGGCCAGACCGAACATCTTCCTCAGCTTCAACCGCAACGCCCTGGCCCACTACTACGGCGACAAGGCCCTGGCCGGCCTGCGCGCGTTGGGCGAGGTGCGGCTGAACGACAGTGACAGCGCGCTCGACGGCGACACGTTGACCGAGGCGGCCCGGGGTTGCCAGGTGATCGTCAGCGACCGGCAGACTCCGGGCAGCGCAGAACTGTTTGCCCGCAGCCCCGCGCTGGCCGTGTTCCAACGCTGCGCGATGGACATCCGCAATGTCGACGTGGCCGCGGCCGGCGCCGCCGGCGTGCTGGTGACACATGCCAGCGCCGGCTTCACCACGGCGGTGGCCGAATGGGTGCTGGGCGCGATGCTGGACCTGAGCCGCGGCATCAGCGACAGCGTGCTTGCCTATCGTGCCGGCCAGGCGCCGGCCATCGTCATGGGCCGGGAATTGCGCGGCGCGACGCTCGGCGTCATCGGCTATGGGCAGATCGGCCGGCGTGTTTGTGCGCTGGGCCAGGCTTTGGGCATGCACGTGCTGGCCTGCGACCCGCAGCTGCGCGTCGATGCGCCCGGCATCGAGCAGCTCGAACTCGGCGCGCTGCTGGCACGGGCCGACCATGTGGTGTGCCTGGCGCCAGCGATACCCGCAACCGAGAACCTGATGGACGCCACCCGCTTCGCCGCGATGAAGCCCGGTGCGTTCTTCATCAATGCCTCGCGCGGCAACCTGGTCGACGAGAGCGCCCTGCTGCAGGCGCTGGACAGCGGCCACCTGGCCGGCTGCGCCGTGGATGTGGGACGTGCGCCCGACCAGATGCCCTCGCCGGCGCTGGCGCGGCATGCGCGGGTGATTGCCACGCCGCACATCGGCGGCCTGACGCCACCGGCCGTCGAACACCAGGCGTTGGAGACGGTGGCCCAGTTGCGCGAGCTGCTGCAGGGCCGCATGCCCATCGGTGCGGTGAATCCCGAGCAGGCGCAGCGCCTCACGCAATGGAAAGCAGACGCCTGAACACGCCAGACAGGCCGATGCCGCCGCTGGCCTGCGACTGCCACATGCATGTCTTCGAGCCGCGCTTCGGTGAGGGCGCCGGACCGCCCGCGCCGATGGCCAGCGTCGCGATGTACCGCCAGATGCAGGCCCGGCTGGGCCTGCAGCGTGTGGTGGTGGTGCAGGCCAACCGCTACGGCAGCGACAACCGCGGCATGCTCGACGCGATGGCCGACTTCGGCGACGCTGCGCGTGGCGTGGTGGTGGTCGAACCCGATACCAGCGAGGCCGAGCTGCAGCGCCTGACCGACCTGGGCGTGCGCGGCGCGCGCTTGCACATGCTGCCGGGTGGACACCTGAGCTGGGCGCATCTCGACGAAGTCGCCGCCCGCGTGCGGCCCTTCGGCTGGCACGTGCAGTTGCAGCTCGACGGCTGGACATTGCCGATGCACGCGGCGCGGCTGCAAGCCCTGCCGGTGGACATCGTCATCGACCACATCGGCAAGTTCGTCTCGCGGCCGCCGCCCAGCGTCGACGATCCGGCGTTTCGCGCGCTGCTGGGGCTGCTCGACGGCGGCCGCTGCTGGGTCAAGCTGTCGGCACCCTACGAGTCCTCGCGCATCGGCGCGCCGACCTACGGCGATGTCGCTCCGCTGGCGCGTGCACTGGCCGCATCGCATGCCGAACGCTGCCTGTGGGGCAGCAATTGGCCGCATCCGGGTCGCATGCCGCCGCCTTTGGAGGCCGCGCTGCTCGACACGATGTTCGACTGGGCCGAAGACGAGCGCGCCGTTCAGCGCATCCTGGTCGACAACCCGGCACGGCTCTACGCCTTCGCCGTGCCGGCAGCCCCCGGGCGCGGCTGACGACAGCCCGCTTGCCGTGCGAGCCAAGCCCTGCCGCATGCGGCGCGCAATGCCCGCCATGCGACGTGCAAGGTAGGTTTGACCTGACTTGCCACGCCGCAGATACTCCGCGCGTGCGCGTGGATCTTCATGTGCATTGCGGCCATCGATGAGCGAATCTGCTGTCAAGCAACGACTCCGTGCCATCCTGGCCGCCGACGCGGCAGGTTTTTCGCGCCTGATGGCCCAGGACGAACATGCCACCGTGGCGGCACTGGACGCAGCGCGCCAGGTATTCAAGACACAGATCGAAACGCAGCAGGGCCGAGTCATCGACATGGCCGGCGACTCGGTGCTGGCCGTGTTCGAGACCGCTACCGGTGCGGTCGCCGCGGCACTGGCGATCCAGCAGGAACTGGCCGCCGCCACGGCTGGCGCGGCGCCGGAGCGGCGCATGCACTTTCGTATCGGCGTGCATCTCGGCGACGTCATCGAGAAGTCCGACGGCACGGTCTACGGCGATGGCGTGAATGTCGCCGCCCGGCTGGAAGGCCTGGCCCAACCCGGCGGCATCACGGTCTCGGATTCCGTGCGTGGCGTCGTCAGCGGCCGGGTGCTCGCCACGTTCAGCGATCAGGGCGAGCAGACGCTGAAGAACATCGCAAGGCCGATACGTGCCTTCGCCATCGATCTCGGCCTGCCGCCCACGGCAGCCATCGCGACCACTGCCAAGGATCCGGCCCAGGTAACGCGCCCTTCACCGTCGCGGCGCGCCGGTGACGGACTGGCGGCGCAGTCGCCTGCTGCGGCCACCGATTCCACACCCACGGCCGTGGCGGCGACACGCGCCGCACTGCGCCCGTCGAGCCTGTTCATCGGTCGCCAGCAGGAGCTGGCGCAGCTCGGCAAGGCGCTGGACAGTGCGCGTCGAGGACGCGGCCGGGTCGTGCTGCTGGCCGGCTCGGGCGGCATGGGCAAGACGCGGCTGGCGCAGCAACTGGCCACGCAGGCCGAACGCGAGGGCATCCCGGTGCTGTGGGGGCGCTGCCTCGAAGAGCCCGGGGCGCCGCCCTATTGGCCGTGGCGGCAGTTGATCCGCAGCTACCTGCGCAGCAGCGGCGATGCCGATCCGGCGCAGACACTGGGCGCCGACCTGGCCGACATCGCCGGCATCGCCCCCGAAGTGGCCGAGCAGTTCGGCGTGTCGCCGCGCCTGGCCGACGCTGGCGACAACGCGCAATCTCGCTTCCGCCTGTTCGACGCGGTCAGCAACTTCTGGCGTCGCGCAGCGCAGCGCAAGCCGCTGGTATTGATCTTCGAGGACCTGCACTTCGCCGACGCCACCTCGCTGCGCCTGTTCGGGTTTCTCGCCAACGAGCTCGACGACAGCAGCCTGCTGGTGCTGGGCACCTATCGCGACACCGAGCTGTCGCGCCAGCATCCGTTGTTCGAGACCCTGGCCGAGCTGGCGCGAGCCTCGGCGTTCCAACGCATCCAGCTGGCTGGACTGAGCAGCCGCGAGACCGAAGAGTTCCTGGCTGCGGCCAGCGGTGGCACGACGACGGCTCGATGGGTGAGCGCGTTGCACGCCCGCACCGAGGGGCACCCGCTGTTCCTGGAAGAGACGCTGCGCTTCATGATGGAAGGGCGCAACACCCTTGCACTCGACCCGGTCGGCGACGACCCGCACCTGCTGACCGCGATTCCCAGCGGTGTGCGTGAAGTCATCGGCAAGCGCCTGAACCGGCTGTCGACCTCGGCCAACCGGCTGCTGTCGATCGCCGCGTGCATCGGCCGCAGCTTCGACCTGGAGCTGCTGGCGCAGCTGGCGGCCGACAAGTCGGAAGACGAGGTGCTCGAATCCCTCGAAGAGGCGCTCGCCGTGCACCTGGTCGAAGCGGTACCGCAGAGCCACCAGTTCCGCTTCAGCCACGCGTTGATCCGCGAGACGCTGTACGACGAGATGCTGGGCCTGCGGCGCTCACGGCTGCACTTGCGCATCGGCGAAATGTTGGAGCTGCGCCATGGTGCCGACGACGCGATGGCGCTGGCGCAACTGGCCTACCACTTCAGCGAGGCCGGGCCGGGTGCCGCCGCGAAGGCATTGGCCTATGCCCGACGCTCCGCCGAGCACGCGGCGCAGTTGCTGGCCTTCGAAGAGGCTGCTCGCCTGTACCGGCTGGCGTTGCATCTCCAACAACAGCACTTCGCCAAGGATGCGGCGCAGCGCTGCAATCTGCTGCTGGGCCTGGGCCGGGTCGGGGTGTCGATCGGCACCGGCGAATCGATTCGGGCGGCCTTTCAGGAAGCGGCCGAGCTGGCGCGAAATCACGGCCTGCCCGCGCTGTTTGCCCAGGCCGCCGTGGGCTTCGAGCGCGCCAATGTCCTCATGTCGGCCTCGGGCGAGCCGGCGGTGGCCTTGCTGCTGGAGGCGGTTGCGCTGCATCAGACCGATGACCCGATGCGCGTCGAATTGTTGGCCCACCTTTGCCGGGCCTGTGTTTACAGCGACCGCGTGGACGAGGCGAAGGAAGCGCATCAGCGCGCGGTGACGCTAGCCCGTAAATCGGCGACCCGCGCAGTCTGTCGGTGGCACTGGCATCGATTGGCTCGGCCATCTACTGGCCTGAGTTGCTGCAGCAGCGGCTGGACGCCGTGCGGGAAGCCTTGGTCATTACCGAAGAAGAGGGTCTGTCATCGCTCGTCGAGAACCTGATGGGGTTCTTCACGCTCGACCTGATCCGTGACGGTGACGCGCCGGCGCTGCGTCGGCTGCTGGACCGTGTCCTGCTCGGGGCCGTCACAGTCCCTGTACAACAAGGCGATCGCCCAGTGCGCGGAGGCGCTGGCGGCCATCGGCGAAGGCCGCTTCAGCGACGCCGAGGCTTGGGCGGCAAAGGCTCTGGAGACGGGCCGGCGCGTCGCCGAGGCGCAGGCCGTCACCGCGTTCGGCATGCAGATGTTCTGCCTGCGGCGCGAACAGGGCCGCTTGCGCGAGGCGCTGCCGATGCTGCAGCATTTCATGCGCACGATGCCGAGGTCGCAAACCTGGCAACCCGGGCTGATGCTGCTGTACGCCGAACTCGACATGAGGACAGAGTGCCAGGTCGAGTTCGACAGTCTGCCCTGGCACCGCCTGTCGACTGCGCCTTCGGGCGCCGCCACGATGACGGTCGTGATGTTCGCCGCCGAGGCCTGTTGTTACCTGTGGCGATGCGGCGCGGGCCGCAGCAGCTCTACCATTACCTGCAGGGGCATTCCGGCGCCAACCTGGTGGCCGACACGCCCGGCCCCAACCTGGGCGCGGCCGACCGCGTGCTGGGCAATCTGGCGACGGTGATGGCGCAATGGGAGCTGGCCGAGAAGCACTACGAAGCCGCGCTCGTGCACGACCGCAAGTCGGGCGCGCGAGTCTGGCTGACGCACAGCCGGTACGACTACGCCGTGATGCTGCAGCGGCGTGCACAGCCGGGTGATGCCGACCGGGCGCGCATGTTGCTGGCCGAGGCGCTGGCCGAAAGCACCGCGCTGGGCATGGAGGCATTGACGCCACGCATCCAGGCGCTGGCCGAGACCATCGCCCACCCGCCGCCGGCCTACCCTTGCGGCCTGAGCGAACGCGAGGTCGAAGTGCTGCGCCTGCTGGCGATGGGGCGCAACAACCGCGAGATCGGCCAGGTGCTGAGCATCAGCCCCAATACCGTGGCCAACCACGTGCGCAGCATCCTGGAGAAGACCTACACCGCGAACCGGACCGAGGCTGCCGCCTTCGCCAACCGCGAAGGCCTGCTCAAGGCCTGATCCGGCCCTGCCTGCAGGGCTCAGTTCGGACGAATGTTCTGGTTCACGCGGAACAGGTTTTCCGGGTCGTACTTGCGCTTGACCTGGACCAGCCGGTCGTAGTTGCCTCGATAGGACGCGCGGATGCGTTCGTCGCCCTCGTCCATCATCATGTTCACATAGGCGCCGCCCGCCGAATAGGGGTGCACGGCATCCCAGTAGCTCTTGGCCCAGGCGCTGATCTTCGGCGCGTCCTGCGCGTCGGGGCTGACGCCGACCATGACCTCGGCCCAATTGGCATCGCGATAGGCAAAGGCCGTGTCGGCCGATTTGGCGCGATGCGCCGCACCGTCGATCGGGTACAGGTGCATCGTCGACTGCGGCGTCGGCATGGTCTGGCCAAAGCGCGCATGTTCGGCGATGGCGGCGTCGGACAGCTCGTTGACGAAGTCGGCCCGCCAGTACCACTGATGGCCGGGCGGATAGAGCGCGTCGAAGGCACTCTGCAGCGCCGTGAAGGGCATCGGCTGCACGCCGTGCATCAGCGGCGGACCGAATTCGCGCACCGGCTTGAACGCCGCGTCGGCATCGGCCACGGCACCGGTGTAGCACCAGACCACGCCGCACACCTTCTGGCCCTGCAGCGCCGCGGGATAGGGCTCGACCGGCGGCACCGTCAGGAAGGCGAAGAAGCCGTTCAGGTCTTCGGGTGCCGTGACGATGAACTCGCGGTACCAGCGCATCACGTCGGCAGACCGTTCCAGCGGCCAGAAGGTCGGGCCGGCCACCACCTGTCCACCGGGTGCAGGCGGAACAGGAAGGACGTGACCACGCCGAAGTTGCCGCCGCCACCGCGCAGGCCCCAGTACAGGTCCGGTTCCTTCTCGGCACTGGCGGTGACCAGGCGGCCGTCGGCCAGCACCACGTCGGCCTCGAGCAGGTTGTCGACCGTCAGGCCGCACTTGCGCGTCAGGTGGCCGAGGCCGCCGCCGAGGGTGAGGCCGCCGACGCCGGTGGTGCCGATGATGCCGCTGGGCGTGGCCATGCCGAAGGCATGCGTGGCATGGTCGACATCGCCCCAGGTGCAGCCGCCTTCGACGCGCACGGTGCGCGCCGCGGCATCGACGCGGATGCCCTTCATCGCCGACAGGTCGAGCACCAGCCCGTCGTCGCAGACACCCAGGCCGCCGGCGTTGTGGCCGCCGCTGCGCACCGACAGGCGCAGCGATTGCAGGCGCGCGAAGTTGACGCCGCGCATCACGTCGGCGACGTCGCGGCAGTAGACGATGAGCCGCGGGTGGCGGTCGATCATCGCGTTGTAGACACGGCGCGAATCGTCGTAGTTGGCATCGCCTGGCTGGACGACGCGGCCGCGCAACGTGCCGGCAAACTCGGTGATGGCTTGAGAGTCGAGCATGGCGTTTCTCCGGTTGGTGGCACGTCCGGATGAACGTGATTCCACGCCGCGGTTGTACGCACCGGACCCAGTCCGGGAAATAGTCAGCTCTGACTATCGGCCACGCTGGCAGCGGCGATCAGCCGGCCGCAGCCAACATGCGTGCGGGGTTGACCTCCGACACCTCGACGATCACGTCGGCGGGAATGTTGGCCCGTCGCGCGGCCTCACGAATGGCCTCCGGATCCTTGGCCTCGTAGAGGCAGTAGGTCTTGCGCTTGTCGGCGCTGAGGAAGGAGAACAGCCAGTTCACCCCAACCTCACCATTGATCTTGTTCACCGCCACCACGCCGTCGACCTTGAGGTCAAGTTGCTCGGCGAAGTTGCGCTCGATCAGGTACAGCGGCATGACAAGCTCCAGCAAACGCGTGTTCGCGAACGGTAGCCGAGCTTCGAGCCCCCGGCAACCCCAGGACTGTGGATGCTGATGCCAGCCGCTGTGGGAATCGAACCCATGGGCATACGGACGCCGCCTGCGCAAGAATCTCCCACATGCCCACCGCTGCGCCGCACCCCGACTTTGCGCTGGCAAAGGGTCCAGCCGACGAGGACGACCAGCCACAGCGCCTGCTGGCTCGTCCGTGCACCGCGCTCGAAGCCCGTGATCTGCCCTGGCGCATGGCGCCCGACGCGACGCCTATTTCGACGCGGAGGCCGCAGGCGCGGAGGCAGCAGCCGCACCGACCACCTCGATCTTGGCCGCGGCCTTCAACGCCTCGAGGTGCTTCTTTACGCTCTGCTGCTGCAGCTGCTGGCTCAGCTGCGGCTTGACCTGCTCCAGCGGCGGCGCCTCGACCGGCCGGGTGTCTTCGAGCAGGATGACGTGATAGCCGAACTGCGACTTGACCGGCTCGTCGCTGAACTTGCCCTTTTCCATCTTGCTCACCGCGGCGCCGAACTCGGGCACCATGCCTTTCAGGTCGAACCAGCCCAGTTCGCCACCCTTGGCGGCCGAGCCCGGGTCCTTCGACTTGTCCGCCGCCAGCTTGGCAAAGGCGGCGGCGTCCTTCTTCAGCCTGGCGATGACGTCCCTGGCTTCGGCCTCCTTGGCCACCAGAATGTGGCGCGCCTTGTATTCGATGCCGCTGACCGTCGCCTTGATGCGCTCGTACTCGGCCTTCAGTGCCTCGTCGCTGACCGGGTTGTTCTTGACGAAGTCCTGCACGTAGGCGTTGGCCAGCACCGACTGCCGGATCGCGTCCAGCTGCTCGGTGACCTCGGGGGTCTTGTCCAGGCCCTTTTTCACTGCCTCTTCGGCCACCACCATCTGCAACGCCAGCTGATCGATGATGGACTTGCGGGTTTCCGGGGTGTCGGGGCGGCCTGCGCCGGCGCCTTGCTTGGCGATCAGGTCGACGGTGCGCTGGCTGATGGCCTGGCCATTGACCGTGGCCGCGGCCGGGCCCTTGGTAACTGTGTCGGCGGGCTTGACGTCCTTGGCAGGGTTGCAGGCGCCGAGGGTGAGCAGCGTCGCCGCGCTGGCCAGAAAAATGCCGGATCTATGGAATCTCATCGAGGGCTTGTCCCTTGGGATAGGTTGGGGGGCTTGAACTAGACCGGGCGGCCCGCTCGGGCCGCCCGGTCATCACGAAGCGCGCATTGTGCAGTGCCTCATCGGCAGGGGATCGAAGTCACATCAGCGCAAGGCGCGCCGCCGGGTTCGATCACCAGCGCACCGCTGGACCATCGCCGTGGACGGCGGCCACGGGCATGCACCGCGCGGCTGAATCCGCTGTTTGATGGTTTGCCGCAGGGTGCGCCGGCCGCCT
>CAWGOK010000050.1:0-8204 GCA_963824005.1 uncultured beta proteobacterium
CCGATGCGGATGCGGATGCCGCTGGCGCCGGCCACGCTGCGCGCCGGCGGCTGGATCTCGGCCGGGATGATCTCGGTGGTCCAGATGCCGTTGCCCATGCGCGCGGCGATCGCGCCAGCGACTGGCCGCAACGCTGCGCGCCTTCGCCCGAATCGCTGATGACCTCGACGATGTGCTTCGGCAATCGGCGCCGCCGGGCGCGCGGCCTTGGCTTCGGGCGGGGAGAGGGTGGCGGTGTCGTTCATTGGGTTCCTCAGGCCAGATGCACGCGGGCGAAGCCACGCTCACGGCGATGGATGCCGAACAGCTTGTCCGCAGCGTCGTCGCTGTCGGGCAGGTAGACGTCCTCGGTGTCGCGCAGGCCGAGCCAGGCCTTCATGCCGCGTGCCGCCTTGCGCCCGGCGCCCATCGCCTGGATCACGGTGGCAGCACCGGTGACGATGTCGCCGCCGGCAAAGACGCCGGCAATCGAGGTGGCCAGGTTTTCGTCGGTGGCGATGTAGCCGCGCTTGTCGAGCTTCAGGCCCGAGGTCTGGCCGAGGATCGGGTTGGCGTTGGTGCCGATCGCGAACACCACCATGTCGGTCTCGATCTCGAAGGCGCTGCCGGGCACCGGCACCGGGCGGCGCCGGCCCGACGCATCGGGCTCGCCGAGCTCCATGCGCTCGCAGCGCATCGCGCGCACGTTCTTGTGGGCGTCGCCTATCAGTTCAACGGGAGAAGTCAGCCATTGGAAGTCGACGCCTTCCTGATGCGCATGGTGGATCTCCTCGGCGCGGGCCGGCGCTTCGGCCGCGCTGCGCCGGTAGATGCAGCTGACCTTCTCGGCGCCGACGCGCAACGACACGCGCATCGCATCCATCGCGGTGTTGCCGGCACCGATGACGGCCACGCGCTTGCCCGGCTGCAGCGGTGTGTCGAAGTTCGGGAAATCGCGCCCGCGCATCAGGTTGCAGCGTGTCAGCCATTCGTTGGCGGACAGCACGCCGCCCAGCGATTCGCCGGGGATGCCCATGAAGCTCGGGATAGCCGGCCCCGGTGCCGATGAACACCGCGTGGAAGCCCATCTCGCCGAGCATCTGCTCCACCGTGAACAGCCGGCCCACCAGCGTGTTGCACTGGAACTTGATGCCCAGCTTCTCGAGCTTGCCGATCTCGACGTCGACCACGCTGTTCGGCAGACGGAAATCGGGGATGCCGTACTTGAGCACGCCGCCGGGCTCGTGGAAGGCCTCGAACACGGTGACCTCGCAACCGGCCTTGGCCATGTCGGCGGCGCAGGCCATGCCGGCCGGGCCCGAACCGACGATGCCGACCTTGAAGCGCGTCGGCTCGATGTAGGGAATGTTGGCCCAACCCTCGGCGATGGCCATGTCGCCGACGAAGCGCTCGAGCCGGCCGATGGCCACCGGCTCCAAAGTCTCGCCCACGGTGCACACGCCTTCGCACTGGTTCTCCTGCGGGCACACGCGCCCGCACACGCTGGGCAGCAGGTTGGTGTCGGTGATGACGTCGTAGGCGCCGTGGAAGTTCTTCGCCTCGATCTTCTTGATGAAGCCGGGGATGTCGATGCCCACCGGGCAGCCGCGCACGCAGGGCTGGTCGGCGCAGTCCAGGCAACGCTGCGCCTCGACCAGGGCGTCTTCGAGCCGGTAGCCGATGGCCACCTCGTCGAAGTTCTTCACCCGCGCCTCGGGCGCCTGCTCGGGCATCGGCGTGCGCGCCTGCGGGATGGTGCGGATGGTCTTCTTCTTGGCCATGGCGGTGCTCTCGTTTCAGTGCGCGTGGCCTTCGCCGCCGCGGATGCGGCAGCTGTCCTTCCAGGCTTCGAGTGCGGCCTTCTCGGTGGGGCGGTAACGGCCCAGGCGAGCCATCAGGTCGTCGAAGTCCACCTGATGGCCGTCGAAATCAGGGCCGTCCACGCAGGCGAACTTGATGCTCTCGCCGATCTTCACGCGGCAGCCGCCGCACATGCCGGTGCCGTCGACCATCACCGGGTTCAGGCTGACCAGGGTCTTGATGCCGAAGGGCCGCGTCGTGTCGGCGCAGCCCTTCATCATGATCGGCGGGCCGATGGCCACCACCTCGTCGATGTCGGCATGCGCCGATATGGCCTGCTTGATACCTTCGGTGACCAGGCCCTTCAGGCCGGCCGAACCATCGTCGGTGCAGACGATCAGTTCGTCGCAGCAGGCGCGGAATTTGTCTTCCCAGAACATCAGGCCCTTGTTGCGAAAACCCAGCACGCCGATGACGTAGGCGCCGCTTTGTTTGTAGGCGCGCGCCTGCGGATAGATCGGCGCCACGCCCAGGCCGCCGCCGACGCACACCACTTTCTTCGCCTGGCCGATGTGGCTGGGGATGCCCATCGGTCCGACCATCGCGTGCAAGTGGGTGCCGACCTGGCAGCGCTGCTGCATCTCCTTGGTGGTCTTGCCCACGGCCTGGATCACCAGCGTGATGGTGCCGGTGTCGCGGTCGAAGTCGGCGATGGTCAGCGGGATGCGTTCGCCGTGTTCGTGCTCCATCACGATGACGAACTGCCCGGGCTTGGCAGCCTTGGCCATCTGTGGATGGCGGACCTCCAGCAGGTAGGTCACGTCGGAGAAATCCGTGCGCGTGACGATCTCGAAATCGGACATGACATTCCCTCGAACTGCGCAACCTTGCAGGGGCAGCCACTGGACACCGTGCGGGAGGTCACGCCTGGGCCAATGGCCGCGTGAATATTGACGGGCCAAGCGTAGCGCTGTCTGGCCGACAGCCCTTGCGTTGGATCAAGCCGAGGTGATGCGCCGAGGGCGCAAAATCCACCCACAAATGGCGGCTTGCATGCGCAGGCTACGTGCGTGCGGTATGTCAGTCCGGCAAGGGCCGGCCACAGCAGGAGCAAGACGATGACACAGACCCTGTTGCAGGTGCTCCAGAAGCAGCCCTTCGTCGAGGTCTTCCGACCCGAGCACACGCAGAAGCTGGCCACGCTGGGCCAGTTGGTGCATTTCGATCCCGACCAGGTGATCTTCCACGAAGGCGACACCCATTCGGTCTTCTACCTGCTTAGCGAGGGCATGGTGGCCCTGGAACTCGAGATGCCCCGCAACGTGCTGCGCGTGCAGACGCTGTACGCGGGCGACGTGTTCGACTGGTCTGCCTTGCTGCCCCATGCCGGCAAGCACTTCCAGGCCCGCGCGCTGAGCCCCGTGACGGCACTCGCTTTCGAGGGCGAGCAATTGCTCGGCAGCTTCAAGGCCGACCCTGAGTACGGCCTGGCCTTCATGCTCCGTCTGATGGGCGTGGTGTCGGAGCGGCTGCGCGCAACACGCGTGCAGCTGCTGGACATGTACGCTGCCGAGGCCAGGCTTTCCGGCACCTGAGGGGGGTGCGCGCGGCCGTGTGCCGCGGTTGCGACGCGCAGCGTCAGTCGCGGCTTCGCAGCGTGTCGGCGCGCTCCAGCAGCAGCGCCTTCTCGCGTTCATTGCCGGCCAGGGTCGCGGCCTGCTCGAACTCGGCGCGGGCCTCGTCGCGGCGGCCGAGCTTCTCGAGCAGGTCGCCGCGCACACTGGGCAGCCACTGGTACTGGCGCAACGCCTTGTGGCCGCGCAACGAATCGACGATCGCCAGCCCGGCCAAAGGCCCTTCGTGCATCGATACCGCCACGGCGCGGTTGAGCTCGACCACCGGCGACGGAGCCACCTGCATCAGCGTGGCATAGAGCGCGCTGATGCCTGCCCAGTCGGTTTCATCGGCCCGTGCCGCGCGCGCGTGGCAGCCGGCGATGGCGGCCTGCAGCTGGTACGGCCCGCCCGGCCGGGCCATCGCCTCGGCACGCTCCAGCGCGGCCAGGCCGCGGCGGATGAGCAGCCGGTCCCAGCGGCCGCGGTCCTGCGCGGCCAGCAGCACCGGGCGGCCTTCGGCATCGGTGCGTGCCGCGGTGCGCGAGGCCTGGATCTCCATCAGCGCCAGCAGGCCCTGCGCCTCGGCCTGCTGCGGCGCCAGTTCGGCCAGCATGCGGCCCAGTCGCAGCGCCTCGTCGCACAGGGCCGGGCGCATCCAGTCGCTGCCGGCGGTGGCGCTGTAGCCTTCGTTGAAGATCAGGTAGACGACCTCCAGCACCGAGGCCAGGCGCTGCGCCAGGGCTTCGCCGCGCGGCAGCTCGAAGGGCACGCGCGCCTCGCTCAGCGTGCGCTTGGCGCGCACGATGCGCTGCGCGATGGTCGGCTCGCTGGTCAGGAAGGCGCGCGCGATCTCGTGCGTGCTCAACCCGCCCAGCAGTTTGAGCGTCAGCGCCACGCGCGCATCGGGCGACAGCAGCGGGTGGCAAGCGGCGAACATCAGCCGCAGCAGGTCGTCGCCGATGTCGTCCTGCCGCGCGGCGTCGAGTGCGTCGACGAAGTCGGGCACGGTCAGCGCCTGCTGGGCCAGCAGGTCCTGTGCGATGTCTTCATGGCGCGCCCCGGCGATGCGATGGTGTCGGATGTGGTCGAGCGCGCGGCGCTTGGCGGCGGTGGTGAGCCAGGCGCCGGGGTTGTCGGGCACGCCCTGGACTGGCCAGTGTTCCAGCGCCGAGACCAGTGCGTCCTGCGCCAGCTCCTCGGCCACATCGATGTCGCGCACCATGCGCGCCACCACGGCAATGATGCGTGCCGACTCGATGCGCCAGACGGCGGCAATGGCCTGGTGAACCGCCGAGTGCATCGGCTACATCTGCGCCGGCGCAGCGCTCGCGTCCATCCAGAAGACCTCCCACTGGTGGCCGTCCAGGTCGGCAAAGCCGTGCTGGTACATGAAGCCGTGGTCCGTCGGTGCGTTGGGCGTGGTCGCACCTGCCGCCACCGCCTGGGCGACCAGCGCATCGACCTCGGCGCGGCTGTCGCACGACAAGGCAATCAGCACTTCGGTGCTCTTGCGTGCGTCGGTTATGGGCAGCTTGGTGAAGCCCTGGAAAAAGGGCTCGACCAGCAGCATCGCGTAGATGTTCTCGGCAATCTCGAGGCAGGCACCTTGTTCGTTGGTGAACTGCTTGTTGAAGCTCAGCCCCAGCGCCTTGAAGAAGGCTTGCGAGCGCTGCATATCCTTGATCGGCAGGTTGACGAAGATCTGTCGGAGCATGGTGTGCCTCGTTGGGTGTTCAGGGGGTCTGGCTGGGCAGGTGGAAGTCGCGAAAGCGCTCGACCGATGGGCTGGGTCTGAAGTCCTCGAGTTCGTACAGCTGGCGCACCTCGATCACGGCGTCCTGCCCTTCGCCCACCGGGTTGGGGAAACGGCGCGACCATTCCAGTGCCTCGTCGCGCGAGCGTGCCGAGATCAGCGTATAGCCGGCGATCAGCTCCTTGGCTTCGGCAAAGGGCCCGTCGATGACGCGGCGGCCCTCGGCGCCGTAGTGGATGCGCCAGCCATTGCGGCTGGGTTGCAGGCCCGAGGCATCGAGCAGCACGCCGGCGCGCGCCAGCTCCTCGTGGTACGCGGCCATGGCCGCGAACAGCGCCTCGTCGGGCGCGGGCTGCGTCTCGGCCTCGAACTCGGGCGTGGACTTGACGATGATCATGAAGCGCATGGCGCGGCTCCTTCAGTTGGCCAGCGGCAGCGGCTGCAGCATGCTGTGCCGATTGCCCTCGGTGTCGACGAAGGCCACGTATTGGCCGACGCCGGGGATTTGCATCGGCTCGCCCAGCACCTGGCCGCCAGCGCGCGACACCCGTGCCATCGCGGCCTGAATGTCCTCGACGCCGATGACCACCGACGGGTACTGCGCCGGCCAATCGGCCTTGTACGGGTACAGGCCGCCATTGATGGCGCCGGCCGGGGCGCCGGGCTTGGCGTCGGCCACGGCGGTGGTGACGAGCAGGTAGTTCCCCATCTCCTGGCCCAGCATCTGCACCTGCCAGCCGAAGGCATCGGCATAGAAGCGGGCGGCGCGTTCGCGCTCGCGATAGGGCATCTCGAAATGCACGACCGGGTTCATGCGGGGCGTCATCGAAGTCCTCCTGTGCCGGCCGGGGCGAGGCGCGGCTTCAGTAGCTACGACGTCGCGGCGCCGGGGCTTTCGACAGGTTGCGGCTAGGTGGAAACCCGTGCCGGTGCGAGACTGTCGTCGAAGCAGGGCGCGAGGGCGCGCACCTCGACCGTGGCCCATTCGGCCGCCGGGCACTGCTTGGCGATGTCAACCGCCTCGTCCAGGCCGGTGCAGTCGAGCAGGAAGAAGCCGCCGACCATTTCCTTGGCCTCGGCGAAGGGGCCATCGAGCAGTTGCGCCTTGCCGTCGCGCTGCCGTACGCGCACCGCGCCGGCATGCGAGGCCAGCGACTCGACCGCCAGCAGCTTGCCCTGCGCGCGCAGGCCTTCGCCGAAGCGCTGCATGCGGGCATAGACCTCGCGTCCCTCGGCCTCGCTGCGCGTGCGCCGCTGTTCTGGCGGCTCGATGATCAACAGCATGTACGACATGACCGGCCTCGCTTTGTCCGCGACTCGAAGGACGTTCATGCTACACAGGCGTCAAACCCCTTTGCGCTGTGCACCCGCATGGCGCAGGGGCGGTGCGAACGCTGCGGTAACATCGCCGCACTATGGCAGTTCAAGGCATTTCCGGGGTGGGCATCGCGTTGCGGGTCGTGCTGGCGATAGCGCTGGTGCTGGCCACCTTCAACCCGAGCGGGCACTCGTTCTACCACTGGTTCGTCGAGCCGCCGCTGGGGCTGACGCCGGTGAAGTCGTTCCTCGGCGTCGCGTTGCTGATCGCCTGGGTGGTTTGCCTTCGCACCGCCTATGTGGCGCTGGGTACGCTCGGGTTGATCCTCGGCTGCCTGCTGCTCGGCAGCTTCGCCTGGATGCTCTTCGACCTGGACCTGCTGCATGCTGCCGGACGCGCGACGATGGTCTGGATCGGGCTCCTCGTCTTCGGCACCGTGCTCGGCTTCGGCCTGTCCTGGTCGCTGATGCGCGCGCGCGCCACCGGTCAGATCGAAGTGCAGTGATCCGGCCGGTCGCGGGCCAGGCCTGCGACTACAGCCGTGCGATCACCCAGCCAGGGAACACCGACACCCACAGCGCGGCGGCCAGGCAGGCCAGGCTGGCGCCCATTGCAAAGCGGCGTGGGCCATGGGCGGCGACGCTTGCGTCCGGGCTCATGAACATGAACTGGATGACGCGCAGGTAGAAGTAGATGCCCAGGTAGCTGCCCACCAGGCCGAGCACGGCATAGGTGGTGTAGCCCGCGGCCATGACGTTCTTGAAGATCAGGAACTTGGCGACGAAGCCGGGGAAGGGCGGTATGCCCGCCAGCGACAGCATGGCGATGCCGATCATCAGCGCGGCAAAAGGCGAGCGGTGGAACAGCCCCTTCAGATTGTCGAGCCGGTCGCGCTCGCGGTCGTCGGCGGCCGGCGGCAACGCGGCAAAGACCAGCAGGTTCAGCACGCCGTAGGCCAGCAGGTAGAAGGTCACGGCCTGCATCCGGCCCTCGGGCGCGCCCAGCAGCGCATAGAACAGGTAGCCGGCATGGGCGATCGAACTGTAGGCCACCATGCGGCGCAGGCTGGGCTGGCGCATCGCCGCCAGGTTGCCCCAGACGATGGAGGCCAGCGGCAGCACGGCCACCAGTTCGAGCAGCGGTGAGGCCAGCCGGGCCGGGCCGAACACGCGCACCGCGGCGAGCAGCACGCCGGCCTTGACGACGACGGCCATGTAGGCGGTGACGGGCACGCTCGCGCCTTCGTAGGCATCCGGCGCCCAGGCGTGGAAGGGCACGATCGCGGCCTTGAGGAAGAAGGCCAGGATCACCAGCACCACGGCGGCACGCGCCATCACATCGGCCGAGCCGAGCGCACGTGCGAAAACGGCGATGTCCATCGAGCCGGTGCCGCCGTACAGCAGCGACACGCCCATCAGGAACATCGCGGTCGAGGTGCCGCCGAGCACCAGGTACTTGAGCGCCGCTTCGGCGCTCTGCGGACGCTTGTAGGCCAGCAGCACGAGCACGTACACCGGCAGCGACATGATCTCCAGGCCGAGGAACAGCGTCAGGAAGCTGTCGGCCGACAGCATCAGGCCCACGCCGTAGAGCGAGGACAGCAGCAGCACCGGGAACTCGACGCCCTCGAATTCGTCGCGCGACATCAGCAGCACCGGCAGCGCCAACGCCAGCACCAGCGCCTTGGCCAGCAGCGTGGCCGCATCGACCGAGAAGTGCCCGGCAAACGGCGCCGCGG
>CAWGOK010000051.1:0-9411 GCA_963824005.1 uncultured beta proteobacterium
AACTCGATCCGCGACAGGTCGACGATCTCCAGCAGCCGGGCATCCACCGGCACGCGCTCTCCCGGCTGCACCAGGCGCTGCGCTATCTGCCCGGCGATCGGCGCGCTCACCGTGGCATCGCTGCGTGCCTTGCGCGCCAGCTCCACGCCCGCCAGTGCGGCCTGCAGCGTGGCCTGTGCGCCGGCCTCGGTGGACACGGCGTTGTCCAGCACGGTGGCGGAGATGAAGCCTTGCGACACCAGCGCCTTGTTGTTCTGCAGCGCGCGCTGGGCGATGTCGAGCTGCGAGCGCGCGGCCTGCGCCTGCTGCTCGGCCTGGCGCAAGCGCCAGTCGAATTCGGTGGTGTCCAGCTGGGCGAGCAACTGGCCGGGGCGCACACTGTCGCCTTCGCGCACGGCCACGGATTTCACCTCGGCCGCCACGCGCGCCTTGACGAAAGCGCTGTTCACGGCATACAGGCTTCCCGACACCTCGAGCGTGCGCGCCAGTTCGGCCACACGCACGGTGACCAGGTCGCTTGCCGCCAGTTCCAGCGCTGCAGCCGCCCTCGGCGCGGCGGCAACTTGCGCCGGCTGAGCCTTGCGGCTTGCCAGCACGCGGCCGATGCCCGCGGCCACCACGGCCAGCGCCAGCAGCGCCAGCGTCACCTTGTGCCAGCGCTTCACTGGGACACGCGCCTCGGGCTTCGGATTGCACCGGCCCGGCGCCGGACGGGAAGCGCCAGGCCGTGCAGCATCAGGTCGATCTGCGTGTCGATGAGCGAGCTCGGGTTCATGTGCGGGCCCAGCACCGGGCAGGCACCGACCGAGTGCTTGTGCAGCGCCATGAAGAGCATCGGCGCGATCAGCGCGTGCGTGGCCTCGTCCACCGGCACGGCGCGGAACTCGCCGCGGTCGATGCCGCGCTGCAGCGTGCCGGAGATCAGACGGTGCGCCGGAACGATGACCTCATCGGTATAGAACTGCGCCAGTTCCGGGAAGTTGCGCACCTCGGCCACGATGATCTTGAAGATGCCGCCGGCACCGGTGTCGCCGACGCGCTGCCACCAGGTGTGCATCAGCCGGCGCAGCAGTTGCGAACAGGTGCCGTCGAAGCGATCCGCGATCAGCTGGCCTTCGGCGATGAGTGCCGACAGCTTGGTGCGCACCACCGCCTTGAACAACTCTTCCTTGCTCGGGAAGTACAGGTACAGCGTGCCCTTGGACACGCCGGCGCGTGCCGCCACCTCGTCGCTGCGTGCGGCGCTGAAGCCCTTCTCGACGAACAGTTCGAGTGCGGCACTCAGCAGTTCCTGCGGGCGCGCTTCCTTGCGGCGCTGGCGGGTGGGCGTTGGCGACGGACTCAGCATGCTCTAATGACTCTTGGGTCATTAATGTAACCGCTGTATGCGCGAGGCTGCCGGTAAAGAATCGTTAAGCGATAGGCCTCTGGGTGCGAGCGTGACGCCTGCGTCCCTAGAATCGGTTGCATGAAGACTTCGCGTTGGGTTGCAGGCGCAGTGCTCGTGGCCGCATTCGGCGGTGCCGCATGGTGGGCCTTCATGCGCGTCGCCGAGCCGGAGTTGACGTTTCGCACCGGCAAGATCGAACGCGGGCCGCTGCAGGCGGCCGTGTCGGCCACCGGCACAGTGACGCCGGTGCGGCAGGTGCAGATCAGCTCGCAGGTGTCGGGTCAGATCAAGGAGCTGTTCGTCGACTTCAACAGCGAAGTCTGGTCAGGCCAGCTGATCGCCCGGCTCGACCCCGAGACCTTCGAGTACCGTGTGCGCCAGTCCACCGCCGATGTCGAGGCCGCGCGCGCCTCGGTGCTGACGGCGCAGGCCAACGTGCAGAGCGCGCTGGCGCAGGTGGCGCGCGCGCAGGGCGACGTGGGCGAGGCGCAGCGCGACGAGAAGCGCAAGCAGGACCTGTTGGCGCAGAACTTCATCTCGCCGGCCGAACTCGACACCGCCAAGGCACGCACCGCCTCGTTGGGCGAATCGCTGAAGGTGGCGCAGGCGCAGGTGGCCGTGGCACGTGCGCAGGAGCAGAACGCGGTGGCCATCGTCAAGCAGCGCGATGCGCAGCTGCAGCAGGCGCGCGTGGACCTCGAACGCACGCAGATCCGCTCGCCGGTGGATGGCATCGTCATCAAGCGCAGCGTCGAGGTCGGCCAGACCGTGGCCGCCAGCCTGCAGGCGCCGGAGCTGTTCGTCATCGCGCGCAACCTGTCGGACATGCAGGTCGAGGCCGCCATCGACGAGGCCGACATCTCGCGTGTGCGCGACGGCCAGAAGGTCAGCTTCAGCATCGACGCCTTTCCAGGGCGCAGCTTCGAAGGCGCGGTTCGACAGGTGCGCAAGGCGGCGGTGTCGGCGCAGAACGTGGTGTCCTACACCGTGGTGGTGGGATTCGCCAACCCCGGCTCGCTGATGCTGCCGGGCATGACCGCCAACGTGCGCATCATCACCGACACGCGCGACAACGTATTGAAGGTGCCGAACGCGGCGCTGCGCGTGCGCATCGCCGGCGTCGAACCCGAGCCAAGCGTGCCGCCGACGGCGCCGGGCAATGGTGCTTCGGCGGCACGCACCGGCGCGGCCGGCGGCTTCGGCCTGTGGCGCGAGGCCGTGGCGCAGGGTGCCCCGGGCCGGCCCGGGGCGTTGCGCGAGCGCCTGGTCGAAGGGCTGCAGCTCGACGCGGCGCAGCAGACCCAGCTCGACGCGGTGCTGGCCGAGATGCGGCCGGACTTCATGGCGCTGCGCGACTTCGCGGAAGAGCAGCGCGCGGCCGTGCGCGAGCAGTTGACGGCCAAGCTGCGCGGCCGCGTGAATGCCTTCCTGACGCCGGCGCAGCGTGAGGCCTATGTCAAGTTGCAGGCCCAGGCTGCCGCGGCAGGTGCTTCCGACGCCGCCGCAGCGCCCATGTCATCGGCCAGCGCCACGCCGCGCACCGCGGTGTCCGCGCCGGCGGTTGCACCGGCCGTCGCCGGGTCGCGAGAGGCGGCCAAGGCTGCCCGCACCGGCGACCGCGGCTGCGCCACCCGCGTCGCCGGAGGCGCCGGCCAGTGGGCCGCTGAACGACCTGCGCAAGCGACTGATCGACGAACTCGATCTGACGCCGGCGCAGACGGCGCAGGTGGACTCGATCATCGCCGCGCAACGGCCGCGCTTTGCCGAGCTGCGCAACCTGGCCGAAGCGCAGCGCGGCAAGGCGCGCGACCGCATCCTGGCCGACATGCGCGCGCTGATCGGCGATCAGTTGACGCCGCAGCAGCAGGCGAAGTACCAGAAGCTGCAGGCCGAGATGGCCGGGCGCCAGACCACACGCGGGCGCATCTACCTGCTGGCCGAAGGTGGCAAGCCGCGCGCCTTCAACGTGCGACTGGGCATCAGCGATGGCGTGATGACCGAGCTGATCGTGCCGGCGAATTCGCCCGAAGCCGGCATGCTGGTCGAAGGCGCGACCGTGGTCACCGCCGTGGTCACGGCGGCAAGCAGCACGCCTGCCGCGCCGCGCCCGGCCACCCCCGGCCCGCGCCTGTTCTGACTTGGCGGCTGGCATGGCGCTGATCGAAGCCCGCTCGCTGGTCAAGACCTACCGCATGGGTGAGCAGGTGGTGCAGGCGCTGAACGATGTCTCGCTGGACATCGCGCAGGGTGAGTTCGTCGCCATCATGGGCGCGTCGGGCTCGGGCAAGAGCACGCTGATGAACATCCTCGGCTGCCTCGACCGGCCGACGTCCGGCACGCTGCACCTGGCCGGCGAGGAGGTCGAAGGCCTGGACGGCGACGCGCTGGCCTCGATTCGCAATCGGCGCATCGGCTTCGTGTTCCAGCAGTTCAACCTGCTGCCGCGCACCAGCGCGCTGGACAACGTGGAGCTGCCGATGGTCTATGCCGGCGTCAAGCCGGCCGCACGGCGCGCGCGGGCGCTGGCGGCGCTGCAGCGCGTGGGCCTGGCCGAGCGCGCCGCGCACACGCCGGCGGAGTTGTCCGGCGGCCAGCAGCAGCGCGTGGCCATAGCGCGGGCGCTGGTGAACTCGCCCGCGCTGATCCTGGCCGACGAGCCCACCGGCGCGCTGGACACGCAGACTTCCGAAGACATCATGCGTCTGCTGGCCGAACTCAACGCGCAGGGCATGACCATCGTCATGGTCACGCACGAGGCCGACATCGCGCTGTGGGCGCGGCGGCGCGTCGTCTTCCGCGACGGCCGCATCGTCGAGGACCGCGCACAACCGTCGCGCTCGACGGTCGAGGCGGCGAGCGCATGAGGGCCGAGCGCCGGGCCGCCCCCAAGCCGACCCGCATCCCCACGGCGGATCGGCCGACGTACCCGTCGGACGAGGGGCATCGATGAACTGGTTCACGGCCTGCCTCTCGGCACTGCGCGCGCTGGGCACGAACTGGCTGCGCAGCATGCTGACGATGCTGGGCATCATCATCGGCGTGGCTGCGGTGATCACGATGATCGCCATCGGCGGCGGCGCTCAGGCGCGAGTGGAAGAGCAGATCAAGAGCCTGGGCACGAACATCATGCTGGTGCTGCCCGGCGCGCAGACCACCGGCGGCGTGCGCCTGGGCGCGCAGACCGGGCAGACGCTGACCGAGGAGGATGCGCATGCTATCGCCGCCGATGTGCCCGAGGTGCAGGCCGCCGCGCCGAGCCTGCGCACCGGCGCGCAGGTGGTGGCGGCAAATGCCAACTGGAGCACTTCGGTGATGGGCAGCACGCCCGAGTACCTGGAGGTACGTGACTGGCCGCTGGCCGCAGGGCGCAGCTTCGAGGCGGCCGAGATGGCCGGCTCGGGCAAGGTCGTGGTTATCGGGCAGACCGTGGCGCGCGAGCTGTTCGGCGACGCCGACCCGATCGATCAGATGGTACGCGTGCGCAAGGTGCCGCTGCAGGTGATCGGCGTGCTCGGCCGCAAGGGGCAGAACTCGATGGGGCAGGACCAGGACGACGTCATCGTCGTGCCACTGTCCACCTATCGCAACCGCGTCCAGGGCATGAGTGCCGGGCGCATCAAGCGCGTCGGTGCGATCAGCGTCAAGGTGCGCGACGGCCAGAGCATGTCTGACGCGAGCGACAAGATCCGCGAACTGCTGCGCCAGCGCCACCGCCTGGCCAGCGGTGCGGACGACGACTTCAGCATCCGCAACCTGACCGAGATGCTGCAGGCGCAGGAGGAATCGAGCCGCGTGATGGCCGCGCTGCTGGCCGCGGTGGCCGGCGTCAGCCTGGTGGTCGGCGGCATCGGCATCATGAACATCATGCTCGTCAGCGTGACCGAGCGCACGCGCGAGATCGGCCTGCGCATGGCGGTGGGCGCGCGCTCGCGCGACATCCTCGGCCAGTTCCTGATCGAGGCGGTGACGATGAGCCTGGTCGGCGGTGCCATCGGCATCGTGCTCGGCATGTTGGCCACCTGGGCCATCGGCAGCTTCGCCGGCTGGCAGGTGGTGCTGTCGGCGCAGTCGGTCCTGCTGGCGGTGGGCTTCTCGGCTGCGGTGGGTGTGTTCTTCGGTTTCTACCCGGCGCGCCGTGCCGCGTCGCTGCTGCCGATCCAGGCCTTGCGCTATGAATGAGCTCGTGCGGCGCACGCTCGGCCTCATCGCGCTGTGTTGCCTGTTGTTGTTGGCGCGCACAGGCGTCGGCATGCCGGGCAGCATCACCTTCAGCGAGCACGAGCTGCAGACCCAGCTGTCGCGTCGCTTTCCCATCCAGCGCAGCCTGCTCGACCTGTTCGATCTGCGGCTTTCCGATCCGAAAATGCGTCTGGACCCGCAAGCCAGGCGCCTGTCCACCGAGCTGAGCTTGCTGGCCAGCGAGCAGCGTTCGGGCCGCAGCCTGCGCGGCCGGCTGGCACTGGGTTATGCGCTGCGCTTCGAGCCCGCCGACCACAGCATCCGCCTGGTGAAGCCGCGGGTCGAAAGTTTTGACTTCGAGGCCGGGCAGGGCGCCTTGCCGCGCGGCGACGAGGCGACGCAGCGTCTGGTCATCGCGCTGGCCGAGCGGCTGCTCGACGACCTGGTGCTGTACCGCGTGCCTGCCGAGCGCCTCGCCATGCTGCGCGCCATCGGCTATCGCCCCGGCACGCTGAGTGTCACGCCGGCCGGTGTGGAAATCACGATCGAGCCCGACCTGCCCGCGCCCGCCTCGGCGCCTATCAACTAGGCCCGTATCATCCGCCGCTTCGAACGGGCAGCGCCGCTGCCGAAGGGCGACGCGCGTTGGACATCCTGCTGCTGGCCAAGGCCGCGATCATGGGCGTGGTCGAGGGCCTTACCGAGTTCCTGCCAATCTCGTCCACCGGCCACCTGATCCTGGCGGCCTCGCTGCTGGACTTCACCGGCGAGAAGGCCAAGGTCTTCGACATCGCCATCCAGACCGGCGCCATCCTTGCCGTGATCCTGGTGTACTGGCAGCGGCTGCGCGACACCGCTGCCGGCCTGGGCTCGGACCCGCGCGCGCGGCGCTTCACGCTGAACGTGCTCATCGCCTTCGTGCCGGCCGTGGTACTGGGGCTGCTCTTCGGCAAGGCCATCAAGACGCACCTGTTCAACCCCACCGTGGTGGCCAGCGCCTTCATCGTCGGCGGATTCATCATCCTGTGGGCCGAGCGCCGCCCAGCCAGTGCGGTGCGCATCCAGCAGGTGGACGACATGACGCCCTGGGACGCGCTGAAGGTCGGGCTGGTGCAATGCCTGGCGATGGTGCCGGGCACCAGCCGCAGCGGCGCCACCATCATCGGCGGCATGCTGCTTGGCCTGTCGCGCAAGGCGGCCACCGACTTCAGCTTCTTCCTGGCCATCCCGACACTGATCGGAGCCGGTGCCTACAGCCTGCTGAAGGAGCGCGCGCTGCTCAGTGTCGCCGACGTGCCCTTGTTCGGCGTCGGGTTGCTGTTCTCGTTCGTCAGTGCCTGGTTTTGCGTGCGCTGGTTGCTGCGCTACATCGCCACACACGACTTCGTGCCCTTTGCCTGGTACCGCATCGTCTTTGGCGCGGTCGTGCTGATCACCGCCTGGACCGGCTGGGTCAACTGGAGCGCCTGAACAGCAGATCCCACACGCCGTGGCCGAGCTTCAGGCCGCGTGCCTCGAACTTGGTCAGCGGGCGCCACTCGGGGCGCGGGGCATAGGCCTCGACCGTGTTGTGCAGTGCCGGCTCGGCCGACAGCACCTCGAGCATCTGCTGCGCATAGGGCAACCAGTCGGTGGCGCAGTGCAGGTAGCCGCCGGGCGCCAGCCGTGTCGCCAGCCGCGCCACCCAGGCGGGTTGGATCAGGCGGCGCTTGTGGTGCCGCTTCTTGTGCCAGGGGTCGGGGAAGTAGATGTGCACGCCGGCCAGCGAGGCCGGCGCGATCATCTGCTCGAGCACCTCGACTGCGTCGTGCTGGATCAGTCGCAGGTTCGACAGGCCCAATTCGCCGATGCGCTTGAGCAGCGCGCCGACGCCTGGCGCATGCACTTCGATGCCGATGAAGTTGGTCTGCGGCAGCGCCGCCGCGATCATCGCGGTCGCGTCGCCCATGCCGAAGCCGATTTCCAGCACTGTCGGCGCATCGCGGCCGAAGGTGGCAGGCAAGTCCAGTGGCTGCGCTGCAAAGGGCAGCAGGAAACGCGGACCAAGCTGCGCCAGCGCGCGCTGCTGTCCCGGACCCATGCGACCGGCGCGCAGCACGAAGCTGCGGATCGGGGCGTGGCGACGACCTGGCGCGTCGGTTGGCATCGGCGACGTTGCCGCCGTCAGTTGCGCAGAGCCGGCCCGGACAGCCCCGCGGGCAGGTCGAACTCGCCGCGGGATTCGAAACGCGTGCCGCCGAAGCCGCTGCCGGAAAGCTTGCCGCGCGCCACGAAGTCGAGCTTGCTGCGATCGCCGGTGGCGAAGCTGTAGACCTGGCGGGCCATCGAAAAGGCCGATACCGTCACCGGCACCACGACCACCGTTTCGCCAAAGCGCGGCACGCTGCCCTTGGCATCGCTCACGCCACTGGCGAAATCCTGGCCTCGCAGTTCGAGATTGAGTGCCACGCCGTCGAAATCCACCGGGGTGTCGTTCGGATTCTGCACCCGCAGTTTCACCGCCATGCGCACCTCCATGCCTTCGCCCGGGAGCGACTCGAGGCCGGCCAGCGTCACATTCAACGGGTCGCTGCCGGGCATGCCCGCGCAGCCCGCCAGCGCAAGCAGCACCCCAAGCATCGACAGCAGCATCCTGGGCATGATCTTCCGGCGTGCAACGTTGCGCATCGATCGAGTTTAGCTTGGTGGGCATCCGCTAAACTCGATGCCATGCGGGTGTAGTTCAATGGCAGAACGGCAGCTTCCCAAGCTTTAGACAGGGGTTCGATTCCCCTCACCCGCTCCAGACATGCCAAGGGGTCCGAAAGGGCCTCTTTGTGTTTGTGATCGGTGTTTGTGATCGTTGGCAAGCCGGCACGGCGCAGGCATGATCGCTCATCACCGATCAAGACTGTATGAAGTCGATATTGCATGTGCTTTGGGTGGGCAAGCCCGCTCCAGACTTGGCGGCGTGCGCATTCGGCCCGTTCACCGTGCAGACCTGCCCTTCGCTGGACGAGGCCACGCAAGCGCTTCGCGACAAGTCGCACGACGCATTGCTGATCCATCTTGGCACACCCGAAGCATTGCGCGCCCTGAGTGACTGGCAGGCGCTTTCGCATGCCGTGCTCGACACTGCCGTCGTCGTCGTGGCGCCGACGGTGGACCCGGGCCAGGCCGGACGCCTGACGCGCCGTGGGGTGCAGGATGTGCTTCCGTGCGCGCACGCCGACGCCGACACGTTGGCGCGTGTGCTGCGCCTGGCTGTCGAGCGCAAGCGCGTGGAGCAGGCCGCGCGCAAGGCCTACGCCACCGATCTCGCCACCGGTCTGCCCAACCATGCCCAGCTGCTGGAGCACATGACGCATCTGCTGGCGCTGCGCGAGCGCGAGCCGGCGCCGATGGCGCTGCTGGTGCTGCGTATCGAGGGCCTGTCCACCACCGAGGCCACGCTCGGCGCCGAAGCCGCCAACGTGTTGCGCCGCAAGGTGGCAGTTCGGCTGCGCGCCGGCCTGCGCGCCAGCGACGTGGTGGCCTCGATCGGCGCCGATGCCTTTGCCGTGCTGCTGGCCTGGATCGATGCGCCCACCGACGGCATGCGCGTGGCGTCGAAGCTGTCGATGTCGCTGCAGCAGACCTTCAATGTCGCGGGCCGCGAGCAGGCCGTGGCAGTGAGCGTGGGCGTGAGCCAGTATCCCGAACACGGCAAGCAGGCCGAGGATCTGCTGCGTCGCGCCATCGGCCAAGCCACCAGCACGGCAGCGGTGGGTCGCGACGGCTTTGCCAACCGGGTGGAGCGCGGCGCATCCAGCGCCGCCAATGACGAGATCTGACCCCGAGCTTACCGGCTACTTGTTCAGATC
>CAWGOK010000052.1:0-72631 GCA_963824005.1 uncultured beta proteobacterium
CGCTTCATGGTCGATTGGCCCACGCGGCGTCAGTCCGCCTGGCGTTCGCTGCCTCCGCTCGGCGGCGGTTTCGCCTCGGGGTTGGCCGCGACCCAGCCCATGAAGATCTGGTAGCCCAGCGCCAGCAGCACCGCACCGACGAACAGGCCGAGGATGCCGCCGGCCGCCATGCCGCCGAGCGCGCCGAGCAGGATCACCGGCATCGGCGCGTCGACGCCGCGGCCGAGCATCAGCGGCTTGAGCACGTTGTCGGCCATGCCGGCGACGAACAGCAGCACCGAGTAGAGCGCGGCCTCGCCGGTGCCGTAGCCGCCGCTCATCCACAGGTAGGCGATCACCGGCAGCGTGACGAGCAGCGCCGGCACCTGCGCGATGCCGAGCACGAGCACGATGATCGCCAGCACGCCGGCCAGCGGCACGCCGGCGGCGAGCAGGCACAGGCCGACGAGAATGGCCTGGATGAAGGCGATGCCGATCACGCCCAGGGCGACCGAGCGGATCGTCGCCACCGCCAGCGCGGTGAACTTGTCGCCACGCTCGTAACCGACGATGCGCGCGAAGATCGCATGGCTGACGCGATCGCTGCCCGCGCCGAAGGCCATGATGATGCCGGCGATGATGAAGGCCGCGACGAACGCGAGGATGCCGCCGCCGATGCTGGCCACCATGGACACCGCCGACTTGGCCAGTTCACCGAGCTTCGGCTGCAGGCTCTTGACCAGCGCGGGCAGGTCGTCGTGCGCCAGCTGCCAGGTGGCGTGGACCTGCGGGCCGACCAGCGGCCATGCGGCGACGCCCGGCTTGGGCGGCGGAATCTGCAGCGTGTTCTGCTGCACCTGGTCGACCAGGCGATGCACCGAATCGCCGATCGAACCCAGCAGCACGGCCGTGGGCGTGACGATCAGCACGACACCGAGCACGGTGATCAGCGTCGCCGCCCAGCCCGTGCGCCCGCCCATCCTGGCGGCCAGCCACTGGTGCAGCGGATACAGCGTGACCGCCAGGATCAACGCCCAGACCATCAGCACGAGGAAGGGCGAGAGCACCCGGTAGCACAGCATCACCAGCGCCAGGATCAGGCCGGCGCGGATCAGCACGTCGAGCAGGCGCCGCTCGAGGCCGGGGTTGGACAGTTCAGTGGGCTTGGGGTCGTTCATGGTGATTTCCCTTTCGACGACTGCATAGGGGCGGCGACCGGCGACGCCTGGTGCCGGGCACGGCCTACTCGCTCCCATCCGGCGCGGTCGCGGCCGGCTCGCGGCAGCGGCCAGACCCGAGCCATCAATGCGCTGACCGTCAGGCCGACGACGCAGCCGAACAGCACTTCGGTGACCTTGGTCAAGCCGAGCTCGATGCCGGCGGACTTCGATTGATGCGACAGCCCCGAGGCGATGACCAGGGCCGCGGTGATCGGCGCCTGTCGCCACATCGTCGGGATCCGCACCAGATACGACGAAATCAGCACGGTGGCCGCCAGTGCGATCGGCAGCGACCATTCACTGGATCCGCCGACGAGCATGAACACCAGACCCACCGCGGCGCCGACGAGCACGTTGACGATGCGGCTCCTGAACATGCGCGCTGCCACGTCCATCTGCGGGTCGGTCGACGCGACCATCGCCGCGATCGCCCAGACCGGACTCACCCCGCCGATTTCACGCAGCACGACCCACACCAGCGTCGTGCCGATGAACACGTTGGCGGCGAAGCGCCAGGCCATGCCACCGCGATGCGGGAAGCTCGGCGCCACGCTCATCCGGCCGCCCCTAGGCCGCCGGTGCTGCGACCGCGACCGAAGCATTCCAGTGCGGTCTTGGTCTTGAAGTGTCGGCCGCAAGCTGCACCATTCCCAGCGGGGTGTCGTCGCCATAGGGCGAGAATCTAAGCTCTCGGCAGGTTGCTGGGTTGATGGCGCGCAATTCGCGTCAGTCGCTTCGGGGCAACATCCGCCAGCCCGATATCGCGCCGACACCGGATCGGCCACCCCCAGGACACCCATGAACCCCCTGCTCCACGAAGTGCGCCACAACCCGCTGCTCTGGCTGCTGGTCTTCGTGCCCGCGGTGTTTGCCGCCGCCCGGCTGAAGCCCGAGGCGCATACGCTGCTGTTCGTGCTGTCGGTGCTGGCCATCGTGCCGCTGGCCGCATTGCTGAGCCATGCCACCGAATCGGTCGCGGCCAAGACCGGCGACGCGGCCGGCGGGCTGCTCAATGCCACGCTGGGCAACCTGACCGAGCTGGTGATCGCGCTCACCGCCTTGGCCGCCGGCCAGTACACGCTGGTCAAGGCCTCGATCGCCGGCGCCATCGTCACCAACACGCTGTTCATGCTGGGCGCATCCTTCCTGCTCGGCGGGCTCAAGCACCATGTGCAGGAGTTCAACCGCGTCAGCGCGCGCATGCAGGCCGGGCTGCTGTTCCTGGCCACGGTGGCGCTGCTGATTCCGTCGGTGGTGGTCGCGGCCGACGCCGCCGCCCACACCGCCTTCGTGCAGACGCTGAGCCTGGGCCTGGCCGTGCTGCTGATCGTGGCCTATGGCTTGAGCATGCTGTTCTCGCTGAAGACGCACCGCACGGAGTTCGCCAGCGCGGTGCATGACGAAGAAGGCGGCGAAGCGCCCTGGCCGATCGGCCTGGCGCTGGCCACGCTGGCCGGCGTCACGGTGCTGGTGGCGCTGGTCAGCGAGGTCTTCGTCGAATCGGTGCAGAAGGCGGCCGAGGACCTGGGCATGACGCCGGCCTTCGTCGGCTTCATCGTCGTGGCGCTGGTCGGCGGCGCGGCGGAGATGGCCTCGGCCTTCTCCGGCGCGCGCAAGAACCGGCTCGACCTGAGCGTGGGCATCGCGCTGGGCAGCGCGTCGCAGATCGCCCTGTTCGTCGCGCCGGTGCTGGTGCTGCTGAGCTACCTGATCGGCCCGTCGCCGATGGACCTGCAGTTCTGGCCCGGCGCGGTGGTGATGGTGCTGATCGCCACCATCACGGCCGCCTTCGTCACCAACGGCGGGCGTTCGACCTGGTTCGTCGGCGTGCTGGTGCTGATGGTCTACCTGATCTTCGCGATGACGCTGTACCTGCTGCCGCCGCGGGCTGTCTGATCTGAGCGGCGTCAAGGCAGCGTGGCCGATGGACCGACAATAATCATTTCGATGGAGAAGACCATGCTCGATGCTGTTGTTGGCGCTGCCGCATCCAGACAGGGGTCGGTGACGGGGTCTGCCTTTATCCGAACGTGTCGGGTGGCGATACCGGGGGTCATGCTGGCCTTCTTGCTGGGCTGCGCCTCGCCGTCGCGCCAGCCGGCCGTGCCCGAAAGCGACACGGCGCGCGCGCAGATCCCCGGCATGCCGGGCGTGCGCTACGTGGTGCCCGAAGGTCTTGCCGGCTTCGAGCCCGACGTGCTGCAGGCGGCCGCGGCCGAACAGCAGGCCCGCTCACGCGCCGGCGCGACCGGGCCGCTGCCGCCCGCCACCTTCCTGGCGCTGTCCGGCGGCGGCGACAACGGCGCCTTCGCCGCCGGGTTGCTCAACGGCTGGACGGCCGCGGGCAACCGGCCCGAGTTCAAGCTGGTCACCGGCATCAGCACCGGCGCACTGATCGCGCCCTTCGCCTTCGTCGGCGGCGCGAAGCACGACCAGGCGCTGCGCGACTTCTACACCGGCGTGACCTCGAAGGACGTGCTCGAGGCGCGCAGCATCCTCGCCGCGGTGACCGACGACGCGATGGCCGACAACGCGCCGCTGCGCCGACTGGTGGGCCGGGTGATGACGGCCGAACTGATGCAGGAGATCGCCGCCGAGCATGCCAAGGGCCGCGTGCTGCTGATCGGCACCACCAACCTCGACGCACGCCGCGGCGTGATCTGGAACCTGACCAAGATCGCCGCCAGCGGCCACCCGAACAGCCTGCAGCTGATCCAGGACCTGATGGTCGCGTCGGCAGCGATCCCGGGCGGCTTCCCGCCGATGATGATCGACGTCGAGGTCGACGGCCGGCGCCATCAGGAGATGCATGTCGATGGCGGCACGTCGGCGCAGGTCTTCGTCTATCCGACCTCGCTGGACGTGCAGGCGCTCGCGGCCGAGGCGGGCATCGTGCGCGACCGCTCGCTGTACATCATCCGCAGTTCCAAGCTCACGCCGGGCTGGTCGGAGGTGGAACGCCGCACGCTGTCGATCGCCGGCCGCGCGGTGGCCTCGCTGATCACGACGCAGGGCGTCGGCGACCTGTACCGCATCTACGCCATCGCCCAGCGCGACCGCGTGGACTTCAACCTGGCCTACATCCCGGCACAGCTTCGACGCGCCGCACCCGCAGGAGTTCGACACCGACTACATGCGCGCGCTGTTCAAGGTCGGCTACGACCTGGCGACCCAGGGCCAGCCCTGGGTGAAGCGGCCGCCGGGCATGTGAGGACCGCAGCGCGGCCCGACTTCGTGCCCTGGGTTTGTTCAGCGTCAAGTCGTCTGGGCCGGTGAACCGGCGATCATCGGCACCATGAAAATCATCATCGTCGGTGGCGTCGCAGGCGGCGCCTCTTGTGCGGCGCGGCTGCGTCGCCTGGATGAGCACGCGCAGATCCTGATGGTCGAGCGCGGGCCCTATGTGTCCTATGCCAACTGCGGCCTGCCCTACCACGTCGGCGACGTGATCGAGCAGGAATCGGCGCTGCTGGTCGCCGACGCCAACACCTTCCGCAACATGTTCGCGGTCGAGGTGCGCACCGGTTGCGAGTGCATCGAGGTCCTGCCCGCGAGCAAGACCGTCAAGCTGCGCGACGTGGCCAGCGGCGCGGTGACCACCGAGTCCTACGACAAGCTGGTGCTCGCGCCCGGCGCGGCGTCGATCCGCCCGCCGCTGCCCGGCATCGACCTGCCCGGCATCTTCGAGCTGCGCACCGTGCCCGACGCGCGCACGATCCGCGAATGGGTGCAGAAGGGCTCGCCCTTCCTCGCCGGCATGCACCGCTACGCGGGCTTCCAGACGGTGCGGCCGAAGACGCGCGCGGTGGTCATCGGCGGCGGTTTCATCGGCATCGAGACGGCCGAGAACCTGATCCACCGCCGCTTCGACGTGACGCTGGTCGAGATGGGCGCGCAGATCCTCGCGCCGCTGGACCCGGAGATGGCGCGCATTGCCGAAGGCCACCTGCAGCGCCACGGCCTGCACCTGGTGCTGAACGACGGCGTCGCCGGCTTCGAGCCGGGCGAGAACGGCTCGCTGAAGGTGCTGACGAAATCGGGCGCGGTGTATCCGGCCGACCTGGTGATCCTGGCGCTGGGCGTGCGGCCCGACGTGGCGCTGGCCAAGGCCGCGGGCCTGGAGATCGGCGCGCGCGGCGGCATCCGCGTCGACGCACAGATGCGCACCAGCCAGAGCCGACATCTTCGCGGTCGGCGATGCGGTCGAGGTCAAGGACCCGGTCACCGGCGAATGGGGCCTGGTCGCGCTGGCCGGCCCGGCCAACCGGCAGGGCCGCATCGCCGCCGACGTGATCGCCGGGCGCGACTCGCGCTTCCGCGGCACGCAGGGCACGGCGATCATCGGCTTCTTCGGCGGCGCCGCGGCCTGGACGGGGGTCAGCGAGAAGACGCTGCAGCGCCTGGGCGACACCGACTATCAGAAGACCTACCTGTACCCGAACTCGCACGCCGGCTACTACCCGGGTGCCAAGCCGATCGCGATGAAGGTGATCTTCCGCAAGTCCGACGGCAAGCTGCTCGGCGCGCAGGCGCTGGGCGAGGACGGCGTCGACAAGCGCATCAGCGCGCTGGCGATGGCGCTGCAGATGGGCGCCACGGTCTACGACCTGGAAGAAGCCGAGCTGTGCTACGCGCCGCAGTTCGGCAGCGCCAAGGACCCGGTCAACTTCGCCGGCATGGTGGCCGCCGACATCCTGCGCGGCGACATGCCGGTCAGCCACTGGGACGAGGGCGGCGACGACCGCTTCCTGCTCGACGTGCGCGAGCCCTTCGAACTCGCCGTCGAGGACGTGCCCGAGTGCCACGCACATCCCGCTCGGGCAGTTGCGCGCGCGGCTGGGCGAGTTGCCGCGCGACCGCGACATCCACGTCATCTGCCGCTCGGGCGGCCGCGCCTACTACGCGACGCGCATCCTGCTGCAGAACGGCTTCAAGGCGCGCACGCTGGCCGGCGGCATGCTGGCGCGCACGCACGCGTCGACCTTCTGGAGCGATTGAGCGCCACCCGGGGCCGGGCCGCGCGCGGCCCCGGACCCGAGCGCGTCGGCTCACTTCTTCGGCGCCGGCTCCACCGACACCGCGACCGCCTCGGTGTAGGTGATCTGCACCTGGTCGCCGACGGCGATCATCTGGAACTGCTTCGGGTCGGGCACGCGCAGCGTCACGGTGCGGTTGGGGCCACGCAGCGTGGCGGTCTGCGTGGCCGCGTCGAGCGCGATCACGTCGCCGGTGGCGGTGACCTTGCGCGCCGCCACCGCACCGGGTTGGGCGCCGGCCTCGGCGCGGGCGCCGGCGCTGGAGTCGACGCGCTCGACCTTGGCGCCGCCGCCCTTCTTCAGCTCGATCGCCAGCGCCTCGAGGTAGCCGACGACCACCTCGCTGCCGACCTGGATCTGGTCGAAGTTGCGCACGTCGGGGCCGGCGACCAGCGGGAAGGTCTTGCCGTCGGCGCCCTTCAGCGTCAGCGTGCGCGTGGCCTTGTCGATGGCGGTGACGGTGGCCGAGACGCGCACCGTGCGCACCGCTTCGCCGCGGCCGGGGGCGGAGGCGACCGACTCGGCGGTCTGCACCTTCGGCTGTTGCGCACTGACCGTTGATGTGGCGCCGACCAATGCGGCGAGGACCAGGGGATACAGGGCTTTCATGACAGGACTTCTCCTTCGGGTTGGGATACTTGGACACACAGACCTGCGCGACCGGTGCTGCGGCCAGCAGGGCTATCGCGAGTTCGCATCAGGGTCCGATCAGGCTCGCAATCCGCCGCGAGCGCAGCACCGCGTCGCCGAACTCGACGAAGCCCTGCGCATCCTCAGGCGGGCTTGCGAGGCCGATCACGTCGTCCGTTCCGCGACGCGGCGCCCAGACCGTGCGCTGCGCCAGCAGGTAGACGCCGTAGGCACTGCGCACCCCATGGGCATCGCGCTTTTCGATTTCGCGCTGCAGTGTGTGAGCCGACAGCGCCGCGTTCGACACGATGGCCACCTCGATCAGGGCTTCGCGGTAGTTGGGGTGGCGCTGAATGTCGGGTCCGAACACCTCGGCCATCTTCTTGGCCGATGCATCGACGATGAACAGCAGGCGGTCGATCATCGAGCGAATCGCGTGCTTCGACGCGATCGCCAGGTAGCCGGCGCGATCGAGGAACACGTCGGCCGCGGCGGTCACCGCCCCGCAGCCGCTGTGCCCCAGCACGACGATCAGCTTGAGGCTCCCGCCGAGATGGTCGAGGGCATAGTTCAGGCTGCCGCGCACGTCGTCGCCCAGCGTGTTGCCCGCGACGCGCACGACGAACAGGTCGTTGGGCCCTTCGTTGAAGATCAATTCGATCGGAACACGCGCATCGGCGCAGCCCAGGACCGCGGCATAGGGCCGCTGCTGCAGCGCATCGCCGGACGGCAACAGGCCCAGGTCGCGCGGATCGATCGGCACGACGCGACGCGACGTCCCGGTGCCTTCATCGAGATGGGTGAAGAGTTCCGCAAAGGCCCGGTTGCCATCGTTCAGCCGCAGTCGAGCCGCATCGGCGTCGCCGGGCCGCTCTCGGGGCGATGTGTCGGCACCATCAAAGCGGTACGCAATCTCGACGGTCTTCATACTGAAACGCACGCTCCTAGCGGTGATCTGGACGAGCGTCCGCCGGCGCATTGTCGGCTTCGGCGCGCGCCGACTGGAGTGCACTCTTTGCCAGTTCGGGCTTGATGCTGGAAACCGCCTCGAAGGGCGACCGATGCACCTTGCCGGTCAGTTCCTGCAGAAAGTGCGATCGCTTGAGCCGATCCATCACCGGCCCCTTCACCGCGGCCAGGTGCAAGCTGATGCCGCCTTCCGCGAGCCGCTTGTTGATGGCCGACAGGCTTTCGAGCGCCGACAGGTCGATCGTGTTCACGGCAATGCACTCGAGAATGACGTGCCGGATCGCCGGGTTGGCCGCCACCGATTCGTTGACCAGTTCCTCGATGAAGCGAGCGTTCGGAAAGTACAGGCTCGCATCGACCCGCAGCGACAGGATTTCCGGATCCGTCACGGCCTCGTGGCGCTCGACGTTGCGGAAGTGCGAGGTCCCCGGGATCTGCCCGATGACCGCCACGTGCGGCCGCGAGGTGGCGTAAAGGTGCAGGAAGACCGACAGCCCCACACCCGCCATCAGTCCGGACTCGATGCCGTCCACCCAGGTCAAGAGAATCGTCGCCACCATCGCCGCAAACTCGGCGCGCGAGTATTCCCAGGTGGGCCTGAGTGCCGCGAAGTCCACGAGCGACAGGACCGCGACGAAGATCAGGGCTGCGAGGGCCGTCTTCGGCAGGTAGAACAGCAGCGGCGTGAGGAACAGCGTCGCCAGCCCCACGCCGACCGCCGCGAATGCGCCCGCGGCGGGCGTCTGGGCACCGGCATCGAAGCTCACGGCGGAGCGCGACAGCGCGCCCGCGACATGCAGGCCGCCCGAAGCAGCCGAGCCGATGTCGGCCACGCCCAACGCGATCAGCTCCTGGTCGGGATCGACCCTCTGGCGGCGCTTGGCCGCGAGCGTGAGCGCGACCGAGATCGACTGCACGTAGCCGACGATGGCGATGAGCAGCGCGGGCACCAGCAGCGTCGTCCACAACGTCGGATCGAACGGCGGCAAGGCCAGCGTCGGCAGGCCCGCGGGCACCGTGCCGAGGATGCCCACGCCGCGCGCGTCCAGCCCGATGGCCCACACCGCCGCCGTGCAGGCGACGATGGCCATCGCCGGGGCGGCCTTGGCGACGATGTCCGCGGGACGCGTCCGCGAGGCCGAAGCGCACCATCAGCGGCTTCATGCCCCGCTTCGCCCACAGCAGGAAGACCACCGCCGCGATGCCGATGGCCGCCGTGACGGGCTTCGCTTCGCCCAGGTGAGGCAGCAGCGACTCGAGGATCTCCAGCAGGCTCTGGCCCTGCGTGTTGATGCCGAGCAGCGGGCCCAACTGCCCGGCCGCGATCTGCACCGCGGCCGCCGTGATGAACCCCGAGACCACCGGATGGCTCAGGAAGTTCGCCAGGAAGCCCAGGCGCAGCAGCCCCATGGCGATCATCAGCAGGCCGGTCAGCAGCGCGAGGGCCACGACCGCGCCCAGATGCTCGGGCGTCCCCTGGGTCGCGACCTGGGCGGCCGCCGCGCCGGTCATCAGGCATCCCACGGCCTCCGGACCCACGGCGAGCGCTCGCGAGGTGCCGAAGACCGCGTACAGCAGCAGCGGCGCCATCGCGGCGTAGAGCCCCACCTGCGGCGGCAGCCCGGCCAGCAGCGCATACGCGAGCGACTGCGGGATCAGCATCATCGAGACGATCGCCGCCGCGACGAGATCGCCGACCAGCGTCTGGCCGGAATACTGCGGACCCCATTCGAGGATCGGGAGTCGGCGGCGCAGCAGGGCGGAAAGACCGCTTTCGGCTGTCACGATTTCCCCTCCGGTCGACTCGCGAGGTCGTGTCGTCTCAGGAAGAAGATGTCGCGGAGCCGGTCGCGCCCGAAGACGCGCCCCAGTTCCTTGAACGCGAAGAACGGGAACAGCGACACGAAGAGCATCAGCGTGCCCGCCAGGACCTCGTGCCCGCCCTTGTCGGCGATGTGGTGCAGCCCGGCCGCTAGGCCTTCGCCCTTCCACAGGCCGACGACCGTATGTTCGGCGACGGTGAAGGCGGCGCAGAACAGGCAGAACACGGCCGTCTTGTACAGGCTGCTGTAGATCAGCGGCTGGTCCTCGAGGCTGCGGCCGAGGCGGAAGAGGCCCCCGATCATGATGACCTTGCCCAGGATCAGCGCCTCGATCAGCGCGACCCAGTAGTTCGTGTAGGTGATGTCGTACGAGGCGAGGATCAGCCGCCGGTAGATCGTGAAGGCGGCGAACACGATCGCCAGGTACACGACGTTCAGCGCGTACTCGATCAGCTCGTGCTTGGCCTTTTGCTTCAGCGTTTCGGACTTCATCTAAAGCAACCGCGAGTTCGTCATACCAGGATGCCCAGCAATCTCTTGAGCAGTTCTTCAAGGGGCATCATCGTCAGCGCCAGCGGAACGATGGGCAGCAGCGTGGCCACGGCGATGAAGATGATCGTGTCCCGCGTCACCGGCACGAGGCGCATGGTCTGCACCACCTCGATAGCTGTTGCCCAGATCGGCGAGTGACTGGATGTCGGCGCTGCCCACCAGCGCCTCGCCGGCGGGCGCGCCCCCGCGCAGCCACTTGGCGTCGAACTCGCGCACGTAGCGCTCGGCCAGCGTCCCGTACTCGCGCAGGCCCGTGCGCTTGGCCTCGGCCAGCTGAGGCGCAAACACCAGCAGCGGGCCGAGCACCATGGCCAGCACGAAGCCGACCATGATGGCGATCTCGGCCTTGAACTGGAGCAACCCCGAGCCCAGGTAGAAGATGCGATTGGCGATCTGTCCTGCAAGCAGCGCGCCGTGCGCCACGGCAAGCAGGGCGAATGCGTGCGCTGTCTTCGACAGGAACCCCAGACCGCCGACGCGATCGGGATGGGTGGGAATCAGGCTCAGCTCGATGCGCGACACCTGCCAGAGGAAGCGCGTCCAGATGAGCAGGCGAAAGTACCAGCGCAACACCAGGAACTGGTAGATCGGCAGGCTGATGGCGCCGTACCAGATGCCGGCGAGCATCAGCTTCGAGCCCTCGGCGGACGGCGTCGCGTACCAGGTGGCCGCGTCGAGGGTCAGATAGTGGCGCCAGACGATCAGGATGCCGACGCCATAGACGAAGGCGATCAGCAGAACCTCGGCGAGCACCGAGTTGCGCAGCTTGAATGCCGCTGCGATCGCGGCCTCGAACCGCGGCATCGCATGCTCGGGAATCAGCCGCCGTTCCAGGAATTGCTTGACGACCGAGCGCAGTCGGCGGTGCACCACCAGTTCGGCACCGATCAACAGCGGCAGCGCCACCAGATAGCGGATGTGGACTTCCACGTCGAAGAGGAAGGGCACGACCACGCTGCCTTCCAGCAGGTGACCTTCCAGAGCCGAAAGCACCAGCAGCGGCAGCCAGGACACGAGCGAGATGACGACGACGCGCCGGCGCGCCAGCAGCATCGCATCGTCCGACAGGTGCGTCCGGCGCAGCAACTGATAGAGCGGGCCGCCCACGACGAGCGAGAAGTCCGGCGCCTGGCGCAGCCAATCCCGCCCCGCTTTCGTTTGCGGTCGCGATTCCTGAGAAGTCATGGGCGTTGCGCTCATCGAAGTCCGCTGCCTGGCTTCAGGTCGGGTTCACTTCAGCGTCGTCGTCACGTGCTTCGACGGCAGCGGCTTGTGGCAGGCCCTGCTCATTCATCGGCCGGATACACCAGACGCTCGGGCGTGGGCTGGTACGTCCACGGGCAGCCGGAGTTCTTCCAGCCGTTCTTCAGCCGCTGGCCGACGAAGACGCTGCGCGGGTCGTCGACCGCGTCGCCTTCCATGCCGTCGACGATGTTGTAGACCTGCTTGAAGCCGGCCTGGGCCAGCAGGTTGACGGCCATGGCGCTGCGTCCGCCCGAGCGACACATCGCGAGGATCGTGTCCTCGGGCCCGGCGATCGTCTTCACGCGCTCGACGAAGTCGGTGAGCAACCGGCCGGGAAACTCCTGCTTGACCGGGTCCCAGCGGTAGACCAGCGCAATCAGCGGGATCTTCCAGGCCATCGGCGCATGGCCGATGAAGTAGTGCTCCTCGGGCGTGCGCACGTCGAGGATCTTCACGCCCTCGGGGTCGGCCTGCCACTTGGCGTAGGCCTCGGCCGCCGTCACGTACAGCCCCAGTGCCGTGGTCTTGGCCTTGGGCAGGTCTTCGGTCATCGGGTTCATCTGCATCTCCTGTGCGCGGGCGGC
This sequence comes from uncultured beta proteobacterium, assembly GCA_963824005.1. Lineage (GTDB taxonomy): Bacteria > Pseudomonadota > Gammaproteobacteria > Burkholderiales > Burkholderiaceae_C > Rubrivivax. The sequence continues at coordinate 12,039 of CAWGOK010000052.1, forward strand.
ACGCGGGCGCATCGCCCCCGTCGAGGCGGCGATGCACTGCGGCGGTCCGGCGCGGCGCCTAGGGCACGTAGTTGGCGCTGGTGTCCTCGCCGTAGCCGCAGCCCTGGTAGGTGCAGTGCAGTTCGTCGCGGAGGATGGCCGCCCAGCCGTCGCAGCGCGCCGTGTTGAGCGACAGCTCCTTGGTCAGCACCTTGGTCTCGAAGATCCAGCCCTTGGGCAGGCCCTTCAGCTTGCTGCCCACCTGGTGCAGGTTGTCGAGCGTCAGGCTCGGGTCGACGTCCTTCGTGTACTCCTGCATCACCCACACCGTGCCGTTCGGCTCGCGCAGCAGGTGCACCGGCGTGCCGGCGTGCCAGATCCAGTTGGTGTTGCGGTAGATCAGGTTGGGCGCATACGGCGTCTGCATCTGGGCCGTCATCTCGGCCCCGGTCATCTCGCCGCCGTAGAGCAGATTGACGCCATCGAAGTTCACGACGTCACCGCCCTGGACATCCTGCTCGTCCATCAGCCAGTAGCGGCCACCGTTGACCATGCACATGTCGACCTCGAACTGCTTGGCCAGCCGCGCCCCGTCCATCTTCTTGTGGCTGTCTATGGTGATCTCGTCGAGATTGGCCGCCGTGTAGACATGGGCCCGCATCGTCGGCCCGGCGCCGACGAAGGCGCCGAGCCCGCAGAACGGCCGTCCGCGCGTGTTCTTGGCGGTGCGGCGATCACCGTGCAATCCGATTCTGAGTTTCATGGAGTTCTCCTCTGTGAATGGGCGTGATGCCGCCCGGGGGCTGGGGAGGTACCTGCCCGCAGTTCGGGCCAGTACCGCATCAACACCTACTTCTTCATGTGGCTCGCGACAAACTCCTGGATTCTCTTGCCTTGCGCAGCCAACCCTCCATCGGTGCTGAACTGGATGATCTCGGCCCCTTCCTTCGACTTGAAGTTGTGCGGAGCCGGCCAGAAGCACACGTCCCCAGCGCGGCATACCTCAATGGTCCCGTCAAGGTAAATGACCTCCACCGCGCCCTTCAATACGTAGGCCCAGTGTTCAACGCCGCACAGATCGTGCTCCAGTCCCTTTCCCTTCAGAATGTCTGTGAAGTCAGTGCCCGGGGCAAAGACGTGGTAGGCGCACTGCATGCCGCCCCATCGCTCATCCCAGATCTTGAGGCCCGGGGTGTTCTGGGTGACGAAGTCGTCTACCGGGTTCATATCCATCAATTTCTTATGCATTCGATTACTCCTTCGTGTGCCTCACCGGACCGGCGGTGATGGCGATTTGCTCAAAGTCAGACCCGGTCGCCTGCGCGTGGATCACGTTTTCAACGACTCGATCCGTGGCTGTGAAGGCTACGCAGCATGGTTCACGGCTTCTTGACATTTCCGCGCAGCGACTTGACATTTCCGCGCACGGCTGTCGGACGCCGTCATTGGCTTGATCTGCACCAAAGATGGATACACGCACGACCTCGATAAAGCCCTGGCCGAAGGGCGGGCCCGCCAACGGCGGCACGGTGCGCGTCGGCACGCTGCTGCCGATGGCGGACATCCTGCTCGGCATGGGCGTGGACCCGACCGAGTTGCTGGCCGCGGAAGGCGTCGATCCGAAGGTCTTCGACGACCCGGACAATCAGATCCCGCTGACAGTGCACAACCGCCTGGTCGCGCTGGCCGTGGCGCGCAGCGGCTGCCCACATATCGGGCTGCTGGTGGGCCAGCGCGACGGCCTGCATTCGCTCGGGCTGGCGGGGCTGCTGGTGCGCTATTCGCCGGACGTGGAGACGGCGCTGCGCAGCTTCGTGCGCTACCTGCACACCCACGTGCGCGGCGGAAAGTCGGCGCTCACGGTCGACGGCGATGTCGCCACGCTGAACTGGGAGATCTACCAGCCGGGTGTCGAGGCGGTCGACCAGGTGGGCGACGGTGCGCTGGCGTTGTACTGCAACATCCTGCGCGAGCTGTGCGGCCCCGGGTGGACGCCGATCGAGGTGCGCTTCGCCCATCGCGAGCCGGCCCAGCTGCAGCCCTTCCGCATGTGCTTCCGCACCACGCTCAGCTTCGACGCCGAGGACTACTCGCTGCGCTTTGCCTCCACCTGGCTGCAGCGCCCGGTGGCCCAGGCCGACCCGGCGCTGCGGCGCGTGCTGCAGAAGGAGATCGACGCCATCGAGGCGCGCTACGAAGCACGACTTCCCGGAGCAGGTGCGCAGCGTGCTGCGCACCGCGCTGCTCACCGGGCATTCACGCTCGGACCAGCTGGCCGCCCTGTTCTCGATGCACAGCTCGACGCTGGCGCGGCGTCTCAAGCCCTATGGCGTGGGCTTGCGCGAGCTGGTCGACGAATGCCGCTACGAAGTCGCGCGCGAGATGCTCGCGAATTCTGGGTTGGACGTGAGCCAGATCGCCGCGATGCTCGACTACGCCGACGCCAGCGCCTTCACACGCGCCTTCCGGCGCTGGAGCGGCGTCGCGCCGGCGCGCTGGCGCGCGCAGCACGCTGCATAGGCCGGACCAAGCTGCCGCGCCGGGGGCGAGGCGCTGCTCGCACAGAGGATTCAATCCCGGGTTGCGATCGGTCAAGCGGCCGCCCTCGGCCGGTCGCTATATTGAGTCGACAAGTGCGGCCGCGGAGGAGAGAGGTGATGTGGATGGTTGACCTGCACCGCTGTGTGGCGCGGCTGCTCGCTGGCGTTGCGTTGGTGCTGCTGTCGGCCGCGCTGCTGCCGCGGCCGGCCTTTGCACAGTCTGCCGGAGTCGATCCGCAGGCGCAGCAGTTGCTGAAGGCTTCGACGACGTATCTTGGCGGCCTCAGGCAGTTCAGCGCGGACACCAGCAGCACGGTCGAAGTGGTGCTCGCTTCGGGCCAGAAGCTGCAGTTCGACAGCACGGTGACGATGGCCGTGCAGCGCCCGAACAAGCTCTACGCCAAGCGCCTGGGTGATCGGGTCGATCAGGTCTTCTACTACGACGGCAAGTCCCTGACGCTGCACAACCCTGCCCAGAACCAATACGCTGCCGTGCCGGCGCCGGGCACGCTGGAGGAGACGCTGGACATGGCTCGCGAGAAGCTGGACATCGTGGCGCCTGCCGGTGACCTCATCTACAGCAACGCGTTCGACCTGCTGATGCAGGAGGTGACGGAAGGCTTCGTGGTCGGCAAGGGGGTCGTCGAGGGGGTGCGCTGCGATCACCTCGCGTTTCGCGCCCCGCATGTCGACTGGCAGATCTGGATCCAGCAGGGCCAGCAGCCGCTTCCGCGCAAGTTCGTCATCACCACGCGGGACATGCTCAACGCGCCGCAGTTCTCCGTCGTCATCACACGATGGAATGTCGCGCCGAAATTCGACGCGAGCCTGTTCGTTTTCAAGCCACCGAAGGACTCGCGCAAGGTCGACTTCCTGCCGCAGTAGATCAGACGGCGCAGCCATGAATTGACCCACTCGGCCGGAACGGTATCGGAGCTAAACACATGCGAATCAACACCAACCAGTGGGCCGCCGCGCGGGTGCTCGTGGCGCTGGCCATGGCGCTGCCCGGCGCGCTACACGCGCGCGACCCGGGGATCAACCAGCCCGGCGCACTCGGCAATCCGCGGATGGACCCGGGCATCAACCAGCCAGGGGCCGCCGGCAATGTCGGAGTCGGAGCTCCCGGGGTGGGTGTCGGAGCACCTGGGGTGGGGGTCGGGGCCCCTGGAGTGGGCGTCGGGGCGCCGGGGGTCGGCGCGGTCGATCCGGGCCGCAACCAGCCCGGGGCGGTCGGCAACACAGGCGTCGCCCGGCGTTCAGTGCGCCGGTGATTGCACCCGCCGCGGTCGGCCGCCCACAGCGCCAGCCGACGCTGCGAGACCTTGCCAAGCTCCGGTGGTGGGTGCGACGCGATTGAAGACGCCCGCGGCGCTGTTGTTGGCCGCCGTACTGCATGGGTTGCCGTTCGTGCCCGCGGCGCTTGCGCAGCCGCTTGCATCACCGGCCAACACGAGCGCGGCGGCGTCCACGCCAAAGGTGGTCTTCGACAAGGCGTCCGCCTACGGCCGGGTGCTCGTCGTCGAGGACGGGCACCGCCGCATGTTGCGCTTCGACGATGTCAACGGCGTCGATCAGAGCGTCATGTCCCTCGACGACCCGGCGAGCGTGCCGATGGAGTACGTGCGCTACGCCGGCCTGGGGCTGCTCTTCGTCCCGCAGCTCGAGAGCGTGCTGATGATCGGCCTCGGCGGCGGCAGCTTCACGACCATGGTCCACCGCGCGCTGCCCGAGGCTCGCATCGATGCCGTCGAGATCGATCCGGTGGTGGTCGAGGCGGCCAGGCGCTTCTTCGGCCTGGTCGAAAGCGACAAGTATCGCGTGCACATCGCGGACGGCGCGGCCTTCGCGCGAGACACCAAGATGCGTTACGACCTCATCCTGGCCGATGCCGGCGTTGCAGACGGCATTCCCGAGCATCACACGACCGATCCCTTCTTCTCGGCCTTGCGCGAGCGGCTTACACCCAACGGGGTGCTCGTGGTCAATCTCGGGCTCGACGAGCGCAGCAACGCGATCATTGCGCAGCGGGTCAAGGCGGTGTTTGGCGCCGACGCATGCACCTGCGTGAGCACACCGGAGGACGCGAACTACATCGTCTTCGCCACCATGCGCTCGGCGGCGGCGCAAGCAGCGCAACTGCGCGCGCGCGCCATGGCGATCGATGGCCGGCGCCTGTTGCCCTACGCACTGACTCCGCTCGCGGCGCGGCTCGGCCGCTGCCTGTAAGACGCGACCGCGCGTCGCGCGCCAGATCGCGGCGATGCTCGACCATGCCGACGCCAGTGCCTTCACGCGCACCGTCAGGCGCTGCAGCAGCGCCGCCCGAAGGACGCGTGGTCCAACACGGCGGCGCCGCTGCGCGCCTCGTCCACACGTGATGGGCCCGGTGAACGCGACGCTGTGGGCCAGATGCCGCCACCTGGCGCACGAACGCGCGCCGCAGGGCATCCGTCTGCACCCGATCTCGCCCGGCCCGTTGAAGAACAGGGCCGCTTCGAGGCTTGAGAACTTCGAGCTGCTGCTGAGCGATGCAGCCAGCCAAGCGCCGTTGCGCGAGCTGCTCGACGTCGACGGCGGCGGCTTCGCCTGCGCCTTCCTGGCCGCGCCCTATGCGCGCCTGACCGGCCAGACGCACAGTGTAGACGGCGGCACAAACAACCTCGCCTGAGCGGCGCTACTGCCAGTCGCAGACCTTCCGGTTCTTCTCGTCCGCCGCGACGCGGTACTCCTTGGCTTGCGACTGCAGAATCTCGCTGCCCAGGCGCCACAGCGCACAGGTGCTCCACGGTGCCGCCACGTGGCGCAACCTGCCCGTGCCGGTGGGGCTCCAGGCGGCGATCCAGCCGGCCAGATGCGAGTCCTCCTTGCCGACTTTCCATGTCACCTGTTCGCCCGGCGTGACGCGGCCGAAACGCGGCAGGCTGGCGATCGGCGCAGGTGCGCCGGTGGCATTCAATGCCCGAGCCGTGGGTTTGCGATAGACCGCCACGACAATCTGGTCGGTCTTCGGCGACGCATTGGGCGGCACGCCTCGGGCAATCGAAAAACAATAGCGGTCGTCGTCAGGGTCTTCGAGCATCTCCACCTGGAAGCCCTGTTGCGGCTGGCGCTGCAGCAGTTCGGCCAGCGCCACGCACTGCGAGCCAGCGCCCGGGGCCGCCAAGTTGCGCAGCTTCGGGTCGTCGGCCTCTTCGGGGATGCGCTGCGCGACCTCGTCGACGACGCGCCAGCCCTGCCCGTCGACGACGAAGGCCCGCCCGGTGTTCATGCGCACGGTGTCGAGCAAGGCCACGTCGGGCCGGTCGTCGGCGGGCGTGTCCGCGGCGCGGCTCAGGTGGTCCGCGGCTCGCGCGCCGCTCAGCACCACGCGCTCCCGGCTGGACACGCTGCGACCGCCCTCGTCGTCGGCTCGCTCCCAGAGGATCTCGTTCAGCGTCAGCGTCTTTTCGACCGGGTTCTTCGCGCTGTCCGTGCCGACGTACATGTAGAAGCGCAGGTTGGCATCGAAGGCGATCTCCGGCGCCAGGAACTTGGGAATCTTCATCAGCACCTGTCGCGACATGCAGCCAAAGGGCGCCTGGCGCTTGACGTTGGCCGCGAACAGCTCGACCTCTTCGCGTCCGGTGCTGGTGCCCGATGCGTCCGGTACGAAGATGCTGCGGCTGAGCTTCGGGTCGCTGGTGTTGAAGGCCGAGAACAGCTGGCCCACCAGCACGACGGGGCCACCGGCGCGATCGACCACGCAGGGCACGCCCGGCTCTCGCGTGGCCATGGCCACCTTGTCCTTGTCGGGCACCCGCTGCGGCAGTTGCGCGTGCCAGACGGCCGACTCCAGCAGCTGGCGCAGGCTGCCGTTGACCACCGGCTCGGCGCCGGCGCCGACCTGCTCGACGAACTCCGCCGCCCCGCCGACGAAGGGCATGGCCGGAAACCATTGCAGCAGATGGCGGTTGGCGCGCTGGATGCGACTGTCGCCGCGACGTCCGCGGTCGATCAGCGCCGCGGCATCGACGAGATTGCGCAAGGCCGGCGCCTCGGAGCCGACATCGGGTTGGCCGCGGCGCAGCGGCGTCGCATTGGCAATGCTGCCCGCCTTGAACAGCAGCGAGGTGCGCTGGATCACCGGGCCTTGCACGAGCAAGCCGTACAGCAGCATCGGCACCAGCAGCACGAAGACAAGGATCAACAGCTGTCGATTGCGGCGGCGCCGGCTTTCGCTGTCCTGCCGTTGCCGCTGTCGCTCGGTCGAGGCCTGCAAGAAGGCGTCGATCGCACCCGGACCCTCGTCGCCGCTGTCCAGCGCGGCCAGGTGCGCATGGCTCGGCGAGGCCTGCAGGCGGCGAAACCAAGCCGCGCGCTCGTTGCCGTTGGCCAGCGTGACCTCGACCGCGGCGTCGCTGGCGCGGCGCAGGTCGCCGGCCTCGAGCAGCAGTTCCTCGCTGCCCTGATTGCGCTTCCAGTCCTCGCACTTGCGCAGCAGTTCGACGAAAGCGGCGAAGCGCTCCGCTTCATGGTCGATGGCCTGGCGCAGCCGCGGCCAGCCACGGATCAGAGATTCGTGCGAGACCTTCAGCGTGATGCGCTGCGGATCGTCGTCGTCCCAGTACAGATAGTCGACCTCGCCGAGAAAGCCCTTGGCCAGCAGCGCCTTCAGGTCGGCGCGTGTGGCCTGCGCGCCGAGCAGGTGCAGGCAGTCGTCGACATGCACACGTTGCTGCGAATACATGCCGGTGTTCGGGTCCTTGACGGCCAACTTGCGCAGCAGCACGCCGAGCACGGCGCGCTGCGCTTCGCCATGCCGCTGATACGCAGCCTCGGCCCAGCGCTCCAGGCTCGCGCGCAGCACGTTCAGGTCGTCGGTCAGCGGCGGCGCCAGCGCCGAAGGTAGCGCACTGGCAGCCACCTCGAGATCGCCAGGCTCGATGCGATCGGGCAGGTCCAGGCGCGAGGCCACACGCGTGCAGGCTGCTTGCCAGATGCGCGCCAGCACATGCTGCAGCAGGGGCAGGTGATCGGGGTCGTCGCTGATCGCCCTCACGTCCTTCAACAGCCGCGCCGTCACCTCGGCGCTGAACTGCAATTCCTGCGGCAGCCGGGCCGCGTCCTCGTCGGCCAGCTGCCGCAGGCGCAGCAACCGCTCTGCCGGGCAGACGATGGCGTCGTGCATCTCGGAGTCGTCGAGACGGCGCACCAGGTACGAGGCCTTGTTGATCGCGTCCGGCAATTCAAGAAAGGACGCGCAATCGTTGAGATGCTCGCTGCGCATCGTCAGCACCACGTAGCAGCGCGGATGCGGGCTGAAGAAATGGTCGATGACGCGTTCGACCAGCAGCCGCGCGTCCTCGACATGGCGCGTGGTCGGATGGAACAGTTCCTCGAACTGGTCGATGACGAAGAGGAAGCGCGCATCCTGCGGCTTCGGCCCCGCCGGCACCGCCAACTCGTCGGTGTACAGCTCGACCAGGTTTGCAAAGCCCAGTTCCTCGCGCAAGCGCGCGGCGATCTCCTCCAGGCGCACGGCATCCTGCGCGGCCGAGCCGCGCGAGCGCAACAGCGCCGCGAACTTGCGCGCCAGCCGCGTGATCGGCGTGTTCAGCCGCTGCGCCTGGTCGGCCAGCGACGCATTGGTGCCCGGCGTGCAGACCATCGGCACCCAGTAGTCGCCGGCGCCGGGGATGCCGAAACTGCGCAGTTCGGGCATCACGCCGGCCAGGATCAGCGACGACTTGCCCGAGCCGGAGCCGCCGATGACGGCGACGAACTGCGTCTGGCGCAAGCGCTCGATGACCTCGCGCACCTGGCGCTCGCGGCCGAAGAGCAGGATCTCCTCGTTGTCCAGGAAGGGACGCAGCCCGGGATAGGGCTCGACCGGCGTGCGGCTTACATCGGCCGAATTCATGTCATGGCCGCCGCCGCGCTACGCGATGGCAGCCGCTTCATGCGGCGCTCCAGGATCTGGTTCAGGAAGCGATGCAGCCGGTCGGCCTCGGACGGACAGATGTCGATGCGCGGCGAGTCGGCATCCTGGAAGCGCAGCACGCTCCACAGCCGCGCTTCGATCTTGGCACCGGGGTCGGGCTGCTGCGGCATCAGGTAGGCGACGATGCGCGGCGGCGGATCGCGCGGCCACTTGCCCTCGACCTTCTTGATCTGTGCTCGCAGCGAGACCTCGGGCTTCTGGCCCCACAGCAGCACGACACCATCGGCATCGTCGAGCCGCTCCTCGTCGATCTTCTGCAAGGGCAGCCCCAGGGCCTCCAGCGACAGTGGAGGCACCGGCGGTGACCCGGCCTCTTGCACCAGGTCGTCCCATTTGCTCTTGATGCGCTCGCCCAGGTCCTGCCACAGGTCGGTGTCGTGCTGGTTGCTCTCGATGTAGATGTTGACGCGCTCGCCGGCTGGCCCGGGCGGCTTCTCGTCCTGCGCTGGCTGCGGCGCGAAGCGTTCGAGCAGCGCCGCCGGCAACAGCGCCTGCGCCTCGATCTCGACCACCATTTCGGCATGCCCTTTGCCCGGCGGCGAATCGACGGCGACCTCGCGAAGATCCAACCAGATGAGCGCGTCAGCCGCGCCGCGCTTTTCGAGCCAGGCGTCGCGCTGAGCCACGAGGTGCCCGCCAGGCGAAAACCTGAAGGGCTTGAGGTGCTGGCCGGCGCGGCCGAAGGGCAGGACCAGCGTGCTCGCGCGGTCGAACTCGTCGAAGTCGCCATCCAGCGATTCGGCGCCGAGTTCCTCGACCGCCACGCCGCGCTCACGCAGCTGCCTGGCCAGCGCCGCGCTGGCCTCGGCCAGCTCGGGCGGCGGCACACCGAACATCAGCGCGCCCGTTGGTGGCGTCGGCTCGTGCCGTGGCGGCTGCCGTAGATCCTGCTTGACGGCACCTTCGAAGGCATCGAGCAACTTGATCAGCTGCCCGTCGAAGCGCTGCGACAGGCCGCCATGGTCCAGCCGCACGCGCGCCGGCTCGTCGACGTCCTCGTCGCGATAGAACGGGATCCACAGCTGGTTGGGCAACGTCAGCCGGGCCCAGTCGGGCCGCGCGACGATGTCGTCCATCGCGCTCTTGGACAGCGCCACCACGTACAGGCGTTGCTGCAGGCCTTCGGCACCGAAGCTCTTGCGGAAGTACTCGAGTTCCTGCAGGCACCAGTCGGACTTGGTGTAGGCGTTGAAGACCACGATGATCATCGCGTAGGAGTCGGCGACATTGCCCAACAGCGCATCCGGCAGCGAGCCCATGACTGGCCCGTTGCGGCCGCTCAGATGCATGTCCTGCAGCTGCTTCACGCCGATGCGGCCCAGGCGGTTCTGCAGCCGCATTCTCAGCAGTTCGCTGAACTGGCTGATCCAGCCGTCGGTGGCCTGGTCGTCGCCATGGGCATAGCTGATGAAGGCGCTGTACTTGCACTCGTTCAAGGACTTCATGTCATCTCCGTTTGTGCTTCGAGGCGCTCGCGCTCGAGGCGTCCGAGCACCACGTCGAAGGGCCGCTGGACCATGCTGCGGCAGTACAGCGTTTGTGTGCTCGCCAGGTCGGCGTTCTCGAACCACTTGTTGGCAGGCGCACCGCCACCGCAATAGGCGAAGTAGGCGCAGTGGCGTTCGCAGGCCTCGACACCCGCGGCCACGGCCGGCCACAGCCGCTGCATCACCGGCGACTGCAGCGCCGCCACATAACCGGTGTCGGCCACGTTGCCGAGCACGAAGTCGCCGAACTCGGCCGAACGCTGGCCCAGCAGCTCGGGCGAGAAGGTGCTGAAGTCGCCGTTCCAGGCCACCGAGATCAGCGCCAGCGGCATCACCTGCGCGTTGTCGGGCCACTGCCGGCCGCGCCAGGCATAGGTCGGCAAGGGTGCAGCCACCAGTTGCCAGGCGCTGGCCAGTTCGCGCACCACCACCCGGCTGTGGTGTTCGATCGAGTGCTGCAGCAGTCGGTCCAGGAAGGTGGCATGTGCCGGCTCGCTGCCGGCCAGGCTCGAGCGCAGGTGGCCGCCTTCGGCTTCGTCGAAGTTGCAGCCCACGTCGTGGATGCCGTGGGCCAGGAAGAAGTCGAAGAAAGCATCGGCATGCGCCAGGCTCTGCCGCGTCACCACCGCAATGGCATGGAAGGGAATGCCGTGCTCGCGCAGTTGCTGCAGTCCCCGCATGACGCGCGCGTGACTGCCCTTGCCGCTGCGCGTGTGGCGGTGGCGGTCATGCATCTCGGCCGGCCCGTCGACGCTGACACCCACACGCACCGCGTGCTGCTGGAATAGGCGGCACCACTGCACATCGATCAAGGTGGCGTTGGTCTGCATCGCGTGCGTCACCTGCGTGACTCCACCGAGCAACTGCTCGACGGTCTCGAAGGCCTGGCGGTAGAACTCGATCGGCATGGCCAGCGGTTCGCCAGCGTGCCAGACCACGGTCAGCTGTTCGCCAGCCAGGCCGTCGTCGAGCAGCCGCTGCGCCGCCTGCCTCACGGTGCGCAGGGCCATGCGCGAGCGGTTGTCGCGATCCGGCAGGTAGCAGTAGTCGCAATCGAGGTTGCAGAAGGGCGTGGGCTGCAGGATCAGCAGGCGCGTACTCGGCGCGGGGCTGATGTCGAGCCGGTCGGACACCTTCGCTGGCCCCGGCAGCGCGAGGCGGCGCCTGAACCAGCGAATCGTGGTCTCAACCATTGCGCCAGTTGGCCCAGTTGCTCCAGTTCGGCCAGTTGTTCCACCGGCCGGCCTGGGCGATCAGCGTAGGCGCCGCGGCATCGCGCACGGCCAGGCCGTTCAGATGGCAGCGCATGTCGGCGACCCGGGCTTCGAGCGCACTGCGCTCGGGCAGTCGCGCGGCCTCGACGGAGGCTGCCGCGCCGAGCACGCCGATGGCACCGACCAACGCCATCAGACGACGAACAGGCCCTTGCAGCAGCCTTGGCAGCCACCGGTTCATGTCTCTCCCAACGTTTGTCACCGGATGTTCACAATCGTGTTTTCGACGACCTGACCGGTTCCGCACAATCCCTAGAAGCGAAGTGCGGCTGCTGGCGCTTCACTCGGAGCGCAGCGCGTCCACCGGGTCCAGCCGCGCGGCGCGGCGCGCCGGCAGCACGCCGGCCAGCAATCCGATGGCCGCACTGCTGGCCACCGCCAGCAGCACATAGGGCAAAGGCGTGGACACCGGCAGCGCCGGCACGAACAGCCGGATCAACATCGCCAGGCCGAAGCCGACGACCACGCCGAGCAGGCTGCCCAGCACCGCCAGTACCACCGCTTCGCCCAGGAACAGCCGCAGGATCGTGGCCCGCCGACTGCCCAGCGCCAGCAGCAGGCCGATCTCGTGGGTGCGTTCGGCCACCGCGATGGTCATGATGGTGACGATGCCCACCGCACCGACCAGCAGCGAGATGCTGCCCAGCGCGGCCACCGCCATGGTCAGGATGTCGAGGATGTTGGACAGCGTGCTCAGCATCTCCTCCTGCGTGGTGACGGTGAAGTCAGCGCGGCCATGGCGCGCCTTCAGCACGCCCTCGGCCGCGGCGGCCACCGCCTTGGACGAGGCATCCTCGGCATAGGTCAGGTGGATCTCGGTCAGCCCGTCGCGGTTGAAGAGCTCCATCGCGCGCGCCGCCGGCACGAAAGCCGTGTCGTCCAGGTCCAGGCCGAGGAACTGGCCCTTGGGCGCCAGCACGCCGATGATGCGAAAGCTCTGCCCGCCCATGCGCAGGCGCTCGCCCAATGCGTTGTCGGCGCCGAACAGTTCGTGCTTCAGCTTCGCGCCGAGCACGACGAAGCTGCGCGCTTCTTCAGCGCCTTCGCCGGGCAGGAACTGGCCGACCGCGACCTGCATGTTGAACACCGGCAGCGCATCGGCCGACACCCCGTAGACGATGGTGCGGCGCAGGCGGCCGCGCGCCTGCGCCTCGGCATTGCCCCAGGAGGTGGGCACCACGCCAACCACGCCCGGCACATGCTCCAGCGCGCGCGCGTCCTCCAGCGTCAGCGGCCGCACCGAGGTCGGCAGCCCGGAAGGCGCGCCGCCGCGCGCCGCCGATCGGCCGGGTGCGATGCCGATCACATTGGTGCCGAACTGCGAGAACTCAGCGAGCACGAAGCGGTGGATGCCCTCGCCGATCGAGGTCAGCAGGATCACCGCCGCGATGCCCACCGCGATGCCGGCCAGCGTGAGGAAGCTGCGCATGCGCTGCGCGCTGATCGAGCGCCAGGCAAAGCGCATGGCATCGGCGGCGATCATGGTCCCTGCCCCGCCATGCTCAGCGCCGGGCCAATGCGGTCACCGGATCCAGCCGCGCCGCGTTGCGCGCCGGCAGCACGCCGAAGAGCACGCCGGTGAACAGTGCGGTGCCCAGCCCGGCGAGCACCGCCCAGTCGGGTGGGTAAGCGGGGAAAGTCGGGTACAGCGCGCGGATCGCGGCCGCACCGGCCAGCCCCAATGCATACCCGAACAGTGCACCTGCGGCCGACAGCAGCGCGGCCTCGACCAGGAAGGCCAGGCGGATGGTGCCGCCGCTGGCGCCCAGCGCCTTGAGCAGGCCGATCTCGCTGCGCCGCTGCGCCACCGACACCAGCATCACGTTCATCACCAGGATGCCGGCGACGGCCAGGCTGATCGCGGCGATGCCGGCCACGCCCAGCGTCAGCGTGCCGAGCAGCCGGTCGAAGGTGGCGAGCATCGCGTCCTGCGTGATCACGGTGACGTCCTGCTCACCGTCGTGCCGCGTCTGGATGATCCCGGTCACCTGGCGCTTGGCCGGCTCGATCGCATCGCGGTTGCGCGCCTCGACCAGGATGCGGAACAGCGTGTTCGTGTTGAACATCGCCTGCGCCACCGACACCGGCACGATCGCCAGTTCGTCGGTGTTCATGCCCAGCCCGCTGCCGGTGGACGCGAGCACGCCGATGACACGGAAGCGCCGGTCGCCGACGCGCACGAACTGGCCCAGCGCGGCTTCGTTCGGGAACAGCTCGGCGCGCAGCTTCGCGCCGACGACCATGACCATCGAGCCACGGTTCCAGTCCTCGCGCGGCAGGAACTGGCCCAGCGCCATCTTGAACTGCCGCACCTCCATGAGCTCGGCCGTCGAGCCGACGACCATGCATTCGCGCAAGCGCCCGCCCACCGACAGCTCCGAGGTGCCCACCGTCAGCGGCGCCACGCGCTGCACCGCGGGTGCGCGTTGCAGCGCCAGCGCGTCGTCGACCGTCAAGTCGCGCGGCGTGCTGCTGACGAAGCTGCCGGGGTTGATGCCGCCGGTCTCGGTACGGCCGGGCAGCACGATCACCAGGTTGCTGCCGATGGCGCTGAACTCGCGCACCACATAGCGGCGCGCGCCGTCGCCCAGCGCGGTAAGCGTGACCACCGCCGCCACGCCGATGGCCATGGCCAGCATCAGCAGCGCCGTGCGCACGCGGTTGCCACGCGCGGCACCCACGGCAAAGGCCAGCAGATCAGCCGTGCGCATGCAGTTCGGCGACCCGCGGCCGGCGCTCGTCGTGGCGAATGGCGCCATCCTCCATCAGCAGGCGGCGGCGGGCGCGCGCACCGAGCGCGGCATCGTGCGTCACCACCAGCAGCGTCACGCCACCGGCGTTCAGCTGCTCGAGCAGACGCACCACCTCCTCGCCCGTGGTGCGGTCGAGGTTGCCGGTGGGCTCGTCGGCCAGCAGCATGGCCGGGCGCATGATGGTGGCCCGCGCGATGGCCACGCGCTGGCGCTGGCCGCCGGACAGCTGGTCGGGCCGGTGCTCCGCGCGGTCGGCCAGGCCGAAGCCGTCGAGTGCGCGGTGCACGCGTTGCTCGCGCTCGCGCGCCGGCAGGCCGGCCAGCACCATCGGCAATGCGATGTTCTCGGCGGCCGTCAGCCGCGGCACCAGGTGGAAGCTCTGGAACACAAAGCCGATGCGCTGGCTGCGCACGCGCGCCTGCTCGTCGGGCGACAGCGTGGTCACGTCGCGCCCTTCCAGACGGTAGTGGCCGGCATCGGGCCGGTCGAGCAGGCCGAGCACGTTGAGCAGCGTGGACTTGCCCGAGCCCGAAGGCCCCATCACCGCGATGTATTCGCCAGCGTCGATGCGCAGGTCGATGCCGGCCAGCGCATGCACCACGCTGTCGCCGAGGTGGAAGACGCGCTCGATGCCCTGCAGTTCGATCTGCGTTTCGCTGGCGCCTGCGAGAACTGCCGCCATGGCGTCACCTGGCTGGCGGCGAGGCGTCTTCGACAGCGCTGGCGCCGTCCTTCACGCCGGCGCGGTCGAGCGAGGTGACGATGCGCTCGCCACCCTGCAGGCCCTGGGTGATCTCGGTGTGCTCCCAGTTGGCCAAGCCGGTCTTCACCGGCCGCTCGACCAGCTTGCCGTCCTGCAGCAGCAGCACGCGGCCACCCTGCAGCAGTGCCGAACTGGGCACGCGCAGCACGTCCTTGCGCACGTCGAGAATGACTTCCACGTCGGCGCTGTAACCCACCAGCAGCCGGCCCGCGGCCTTGGGGTCGTCGAAGTTGACTTCGACCTCCACGGTGCGCGCCTGCTTCTCCACCGCCGTGACATAGGGCGCGACGCGCCGTACCTTGCCGGCGAAGGACTTGCCGGGCAAGGCATCGAGCGTGATGCGCACCGCCTGGCCGACGACGACCTTCGGCGCATCCACCTCGTCCATCGGTGCGGCCACGTACAGGCAGGACTCGTCGATCAGGTCGATCGCCGGCGGCATGGCCACGCCCGGCGGCGACGGCGTCGAATACTCGCCGACCTCGCCGACGATCTTGGCGACCGTGCCGTCGAAGGGCGCGACCAGCACCGTGCGCTGGCGCGCGGTGCCGACGACGGCGATGCGCGCCTGCGCCTGTGCCACGTCGGACCGGGCGGTGGCACAGACGGCCACGCGCGCATCGGCCTGCGCGCGCAGGTTGTCCAGCCCGCCCTCCGAAATGAAGCCCTGCTGAAACAGCTGCTCCTGGCGCTTGAATTCGCGCTGCGCCAGATCGGCGAGGGTGCAGGCCTCGGTGACACGTTTGCGCGAGGTCTCCAGTTGCGCCTGCGCGAAGGCCTGCTCGGCCTGCTGGTCATCGTTCCAAAGGCGCATCAGCAACTGGCCCTTGCGCACCTTGTCGCCCTCCTTGACCGCCAGCACCTCGATGCGGCCGCCCGAAATGGTGGACAGGCGCGTGCGCTGGCAGGCCTCGACGGTACCGGCACGGGTGTTGGCCACGGTGGCTTCGACGGTGCCACGGCCCACGCTGGTACTCAGCACGGCCACCGGCTTCGGCCGGCTCAGCCACCACAGCAGCGCGCCGCCCAGCACCAGCAGCAGCAGCGCGATCAGTGCGCGACGCCCCCAGGGTCTCGTGGCGGTCTCACGCATGCGCGCCTTGGCTCCACAGTTGCATGCTCACAGCTTAGCCGACGCACCAGCTCAGAACGTTGATCGGAAGCAGGCTACCGGCACGCCGGGCGATTCGTGCGGCCCGACGTCGCACGGGCTCAGGTCGGCGCCGAGTTCATGGGTCGAGCGCGAGCCGTGGGCTGCACGAGGTCGTGCTTCGCGTCGTCGCCGCGCCGTCGAGCCGCGCAGACCGTCAATGGGCCGGCCGCATGTGCAGGTGTGGCGCTGCCGTGCCGGCGCCCTGCTTCGTGTCCGCCTTACCCGGCGCACGCGCATGCCGGTGCGACTGATGCATCTCCACGCTGATCAGGTTGAGCTTGCCGTGGCGCACGCCGCGCTGCGCGCATAGCAGGTCGGCAAACTGGCGAACCGCCGGCGCGCTGCCCCTCAGCGCCAGTGTCTCCAGCCGGTACTCGTGGTCCAGCGGCACGTGCATGCTGGAGATCAGCAGGTCGTGGTTGTCGTGGTGCAGCGTGGTCAGCCGCTTCGCCACGTCGAGTTCGTGCCGGTTGTACACATAGGACAGGCTGGCCACGCAATCGGCCGCGCCGTCGGCCTGCTGACTGGAGCGTTCGAGCTCCGAGCGAAACAGGTCGCGCACCGCCTCGGATCGGTTGGGATAGCTACGTTCGGCAATCCAGGCGTCGAATTCCTCGGCGAGCTTGTCGTCGAGCGAGATGGTGAATCGTTGCATCGGGCGGCACCACGTTGGAGCGGATGCCGCAGCCTAGCAGATGGGTGCGCGGGCACGGCGGCGAGGCTCAGCGGCAGGCACGCGCAAAGACACCGACGCAGGCTGCGCACAAGATGTATGATGAACTTGCATAACTTCTTACCTCCCACGGGCTGCGCGCCTGGCGGAAGGCTGGGCGGCAACGCAGGTCGCCAGCGAGCGATGGCAACGATCTGGAGGAACTGCCCATGCGTCAGGGGCTGAAGAACCGCCCAAGCAGCGCCAGCGTGCTGGGCACGGCGGTGCTGGTGTGTGCCTCGGCGCACGCCCAACTGGGCACGGGCAACGACACGCCAAGCGTCGAGATCACCGGCCACTATGTCAACAGCCTGGGCAGCAGCGATGCGGCCAGCGCTGGAACGATCACCCCGCAGCTCATCGAAAGCCGCCCGCTGCTGCGCCCGGGCACACTGCTCGAGTTGGTACCGGGGCTGGTGGTCACGCAGCACAGTGGCGCCGGCAAGGCCAACCAGTACTTCCTGCGTGGCTTCAACCTCGATCACGGCACCGACTTCGCCACCTGGGTGGCCGGCATGCCGGCGAACCTGCGCACCCATGGCCACGGCCAGGGCTACACCGACCTGAACTTCATCATCCCCGAGCTGATCTCCGGCGTGGACTACTGGAAGGGGCCGTACTTCGCCTCGGCCGGCGACTTCTCTTCGGCCGGCGGCGCAAAGATGCACTACACGCAGGCGCTGCAGCAGTCGATCGTGCTGGCCACGCTGGGTGACTACGGCTACCAGCGCGCCCTGCTCGCCGGCTCGCCGGTACTCGGCCCCGGCGCGCTGACCTATGCGCTGGAGTACGAACACTCGGACGGCCCCTGGGAGGTACCGGCCAACTTCGTCAAATGGAACGCACTGCTGCGCTACGTGCTGCCGCTGGGCGAAGGACAGCTCGGCATGACCGCGATGGGCTACAGCGGCGAGTGGAACTCCACCGACCAGGTGCCGTTGCGCGCGCTGCAATCCGGGCTGATCGACCGCTGGGGCAGCATCGACGCCAGCGACGGCGGCAGCTCCACCCGCTACAGCCTGTCGGCCGACTACGCCACGCCGCTGGCCGGTGGCGAGTTCCAGAGCACCGCCTACTGGTTCAAGTACCGGTTGAACCTGTACTCCAACTTCACCTATTTCTTGAGCGACCCGATCAATGGCGACCAGTTCGAGCAGGCCGACGACCGCAACGTCTACGGTTGGACGGGCGAGTGGCACAAGACCGTTCGTCTTTTCGATCGGCCGACGCGCACGAGTCTGGGCTTCGAGCTACGCCAGGACCGCATCAAGCCGGTGGGCCTGTATGCGACACGAGAGCGCGAGCGCCTGGCGACCACGCGCGAGGACGACGTGGTCGAAAGCAGCGCCGGCCTCTACGCTTCCACCGACATCCAGTGGAGCGATGTCTTCCGCTCGGTGCTCGGCCTGCGCTACGACCGCTACCGCTTCGACGTCACCAGCCTGTCGATGCCTGAGAACAGCGGCGATGTCTCTGCCGGCATCTGGTCACCGAAGCTGTCGCTGGTGTTCGGCCCCTGGGCGCAGACCGAATACTTCGTCAACGCCGGCTACGGCTTCCACAGCAACGACGCCCGCGGTGTGACGATCAAGGTCGACCCGGCCACGGGCGACCCGGTCGACGCCGCCACGCCGCTGGTGCGCAGCAAGGGCGCCGAACTGGGCCTGCGCACCGAGGCCATCGCTAACCTGCAGTCGTCGCTGGCACTGTGGTATTTGGAGCTGGACAGCGAGCTGGTGTTCATTGGCGACGCCGGCAACACTGAGGCCGGCCGGCCGTCACGCCGCCATGGCGTGGAGTGGTCGAACCGCTGGCGCGCCCTGCCCTGGCTGCTGGTCGACCTGGACCTGGCCTGGAACCATGCGCGCTTCACCGGCAATGCGCCCGAGGGCGACTATGTGCCCGGCGCGCCCGACTGGGTGGCCTCGGCGGGCGTGTCGGTGCCGCGCTACGGCCCGTGGTCGGGCGCGCTGTTCATGCGCTACATCGGCTCGTACCCGCTGACCGAGGACAACAGCGCGCGCGCCGACGCGCAGACCGTATTCGACTTGCAGATGGGCTATGAGCTGGCGCGCGACCTGCGGCTGCGGCTGGACGTGTTCAATCTGTTCAACGCCGAGACCTACGACATCAGCTACTACTACGAGTCAAGGCTACCGGGCGAGCCGCCCGAGGGCGTGGCCGACCGGCATGTGCACCCTGGCCAGCCGCGCAGCTTCAGGGTGTCCTTGTCCTACCGTTTCTGATGCGCGTGCAGCGTCACGGTTCGACTTCCCTACTTCGTCCCGAAGATCTTGTCGCCGGCGTCGCCTAAGCCGGGGATGATGTAGCCGACGTCGTTGAGGTGGCTGTCGATCGCCGCCGTCCAGCAGCGCACGTCGGGGTGGGCCTTGTCCAGCGCGGCAATGCCCTCGGGCGCGGCCACCAGCACCAGTGCGCGGATGTCCTTGCAGCCGCGGCGCTTGAGCAGATCGATAGTGGCGATCATCGATCCGGCCGTCGCCAGCATCGGGTCGATGATCAGCGCAGTGCGCTCGTCCAGGTGGCCGACGAAACGCTCGAAATACTGCTCGGGCTGCAGCGTCTCGTGGTTGCGGCTGACGCCGACCACGCTGACCTTGGCGTTCGGGATCATGTCGAGCACGCCGTCGAGCATGCCCAGGCCGGCACGCAGGATCGGCACCACCGTCACCTTGCGACCGGCGATCTGCTCGATCTCGACCGGCCCGCTCCAACACTGGATGCTGGTCTTCTCCAGCGGGAAATCCGCCGTCGCCTCGTAGGCCAGCAATCGCGCGATCTCATTCGTCAGCTCGCGGAATTTCTTCGTCGAGATGTCGTCTTCGCGCAGCAGGCCGACCTTGTGACGCACCAGTGGGTGGTTGATGGCGATGACGGTCATGGCAAATTCCGGTATCGAGGTTTACGCCAGTGTATCGAGCGGCGGCTCAGCGCAACCCGACCTTGAAATCGCCTCGCTCCAGCAACCAGGAAGTGGCGATGCCGGCCAGCAGGCCCCAGAAGGCCGCGCCGATGTTCCACAGCCCCAGGTCGGCCACCGTCACCAGGAAGGCGACCAATGCACCCAATGTGAAGCGCTCCTTGAACGAGGTGACGAAGGCCGCCTGCAGCACGCGCAGCATGGCCAGCCCGGCGAGAGTCATGACGAAGGCCTTGGGCGCGTGCAGCATCAGCCGCGTGCAGGCGGGGGCCAGCAGGCCGAAGCCCAGCGCCAGCACGCCGGTCAGGATGCCGGCGGTGTAGTGGCGCGGCTTCTCGCCCGAGGCGCTGAGGATGGCGTTGGTGGGCCCGGTCAGGCAGGTGCTGACAGCGCCCACCGCCGCGCTGGCCAGCGCGCCCACACCGCAGGCCACGGTGATGGCGTTGACCGGCGGCTCGTGCCCTGCCGCGCGCAGCACCGCCACGCCCTGCCCGTTCTGCACCACCAGCACGGTGATGGCCAGCGGCAGCACCAACTCGACCATCGCCGCCCACGACCAGGCCGGCACCTGCAGCAGCGGCCGGGCGAACTCGATCGCGCCGAGCGTCGCGGCATCGAAGCGGCCGAGCAGCGCAATGGCCAGCGCACCGGTGAGCAGCGCGCCGATCAGCGGCGGCAGGCGCCGCCCGGCCGCCGGCCACAGGCTCAGCAGCAGCCAGGCCGCGACCATCGTGCCGGCGATGGCCGGGTCCTGGTGCAGCGCGCGCACCAGGTCCAGGCCGAAGCGCAGGAACACGCCCGCCACCATGCCCATGACGATGGGCATCGGCACCGCCAGCATGGCGCGACGCACCCAGCCCGAGGCGCCCAGCAGCAGCATCAGCAGCCCGGTGGCGACGTAGGCGCCGACCACTTCGGCAAAGCTCAGGTGCGACAGCGCCGGGCCGACCAGCACCGTACCCGGGATCGTCCAGAAGAAGGCCAACGGCTGGCGGTACAGCCAACAGAACAGGATGGTGACCAGGCCGTTGACGAAGAACGCACCGAACAGCCACGACGCAAGCTGCGCTTCGCTCAGGCCGCCCTGGCTGCCCACCGATAGGATGATGGCCACCGGCGCGGTGGCCGCGAACAGCCAGCCGATGAAGCCGTTGGCCGCATAGCGTGGGCCGAAATCGGACCACAGTTGGCGCAGCGTGGGCGGTGCGATGGCCGGGCGTTCGATCGTCGACATCGGTGGCCTCAGTCCAGCAATCTCGGCAGTAGCGTGGCCGCGGTGCCGCGCAGCACCCAGTGCGCCTGGTCGTCGATTTCGCTGGCGTCGGGATTGAGGATCGCCACCTTCGCGCCAGCGCGCCGTGCCGCCGCGGCCAGCCCGGCCGCCGGCCACACCGCGCCCGAAGTGCCGACCACCAGCATCAGCTCGCAAGTGCGCGTGGCATGCTCGGCGGCCGCCATCGCGTCCTCGGGCAGCATCTCGCCGAACCAGACCACGCCGGGGCGCAGCAGGTTGCCGCATTTGGCGCAACGCGGCGGCTCGCCGGGCACGGCCTGCGCGATTTCGCAGCCGCGGCCGCCCGGGCAAGGCTGCAGCCAGCGGTCGGCCAGGATGTCGCCATGCAGCCGGATCGTCTGCGGCCAGCCGGCGCGCTGGTGCAGGTCGTCGACGTTCTGCGTGACGATCGTCAGCACGCCGGGCCGGCGGCGGCCGTACTCGGCCAGCGCCAAATGCCCTGCGTTCGGCTGCGCGGCGCGCACGGCCTGCTTGCGCTCGGCATACCAGGCCCAGACGCGCGCCGGGTCGGCGCGGAAGCCCTCTTCGCTGGCCAGTTCGGCCGGGTCGAAGCGCGACCACAGCCCGCTCATCGCGTCGCGGAAGGTGGGGATGCCGCTCTCGGCACTCATGCCGGCGCCGGTGAGCACGCAGACCCTCGCAGCGCGCTGCGCCAGCGCGCGCACTGCGGCGACGGCCTCGCCGTCCATCAGCCGCCGCGCTGGCGCCGCGCCTCGTACAGGCACACGCCGGCCGCCACCGACACGTTCAGGCTTTCCACCGCGCCGCGCATCGGGATGCGCACCAGCACATCGCAGGTCTTGCGAGTCAGCTGGCGCAGCCCTTTGCCCTCGGCGCCCAGCACCAGTGCCAACGGGCCCTTCAGCTCGGCGTCATAGAGCGTGATCGGTGCGTCGTCGCTGGTGCCGACGACGAGGATGTCACGCTCCTTCAGCTCGTTGAGCGTGCGCGCCAGGTTCGTCACCATCAGGTAGGGCACGGTCTCTGCCGCGCCGCTGGCCACCTTGGCCACCGTGGCGTTCAGGCCCACCGCATGGTCCTTGGGTGCGACGACCGCGTGCACGCCGGCCCCGTCGGCCACGCGCAGGCAGGCGCCCAGGTTGTGCGGGTCCGTCACGCCGTCCAGCACCAGCAGCAGCGGCGGGCCTTCCACCGCATCGAGCAGGTCGTCCAGCGAATGCGTCTGCGGCAGCGGCGTCACCCGCGCCACCACGCCCTGGTGGCGCGCCGTGCCGGCCAGCTGCGTGAGCTGCGCGTCGTCGCTGTCGAGCACGCGCACCTTGGCGGCCTGGGCGCGCTCGACCAGCTGGCGCATGCGCTGGTCGCGGCGTGCGGCATCGACATGCACTTCATTCACCGAGGCCGGCGCTGTCTTCAGGCGCACACCGACCGCGTGGAAACCGAACAGGGTGTTCTTTGCGCTCATGCGTCCATTGTGGCGGCACATGCAAAATGGTCCGCACGCATTCTGGAGATCGCCATGGGCCCCGACACGCAACCGCTGGCCGCCGACATCGTGCAGGCACTGAGCGGTGTGACCACCGCCACGCTGACCACGGTGCTGCTGAAGAAGGGCCTGCGCAAGGTGTGGATGCGCGGTGCCCGCCCGCTGCGGCCGGGCCAGGGCCGGACCATCGGCCGCGCCTTCACGCTGCGCTTCGTGCCCGCGCGCGAGGACCTGGCCACGCCCGAATCGTGGGGCGCGCCGATCTCCACCCGCGCCGCCATCGAAGCCATGCCCGCCGGCTGCCTGGTGGTGGTGGACGCACTGGGCAGCGGCGACGCCGGCATCTTCGGCGACATCCTGTGCGCGCGCATGCGCAAGCGCGGCGTGGCCGCTCTGGTGACCGACGGCGCAGTGCGCGACCTGGCCGGCGTGCTGGCCAGCGGGCTGCCGGTGTGGAGCCAGGGTTCGGTGGCACCGCCTTCGGTGGCCGCGCTGACCTTCGTCGGCTGGCAGCAGCCGGTGGGCTGCGGCGGCGTGGCCGTGTTCCCCAACGACGTGGTCGTGGCCGACGACGACGGCGCGGTGCTGATCCCCGCCGCGCTGCTGGACGAGGTGGTGGCCGCCGCGGTGGAGCAGGAACGGCTGGAGGGCTGGATCATGAGTCAGGTCGAGGCCGGGCAGGCGCTGCCTGGGCTGTATCCGCCGAACGAGGCCAATCGTGCGGCTTACGAGGCCTGGGCGCGCAATCCATGCTGAGCCTGGTGCGAATGAGGGTCGGGTCGCGCCGCCTTGCAGCCGTTCGCCGACTTGACCTGGGCTTCAGCGATGCAGCGCTGTCGTTCGACCTACAGCCATGAACGACAGCGCAGCGCGGCAAGCCGGTATCGCCTCATGCTGAACCGAGCCCCACGCGGAACTCAGGTCACAGGCGCCGGATTGAACAGCACCAGCGCGTTGTGCAGCTTCCACTGCTCCGCCCACGTCTTCTTGCGGCCGCTGGCCACGTCGAGCATCAGGCGGAACAGTTCCCAGCCCACCTCCTCGATCGTCGCCTTGCCATCGGCAATGCTGCCGGCGTTGACGTCCATCAGGTCGTGCCAGCGCCGCGCCAGGTCGCTGCGCGTGGCCACCTTGATCACCGGCACCGCGGCCAGGCCATAGGGCGTGCCGCGGCCGGTCGTGAACACATGCAGGTTCATACCGGCGGCGAGCTGCAACGTGCCGCAGATGAAGTCGCTGGCGGGGGTGGCGGCATAGGTCAGGCCCTTGGCCTTGAGCTTCTCGCCCGGCGACAGCACGTTGGATATCGGTGCGGTGCCTGACTTGATGATCGAGCCCATCGCCTTCTCGACGATGTTCGACAGCCCGCCGGCCTTGTTGCCCGGCGTGGTGTTGGCACTGCGGTCGACGCTGCCGCGCTGCAGGTAGGCGTCGTACCAGGCCATCTCGCGGATCATCGCTTCGGCCACCTCGGACGTGGTGGCGCGCGCGGTCAGCTGGTCGATGCCGTCGCGCACCTCGGTCGGTCTCGCTGAACATCACGCTGGCGCCGGCGCGCACCAGCAGGTCGGTGCAGAAACCCACCGCCGGGTTGGCGGTGACGCCGCTGAAGGCATCGCTGCCGCCGCATTGCACACCGACCACCAGTTCGCTGGCCGGCACGGTTTCGCGGCGGCGCGCGTTCAGGCGCTCCATGTGCACCTCGGCCTGGCGCATGATCGATTCGACCATCGACATGAAGCCGACATGCGCGTCGTCCTGCAGGCGCACCACGTCCAACGGGGCTTCGGCACTGTCACCCACGTCGGCGACGTTGCGCTCGTCGACGATGGCAAAGCTACCCGGCGGCAGCAGCCGTTCGGGCTGCAGCTTCTCGCAGCCCAGACTGACGACCATCACTTCACCGCCGAAGTTGGGGTTCAGGCTGATGTTGCGCAGTGTGCGGATCGGCACCACCGCGTCCGGCGCTTCGATGGCCACGCCGCAGCCGTAGCCATGCTCCAGCGCGACGACATCGTCGACGTTGGGGAAGCGCGGCAACAGCTCGGCCTTGATGCGCTGCACCGCGAAGTCGGTGACCCCGGCCACGCACTGCACCGTCTGCGTGATGGCCAGGATGTTGCGCGTGCCCACCGAGCCGTCGGCATTGCGGTAGCCCTCGAACGTGTAGCCCTCCAGCGGCGGCAGCGTGGGTGGCTTGACGGTGGCGATCGGCAGGCCCTCCAGGCCGCGCGCATCGGGCATCTTCAGCAGCCTTTCGTGCACCCAGCTGCCGGCCGCGATGTCCTTCAACGCATGGCCGATGGGGATGCCGTAGCGTTGCACCGGCGCGTCGGCTGCGATGTCGATCAGCGCCACCTTGTGGCCCTGCGGCACGCGGTCGCGCAGCACCAGGCCCGAGGGCAGCACGCTGCCTGCGGGCAAGCCTCCGTCGTTGGCCACGATGGCAACGTTGTCGCGCTCGTGCATGCGGATCGTCAGCGGGGCGTCGGGCATCATCTGCTCCTCACGGCCGTGCGCCGGCTTCGGCGCTGGCCACGGTCGAGGCACGGGCCTGGTCGCTCAGGCTCAGGCCCAGGCCGGGGCGGGTGGGCACCAGCATGCGGCCATCGCGGATTTCCAGCCGTTCGTTGAACAGCGGCTCCAGCCAGTCGAAATGTTCGACCCAGGGCTCGCTCGGGTACGCGGCCGCCAGGTGCACGTGCAGTTCCATCGCGAAGTGCGGCGCCAACATCAGCCCGGCGGCTTCGGCCATCGCCGCGATCTTCAGGAAGGGTGTGATGCCGCCGACCCGCGGCGCATCGGGCATCACGTAGTCGGCGGCGCGGTGGCGGATCAGGTCGGCATGTTCGGCCACGCTGGTCAGCATCTCGCCGGTGGCGATGGGCGTGTCGAAGGCCGCCGCGAGAGCGGCATGGCCTTCGTGGTCATAGGCGTCCAGCGGCTCTTCGATCCACACCAGGTTGAAGTCCTCGAAGACGCGGCACAAACGTTGCGCGGTGGGACGGTCCCATTGCTGGTTGGCATCGACCATCAGCGGCATGTCTCGCCCAGGTGCTTGCGCACCGCCTCGACGCGCTTCAGGTCCAGCGCGCGGTCGGGCTGTCCTACTTTCAGCTTGATGCCGCCGATGCCGCGCTCGCGCGAGGCCACGGCATTCACCAGCAGCTGCTCCAACGGTGTGTGCAGGAAGCCGCCCGAGGTGTTGTAGCAGGCCACCGAATCGCGCCAGCTGCCCAGCAGCTTGGCCAGCGACAGGCCAGCGCGCCGGGCCTTCAGGTCGTACAGCGCCACGTCGAAGGCGCCCAGCGCCTGCGTTGCCAACCCGCTGCGCCCCACCGAGGCGCCGGCCCAGCACAGCTTGTTCCACAACCGGGCGATGTCGCTGGGGTCTTCGCCGATCAGTACCGGCGCGACCTCCTTCGCATGCGCAAACTGGCCCGGGCCGCCGGCGCGCTTGGAGTAGCTGAATCCCAGGCCCTCGTGCCCGTCCGTGGTCTGCAGCTCGGCAAACAACATCACCACCTCGGTCATCGGCTTTTGCCGGCCGGTGAACACCTTGGCGTCGCTGATCGGCGTGGCCAGCGGCAGCACGCAGGACGAGACACGCACCCAGGCGATGCGCTCCGTCATGCGGCCCCCAAGGCGCCTTCGGCGCCGGCCCCCCAAGGGGGCGCGAGCCGGCTTGGGGCGGCCCGGCGCCGGCTCATGCCTTGGCGACCTCGTGGTTGGCCATCAGCTCCAGCGCACGCACCAGCGCCGAATGGTCGAGGTCCTGCATGCCGTTGGCGGCGCAGGCCTGCATCAGTTGCGCCGCACCGGCGGTCTGCGGCAGCGACACGCCCAGCGCACGCGCGCCGGCCAGTGCCAGGCTCAGGTCCTTCTGGTGCAGCCCGATGCGGAATCCCGGGTTGAAGGTGCGCTTGATCATGCGTTCGCCATGCACTTCGAGGATGCGGCTGGAGGCGAACCCGCCCATCAGCGCCTGGCGCACCTTGGCCGGGTCGGCGCCGGCCTTGCTGGCGAAGACCAGCGCTTCACCGACCGCGGCAATGTTCAGCGCGACGATGATCTGGTTGGCCACCTTGGTGGTCTGGCCGTCGCCGTTGCCGCCGACCAGCGTGATGTTCTTGCCCATCAGTTCGAACAGCGGCTTGACGCGCTCGAAGGCGGCATCGGGCCCGCCGACCATGATGGTCAGTGACGCGGCCTTGGCGCCGACTTCGCCGCCGGAGACGGGGGCGTCGAGGTAGTCGCAGCCGAGTGCGTTGATCTTCTTGGCGAAGGCCTTGGTCTCGATCGGCGAGATCGAGCTCATGTCGACCACGGTCTTGCCCTTGGATAGACCCGCGGCCACGCCTTCGGCGCCGAAAAGGACCGCTTCGACATCGGGGGTGTCGGGCACCATCGTGAAGACGATGTCGGCGCGTTCGGCCACGCCCTTGGCGCTGGTGCATTGCGTGGCCGAGCTCGACGCCACTTCGGCGTGCAACTTGCCATGGGTGTACACGAAGAGCTGGTGGCCGGCCTTGATCAGGTGCAGCGCCATCGGCGCGCCCATGATGCCCAGGCCGATGAAGCCGATGTTCAGGGGAGTGCTACTCATTCGAAGTCCTCGTTTCAGTTTCAGTATTGGGCCGCGATCGGCCCGCGATTCGGGTCGCGGTACTTGTCGCACAGCGCCTGCGTCTGCATGCGCAGCACACCCAGGTCACTGCCGACGGCGACGAAACTCATGCCCATGTCCAGGTAACGCCGCGCATCGGCCTCCGCCGGTGCCAGGATGCCGGTGGCCTTGCCGGCCGCGCGCGCGGCGCCGTGCACCAGCGCGATGGCCTGCTGCACTTCGGCATGCGCCGCATTGCCCAGATGGCCGTAGGCCGCGGCCAGGTCCGACGGGCCGATGAACAGGCCGTCGACGCCGTCCACCGCCGCGATCTCGGCGGCGGCCGCCACGCCGGCGCGGCTTTCGATCTGCAGCACCAACGCGATCTGTTCGTTCACCTGCTCGAAGTAGCCGGGCACTGAGCCGTAGCGGTTGCCACGCTGCGACACCGACACGCCGCGCACCCCCTGCGGCGGGTACCGCGTGGCGGCCACCGCCGCGCGCGCCTGCGCCGCGGTCTCGACAAAGGGGATCAGGAAGTTGCAGCAGCCCGCATCGAGCAGCCGCTTGATCAGCACCGTGTCGTTCCACGGAGGGCGCACCACCGGCGCACTGACGCTGTCCTTCAGCGCCATCAGCTGCGGGATCAGCGACAGCACGTCGTTGGGGGCGTGTTCGGCGTCGAGCAGCAGCCAATCGAAGCCGGCGACACCGACGACCTCGGTGCTTATCGGGCTGCCCAGCGACAACCAACAGCCGATCAGGCGTTCACCGGCCTTCAGTTGCTGGCGCAGTCGGTTGGGGAAGGCGGTGTAGGGGATGCTCATCGGCGCTTCCTCGCTCAGCGGACCATGCAGGGGCGCTTCGGGTCGAAGCGCCAATTGGGAATCAGATACTGCATCGCCGACGCGTCGTCGCGCGCGCCCAGGCCATGCTGCAGGTACAGCTGATGGGCCTTGTCGACCTCGGCCATGTCGAGCTCGACGCCCAGACCCGGCTTCTTCGGCACCTGCACATGGCCACCGACGATCTGCAGCGGCTCCTTCGTCAGCCGCTGGCCATCCTGCCAGATCCAGTGCGTATCGATCGCCGTCACCTTGCCCGGCGCGGCCGCGCCCACGTGTGTGAACATGGCCAGCGAAACATCGAAGTGGTTGTTCGAATGGCTGCCCCAGGTCAGGCCCCAGTCGCGGCAGGTCTGGGCCACGCGCACGCTGCCGGCCATGGTCCAGAAATGCGGGTCGGCCAGCGGGATGTCCACGCTCTGCAGCGACAGCGCGTGCGACAGCTGGCGCCAGTCGGTGGCGACCATGTTGGTCGCCGTCGGCAGCCCGGTGGCGCGGCGGAACTCCGCCATCACCTCGCGGCCGGAAAAGCCTTCTTCGGCGCCGCAGGGGTCTTCGGCGTAAGCCACCACGCCGCGCATGCGCTGGCCCAGGCGGATTGCGTCGCTTCAACAGCCAGCCGCCGTTGGGGTCGAGCGTGACGCGGGCCTGCGGAAAGCGCTCATGCAGCGCGACCACCGCGTCGACCTCGTCGTCGCCGGCCAGCACCCCGCCCTTGAGCTTGAAGTCGTTGAAGCCGTAGCGCTCGCGGGCGGCTTCGGCCAGCCGCACCACGGCTTCGGGCGACATCGCCGCTTCGTGGCGCACGCGGAACCAGGCGTTGTCGGCGCCCGGGTCTTCGGCATAGGGCAGATCGGTCTTGTGCCGGTCGCCGACGTAGAACAGATAGCCGAGCATCTCCACCGCGTCGCGCTGCTGGCCTTCGCCGAGCAGTGCGGCCACCGGCACGTCGAGGTGCTGGCCGAGCAGGTCGAGCAGCGCCGATTCGATCGCCGTGACCGCATGGATGGTGGTGCGCAGGTCGAAGGTCTGCAGCCCGCGGCCGCCACTGTCGCGGTCGGCGAAGGTTTGCTGCACCTGCTGCAGCAGGCGCTGGTGCGCACCCAGCGGCTGGCCGACGACCAGCGCGGCCGCGTCTTCCAGCGTCTTGCGGATCTTCTCGCCGCCCGGCACCTCGCCGACACCGCTGCGGCCGGCGCTGTCGCTGAGGATCAGCAGGTTGCGCGTGAAGAACGGCCCGTGTGCGCCGCTCAGGTTGAGCAGCATGCTGTCGCGGCCGGCGACCGGGATCACGCGCAGGGCGGTGATGACGGGAGTGGATGAAGTGCTCATCGCGCGGCTCAGTCGGCAGTGATTTTTCCGGTCTCGATGACCTTCTTCCAGCGCGCGAACTCCGCAGCCTGGAAGGCGATGAACTGCTCCGGCGTGTTGCCGACGATCTCGAAGCCCAGGTCCAGCAGCTTGGGCTTGACGGCGGGGTCGTTCAGGCCGGCGACGATGGCGTCGTGCAGCTTGGTCTTGATGTCGGCCGGTAGGCCTTTCGGCGCGGCAAAGGCCTGCCAGGAATAGACCGTCACGCCCTTGATGCCCAGCTCTTCCATCGTCGGCACGTCGGGCAGCAGCGGCGAGCGCTTCGCGCTGGTGATGGCCAACGCACGCAGCTTGCCGCCCTTGATGTTGGGCAGCCCGGTGTTGATGTTCATGAAGGTCGCGTCGACCTGGCCGCCCAGCAGATCGGCCATCGCCGGCGCGCCACCCTTGTACGGAATGTGCGATCCGCTGGTACCGGTGGTCTGCCAGAACAACTCGGCCGTCAGGTGGTCGCTGGAGCCGTTGCCCGAGGACGCGAACGTCATCTTGCCCGGGTTGGCCTTGTGGAACGCGATGACGTCGGCCATCGACTTGTGCGGTGAGTTGGCCGGCACGGCCAGCACGTTGGGCGCCTGCACCGCCACCGTGATGTAGTCGAAGTCCTTCAGCGGGTCGTAGGGCATGCTCTTGATCAGGTGCGGTGCGATCACGAAGGGCCCGAGCGACGAGACGAAGATCGTGTAGCCATCGGGCGCAGCGCGCTTGACCAGCCCGCCACCCACCGTGCCGGTGGCGCCAGCCTTGTTCTCGATGATGAAGGTGCCGCCCAGCTTGGCCTGCAGCGTCGGCGCCAGCGTGCGCGCGATCATGTCGGTCGACCCGCCAGGCGGGAACGGCACCAGCAGCGTCACCGGCTTGGACGGCCAGGCCTGGGCCTGCACAGCGGTGGCGGCCATCAGGCCGAACGCGATCGAGGCGATGGGAATCAGCAGCTTCTTCATGGACGAGGTCTCCTTGAGGTGTATGCCTGGCATGGGCATGAGATGAATAGGTAGCGCTACCGCTCTTTGTGAGCATCAATGGTAGCGCTACCTAAGTCACATCACAATCGATTTGTGATTAGGGTTTACCCGCATCAACCGCTGTGCCGCTCGATGATCGAGAAGCCGATGTCGATGACCCGCTCGGGTACCTCACGACCTTCGACGCGGTCGACGATGAACTGCGCGGCCTGGCGCCCGATGGCGTCACCCTTGATGCGCACGGTGCTGAGCGCCGGGTCCAGATCGGCAGCGAACGCCAGGTCGCCGAAGCCGATCACGGCCAGTTGCCGCGGCACGAGAAGTCCACGCACCCGCGCTTCGGTCATCACGCCCAGCGCCAGCAGGTCCGAACTGCAGAACACGGCATCGATGTCAGCCGATTCGCGCAGCAAGGCGGTCAGTGCCTCGCGCCCCGACTTCAGCGTGGTCGGTGCCGGCACCGTCACGACGCGGGGCTCGGCCAAGCCCAGCGCTTGTGCCGCAGCCCGGTAAGCGTCGGTGCGGCGCAGCGCACGTTCGTCGTCGCCGGCCACCACCGCCAAGCGGCGCCGACCCCTCCCCTGCAGATAGCTCGCCACGGCGCGCCCGACCTCCACGTGGGAGAAACCGACCAACATGTCGATCGGTGTCGGCGTCAGGTCCCAGGTCTCCACCACCGGGATGCCGCTGGCCAGCAGGCGCCGGCGGCCCTCGGCCGAATGCATGATGCCGGTGAGCACGATGCCGTCCGGGCGACGACCGATGATCGCTTCGAGCAGAGCGTCTTCGCGGTCGCCGGCGTAACCGGCCTGCCCCAGCATCAACTGGTAGCCGCGCTCGGCCAGCGCCTCGGTTAGCGATTGCACCGTCTCCAGGAACACCGGGCCGGCGATCGTCGGCACCACCGCCGCGACCAACCGGCTGCGCGTCGAAGCCAGTCCGCCCGCCAGCAGGTTGGGCACGTAGCCGGTGCGGGCCACCGCGTCGCCGACCTTGCGCAGTACCTCGGCCGACACCTGGCCGGGCGTGTTCAGGGCCCGCGACGCAGTGATCGGCGCCACGCCGGCGAGCTTGGCCACGTCGTGCAGTGTCACCGCGCCGCTGCCGCGGCGGGCACGTCTTGCTTGGTTGAATTCGCCGGCCATAGCTGAATTCTAGTGCAATGACAGCGCTACCGTGCGGCATCACGGCATCACTTTCAGCGAACTTCCATAAGCCATTGACGGCTTTTCCATAATCATGGATTATTTGTCCATCATGGCAGATGACCCCTCTTCGCAGCTGACCCAACGCATTGCCCAGCGCGTACGCGAGCTGCGCGCCACCAGCGGCCTGTCGCTGGACGATCTGGCCGGCCGCTGCGGTGTCAGCCGTTCGATGATCTCGCTGATCGAGCGCGGCGAGAGCAGCCCCACCGCGGTGCTGCTGGAAAAACTCGCCGTCGGCCTGAACGTGTCGCTCGCCTCACTGTTCGAATCACCCGGGCCCAGCCCCGGCCCGGTGTCGCGCCGTGCCGACCAGCTGCAGTGGCGCGACCCGGCCTCCGGCTACCAACGGCGCAACGTCTCGCCCAGCGGCTTCGATTCGCCGATCCAGATCGTCGAGGTCGACTTCCCGCCCGGCGCGCGCGTGGCCTACGAGACCGGCCCGCGCCACCCGCGCCTGTTCCAGCAGGTCTGGGTGCTGGAAGGCCGCATCGAGCTGACGCTGGGCGATCAAAGCCACCTGCTCGATGCCGGTGACTGCATGGCGATGCAACTCGACCGACCGCTCAGCTTTCACAACCCCACGCGCAAGCCGGCGCGTTACGCCGTCGTGCTGTGCAGCGAAGCCGGCCCCTGGAGATGACATGCCCACCATCCGCCGCCTGCATCAGATGAGCCCGGCCGACATCGACGCGCTGGCGCTGGTGCTGGTCGACTGCGTCGAAGGCGGCGCGTCGGTCAGCTTCATGCACCCGCTGCCGCTGCCCAAGGCCCGCGCCTTCTGGCAACGCGTGGCTGAGGACGTGGTGCGCGGCGAGCGGGCGCTGCTGGTGGCCGAGGACGCGGCCGGCATCGTCGGCACGGTGCAGCTGGTGCTGGTGCAGCCCGAGAACCAGCCGCACCGCGCCGACCTGGCCAAGATGCTGGTGCACCGCCGCACGCGCCACCAGGGCGTCGGCGCCGCGCTGCTGGCCGCAGCCGAACAAACGGCGCGCGACTGCGGCAAGACGCTGTTGGTACTGGACACCGCCAGTGCCGAGGCCGAACGGCTGTACGCCCGCGCCGGCTGGCAGCGCAGCGGCGTGGTGCCGGGTTACGCGCTGCTGCCGCACGGCGGCCTGTGCGCCACCACCTTCTACTATCGCGAGCTGAACTGAGTGGACGGCTCGCTGGTCGCTGCCGCCCTGCTCAGCGCGGCGCTGCATGCGGCCTGGAACGCCGCGGTCAAGGCCAGCGCGCGGCCCTCGCTGGCAATGACGGCACAGATCCTCGCCTCGGCCGCGCTGGCCTTGCCGGTGCTGTTCTGGGTGGGCATGCCGCAGCAGGCATCCTGGCCGTGGATGGCGATGTCCAGCGCACTCACCATGGGCGCGGTGGCCGCGCTGCTGCGTGCCTACGAGCATGGCGGCTTCGGCGTGGTGTACCCGATGGCACGGGCCTCGTCGGTGCTGCTGGTGCTGCCGCTGGCCGCCGCAGTGGCCGGCGAAAGGCCGCGACCGCTGGGACTGCTGGGCGTGGCGCTGGTAAGCGCCGCGTTGTTGATGCTGGCCCGCGGCGAAGGCGTGACCCGCGCGCTGTCGCGCCCGGCTCTGGGCTGGACGCTGGCCTCGGCCGCCTTCACTGCCGGCTACATCGTCTGCGACGCGCTGGGCGTGCGCCGCGCGGGCTCGGCGCTGGCCTACGGCTGCTTGCTGTCGATCAGCAATGCGCTGCTGTGGACGGCCTGGCAGCAGCGCAAGGGCCTGCGCCTGGGCGAGCTGTTGCCGCAATGGCCGCGCACGCTGCTGCTGGCGCTGGCGGCCACGCTGTCGTACTGGCTGATCCTGTGGGTGTGGACCCGCGCACCGATCGCGCTGGCGTCGGCACTGCGCGACACCAGCGCCATCTTCGCGACGCTGATCGCGGTGACGGTCTTGAAGGAACCCTTCGACCGCCGCGTACCGTTCGCCGTGTCCTTGGCGACCTTGGGCACGGTGATGATCCGGCTGGATTAGAGGCCAGGGCAGCCGATGCGCCGGAGTCGCCGAACCCGCAGCCGCTTGCGCTCTTGGCGAACGGCGCATGTGGCTGCAAAGCGTATGCTTTCGGCGCTGGACCCTTCGGGTCTGGAACGTCAGTGCGATGCAGCGCGAGCCGTCATGAACGACATACCGGAAACCCGCTACGCGAAGAGCGGCGATTGCCACATCGCGTACCAGGTCGTCGGCCAAGGGCCGTTCGACCTGGTCTTCAATCCGGGTTTCGTGTCGAACGTCGAATACGGCTGGGACGATGCACGCCTCGCCCACTTCTACAGGCGCCTGTCATCTTTCGCCCGTGTCATCCTCTTCGACAAGCGCGGCACCGGCATGTCGGACCCCGTGCCTGTCCAACAGTTGCCGACGCTCGAGCAGCGCATGGACGATGTACGGGCGGTGATGGACGCCGCAGGATCGCAGCGCGCCGCGCTGGTCGGGGTGTCGGAGGGCGGACCGCTGAATCTGCTCTTCGCCGCCACCTACCCCGATCGCACTGCGGCCATGGTCCTCGTTGGTTCTTTCGCGCGGGTCGCCTGGGCCCCGGACTACCCGTTCGGAGTTCAAGCCGGCGTGTGGGACGCCTTGCTCGCAAGGATGGAACAAGGCTGGGGCAAGGGTGTGTTGCTGAGTGCCTTCGCGCAGTCGCTGGCCCACGATGCGGCAGCGCGCGAGTCGTGGGCGCGATTTCAACGACGGGCGTCGAGCCCGGGCGCGGCAGTGGCTGTGATGCGCATGGCCTACGAGATCGATACCCGTGCGATCCTGCCTGCGATTCGGGTGCCGACACTGATCCTGCACCGCAGCGAGGATCGCATGCTGCAGGTCGAACACGCACGCTTCATGGCAAGCCGGATACCGGGAGCCAGGTGCGTGGAGTTGCCCGGCACGGATCACTTCTTCTGGACCGGTGACGCCGACGCCTATCTCGACCAGATCGAAGAATTCCTGACCGGTGAACGTCATGCAGGCGTATCGGACCGCGTGCTGGCGACGATCCTGTTTGCCGACATTGCCGGCTCGACCGACCGGGCCGCGCAACTCGGCGATTCCCGTTGGCACCAGCTGCTCGACAGCTTCTACGGCGTTGTGCGCCGCCAGCTGGAGCGTTTCCGCGGGCGCGAGCTCGACACGGCAGGCGACGGCTTCTTCGCCGCCTTCGACGGGCCGGCCAGGGCGATTCGTTGTGCCGAAGCCATCGGCCATGGCGTGCGCGTGCTTGGACTGGAACTGCGCACCGGCCTGCACACCGGCGAGTGCGAGGTCATGGGCAACAAGCTTGGTGGCATCGCCGTGCACATCGGCGCTCGAGTCGCAGGCCAGGCCACTCCGGGGGAGGTACTCGTGTCGAGTACGGTCAAGGATCTCGTGGCCGGCTCTGGAATAGGCTTCCAGAGCCGTGGCGCCCATGCGCTAAAGGGCGTCCCGGGCCAGTGGCAGCTGTATGCCGTGGATGCGACGAGCTGAGCACCGGACACCGCGCCGAGGCCACCGAGACCGGGCGCCCAGCGCGCGCCATGGATGGCGTCGTACCGGACCGGATCAGTAACAGTGCAGTCTTGTCGTACGAGTCTTGAAAGCTTGCATGGAGGCAAGAGATGACGAAGGAAGTCGATATCCATTGCCCCAAGTGCGAGTACAAGCCGCACGCCGAGG
Source organism: uncultured beta proteobacterium (assembly GCA_963824005.1). Taxonomy (GTDB): domain Bacteria; phylum Pseudomonadota; class Gammaproteobacteria; order Burkholderiales; family Burkholderiaceae_C; genus Rubrivivax. Next base: position 47,025 of record CAWGOK010000052.1, read on the forward strand.
ATCGCTGGGCTTGCATTCCTCGGTGCGGCACCTCGTGGCACACGTTCTGGACCGGCGGCGTATGCCCGGGCTGCGGCATCCGTTGGCCCAAGACCCAATGCCCGCAATGTGGCGCGCTGTCGCCGCACGGGCATTGGTACCACTATCCGCGCGATGAGCCCGCGGCACAATTCGAACACCTGCTTGAGCTCGACAGGGCCGCAAGCTGAACTCGGCCACACGCGCCAACATCGCATGCGAGCCCGGTGTCATCGTGCCTGCCAGCGTGGGCGCTGTGCGAGGCAGCAAGTCAGGGGATCGGCGCGGTGCATCAACCAGCAGGCAGCGGCCTCGCTCTGCATGTCGGCAACCTCGTTCGAGGCCGCACCGTGCACCGGCGGCGACACCGGCATTCCGGCCACCAGCATCTGGGCACTCGCGCGTTGCCCGCGCCGCGACGCCCGTGGCTCTGCAGGCCTCAGTCATTTCGCGTCTCGCTTTCGTGCCAGCCGCCCAGCGCCCATTGCGACAGCCAGGCCATCACTGCGAAGAGCAGCACGCCGGTGACGGTGATCAGCAGCAGCGCCGCGAACATACGCGGGATGTTCAGCTGGTAGCCGCTGAGCAGGATCTGGTAGGCCAGCCCGGTGCCGGTGCCGCCGGTACCGGCCACGAACTCGGCCACCACCGCACCGATCAGCGCCAGGCCTGAGCTGATGCGCAGCCCGCCGAAGAAGTACGGCAGCGCGCTCGGAATGCGCAACCGCCACAGCAGCTGCAGACGGCTGGCGCGATTGAGCTTGAAATAGCTCAACAGCCCGGGGTCCACGCTGCGCAGCCCGAGCGTCGTATTGGCGATGATCGGGAACAGCGCCACCAGCGTGGCGCAGATCACCAGCGACGCGGTCGGGTTCTTCACCCAGATGATGATCAGTGGCGCGATGGCGACGATCGGCGTCACCTGCAGCAGCACCGCATAGGGGAACAGCGCCGTCTCGATGATGCGGCTTTGTACGAAGGCGAAGGCGATCAGAACGCCCAGCAGCGTGGCGCAGACGAAGGCGAAGACCGTGATCTTCAACGTGGTGAACAGAGCGCCAAACAGCAGGCCCGCGTCGGTGACCAGGGTCTGCGCCACCAGCAGCGGCGAGGGCACCAGGAACTTGGGGATCTCGAAGGCCGTGACCCACCACTGCCACAGCCCGATCAGCAGCACCGCCACCAGCGCCGGATAGAAGATGCGCTGGAACTCGGGACGCGCCAGTAGCGGCGTCATGCCAGCACGCCTTCGGCTTGTGTGCCGCTGGCGCGCAACAGGCTGTCCTGCAGGCGCTTCGCATACCGGCTGAAGGCGGTGGAGACGCGGAACTCCGGCTCACGCGGATAGGGTTCGTCGATGGTCACTTCTTCGATCAGCCGGCCCGGGCGAGCCGCCATCACCACCACGCGCGTGGACAGGTACACCGCCTCGTAGATGCTGTGGGTGACGAAGATGACCGTCAGCTTCTTGTGCTGCCACAGCTCGAGCAGGTCGCTGTCGAGACGGTGGCGCGTGATCTCGTCCAGCGCGCCGAAGGGTTCGTCCATCAGCAGCAGCGTCGGCTGCGTGACCAGCCCGCGCGCGATGGATACGCGCATCTGCATGCCGCCGGACAGTTCGCGCGGCAGGTGGCCTGCAAACTTCTCCAGCCCGACCATCGCCAGCGCCTCGCGCACGCGCGGCTCGGCCTCGGCCGAGGGCACGCCGGCCAGGTCGAGCGGCAACCGCACGTTGGCCAGCACGCGCGCCCAGGGCATCAGCGTCGGCTCCTGGAATACGAAGGACAGGCGGTGGCCGCCGCTTTCGATCTGCGCAACAGGCTGGCGCCACAACAGCAGCCGGCCGCTGCTCGGCGCCAACAGCCCGGCGACCATCTTCAACAACGTGCTCTTGCCGCAGCCCGAAGGCCCGAGCAGCGTGACGAACTCGCCTTCTTGCACCGTCAGGTGGACGGGCATCAGCGCGTGGGTGCCGTTCGGGTAGGTCTTCTCGACCGACAAGACTTCGACTGCCGGCACGCTGTTCACCCGGCCACCGTCGTGCGCTTGTACATCTCGATCAGGTGTTCGCCCGCGGTCACCGGCTCGTAGCGCGCCGGGTTGCCGACACCGATGCAGCAAGGCAGCGGCGCGATGTGCGCGTCGGGGTCGAGATCGAAGAAGTAGGCAATCGACCAGCGGTCGCGACCGGAGATCCTGTTGATGACCCGATGCATGGTCGAGCGCCAGCGGTCGTTGGTCCAGCGCGGCATCATGTCACCGGTGTTGACCACCAGCGCGCCGGGAATCGGCGCCACGTCGAGCCAGGTGCCATCCGCACGCTGCACCTGCAGCCCGCCGGCATCGTCCTGCGCCAGCAGCGTCAACGCACCCCAATCGGTGTGCGCGCCGCAGCCGATCTGGCCCGGCGCTGCGGCCGCCGGCTGCGGCGGGTAGTGCAACAGCCGCGTGGTGCAGGTCGGGTCGCGCATGTAGCCGTCGAAGCCATGGGGCGCCATGCCCAGCGCCTGCGCGAACAGCGCCATCAGCCGCCGTGCCACTCGATGCATCGCCGCCGAATAAGCCTCGCACGCGGCACGAAAACCCGGCACCAGCACCTCGTCGGGCCACTGGTTCGGGCCCAGACTGGTATTGCCCAGGTAGAAGCTCTCCTTCACGTCGGGCGGCATGCCCACGTCCAGCGACTGCCAGCCGATCGGGTCGAAGCCTCGCTTGATCGGCCAGCCGTCGATGTGCCAGCGCTTCTTGTCGTCCTCGGCCAGCGCGAAGAAACGGTGCGAGGCCGCGAAGGCCGCATCGAACAACGGCTGCCGCACGCCATGGCCGACGAGCGCGAAGAAGCCGGACTCGCGCAATGCGGCATCGATGGCGCGCGCAAGCGAGCGGTCGTCGCTCGCCGACAGGTCGATCAACGGCACGCTCATCGCCGCTCCTCCGCCCCTCAAGGCATGATCTTCAGGTCCTTGACGAACTCGGTGGTGTAGGTCTTCTTCAGGTCGACCTTGCTCGGGTCGAGCAGCTTCATCGCCACCATCATGTCGTAGGTCTTCTTCATGCGTTCGTCGGTGACGATGCCGATGCCCAGTGTGGCGGCGTCACCGCCGGCCACCATGCCGGTCTGATTCATCAGCTGGATGCCCACCGCGATCCTGTCGTCGCTCATGTTCGGGTTGTCCTTCTTGATCAGCGCGTTGGCCGCCGACGGGTCGCCCTTCAGGTAGTCCTTCCAGCCCTGCATGCTGGCCTTGACGAAGGCGGCCACGGCCTTGGGGCGCCTCTTCAGCGTGTCTTCCATGCACACGATGGTGGTGGAGTACGGCGGCCAGCCGTAGTCGGACAGCAGGAACACGCTGGGCTTGAACTTGGCCTCCTTCTCGATGGCGTAGGGCTCGCTCGACAGGTAGCCCTGCTGCACCACGTTCTTGTCGGCGACGAAGGGCTGGATGTTGAAGGTGTAGGGACGCAACTGCGCATCGCTCAGGCCGAATGTGGCCCTCATCCAGGGCCAGTAGTTGGTGTTGGCGTCGGCCGAAATCAGGATGGTCTTGCCTTTCAGGTCCTGCATCGTCTTCAACGTTTCGGGGTGGCCGATCATCACCAGCGGGTCTTTCTGGAAGGCCGCGGCCACCGTCACCGCATTGATGCCCTGCTCACGCACCTTCGTGGTCTGCACGTCGTAGCCCATGAAGCAGTCGGTCTGCCCGGCGGCCAGAAGCTGCATGCCGTTGACCTGCGGGCCGCCCATCTTCAGGCTCACGTCCAGCCCTTCCTTCTTGTACAGGCCCGTGGCCAATGCCTGGTAGAAGCCGCCGTGCTCGGCCTGCGCATACCAGTTGGTGAGGAAGCTGAATTTTTCCTGCGCCCGCGCATTGGCGGCGCCGAGGGCGGCCAAGGCCAGTGCCAGGGCGCGAACGGCATGTGACGTCATGGGCGATTCCTTTTGCGCATCAGAACGGTCGTGGTGCCGCCGCGGGAACAAGCGGTGCGGAGCATGCAAGCGTTGTGGCACCCGCATCAGCGCCGTTCGGCACCAACGTGCAGCGGCACTGTAGCGGCTTTGGTGCGGACAGTGCCGCGAACGCACACGCCGGGCGGACGATGATCGGCCCGCGCTCGGCCTGCGTCACATGGATCTGGTCGTGGAGCCACAGCCCGTGCATGCGGCAGCGCCTGGCATACGGGGGTCGGCGCCTGGCGACAAACACTGCGGCCGGGATCACCGATGAACTTCAGCCACCACCAAGGCGAGCCCGCGCTGCCGATGCCGGACGGTGGACCAATTGGAGACGCGCAACTCATTGCCGATCCAGTCGGAGATGCCTGCAACGCAAAGCGCGGGGTCGTTGATGGCTTGGCTCTTCGCGGCAGTAGCAGCATCCGGACGATTTGCGGCCGGCGCCGGGTTGGCAATCGGCGCAACCCCGTGCGCTGCTTCGGCTCAGGGGCGCGGAACGAAGAGTTGCATCGCGATCTCGGTCAACTCGTCCAGCGACGCGCCCTTCTTCGGCTTGAACCACTGCACCGACCAGTTCAGCGCGCCCAGGAACATCAGCCGCGCCACGCGCGCGTCGGCCTGGATGCGCCCGGCCTCGTGCAGCGCCTTCAGCGCTTCCGCCCAGGCGCCTTCGTAGTCGCGCTGCAGCGTGGCGATGGCGCTGCGCTGCAGCGGCGTGAGCGAGCGCCACTCGTACAACATCACTGGGACGAAATCACTGCCCGGGCCGAGCAGGATGTCGAAATGCGCGCGCACCAGCGCGCGCAGCAGCGCGTCGGGTGTCACGTCGGCGGGCCGGGCCAGCATCGACTCCAGCGCGCGCGCCTGGCGTTGCAGCGCTGCGCGCATGCCCTGCTCCATCACCGCGAACAGCAACGCGGCCTTGCTTTCGAAGTGATAAAAGGGCGAGCCCGAGCGCATGCCCGCCGCGGCGGCAATGTCGCGCGTGGTGGTGGCGGCGAAGCCCTGGCGTCGGAACAGCCGAGCCGCGACGCGCAACAATTTCTGCCGCCGGTTGCCATCGTCGAGTTCGTCCGGCGTCTTGCGCGGCCGCCCGCGCGGCCGACGCGTCGGCTCCTGGCCAGCGATCGGGCCTACGGCCATCAACGCCCGCCCAGACCCATCGAGCGGCTGATGACTTCCTTCATGATCTCGTTGGTGCCGCCGTAGATGCGCTGCACGCGCGCATCGGCATAGGCGCGGGCGATCGGGTACTCCCACATGTAGCCGTAGCCGCCGTGCAGTTGCACGCATTCGTCGATGACCTTGCACTGCAGGTCGCTGCACCAGTACTTGGCCATCGACGCGGTGGCGGTGTCGAGCTTGCCATCGAGCAGCGCCTGGGTGCACTGGTCGACGAAGACGCGGGCGATGTGCACCTCGGTCTGCATCTCGGCCAGCTTGTAACGCGTGTTCTGGTAGCTGGCGACGGCCTGGCCGAAGACCTTGCGCTCCTTGACGTACGCGCTGGTGCCGTCGATCGACGCCTGCGCGCTGGCCACCGCGCCGATGGCGATCTGCAGCCGCTCCCACGGCAGCTGTTCCATCAGGCAGATGAAGCCGCGGTTCTCCTGAGGCGGACCGCCGAGCAGGTTGTCCACCGGCACCTTGACGTCGCTGAAGAACAACTCGGCCGTGTCCTGCGCCTTCAGGCCCACCTTCTTCAGCCGCTTGCCGGTTTCGAATCCGGGCATGCCGCGTTCCACCAGCAGCAGGCTGGTGCCCTTGGCCCCGGCGGCAGGGTTGGTCTTGGCGACGACGATCACCAGGTCGGCATGCCAGCCGTTGGTGATGAAGGTCTTCGAGCCATTGAGCAGGTAGTGGTCCCCCTGGCGCACGGCCGTGCTCTTCACGCCCTGCAGGTCGGAACCGGCGGCCGGCTCGCTCATCGCGATCGCGCCGACCAGCTCGCCGGTGGCCAGCTTCGGCAGGTACTTCGCCTTCTGCGCCTCGGTGCCGTAGTGCAGGATGTAGGGCGCGACGATCTCGGTGTGCAACCCGTAGCCGATGCCGGAGAAGCCGGCCGCGTTGAGCTCCTCCATCTGCACTACCGAGTACAGTTTGTCGACGCCGGCGCCGCCGTATTGCTCGGGCATGGTCATGCACAGGAAGCCGTTGGCGCCGGCCTTGCGCCAGACCTCGCGATCGACATAGCCCTGGTCCTCCCAGGCGGCGTGGTAGGGCGCGATCTCCTTGTCCATGAAGCGGCGGAAGCTGTCGCGGAAGGCGTCGTGGTCGGCATTGAACAGATGGCGTTCGAGCATGGCGGGGTCCAGGGTTGATTTTCGAAAAGCACGTGCTTGGTGTTAATTCTATGCGCGGGATTTTCGCGGCCCGCGACCGTGGGCAAAATAGCCAACCCCCAGGCCGCGGGCAATCCCCGACATGCAGCTCGACATCTTCGAACACAGCCGCGACGTGATGTTGCGCAACGATGCCCTGCAGGCGCTGCAGCGGCGCGACCCGGTCGCCGCGCGTGCGGCCTGGCAGGCGCTCGCGACCGAATGCCCGCGCGACCCGAACCTGCCGTCGCTGGATGTGCTGGTCGCCGTGCTGGAGCCTGTGGACAGCGCGCCGTTCGAACACCCCGCTGCCGCACAAGCTGTGCTGCAGCATCTGCAGGACACCGTGCAGGCCGAGGCGCGCCGGCAGCTTGGCGACACCGACGGCTCGGCATGGATGGCGCCGCTGTGGCGGCACGCAGCGCAAAGGGCTGCGCGGCTCGCCTTCCGGCCGGATTGCGGCGACACACATGCCGCCGCGCTGTGGCTGAGAGCTGGTGACTTTGCCGCCGCCGCCGATGCGGTGGCACGGATCGAATCCTGGCGGCGCATTCCCGCACCGCTGGCGTGGATGGCCGAAGCGCGCTATCGCCTCGACGGCCTGGACACCCACTGGGGCCTGCTGGCAGAGTTGGCCTGGCTCGCGCCCGAGCGTTTCGACGTGCTGACGAAGCGGCTGGGCGACCCGGTGTTGCAGCGGCTGCGGCGGCGCTTCGACACCGAGTTCGACGCCGGCCCCGATGCATTGCCCGGCGCTGCCGACCTCGCCTGGTTTCCGGCCTGGGTGTTGACCGAGCAGCCCGCGTTGGCCGCGCGGCTGAGCCAAGTGCAGGCCGGGCTCCAGGGCGCCCCGGAGCGGGCGATGCACGTACTGCTCAACCTGTTGCACCTGGAGCGCCAGGGCCGCCAGCGCGATCTGATCGAACTGCGCAAGTCATTGCGCGACCTGCAGCCCGCCTTGTTCGCGGCCTACATGCGCAACCGTTGAACGCAAGCAATGCGCTGCCACAGCGGCCCGCCAAGAATTGGCTGGGAGGGCATATGGAACGCGTCGTGCAGCGCAGGCGATTCACGATCAACGGATTGGCGGTGATGGCAGCAGGCTGGGTCGACAGCTATGCACATGGTGCTGTCAGCCAGGTCGACGCAGTCGCAGGCGCGCGGCTGGTGCTGGAGCGCGGCGCCAATGCCGCGGTGGATCTGCTCGGCCGCGCAGACGGCTTCCTCGGCAACCAAGAGGTGCGCATCCCGCTGCCCGCTGTGCTGAACGACGCGGCCAAGCTGCTCAAGGCCACCGGCCAGCAAAGGCGCGTCGACGAGCTGGTCACGTCTTCGGCGGCGGCTGAGCGCGGACTTCAGCGCCGCTGCTGCCGCGCGACGTACCAGCCGGCCAGGCGCTCGAGCCAGGGCTTGGTCGGGGGTACTGCGCCGTGGCCCTGCGCGGCGTCGGCGTCCAGCTCCAGCGGCGCACCGCCGGCTCGGTAGGCATTGGCAAACAGCGTCAGCACTTTGCTCTTCACAACGCCGCGCAGCGGCAGGTGGGCCATCATCCCGTAGGTGGCGGCGCGGCCCTTGCCGGCCAGACTGGGGTCGGCCTTCACGGTGGCCACTGCGTCGCGCAGGTCGCGCAGGTAGTCGGCGATCACCGGCAGGTGCTGCGCAGTGATCATCGCGTGCAACCCGTCCGGGAACTGCAGCCGATTGACCTGCCAGCCCTTGGCATCCATCTGGTCGCCAACGGCAAAGATGTTCACATCGGTCGTGGCCGAGCCATAGGCCAGCAGCGGCCCCTGCGGCTCGCCCAGCACCTTCAGCTCGGGCAGGGCCTCGATGCCGGCGCGCATGCGCTCGAAGGCCTGCTGCGTGCGCGCGGCCAGCTCGCGATAGCCGTCGATGCCGAAGTGCTGCATCGCCGCCCAGGCCGCGGCGTAGGCGCCGCCGGGGCGCGTGCCGAGCAACGCCGGCGAGGCGAACACGCCGCCGGGCCAGTCCTCGCAGACGAACATCTGGTGCTTCAGCAGCTCCAGGTTGCGGTAGGTGATGGTCGATGCGCCCTTGGCGGCAAAGCCGTACTTGTGCAGGTCGGCGGATATGGACGTGACGCCCGGCACGCGGTAGTCCCACGGCCGGCAGCACGACGCCGTTCATCGCCATGAAGGGCAGGATGAAACCGCCGACGCAGGCGTCCACGTGCATCGGAATGGCGTGCTGCTGTGCGATGGCGCCCATCGCCTCGATCGGATCGATGCTGCCGTGCGGATACTCGGGCGCCGAGCCGAGCACCATCACCGTGTTGCGGTTGATCATCGCGTCCAGTCGCGACACGTCGGCATGCAGCCTGTCGTCCAGCGGCAGCCGCCGCAGCTTGACGCCAAAGTACTCGCTGGCCTTGAACCAGGCGACGTGTGCGGTGGTGGGCACGATCATCTCGGGCCGGCGCACGCCGCGTGTCGCGCGCGCCAGGTCGCGGTAGGTCTTCACCGCCAGCAGGCAGCTTTCGGTGCCGCCCGAGGTGACGACGCCGCAGGTGTCCGGACCGCCGTGCAGCAGCTCGGCGGTGGCGGCGATGATCTGGGTCTCGAACTGCTTCAGGCTCTTGAAGACGCTCGGGTTCAGCCCGTTCGCCGACGAATAGGCCTGATAGGCCTGGCCCAGGAACTCGGCATAGGACTCGTCGAGCCAGTACACCAGGCTCCACAGCCGCGCGTCCTTGTAGCTCGGGTCGTAGCGGCCGAAGCTGCGCAGCTCCTGCAGGATGTCCTCGGGCGGGCGGCCATGGTCGGGCAAGGCGTGGATCATGATGTCGAATGCAGTGCGAAAGGACGGATTCTGCGGCTTGCTCCGGCTGGCATTCGCGGGCAGTGGTCCAATCAGGCCATGACCCATCGCGCCTGGATGTGCACTGAACTGAGTGCCGATTTTTCGGGGCTGCAACTCGTGCAGCGGCCTTCGCGCGCCGTTGCCGCGGGCGAGGTGCGCGTGCGCGTGCATGCCGCCTCGCTGAACTTTCCCGACCTGCTGATGACGCAGGGCAAGTACCAGTTCAAACCACCGCTGCCCTTCGTCGCCGGCATGGAATGCGCCGGCGTGGTGGTCGAGGCCGGGGCTGCGGTGCACGACCTGAGCGTGGGTGATGCGGTGTGCTTCGGCGCGCACGGCGGCGCCTTCGTGGAAGAGCTGGTCGCGCCGGCGAGCGAGTTGCGCCACGCGCCACCCGGCTTCAGCATGGCCGAAGGCGCGGCCTATGGCGTGGCCGCGCTGACCGCCTGGGTCGCCCTGGTGCGCCGCGGCGCGCTGCAGGCCGGCGAAACGCTGCTGGTGCATGGCGCCAGCGGTGGCACCGGGCTGGCGGCGGTGCAACTCGGTCGCCACCTCGGCGCAACGGTGATCGCCACCGGCAGTTCGGCGCACAAGCTGCAGGCGGCACGTGAGCTGGGCGCGCACCACGCCCTCGTGCTCGGGCCCGGCGCGGCGGGCCTGATCGACGCGGTCAAGGCCTTGACCGGTGGCGCCGGCGCCGACGTGGTGTTCGACCCGGTGGGCGGCGACCTGTTCGATGCTTCGGTGCACTGCATCGCCTGGGGCGGGCGGCTGCTGGTGGTGGGTTTTGCCAGCGGGCGCATCGCCACCATCGGCAGCAACCTGCCATTGATCAAGGGCTTTTCGGTGGTGGGCGTGCGCGCCGGCGAATACGCCCGTCGCGACCCCGTGCGCGGGCTGCAGAACCGCCTGGCGGTGGACGCGCTGGCCGCACAAGGCCTGTTCAGGCCGCACATCGGTGCGCGCTTCGCCTTCGAACAGTTGCCCGAGGCCTGCAGGGCCATGGCTGCGCGGCAAGTGGCCGGCAAGATCGTGCTGGAGATGCAGGTCCCGCAGTGATCAGAAACAGGTGACGATGGCATCGACCACGTCGTAGGCTTCATCCACCACCGCCATCCAGCGCCACTTGTCGAAGGTGGTGCAGGGGTGCGAGATGCCCAGCGCCACGCGGTCGCCGACCTGCGGCACGACCGTGGCGTCGGCGGGATGGCGCAGGTAGGCATGCTGGTCGTTCATCGCGCTGACTTTCCAGCCGGCGGGCACCGCTTCGGGCATGAGCAACCCGCGGCGACACCATTGCGCCGGAATCGGCATCTCGATGTCGTAGGACACATCGCGCTTACCCGCTGTGAGGATCGCCAACCCGGGCTCGGGGCAGGACTGTACCAGCGCCCACACCTCCAGCGCCGCATGCAGACCATGCCCGCAGGCCAGGCGCGTGTTCATCACCGTGAGGTAGCGCTTGTAGCTGCCGTGATCGTGCGTGACGTAGCAGCCCGAGCGCAGCACGCCGCGCACCGGCCGCGACAGCGAGGGCTTCAGCTGCGGCGCCACCAGGTCGAAGATCGACGAGCCGCCGGCGCTGAGCAGCATCTCGTCACAGTCGAAGAGCGCCTCACGCTCGCATTGCAGCGCCACAGTCGACACGCGCTGCAGCAGGCCCCGCACCAGCGCCTGGTCGTCGGCACTGCGCCCGGTAGCCCACAGCCCCTCGTAGCACTCGATACCGACGAGCCGTGTCGCCGCGCTGGCGTGCAGGCGCCGCGCCAGCGCCAAGGCCTGGTCATGGCTGCGGCAGCCGGTGCGTCCGCCATCCAGGCCGATCTCCAGCAGCACCTCGAACGAAGGCGTCGCCGGCTCGTCTTGCACGCGCCACCAAGACTCGATCAAGTCCAGTTGCGCGAGCGAGTCAACGAGGAAGAGCACACGCGGTCCGCCATGCTGCCGCAGCAGCGACGCGATGGCGCTGAGGTCCGCATCCGCCATCACCTGGTTCGCGATCAGGACATGCCGCGCGCCGGCGGCCAGCCCGACGCGAGCCTGCGTCACATTGGCGAAGGTCATGCCCCAGGCCCCGGCATCGAGTTGCGCGGCAATGAGCTGCGGTGACATCGTCGTCTTGCCGTGCGGCGCCAGCTCCACGCCCTGCTCGCGCGCGAACTGCTGCATCCAGCGCAGGTTGCCGGCGAGTGCGTCGCGCTTGATCACCGCCAGCGGCAGCGGCATGTCGCCGCGCAGCAGGTTCCAGCCCATCGCCGCGATGGCCGAGCGGCGCAGGGCACGGCATCGTGCGGGAAGCCCTTGGTGCCGGGGCCGCCGATCAGCGGGTCGAGCAAATCCTCGGATTGCATGGCCGCGACCATAGCAGCGAAGCTGGCGCGGCCCGAGCACCGTCTTAGGGCCAATCTGGATGGATCGGGCCTGCGCTCGCCGCCATCATCCGGGCAGCCGGCAACTGCGATCGGCCGCCGACCAACACCCCCGGAGACCTGCCGCATGAAGCTCAACCCCATTCTTTCGGCACTGATGCTCGGCAGCGCTCTGCTGGCGCTCCCATGGCGCAGCGCTGGCCCAGGCCAAGCCGATCGAGTTGCGCTACACCAGCGGTGCGCCGCCGAAGGGCAACCCGTGGGCGATGCAGATCGAGCGTTTCGCCAAGGACAGTGGACGAAGAAAGCAAGGGCGAGATCAAGATCCAGCCCTTCCTCGGCCTCGCAACTGGGCAGCGAGCAGGACACGGTGCAGCAGGTGGCGCGCGGGCGAATCGATATGGGCGCCTTCTCCGGCCGGCTCGGCCGCACTGGTCGCTGCCCGAGATCGGCTCTGCTGGTGATGCCCTTCTATTTCCGCAACACCGCCGAGTTCGACTGCGTGCTCGACAACCACATGATCAAGCCGGTGACCGAGGGCTTCGCCAAGAAGGGCGTGCAGTTCCTCGGCTGGAGCCGAAGTCGGCAGCGATCGACCTGTTCGGCAAGAAGCCCTTCATGGCGCCGCCGGACCTGAAGGGTGCCAAGGCCGCGATCTACGCCAACAAGACACAGGCGCTGTTCTTCACGCTCGATGGGCGCCAGCGTCAACCCGCTCGGCCTGCCGGAATGGATCCCGGCCTTCCAGACCGGCATGGCCGACGTGGTGCTGACCGACCATCACCTACGCGCCTGCCCTCGGGCACTGACCAAGGTGGCACCGGTGGTCTCGCGCGTCACGGCCTACGACTCGCCGGCGCTGACGCTGATGAACAAGGCCGTCTACGACAAGCTGAGCAAGCCTCACCAGGAGGCGCTGCTGCGCGCCGGCGCAGCGCAATCCCGTCGGCGAAGCTGCGCGGAGAGGTGCGCGGTTTCGAAGGACACGCTGTTCGGCATGCATGAAGCAAGGCGGCGGCCAGGTCGATCGATGCCACGCCGGAGCAGCGCGACACCTGGCGCAAGGCGATGGAGCCGGTGTACCCGCAGATCGTCAAGGAAACCGGCGGTGATTCGGCCGCCTTCTACGCGGCGATGGAGGCCGGCCGCAAAGCCTGCACCAAGTGACCACCGCCGTCGCGCCGGCGCCGGCCGGCGCGCGCCGCTTCGTCGACACCTGGCACCGACTCGAATGCCTGATTGCGGTGGCCGCCTTCGGCTTCATCGCCGTGGTGCTGATCGTCGATGTGGCCGGCCGTGAGCTGCTGACGCCGATCTACAGAGCTTTCGACATTCAGGGTTCCGCCGGCGTGTTCGCGGCGCAGAAGATGTGTGTCTACGCGCTGGTCATCGGCAGCTTCTGTGGCGTCGGCGTGGCCACCGCCACCGGCAGCCACCTGCTGCCGCGCATCGGCTTCGGCTGGGTGTCGAATGACTTCGCGCCGACGATGGACCGCATTGCCGACCTGGTCACGCGGGCTGTTCTTCGTCGGCGTGGCCTGGTTCGGCTGGGTCTATGTGTCGATCGTCGATGCAGGCCGGCCTGCGCATGCAGGCCTTCGACATGCCGATCTGGCCGATCCAACTGGCCATCCCGCTGGGCTTTCTGTCCGCGTCGATCCGCTACTTCTTCTTTGCCGCCTGGCCGGCGCTGCGCCCGCTGCCGCCGGAGTTCCAGGAATGACCGCACTGTGGCTGGTCGCGCTGGTGCTGCTGCTGCTGTGGCTGCGCCAGCCGCTGGTGGTCATCCTGCTGTCGGTGGCGGCCTATGTGCAGATCGCCTGGGGCAAGGGCCAGCTCGACTACATCCTCGAGGACATGTGGGTCGCGCTCGACAAGGAGCTGATCCTGTCGATCCCGCTGTTCATCCTGTGCGGCAACGTCATGACGCTGGGCTCCACCGCCAAGCGGCTGATCCGCATCATGGCGGCACTGACGCAGCCGCTGCCCGGCGGGCTGGGCATCGCGGCGATCCTCAGCTGCGGCATCTTCGCCGCCATCTCCGGCTCGAGCATCGTCACCATGCTGGCCATCGGTACGGTGATGTACCCGGCGATGCGCGCCGCCCACTACGACAACAAGTTCACCCTCGGCACCATCATGTCGGGCGGCACGCTGGGCATCATCATCCCGCCGTCGATCCCGATGATCATCTACGGCCTGGTGACCGAGGCCTCGGTGGTGGACCTGTTCACCGCCGGCATCGGCCCGGGCATCCTGATGCTGGTGGTGTTTTCGATCTACGGCCTGTGGTTCAACCGGAACATGCCGACGCAGAAGTTCGACAGTGCCGAGTTCGTCACCGCCTGCCGCGAAGGCATCTGGGCAGCGATGCTGCCGGTGATCCTGCTCGGGCGGCATCTACAGCGGCTACTTCACCGCCACCGAGGCGGCTGCGGTGGCGCTGCTATATGCGCTGATCATCGAGATCTGGGTGCACAAGGAGATGAAACCGCGCGACTTCTACCAGGTGGTGCTCGACCAGTCCAAGCTGGGCGGCTCGCTGTTCCCGGTGCTGGCGGTGGCGCTGAGCCTGAACATCGTGCTCGTCGAACACCGGGTGCCGGGACAGATGGTCGAATTCATGCAGGGCTTCATCAGCAGCCCGCTGATGTTCATGCTGCTGGTCAATGCGCTGCTGCTGGTCGTCGGCTGCCTGATGACCACCGGCGAGGCGATCCTGATCCTGGCGCCGCTGCTGATGCCCGTGGCCGAGGCCTACGGCTACAACAAGGTGGTGTTCGGCATCATCATGATCCTGAACCTGGAGATCGGCTTCCTTACGCCACCCGTGGGGCTGAACCTGATCGTCGCCATGTCGGCCTTCAAGCAGCCCTTCGGGCTGCTGTGCAAGTCGGCCATACCCTACATCGTCATGATGCTGGGCTGCCTGGCGCTGGTGGTGTGGCAGCCGTGGATCGCGATGTACCTGGTGGACGGCAGGTTCTGACGCCCGAAGTGCATGGTTGCCCGCTTCCGCGGACACTGAGCCGAAGCCGCCATGGGCCGCTGGACGGAACACAGATGGCCACGGGGTAGCAGCGGCAGCGCTGCTGGCAGGCTTGCTCGGGGTGCCTACAGGCGTCGGCGGCGTGATCCCGGTGCCGGCGCTGACCGAGGCCAGCGGCGCGCCGGTCGATATCGCCATCGGCACCACACTCTTCGCGCTGCTCCCTTCCGCACAGGTCGCCGCCTACGCCGCCATACGCCGCGTCAGCCTCGAGCCCGCGCAGTTGGCCCCGTTGTGCGTGGCGGCGGCCGCCAGGGCGATCTGCGGCGCCGCGACACTGGACAGGCGAATGCCACGTTCAGAGCCAGCAGCGGCCGGCTCCGACTTGCGGCCGAACTCAGCGGAACGACGCGTTGATCTTCGCCAGTGCGTCCGCTCCCGGGCACAGCGCACGCTCATCGAGCTTGTTCAGGGGTGCCGCGGTGGTGTTCAACGCCACATGCAGGTCGGTGGCGTCCGGGTCCACGTAGAGCAGCCCGGTCACCACTTCCCCCTTAGCCTGCAGCGCCTGCACGTGGTTCATCGCGCTGACGCGGTCGGTCGGGTCGTAGTCGGCATGCAGCTTGCGCAGGCGCATGACGCTGCCGTCGTGCTGCGGCAGCTCGATGACCTCGCCCGGCGCCGGCTCGGCCTTGCGTTCGGTGGCCAGGTCGATGAAGTCGATGCGGCTGACCGCGTCGTTGTGCTCGCGCACGTAGTCGTAGCTGCGCGTGCTGCCCTCGTGGTTGTTGAAGGCCACGCAGGGGCTGATGACGTCGATGAAGGCCGCACCGCCATGGCGGATCGCGCCTTCGATCAGCGGCACCAGCTGCGCCTTGTCGCCGGAGAAGCCGCGTGCCACATAGGTGGCGCCCAGCTGCAACGCCATGCCGATCAAGTCCACCGGTGCGTCGGGATTGAGCACGCCCTTCTTCGACTTCGAGCCGCGGTCGGCAGTAGCGCTGAACTGGCCTTTGGTCAGGCCGTAGACACCGTTGTTCTCGACGATGTAGACCATGCGCACGCCGCGGCGCATGGCATGCGCAAACTGGCCCAGGCCGATGGAGGCAGAGTCGCCGTCGCCGGACACGCCCAGGTACAGCAACTCGCGATTCGCCAGGTTGGCGCCGGTCAATACGCTGGGCATGCGCCCGTGCACCGTGTTGAAGCCATGGCTGGCACCGAGGAAGTAGTCCGGCGTCTTGCTGCTGCAGCCGATGCCCGACAGCTTGGCCACGCGGTGCGGCTCGATGTCCAGCTCCCAGCAGGCCTGGATGATCGCCGCGCTGATGCTGTCGTGGCCGCAGCCGGCACACAAGGTGCTGATCTTGCCCTCGTAGTCGCGCCGCGTGTAGCCGACCTTGTTGGTGGCCAGCGTCGGGTGGTGAAGCCGCGGTTTGGTCAGGTAGGTCATGTGCTTCTTGCCTTCCTCGTCAGTTCGGCCGCGCGCGCTTCCATGTGGTGGGTGATGGCCTGGGTGATGAAGCGGGCGGTGATTGGCGTGCCGTCGTAGTGCAGCACGGCGAACAGCCGCGCCGGCGCGACGGCCAGCTCGTTGATCAGCAAGCTGCGCATCTGCGCATCGCGGTTCTGCTCGACCACGAAGACCTCGTCATGCGACTCGATGAAGGCCAGCACGCTGGCCGGGAACGGAAAGGCGCGCAGGCGCAGCGCGTCGAGGTGGATGTCCACCTCGCCCAGGCGGTCCAGCGCCTCGTCCAGCGCCGGGCTGGTGGAGCCGAAGTAGATGACGCCGTAGCGCGTCTTCTTGCTGGCGGCGCGCGGCACCGGCTGCGGCACCAGCGTGGCCGCGGTGCGGAACTTGGCGTTCAGCCGCTGCACGTTGCGCAGGTAATCGGGTCCGGTCTCGGAATAGCGCGCGTATTCGTCGCGCGTGGTACCGCGCGTGAAGTAGCTGCCTCGGGTGGGGTGCGTGCCGGGCAGCGTGCGCCAGGGAATGCCGTCGCCATCGACGTCCTTGTAGCGGCCGAAGTCGCGGCCGGCCTCCAGCATCTCGGCGGTCATGATCTTGCCGCGGTCGAAGCATCGTGCATCGTCCCAGGCGAAGGGTTCGCATAGGCGCTGGTTCATGCCGATGTCCAGGTCGGTCATGACGAACACCGGCGTCTGCAGCCGGTCGGCCAGGTCCAGCGCGGCGGCCGAATGCTCGAAACATTCGTGCGGGTCCTGCGGAAACAGCAGCACGTGCTTGGTGTCGCCGTGCGAGGCATAGGCGCAACTCAGGATGTCGGCCTGCTGCGTGCGCGTGGGCATGCCGGTGGAGGGCCCGCCGCGCTGCACGTTGATGATGGTCACGGGGATCTCGGCAAAGTAGGCCAGGCCGATGAACTCGGTCATCAGCGACACGCCCGGGCCGGATGTGGCGGTGAAGGCGCGCGCGCCGTTCCACCCTGCTCCGGTAACCATGCCGATCGAGGCAATCTCGTCCTCGGCCTGCACGATGGCGTAGCGCTGTTCGCCGCTGTCCTTGTCCACGCGCAGTTTGGCGCAGTATTTCTGGAAGGCCTCGGCCACCGACGAAGAGGGTGTGATCGGGTACCAGGCGCAGACCGTGGCGCCGCCGTACACGCAGCCCAATGCCGCGGCCGTGTTGCCGTCGACGAGAATGCGCTGGCCGACCAGATCGCGCTTTTCAATGCGCAGCCCGACCGCCTCGTCCTGCAGATGCTCGGCGGCGAAGTCGCGCCCCAGATGCAGCGCGCGCACGTTCGATGCGAGCAGCCTTTCCTTGCCACGGAACTGCTCGCCGAACAGCCCCTCGATCACCGCGATGTCGATGCCCAGCAATTGCGCCAACGCACCTACGTAGAGGATGTTCTTGAACAGTTGGCGCTGACGCGGGTCGTCGTAGGTGGCATTGCAGATCTCGGTGATCGGCATGCCGAGGGTGACCACGTCGTCGCGGAAGGCACTCGGCGGCAGCGGCCGCGTCGAGTCGTAGAACAGGTAACCGCCGCTTTCGAGCTCGCGCACGTCCTGCGTCCAGGTTTGCGGGTTCATCGCCACCATCAGGTCGATGCCACCGCGCCGGCCCAGCCAGCCCTTCTCTGTGATGCGCGCTTCGTACCAGGTGGGCAGGCCCTGGATGTTGCTGGGAAAGATGTTGCGCGGACTGACCGGCACGCCCATGCGGATGATGGCCTTGGCAAACAGCTCGTTGGCCGACGCCGAGCCGGAACCGTTGACGTTGGCGAACTTGACGACGAAGTCGTTGACGGCGTGGATATGCTTCATGCGGTGGTCTCCACCACGCGGCTCGTGGGCGCGGCATCGTGGCAAGCGGGCCCGGCGTGAGTCATCTCGATCAGGAACTTCTGCATGTCCCACGCGCCGGTCGGGCAGCGCTCGGCGCACAGGCCGCAGTGCAGGCAGACGTCCTCGTCCTTGACCATCACGCGGCCGGTCTTCAGCGACCCACTGACATACAACGCCTGGCTCAGATTGGTGGCCGGTGCGCTGAGCCGCGTGCGCAGATCGACCTCGTCGCCGTTGGCGGCAAAGCTGATGCAATCGGTGGGGCAGATGTCGACACAGGCATCGCATTCGATGCACAGGTTCTGCGTGAACTTGGTCTGCACATCGCAGTTCAGGCAACGCTGGGTTTCCTTGAAGGCCGTGGCCGCGTTGAAGCCCAGCTCCACCTCGATGCGAATGCTGGCGAGCGCGGTTTCTGCCTTGGCCCAGGGCACCTTGAAGCGCGCGTCGTTCGACACTGCGTTGTCGTAGCTCCATTCGTGGATGCCCATCTTCTGCGACACCAGCTGCGTCATCGGCGGCGGCCGCTGGGCCACATCGCCGCCCTGCAGCAACAGGTCGATCGACACTGCCGCCTCGTGGCCCTGCGCCACCGCGGTGATGATGTTCTTAGGGCCGAAGGCGGCGTCGCCGCCGAAGAAGACTTCCTGGCGCGTCGACTGGTACGTAACGGCATTGAGCTTCGGCAGGCCCCAGTCGTCGAATTGCACGCCGGCATCGCGCTCGATCCACGGGAAGGCGTTCTCCTGGCCGACCGCGATCAGCACCTCGTCGCAGGCGAAGAAGACCTCGGGCTGCCCGGTGGGCTTGAGCGTGCGCCGGCCCTTGGCGTCGTACACGGCTGAAACGATCTCGAAGTTCATGCCGACCAGCTTGCCGGCCTGGTGCACGAAGGCCTTGGGCACGTGGCAGTTGATGATCGGGATGCCCTCGTGCATGGCGTCTTCCTTCTCCCACGGCGAGGCCTTCATCTCCTCGAAGCCGCTGCGCACGATGACCTTGACGTCGCTGGAGCCGAGGCGCCGCGCCGAGCGGCAGCAGTCCATCGCCGTATTGCCGCCACCGAGCACGATGACCCGCGGCTTGACACTCTTCACATGGCCGAAGGACACCGAGGCCAGCCAGTCGATGCCGATGTGGATGCTGTCGGCGGCCTCTTTGCGGCCCGGGATCTCCAGGTCGCGCCCACGCGGCGCACCGCAGCCGACGAAGACCGCGTCGAAATCCTCGGCCAGCAACTGCTTCATCGAATCGATGCGGCGGTTGGCGACGAGATCCACGTGCGGCATGTCGGTGATGTAGCCGGTCTCCTCGTCGATCACGCTTTCCGGCAGGCGGAAGCGCGGGATCTGCGACCACATGAAGCCGCCGGCCTTGGCCTCGCTGTCGAACACGGTGACGTGGTAGCCCAGCGGCGCCAGGTCGCGCGCCACGGTCAGCGACGCCGGCCCGGCGCCGACGCAGGCCACGCGCTTGCCGTTGCGCGGCGCGGCCGTCGGCAGCCGCGAGCGGATGTCGTCCTTGTGGTCGGCGGCCACGCGCTTGAGCCGGCAGATGGCCACCGGCTCGGGCTTGTCCAGGTTGTGGTCTTCGACGCGGCCGCGGCGGCAGGCCGGCTCGCAGGGCCGGTCGCAGGTGCGCCCCAGGATGCCGGGGAACACGTTCGACACCCAGTTGACCATGTAGGCATCGCTGTAGCGACCCTGGGCAATCAGCCGGATGTATTCGGGCACGGGGGTGTGGGCAGGGCAGGCCCACTGGCAATCGACGACTTTGTGAAAATAGTTCGGGTCGGCTGTGTTCGTGGCTTGCACTATCGAATTCTCCTGGACGACATCCGGCCCGAAAGGCCGGCTCAGGGTCGCGTCTTGGGCTGTTGCGGCCGATATCTAAGCATGCAGGCCCAGCGTTGTGAATTGGCATCGACCCGGCATTGGGGTCTTGCGCGTGACATGTTGGCCAGGCGCCCCGGTCACTGGACTACCCTCCGCGCTGTGCGCTCCGGGATGAGCGCTTTGGAGCGGCCATGCGCGCTCATGCCGACGTCACGCGCTGCAGCCTGACGAAGCCAGCGCACTTGCGCCCCTTGCGTGCGCGCTTGCCGGCGTGTTCGGCCAGGGCGGCGCCCCTCAGGGTGTCTTCCTTCGGCTTGCCACCGCGGCCCGCGCCAAGCAGCTTCAGCGTGTCGGCGAAACTGGCCACCGACAGCAGCGGGTCCTTGGCGTCCACGTCCATCAGCGTCAGGCCCTTGCCGCCGTTGGGCTGGTGCTTCAGCTCCGCCAGCGGGAAGACGAGCAGCCGCGCACCCAGGCTCAGGCAGGCCACCTGGGTGTGGCCGGCCACCACCGCCACCGGCGGCAGCAGCTGGTGCGCATCGTCCAGGCTCAGGAAGCTCTTGCCGCCGCGGTTGCGCGCCACCATGTCGGCCACCTTCGCCAGCAGGCCGAAGCCGCCCGTGTTGGCCAGCAGCAGCAGGGTTTCGGGCGCGCCGGCGTAGTAGTGCGCCGGCTGCGTGCCGGCTTCCAGGTCGATCAGCGCGGTGATCGGCTGGCCATCGCCACGGCCGCCGGGCAGCGAGGCGACGGCCACGCTGTACACCCGCGCGCTGCCGCCGGCCGCACTGCCGAAGACCAGCAGCGGGTCGACGCTGCGGCAGCTGAAGCTGCCGTAGAGCGCGTCGCCGGCCTTGAAGGCCAGCGTGCCCAAGTCGAGCTCGTGGCCCTTCAGCGCGCGCACCCAGCCCTTCAGGCTGACCACCACCGTCACCGGCTCGTCGACCACCTTGATCTCGGCCACCGCGCGCTTTTCTTCCTGCACCAGGGTGCGACGCGCGTCGCCATGGGCCTTGGCATCGGCCTCGATCTCCTTGATCAGCGTGCGCTTCAGCGCCGCCGCGCTGCCGAGAATGTCCTCGAGCTTGCCCTGGTCCTCGCGCAGCGACTTCAGTTCCTGCTCGATCTTGATCGCTTCCAGCCGCGCCAGCTGGCGCAGGCGAATGTCGAGGATGTCCTCGGCCTGCCGGTCGCTCAGTTTGAAGCGCTCGATCAGCGCCGGCTTCGGCTCGTCGGCATTGCGGATGATGCGGATCACCTCGTCGATGTTCAGCAGCACGATCTGCCGGCCTTCGAGCACGTGGATGCGCTCCAGCACACGCGCCAGCCGGTGCTGCGTGCGCCGCTGCACCGTGGCCTGGCGGAAGTCGATCCACTCGGCGAGCATCTGGCGCAGGCTCTTCTGCGTCGGCCGGCCGTCGCGCCCGACCATCGTCAGGTTCAGCGGCACGCTGCCTTCCAGGCTGGTCTGCGCCAACAGCGTGGTGATCAGTTCGCCCTGCTCCACCGTGCGGCTGCGCGGCTCGAACACCAGGCGCACCGGCGCATCCTTGTTCGATTCGTCACGCACCGCATCCAGCACCGCCAGCACCGAGGCCTTCAGCTGCACCTGCTCCTGCGACAGCGCCTTCTTGCCGGCCTTGACCTTGGGATTGGTGAGTTCCTCGATCTCCTCCAGCACCTTCTGCGCACTGGTGCCGGGCGGCAGTTCGTTCACCACCAGCTGCCACTGGCCGCGCGCCAGGTCCTCGATCTTCCAGCGCGCGCGCAGCTTCAGCGAGCCGCGGCCCGTCGCATAGGCCTCGCGAATGTCGCTCATAGCGGAAATGATCTGCGCGCCGCCAGGAAAATCGGGCGCCGGCAGCAGCTCGAACAGCTCGGCATCGCTCAGCCGCTCGTCTCGGATCAATGCCACTGCCGCGGCCGCCACTTCGCGCAGGTTATGGCTCGGCACCTCGGTGGCCAGGCCGACGGCGATGCCGCTGGCGCCGTTGAGCAGCACGAAAGGCAGCCGCGCCGGCAGCAGCGAAGGCTCCTGCGTCGAGCCGTCGTAGTTGGGCACGAAATCCACCGTGCCCTCGTCGATCTCGTCGAGCAGCAGCCGCGCGATCGGTGCGAGGCGCGCTTCGGTGTAGCGCATCGCCGCGGCGCCATCGCCGTCGCGACTGCCGAAATTGCCCTGGCCGTCGATCAGCGGATAGCGCTGCGAGAACCCCTGCGCCATGCGCACCAGCGCGTCGTAGGCCGCCTGGTCGCTGTGCGGGTGAAAGCGGCCGAGCACGTCGCCGACGACGCGCGCGCTCTTCACCGGCTTGGGCGCGGCGCCGGCCCCGAAAGACAGGCCCATGCGCTGCATCGCGTAGAGGATGCGGCGCTGCACCGGCTTCTGCCCGTCGCACACGTCGGGCAAGGCGCGGCCCTTGACGACGCTCAGGGCGTATTCGAGGTAGGCGCGTTCGGCGTAGTCGGCCAGCGTGATGGCGTCGTCGGGGTCGGCGGGAGGGGGATCGAAGAGATCGGGTTCTTGGGTCATGCCATCACAAAGGTCGGGGTCAGCGCGGGAACATCTCGCGCAGCTTCAGCTTCCAGAACTTGCCGGTCGAGGTGCGCGGCACGGCGTCGATGACTTCGTAGCGCTCGGGCAGCTGCCACTTGGCGAAGCCGTGCGCCAGCAGGTGGGCGTTCAGCTCCGGCCGCGTCCGGCGCCTGCCCGGGCTTGAGCACCACGCAGGCCAGCGGCCGCTCGCTCCACTTCTCGTCGGGGATCGCGATCACGGCCGCCTCGGCGACGGCCGGGTGCGCCATCAGCGCGTTCTCCAGGTCGACCGAGCTGATCCACTCGCCGCCGGACTTGATCAGGTCCTTGGTGCGGTCGGTGATGCGCACGAAGCCCAGCTGCGTCCATCGTGGCCACGTCGCCGGTGCGCAGCCAGCCGTCGGCGGTGAACTTGTCCGGGCCGACCGGCACCTCGTGGTAGCTGCCGGTGATGAAGGGCCCGCGCACCTGGATCTCGCCCGACGCTCTGCCGTCCCAGCGGCGCGTCGCGGCCGTCGTCGCCGCGGATGCGCAGGTCGACCAGCGGCACCGGCACGCCGGCCATCGCGGCGCGGCGGTAGCGCTCGTCCTCGCCGGCGTCGCGCAGTTCGGCGCGCGGGTAGGACACGGTGCCAGCGGCGAGGTCTCGGTCATGCCCCAGCCCTGGCACGAGCCAGATGCCGTGGCGGTCGAAGGCGCGGATCAGCGACTCGGGCACCGCCGCGCCGCCGACCAGCGAGCGCATGCCGGCCGGCAGCTTCCAGCGGCCGGGTTGCGTCGGGCTGCTGCGCCGCCTCGTAGGCCTGGATCAGGCTCATCCAGATCGTCGGCACGCCCAGCGACAGCGTCGGCGGCTCCAGCTGCATCAGGTCGAGCAGGTCGTCGGGGTGCAGGTGCGGGCCGGGGAAGACCAGCTTCACGCCCATCATCACCGCGCCGTAGGGCATGCCCCAGCTGTTGGCGTGGAACATCGGCGTCACCGGCAGCACGCACGTCGGTGCCGCGCAGGCCCCAGAAGTCGCCCAGGCTGGCCACCAGCGTGTGCAGCACGGTGGAGCGGTGCGAGTAGACCACGCCCTTGGGCCGGCCCGGTGGTGCCCGAGGTGTAGCACATGGCCACCGGGTCGTTCTCGTCGTGCGGCGCGTACTGGAAGCCGTCCGGGTCGGCGCCGGCGAGCAGCTGCTCGTAGTCGGCGAACTCCGTCGGGCACCGGCGCGCCGGAGAACGGGAAGACGATCACCTTCTCGAAGGCGTGCAGGTGCGCGAACTGCTGGTACAGCGGCAGCAGGACGTCGTCGACGATCAGGAAGCGGTCCTCCGCGTCGGCGGCGATCCAGCCGATCTCGTCGGGCGCCAGGCGCAGGTTCAGCGTGTGCATCACGCCGCCGGCGGCCGGGATGCCGAAGTAGCCTCCAGGTGCGCGTGGTGGTTCCAGCACAGCGTGGCGACGCGGTCGCCCTTGCGCAGCCCGAGCTTCTGCAGCGCCGACGCCAGCGCGCGCGTGCGGCGGTGGTACTCGCCGTAGCTGTGGCGGCGCAGCGACTTGTCGGGCAGCCGCGAGACGATCTGGTTGCCGGCGAAGAGCGTGCCGGCGCGCTCGAGCAGGTGGTTGAGCGACAGCGGCACGTCCATCATCGTGGAGCTCATCGGTTGTCTCCGTCGGGTGGTTAGGCGCGGTCGCGGCCTTGCCACGCGCCTTCTGACCCAGCGCCACACGCGCCTGGTATTCGCGGTCGAGCATGCTCATGACGATCAGCGAGTCGTAGCCGTCGGCGCCGTCGATCGTGACTCGCACGCTCTCGCGCAGCCGCCCCTCCTCGACGAAGCCTTCGCTGGCGTACAGCGCCAGCGCGCGCGTGTTCAGCGCCTTCACGTCGAGCCAGAAACGGTGCGCGTGCAGGTCGCGGAAGGCCATCTGCTTGAGCAGCCGCACGCAGGCGCGGCCGAGGCCCTGGCCCTTGGGCTGCAGCACGAGGCGCTTGAGCTCGACGCTGCGGTGCGGGTTGCGGCAGCCCTGCAGGATGACGAAGCCGAGGCTCGGTGTCCGGCCCGACCTCGACGATGAAGTGGCGGAAGTCCGGGAAGCGCACCGCGCCTTCGTGCTGGGTGCGCTCCCACGGCGTGATGAAGGGCAGGTTGTGGCGTGTCGCTCTCGACCGAGATGACGAAGTCCAGGTCCGACAGCATCGTCGGGCGCAGGCGCATGCGGAGGTTCATGGGGGCGTGGTCTTCGGTGAGCCGGAGCGTCTGGGGCGGGACTGTATCGGATGGCCAACGTGGCCTCGAAATTGCATGCGCCGCGTTCAATGGACCGCACGGCAGCCCGGGCATCCGTCTAGGGTTTGGGCGGATGGCTTCTTGCACATGCTTGGGATTTACTTCCGCCTGTCGGGCGGGCGTCCGAGCATGCGGCTGACGCAGTGTGATTCCAGGACAAGGAGAAACCCAATGAACGAGCATCAACTCAGAGGCCTGATCGACGAGGTCAAGTCGGGCAAGCTGCCGCGCCGCGGCTTCATCCAGCAGATCGTCAGCCTGGGCCTGAGCGCGCCGATGGCGTCGATGATGCTGATGCACGCCGGCGTGGCGCAGGCGCAGACCCCACCCTGCCCTACAAACCGACCAAGCGCGGCGGCGGCGGCACGCTCAAGCTGCTGTGGTGGCAGGGCCCGGTGCACCTGAGCCCGCACTGGGCAACGGGCACCAAGGAACAGGAAGGATGCCGGATCTTCTACGAGCCGCTGGGTGCCTGGGACGCCGAGGGCAACCTGGTGCCGGTGCTCGCCACCGAGGTCCCGACGCGCGACAACGGCGGTCTGTCGGCCGACGGCCAAGACGGTAACCTGGAAGCTCAAGCGCGGCGTTACCTGGCACGACGGCCAGCCCTTCACCGCCAACGACGTGGTCTTCACCTGGGAGTTCGCCAAGCGACCCCGCGACCTCGACGACCACCGTCGCCACTTACAAAGATATCCAGGTCGACAAGATCGACTCGCACACGGTGCGCGTCACGTTCCCGAAAGCGACGCCGTTCTGGGCCGAGCCCTTCGTCGGCACCTTGGGCATGATCATCCCCAAGCATTTGCTCGCGCCCTACACCGGCGCCAAGTCCCCGCGAGGGCGCCGGCAGAACCAGAAGCCGGTGGGCACCGGGCCCTTACAGTTCGTCGACTTCAAGCCCGGCGACATGCTGCGCGGCGAAGCCTACGCCAACTACCACTTGCCGAACCGCCCGCACTTCGACGCGATCGAGATGAAGGGCGGCGGCGACGCGATCAGCGCCGCGCGCGCGGTGTTGCAGACCGGGGGAGTACGACTTACGCCTGGAATCTCTCAGGTCGAGGACGAGATCCTCAAGCGCCTGGAAGACTCGGGCAAGGGTAAGGTCCACGATCGTCGCCGGCGGCAACATCGAGTTCATCCTGCTCAACTACGCCGACCCCTGGAACGA
>CAWGOK010000053.1:0-514743 GCA_963824005.1 uncultured beta proteobacterium
TCGAACCCGCGGGGGGCTGTTAACCCCCACACGCTTTCCAGGCGTGCGACTTAAACCGCTCATCCATCCCTCCGGGGACCGGCCGCGATTCTAGTCGCCTTGAACCGGCGCCACGGTGCGCTTGCGCAGCCAGTCCATCAGCACATAGTCCAGCGCACGCGCGTGCGTGCTCTGTAGCACCACCGGTGGCGCATGGCCGGCCTCGTAGGCCTCGCGCCAACGCAGTGCACACACGCACCAGCGATCGCCCGGTTTCAGGCCACGAAAGCGCAACTCGGGGCGGGGCGTGATGAGGTCGTTGCCGCGCTCCATCTGGTGGTTGAGGAACTCCACCGTCAGCCGCACGCAGATGACATGGCTGCCGGCGTCTTGCGCATCGGTGTGGCAGCAGCCATCGCGGTACCAGCCGGTCAGTGGGTCGTAGGAGCACGGCAGCAGCGGCGTGCCCAGCACGTTCAGCGCCTGTTTCATGGCTTTGTCGGAACGCCCTTGATCAAGGCCATCGCCGTACCGATCAGCGCAGCGACCTCGCTCATGTTGCCGGGCACGATCATGGTGTTGTTCTTCTGCGCCAGGTGGGCATACGCCTCGACTGCCTTTTCCGCCACCTTTAGCTGCACCGCCTGCTCGCCGCCCGGCGAACGGATGGCCTCGGCGACCTTGCGGATGGCGTCGGCCGTCGCCTCGGCCACCGCGATGATCGCCGCCGCCTCGCCCTGCGCGTTGTTGATTTCGGCCTGGCGTTGCCCCTCCGAGCGCGCGATGAAGGCCTCGCGCTCGCCGGTCGCGATGTTGATTTGCTCCTGCTTGCGTCCTTCGGAGGCCGCGATCAGCGCGCGCTTCTCGCGCTCGGCCGTGATCTGCGCCTGCATCGAGCGCAGGATTTCCGCTGGCGGCGTCAGGTCCTTGATCTCGTAACGCAGCACCTTGACACCCCAGTTTTGCGCCGCCTCGTCGAGCGCGTTGACCACCGAGGCGTTGATCGAGTCACGCTCCTCGAAGGTCTTGTCCAGCTCCATCTTGCCGATCACCGAGCGCAGCAGCGTCTGCGCTAGCTGCGTGATGGCGAAGACATAGTTGCTCGAGCCGTAGCTGGCGCGCATCGGGTCGGTCACCTGGAAGTAGATGATGCCGTCCACCTGCAGCTGCGTGTTGTCCTTGGTGATGCACACCTGGCTCGGCACGTCCAACGGCACCTCCTTCAGCGAGTGCTTGTAGGCCACGCGCTCGACGAAGGGAATCACGAACTTCAGCCCCGGCGTCAGCGTGCGGTCGAACTTGCCCAGCCGCTCCACCACCCAGGCGTTCTGCTGCGGAACGATCTTGAAGGTCTGGAAGACGAAGATGGCGGCGATGACCGCAATGACGACGGCGATTTCCATGGGCACTCTCTCAGGGATAGGTTGGATTCAGCGGCTGGGTGGCGCAACGATCAGGCGATTGCCTTGCACGGCAACGACGACATGTTCGCCGGGCGCGGGCCTGCCCGGGCCGCGAAACTGCACGGTCCATGAACTGCCGCGGTAGCTGACACGGGCCAGCCCATCGCTTTCCCAGGCGGACACGTGGATCGACTCGCCGATGTCCAGGTTCGCGTCACGGTTCGATTCGACCGGCGCCGAACGCGGCGAACTCGCCCTGCGGTAGTGCCAGACGGCCGTCGTTCCGGCACCCACCACCGCGGCAGTGATGACCTGCGCGCTGGATCCCATGCCCGACAGCGCGGCCAACGCGCCGGCCGCGCAGCCCAGCGCCAGCATCAGCATGTAGAACGTGCCCGAGAACAGTTCTGCCGCCACCAGAGCGCCGCCTGCCACCCACCACAGCGTCGAGGCACTCCAGTCCATCGTCGTCTCCCGAATACACAGATGTGTCAGGCGAGTGTAGCGACAGCAAATGGTCATGGCGCGCGTCCTACACTTCGCGTCTTTGTCGAAGCCACCCGCCGGAGCCAGCCCCCATGCAGCGTTTTCGCTTCCCCATCGTCATCATCGACGAGGACTACCGCTCCGAGAACACCTCGGGCCTGGGCATCCGCGCGCTCGCCCAGGCGATCGAGAAGGAGGGCTTCGAGGTGCTGGGCAACACCAGCTACGGCGACCTGAGCCAGTTCGCGCAGCAGCAAAGCCGTGCCAGCGCCTTCATCTTGAGCATCGACGACGAGGAATTCAAGGGTGGGCCCGAACTCGACCCGGCGGTGCTGAACCTGCGCAAGTTCATCAAGGAAATCCGCTTCAAGAACGCCGACATCCCGATCTACGTGTATGGGGAGACACGCACCAGCCAGCACATCCCGAACGACATCCTGCGCGAGCTGCACGGCTTCATCCACATGTTCGAGGACACGCCGGAGTTCGTCGCGCGGCACATCATCCGCGAGGCGAAGAGCTACCTCGACGGGCTGGCGCCGCCGTTCTTCCGCGCGCTGGTCGACTATGCGCAGGACGGCTCCTATTCGTGGCATTGTCCGGGGCACTCAGGTGGCGTGGCATTCCTGAAGAGCCCCGTCGGCCAGATGTTCCACCAGTTCTTCGGCGAGAACATGCTGCGCGCCGACGTGTGCAATTCGGTGGACGAACTCGGCCAGTTGCTCGACCACACCGGCCCGGTCTCGCAGAGCGAGAAGAACGCGGCGCGCATCTTCAACGCCGACCACTGCTTCTTCGTCACCAACGGCACCAGCACCAGCAACAAGATCGTCTGGCACCACACGGTCGCCTCCGGCGATGTGGTGGTGGTCGACCGCAACTGCCACAAGTCGGTGCTGCACGCCATCATCATGACCGGTGCGGTGCCGGTGTTCCTGCGGCCCACGCGCAACCACTACGGCATCATCGGGCCGATCCCGTTGTCGGAGTTCGCCCCCGACACCATCCGCGCGAAGATCGCCGCCAATCCGCTGCTTGCGGACGTAGATTCGAGCACAGTCAAAC
The DNA here is from genome assembly GCA_963824005.1 of uncultured beta proteobacterium. GTDB lineage: Bacteria > Pseudomonadota > Gammaproteobacteria > Burkholderiales > Burkholderiaceae_C > Rubrivivax. Next base: position 2,934 of record CAWGOK010000053.1, read on the forward strand.
CGCGCATCCTGACGCTGACGCAGAGCACCTACGACGGCGTGCTCTACAACACCGAGACCATCAAGCACGCGCTCGACGGCACCATCGACACGCTGCACTTCGATGAAGCCTGGCTGCCGCACGCCGCCTTCCACAGCTTCTACGGGCAGTTCCATGCGATGGGCAAGAAGCGGCCGCGGCCCAAGGACCAGCTGGTCTTTGCCACACAGAGCACGCACAAGCTGCTGGCGGGCCTGAGCCAGGCGAGCCAGGTGCTGGTGCAGGACTCACAGAACCGCAAGCTCGACCGGCACCTCTTCAACGAGGCCTATCTGATGCACACCAGCACCAGCCCGCAGTACGCCATCATCGCCAGCTGCGACGTGGCTGCGGCGATGATGGAAGCGCCCGGCGGCACGGCGCTGGTGGAAGAAAGCATCGCCGAGGCGCTGGACTTCCGCCGCGCCATGCGCAAGGTGGACAAGGAGTACGGCCGCGACTGGTGGTTCAAGGTCTGGGGGCCCGAGAAGCTGGCCGCCGAGGGCATCGGCAAGGCCGAGGACTGGGTGCTCAAGGCCGGCGACAAGTGGCACGGCTTCGGCGACCTGGCGCCCGGCTTCAACCTGCTCGACCCGATCAAGAGCACGATCATCACGCCCGGGCTGGACGTGTCGGGCAAGTTCGCCAAGACGGGCATCCCTGCGGCCATCGTCACCAAGTACCTGGCCGAACACGGCATCGTGGTGGAGAAGACCGGCCTGTACTCGTTCTTCATCATGTTCACCATCGGCATCACCAAGGGTCGCTGGAACACGCTGCTGACCGCCTTGCAGCAATTCAAGGACGATTACGACAAGAACGCGCCGATGTGGCGCGTGGTGCCGGAGTTCTGCGCCGCGCACCCGCGCTACGAAGCCATCGGGTTGCGCGACCTGTGCCAGAGCATCCACGACATGTATGCCAAGGGCGACATCGCGACGGCTGGTGACGGAGATGTACCTGTCCGACCTGCAACCGGCGATGAAGCCGAGCGATGCCTTCGCACGCATTGCCCACCGGCAGACTGACCGTGTCGACATCGACGCGCTGGAAGGCCGCATCACCACCTCGCTGCTGACGCCTTACCCGCCGGGGATACCGCTGCTCATCCCTGGCGAGCGTTTCAACCGCAAGATCGTCGATTTCCTGCGCTTCACGCGCCAGTTCAACGCCGCGTTCCCCGGCTTCGACACCGATGTGCATGGGCTGGTGGACGAAGAAGGTGCCGACGGCGTACGCCGCTACTTCGTCGATTGCGTGCGCCAGGGCACCTGAAGATGGGGCGGCGATGAACCGACCGGACGACGCGCGCCTGCTGGGCGACGTGGGCGGCACCAACGCCCGCTTTGCCTGGCAGGCGTCGGCAGGCGCCGAGCCTTCGCACCTTGCCGCTTATCCCTGCGCGCAGTTCGAGTCTCTCGAGTCGGTGCTTCGCCACTACCTGGCGCAGCATGGCTTGCCCATTCCCGCGCAGGCCGCCATCGGCATCGCCAACCCGGTGCAAGGCGACCGGGTACAGATGACCAACCACGACTGGCACTTTTCGATCGAAGCCCTGCGCCATGCGCTCGGGCTGCGACGCCTGAAACTCCTCAACGACTTCGCCGCGCTGGCGTGGTCGCTGCCGACGCTTCAAGCCCACGAGTTGCGCGCCGTGGGCGGAGGATCGGGCGTGCAGGGCGGGGCGCTGGCGTTGCTCGGCCCCGGCACCGGGCTGGGCATGTCGGGGCTCGTGCAGGATGCCGACGCTCGCCAGGTCGTGATCAGCGGTGAAGGAGGCCATGTCACGCTGGCCGCGTGCGACGACGACGAAGCGGCCGTGCTGGCCTGGCTGCGGCGCGAGTTCGGCCATGTTTCGGCCGAACGGGCGATTTCCGGGCCGGGCCTGGAGAACCTGTATCGGGCCTGGGGCGCGGTGCAGGGGCTGGCGCTGGCGCCGTTGAGCGCGCCGCAGATCAGCCAGCGCGCGTTGGCCGGGGTCGATGCGGCACTGCGATGCCGCGCTTGAGTTGTTCTTCAGCCTGCTGGGCAATGTCGCCGGCAATCTGGCATTGACGCTCGGTGCCACCGGCGGCGTCTACATCGGCGGCGGCATCGTGCCTCGTTTGGGTGATCGCATCGACCGTTCGCGCTTTCGCGAGCGTTTCGAAGCCAAGGGCCGTTTCGGCGGCTACCTTGCGCGCATCCCGGTGTGGGTCGTCCAGGCCAGCGGATCGCCGGCGCTGCGTGGCGCGGCGCGTGCGCTCGACGCGGCATAGTCCCGACCCGCGACTTCAGACAGGGGTTGCAGACTCCACCACGCCGATTGCCACCTGGTTGAAGCCGCCATCCACGTAGGTGATCTCGGCGGTGATGCCAGCGGCCAGGTCGGACAGCAGGAAGGCCGCCACGTTGCCGACGTCCTCGACAGTGATGTTGCGGCGCAGCGGTGCCGTCTTGGCGACCACGTCGAGCAACTTGCCGAAGTCCTTGATGCCCGAGGCCGCCAGGGTGCGGATCGGGCCGGCCGAAATGCCGTTTACGCGCACGCCCTTCGGCCCGAGGCATCCTGCCAGGTAGCGCACGCTGGCCTCGAGCGAGGCCTTGGCCAGGCCCATGGTGTTGTAGTTGGGCACCACCCGCTCCGCACCCAGGTAGGTCATGGTCAACAGCGAACTTCCGGCTCGCAGGCGGGGCAGGGCGGCCTTGGCCATGGCCGGAAAGCTGTACGCCGAGATGTCATGGGCGATGCGGAAGGCTTCGCGTGACAGGCCATCCAGGAAGTCGCCGGCGATGGCTTCGCGCGGCGCGAAGCCGATGGAATGCACGAAGCCGTCGAACTGCGGCCAGCTCTGGCCCAGCTGCTCGAACAGCGCCTCGATCTGTGCGTCGTTGCCGACGTCGCAATCGAAGACCAGTTCGCTGTCGAACTCTCGCGCGAAATCGACGATGCGCTCGCGGAAGCGTTCGCCCACGTAGCTGAAGGCCAGCTCGGCCCCCTCGCGGCGGCAGGCGCCGGCGATGCCATAGGCAATCGAGCGGTTCGACAGCAGCCCCGTGATGACCAGCCTCTTGCCAGCGAGGAATCCCATGTGCTCTCCCTTGGTTGACTCGCCCGAGGCGGGCGCGCCGCGGTCGACGGCCGGAATTCTGGCACGCCCCAGGCGGCGCCCCAGCGCCGCGGGCAAGTCATATTGCCCGGGCCCTCACCGCAGGTTACAATGCGCTTTTCGCTGACACACTGCATGGGCGGATTTGATCCAGCCCATTTTTTATGGTTGATCGCATTTCGAGCAGCGTCTTGCCCGGCCGAACGTTGGCCGGGCCGGTCTCGGGCGAATTGTGATGAGGGCGGTAGACGGATTTGGCAACGACGCACTGGCATACGACGATCGAGCGCACGGTCACCGGCTTGGACTACGAGCTGGTGGATGTGGAGCGCTCGGCCGCCGGCTTGCTGCGCGTCTTCATCGACCGCATCCCAGGGCGTAGCTACCCCACCGGTGAGTCGGAGTTCGTGACCGTCGAGGATTGCGAGCGTGTCACCCGCCAATTGCAGTACGTGCTGGAAGTCGATGCCGTGGCCTACGAACGGCTCGAGGTCTCGTCGCCGGGCCTGGACCGGCCGCTGAAGCGCCCCGCCGACTACGAGCGCTTTGCCGGGCACGAGGTCAACGTGACCCTGAAGGTTCCGTTCAAGGGCAGGAAGAACTATCGCGGCCTGCTGATGGCGGGCAGCGAGGGCTGGCGTCTTGCGCTGTCCGGCGATCAGGCCGAGCAGGCGCTGGACTTCCAACTCGACGAAGTGCGCGAGGCGCGGCTGGTGCCGGTGCTCGATTTTAAGGGTCGGGCGCGCAAGATGCCCGGCACGCAGCAGGCGGCAGACGCGGGCCGCGGGGTAGACGGAGGTCAGACACGATGAATCGCGAAATGCTGATGTTGGTGGACGCCATCTCGCGCGAGAAGAGCGTCGAGCTCGACGTGGTCTTCGACGCGGTCGAAGCCGCGCTCGCTTCGGCGACGAAGAAGCTGCATGGCGGCGAGGTTGACATCCGCGTGTCGGTCGATCGCGACAGCGGCGAGTACGAGACCTTCCGGCGCTGGCATGTGGTGCCGAACGAGGCCGGCCTGCAAATCCCCGACGCCGAAACCCTGCTCTTCGAGGCGCAGGAGCAGATTCCCGACATCGAGGTCGACGACTACATCGAGCAGCCGATCGACTCGGTGCCGATCGGCCGCATCGGCGCTCAGGCCGCCAAGCAGGTGATCCTGCAGAAGATTCGCGATGCCGAGCGCGAGCAGTTGCTCAACGACTTCCTGTCGCGCGGCGAGAAGATTTTCGTCGGTACCGTAAAGAGGCTGGACAAGGGCGACATCATCGTCGAGTCGGGCCGGGTCGAAGGCCGCCTGAAGCGCAGCGAGATGATCCCGAAGGAGAACCTGCGCTCGGGCGACCGCGTGCGCGCCTTCATTGCCGGCATCGACCCGACGCAGCGCGGCGCGCAGATCATGCTGTCGCGCAGCGCGCCCGGCTTCATGATGGAACTGTTCCGCCAGGAAGTGCCCGAGATCGAGCAGGGCCTGCTGGAGATCAAGAGCTGCGCGCGCGACCCCGGTTCGCGCGCCAAGATCGCCGTGGTCTCGCACGACCGCCGCGTCGACCCGATCGGCACCTGCGTGGGCGTGCGCGGTTCTCGTGTCAATGGTGTGACCACCGAGGTCGCCGGCGAACGTGTGGACATCGTGCTGTGGTCCGCAGACCCGGCGCAATTCGTCATTGGCGCGCTGGCGCCGGCCAACGTGCAGTCGATCGTCGTCGACGAGGAAAAGCACGCCATGGACGTTGTGGTCGACGAGGAAAACCTGGCCATCGCCATCGGCCGCGGCGGGCAGAACGTGCGCCTGGCGTCTGAACTGACCGGCTGGCGCATCAACATCATGACCTCCGAGGAGTCGCAGGCCAAGCAGAGCGAGGAATCCGACTCGGTGCGCCAGCTCTTCGTCGACAAACTCGACGTCGACGTCGAGGTGGCCGACATCCTCATTGCCGAGGGCTTTACCAGCCTGGAAGAAGTGGCCTACGTGCCGCTGCAGGAGATGCTGGAGATCGAGTCCTTCGACGAGGACACGGTCAACGAGTTGCGCACCCGTGCCAAGGACGCCCTGCTGACGATGGAGATCGCCCGCGAGGAGAGCGTCGACGACGTGTCGCAGGACCTGCGTGACCTGGACGGCCTGACGCCCGACCTGATCGGCAAGCTCTCCGACGGCGGCATCCACACGCGTGACGACCTGGCCGACCTGGCTGTCGACGAGCTGACCGAAATGACCGGCATGGGTGAAGAACAGGCCAAGGTTCTGATCATGAAAGCGCGCGAACACTGGTTCACCGCCTGAACTCGGCCGCGCCACCGCCTGACCGCCCCCCAGTTGCACTGAAGGAAAATTCACAATGGCCGTGACTACCGTCGCCCAGTTCGCCACGGAGCTGAACCGCCCCGCGGCGGCACTGCTCGAGCAGTTGCTGTCGGCTGGGGTCGCGAAGAAGTCCACCGACGATGCGTTGACCGAAGCCGACAAGGAGCGCCTGCTGGAGTTCCTGCGCAGTTCGCACGGCACCAGTGGCACCGAACGCAAGAAGATCACGCTGGTACGCAAGTCCACCAGCGAAATCAAGCAGGCCGATGCCAGCGGCAAGGCGCGCACCATCCAGGTCGAGGTGCGCAAGAAGCGTGTCTTCGTCAAGCGCGATGACGTCGCACCGGGCATGGACGAAGCCGCTGCCGCCGCTGCGGTCGAGGCCGAGCAGGCCGAATTGCAGCGTCGCGAGGCCGAAGCCCAGGCGCAGGCCGAAGCCATCCGCCTCCAAGAGGCCGAGCTCGCCGAGCGTCGCCGCCTGCGCGAGGAGCAGGAGCGCGCCGAACGCGAGGCCGCCGAGGCACACGCACGTGAACGGGCTGCCGAAGCCGCCGCGGCTGCCGCGGCCTCGATTGCCGTGGCCAAGAAGGATGACAAGGCGGCGGCGCCGGCCGCAGTCGCGCCGGCGAGCGCGCCCGAGCCCGTGGCCGAGGCGCCAAAGCCGGTGCTGCGTGTCATCAAGGCGTCGACTATCGAAGCCGAAGACAAGCAGCGCCAGGCCGACCTGGACCGCCGTCGCAAGGTGGCCGAGACCGAGGCGGCAGCCATTCGCGCGATGATGAACGCTCCGAAGAAGGTGCTCGTCGCCAAGGCGCCCGAGGCAACCAAGCCGGGCGACGCCGCCAAGGAGGGCATCACCGGCACGATTCACAAGCCGAAGGGCGCGCCGGGCGCCGCCACCACGACGGCAAAGCCGGGTGACAAGAAGGCGCTGAAATCGGAAAAGCTGTCGTCCAGCTGGGCCGATGATGCCGCGAAGAAGCGCGCGCTCAAGCCACGCACCGATGGCGGCGCCTCGGGCCGCCCGGGCTGGCGCGCACCACGCGGCTCGCGTCGCGGCGACCAGCGCGAGGGCTCGAGCAGCGGCTATGTCGCGCCGGCCGAAACCACCGTGCAGGAAGTGCACGTGCCGGAGACGATCAGCGTGGCCGACCTGGCGCACAAGATGTCGGTCAAGGCCTCCGAGCTGATCAAGCAGTTGATGAAGCTGGGACAGATGGTCACCATCAACCAACAACTCGACCAGGAAACCGCGATGATCCTGGTGGAAGAGATGGGTCACAAGGCGCTGGCCGCCAAGCTCGACGATCCCGAAGCCTTCCGCGAGGAAGAGGAGGCCGCGACCACGGGCGAGGACCTGCCACGCGCCCCGGTGGTCACAGTGATGGGCCACGTCGACCACGGCAAGACCTCGCTGCTCGACTACATCCGCCGCACGCGCGTGGCTTCGGGCGAAGCCGGCGGCATCACGCAGCACATTGGTGCGTACCACGTGGAAACTCCGCGCGGCATGATCACCTTCCTGGACACCCCCGGCCATGCCGCCTTCACGGCGATGCGTGCGCGCGGCGCCAAGGCCACCGACCTGGTGATCCTGGTGGTCGCGGCCGACGACGGCGTGATGCCACAGACGAAGGAAGCTATCTCGCATGCCAAGGCAGCCGGCGTGCCGATCATCGTGGCGATGAACAAGATCGACAAACCCGAAGCCAACGTCGAGCGTGTCAAGGGCGAGCTTGTCACCGAGCAGGTCGTGCCCGAGGACTTCGGCGGCGAGTCGCCGTTCGTGGCCGTGTCGGCGCGCACCGGCCAGGGTATCGACGAACTGCTCGAACAGGTGCTGCTGCAAGCCGAAGTGCTGGAACTGAAGGCGCCTACCGAAGCCATGGCCAAGGGTCTGGTGATCGAGGCGCGGTTGGACAAGGGCCGCGGCCCGGTGGCCACGGTGCTGGTGCAAAGCGGCACGCTGAAAAAGGGCGATATCGTGCTCGCCGGCTCTAGCTATGGCCGCGTGCGCGCCATGCTCGACGAAAACGCCAAGTCCGTCGACGAGGCCGGCCCGTCGATCCCGGTCGAGATCCAGGGCCTGACCGAAGTGCCGCAGGCCGGCGACGACTTCATGGTGCTCGGCGACGAACGCCGGGCGCGCGAGATCGCCACCTTCCGTCAGGGCAAGTACCGCGACGTCAAGCTGGCCAAGAAGCAGGCCGCCAAGCTGGAGAACATGTTCGAGACCATGGGCCAGGGCGAGGCGCAGATGCTGCCACTGATCGTCAAGGCCGATGTGCAGGGCTCGCAGGAAGCGCTGGCCCAGGCGCTGCTCAAGCTCAGCACCGACGAAGTGAAGATCCAGATCGTGCATTCGGCGGTGGGCGGCATCAGCGAGAGCGACGTCAACCTCGCCATCGCATCGAAGGCGGTGATCATCGGCTTCAACGTGCGCGCCGATGCCGGTGCGCGCAAGCTGGCCGAAGGCAACGGTGTCGACCTGCGCTACTACACCATCATCTACGACGCCGTCGACGAGGTGAAGGCGGCGATGACCGGCATGCTGGCGCCCGAGCAGCGCGAAGAGGTCATCGGCACGGCCGAGATCCGCACCGTCTTCGTGGCTTCGAAGATCGGCACGGTGGCCGGTTGCATGGTCACCGCCGGCGTGGCCCGTCGCGGCGCGCGCGTGCGCATCCTGCGCGACAACGTGATCGCCTTCACTGGCGAGGTCGACAGCGTCAAGCGCATGAAGGAAGACGTGCGCGAAGTCAAGGAAGGCTTCGAGTGCGGCGTCAAGATCAAGAACTACAACGACATCGCCGAGGGCGACCAGTTGGAGTTCTTCGAAGTCAAGGAAGTCGCACGCACCCTGTAGCGGCAGGGGTCTCCTTCCCCGGACCCCGCCAGCCGACAAGGTGGCGGGGTTTGTCGTTTCATAGGTCCGCCATTTCGATCCACACCATGCGTCACAAGCGATCCATCCCCAACCGCGGTTTCCGTGTCGCCGACCAGATCCAGCGCGACGTGGCCATGCTCGTGCGTGAGCTGAAGGATCCGCGCATCGGCATGGTCACCATCAACGCGGTCGAGGTCACTCCCGACTATGCGCACGCCAAGATCTACTTCTCGCTGCTCACGGGCGATGTGGCCGAATGCGAGCTGGCGCTGAACGAGGCTGCCGGCTTCCTGCGCAACAGCCTGTTCAAGAAGCTGCAGATCCACACCGTGCCGACGCTGCACTTCCATTTCGACCGCACGACCGAGCGCGCCGCCGACCTGAGCGCGCTGATCGCCAAGGCCAACGCCACACGCGCAAAGGACAGCGAGTGAGCCCACCGCCGCGCGCACGCATCCCACGCCGTGCACTGCACGGCGTGCTGTTGCTCGACAAGCCGCTGGGTCTGACGAGCAACGATGCGCTGCAGAAGGCCAAGCGGCTGTATCGCGCCGAGAAGGCCGGCCACACCGGCACGCTGGACCCCCTGGCCACAGGCTTGCTGCCGCTGTGCTTCGGAGCCGCGACCAAGTTCTCGCAGGTCAGCCTGGATGCCGACAAGGCCTACCGTGCGACGCTGCGCCTGGGCCAGACGACGAGCACTGGCGATGCCGAAGGCGAAGTGCTGCAAGTCCGCGAGCTGCAGATCGACCGCGCCGCGATCGAGGCCGCCTGCCGCCGCTTTGGCGGCGCCATCGAGCAGGTGCCGCCGATGCATTCGGCCTTGAAACACGAGGGCAGGGCGCTGTACGACTATGCGCGCGCCGGCATCGAGGTGGAGCGCGCCGCACGCAGCGTCACCATCCACCACATTCACGTCGTCGACTGGCAGGACGAGCGGCTGGTGCTCGACGTGCGTTGCAGCAAGGGCACCTACATTCGCACGCTGGCCGAGGACATCGGTCAGGCGTTGGGCTGTGGTGCCCACCTGGCCGCGCTGTGCCGCACCGCCAGCGGCAAACTGACGGTGGACGATGCGGTCACGCTCGAGCGGCTGGCGGCGCTGTCCGAAGCCGAACGCGATGCATTGCTGCTGCCAGCCGATGCCTTGCTGGCCGACTGGCCGCAGGTGCACTTGCCCGATGACGAGGCTGGCCGCTTCCTGACCGGCCTGCGCCGGCGTGTGAGCCTGGCCGACGTGCCGGCGGTGCGTGTCTACGGGCCCGACGACGCTTTCCTGGGCAGTGCCCACATCGCAGGCGGCGAACTCATCGCCGACCGCCTGCTCTCACCTGCCGAAGTGGCGGGCCTGAATCCTTAGAAAGCCTGCCATGACGCGCCAGATCCGCAACATCGCCATCATCGCCCACGTCGACCATGGCAAGACCACGCTGGTCGACCAGCTGCTGCGCCAGAGCGGCACCTTCCGCGAGAACGAGAAGGTCGCCGAGCGCGTGATGGACAGCAACGATCTGGAAAAGGAACGCGGCATCACCATCCTGGCGAAGAACTGCGCGGTGGAGTGGAAGGGCACGCACATCAACATCGTCGACACGCCCGGGCACGCCGACTTCGGCGGCGAGGTCGAGCGCGTGCTGTCGATGGTGGACAGCGTGCTGCTGCTGGTCGACGCGGTCGAAGGCCCGATGCCGCAGACCCGTTTTGTCACCAAGAAGGCGCTGGCGCTGGGCCTGAAACCGATCGTCGTCGTCAACAAGGTCGACCGCCCCGGCGCGCGCCCGGACTACGTCATCAACGCCACCTTCGATCTGTTCGACAAGCTGCATGCCACCGAGGCACAGCTCGACTTCCCGGTGATCTTCGCCTCGGGTCTGAACGGCTGGGCCACACTGAAGCAGGGCGAGGTGGGCACCGACCTGACGCCGCTATTCGACGCCATGCTCGAGCATGTGCCGGCGCACGAAGGCAGCCCGGACGACCCGCTGCAGCTGCAGATCTGCTCGCTGGACTATTCCACCTACGTCGGTCGCATCGGCATCGGCCGCGTCAACCAGGGGACGTTGAAACCGATGCAGGATGTGGCGATGTACAGCGGGCCCGACAGCACGCCGATCAAGGCGCGCGTCAACCAGGTGCTCAAGTTCGAGGGCCTCGAGCGCAAGCAGGCCACCGAGGCCGGCCCCGGCGACATCGTGCTCATCAACGGCATCGAGGGTATCGGCATCGGCGTGACGTTGACTGACCTCGACAACCCGCTGCCGCTGCCGATGCTCAACGTCGACGAGCCGACGTTGACGATGAACTTCTGCGTCAACAATTCGCCCCTGGCCGGGCGCGAGGGCAAGTACGTCACCAGCCGGCAGATCCGCGACCGACTCGAGCGCGAGCTGCAGAGCAACGTGGCGATGCGCGTCAAGGAGACCGATGAAGACGGCATCTTCGAAGTCTCCGGCCGCGGCGAGCTGCACCTGACCATCCTGCTGGAAACCATGCGCCGCGAGGGCTACGAACTGGCGGTGAGCAAACCGCGCGTGGTCTTCAAGGAAGAAGGCGGGCAGCGGCTCGAGCCGATCGAACTGGTCACCGCCGACGTCGAAGACCAGCACCAGGGCGCGGTGATGCAGGCGCTGGGCGAACGCAAGGCCGAGCTGGTGAACATGGAACCCGACGGGCGCGGACGCGTGCGTCTGGAGTACCGCATCCCGGCGCGTGGCCTGATCGGTTTCCAGAACGAATTTCTCAACCTGACGCGCGGCACCGGCCTCATCAGCAACATCTTCGACGGCTACGAGGCCTACAAGGGCGAGATCGCCGGGCGCAAGAACGGCGTGCTCATCAGCCAGGACGACGGCGAGGCGGTGACCTATTCGCTGGGCAAGCTGGACGACCGCGGCCGCATGTTCGTCAAGGCCGGCGACCCGCTGTACGAGGGCATGATCATCGGCATCCACAGCCGAGACAACGACCTGGTGGTCAACGCGGTGCGCGGCAAGCAGCTCACCAACTTCCGCGTCTCGGGCAAGGAGGACGCGATCAAGATCACGCCGCCGATCATCCTGACCTTGGAGTACGCAGTCGAGTTCATCGCCGACGACGAGCTGGTCGAGATCACGCCGAAGAGCATCCGCATCCGCAAGCGCCACCTGAAGGAGCACGAGCGCAAGCGAGCCAGCCGCGAAGCCGCCTGACCTTGACTCACCGGCAGGCCGTGGCCTTGATGGTGGCCGTGACGCTCATGTGGAGCATCGCGGGCATCGTGACGCGCCACCTCGACGGCGCGCGCAGCTTCGAGCTCACCTTCTGGCGCAGCCTGTTCAACGCCCTCGCACTGCTGCTCATGCTGGGCTGGATGCGCGGGCCCGCTCGCCTGTGGCGCACGCTGCGCGACGGCGGCCGGGCATTGTGGATCTCCGGCATCTGCTGGTGCGTGATGTACACCGCCTTCATGATTGCCATCAGCCTGACCGAGGTGGCCAACGTGCTGGTCACGATGTCCATCGCACCGCTGTTGACCGCCATCGCGGCACGCGTCGCGCTGGGCCACCGCCTGGCGCCACGCACCTGGGCCGCCATCGTCGTGGCCGGCGTGGGCATTGCCTGGATGTACGGGGCAGAGCTCAACGGCTCGGACCCTCGCCACCTGATCGGCACGGCAGTGGCGCTGTGCGTGCCGATCGCCGCGGCGATCAACTGGACGCTGCTGCAGCACATCCACCGCGCAACGACGAACGACGCGCCGGACGACATGCTCGCGCCCGTGCTGCTGGGCGCCATGCTGTCGGCCGCAGCGATGCTGCCCTTGTCGCTGCCCTTTGCCGCCACACCCCATGACCTGACGCTGCTAGGCCTGCTGGGCGTGGTGCAACTGGCGATCCCCTGCCTGCTGGCCGTGCGCGTGGCGCGGGTGCTGAGCGCCCCTGAGCTGTCCCTGCTCGGCTTGCTCGAGGTGGTGTTCGGCGTCGCCTGGGTCTGGCTCGGCACCGACGAGGCCCCTTCGTTCGCGGTCCTGGCCGGCGGCGCACTGGTGCTGGGCGCGCTGGCTGCGAACGAGGTGCTGGCGCTGCACCGGCCGCCCGCCGCGACGACGTAGCCTGTGGCCCTTGCCACGGTGCCCCCAGGGACCCGTTGTCGGGGCTCGAGCTGGCCCACGCCACCGCGGCGCGACGCGCCGTCGGATCGGTCCTCGGGCAAGCCGTCTCCAAGGCGACATGGCGCTCTAGGGCAAGCGCTCCACCCATGCGCACGAGGCGCGGCTAAGATGCTGCGAACCCGCCAACCGTTGCACCGGATGCCCACGACCTCGACCGAGATCCGCCCCCCAAGCCCCTGGCTGCTGTTGCTGGAAGCACGCGCGCCCTGGGAGTACGCTGCCACCCTGGCCGCCATGCCCTGGTTGAACCGCCTGCCTCCCGGCGATGGTCATCCGGTGATCGTCTATCCCGGCTTGGGCGCGTCGGAGCAAAGCACGCAGCCGCTGCGCAGTTTTCTCGCCCAGCGCGGGCACGCGGTGTACGACTGGGGGCTGGGCTACAACCGACCGCGGGCCGGGTTGATGGAAGAGTGCCGCCACCACTTGCTCGCGGTCGCCGCGCGGCATGGCCGCAAGGTCAGCTTGGTCGGCTGGAGTCTGGGCGGCGTGTATGCACGCGAGCTGGCCAAGCAGCTCGAGGCGCAGACGCGTTGCGTCGTCACGCTGGGCACGCCGTTCTCGGGCCATGTTCGCGCCACCAACGTGGCCCGCGCCTACGAGTTGTTCGGCGGCGCGCCGCTGCAACACGACCCGGTGCGCGCCGAGCGGCTGCGCCGCGCCCCCGCGGTGCCCACCACCTCCATCTACAGCCGCAGCGACGGCGTGGTCGCCTGGCAATGCAGCCTGAACGAGCACGCACCGCACACCGAAAACATCGAGATCCACGCCAGCCATCTGGGCCTGGGCGTCAACCCGCTGGCGCTGTATGCCGTGGCCGACCGGCTGCGGCAGGACCCGGCCACCTGGCAGCGCTTCGACCCACCCGCGCTGCCGCGCTGGTTCTTTCGCGGCCGGCCGGCACGCAGCACGAAGGCGGCACACTGATGAAGATCATTGCCAACGGCGTCGACATCGAAGTCGACATCCAGGGCCCCGATGACGGCGAGCCGCTGCTGCTGATCATGGGCCTGGGCATGCAGCTCATCGGCTGGCCCGACGAACTGGTGCAGATGCTGGTGCAGCGCGGCTTCCGCGTCATACGACACGACAACCGTGATGTCGGCCTGAGCCAGGGTTTCGACCGTCTGGGCGTGCCGAGCGTGGTGATGGCCTCGCTGCGACACCGCCTGCGCCTGCGCGTGCGTGCGCCCTACCAGATTGCCGACATGGCGGCCGATGCGCTGGGCGTGCTCGACGCGCTGGGGATCGAGCATGCGCATGTCTGCGGCGCCTCGATGGGCGGCATGATCGCCCAGCACCTTGCCGCCAAGCACCCGCGCCGCGTGAAGAGCCTGACGCTGATCATGACCACCTCCGGTGCGCGCCACTTGCGCCAGGCGCATCCGCGCGTGCTGCGTGTGCTGATGTCGCGGCCGCAACGCCAGGATCCGCAGGCCTACCAGGCGCACATGACGCATGTGCTGTCGGTCATCGGCAGCCCGGACTATCCGCCCGATCCGCAGCGGCTGAAGCAGCGGCTGCATGCCTCCTTCTCGCGCGCCTATCGCCCGGCCGGCACGGCACGGCAGCTGGTGGCGGTGGCGGCGGACGGCGACCGCTCGCCGCTGCTGCACCGCATCGTCGCACCGACGCGCGTGATCCACGGTGAAGTCGATCCGCTGGTGCCGGTGCACGCTGCACATGACCTGGTGGAGAAGATCGCGAATGCCGTGGCCGACATCGTGCCCGGCATGGGGCACGACCTGCCGTTGCCGCTGCTGCCGCGCATCGTCGAGGGCATCGCGCAGAACGCGGCGCGTGCGCCGGCGCCGGCGCCGGGGCCTGCGCCGACCTGATCCGGCGCCTGGGGCCAAGAGCCAGGCCGCTGTCGTGGGCATGGCCGGCTGCGCTCAGCGCTTCCGTAAATCCTTCAGCCGCGCCTGCAGCGCTGCTGCATTGAGCACACCGAAATGGGCGTGCATGCGACGTCCGGCGGCATCGAAGAACAACGTGGTCGGCAGGCCCTTCGAGCCGACGGCCCGGCCCAGCGCACTGTCCGGGTCGAGCCACACGCCTTGCAGCTCGAAGCGTTCTCGCTGCAGGTAGCCCAGCACGGCGGCAACACTTTCGCCCTGGTTGACGAAGAGGAAGCGGATATCGCGCTCGCGCTGCTGCGCGGCAGCCAGCACCGGCATCTCGGCCCGGCAGGGCGCGCACCAGCTGGCCCACAGGTTGACCACGGCCGGCTGGCCGGCCAATGCTTCCGGCAGCGCGAGCGTGTGGCCGCTGTGCAGATCGATCAGGGCCAGATCGGGAGCGACGGGACGCGAAGCCCCACCACCCGCCAGGAACAGTGTGCCGCTGCCCAGCCCCCAGGCGACCACGCCTGCCGCCGCGGCTTGGCCGAGAGCGCGCCGCAATTCGGGCTGCACCCAGGCGCGCCACGACAGCCAAAGGCCACCGATGCCAAAGCCGGCCGGGGCATGCCATCCGCCATCGCGAGGGTCCACCATCGCCCAGGGGCTGGCCAGGTAGGCGTCGGCATGTTCGAGGACATGCGCTACCCGCGCTGCCAGCAGACCCAGGGCGAACGCAGCCCAGACAGCGCCTTCTGCACGAGCGCCGTGCATGTCGCCGCCCGATCGGCGCGCCAGCGTGGCAGCCAGCCACGCCGCGGCCAGCAGCAGCACCGGGGCCACCGGAAAGGCCAGTGGCCCGATCGAGATCGACAGCATGGCTCAGGCCCGCGCGGCCGCGCGGCTCGGCACGGGCCTGCACATGCATAAAGGCGACTGGCGCGTCATGCCGATCGCTCGATGGTGTTGACCATGTGATCGGCCATGCCGGCGAAGGCCTGCACGACGATGGCCCGCAATGCGGCGTCGGAAACCTGGTCCGCCAGCGCCTGGCGCATGCATAGCATCCATGCGTCGCGCTCGGCCGGGCCGACCCGCAAGGGCGCATGGCGCATGCGAAGACGCGGATGCCCGCGCTCGCGGATGTACAGCGGCGGCCCGCCGAACCAGCCGCTGAGGAACTTGAACAGGCTGTCGGCGCTGCCGCTCAGGCTTTCTGGATGCAGTTGGCGGATGTGGGCCGCTTCGGGCAGCGTGTCCATCACCACGTAGAAGCGATCCACCAGGGTACGCACACCGGCGGCACCGCCAAGACGTTCATAGACCGTAGTTGCCATCAAACGGCGCGCGGCCAAGCTGCGGGCACCGGTTCGGCGCCGACGGCCTTGCCACTGATCGGCGGCTTCGGCAGCCTGGCCTCACCGGCTTCGATGACGAAATGGTGGTCGAGCGAATACCACGGACCGTTCACGTCTGGCGCCGGCGCGGCCTCGCCGTCGTGCAGCACGTACTGGCCGATCAGCGCCTTGGTCACCGCAAACTGCACGTCGTTGTCGAGGTTCGGATCGTCGCTCGAGTAGACCTGCGAGAACTGCGTCTTGAAGCCGGGCTTGTAGATCATGAAGTGGATGTGCGCCGGCCGCATGTTGTGCCGCCCCTGGGCATGCAGCAGCACACCGACCGGGCCGTCGACCGGGATCGGGTAGCCCACCGGCTTGATGCTGCGAAACGCGATGTGGCCATCGGCGTCGGTGACGAACTTGCCGCGCAGATTCATGTCAGCCTGGGCCGGATCCTGGTTCTCGTAGAGTCCCGCACCCGAGGTGTGCCACACGTCGACCTCGGCGCCGGCCACGGGACGGCCCAGGCGGTCACGCACCCAGGCGTTGACGAAGATCGGACTGCCCGGCGTCGGCGAGCGCACGATCGAGCCACCGCTTTCGGTGCGTGGCGAGTCCATGCGCCAGAACGGGCCCATCAGGTTGGCGGTGGTTTCGGTCTGGCCGTGATCGCCGTTGTTCAGCAGGCACACCAGCGACGACAGGCCGAGCGAGCCGGCCATCAGCAGCACCTCGTTGTGCGATTCGTTCGTCAACTGGCCGAGTCGGGCAACCATGGCGCAGGCTTGATAGAACTCGGCCTCGGTGAGCCGCGCGTCGCGCGCGAAACCATGCAAGTGGCGCACGGCGGCACTCATGATGCCGCGAAACCGGGGATCGGATGCGCGCTTCAGTTCGGCGAGCACCGCGTCGGTGACTTCAAACTGGTGGCTGATGATCATTCGGATCGCTCCCAGGTTCGCGTCGGGCCGGCCAGGCGGCGGATGGTTATGGCGCAGCACGGCTGCGCCGCAGGTCGCCGGGGCAAGTTGCGCCGCGCCACCCCGTGCCCGGCAGCCGCCCGGCAGATGGCGGCCTCGTCAGTCCACCAAGCGCACTTCGACGCGGCGCGCTTCTTCGGCGGGGCCACCCAAGGCAGTCTGCTCCGGCTTGCGCAACTGGACCCGGGCGGCGTCGGCACCTTGCCCGACCAGCGCGGAGCGAACGGCCTTGGCGCGTTGCTTGGCCAGTTCGGCGTTGTGTGCGGCGTCACCGCTGGGATCGTGGAAGCCGGCAATCACCAGTTTTCTCGCCGGCGCATCCGCCAGGGCCTTGAGCGCCGGCGCCAGGGCGGCGACAGCATCGGGCTGCAACTCGAACTTGTCGAGTTCGAAAAACACGCGCGCCACGATCTCGCCCGCAAGCGGTACGTCGACCATCACGTCGGCATCGGCCACGCCTGCAGCCGCTGGGGCTGCGGCCGGCGTGGCCGCCACGGCCAACGGCTTGGGCGCTTGCTTGGCATTCATGGCCCGGATCACCAGGCCGCCGATCAGCCCGAACAGCAGCAGCGTGATGATGCCCAGCACCACCCACAATCCAACCCTTGCGCCATCGTCCTGCTCATCCATCGTGTTCCGGACTTGTTGCCCGCCCTATGTTTGATCAACCACAGATTGTGCCAGCGGTCCCGTGCTTGTCCGGCTCGCTTCGGCTCGGCGAGCCATCCGACAGGGAACAGCTGGACCGTTGACCACCATGCACGAACCGGATTGGAATCATGGTGCAATCCAACTCGCCCGTCCCACTCTAGGGTTGGCGCGACAAAGAGCGGATCAGTGCAATCGAACCAGTCCCGTAACCCCTGGCGTCTGTGTGTTGCCCCGATGATGGACTGGACTGACCGGCACTGCCGTTTCTTCCATCGCCTGATCACACGGCACACGCGGCTGTACACCGAGATGGTGAGTACCGGTGCGCTGCTGCACGGCGACGTGGCCCGGCACCTCGATTTCAGCGCCGAGGAGCATCCGCTGGCGCTGCAACTGGGTGGCAGCGAGCCGGCGGACCTGGCCCATTGCGCCCGGCTCGCCGCGCAATGGGGCTACGACGAGATCAACCTGAACTGCGGCTGCCCGAGCGAGCGCGTGCAACGCGGCGCCTTCGGCGCCTGCCTGATGCGCGAACCGGCGCTGGTGGCCGACGGCGTAAAGGCGATGCGTGACGCGGTGGATCTGGAGGTGACGGTGAAGCACCGCATCGGCGTCGACCGGATCGAGAGTTACGACTTCGTGCGCGACTTCGTGGGGCACGTGGCCGGTGCGGGCTGCGAGGTGTTCATCGTGCATGCGCGCAATGCCTGGCTGCAGGGCATCAGCCCGAAGGAGAACCGCGAGCTGCCGCCGTTGCGCTACGACACCGTGCTGCGGCTGAAGCACGACTTCCCGGCGCTGTGCTTCGTGCTGAATGGCGGCATTGCTGGCGATGAGCAGATCGCCAGCCACCTGCGGCAGCTGGATGGTGTGATGGTGGGCCGCGAGGCCTACCACCACCCTTGGTCGATGGCGTCGTGGGACGTTTCGTTCCTGGGTGCAACCGCACCAGCCGAGCCGCTGCGGCGCGAAGACGTCGAAGGCGAAATGATGCGCTACATGCAGCAACTGGCGGCGCAAGGCCAGCCTTGGAGCCACGCGTCCCGGCACATGCTCGGCCTGTGGAACGGCACACCTGGTGCGCGCCGCTGGCGCCAGGTATGGAGCGACCATCGGCTGAAGGAGCGGCCGCCGGCGCAGGTGGCGCGCATCGCGCAACAGGCGCGCTGCAATGAACGGCACAACAATCCGGCCATGACGGCGCCATAGGTCTTGTGGCGAACGGTTTCGACAGGAGCGAGTGATGGGTGAAGTGCAGGCCGGCATCCTGGCGCCGGTGCCGCCGCAGGCGCGACATCTGAAGTACAGCGCCAATACACGGCCGAAAGCCGACGCCACGTTGCCGGCGCTGGGCTTGTAGGCGTCGAGCGGGCAGCGCATGCGTGTCAATGGGCAAGCCCATCGCAGCCTGTGGCCCGGGCCGCAGCGCGACGCGGTGTTCGTCATCGACCAGCGTGCCTTGCCACACCACCTGCGCATCGAGCGCCTGGGCAGCGTGCCCGCGGTGCACGACGCCATCCGCAACATGTGGGTGCGAGGCGCGCCGCTGATCGGTGCCACCGCGGCCTATGGCCTGGCGCTGCAGGCCCGCGACGACGCCAGCGACGCGGCCCTGCAGGCCGCGTGCCGGCACCTGGCCTCGGCGCGTCCGACGGCCGTGAACCTGGCGTGGGCGCTGCAGCGCATGTGGACGCAGCTGCAGCCGCTGGCGCTGCAAGCGCGTGCCGCGGCGGCGTGGCGCGAGGCCGATGCCATTGCCGATGAGGACGTGGCCACCAACCAGGCCATCGGTCGCCACGGCCTGGACTTGCTGGCCGAGTTGAGCCGTCGCCGGCAAAGGCGCATTCACGTGCTGACGCACTGCAATGCCGGCTGGCTGGCCACGGTGGACTGGGGCACGGCGTTGGCGCCGGTGTACCAGGCGCAGGCCGCCGACATCGACGTGCACGTGTGGGTGGACGAGACCCGCCCACGCAATCAGGGCGCCAGCCTGACGGCCTGGGAGCTGGCGCAGCAGGGCGTGCCGCACACGCTGATTGCGGACAACGCCGGTGGCCACCTGATGCAGCGCGGCCAGGTGGACATCGTCATCGTCGGCTGCGATCGCGTCAGCGCGAACGGCGATGTCTGCAACAAGATCGGTACCTACCTGAAGGCGCTGGCGGCCCACGACAACGGCGTGCCCTTCTATGCGGCGATGCCGCTGTCCACCTTCGATGCGGCGCTGCAGGATGGGCTGGCGCAGATCCCGATCGAGGAACGCCACGCGCGCGAGCTGACACACATCACCGGGCGCGATGCCCACGGCGCCGCGGTGGAGGTACAACTCGCCCCCGACGGCACGGCCGTGGCGAACCCCGCCTTCGATGTCACGCCGGCACGGCTGGTCACCGGCCTCATCACCGAGCGCGGCGTCGTCGCGGCGAACGACGAAGCGCTGCGCAAGCTGCAGGAGCCCAGGCCATGAACGACGACGAAAGCGCGCTGCGCCAGCAGGCGGTGGCAGCAATGCGACGGCTGGATGCGCTGGGCCTGAACCGCAGCAGCACCGGCAACCTGAGCCATCGCTGCACGCGGCAAGGGCAGGGCGGCATGCTGATCACGCCCACGGGCATGGGCGTCGATGATTTGCGCGTTCAGGACATGGTGTGGATGGGCATCGACGGCACGGTCGTCGGTGACTGGCAGCCCTCGTCGGAATGGCATTTCCACCAGTCCGTGTACGCAAGCCGGGCCGACGTGCAGGCCGTCGTGCACACTCATTCGGTGAACGCCACCGCGCTGGCCTGCCTGCAGCGCGAACTGCCGGCCTTCCACTACATGGTGGCGGTGGCCGGTGGCGATTCGGTGCCCTGCACGCCCTACCATACCTTCGGCAGCGAGGCGTTGTCGCGCGCCGTGGCGCAGGCACTGGGAGAGCGCGACGCCTGCCTGCTGGCGCACCATGGGCTGGTCGCGGCCGGCCGCACGCTGGCACAGGCGATGAAGATCGCGATCGAGGTCGAGGCGCTGTGCGAGATCTACCTGAAGCTGCTGGCCGTGGCCGAGCCTGTGCCGCTGAGCCAGGCCCAGATGGCCGAGGTGCTGGACAAGTTCAAGAGCTACGGGCAGTCGCGCCGACCGTGACGCTGCGCGACGGCCAGGTGGCCAGCAACAGGCCAGCCAGCGCCAGCGCAAGGGCCACCAGGTGCGTCGCCGCGAAAGCCTCGCCCAGGAACAGCACGCCAACCAGGGCCGCGCTGATTGGCAACATCACCGTGAACACGCCGGCCTGCGGCGCCGGCACATGGCGCAGGCCCTGCATCCACAGCCACACGGTGAGCATGCTGGCGGCCACCGCATAGAACAGCAGCAGGCCCCACATCGGCAACTGCACGGCCGCGAAGTCGAAGCGCCAGGCCTGCCACAGGCCCAGCGGCGTCACCAACGCCAGGCCCCACAGGTTGATGAGCGCACTGATGCGGCGCGGCGACACGCTGCCGGTGAGCCGCTTGCCGATGACCACGTAGCTGGCCTCGCAAAGCACGGCACCCAGCAGCAGTAGGTAGCCCCAATGCGTGGCGGAGGCGTCGGCCTGACCCGGCGCGCCTTTGGCCAGCGCCAGCAAGGCGATGCCGGCCGCCGCACAGCCAATGGCCAGTATGACGCGGCCGCGGATGCGCTCGCCCAGGAAGATGCGCGACAACAGCGCCACGGCCGCGGGGATGGCCGCCATGACCACGCCCGCGGCCACTGCCGAGCTCAGCGCCACGCCGTAGAGCATGCAGATCGAGAACAGGAAGTTGCCGAGGAAGCTCTCCCAGAACAGCAGCCTGCGGTCGTGGGCCGACAGCGGCGCATCGCCATCGCGGCGATGCACCCAGTGCGCCATGGCCACCGCCGCCATGCCGAAGCGCAGCCAGGCCAGCAGGAACACCGGAAAGGCCGCCAGCAGCAGCTTGGAGAGCCCGACGTACAGCCCGACCACGGCCATGCTCGCGGCCAGGCAGGCATAGGCCAGCAGCGGCACGACGGCCGGCGGACGTGATGCGGCCGTCAACCTACAACCGCTCGCGCGCCACCCTCTCGAGGAAATGTGGCTTCGCCACTTTCCTTGACCCCCGCGGGGGGCGGGCTGGGCGCAGCCCGGCCCTGGGGGCGCTCAGAACGCCGCCGCATAGCGTTGCAGTTCCCAGTCGCTGACATGCTGCGCATAGTCGGCCGCCTCGGCGCGCTTGAGGCGCAGGAACTCGTGCGTCAGCGTCTCGCCCAATGCCGTGCAGATCGACGTGTCGGCGGCCAGCGCGTCCAGCGCCTCGCCCAGGCTTTGCGGCAGCAACCCGATACCGCGCTCGAGAATCTGTGCCAAAGGCATGTCGAACAGGTCGTCGGTGCATTCCGGCGGTGGTTCGAGCTTGCGGTCGATGCCGTCGAGTCCTGCTGCGATCAGCGCCGCAGTCGCCAGATACGGGTTGGCGCTGGAATCGGGCACGCGCCACTCGAAGCGGCCGTGCAGCGTGCGCAGCGCCGCGGTGCGATTGTTCGGCCCCTGCGTCACATAGGCCGGCGCCCAGCTCGTGCCGGACAGCGATTCGCCCACGCGCAGGCGCTTGTAGGAGTTGACCGTGGGTGCCACCAGCGCGGTCAGCGCCGCCGAATGGGCCAGCACGCCGGCGATGAATTGCCGGCCAATGGGCGAAAGCGTGCTCTCGCGGTCGGCGCTGCCATCGGAGCGGTGCGGCACGAACACACAATGTGCGTTGTCCGGGCGTTTCGGGTTCCAGCCCGACCAAAGTGACACATGGAAGTGCATGCCGCTGCCGGGTTGATTGAAGAAGGGCTTGGGCATCATCGAAAAGACCATGCCACGCTGCTCGGCCAGGGCCTGTGCCGCCAGCTTGAACAGCATCAGGTGGTCGGCGCTGACCAGCGCCTCGTCGAAGCCGAAGTTCACCTCGTATTGGCCATGTGCGTCTTCGTGGTCGAGCTGCAGGACGTCCAGACCGCATTGGGTCAGCGCTGCATGCAGCGCGTGCAGGAAGTCGCCTTGCCGTGCCAGTGTCTTCAGGTCGTAGGACGGCTTGTCCAGGCGGTCCTGCATATCGGCCGGCAGCCAACGCTCAGCCTCGCGGCGCAGCAGGAAGAACTCGGGCTCGATGCCAGTGCGCAAGTGCCAGCCGCGCTCGGCCAGGCGGGCCATCGCACGCTTGAGCACCTGGCGCGGGCAGGCATCGAAGGGCTGGCCATTGACGAAACCATCGCACACCACGCGGGCCACGCCGGGCATCCAGGGCAGCGCGGTGACGGTGCTGGCGTTGCCGCGGGCGTAGTACTCGGCGCGTGGACCGACGCGCGGCAGCCCGGTGCCGGCGATGGACGGCCCGGCAAAGCCGACGCCATCGGTCAGCAACTCGTCGAAGTGGCCCAGCGGGACAAACTTGCCCTTGGCCACGCCGTGGATGTCGGTGAACTGCGCCAGCAACGTGTGCACGCCTGCCGTGCGCAGGCGTTCGATCAGGTCTTTCATCGGTGCTCCAGCGGCCAACCCATGACCCGCATGCTACGCCGCGGCACGGGCCCTTCAGCTGGGCATGGCAGGACGGCGCCGTGGCGTATCAGAAGGACACCACCACCGAGGCGCCAAGCACGCTGTTGCTCTTGCGGAAGCTGCCATCGCTGACGTACTGGAAGACGTTGAGGTTCGACCAGTCGTAGCGGTATTCGGCCTTGAAGATCGTGTTCGGGTTGAACACGTAGTTCAGCCCGAAGGACAACGCGTAGCGGTTGGCACCCTTGTCGCAGCCGTCGACGAAGACCACGCCGGGATCACATCCCAGGTTGCCATCGGGGCCGATGCCGTTTTCGGGGCTGGTGCCATAGCCGAGCAGGCCGCCGCCGTTGCGCGAGTTGTCGATGAAGTCGAAACGACCGACGCCTTCGAAGCGCGGCGTGAACTTGTAGGCCGCCAGCGTGGACAGGCCGTACCAGGAGGCCGTGCGGAAGTCGCCGTTCGCATCGGGCGTGATCGCGGCCGACTTCTGGTAGCCGTAGCTCAGCTGGCCTTGCAGGGTCCAGTCACCGCGAATGAAGTAGCCATCGACCTCGAACAGGCCGAGGTTGGAGTTGTTGTATTGCCCAGAGTCGGGAGCGGTTTCTCCATTCACGAAGTTGGGCGCCTGGCCATAGACGCCAGCCATGCCGAAGCCCTGGTATTCGCCGCGCGCATAGTCGACGCGGGCCGTCAACACCGAACCTTTTGCCGCCGAGGAGTTGGCGTTCTGGTTCATCTGCGCCAGCATCATTTTCGTGACCCACTTGCCGCTGGTCAGGTCGAACCCGGCGCCGATGTAGCCGCTGGGCAGCGTGAAGTCGAACAGCAGGTTGTGGGTGATCAGTTTGTTCAGCGTCGGCTGCAAGTATTCGTAGCCCGACCAGTCGGGAATCTGGCCGGCGATGAAGCGCGTCTGCAGGTCGGTCAGCGGCACCGAGACGCTGGCTTCCTGAACGATGGAGTAGCCGTCGATGACGGAACCCACGCCCCGCTGCGGCGCGAGCGTGAGGCGCCATTTGGTGCCGTCGGTCATCTCCTTCTGGAAGTCGAGGATCGCCATGCCGATATATGAGTTCCAGTAGTTGTAGCCATAGTTCGCCACCGAATCCAGGAACTGGAAGCCCGCCAGGTCCTGCGCGCGGTTGTAGATGTAGGCCGCCTGCATCTGCCCGCTGATCTTCAGCCCCAGGAAGCCGTTGGCCTCGCGCGAGTCCTCCAGCGCCTCGGTCTTGACGGTCAGGCGGTTCAGCTCCGCGGCCTGCTCGGGCGTCATGCCCCACTGCGGCGTGGGCACCGCAGCCGCCTTGGCCTGGCTCTCCTTCAGCTGCTGCTCGAGCTGGTTGACCCGGTCGCGCAGGGCCTTGATCTCGTTCATCACCTCGGCGTTGCTTTGCGCAGCGGCCGGGAAGGCAGCGGCCAGTGCAAGCACGAGCAAGGTGGTCCTGGGCGGGGTGGACTTCATCGAGCGTCTCCTGGAAGGGGGTCTGGGTTGTCGGTTGGGATGTGTCGCTCAGGCACGAGTGGCCTCGGCCAGTTCGAGCAGGCGCTTGCGCTCGGCCCGGGCGATCATGTAGCTGGCGACGAGCACGCCGATGGAGACGACGGCCACGATCAAGGTCGCCACCGCATTCACGCTCGGGTTCAAACCGAGCCGCGCGCGCGAGAAGATCACGAGCGGCATGGTGGTGGCGCCAGGGCCGGACAGGAAGGCCGACAGCACCACGTCATCGAGCGAGAGGGTGAAGGTCAGCAGCCAGGCCGACATCAGCGCCTGCGAGATCATCGGCAGCGTCACCAGCCAGAACACCTGCGCGGGCCTGGCGCCCAGGTCCATCGCGGCCTCTTCGAGCGAGGGGTTCAGGTCGAGCAGGCGCGACTGCACGATCACCGCGGCATAGGCCATGCCCAGCAGCAGGTGGCCGAACCAGATGGTCATCAAGCCGCGTTCGGGGAAACCGACGGCGCGCTGCACCGACACCAGCATCAGCAGCAGCGACAGGCCCACTACCACCTCGGGCATGACCAGCGGCGCGTTGACCATGCCGCTGAACAGCGTGCGCCCGGTGAATCGCCTGTACTTGACCAACGCGAAGGCCGCCAGCGTGCCCAGCACCACCGAGCCGCAGGCGGTGAGAAAGGCGATCTTCAGGCTCAGCCACAGCCCAGCCTGCATTTCATGGTCGTCGACGAGGCCGGCATACCACTTCAGCGTGAAGCCGCGCCAGACATTGGGAATCGGCGAATCATTGAACGAATACAGCACCAGCGCCACGATCGGCAGGTAGAGGAAGACATAGCCAGCCGACAGCCAGCCGCGCGCGAACCAGCGGTTGAAGGCGACGCTGGTACCCCTCATTTCCTTGCCTCCTGCGCCTCGGCCTGGTACTTGTTGAAGATCGCCAGCGGCACGATGATCAGCAGCACCATCACCACCGCCACGCTGGACGCCATTGGCCAGTCGTTGTTGGAGAAGAACTCGTCCCACATGACGCGGCCGATCATCAATGTCTCGGGCCCGCCCAGCAGTTCGGGGATGACGAATTCGCCGATGCAGGGGATGAACACCAGCATCGACCCGGCAATGATGCCGGCCTTGGACAGCGGCACCGTGATCTTCCAGAACGCGGTCCAGGCGGTGGCCCCCAGGTCGGCTGCAGCTTCCAGTAGCCGCAGGTCCATTTTCGCCAGGTTGCCGTACAACGGCAGGATCATGAAGGGCAGGTAGGTGTAGGTCATGCCCAGCACCAGCGAGAAGGGCGTGTGCATCAGCTTGCCCGGCGCGGGAATCAACCCGGCCGCGGCCAGCAACTGGTCGATGCCGCTGCCGATGAGCAGCTCGGCGACCCAGCCGTTGTCGCTGAGCAGGCCCTTCCAGGCGTACACGCGCAGCAGGAACGAGGTCCAGAAGGGCAGCATCACCAGCATCAGCAGCGTCGGCTGCAAGGTGCTCTTGGCGCGGGCCATGAAGTAGGCGAAGGGGTAACCGATGGCCAGGCACAACACCGTGGTCGCCGCCGCGTACTTCAGGCTGGCGAGATAGGTCTTCACGTACAACGCGTCCTGCGTGATGAAGACATAGTTCGACAGCTTCAGCGACAGCGAAAGCACGCCGTCCTTCAGCGTGATCAGGTCCTTGAACTGCACCGTCTCCATCTCGGAGACGCTGATCTTGAAGACGATGACGAACGGGAGCAGGAAGAAGGCCAGCAGCCACAGGTAGGGCACGCCGATCACCGCCGTGCGCCCGCTGAGCCAGGCCCTCGGGTTGGCGAGGCGTGCGATCAGGCCGGGCATGCCCAGGTCCTCATTGCGTCAGCACCACGTGCGCCGAGCGTGACCAGTGGGCAAAAACCGTGTCGCCCCAGGTGAATTCGTCGTCGCGGTGGCGCTGCACGTTGGTCATGCTGACTTTCAGCCTTGCGCCACTGGCCAGTTCGACGTGATACACGGTGAAGCTGCCGAAGTAGGACAACTCCTTGATCGTGCCCTGGGCGGTGTTGTATTCGTCCTCGGGTGTCTTGCGCGACAGGTGGATCTTCTCCGGCCGCAGCGCCACGGTCACCGCCATGCCTTCGTTGCCGGTGATGCCGTGCCCGACGTAGTGCTTGCAGTCGGCGCAACCGATGATGACGTGGTCGGGCTGGTCCACCTCGAGTGTGCCGTCCATCAGGTTGACGTTGCCGATGAAGTCGGCCACGAAGCGTGTCGCCGGCGTTTCGTAGATCTCGCCTGGCGGACCGACCTGCAGGAAGCGGCCCTCGCTCATGATGGCGATGCGCGAGGCCATGGTCATGGCTTCTTCCTGGTCGTGCGTGACCATCACGCAGGTCACGCCGACCTGCTCGATGATGTTCACCAGCTCGATCTGCGTTTCCTCGCGCAGCTTCTTGTCCAGCGCACCCAGCGGTTCGTCCAGCAGCAGCAGCTGCGGCTGCTTGGCCAGGCTGCGCGCCAGCGCCACGCGCTGTTGCTGGCCACCCGACAACTGGTGCGGTTTGCGCTTGGCGAACTTGCCCAGCTGCACCAGTTTGAGCATGGCCTCCACGCGCTCGGCGACCTTGTCCCTGGGCAGGCCGTCGCGCCGCAGGCCGAAGGCGATGTTGTCCCACACAGTCAGGTGCGGGAAGAGCGCGTAGCTCTGGAACATCATGTTCATCGGCCGCTGGTACGGCGGCAACGTCGCCAGATCCTGCCCGGCGAGCACGATGCGCCCGGAAGTGGGCGTCTCGAAGCCGGCCAGCATGCGCAGCAGCGTGCTCTTGCCGCAACCCGAGGAGCCGAGCAGCGCAAAGATCTCGCCCTTGGCGATGTCGAGACTGACATCGTTGACGGCCTTGTAGCCGTCGAAATCCTTGACCAGGTTCTCGATGCGCAGGAACGCCGAGTCGCCCGTGCTGCCGTTCGCGCTGCCCACCATCACTAGCCCCGGTCGCTCGAACGCTGGGGCTACAGGCCGGTCTTGAACGCCGTGTAGGTGCGCGTCATCAGCCGGCGCAAGTCGTTGTTCAGCGCATCCGGGGGGACCATCGTCTTCATGTCCGCCGGCGGCAGGAACACCGTCGGGTTGTTCGCCACCTCGGGCTTGATGAACTTCTTGGATTCGAGGTTCGGGTTGGCGTAGAAGACCTTGTTGGTCAGTGACGCATGCACCTCGCCGCGCAGCACGTAGTTGATGAACTTGTGCGCATTGCCCGGGTGTGCGGCATCGGCCGGGATGACCATCACATCGAAGAACAGCAGCCCGCCGTTCTTCGGAATCAGCGCCTGGATGTTGTTGCCAGTCTTGCCGTCGATGGCGCGTTGGCGCGCGATGTTGATGTCACCCGACCAGCCCAGCGCCACGCAGATCGAACCGTTGGCCATGTCGTTGATGTAGCCCGAGGAGCTGAACACGGTGATGTACGGGCGCACCGCCTTGAGCGCGTTGGCCGCTGCCGTGTAGTCGGCCGGGTTCTTGCTGAACGGCGGCTTGCCCAGGTAATGCAGCGCGGCCGGCACGACCTCGGTGGCGGAATCGAGGAAGGACACGCCACAGCTCTTCAGCTTGCTGATGTACTCAGGCTTGAACACCAGGTCCCAGACGTTCTCGGGCATCGGCATATCACCCAGTGCCGCCTTGACCTTATCGACATTGATGCCCACGGTGGTGAAGCCCCACAGCCAGTTGACCATGTAATCGTTGCCGGGGTCCATGCGTGCCAGCTGCACCTGCAGCGCCGGGTCGAGGTTCTTGTAGTTCGACAGCTGCGCCTTGTCGATCTTGCGCAGCAGGCCGCCGTCGACCTGCAGCTTGGCCCAGTTGGACGAGGGCACGACGATGTCGTAACCGGTCTTTCCGGCCACCAGCTTGGCGTGCACGATTTCGTTGTTGTCGAAATTGTCGTAACGCACCTTGATGCCGGTTTCCTTCTCGAAGTTCTTGATCGTGTCTTCGGAGATGTAGTCCGACCAGTTGTAGACATTGAGAACTTTCTCTTCCTCCTGCGCCCAGGTCGCCGGCGAGGCCAGTGCGATCGCGGCAGCAAACAACACAGCTGCGGGGCGGAACGAGATGATGCTCATGAACAAGGCTCCGGGTGGGTGGGTGACTGCAGCTTGAGTGTAGGGGCGGGTCGTTCGCTGGATATCCGGGGAAGTGCTCGGGCGCCCGCTCAGGCCAGCCAGCCGTTGCGCTGTGCATCGGCCAGGCTCAGGTCGAGGCAACGGCCTACCAGCGCCATCATCTCGTCGATCTGCGCCCGGGTGATGACCAGCGGCGGGGCGATGATCATGCGGTCGCCGACGGCGCGCATGATCAGTCCGTTGCCGAAGCAGTGACCGCGGCAGACCATGCCCATTTCCAAATCGGCGGGAAAGGCCGTGCCACGAGCCTTGTCCTTGACCAGTTGCAACGCACCCATCAGGCCGCAGGTCTGCACCTCGCCCACCAGCGGGTGGTTGCTCAGCGTGTCGAACATCGACGCCAGGTACGGACCGACGTTGTCGTGCACATGCTCCACCAGTTTCAGCTGCTGGATCAGCCGGATGTTGGCCACGGCCACCGCGCAGGCGACCGGGTGGCCGGAGTAGGTATAGCCGTGGTTGAAATCACCGCCCTGGTCGATCAATACCTTGGCGATGCGGTCGCCGACCATCACGCCACCCAGCGGCACATAGCCGCTGGTCACGCCCTTGGCGAAGGTCATCAGGTCGGGCTTGTAGCCGAAGCGTTCGCAGCCGAACCAGTGGCCGGTGCGGCCGAAGCCGGTGATGACCTCGTCGCTGACCAGCAGGATGCCGTACTTGTCGCAGACGCGCTGGATTTCGGGCCAGTAGCTCTCGGGCGGCACGATCACGCCGCCGGCGCCTTGCACCGGCTCGCCGATGAAGGCCGCCACCTTGTCGGCGCCGAGCTCCAGGATCTTCTGTTCCAGCCAGCCCGCCGCGACGAGGCCAAAGGCTTCGCGGTCGAGGCCGCTTTCACGGCCCTGTTCCCACCAGTGCGGCTGCTGGATATGCGTGATGCCAGGGATCGGCAGGCCGCCCTGCGCATGCATGCCGCCCATGCCACCGAGCGAGGCACCGGCCATGGTCGAGCCGTGATAGGCGTTGTGCCGGCTGATGATGACCTGGCGCGCGGGCTGACCCAGGATGTCCCAGTAGCGGCGCACCATGCGCACCACGGTGTCGTTGCCCTCGGAGCCCGAGCCCGAGAAGAACACGTGCTGGAACTGCGGCGGTGTCACCTCGGCAAGCAGCTCGGCCAGTTCGATGGCCGGCGGCGTGGCCGTCTGGAAGAAGGCGTTGTAGAAGGGCAGCTCGCTCATCTGCCTTGTGGCGGCATCGATCAGCGCGCGCTGGCCAAAGCCGACGTTCACGCACCACAGACCGGACATCGCGTCGAGGATCTTGTGGCCGTCGCTGTCCCACAGGTAGATGTTGTCGGCACGGGTGATGATGCGCGAGCCTTTGCCGGCCAGCGCCTTGAAGTCGGTGAAGGGGTGCAGGAAGTGGGCGGCGTCGGCCCGTTGCCAGTCGGCGGTGGTACGCATGGTCGGAGTCCTCAGACGTGCAGCAGCAGGTGTTCCCGCTCCCAGGGCGAGATGACCTTCATGAATTCGGCGTATTCGACTTCCTTGACCTCGGTGTAGACGGTGACGAAGCCTTGGCCAAGCACCTCGGCCAGGTCCTTCTCGTCACGCAGCAATTGCAGCGCTTCGCCCAGGCTGCGCGGCAGCGCATGCGCACCCAGGTAGGCATCGCCCTTGCATTCGTGACTGGGTGCGATGCGGTTCTTGATGCCCAGGTAGCCGCAGGCCAGCGTGGCGGCAAGTGCCACGTAGGGGTTGGCATCGGCGCCGATGACACGGTTTTCGATGCGCCGTGCCTGCGGACCGGCCACCGGCGAACGGATGCCGACGGTGCGGTTGTCGGTGCCCCACTGGATGTTGATCGGCGCGGCGTTCGAGCGCACCAGCCGGCGGTAGGAATTGACATAGGGCGCGAACAAGGCCATCGCCGCCGGGATGTAGCGCTGCAGCCCGCCGATGTACCAGAGGAACTCCTGGCTGGCCGAGCTGTCGGGCTTGCTGAAGATGTTGAGGCCCGTCTCCAGGCTCACCAGGCTCTGGTGCACGTGCATCGCGCTGCCCGGCTCGCCGGCAATCGGCTTGGCCATGAAGGTGGCGTACATATCGTGGCGCAGCGCCGCCTCGCGCACGGTGCGCTTGAACAGGAAGGTCTCGTCGGCCAGGCTCAGCGGGTCGGCATGGAAGAAGTTGATCTCCATCTGCCCGGCGCCGACCTCGTGGATCAACGTGTCCACGTTCAGCTCCATCTTCTCGCAGTAGTCGTAGACGTCTTCGAACAGCGGGTCGAACTCGTTCACCGCGTCGATCGAATAGGCCTGGCGCGAAGTTTCCGCCCGGCCGCTGCGGCCGATGGGCGGCTTCAGCGGCATGTCCGGGTCGGTATTGCGGGCGACCAGGTAGAACTCGAGCTCCGGCGCGACCACCGGCTTCCAGCCTTCGGCCTCGAACAGGCCACACACCCGGCGCAGCACCGAGCGCGGCGCAAAAGGCACGAGCTTGCCGTGCTTGTCATAACAATCGTGGATGACCTGCGCGGTCGGGTCGGTGGCCCAGGGAACGATGCGCACCGTGGTCGGGTCGGCCTGCAGGTGCATGTCCTGATCGGTCGGGCTGATGACGTCGTAATACGGCCCCTCCTCCGGGAATTCGCCGGTCACGCCCATCGCCACCACGGCCTCGGGCAGGCGCATGCCGCGGTCTTCGGTGAACTTCTCGCGCGGCAGGATCTTGCCGCGCGCCACCCCGGTGAGGTCGGGCACCAGGCATTCGATCTCGGTGACGCGATGCGTGTTGAGCCACTGTTCGAGCTCGCTAAAGGTGAAATTCTCTCTTTGAACCATGGGACACCTAGGCTGTTTTCCTGCGCGGCGGCTGTTCTTGGGGCGCCACCGACGAACCCGTCGTCTGCCAGGGGGCCCACACTAGGGCAGCGGTACTCGGTACTGCTCGCGGTACTCCCGGCAGGCCTTCCCGAAGGCCTGCGCCAGCTGCACCGACACCGGGTTGCTGCTCGCCTGCCACTCGGGATGCCACTGAACGCACAGATTGAAGCCCGCTGACTTGGGGTAGGAAAACGCTTCGATGAGCCCGTCGGGGGCGCGCGCCTCCACATGCAAATCCTGCGCCAGTCGATTCACACCCTGGCCATGAACCGAGTTCACCTGGAAGCGCTCGCGGTCCAGGATGCGCGGCAGCACACCGCCGGGCATGACCTCGACCTCGTGCGCCAGGCCGTACTGCACTTCGGCGCTGGCATCGGCCTGGGCGCGATGGTCGGCATAACCCGGCACGTCCTGCACCGCTTGGTGCAGCGATCCGCCCAGCGCCACGTTGGTTTCCTGCGTACCGCGGCAGATGGCAAACAGCGGCAGGCCGCGCGCCAGCACCTTGGGGATGAAGGGCAGGGTCCACTGGTCGCGCTCCACGTCCAGCGGCAGCTCCGGGTTGTGCACGCCCTCGTCGAAATGGCGCGGGTGCACGTTCGACGGCGAGCCGGTCAGCAGCACGCCGTCGGCCAGATCGAGCAGCGTTTCGATCTCGCTGTCCAGCGCGTTCGGCACCACCAGCGGCAGGCAGCCGGCCAGGCGCACGAAGTCGACATATTTCTTGCCGGCAATGTGGAAGGGGTGGTGGCCGAGTTGCCGGTTGCAGGCCGGCACCAGCACCACGGGAAGGGTCAGACTCATGCGACCAGGTCCCTCATTCGGTACCAGGCCATGCCCAGCACCAGTGCCGGCGTGCGCAGCAGACGCCCGCCGGGGAAAGTGCGGTGCTTGATGCGCGCGAACACGTCCAAGCGGCTGGCATCGCCGGCGATGGCTTCGGCCACCAGCTTGCCGGCCAGTCCAGTCAGTGCCAAGCCGTGGCCGGAGAAGCCTTGCAGGTAGTACACGTTCGCAGCATAGCCGCCCGCCGCGGACAGCCGGCCGAAGTCGGGGGCGCGGTTCATCGAGATGTCGACGAAGCCACCCCAGGCGAATTCCACCTTCGCCGACGCCAGCTGCCGGAAGCTGCCGACCATGCGCTGGCGGATGCTCTCGGCCAGGTTCATCGGCGTCGCCGTGCTGTAGCTGACGCGCCCTCCGTAGAGCAATCGCTGGTCGTTGGTGGTGCGGAAGTAGTCGAGCACGAAGTTGGTGTCGCACACCGCCGCGCGCGACGGGATCAGGCTGTCGGCCAGCGCATCGTGCAGCCTTTCGGTGCAGGCGATATAGGTGCCCACCGGCATGATGCGCGATTCGAGCTGCGGCGCGACGCCCTGCAGGTAGACGTTGCCGGCCAGGAGCACGTGCTTGGCCTGCAGTTGGCCCTGCGCCGTGCGCAAGCAAACTGTTTCGCCCGGCTGCAGCGACTGCACCGGCGTCTTCTCATGGATCGTCACGCCTGCCGCTGCGGCAGCGCGCCCCAACCCCAGCGTGTACTTCAGCGGATGCAGGTGGCCCGAGCGTGCATCGAACACGCCGCTGTGGAAACGGTCGCTGGCAATCCAGCGCGGCATCTCGGCCGGTGGGATGTGCTGCTGCACGTAGCCGTAGACCCGGTCCATGCGCTCGGCCCAGTCCTGCAGCTCGCGCCCCTTGCGCGCATTGGTGGCCAACCCGAGGTAGCCGTCGCGCCAGTCGCAGGCGATGTCATGGCGGGCGATACGCTGGCGCAGCAGGTCCAACGCTTCGATCGACATACCCCAGACGCGCTTGGCCTCGTGCAGGCCGAGTTGCTCTTCGATGACGGTTTGGTCGCAGGCCAGACCGTGGATGGCCTGGCCGCCGTTGCGCCCGCTGGCACCCCAGCCGAGCTGCCGCGCCTCGAGCAGCGTGACCGAAAAGCCTCGCTCCGCCAGTTCCAGCGCCGCCGACAAGCCGGCCAGACCACCGCCCACCACCGCCACGTCGCAAGAGCGGCTGCCCTGCAGTGGCGGGTATGCCTGCCTGCGCTCGGCCGTGGCCGCGTAGTAGGAATTGCGGGTGAGTTCGCGATCGGCGCTCAGCAGGTCCATGAAGCGGTATGCGCTAGGCAAGCCCTCGTGTAACGGCGTTGATTGGACGGGTTTCAGGCGGCACGCTGGATCGCGCCGCGCAGCGTGTCGACGATGCGGTCGATTTGCTGGCGTTCGATGATCAGCGGCGGCGACACGGCGATGATGTCGCCGGTGTAGCGCAGCATCACGCCCTTGTCGTAGCAGTCGAGGAAGATGCCCAGCGCGCGCTTGGTCGGCTCGCCCGCCAGCGGCGCCAGCTCGACGCCGCCGACCAGGCCGAAGTTGCGGATGTCGATGACATTCGGCAAGCCCTTCAGCGAATGCAGTGCCTCGCCGAAGTACGCCTGCAACTGCGCGGCACGCGTCAGCAGGCCCTCGTCGGCATAGGTTTCGAGCGTCGCCAGCCCGGCCGCGCAGGCCAGCGGGTGCGCCGAATAGGTGTAGCCGTGCGCAAACTCGATCATGTGTTCGGGGCCGGTCATGAACACGTCGTGTATCGCCTGCCTGGCCAGCACCGCGCCCATCGGTACCGCGCCGCCGGTCAGGCCCTTGGCCAGGGTCATCAAGTCGGGCGTGACGCCGAAGGTGGTGGCGGCAAAGGGTGTGCCGGTACGTCCGAAGCCGGTAATGACCTCGTCGAAGATCAGCAGGATGCCGTGCTTGTCGCAGATGTCGCGCAGCCGGTTCAGGTAGCCCTTGGGAGGAATCAGCACGCCGGTGGACCCGGCGATCGGCTCGACGATGACCGCGGCAATGGTCGACGCGTCGTGCAGCGCGATCACGCGCTCCAGGTCGTCGGCGATGTCGGCGCCATGCTCGGGCTGGCCGATGCTGAAGGCGTTGCGCACCGGGTCATGGGTGTGGCGAATATGGTCCACGCCCGCCAGCAGCGTGCCGAACATCTTGCGGTTGCCGGAAATGCCACCGACCGAGATGCCGCCGAAATTGACGCCGTGATAACCGCGCTCGCGGCCGATCAGCCGGGTGCGCTGGCCTTCGCCGCGCGCGCGGTGGTAGGCGATGGC
The DNA here is from genome assembly GCA_963824005.1 of uncultured beta proteobacterium. Lineage (GTDB taxonomy): Bacteria > Pseudomonadota > Gammaproteobacteria > Burkholderiales > Burkholderiaceae_C > Rubrivivax. Next base: position 37,295 of record CAWGOK010000053.1, read on the forward strand.
CATCTTCAATGCGGTTTCCACCGACTCGGAGCCCGAGTTGGTGAAGAACACCTTGTTCATGCCGGCAGGCGCCAGGCTGGCGACCTTCTCGGCCAGTTCGAAGGCCTTCGGGTGGGCCATCTGGAACGGTGGTGCGTAGTCCATCTCGGCGGCCTGCGCCTGGATGGCCTTCACCACCTTCGGCCGGTTGTGGCCGGCGTTCACGCACCATAACCCGGCCACGCCATCGAGGATCTGCCGGCCCTGGTCGTCCCAGTAGTACATGCCAGAGGCCTTGACCAGCATGCGCGGCGCCTTCTTGAACTGGCGGCTGGCGGTGAACGGCATCCAGAATGCGTCGAGTTCGGGCTTCATCGCGGTTTCCTCCAGGAGTGGCACAGCAAAGACGACGAATTCGGGACTCGAATCATCACGGTCTGAAGTCTAAACAAAGCAGCCAACAATGTGCTGGCGCAATGGGTGGGATGGCGACCCTCGTCTGCAATATCATGCGATGAACAGCTAATTGGGCGGCAGCTAATGCGGAATTCGACGGCGCCTGTGCAACTCGATTCGATCGACCGGGCCATTCTCGACGCCCTGCAACGCGACGGCCGGCTGTCCAACGTGGAGCTGGCGCAGCAGGTCCACCTGTCGCCGTCGGCCTGTCTGCGGCGCGTGAAGCAGCTCGAGGATTCGGGCGTGATCGCGCAGTACGTGGCGCTGCTCAACCCGAAGGCGGTGGGCCGCCATGGCACCAGCTTCACCATCATCAATCTGGAAAGCATGAACAACCAGCAGCTCGAGGCCTTCGAGCAGGCGGTGCGCAATGCACCGGAAATCCTGGATTGCTTCTACGTGGCCGGCTCCAACGACTACCTGTTGCGCTTTGCCTACCGCGATGCCGAGGACCTGGAGCGCTTCCACACCGAGGTGCTGATGCGCCTGCCCGGCGTGGCGCGCTCCAACTCGATGCTGGTGCTGCGCACAGTGAAGAAGACTACGGCGCTGGCGCTGTAGCCGTAGGCTTCAGGGCGTGCGCCAGGCGCCGCGGGCGATGCAGCCGCACAGGTAGGTCCAGACGAAGCGCGCAGCGGCATAGCTGCTGAGCTCGGCATGGTCGTAGGGCGGAGATACCTCCACACAGTCCATGCCGACGAAGGGCGCTCCGGCCAGTTCCTCCAGCACGGTGAATACCTGGTTGCTCGTCAGACCGCCCGGCTCGGGCGTGCCGGTGCCCGGCGCGAAAGCGGGATCAAGTACGTCGATGTCCAGGCTCAGGTACAGCGGCGGATTGCCGTGCCGTGCCAGCCGCTCGCGCATCGCATTCAGCACCGGCGCCAGTTGCGCCGCGCTTTCCAGGCCACGCAGGCATCGTGCATCGAAGATCAGCCCGCCTTGCTCGCGCACATACTCACGCGCCTCGCGCACGCCGGCCGAGCGGATGCCGAGCTGCATGAAACATTCATTGATCACCAGGCCTTCCTGCATGGCCTCGTAGACCCAGGTGCCATGGCCACTGGGTTCGCCGAAGTGGTCGCTCCAGGTGTCGCAGTGCGCGTCGAAGTGGATCACCGCCAGCGGCCGGCCCAGCCAGCGCCGGTAGCAACGCAGCAGCGGCAGCGTGATCGAATGGTCGCCGCCCAGCCAGGCCATGTGGTGCTTGCGGATCAACGCATCCACCAGCGGCGGCATCGCCATGCGCATGCCATCGAGGCTGGTGTTCGGCAAGCGGCAGGTCGCCCACATCGAGCAGCAGTTGCGCTCGGGCTGACATCGAACAGCGGATGCACGCCGTCGCACAGCATGTGGCTGGCCTGGCGGATGGCGCGCGGCCCCAGGCGGGCTCCCGGGCGGTTGGTGGTCGATCCGTCCCAGGCAATGCCGGCCACGGCATAGGGCTCGCTCGGCGCCGGCGCCAGGTGCCTTCAGAAAGCGGTTGTCAGAGAGGAAGGCGAAGGAGCTCATCGTCGGGCCATCGGTCTGAAGCTGGCGGATCATACGAGGCCGCACTCTGCAGCTCGTTCGGCACCTCGCCGCGCCATCATCGGCTGGCAGCCGGTGCGCATCCCCGCCAACGAAGTGAACCGTGATGGCTGCTGTGCCGTCGGTCCGCTGCATGCTTGTAGCGCAATAAAGGGAGCGTTGACTTCCACATGGCGCTTGCCATATTCCGCATCATGGAAGCCACCGTCGCTGCACTGCAGCATGGGCTTTCGTTTGATCAAAATGCATTCCATATTGCGGCAAGCGCCTCCTAACTCATTGATTTATATGGAATCGAACTCAAAGTCATATATAAGACACAAGTCTTCACAAAGTCGGCACATCGCATTAGGCTAGAGCCTGTTTCCTCAGCTTCGAACCAGCCACTCAATCAAGGAGTCCCCATGAGCAACCTGAGCCGTGAACAACAAGCCGCCGCCCTCGAGAAGGACTGGGCGCAGAACCCGCGCTGGAAGGGCGTGAAGCGTTCCTACAGCGCCGCCGACGTGGTGCGCCTGCGTGGCTCGCTGCCGATCGAGCACACCATCGCCAAGCGCGGTGCCGAGAAGCTGTGGAACCTGGTCAATACCGAGCCCTTCGTCAACACGCTCGGCGCGCTCACGGGCAACCAGGCGATGCAGCAGGTCAAGGCGGGCCTGAAGGCCATCTACCTGTCGGGATGGCAGGTGGCTGGCGATGCCAACTCGGCCGGCGAGATGTACCCCGACCAGTCGCTGTACCCGGTGAACTCGGTGCCTGTGGTGGTCAAGCGCATCAACAACACCTTCCAGCGCGCCGACCAGATCCAGTGGTCCGAAGGCAAGAACGACATCGACTTCTTCGCGCCGATCGTGGCCGACGCCGAAGCCGGCTTCGGTGGCGTGCTCAATGCCTTCGAGCTGATGAAGTCGATGATCGAAGCCGGCGCTGCCGGCGTGCACTTCGAGGACCAACTGGCCTCGGTGAAGAAGTGCGGCCACATGGGCGGCAAGGTGCTGGTGCCCACGCGTGAAGCGGTGGCCAAGCTGACCGCGGCGCGCCTGGCGGCGGACGTCATGGGTACGCCCACGCTGGTGATCGCGCGCACCGACGCCGAAGCCGCCGACCTGGTGACCAGCGACGTCGATGCCATCGACAAGCCGTTCCTCACCGGCGAGCGCACGGTCGAAGGCTTCTACCGCTGCAAGCCGGGCCTCGAGCAGGCCATCTCGCGCGGTCTGGCCTACAGCGAAGTGGCTGACATGGTCTGGTGCGAGACCGGCAAGCCCGACCTGGCCTACGCCAAGGCATTCGCCGACGCCATCCACAAGAAGTTCCCGGGCAAGCTGCTGGCCTACAACTGCAGCCCCAGCTTCAACTGGAAGAAGAACCTGGACGACGCCACCATCGCCAAGTTCCAGCGCGAGCTGGGCGCGATGGGCTACAAGTTCCAGTTCATCACGCTGGCCGGCTTCCACAGCCTGAACTACAGCATGTTCAACCTGGCCCATGGCTATGCGCGCAACAACATGAGCGCCTTCGTCGAACTGCAGGAGGCCGAGTTCGCCGCCGCGGAGCGCGGCTTCACCGCGGTGAAGCACCAGCGTGAAGTCGGCACCGGCTACTTCGACGCGGTGACCACCACGATCGAGCGTGATGCCTCCACGGCCGCGCTGAAGGGCTCGACCGAAGACGAACAGTTCTTCGACCAGAAGCACGGCTGAATCCAGGCCGACAAGAAGCGGCGCGACTGAAGCGCGCTCGCTCCGACCCGCGCAGCCCGAAGGCCACAAGCTTTCGGGCTTCTTCGTTTTCCGGCCGCAACACTTGCCCAAGGCTTGAAACCCCGATCGCAACTCCTCGCGCCCCGCATGTCCGGGCTGCTGCAGCGCATCCAGCGCGCGCGCAATGTTCCGCTGCATGCGCAGACGCCGCTGCAGGCGCGATCGAGCTACGCCGCGGCGGCAGAGATCCTCGACCTGCCACGGGCACCTGTGCGGCGTGTCGTCGACTTCACTTTGCCCGCCCGCGACGGCGTGTCGTTGCCGGCACGGCTGTACGCCGATTCGCACGAGCGCATCCCAGTGCTGCTGTACCTGCACGGCGGCGGCTTCGTCATCGGCTCGCTTGAAACCCACGACAGTCTTTGCCGCCAACTCGCGCTGCGCAGCGGTGCTGCGGTGGTCGCGCTGGACTACCGTCTCGCGCCCGAGCACCGCTTTCCCACCGCCGTGGAGGATGCCTGGTCGGCGCTGCGATGGCTGCAAGGGCAGGGCGCCTCGCTCGGCGTCGACGGCACGCGCCTGGCGGTGGGCGGCGACAGCGCCGGCGGCACCTTGGCAGCGGTATGCGCGATCCTGGCACGCGACCACGGCCTGCGCCTGGCGATGCAGTTGCTCATCACGCCGGGCACTGCGGCCTATGGCGAAACCGCGTCGCAGCGCCTGTTTGCCAATGGCTTCTTGCTCGATGCATCCACCATAGCCTGGTTCTTCGACCACTACATCGATCACTCGCATCGTGCCGACTGGCGCTTCGCGCCGCTGCGCTGCGACGACCTGGAGGGCGTGGCGCCGGCCTGTGTCATCCTTGCCGAGTGCGACCCGCTGGTCGATGAGGGCTTGGCCTATGCCGACCGGCTGCGCGCGGCCGGCGTGCCGGTGGCGCTGGAGCTGTACCGCGGGCTGACGCATGACTTCATCAAGATGGGCCGGGTGTTGAAGGAAGCCGGCGAGGCGCAGCAGGCCGCGGCCGAGGCCATGAACGGAGCATGGAAACCATGAATCGAGGCGAGTTCCGCTTCTTCGACCGGCTGCGCGTGCGCTGGGCCGAAGTCGACATGCAAAAGATCGTCTTCAACGGCCACTACCTGATGTACTTCGACACGGCGGTCGCCGGCTACTGGCGCGCCATGGCCATGCCGTACCAGGAAACGATGGACTACCTCGAAGGCGACCTGTACGTGCGCAAGGCCACGCTCGAGTACACAGGCTCGGCGCGTTACGACGATCAACTCGATGTCGGTGTGCGCTGTGCGCGCATCGGCAACTCATCGATCCTGTTCGGCGTGGCGGTGTTCCGTGGCGAGACGCTGCTCGTCGGCGGCGAATTGGTCTATGTCTTCGCAGACCCGAAGACGCAGACCTCACTGCCAGTGCCTGCGCAGTTGCGCGAGCTGCTGCAGTCTTTCGAAGCCGGCAAGCCGATGGTCGAGGTGCGCCTGGGCACCTGGGACGAACTGGGCCGCGAGGCACGGCCCATCCGCGGCACCGTGTTCGTGCAGGAGCAGCAGATCCCGGCCGAGCTGGAATGGGACGCAGCCGACTCGGCCTGCGTGCACGCCGTGGCCTACAACCGCTTCGGCATGGCGCTCGGCACGGGCCGTCTGCTCGAACACTCGCCGGGCGTGGCCAAGATCGGCCGCATGGCCGTGCTGCAGGCGATGCGAGGCGCTGACATCGGCCGCGCGCTGCTCGACGCGCTGATCGCCTGTGCGCGCCAGCGCGGCGACCACGAGGTGATGCTGCACGCGCAGATGAGCGCCACCGGCTTCTACACCCGCGCCGGCTTCACGGTGCGCGGCAGCCCCTTCGACGAAGCCGGCATCGCGCACGTGGAGATGGTGCGCGCGCTGTAGCTCGCGCCAGCACGGTCAATCGTCGCAGGCGTCGAAGACCTCGACGTGGCGTACGCCGCGCAGCCACGGCTGCAGCGCCTCGGCGCTGGCCGCTTCGATGCGCTGCTGCATCGCGGCATCGATGCCATTGCACGCAGCCTGCGAGGCCAATGCGTAGGCTTCCATCAGCGTGGCCTCGCCGGCCGAGGCTTCGGTGTGCTGGTACAACCCGGTGCGCAATGTCTGATGGTTCCGCCTCAATTGCGCTTGCACGGCGCGCGTGGCCCGCAACGCCGCCGCCACGTCGGCCGATGCCACGCGCCAGTAGATGAAAAGCTGGCGTCGGCCCGGCCGCATGGAACCCGTCAAACCGCCGGGTCAGGCCGCTTGCGCGGCCAGTGAATAGGGCAGGGCAGCGGGTGCAAGCAGGGCACCTGCGGCGTCGCCGGCATGCAGTTCGCCTCCCTCCAGTGCGGCCATCTTCAGCTCCACCAGCGCGGTATGCCGGCCGTCCGGCAGCGACGCCGCCAGCACCACCATGCCAGCGGGCTGGCCGCGATCGGCGCTGTGGAATACCTCCATGCCGCTGGACAAGGGGCCGGAACTGTCCATCAAGTAGGTGCGACGCTTCAACGTGCCACGGTACTGGCTGCGCGCCACCACCTCCTGGCCTGGATAACAACCCTTCTGAAAATCGACGCCGCCCAGCAATTCCAGGTTCAGCATCTGCGGCACGAACTGCTCCGAGGTCGCGGCCACCACGCGGGCCACGCCGCTGCGTACCTCGAGCCAGCGCCAACCATCCGGGCCGAGGCCGGCAAGCGGTGGCTCCTGCGGCCCGGCCCAGAGGTAGCGCGACGTGCCGTCGGCGCTGGGCAGCCGGATCACCCGGGCAGCCCCGTGCTGGCCGCTGGACCAAGGCTTGGCCGGCACGGCGGAGCCGACCAGTGCATCGGCCGACGCGCCGGCCAGGCCGTGAAGCGGCCACTGCGCACTGGCGTCGCCAAGCTTGCACTTGGCGCGCAGCACGAACATCGACAGGCGCTTGAGCGTGGCGGGCAGCAGGTCGGCACTGCAGGCCAGCAAAATCTCGTCTTCGGCACTGCGCCACATCACGAAGGTCGCGAGCAGGCGACCCTTGGGCGAGCAGTAGCCCGCCAGGCGCGCATGTCGGCCGTCGAGATGCGTGACGTCCTGCGTCAGTTGGCTGTGCAGGAAGGTGGCTGCATCGGCCCCGTGCGCGCGGATCACGCCCCAGTCGGACAGGCGCACCGCGCCGTCGAACTGGTGCGAGGGTGAGGATTGTTCAGACATGCCCTGATTATCATCACCGACCATGTCTTCGACGTCCAAAGGGTCGCGCTGGCTGCTCGGCGCCCTGGCATTGCTGGTCCTCGCGGGCGCACTGGCTGCGGGCGTCGCCTGGTGGTGGCTCGAACGCCCATTGCCGCTGGCGGGCACATCGGCCGAGCTGTCGATCGAAGCCGGCACCACACCGCGCGACGTGGCGATCGCTTGGGTCAACGCCGGCGTGCTGACGCATCCCGAGCTGCTGTACCAATGGTTCCGCTGGTCGGGACAGGCCAGGCGCATCCGTGCGGGCAGCTATGAAATCGAGGTCGGGGCCACGCCAAGGCAGTTGCTCGACAAGATGGTGCAGGGTGACGAAACGCTCGAAAAGCTGCGTCTTGTCGAGGGCTGGACGCTGCGCCAAGTGCGCGCCGCGCTCGCCGCCGCGCCGCACCTGAAGCCGCTGAGCGCCGGCATGAGCGATGCGCAGCTGATGCAGGCGCTGGGCGATCCCGTTACAAGTGCCGAAGGCCGCTTCTTTCCCGATACCTACGCCTACAGCCGCGGCGTCAGCGACCTGGCCGTGCTGCGCCGCTCGCGAGCCGCGATGCAGCGGCGGCTGGATGCCGCCTGGTTGCAGCGAGCGCCCGATACGCCGCTGAAGAGTCCGGAGCAGGCATTGATCCTGGCCTCCATCGTCGAAAAGGAGACCGGCCCCAAGGACGACCCCGGGCTCGTGGCCGGTGTGTTCCTGAACCGCCTGCGTATCGGCATGCCGCTGCAGACCGATCCGACGGTGATCTACGGCCTGGGCGAGGCCTTCGACGGCAACCTGCGCAAGCGCGATCTGCTCGCCGATGGCGCCTACAACACCTACACTCGCGCGGGGCTGCCGCCCACACCCATCGCCATGCCCGGTGCCGCGTCGCTGCAGGCGGTGGTGAAACCGACCCCCACCAAGGCGCTGTACTTCGTCGCGCGCGGCGACGGCAGCAGCGTCTTCAGCGACAACCTGGCCGACCATAATCGCGCGGTGAACAAGTACCAGAAGAAGATCGGCTCATGAACCCGCCGGGACCTGCGCTAGGCACAGGCGTGAAATGCCAGGACGAGGCGAAGCGATGACGGGCCGATTCATCACCTTCGAAGGCATCGACGGGGCTGGAAAGTCCACGCACATCAGTGCACTGCGGGATTGGCTGCAGGCGCGCGGACAAGACGTGGTGCTGACACGCGAGCCCGGCGGCAGCGTGCTCGCCGAGCACCTGCGCGAGTTGCTGTTGCACCAGCCGATGGATGCAATGACCGAGTCGTTGCTCGTCTTCGCGGCGCGCCGCGACCACCTGCAGCGCTGCATCGAACCCGCACTTGCGCGCGGCGTGACAGTACTGTGTGACCGATTCACGGACGCCACCTTTGCCTACCAAGGCGGCGGACGCGGCTTCGATACCAGTGTGCTGGCGCAACTCGAACAATGGGTGCAGCAGGGGCGCCAACCCGATCTGACCTTGTGGTTCGACCTGTCCCCGGCAATGGCGGCCGCACGGCGCGGCGCAGCGCGTGCGCCCGACCGTTTCGAGCAACAGGACGAAGCCTTCTTCGCGCGCGTGCGCGAGGGCTATGCCCAGCGCATGGCGCGCTCGCCGCATCGCGTGGTGCGGGTCGACTCCGCCGCCGAACGCGATGGGGTCTGGGTGCAGATTCAGGCTGCGTTGGAGCGACGGCGGTGGTGGTAGGCAGCGATGGTCGCCTGCCCTTGCCCTGGCTGGACGCCCCGTTGCGCCAGGCCCTGGTGCAGCAACGCTCGCATGCGCTGCTGGTGCAAGCGGCCGAGGGTGTCGGCGCGCTGGACTTCATGCTCACGCTGGCGCAGGCCTGGTTGTGCGAGGGCGCTGTCGAGTCCAGGCCCTGCGGCCGATGCGGCAGTTGCCATCTGCTGCAGTCGCGCTCGCATCCCGACCTGCATGTGTTGCTGCCGCAGTCACAGCAGGTGGTGTCCGGATGGGGCACGGTGGGCGAGGACGAAGGCAGCGAGGGTGGCAAGAGCAAGAAGAAGCCCAGCCGCCAGATCAAAATCGACGAGATCCGTGCCGCCATCGATTGGATCGTGCAGACCTCGTCGCGTGGCCGGGCCAAGGTGCTCGTACTGCATCCAGCCGAGGCGATGAACCTGCAAGCCGCCAGCGCGCTGCTGAAGACACTGGAGGAGCCGCCCGGTCAGGCACGATTGCTGTTGAGCAGCACCGATGCCGCCCACCTGCTGCCAACGGTGCGCAGCCGATGCCAGCGTGTGTGGCTCGCCGCCCCGCCCGCCGACCAGGCCTGCGAGTGGCTCGACGGGCAGGGTGTGAAGGACGCTGCCGTGCTGCTGGCCGCAGCAGGCGGCGCGCCGCTGACGGCACGCCTGCTCGCGTCCGCCGGGCTCGACGGCGCGGGCTGGCTGGCCCTGCCGCGCGCAGTGGCCAACGGCCAGTGGGGCGTCTTCGCCGCCTGGCCGATCCCTCGGGTGGTGAGTACGCTGCAGAAGATCTGCCACGACGCGATGGTCCTGGCCAGCGGCGGGACGCCGCGCTACTTCTGCGCTCAGGCCATGCCGCGCGGTGCCAGCCTGAGGTCGCTGGCGGCCTGGGCGCGAACGCTGGGGCGGGTGGCGCGGCACGACGAGCATGCCTGGAACGAAGGCTTGCTCGTCGAAGCGCTGGTCGGCGAAGGCCGCGCTTGCTGGCAAGAAGCCACATCTCGCACTCCCAGCATGCGCAAGCCATTGGATACACTCGTCCGATGAACGATCGCGCTACCGCCCGGGTCGCCACGCCGGCCACGCCTGCGGCACCCGCAACCACCGCGGTCGCTGCGGCGGTGCGGCCCAGCGTCATCCAGTTGGTATTCCGCGAGAAGGGGGCGCTGTATGCGGCCTACATCCCGCTGCTCACCGATGGCGGCCTGTTCGTGCCGACGGCGCGCGAGTACCGACTGGGCGAAGACATCTACCTGCTGTTGTCGCTGCCCGACGATCCGCAGCGCTACCCCGTGGCAGGCAAGGTGGCCTGGCTGACGCCGAGCAATGCATCGGGCGGCCGCACCCAGGGCGTCGGCGTGCGCTTCCCCGCGGACGAGAAGACACGTGGCCTGAAGCTCAAGATCGAGGAGATCCTGGGCACCTCGATCTCGTCGTCCAAACCCACGCAGACACTCTGAGGGGCCCGCGCGGCCGGGGTCTGGGGGACGCATGTTCGTCGATTCGCATTGCCACCTGAGCTTCCCCGAACTGCACGGCCGCATCGACGACATCCGCCGGGCCATGCAGGCCGCGCAGGTGGATCGCGCGCTGTGCATCTGCACCACGCTGGAGGAGTTCCGCAGCGTGCATGCGCTCGCGCTGCGCTACGACAACTTCTGGGCCAGCGCCGGGGTGCATCCCGACAGCGAGGGCGTGAGCGAGCCTGACATCGCCGATCTGCTGCGCCTGGCCGCCTTGCCCCGCGTAGTGGCCATCGGTGAGACCGGCCTGGACTACTACCGCCTGAATGGCCGGACGGTCGAGCAGATGGAATGGCAACGCGAGCGCTTTCGCGTGCACATCCGCGCGGCGCGTGCCTGCGGGTTGCCGTTGGTGGTGCACACGCGCAGCGCGAGCCAGGACACGCTGGATCTGCTGCGCGAGGAGGGCGGCGGTGCGGTGCAGGGCGTGTTCCATTGCTTCACCGAAACCCAGGAAGTTGCCGATGCCGCGCTGGACATGGGGTTCCACATCTCGTTCTCTGGCATCCTGAGCTTCAAGAACGCCGAGTCCTTGCGCGAAGTGGCGCGGCGCGTGCCGCTGGACCGGTGCCTGATCGAGACCGACAGCCCCTATCTGGCCCCGGTGCCTTACCGCGGCAAGACCAACCAGCCAGCCTACGTGGCCCATGTGGCCGCCCAGTTGGCGCAATTGAAGGATTGCAGCATCGAACGCCTGGCAGAGGCCACGAGCCGCAACTTCGCACGCCTTTTCGCCCGTACCAACGCCACGACCGAGCAAGATAAATGAGAAAGTACTTTAGATGTCTTGTTTATCTAATTGTCATTCATGGGATTTCATCCGCGTCAGCCAGTTCGTATTCGCGACCTCGGCACTGAAGGTCGATGCGGCGATTGCAAAGGGCGAGACCGCGTTGAATGGCCGCGCTGCGCGCCGTTTGGACTGGACGCACAACGGTCGAACGCGGCGCGAAGGTCCAGCGTGAGGGCTGGTCCCCCGTGCACTACGCGGCAACCGGTCCGAACACGCGGGTGCTGGCACTCTTCTGGAGCGTGGTGCGGACATCGACGCGCTGGCGCCGGACCGCAGTACACCTTTGATGCTGGCCGCGCGCCATGGTCCCGAAGACAGTGTCAAGCTACTGTTGCAGCGCGGGGCAAACAAGCGCCTGCTGACCGACCGTGACCTGTCCGCTGCCGACTTGGCGCAGTACGGCGGACGGACTTGGCTGGTGCCCTTGCTGCAATAGGGAATGCCGACGTGGGCAAGCCTTGTCAGGGCGCTTCTGACAAGCGCCATGGCGACGCGCCGACTACTTGATCGAGGCGGCGGCCCTTAGAGTGGACTTCATGCCAATCCCGGCAAGGAGAAATTCGATGACCCAGCCGCAACATCCCGTCGCCAACCCCTTCGCCTTGCTGATGGATCCGCAGGCCGTCTTCAAGGCGATCGAAAACTCCGAGCGCCTGGAACGCCTGCACAGTCGTGTGTGCCGTCCGTTGGACCGGCCGATGCTGCCGCATGCGCCGGTGGAAGAGGCTGACGCCTTCGACCAGGTGGTCGATCGATTCCACGACGAAAGCTGAACTAGCGCCCGCAGTCGTCCGCCACCTCACCGTTCAGCTGCATATTAATGCGCGACGATGTATATTATGTTAACTTGATGGCATTCTGGTGCGACGGTTTTTGGCTGGCTGGCTGAGATACGGGAACTCGGCCAACTTCCGCCCCAGCGGTACACGAACTCAAGTCGACTTCGTCCAGTGGCGAAACTCAGCGCTAGTTGCCGTGCCGCGGAACCTGTCCGAGAACCCTGCTGACGACTGGTCAACGCGGGACACGATCTCCGGACTCGAACCGAGTTGAACCCTTCAGGCGCAACTCGGTCTCTTCGGGCCGCGGAGCGTGCGGCCGCGGAGCGTCGTCCCGAGCGGAAGCGCGGCCTACGATGGCGCTTACGACTTGGGCGCGGCGAGTCGACACTCGCCTCTGAATCTCGGTTCCTCCGCACCCAACGTCGCTCCACGGCTGTTGGCTTTCGGAGCCGTTCGTCGAAGGAACTCGCAAAGTCGGTGATGCTCGGTCCTCCGATGGCCGAGAGCCAACGGTGTAACTCCACGAGGTCTAGGCGTTGCACGCCTCGTTCGACCTTGCTGACGGCACTTTGTCCAATCGCCAGGCGCTCAGCGAGAACCTCCTGGAGCAGGCAGATCGAACAGTCGAGTGACCGGACCCAGTCTCGACCAGTCAGACAGATGCAGCCGTTGCACCCGTTTCCAAGAAACAAGCTCGACGAACTCACCCGCGCGCCAGGAACTCCACAGCGCGCTGCACCCCACCCTGCCCGATGGGAACACCTTGCGCGCGCAGAGCAGCCTCGACACCGCCCAGCGCGCCCAGCACCATCGCGGCATTGATGTCGCCCATGTGGCCGATGCGGAACACGCGGCCGGCCAGCGGGCCCAGGCCGCCGGACAGCGACACCTGGAAGCGCTCGCGCGCCATCGTGCGCAGCGCCTCGGGGTCGACGCCGGCGCGCACCGCCACCGCGGTGACCGAATGGGATCGGCATTCCGGCTGCCGGCAGAAGAAGGCCAGCGCCCCGCCTTCGCTCCAGCCCTGCACGGCGGCTTGCACCGCGCCGGCCAGCTGCCGGTGGCGCGCGAACACCGCCTCCAGCCCTTCGTGGAAGATCAGCTGCAGCGCGGCCTGCAGGCCGAACAGCAGGTTGATCGGCGGCGTGCCGCAGAACTTGCGGTACGACAGCGCATCGCGCCGGCGGCCCCAGTCCCAATAGAAGCGCGGCGCCGGGTTGCTCTCGGCCGAGACACGGGCGCGTTCGTTGACGGCCACGAAACCCAGGCCCGGCGGCAGCATCAGGCCCTTCTGCGACGCGCCAATGACCACGTCGGCGCGCAGCGCGTCCATGTCGAAGGGCACCACGCCGAGCGATGCCACCACGTCGACGACGAACAGCGCCGGGTGCCCGGCGGCGTCGATGGCCGCGCGCAGCGCCTGCAGACTCGCTGGTCACGCCGCTGGCGGTATCGGTGTGCACGCAAAACACGGCAGCGATCTCATGCTGCCTGTCGTCGCGCAGTGCCTGCTCCACCGCCGTCGCATCGATGGGCAGGCCTTCGACCCAGGGCGTGCGGATGACCTTGGCACCTAGCGCCTCGGTCTGGATGGCCCAGGATTCCGAAAAGTGCCCGGTACCCGGAATCAGTGCGCTGCGCCCCGGCCCCAGCAAGTTGGCAATGACCGCCTCCCAGGCGCCGTGGCCGTTGGCGGCGTACATCAGCACGTCGGCTTGTTGCGTGTGCAGCAGCCGCTTCAGGCCCTGCTCGCAGGCGGCGATGGTCGGGTCCAGCCGCGGGTCGGCCAGGTCCACGGGCTGCCGGCTCATCGCGTGCAGCACCTCGTCGGGCAAACGCGTCGGGCCGGGCGAGTGGAGAAAGCGCTGTCCGGGGATGCGCGGGAATGGGTTCATCGCAGCTGTCGCAGTCGTTTGGGCCCGGATTGTCAGCCCAGCAGCGCGGCCATCGCGCGCAGCATGCTCAGGCCGGCGATCAGTATCAGCAGGTTCAGTACGCCGCGGCGGAAGCGTTGCGGCGACACGCCGACGAAAGTGCGCTGCCCGACCCAGATGCCGGCCAGCATCGCCGGTGTCAGCCACAACGCCAGCTGCAGCGTGCGCGCGCCTAGCAGCTCGTGCCCGGCCTCGCCGGGCAGCAAGGCGGCCCAGCCCAGCGCGTACAGGTCGGTAAACAGGAACAGCAGGATCATGGTCGCGCGCATCGCCGCCGGCGCCAGCGCGGTGGCGCTCAACAGCACCGCGACCGCGATGCCGCCGATCGCGGCCACGCCGTTGATCAGCCCCGACACCAGCCCGGTGAACAGGCGCACGCCGCGGCTCGGCGCCAGCGCCAGCGTCCAGCCGCTGCGCAGCAGCGCGGCTGCCAACAGCAGCAACGCGCCGATCAACAGCCGCAGCGGCGTCTCGTCCGCGTAGGCGAGCAGCGCCACGCCCAGCGGGATGCACAGTGCATTGCCCGCCACCAGCCAGCTGAGCCAGCCCCAGTCCACGTCCTTCCAGGCGCTTCGCAGCAGCGTCAGGCTGGCCAGCACCTCGAGCGCGAAGATGGGCGGCACCACTTCAGCAGGCGGCATGAACAGCGACAAACCAGCCACGCACAGCGCCGAGAACCCGAAGCCGGCAAAGCCGCGCACGATGCCTGCGGCGAAGACCACGCACAGGCTGGCCAGCAGCAGCGGCCCGGGCATCGGCAGAGGCGGCACGAAACTATCGCGGCGGCGCGCCGGCCGGCGCCGGCACGCGCGCGGCAACGATGGCCATCTCGTTCTCGGCCGGCAACTGCAGGTCGCCGTGAATGCCGAAGCTGTCGCACACGCTGCGCAGGCACTCGGGCCGCAGAAGGTTCAGGTCGCTCATGGCCGCATCTTGCCCGAAGCCCGAAGCCCGAAGCCCGCCGCTTGCCGCTGCGGCGGCCTATAGTGGACGCATGTTCCGCGGCATACCCAGGAGACCAGCTTTGAACGCCCCACAACCCCTTGCCCAGCGCAGCGTCGTCAGCGGCGTGCAGAAGATGACGCCTTCCGAAGCCTTCGTCGAGACGCTGGTGGCGCAAGGCGTGGACACGATGTTCGGCATCATGGGCTCGGCCTTCATGGACGCGATGGACATCTTCGCGCCGGCCGGCATCCGCCTCATCTCCGTAGTGCACGAGCAGGGCGCCGGCCACATGGCCGATGGTTATTCGCGCGCCAGCGGCCGCCACGGCGTGGTCATCGGCCAGAACGGCCCGGGCATCAGCAACTGCGTCACTGCCATCGCCGCGGCCTACTGGGCGCATTCGCCGGTGGTGCTGATCACGCCCGAGACCGGCACCATGGGCATCGGCCTGGGCGGCTTCCAAGAGGCCAACCAGCTGCCGATGTTCCAGGAGTTCACCAAGTACCAGGGCCACGTCAACAACAACAAGCGCATGGCCGAGTACACCGCGCGCTGCTTCGACCGTGCGCATTCCGAACTCGGGCCGACGCAGCTGAACATCCCGCGCGACCTGTTCTACGGCGAGATCAGCTGCGAAATCCCCAAGCCGATGCGACTGGACCGCGGCGCCGGCGGCGAAGCCAGCCTGAAGGCCGCGGCCGAACTGATCGCCAGGGCCAAGTTCCCGGTGCTGATTTCCGGTGGCGGCGTGGTCATGGGCGAGGCCTGGGACGAGTGCATCGCACTGGCCGAGCGCCTGGGCTGCCCGGTGGTCAACAGCTACCAGCACAACGACAGCTTCCCGGCCAGCCATGCGCAGTGGTGCGGCCCGCTGGGCTACCAGGGCAGCAAGGCGGGCATGAAGCTCATTAGCCAGGGCGACGTGGTGATCGCGCTGGGCTCGCGGCTCGGGCCCTTCGGCACGCTGCCGCAGTACGGCATGGACTACTGGCCGAAGAACGCCAAGATCGTGCAGATCGACGCCGACCACAAGATGCTCGGTCTGGTGAAGAAGATCGACGTCGGCATCTGCGGCGACGCCAAGGCCGCGGCCGCCGCGCTGCTGGCGCTGCTCAGCGCACGCACGCTGGATTGCGATGCCACGCGCCCCGAACGCGCCGCGAAGATCGCCGAGGAAAAGGCGGCGTGGGAGAAAGAGCTTTCCGGCTGGACGCACGAGCGCGACGCCTACAGCCTGGACATGATCGAAGAGGCCAAGGCCGAAGGCGGCGTCGGCGACAAGGGATGGCTGCACCCGCGCCAGGTGCTGCGCGAGCTGGAAATGGCCATGCCCGCCGACGTGATGGTGTCCACCGACATCGGCAACATCAACAGCGTGGCGCACAGCTACCTGCGCTTCGAGAAGCCGCGCAGCTTCTTCGCACCGATGAGCTTCGGCAACTGCGGCTATGCCTTCCCGACCATCATCGGCGCCAAGGTGGCAGCTCCGCAGCGGCCGGCCGTCAGCTACGCCGGCGACGGCGCCTGGGGCATGAGCATGAGCGAAGTCATGACCTGCGTGCGTCACGACATCCCGGTGACGGCCGTGGTCTTCCACAACCGCCAGTGGGGCGCGGAGAAGAAGAACCAGGTCGACTTCTACAACCGTCGCTTCGTCGCCGGCGAGTTGGACAACCCCAGCTTTGCCGGTATCGCGCGTGCAATGGGTGCCGAGGGCATCGTCGTCGACAAGCTCGACGACGTCGGGCCAGCGCTCAAGCGCGCCATCGACCTGCAGATGAACCAGCGCAAGACCTGCGTCATCGAGATCATGTGCACGCGCGAGCTGGGCGACCCCTTTCGCCGCGACGCGCTGGCCAGGCCGGTGCGCTTTCTCGAAAAGTACAAGGATCACGTCTAGGCCCCGGGCCGGAACGCCGATCAACGCTCACGACAAGGAGACTGACCATGCCGACCCGATCGACCGTCACGCGCCGCAACCTGCTGCACGCTTGCGCCGCCGGCGCGCTTCTGGTGGCCGCCACCGGTTGCTTCGCGCAGACCTATCCGTCGCGGCCGGTGACCTTGATCGTGCCGTGGCCGGCGGGGGGCTCGACCGACCGACACCTGCGCGGGCTGGCCGAAATCGCGTCGAAGTACCTGGGCCAGAACATCGTGGTCGAGAACAAGCCCGGTGGCGGCGGCACGATCGGACCGAGCCAGATGGCGCTGTCGGCCAAGCCCGATGGCTACACCATTTCGCAGTTCCCGCTGGGCATGCTGCGCATCCCGCACATGCAGAAGTCGCCGTGGAACCCGCTCACCGACTTCAGCTACATCATCGGCGTCACCGGCTATACCTTCGGCCTGACGGTGCGCGCCGACTCGCCCTACAAGAGCTTCAACGAATACATCGAGGCCGCGCGCAAGGCACCGGGCAAGATCGACTACGCCTCCACCGGCATCGGCACCACGCCGCACCTGAACATCGAAGAGGTGGCGATCAATGCCAAGGTCACGCTGAACCATGTGCCCTTCAAGGGCAACGCCGATTCGACGCAGGCGCTGCTGGGCGGCCACGTGATGGCGCAAAGCGATGCCACCGGCTGGGACAAGTATGTCGACGGCGGCCAGATGCGGCTGCTGGTGACCTTTGGCGAAACACGCACCAAGCGCTGGCCGACCGTGCCCACCGCCAAGGAACTGGGCTATGGCGTGGTGTCGACCTCGCCCTATGGCATCGCCGGCCCGAAGGGCATGGACCCGGCGGTGGTGAAGACGCTGCACGACGCCTTCAAGAAAGCCATCGACGACCCGAAGCACATGGAACTGCTGGCACAGCTGAGCCAGGAGGTGTGGTACCTGAACAGCGAGGACTACACGAAGTGGGTTCGGGATACCTTCGGCAAGGAGAAGGCACTGATCGACCGGCTGGGGCTGGGCGCCAAGTAGCCGCTCAGAGCGGCGCGCCTCAGGCCGCCAGCGCCAGCGGCCCCGGAGCCACCTTCAGCGTGACGCGGCCCTCGTGCCAGGCGCGATCGAAGTCCCCTTCGATGTGGCGCAGCTCCGGCGGACTCTCGGCTTGCGCCGCGACGATCCCCACCGCGCGGTTGCGCCCCTGGTTCTTGGCGGTGTAAAGCGCCATGTCGGCCAGGTTGATGGCCTGCTCCCAGGCCACCGGCAGCACGTTCGGCGGCAGCGGAAAGCGCGCGTAGCCGATCGACGCCGTCACCTGCACCGGCCGGCCCTGCACCACCACCGGCCGCTCGCCGATCAGCTTGAGCACGCGTTCGGCCAGTTGTTCGGCCTGTTCGGCCGGCACCTTCAGGGCCAGCACCAGGAATTCCTCGCCGCCCCAGCGCACCACCAGGTCGTCGCCGCGCACCGCCTCGTTGAGCCGGCGCGCCACCTCGCAAAGCACCAGGTCGCCGGCGGCATGGCCATGGCCGTCGTTGACATGCTTGAAATGGTCGATGTCGACCAGCAGCAGCGCACCCTCGAATCCCCGCTCGCCGGCGCCGAGTGCGCGCGCCGTCTGCATCACCGACAGGAAGTGGCGCCGGTTGGCCAGGTTGGTGAGCGGGTCGCGCTCGCTTTGCACGCGCAACTGTGCCTGGCTCGACACCAGCTGGCGATGGGTGGCACGCACGCGCCGGTAGAGCAGTGTCACCACCGCCGCCGACAACAGCAGCACCAGCGCGGCCACACCCCAGACGCGGCGGGTCAACTCGCGGTTGGCCAGCGCCGCGGCCTTGAGCTGGTTGTCGCGCGCCAGCAGCTCGATATCGCGCTGCTGATGCTCGCGATCGTTGCCCTGTCGCAGCCGCTTCAGTGCCGCATCGCGGTTCTGGCGCGTCACCTCGGCACTCAGCGCGCGTTCGCGGTGGTACAGCGCCAGTGCACCACGCGCATCGCCGGCTGCGGCCAGCGCCTCGTCGTACTCGCGCAAGGCTTCGGCACGCATCGCGCTCAGCCCGGCGTTTTGCATCAGTTCCTCCACCCGTGCCAGGTCGAGCAGAGCTTCAGGGATGCGCTTCAGGCCGATCTTCGCCAGCCCGGCGTTGTGGCTCAGCACCAGCTCGGTACGCCGATCGCGGTGGCGTCGCACGATGGGCAAGCCGCGCTCGGCCGCGCGCAGCGCGTCGGCAGCGCGCCCTTGCTTGGCATAGGCATCGCTCAGGAAGGTCAGCACGCTGGCTTCGAGGCGCGGCGATGCGGCGCGTAGCGCCAGCGGCAAGGCCTCCTCGGCCAGGCGGCGCACGCTGTCGTGCTCGCCGCGCTGGCTGGCGATCTGTGCCTCGGCCAGCCGGGTGCGCACCTGCAGCATCGGGTCGGCGGAGCGCTGCGCCAAGCGCTGTGCCTGGTGCAGCAGCGGCAGCGCGGCGTCGAGGGTTTCGCTGCGTGCCGTCAGCCAGGCCAGCTCGGCCGTGCTCAGGCCCAGACGGAAATCGTCACCGGCCCACGCGGCCAGGTCGCGTGCGGCGCGAGCATGGCCGCTGGCAGCGGCCCAGGCGCCGGTGCGCGCGGTGTGCTGCTGCAGCAACTGCAGCGCGTGCCAGGCCGCCCGGTGCTCACAGGCCTGCCCACCCCGTGCAACGGCCGGATCGACCCCGCCCCCAATGCGCTGCCGGGAAGTGGCCGCGTCGCGCAGCGGCGGGCAGTACGGCTGCAGCCCGTCGAGCGTGGCCTGCGCCAGCGACGCCGCCACGTCGAGCCGCGCGGCGTTGTGCGCCGACAGGGCCTGCACCAGGCTGGCGGCGGCCTCGGCCTGAGCGTCATGCTGGCTGCGCGCATGCGTACGCAGCGCGCCGGCCCAACCCAGGGCCTCGGCGTCGCGGCCGTTCTGTGCCAGCACCATGCCGCGCGCCAGCAGCAACAGCCGTGTGGCAGCCACAGGGTCATCGGGCAGTTCCAATGCCTGCAGCGCCGCCATCGCCTGGTCCGGACGGTCGTAGCCCTGGCGCAGCAATTCGTCGATCGTGCGCTCCAGGTCGGGCTGGGCCGGCAACGGGGGCGCCAGCAGCAGCATGCCGAGCATCAGCGCACGCTGCAGCCAGGCCATCAGCGGTGCCGGCTTCATGCGGCCTCCGCCAATGCTTCGCCCTGCGGCACCGGCAGGCTGCCCGGGCCGTCCAGATGCGTCAGCGCCACGTCGCCGGCGCGCCAGGCCTCCTCGAGCGACTTGCCGATGGCATCGAGCTGCGGTTCGTCGCGCGCATGCAGCATGCGTACGCCGTAGGCGCGGTTGCGGCCATGGGCCTTGGCCAGGTACAGCGCGGTGTCGACCAGGTTGATGGCGCGCTCCCACGACACAGCCAGCAGCGAGGGCTCGATCGGAAAGGTCGCATAGCCGATCGACACCGTGATTTGCACGCGTCGGCCTTCGTGCTCGAAGGGCATGCCGCCGATCACGTCGAGCATGCGTTGCGCCAGCGTCTGGACCGCATCGGTGCCGAGCGCGCTGACGACGACGAGGAACTCCTCGCCGCCCCAGCGCACGATCAGGTCGGCGTCGCGCAGCATGGTGCGCAGCCTTTGCGCCACTTCCACCAGCACGGCATCGCCGATGGCATGGCCATGCTGGTCGTTGACGCGCTTGAAATGGTCCAGGTCGGCCAGGAACACCGTGCCCGAGAACTTGCCACCCGCCGCCAAGTGGCGCATCGCCGCCTGGAAGTGGCGGCGGTTCGCAAGCCCGGTGAGCGGGTCGATCTCGGCCTGCTCCTTGAGCAATGCGTTGCTGGTGGCCAGTTGCCGGTTGGTCTGGCGCACGCGCTTGACCCCCATCAGCACCATCACCACGGTCAGCAGGCCGCTCGCCGCGATCAGCCACCACAGGCCCTGCTGCAGGTCGCGCGCGCGCAGTTGTTCGGTCTTGATCTCGCCGTCGCGCGTCAGCAGTTCCAGCTCGCGAGCGCGCCGGTCGCTGTCGAACTGCTCCTGCATTTCCAGTATGGCCTGCTGCTGGTCGCGCTGCAGGATCTGGTCGGACAGCGCGCGGTGCTGGTGCAGCGCCTCGATGGCGCCGCGAGTGTCGCCCGCGCGTTCCAGATACTGGCCCATCTCGGCGTAGGAGTCCGACACGCCGGTGAGCGAGCCGCGGCGCTCGTCGATGTCGATCGATGCGCGCAGGTGGCGCTTGCCCGATTCGATGTCGCGCAGCGCGATCTGCGCCAGCCCGATGTTGGCCAGCGCCACGGTCTCGCCGCCCAGGTTCTTCAACTCGCGCGTCAAGGGCAGTGCCTGCTGGGCATAGCGCAGCGCGGTCGGGTAGTCGCTTCGTTTCAGGTAGAAATCGGCCAGGTTCGCCAGGTACAGCGCCTCGTCGATGCGGGCACCGGCCTTGCGGGCGTAGTCCAGCGCGTCCTGCAGCGAATGCCTCTCGCCGTTGCTGTCGCCCAGCGCGTCGAGGATGATGCCCTGCACGGTGCTGACATGTGCCAGCGTCATCGGGTCGCCGTCGCGCAGCGCGATATCCATCGCTTCGCGGTTCAGGGCGCGCGCGCGCTCGGGCTGACCGGCCTGGAAGTAGCTGTAGGCCAGGTCGTTGCGCACCTCGGCCTGGCGCCACGCCAGCCCCAACGCATCGGCCAGCGTCAGCGCCTGGTGGTCGAGGCGGATCGCGTCCTCCAGCCGGCTGGCGCCGTTGCGGATATGGGCCTGGGCCGCAACGAAGCGCAGCCGCGTCATCGGCGCGGCATCGGCGGGAAGGCGCGCCATGGCCTCGTCGATCAGCGTGCCGGCCGCGCGCAGGTTGCCGGTCTGTTCGGCCAGGCGCGCCCGCACCCAGGGCGACGCAGCGCCGGCCAACGGCGCAGACCCCCGCGCCGCCATGTCGTCCAGCCGACGTGCCACCGCCTCGGCAGCATCCTTGTCGGGCACGCTGGCGAGCAGCCAGCCCTGAAGCAGCAGCGCGTCCAGCCGGGTGGCCGTGTCGCCCTGGCCGGCAGCCAGCCATGCCGCCAGTTCAGCGGCACGTTCACGCGGTTGCGCCCGGCCGTCGCGCTCGAGCGCCAGCACGCGCTGCGCGGCGCTGTCGCCCGGCTGCCCGGCCGCGCCGGCGTGCGCGGCCTGCGATGCGCACAGCAGGCCCAGGGCGAACAGACACGCCCTTGCCCAGCGTTGCGCATGCACAGCGCAGCCCGGGACGACGAGCGAATACAAGGCCATCGCCCCCATATCGGCCCGCGACACGCCGGACTTGAGGCCTGGCGCCGCCGCACAGGATGTGCTGGGCCAGCCTGTGCCGGCGGCGACGTGGAGCCCCGGGAATCCCCCTATTCAGCCTGCGCGACCGCGCCCTCGAAACGGGCCTGCGCCATGGCCGTGCATGCGGCCAGCAGCGCCGCGAACAGTCTGCGGGAACCCGGTCAGAAGATGTCCGGCTCGCCCACCGGCGCACCGAAGCCGGTTTCCAGGAAGTCGAAGTCGCAACCCAGGTCGGCCTGCAGCATGTGGCGCGAAAACATCCAACCGTAGCCGCGCTCGAAGCGCGGCGCAGGTGGCCGCCACGCGGCGCGGCGCCGCGCCAGTTCGGCATCGTCGACCTCCAGCTGAATGCGCCGCGCCGGCACATCGACCGTGATGCGGTCGCCACTTTGCAGCAGCGCAAGCGGCCCGCCGATGTAGGCCTCGGGCGCGCAGTGCAGCAGGCACGCGCCGTAGCTGGTGCCGCTCATGCGCGCATCCGACAGCCGCAGCATGTCCTTCACCCCCGCCTTCAGCAGCTTCACGGGGATGGGCAGCATGCCCCACTCCGGCATGCCCGGGCCCCCCAACGGGCCCGCGTAGCGCAGCACCAGGACGTGATCGGCCGTGACCTCCAGCGCCGGGTCGTCAACGGCCTTCTTCATCGACGGATAGTCGTCGAACACCAGCGCCGGCCCGCTGTGCCGCAGCAGGTGCGGCGCACAGGCGCTGGGCTTGATGACGCAGCCGTCGGGGGCCAGGTTGCCGCGCAGCACGGCCAGCGCGCCTTCGGCATAGATCGGCCGGGCCAGCGGGCGGATGACGTCGTCGTCGTGGACCTCGGCGCCGGCGATGTTCTCGCCCAGCGTGCGGCCGTTGACGGTGCGCGTGCCCAGGTCGAGCAGATCGCCCATGCGCGCCATCAACGCCGGCAGGCCCCCGGCGTAGTAGAAGTCCTCCATCAGGTACTTGTCGCCACTGGGCCGGATGTTGGCCAGCACCGGCACCTTGCGGCTGGCGGCATCGAAGTCGTCGAGGTTCACGCTGCAGGAGGCGCCGGCGCGGCGCGACATGGCCACGACGTGAATGATGGCGTTGGTGGAACAGCCCATGGCCATGGCCACGTTGATGCCATTGAGGAAATGCGCGCGTGTCAGCAGCGTGGCCGGGCGCAGGTCGTCCCACACCATCTGCACGATGCGCCGGCCGCACTCGGCGCTCATGCGCGGATGGCCGGCATCGGCCGCGGGGATCGATGAGGCGCCTGGCAGCGTCAGCCCGACCGCCTCGGTTATGCCCATCATCGTGGCCGCGGTACCCATGGTCATGCAGGTGCCGTGGCTGCGCGCGATGCCGGCCTCGACCTCGGCCCATTGCGCCTCGCTCAGACGCCCGGCGCGGCGCTCGTCCCAATACTTCCAGGTGTCGGATCCGGAGCCCAGCTTGATGCCTTTCCAGTGGCCGCTGAGCATCGGGCCGGCCGGCAAGAAGATGCACGGCAACCCGGCACTGAAGGCGCCCATCAGCAGCCCCGGCGTGGTCTTGTCGCATCCGCCCATCAACACCGCACCGTCCACCGGGTGCGAGCGCAGCAGTTCCTCGGCCTCCATCGCCAGGAAGTTGCGGTACAGCATGGTGGTGGGCTTGACGATCGGCTCGGACAGCGACATCGCCGGCAGCTCCAGCGGCAAGCCCCCTGCCTGCAGCACACCGCGCTTCACGTCCTCGATACGTTGCTTGAAGTGCGCATGGCAGGGGTTGATGTCCGACCAGGTGTTGAGGATGGCGATCACCGGCTTGCCGGCCCAGTCGGCCACGCCGTAGCCCATCTGCATCAGCCGCGAGCGGTGCCCCATCGAGCGCAGGTCGTCGGCCGCGAACCAGCGGGCGCTGCGCAGCGTGGCGGGCGTCTTGCTCATGGGGTTTGCGTCCTTCGGATGCCAGGCTACAGCTTCACATTGCGCGGCCAGTACCACGGGTACAGGGTGGGCTGGCCCAGGCGGCGATGCAGGCCACTCAGCGCGGGTTGCGGCGGGCCACCCAGTAGGTGGCGCCTTGCGCGCCGTAGCGTTCGTCGTGCGGCACGTCGCGAGCCAAGGTGAATGTGTCGCCGGCCTCGAGGTGCTGCGTGCGGCCCTCGCATCCCAGCCACATTTCGCCCTGCGTCACCAGCGCGTCCACATCGAAGCTGTGCGTGTGGGTGGCGATGACCGTGTCGGGCGCCCAGCAGCGTTCGAGCACTTCGTCGAAGCCGGCGGCTCGCGCCTTGGCTTCGAATGCGGCGAAGGTGAGCGGCGTCATCGGCATGGCCTCGACGCAAGTCGCCGCGGTGACGGGGGAATGGGATGAACTCACGCGCGCTCCTGATGACAAGGGTCTGGACGGGTTCCCGGAGATGATGCCATGCGACGCGAATGCGTCGCTGCGACCACGCGGCGCCCTGCCCGCCCGGTCCGGCTCCTGCCGCGGGACGCGCCAGTCACTTCGTCTTCTCGTGGCCTCGTCGGTGAATTCGCGAGCCAGGCTGAAGCGCAGACGCCTCGTTGCTGTCATGGTGGCGACGCTGCGCCGGCGAGCCAGCACCGACAATCGGGCATGTTCAAGCTTATCGGTGGCCGATGCGCCCGTTGCAGGGGCTGCCGATGACGGCTGTGCTCACCCCGCCGAAGGATCCGCGCAGCCCGTTGCAGCGGCGCATCGCGCTCGCCGGCCACCGATTGAACCGGCTGGACCCGGTCGCCAAGGGGCTGTTGTGGTCGAGCGCGGCAGGGCTGGTGTTCAGCATGCTGAACGCGCTGATGCGCGGCCTGGCGCAGCAGCTCGACCCGTTCCAGGCGCAGTTCCTGCGCTACTTCTTCGGCCTGGTGGTGCTGCTGCCGCTGGTATGGCGGCACGGGCTTGCGGCCTACCGTCCCAAGCGCGTCAGCGGACAGTTCCTGCGCGGTGCCTTCCACACGCTGGGCCTGATGCTGTGGTTCACCGCGCTGCCGAAGATCCCGCTGGCCGACATGACGGCCATCGGCTTCACCGGACCGATCTTCATCATGATCGGCGCGTACATCTTCTTCAAGGAACCGATGCGCTGGGAGCGCTGGCTGGCGGCAGGCATCGGCTTCGTCGGCGTGCTCATCGTCGTCGGCCCCAAGCTCAGCGGCAGCGGCGGCTTCTACAACCTGGTGATGCTGGCCTCGGCGCCGATGTTCGCTGCCTCGTTCCTCCTCACCAAGGGGCTGACGCGTTACGAGACCACCGGCGTGATCCTGGTGTGGCAGTCGCTGACCGTCACGCTGTTCAGCATTCCGCTGGCGCTGCTGCACTGGCAAGCGCCCAGCGCGATGCAGTGGGCCGGCTTCGTGCTGTGCGGTTTTCTCGGCAGCCTGGGCCACTATTGCCTGACACGCTCGTTCCGCATCGCCGACATCTCGTCGACGCAGTCGGTGAAGTTCCTCGACCTGGTGTGGGCTTCGCTGATCGGCTGGCTGTTCTTCGCCGACCTGCCCAGCACGAGCACGCTGATCGGCGGCGTGGTCATCTGCGCGGCGACGATCTGGATCGCCACGCGCGAATCGCGCGGCCACTCGAAGGCCGACGCGTAGGCCGCGGGGCGGCCCCTAGAATGCGCGGCTTCGGCGCGAGGCGTGCGCCATCAAATACCGGAGGTCCCCACCCATGTCCCGACTGAATGCCCTGTTCGCCGCGCTGTGCCTGGCACCGACGCTGGCCCTCGCCCAGATGGCCAGCGCGCCCTTCGAGGGGCGGCTGAAGAAGATCCACGAGACCAAGACCATCTCGGTGGCCTACCGCACCGACGCGCTGCCCTTTTCCTTCGAGGACAACGAGAAGAAACCCACCGGCTACATGGTGGAGCTGTGCCGCAGCGTCATCGGCGTCATCGAGCGCCAGATCGGCGTCACGCCGCTGCAGATCAAGTGGGTTCCGGTGACGCTGCAGACTCGATTCAGCGCCATCAGCAGCGGCCAAGCCGATATGGAGTGCGGCGCCACCACGGTGACGCTGGGGCGCATGAAGGAAGTGGGCTTCTCGTCGCTGACCTTCGTCGACGGCACCGGGCTGCTGCTTCGCGCCTCGACCGCCGGCACATCGTTGATGGATTTGGCCAACAAGAAGATCGGCGTCATTGCCGGCACCAGCAACGAACGTGCGCTGGCCGAAGCGCTGAAGTCCAAGGTCGTGACCGCCATCGTGGTGCCGGTGAAGACGCGTGAGGAAGGCCTGGCGCAACTCGAGGCCGGCAGCATCGACGCCTTTGCCAGCGACCGCGTGCTGCTGGTCGGCCTGGCCGGCAAGTCGAAGGACCCGAAGGCGCTGGCGCTGCTGGGCGACGCGCTGTCCTACGAGCCGTATGCGATCGTGCTGCCGCGCGGCGACTGGGCCATGCGCCAGGCGGTGGACGCCGCGCTGGCCCAGATCTACAAGAGCAGCGCGCTGCCGGATCTGTACAACCGCTGGTTCGGCGCGCTCGGGCGCCCGAGCCCGGTGCTGGAAGTCATGTTCGCCCTGGGCCGCCTGCCCGAGTGACCCAGCGGCGCGCCATCCGCTCGCCCATGCGGATGGTGCCGCCCGGCATCCACGCCGGGTTGAACTGCAACCCACCTTCGGGGAACAGCAGCACCACCGTCGAGCCGAGCAGGAAGCGCCCCATCTCGGCGCCCTGCGCCAGTTCGACCGGCGCGTCTTCGTAGCGCCATTCGCGCAAGCGGCCGGGCCGCGGCGGGTTGACCACGCCGTGCCACACCGTGGCCATGCTGCCGACGATGGTGGCGCCCACCAGCGCCAGGACGAAGGGGCCGGCGCTGCCTTCGAAGACACATACCACGCGTTCGTTGCGTGCGAACAGCCCGGGCACGCCGCGCGCGGTAGCCGGGTTCACCGAGAACAGCTCGCCGGGCACGTGCAGCATGCGCGTCAGCCGCCCGGCGCAGGGCATGTGGATGCGGTGGTAGTCCTTCGGGCTCAGGTACAGCGTGGCGAAGTGGCCGTTGTCGAAGCGTGCGGCCAGCGCGGCGTCGCCGCCCACCAGCGCACGCGTGCTGTAGTCGTGGCCCTTGGCCTGGAAGATCTGGTCGCCACGGATGCGACCGAACTGGCTGATCGAACCGTCCACCGGGCACACCAGGTCGGCTTGCGCCAGTGGCCGAGCACCGGGCGCCAGCGCGCGGGTGAAAAAATCGTTGAAGCTCTTGTAGGTGGCAATGTCGGGCTCGGCGGCCTCGGCCATGTTCACGCCGTAGCGGCCGACGAACCAGCGGATCAGCCGCGTCGTCGCGGCGCCGCGCTGCGCCGACGCGATGCGGCCTGCCGCCCACGTGAGCGCACCCTTGGGCATCAGGTATTGGGGCAGCACGGCCAGGCGGTCGTTGGACATGGGGTCGGGGCGTCGAAGCGGCGCGCGATTGTATAGAGCGGCTGCATGGCCAGCCGCTGCCCTGGTCAGGCGCTGCACTGGAGCACCTGTCAGCCGAGGCCTTAGCATGGACGCCCCACACTGAGCGCGAGTTTCCATGAGCGACCCGACGACGCAGCCCCGCAGACCGCTGTCGCACCTGCGCGTGCTGGACCTGTCGCGCGTGCTCGCCGGCCCGTGGTCGACGCAGAACCTGGCCGACATGGGTGCCGAGGTCATCAAGGTCGAGCGGCCCGGCGAAGGCGACGACACGCGCGCGTGGGGCCCGCCTTTCGTCGGCATCGACAAGGACAGCGGCGTGCGCGGCGACTCGGCCTACTTCCTGTCGGCCAACCGTGGCAAGAAGTCGATCACCTGTGACATGGCAACCGAGCAGGGGCAGGCGCTGATCCGCGCGCTGGCCGAAAAGAGCGACATCGTGGTCGAGAACTACAAGGTCGGCACGCTCGCCAAGTACGGGCTGGACTACGACAACCTGCGCGCGCTGAACCCGCGACTGATCTACTGCTCGGTCACCGGCTTCGGCCAGACCGGGCCCTATGCGCCGCGCCCCGGCTACGACTTCGTCTTCCAGGGCATGGGCGGGCTGATGAGCATCACCGGCGTGCCCGACGGCCAGCCGGGGGCCGGCCCGATGAAGGTGGGCGTGGCGGTGGCCGACCTGATGACCGGCATGTACGCCACCACCGCCATCCTGGGCGCGCTGGAGCATCGCCACCTGACCGGCACCGGCCAGTACATCGACATCGCGCTGCTCGACTGCCTGATCGCGCTGACTTCGTTCCAGACGATCAACTACTTCGTCTCCGGACAGGTGCCGCAGCGACTGGGCAATGGCCACCCGAACATCGTGCCCTACCAGGTGTTTGCCTGCAAGGGCGGGCACATCATCCTGGCGGTCGCCAACGACAGCCAGTTCCGCAGCTTCTGCCTGGCCGTCGGCAAGCCCGAATGGGCCGAGGATGTGCGCTTCACCTTGGGTTCGGCGCGTGGCGCGAACCGCGAGCTGATCTGCGGCATGGTGGGCGAGCTGATGCTCCAGCGCACCATGCACGAATGGATCGAACTGCTGGAGGCCAACAACGTGCCTTGCGGGCCCATCAACACCATCGACCAGGTCTTCGAGGACCCGCAGGTGCAACACCGCGGCATGCGCGTGCCGATGCAGCACGCCAGCGGGCCGATCTCGCTGCTGGCCAGCCCGATGCGCTTTGCCGACACGCCCGTGAGCTACGAGCTGCCGCCGCCGCTGCTGGGCCAGCACACGCGCCAGGTGCTGCAGCAGGTGCTGGGCCTGGACGAGGCGCAGATCGATGCGCTGCACGCGCAGCGCATCGTCTGACCGTCAAGCGTTGTAGCTGAGCCTCAGGCCTGGCGTCGGCCAGTCGTCGATGGCGATCAACTGGCCACTGCCGGACAGCGTGACGTACACCGTGCGCATGTCGCGCCCGCCGAAACACAGGTTGGTGACGAAGCGGTCGCCCAGCGGCACGTGGTGGTACTTCTGCCCATCGGGCGAGACGATGCTGATACCGCCGTGCATCAGCGTGGCCACGTGCAGATTGCCGTGGGCGTCGACGGCCATCGAGTCGAAACGCTGGAACTGCCCGCCCGGCGAGGCCACCACCATGCGCCCGCCGTGCGGCGACGGCCACGGATCCTTGCGCACCTGGCCCGGCGCAACGATGTCGAAGGCCCAAAGCCGCGCGCCGGCGGTCTCGGCGTAGTACAGCGTGCGGCCGTCCGGCGACAGCGCCACGCCGTTGGGCGTGAGCACGGGCCGCGCGATGGTGCGTGGCAGCCCACCATCGCCGGGCGCATGGAACACGCCGCCGTGGTCCATCTCGTTGGCGCGCACCTTGCCCAGGTCGGTGAAGTAGAAGCCGCCCATCGCGTCGAAGACGATGTCGTTCGGTCCGCGCAGGCCGACGCCATCGACCGCGTCGAACAGCCGCTCGAAGCGGCCGGTGGCGAGGTTCACGCGCTCGATGCGCCCGCCCGCATAGTCGCGCGCCTGCGCGATCGGCCGAAAGCAGCCGTCGACCTCAGTGGTGTATTCGAAGCCGCCGTTGTTGCAGACGTAGACCGCGCCATCCGGTCCGATGGCCGCACCGTTGGGCCCGCCGCCCATTTGCGACACCACGTGGATTCGCCCATCGGGTGTCACGCGACTGAGCGTGCCGCGCGCAATCTCCACCAGCAGCACCGAGCCATCGTCCATGGCGATCGGGCCTTCGGGGAACTGCAGGCCGCTGGTGATGTGGCGGACTTTCATGATGCCTCCTTGTGTGCCGGCGCCCGTGCACCGGGACTCCATTGTCGCGTCAGGCCATCACGATCTATTTGGTCGGTTCACGCAAAGGCGACTGACGGCGAAGCGGCTGTTCGCGATGCCGCAAGGGGACGGATTCGCTTCCCCCGCCGTCCTCGGCCCGCGCAGTCATAGGAGGAGCAACTGAGCAACCGCCTTGCGCCGGAATCAGCTTGCCCCACACAAGCCGCCCCGACGCAGCACATCAAGCCGCCCGTCGCATTGCTTCTCGTCAGCCCTGATGCGCAATGAAGTGCACAGGCACGTCACTGAATCCTCAGGCTGCCTCGGGCACCAAGAAGTCGCGGCTGATGCCGCCGCCCAGGTCGCCGACGCGCGCCAGGAACTGCGTCAGGTAGGCATGCAGCCCGGTGGCCAGGATCTCGTCGATGCGACCGTACGCCAGGTCGGCCTGCAGCCGCCCGGCGCGGCGCAACGTCTCGCCGCTTTGCTGGTTGGCCACCAGCTTCAGGTTCGCCAGCAGTTCGTTGACGCAGGCCGCCAGCGAGCGCGGCATGTCGGGGCGCAGGATCAGCAGTTCGGCCACCAGTTCCGGCCGGATGACGTTGCGATAGACCTTGCGATAGATCTCGAAGCCGGACACCGAGCGCAGGATGGCGCTCCAGTGATAGAAGTCGACTTCGTGGCTCTCCTTGTTGTTGGCGTTGCCGAAGTAGTCGCCGGCCAGCGCGTGGAACTTCACGTCGAGCAGCCGCGCGGTGTTGTCGCCGCGTTCCAGGAAGGTGCCGATGCGCAGGAAGTGCAGTGAATCGTCCTGCAGCATCGTGCCCACCGTCACGCCGCGCGACAAGTGGGAGCGGAATTTCACCCATTCGAAGAAGCTGCCCGGGTCGCGCGTGAACGCGCCTTCGCGCAGCAGGCGGTTGAACTCGAGCCAGGTCTGGTTCTGGGTTTCCCAAACCTCGGTGGTGAGCGTGCCGCGCACCGCGCGGGCGTTCTCGCGCGCCGCGCGCAGGCAGGCCAGGATGCTGGATGGGTTGCCCTCGTCTCGCACCATGAAGTCCATGACGTCGCGGCCGTTGACCTCGTTGTGGCGCTGCTGGTAGGCCGGCGTCAGCTCCGAGATGCTGAGCAGCCCGCGCCAGCCTTGTTCGGTGGCGTCGGCCGATTGCGGCAGCAGCGAGGTCTCGTAGTTGACGTTCAGCATGCGGGCGGTGTTCTCGGCCCGCTCCATGTAACGTGACATCCAAAAAAGATGGTCGGCGGTTCTAGACAGCATGGGACACCTCCTGCGCGACGGCTTGCGCCCTGCATGCCGCAAGCCCTGCGCCAGGCGAAGAGCCGTGCGCAGGCACGGCTCTTCGTCCGGGCGCAGTCCAGAACAGATGGTCGGCGGTGCGTGACAGCATGTTCGACTCCCCTCAGTCTTCCAGCACCCAGGTGTCCTTGGTGCCGCCGCCCTGTGACGAATTCACCACCAGCGAGCCCTCCTTCAGCGCCACGCGCGTCAACCCGCCCGGCACCATCTGCACCTGGCTGCCCGACAGCACGAAAGGCCGCAGGTCGATGTGCCGCGGCGCGATGCCGGCTTCGACGAAGGTCGGGCAGGTGGACAGGCTCAGCGTCGGCTGGGCGATGTAGTTGCTGGGGTTGCCCAGCAGCTGCGTGCGGAATGCCTCGACCTCGGCCTTCGACGCTGCCGGTCCGACCAGCATGCCGTAGCCGCCCGCGCCGTGCACTTCCTTCACCACCAGCTCCTCCAGGTGCGCGAGCACGTAGCTCAGATCCTTGGCATCGCGGCACAGGTAGGTGGGCACGTTGTTCAGGATCGGCTTCTCGCCGAGGTAGAACTCGATCATCTTCGGCACGTACGGGTAGATCGACTTGTCGTCGGCCACGCCGGTGCCGATGGCGTTGGCCAGCGTGATGTTGCCGCTGCGGTACACGCCCAGCATGCCGGCGCAGCCCAGCGTCGAATCGGGCCTGAAGGCTTCCGGGTCGAGGAAGTCGTCGTCGACGCGGCGGTAGATCACGTCCACGCGCTTCGGGCCCTGCGTCGTGCGCTGGTACACATGGTCGTCGCGCACGAACAGATCCTGGCCCTCGACCAGCTCCACGCCCATCTGCTGCGCCAGGAAGGCGTGCTCGAAGTAGGCGCTGTTGTACATGCCGGGCGTCAACACCACCACCGTGGGTTCGTCCACACTGGTCGGCGCCACCGCGCGCAGTGTCTCCAGCAGCAGGTCGGGGTAATGCGCCACCGGCGCGACGCGGTGCAGGCTGAAGAGTTCGGGGAACAGCCGCATCATCATCTTGCGGTCCTCGAGCATGTAGCTCACGCCGCTGGGCACGCGCAGGTTGTCCTCGAGCACGTAGTAGCTGCCGCTGCCGTCGGGGTTGGCGGCGCGCACGATGTCCACGCCCGAGATGTGCGAATACACGCCGCCGGGCACCTTGACGCCGCGCATCTCGGGCCGGTACTGGCTGTTGTTCAGCACCTGCTCGGTCGGCACCAATCCGGCCTTGAGGATCTCCTGGTCGTGGTAGACGTCGTGGATGAAGCGGTTGAGCGCGGTCACGCGCTGGCGCAGGCCCTTTTCCATGTCCACCCACTCGTGGCTGGGAATGACACGGGGGATCAGGTCGAAGGGAATCAGACGCTCGGTGCCGGCGCCGTCCTCGTCCTTGGCACCGTAGACGGCAAAGGTGATGCCGACCCGGCGGAAGATCATCTCCGCCTCGTCGCGGCGATCGCGCATCACCTCCTGCGGCTGCGCCTGCAGCCAGCGTTCGTAGCTGCGGTAGTGCTCCCGCACCTCGTCGCTGCTGATGCGCATTTCATCGAAGCTGGCAGGCATGCAATGGCTCCTCGGATGGGGTTCAACTTAGCAACATTCGGGCCTGAGCCGGTTCGAGGCAGCGGGTATCGACGTTGACGTGCAGGCTGTGCCGCCCCCCGCCGCGGATCACGCCGCGCAGCGGCGTCACGTCGCCGTAGTCACGCCCCAGCGCCAGGCGCACGTGGCGGGTGTCCGGCACCAGGTTGTTGGTCGGGTCGAGCTCGAGCCAGCCGCTGCCCACACCCGGCGTGTCCGGGCAATACACCTGTATCCAGGCATGCGAGGCATCGGTGCCGACCAGCGCCTGCTGCCCCGGCGGCGGCGTCGTCAACAGGTAGCCGCTGACATAACGCGCCGCCAGGCCGAGCATGCGCAGCGCCGCGATCATCAGGTGGGCAAAGTCCTGGCACACGCCGCTGCGCTGCTCGAAGGCCTGGATCAAGGGCGTGTCGACCTCGGTACTCGCGGTCTGGAAGTCGAAGTCGGCGTGGATGCGCCGCATCAGGTCGAGGGCGCCGAGCGCCACCGGCAAGCCAGCCGGGAACGAGGCCGCGCCATAGTCGCGCAACGGCGCCAGCCGCGGCACGTAGGGCGAGGACTGGGCAAACTCCACGGCCGGGTCATAGCGGGCACCGGCCTCGTAGCGCAGGCGCCGGCACACCGACTCCCAGGCGGGCGAACGATCGGCCCGCCACGCACCTACCTGCGGCGCCAGGGCCACGCGACTGCGCGCGCGCACGCGCAGTTCGCGGTGCGGCCGCGTCAGGCTGAAGAAGACGCGCTGGTTGCCATAGGCATCGACATCGCGCGTGCATTGCTGCACGGCGGGGTCGATCTGCAGCTCGTGTTCGAGCAGTTGCTGGCGCTCGTCCTGCATAGGCTGCAGGTAGGCCAGGTGCTGTGCCTGCGTCACCGCAGCGGCATAGCGATAGCGGGTCTCGTGCACGACCTCCATCACCGTCATGGCCGCGGCCTCAGACGCGCTGCAGTTCATCGCTGGCACTCGCATGCGCGAAGAAGCGGTGGCCGATGTCGTCGGCCAGACTCTTGCCGCATGGCACGAGCCGCTGGCAGACCTCGGCCAGCACGCGCAGGATGTGCGACTCGTCGGCACCGCGCAGCGCGTCCAGCTGCACGCCGGCGCCCTCCCCGGGCAGCCGCGACAGCAACCGGCCGACGAACCCGTCGTCGCCGGGCAGCTTGCGCAGCTCGGTGCGCAGGCGCCGCAGCACGCCGGCCAGCGACCGTGGGTTGGCACTGTCCAGCACCAGCAGGTCGGTCAGCGCGAGCAGGTCTTCGTGGCGCTGGTAGCGCGCGCGAAAGGTGATGGCGCTGTCGAACAGCTCCAGCACCAGTTCCATGCCGGCGCCGTGGCGCAGCGCGCCGGTGTCGACGAAAGTGCCGAGCTGCGAGCTCATGCCGATCAGCCGCTCGAGCAGCCGGCCCACGGTGAGGAAGCGCCAGCCATGATCGCGCGTCATGCGGTCGGTCTGCGCGCCGGTGACGGCCGCCAGCTGCACCGCCAGGCGGTCCAGCGCCGGCAGTACCTGCGGCAGCGTGGGCAGGCTGTCGGCCTGTTCGGTGCGCAGGCTGCCGAAGTTCTCGCCCATCGAACGCACGACGCCCCATTGTTCGGTGGACAGCCGCTCGCGCAACGCCTGCGCCGAACGCTCCAATGCACCGAGATTGAAGGCGATGCTGCTGGCGCCCGGGTCGGCCAGCGCAGCCAGCAGCGCACGCTCGAACAGGTGCGGCGCCTGGTTCAGCGTCGGCGCGCCCAAGGGGGCCAGCCCGCTGCTCACGGCCAGCTCGGACAAGGCTTCACGCAGGTCCTCCGGTGCGTCGTTGTCGGTGTCGATGAGCATCAGCACCGCTCGCGCCAGGCGCACCAGCTGCTCGGTGCGCTCGGTGTAGCGACCCAGCCAGAACAGGTTCTCCGCCGTGCGGCTGGACACCGGCGGCCGGCGCGCCGCGATGTCGTCCACCCCCAGGCGACTGGGCAGCATCGAAAAGCTGTCCACCGGTCCATCGGTCAGCACCCAGGTGTCGAGGCTGGAGCCGCCGCGTTGCATCGATACGCTGCTGTCGTCGAGCTTCGCCACACGCGTCATGCCGCCGGGCAGCACGAACCAGCGGCCGTTGCCTTCCGATATGACATAAACGCGCACCATGGCGGAGCGCGCCATGGCGGTGCCGGCGCTCCACACCGGTGCGCGCGAATACTGCAGCCGCTCGGTCAGCGTCCAGGCGTCGGGGTCGTCCTCGACCTGCGCCGCGTCGGGGTGGCGCACTGCCGAAACGCGGCCACCACT
The DNA here is from genome assembly GCA_963824005.1 of uncultured beta proteobacterium. GTDB lineage: Bacteria > Pseudomonadota > Gammaproteobacteria > Burkholderiales > Burkholderiaceae_C > Rubrivivax. The sequence goes on from CAWGOK010000053.1 coordinate 71,876, forward strand.
CGGGAAGGTGCTGCGCACCACCTTGTCGTGCAGCTGGCCCTTGACGTCGTGCCAGGCGGCGGCTTCGCCGCACCACCAGGTGGGCAGCGAAGGCAACAGCAGTTCCTGGCCGAGCAGCCGCTGCGCGATGCCGGGCAGGAACCCGAGCAATGCCGGCGTTTCGAGGAAGCCGCTGCCCAGCGCGTTGGCCATCACCAGGTGGCCGGCACGCACCGCCTGCAACAGGCCCGGCACGCCCAGCGCGGAATCGACGCGCAGTTCGAGCGGGTCGCACCACTCGTCGTCCAGGCGCCGCAGCATGCCGTGCACCGGTTCCAGGCCTTCGACGGTTTTCAGGTACAGGCGCATCTCGCGCACCACCAGGTCGCCGCCTTCGACCAGCGGCAGGCCGAGATAACGTGCGAGGTAGGCATGCTCGAAATAGGTTTCGCTGTACGGCCCGGGTGTGAGCAGCACGACCCGCGGCGTGCCACCGCCAGCCACCGCGCGCGCCGGGCTCTCGATCGAATCGAGCAGCCGGCGATAGCTGGAGGCGATGTGTTGCACGCGCAGCTCGCGAAACGCATCGGGGAACTGGCGCGAGATCACCAGCCGGTTGTGCAGCACGTAACCCAGCCCCGAGGGCCCCTGGGTGCGTCGCGCCACCACCTGCCAGACGCCGCGGGGTGTGCGCACCAGGTCGAAGGCGACGATGTGCAGGCGCTGGCCGCTGGCCGGGGCGACACCGCACATCGAACGCAGGTAGCCGCGGTGGCGCAACAGCAGCGCCGGCGGAAACAGGCCTTCGTGCAACAGCTGCTGTGGCCCGTAGACATCGGCCAGCATCGCCTCGAGCATGTTCGCGCGTTGCACCACGCCCTGCTCGATCACGGCCCAGTCCGCCGGCTCGATGATCAGCGGCAGCAGTTCCAGCGGCCAGGGCCGCTGCGCCGCGCCCTCGGCGCCGAAGACGTTGTGCGTGATGCCGTCGTGGCGGATCTGCCGCGCCACCTGCGCGACGCGGCGGTCCAGGTCGTCGGCCAGGCTGCCGTCCGGCGGCGGCGCGGGCAACCGGTCGAAGAAGTCGCGCCAGCGCGCACGCATCTGGCCGTCGGCTTGCCGCAACTCGTCCCACGCGCCGGCGTCGAGAGGCGGACTGCGTCGCAGCAGTTCAGCCCGGGCCGCGCGGCCGGCAGCCGACGCATCGTCGGGAAAGAAGGGCAGCGAGGACTGGGACTGGGTCTGCAGCACGGCGGGCGGATGCGGCGGCTCAGCGCCGGCGCAGGTCGAGCGTGAACGGGAACTCCAGACTCGGCTGGGCCGGCTGCACCGACATTGGCCCCGGCGTGTGGCCCATGCGGACGAAGCGCGCCAGGCGACGGCTTTCCGCGGTGTAGGCATTGACCGGGAAGTCCTCGTGGCTCAGGCCGCCGGGGTGCGCGACGTGGTACTGGCAGCCGCCCATCGACCGCTGCAGCCAGCGATCGACGATGTCGAAGGTGACCGGCGCATGCACGCCGATGGTCGGGTGCAGCGCCGACGGCGGCTGCCAGGCGCGGTAGCGCACGCCGCAGACGTATTCGCCGACGCGGCCGGTCGGCTGCAACGGCAGCGCCTGGCCGTTGGCGGTGACGATGTGGCGGTTTTCGTTCAACCCCGTCACCTTCACCTCCAGCCGCTCCAGCGACGAGTCGACGTAGCGCGCGGTGCCGCCCGGAGCGCCCTCCTCGCCCATCACGTGCCAGGGTTCGAGTGCAGTGCGCAGGCTCAAGCCGATGCCCATGGTCGCGATCTCGCCGATCAGCGGGAAGCGGAACTCCAGGTGCGGCTCGAACCATGGGTCGTCGAAGGCATAACCGGCCGCACGCAGTTCGGCCATGACGTCGTTGAAGTCCATCTGCACGAAGGTCGGCAGCAGGAAGCGGTCGTGCAGCCCCGTGCCCCAGCGTGTCAAACGCGTCGTGCCATGGCCGCGGTAGGGCTCGCGCCAGAACCAGGCCAGCAGCGCACGCAGCAGCAACTGCTGCGCCAGGCTCATGTGCGCATGCGGCGGCATCTCGAAGGCGCGCAGCTCCAGCAGGCCGAGACGGCCGGTGGGCCCGTCGGGCGAGTACATCTTGTCGATGCAGAACTCGCTGCGATGGGTGTTGCCGGTGACGTCGATCAGCAGGTTGCGCAGGCTGCGGTCCACCACCCACGGCGGCACCTCATGATGCATTGCCAGCTGGCGCTCCAGTTCGGCAAAGGCGATCTCGATCTCGTAGACCTGGTCGTTGCGCGCCTCGTCGATACGCGGCGCCTGGCTGGTCGGGCCGATGAACATGCCGCTGAACAGGTAGCTTAAGGAGGGGTGGTTGTGCCAGTAGGTCAGCAGGCTGGCCAGCACGTCGGGCCGGCGCAGGAAGGGGCTGTCGGCCGGCGTGGCGCCGCCGAGCACGAAGTGGTTGCCGCCGCCCGTGCCGGTGTGGCGGCCGTCGAGCATGAACTTCTCGGTGCACAGGCGCGTGCGGTGCGCCGCGTCGTACAGGAACTCGGTGTGGTCGACCAGTTCCTCCCAACTCGACGCCGGGTGGATGTTCACCTCGATCACGCCCGGGTCGGGGGTGACCTGCAGGATCTTCAGCCGCGGGTCGCGCGGCGGCGGATAGCCTTCCAGCACCACCTTCACCCCCAGCTCGGCGGCGGTGGCCTCGACCGCGGCCAGCAACTCCAGGTAGTCCTCCAGGTGCTTCAGCGGCGGCAGGAAGACGTAGATCACGCCGCTCTTGCCGCCATGTTCCTTCTCCGCCTTGGGGCCGTTGGCACGCTGCGGGTCGCGCACCTCGACGCACAGCGCGGTGCGCGTCAGCCAACCGGCGGATTCGAAACGTCCGGGCTGGGTATCCGGGTCGCGCGCTGGTGCAGTCTCGGGCATGTGCGGCCCGGTGCCGATGCGACCTGTGCCCGCGGCTTCGCCGAGGCCCAGGCCTTCGCCTTCGCCCGGCCAAGGCTGAGCCTGCAACGCAACGCGCCCGCCTTCGGCGAACCCGCCGCCGACGCGGTGCGCGTCGTAGCCCGGCCGGCTGCCGAACTGCGCGCGCAGCGCCGCGGCATGGGGCAAAGGGCGCAGGCTCTCGAACGGGTCCTGCGTGATCAGCTGCTGCTGGTCGCCGGCAGCGGCCCAGGGCAGCGAATCCAGCGGCAGGCGGTAGCCCATCGGCGAATCGCCTGGCATCAGGTACAGCCGCTCGTCGCGCAGGAACCATGAGCCGGTGATCCACTTCGGCCCGGACGTCGGCTTGTGCCATTCACGCTTCAGCGGCAGCAGGTAGCCGACCACGCTGTCCAGCCCCTGGGTGAAGATGCGGCGCAGCCGCGCACGCTCCATCGGATCGTCGAGTTTGGATTCGAAGGGATCGACGTTCACCGGCAGGCGGCGCTCGCGCCACAGGTAGTACCAGGTGTCTTCATAGCCTGGCTGCACGTACTGGGTGTCCAGGCCCAGCCGCACGGTGAGTGCGTTCATGAAGGCCCTGGCGTCATCGCTGGTGTAGCGGTGGATCTCGCGTTCGTCGGCAAAGAGTGACGGGTCGTGCCAGCAGGGCTGGCCGTCGGCGCGCCAGCCGATGGTCAGCGCCCAGCGCGGCAGCTGTTCGCCCGGGTACCACTTGCCCTGGCCGAAGTGCAGGAAGCCGCCGTTGGCGTACTTGGCGCGCAGCCGGTGCACCAGTTCGGTGGCGAAGCCGCGCTTGGTGGGGCCGAGCGCATCGACGTTCCATTCGGCGCCGTCGCGATCGTCCACCGAGACGAAGGTCGGCTCGCCGCCCATCGTCAGGCGCACGTCCTGGCGCTGCAGCTCGCCATCGACCGCGTGGCCCAGCTCCAGGATCGACCGCCACTGTGTTTCGGTGTAGGGCTTGGTGACGCGCGGCGACTCGTAGATGCGCGTGATCTGCATGTGGTGCTCGAAGGACACCTCGCATTCGTCGACCTCGCCGCTCACCGGCGCAGCGGTGCTGGGCTCGGGCGTGCAGGCCACCGGGATGTGGCCTTCGCCGGCCATCAGGCCCGAGGTCGGGTCCAGCCCCACCCAGCCGGCGCCGGGCAGGAAGACCTCGCACCAGGCGTGCAGGTCGGTGAAGTCGACCTCGGTGCCGCTCGGCCCGTCGAGCGACTTGACGTCGGGCTTGAGCTGGATCAGGTAGCCGGAGACGAAACGTGCCGCCAACCCCAGGTGGCGCAGCAGTTGCACCAGCAACCAGCCGGTGTCGCGGCAGGAGCCCGACAGGTTGGTCAGCGTGACTTCCGGCGTCTGCACGCCCGGTTCCATGCGGATCAGGTAGCCGATCTCGCGCTGCAGCCGCTGGTTCAGCCCGACCAGGAAGTCGATGGTGCGAACTTCCTCGAGCGAGACGCTGTCGACGAAGGCCTTGAAGCGCGGCGTCGCCGGGCCCTTCACCAGGTACGGTGCCAGGTCGTGCTTCAGCTCCGGCGCATAGATGAACGGGTATTTCTCGGCCTCGGGCTCGAGAAAGAAGTCGAACGGGTTGTAGACCGCCATCTCGGCCACCAGGTCCACCGTGACCTTGAATTCGGTGGTTGGATCGGGAAACACCAGCCGCGCCAGATGGTTGGCAAAGGGGTCCTGTTGCCAGTTGACGAAGTGCCCGGCGGGTTCGACTTTCAGCGAATAGCTGAGGATCGGCGTGCGGCAATGCGGCGCCGGGCGCAGCCGCACCACCTGCGGCGACAGGCCCACGCGGCGGTCGTAGCGGTAGTGCGTGACATGGTTCAGCGCGACATGGATCGACACGGGGGGCTCCTGGAATGGCGTCGGCGGACTGAATGCAAGGCTCGGGCCATGCGCGGGTCAACGCACCGCCTCCGGCCCGGTATTCACCCGATGATGCCAGTATCGGGCCGCCACATCGCGCTCGCAGCGGGTCGAACCCGGCACCTCCCAGCTCCAGGCGCCACAGGCGTCACTACGCAGCAATTCGACGCCGAGCGCGTGGTAGCGCGCCACCACCTCCGACGCCGGGTGGCCGAAGCGGCTGCGGTAGCCGGCCTGCACCAGCGCCGTGCCCGGGGCCACGGCTTCGATGAAGGCCTGCGTCGACGAACTCTTGCTGCCATGGTGCGGCACCACCAGCATCTGGCTGCGCAGGCCCTGGCCCTGGCGCGCCACGAGCGCGGTTTCCTGGGCCGTCTCGATGTCGCCGGTGAGCAGCAGGCTGCGGCCGCCCCGCCCCTGCACGCGCACAACGCAGCTCAGCGCGTTGGGGCGCAGATTCAGCGCGTAGTCCCCGGGCAGCGGGTGCAGCACATCAAAGCGCACGCCGTCCCAGGCCCAGGACTGTCCGGCGACGCAGCGCCGGTGCGGCAGACCCATCGCAAGCAACGCATGCCCGTCGGGCAGCGAACTGGCCAGCGCACGCACCTGGGTGGCGGCCAGCAACGAGGCCGCACCGCCGACATGGTCGCTGTCGCGATGGCTCAGCAGCAGCAGATCGATGCGCCCTTCACCGCGCGCGCGCAGCAGTGGCAGAAGCACGCGCTGCGCGGCATCGGCCTCGAGCGAGTACTTCGGCCCAGCGTCGTAGAGCAGCAGGTGTTCGCGCGTGCGCACCAGCACCGCCGTACCCTGGCCGACGTCGGTCACCACCACTTCGAAATCCCCTGCATCTGGCCGCTCGACCGGCGGTGCCAGCAAGGGCAGCAGCAACGGCACACCGAGCAGGCGCAGCCGCCAGGGCAGCGGCAAGACCAGCAGCGCGCCGCCGAGCAGGCCGCTGGCCACGCCCCAAGCGGGTGCGGCCGCAGCCGTCCACAAGCCGAATGGCCACTGGCCCAGCCAGGACAACACCTGCACCAGTGCCTGCACCAGCCCGCCGGCCAACGACCACAGCGGGTTGAACACGACGCCAAGCAACACCAGCGGCACGATGGCCAGCGTGACCAGTGGAATGGCGACCAGGTTCGCCACGAAGCCGACCAGCGACACCTGCTGGAAGAAGACCATGCTCAACGGCGCGAGGCCGATGCTGGCCACCACCTGGGTGCGCAAACCGGCACGCAGTGCCGCCACCAGCCGCGCCCCGTGGGCCGGCACCGCAGCTTCGGCGCTGCGGCCCATGACCGGCTCCGAGCCCATCAACAGACCCACCGCGACGAACGACAGCCAGAAGCCGGGCTGCATCAGCGCCCAGGGGTCGAGCAGCGTCACCACCACCGCCGCGGCCAGCAGCACCAGCGGCTGCGGCCAGCGCACACCCAGGCTGCGCAAGCCTGCCACCGTCACCAGCATCCACAGCGTGCGTTGCGCTGGCACGCCCCAGCCGGCCAGCAGCGAATAGGCGGCCGCCGCCAGCACGCCGCCCCAGCGTGCAGCCAATGGCGCCGGGATAGCCAGCATCAGTGTCGAACTGCGGCGCCACAGCAGGCCGAGCAGCGCCGCCGCCAGCCAGGCGAACATGGTCACGTGCAGGCCGCTGATGCTCATCAGGTGCGCCACGCCGGTGTGGCGGAACAGGTCCCAGTCGTCGCGCTCGATGGCCGCCTGGTCGCCCACCGCCAGCGCCGCCAGCACACCCGCCGCCTGCGCGTCGCGCACGTGCAGCAGGATCGCGTCGCGCACCGATTGGCGCGCGCGTTCCACCGGCTGCGCGGCCTCGTCGGCGAGCTTTCTCGTCACGCTCCCCGCCGAGGCGCGCACCGTGCCGGTGGCGCGAATGCCCTGTTCGAAGAGCCACAGTTCGAAATCGAAGCCGTGCGGGTTCAGGCTGCCATGCGGCTGGCGCAGCCGCGCGGTGAGCGACCAACGCTGGCCCGCGCGAAGCTCCTGCTCGGGGCTGGCGATCAGCGCCTCGCCATCGAATCCGCGATACCAGCCCAGCGCGATGCGCTCAGGCACCACGACACGCTCTCCCGCCAGCATGGCCTGCTCCACCTGAAAGACGAAGCGCATTCCCGTGGGTCCGAGTTGCGGCATGCGCGCGATGACTCCGGTGAGCTGCAGATCACGGTCCTCCAGTTGCGCCGGCAACGACTGCGCCAGGCGCCAGGTGGCGCGCCAGCCCGTGCTGCCAAAGCCCAGCATCGCGATGGCCAGAAGGCAGAGCAGAAGTCGCCCGCGGGAGGCCGAGCCGCCCGCCAGGCCCAGCCCCGACGCCAGCGCAGGCAATGCGGCCAGCATCAGCACGACGTAGTGATGGGCTTGCCAAAGCGCCGGCTGCTGCATCTGCAGCCCGATGCCCAGCAACCAGGCCAGCGCCACCGCCGCCATGCGCAGACCCGTGTCCGGCGTTGCGGTCATGGGCCCACCCGACAGGCGCCTTCGCCCCTGGGTCGGCCCGGCATGTTCATGCTGGCCAGTGTAGGATGCCGCCCACCCTGGACGCAGCACAAGACAAGCCCATGTCGATCCAAGCCCGACTCGATGCCCTGGGCATCACGCTCCCCCCCTGGCCGTGCCCGCAGCCGCCTATGTGCCTTTCGTGCAGAGCGGCAAGCTGGTGTTCATCTCGGGACACATCGCACGACGGGACGGCAAACCCTGGGTCGGCCAACTCGGCCTGAGTATGCAGACCGAAGACGGCAAGGCGGCGGCCCGCGCGATCGCCATCGACCTGCTGGGAACCCTGCAGGCCGCGGCGGGCGGGCTGGACCGGGTGGCACGCATCGTCAAGCTGATGAGTCTGGTGAACAGCACTTCCACCTTCACCGAGCAGCACCTGGTGACCAACGGCTGCTCGGAACTGCTGGTGCAGGTCTTCGGTGCCGAGGTCGGGGCGCATGCGCGCAGTGCCTTCGGCGTGGCACAGATCCCGCTGGGCGCCTGCGTCGAGATCGAATTGATCGCCGAACTCAAGTGACGGCGCCGCACTCGAGGACGGCGCTGTCGCTGGGCATCGGCATCCTCTGCCTGGCCGCGGTGGCCGCGGCGCTGGTGACGCAGCATGTGTTCGACATGCAGCCCTGCCCCTGGTGCGTGCTGCAGCGGCTGATCTTCGTCGGCATCGCCTTGGCCGCGCTGATCGGGCTGGCCTGGCGCAGCACGTTGGGACAACGCCTCAGCGCGGTGGGCATGTTGCTGCTCGGCCTGTGCGGCGTGGCCGCCGCACTGTGGCAACACTTCGTCGCGGCGGTATCCGATTCATGCAAGCTGACGCTGGCCGAGCGCGTCATCAGCGGGCTGAGCCTGGACGCGCTGCTCCCCGAAGTCTTCCAGCCGCGCGCCAGTTGTGCAGACGCGGCCGCGAAGCTGCTCGGCGTGTCCTACGAGTTCTACAGCCTGACGCTGTTCATGCTGATCAGCATCCTGGCCTTGCGCTCGCTGGTCCGCAGAGAACGCTGACTGCGGGCACGACCGATCGCCCGGTCCGGAAGAACTCGCTCGCAGGCACGATGCCGTGGTGTTGCACGGCGCGCCGGGACGATCCACGCTGTGGCACAGTGCCGCCTCACTCCAACGCGCCCATGGCCCTCAAATCCACGATCTACAAAGCGGCGCTGCAGATCGCCGACATGGACCGGCAGCTCTATGCCGACCATGCGCTGACGCTGGCGCTGCACCCATCCGAAACCGAAGAGCGCCTGCTGGTGCGGCTGCTGGCTTTCGCATTGAACGTGCCGCACGACACCGATCGCGGCGCGCTGCAGTTCGCACGCGGCCTGTCCGACGGCGACGAGCCGGACATCTGGCAGCATGACCTGAGCGGCCAGCTCGTGCACTGGATCGAGGTTGGCCAGCCGGACGAGCGCCGCCTGGCGAAGGCCTGCGCACGCGCCGAACGCGTGACGCTCTATGTCTTTGGCAGCGCCGCGGCCATCTGGTGGGCCGCCATCCAGAACAAGCTCACGCGGCTGTCGAAGCTGACCGTGTGGCAGATCCCGGCGCCGCAGGCACAGGCGCTGGCGGCGCTGGCCGCGCGCTCGATGCAATGGCAGTTGACGGTGCAGGACGGCCATGCCTGGGTAAGCAGTGGCGACGACTCGGTCGAGGTGCTGCCGCAGCGCCTGATGGGCCCGCCACAATGAAGCCATCCGCCCGCCTATGATGCGCGGCCGATGAAGACCGCCTTGATGCACGGCCTTGCCGCCGGCGCACTGACCATGACGCCGATTGCCCATTCCACCCCGCCGGCGAGCGCCGCCGATCCCTGGCTCTGGCTCGAGCAGGTGCAGGACGAGCAGGCCCTGGCCTGGGTGCGCGAGCGCAATGCCGCCACGCGCCAGCGGCTGCAGGCCTGGCCCGAGTTTGGCGCCACGCGCGCGCGCATCCTGGCCGTGCTGGATGCGCAGGACCGCATTCCCACGGTCGCGCGGCGCGGCGGCTTTTTCTACAACCTCTGGCAGGACGCCGCGCACCCTCGCGGCCTGTGGCGCCGCACCACGCTCGACGAATACCGCAAGGCGCAACCCGCCTGGGACACCCTGCTCGACCTCGACGCCCTGGGCCGCGACGAAGGCGAGAATTGGGTCTGGGGCGGCGCGTCGTGCCTCGGCCCGGACTACCGGCACTGCCTGCTGCGCCTGTCGCGCGGCGGCGCCGACGCGGTGGTGGTGCGCGAATTCGACACGCAGACCCGGCGCTTCGTCGCAGGCGGCTTCGAACTGCCCGAGGCGAAGACCGAGATCGAGTGGATCGACCGCGACACCGTCTATGTGGGCACCGATTTCGGGCCCGGTTCACTCACTGATTCTGGATACCCGCGTGTGATCAAGCGCTGGGCGCGCGGCCAGCCCTTGGCCAGCGCCGTCACGGTGTTCGAGGCGCGAAGCGGCGATGTCTCAGCCAGCGTCGGCGTAGACCACACGCCCGGCTTCGAGCGCACGGTGTTCAGCCGCGCCCCCGACTTCTTCACCAGCGAACAGGCCCTGCTCGTCGACGGCGCACTGCAGCCCTTGCCCAAGCCTGCCGACGCGCAGCTGCGCTTCTGGTACGGCCAGGTGCTGGTGGCCTTGCGCAGCGATTGGCAACAGGACGGCAACACCTGGCCCAGGGGCGCATTGCTGGCCAGCGATGCACAGGCCTATCTCGCCGGCAAGCCGCGCTGGCAGCCCTTGTTCACGCCGACCGCCACGCGTTCACTGGCCGGCTATGCGCTGCTGCGTTCGACGGTGTTGCTGGAGTTGCTGGACAACGTCGCCGGCCGCCTGCAGGAGCAGCACTTCAAGGACGGGACGTGGACGTCACGCGAGGTGCCGGCACCCTTCCCGGGCACGCTGGCTGCACAGAGCCTGCACGATGCGCAGGTCCCGGACGACCCGCTGGCCGAGGCCTACCTGCTCAGCTATGTCGACTTTCTCACGCCCGAGTCGCTGCTGCTCGGGCGCAGCGGCAGCGACGCGCGCGAACCGCTGAAAGCGCGATCGGCCTTCTTCGACGCCACGGGCATGCGCGTCGAGCAGCGATTCGCCACCTCCAAGGACGGCACGCGCGTGCCCTACTTCGTGGTCTGGCCCAGGGGCGCCCGCGCCGACGGCCGCAATCCGACGCTGCTCTACGGTTACGGCGGCTTCGAGATCGCGCAGCAGCCGCGTTATGCGGGCGGCTGGGGCAGCGCCTGGTACGCGCGCGGTGGCGTGCTGGTGGTGGCCAACATCCGCGGCGGCGGCGAGTTCGGCCCCGGCTGGCACCAGGCCGCACTGAAGGACAAGCGCCAGAACGCCTTCGACGACTTCATCGCCGTGGCCGAGGACCTGGTGGCGCAAGGCATCACCTCGGCGCGGCGGCTGGCCATCCAGGGTGGCAGCAACGGCGGCCTGCTCGTCGGCGCGGTCATGCTGCAACGGCCGGAGCTGTTTCGTGCCGTGGTCTGCCAGGTGCCGCTGCTGGACATGCAGCGCTATCACCGGTTGCTGGCCGGCGCCAGCTGGATGAGCGAGTACGGTGATCCCGAGCAGATCGAGCAATGGGCCTGGATCTCGAAGTACAGCCCCTACCAGAACGTGCCCGACGCCGCGTCACTGCCCGCCGGCACGCGGCTGCCTGCGGTGCTCTTCACCACCAGCACGCGCGACGATCGCGTGCACCCCGGGCATGCGCGCAAGATGGCGGCGCGCCTGATGCAGCTGGGTCACGAGGCGCTGTACTACGAGAACATCGAGGGCGGCCATGGCGGCGCTGCCGACAATGCCCAGCGGGCCGACATGATGGCGCTGGAATACGCCTTCCTCTGGCAACAACTGGCCGACTGAATTCATGCACAAGCATTCGATCGTGGTGCATCACGACGCGGCGGCATCGCGCTTCGAGGCGCGGGTCGATGGCGGCCTGGCCGAATGTGTCTACCGCCTCGGTGGCGGCATCATGAACATCGTGCACACCGAAGTGCCGCCGCAAGCCGAAGGCCGCGGCGTCGCCGCCGCACTGGTGCAGGCCGCGCTGGCCCATGCGCGTGCCCAGGGGCATCGCGTGCGGCCCTCGTGCAGCTACGTGCGCACCTACATGCGCCGCCATCCCGGCACGCTCGACCTGCTGGAGACCTGATGGACGCCCCCATCCCTGCAAGCATCGACCCGCGCGCTGCCGAGGTGCTGGATTTCTGGTTCGGCCGACCGGGCGACGCCGACCATCTGCAGACGCGCGCCGAATGGTTCCGCAAGGACGAGGCCTTCGACGCACAGATCGCACAACGCTTCGGTGCGCTGATCGACGCCGCGCTGCGCGGCGAGTTGGCGCCATGGGCGCGCCAGCCCCAGTCGGCGCTGGCGCAGGTGATCGTGCTCGACCAGTTCACGCGCAACACCCGGCGCGGCACGGCCGGCATGTTCGCCGGCGATGCCCGCGCGCTGGCCGCGGCGCGCGCCATCTGCAACGCTGGTGACGACTGTCGCATGGCCGGCGTGCAGCGGCAGTTCGTCTACCTGCCCTTCGAGCATGCGGAGGACCTGGCCGACCAACTCGAAAGCCTGCGCCTGTTCGCGCAGCTCGGCCGCGACGAGCCGGCGTTGGCCGGGCTGCTGGAATGGGCGCAGAAGCACCACGACATCGTGGCGCGCTTCGGCCGCTTTCCGCACCGCAATGCCGCGCTCGGCCGCGCCTCGACGGCCGAGGAGATCGAGTTTCTGAAACAGCCGGGCTCCGGCTTCTGAGCATGGACGAGGAAGCGGCGCTGCGCGCCACGCGCGCCTGGGTCGAGCAGGCGGTGATCGGACTGAACCTGTGCCCCTTTGCCAAGGCGGTGCAGACCAAGAACCTGATCCGCTACGTGTGCAGCGATGCGCGCGACACCGCCACGCTGCTCGATGCGCTGCGCAGTGAGCTGCAGCGGCTGGCCGACACACCGATCGAGCAGCTGGAGACCACGCTGCTGGTGCACCCGCAGGTGCTGGGCGACTTCCTCGACTACAACGACTTCCTCGACGAGGCCGACGCGCTGCTGTGCGCGATGGGACTGGACGGCGCGCTGCAGGTCGCCAGCTTCCACCCGAACTACCAGTTTGCCGGCAGCGCAGCCGACGACATCGACAACGCCACCAACCGCTCGCCGTACCCCACGCTGCACCTGCTGCGCGAGGCCAGCATCGAACGCGCGGTAGCGGCCTTTCCCGAACCCGAGGCCATCTACGCAACCAACATGCGCACGCTGCGCGCGCTGGGCGCGCGCGGCTGGGCGGAGCTGCAGGCGCGCTGCCTGCGTGCGGCACAAGGCGGCTGAACTCGGGTATCCGACAGGCCAGCCACCAAGCCGGCGCCGATATGCTGCAGCGCTGACTGCAACCCACTCAGAAGACCCGGAGATGACATGAGCCTGAAGAAACTGTTCCTCGCCACCGCGCTGTGCGCCTTGTCGGCCGCCGCTGGCGCGCAGGGCTACCCCAACAAGCCGATCCGCATGGTGGTGACCTTCCCGCCCGGCGGCGCGCCGGACATCCTGGCGCGGTTGTTCGCCGACAAGGCGCAGCTCGGCCAGCCTGTGGTGGTGGACAACAAGCCCGGCGCCGGCGGCAACATCGGCGCCGAGGTCGTGGCCAAGTCGGCGCCCGACGGCTACACGCTGGTGATGGGCACGGTGGGCACGCATTCGATCAACGGCGCGCTGTACAGCAAGATGCCCTACGACATGGTGCGCGACTTCGTGCCGGTGGCGCACGTGGCGTCGGCGCCGAACCTGCTGGTGGTCACCAACGACCTGCCGGTGAAGACCGTGGCCGAGCTGATCGCCTACATGAAGGCCAACCCCGACAAGCTGAGCTTCGGCTCGCCGGGCATCGGCACCTCGGTGCACGTGTCGGGCGAGCTGTTCAAGTCGATGACCGGCACCAAGATGATCCACGTGCCCTACAAGGGCCGGCAGTTCGCCATCCCCGACCTGGTGGGCGGGCAGATCCAGGTGATGTTCGACAACATGCCCTCTGCCCTGCCGATGGCCAAGGAAGGCAAGATCCGCGCGCTGGCGCAGACCACGGCCACGCGCTCGCCGGCCGCGCCCGACGTGCCCACCGTGGCCGAAACGGTGCCCGGCTTCGAGGCCACCACCTGGTTCGCGGTGTTCGCGCCGGCCGGTACGCCGCGCGACGTGGTGATGCGCGTCAACGCCGAGATGCAGCGCGTCTTCAAGCTGCCCGACGTGGTGGACAAGCTCAACACGCTCGGCCTGGTGCCGTGGATCTCCAGCCCCGAGGAACTGGCCGCCTACCAGGCCAAGGAGATCGGCAAGTGGGCCAAGGTGGTGAAGGAATCGGGCGCGAAGGCGGATTGACCGCGCTCAAGCCGCCACCTGCAAGGCCGTTGCGCTGACTCAATCGCCGCGCTGCGCGGCGACCTAGCCTCATGGGCGTCGGGGCCGAAATCCCGGCGCCGGCGCCAATATGTGGAGTCGATCATGAGCACCTGGAACGGCCGCGGCGCAGCAAGGCTTGGCGGCGGTGCCCTGTGCGTTGCGTTCATCGCGGGCTGCGCCAGCCCGCCACCCAAGGCCGAGCGCTATGTGGCCCCGCCTGTGGGAGCCAGCTGGAGGGTGCAGGTCAGCAGCACCGGCAGCTACGGCAACGCCAGCAAGGTGGAGCAGCAGGTCAGCATGCGCGACGTGGTGGTCGAGGGCAAGCCCTACCACCGCTTCGACGCCGGCGGTGGCGCCTTGCTGATGAACGACTCGGTGGCCGTGTTCATGGTGCTGGGCCCGGGCGAGCGGCCGCTGATGCGCTACGACCCGCCGCTGGGCTATGAATTCCCGCTCGAAGTGGGCAAGACCTGGACGCAGGACATCGCGCTGACGGTGGGCGGCACGATCAAGACGCCGATGAAGGCGCAGTGGAAGGTCGAGGCCTACGAGGACGTGACCGTGCCGGCCGGTACATTCAAGGCTTGGCGCGTGGTCTTCACCGACAACTTCGGCTTCAAGCAGACCACTTGGTCGATGCCCGAGACGGTGGGCACGTATGCCAAGCGCATCAACGAGCGCCCGGCCACGCACCCCCAGGGCGGAGCCGGCACGCAGGTGACCGAGTTGCTGACGCTGCCGGCCGTGAAGTGACGCTGCGCATCAAGCGGCGCTGCGCCGCAGCGTGGCCGACAGCCGCGGTGGCGTGCGCAGCGTCTGCAGGATGACGCAGTAGCGCTCGGTCAACTTCAGCAGCGTGGCCAGTTGCTCGTCGCTGGCGTCGCTGTCCACGTCGAAACGCAGGCGGATGTCGGTGATGCCCACCGGCACGTCCTTGGCCAGGCCCAGCGTGCCGCGGAAATCGCCCTCGCCTTCCACCACCACCTGTACCGAGCGGAAGGCCACGCCCGTGGCCGTGGCCACCACGTTGAAGGTGACACCGGCGCAGGCCACCAGCGATTCCAGCAGCAGGTCGCCCGAACAGGCCTCGGTGCCGTCACCGCCGGCCTTGGGGTGCAGGCCGGCGTCGTAGCGCGCGAAGGGTGTGTCGATGTGCACCGACGGCTTGTCGGGCAGCAGCGTGCCGCTGGCACGGAAGGTGTGCCGCGCGGTGTCGGGTTGCTCCTTGTAGCGGGCCTTGATCGGGGTCTGGAGCTGGCGCAGCTGGTCGGCGTTCATGGGGGCATGCTAGGGCGCCGGCGCTGTGCTGAACACGGCGAGAACCCCGGGTGAAGGTTCCTCCAACCTCGCGTACGAGATTGAAGTACCAAGATGCGTGTCGCAGCGCTGATCCTCGGCTCCTTGTGCCAACCCACAACCTCGACCGGGACCTGGACCCGAACTTCAGTCTTGGCCGTCGGATGGCTGCGTTGCAGCGGGAGCGGCCGTTCGGGATCGACCTGTGGGTTCATGATTGCTACCATGCCTGAGCGAAGGGATGGCCGTCGGTTGCAAGACCGTGGCCCATAGCCATTAGATCCTGCTGCCATCCTATTCTCTGGTAGTCCCCGGCCGACGAGACGTACTGCTTTGGCGGAATTGCTGCAAATGATTCAACGACTCAGTCCTCGGATCATTTTGCTCGCGGTCTTCATGTTCTGCACAGCACCCGAGCAGTCGGACGCGGCAGGTCCCCGAATCGGCGTCCTGAGCGCAGGTACACCGCAGAGCAATGCGCCCATGCTCGCAGGATTGCGTCAAGGACTGCGGGAGCAAGGCTACGTGGAAGGGTCCAACATCACGATTGAATCCCGATTCGCTCACGGCCAATTTGATCGGCTCCCGGAACTTGCCCGAGAACTGATCGGATTGCCGGTCGAAGTCCTGGTCACTGTGGTCACACAAGCCTCGATCGCGGCTAAGGACAATACAAAGTCGATTCCGATCGTTATGGTCGGTGTATCTGACCCGGTAGCTGCAGGGCTCATCGCCAGCCTATCGCGTCCGGGCGGCAACGTCACAGGTACGTCGGCGATGAATGCGGAAACTGCCGGCAAGTGGCTGGAACTGTTGAGAGAATCGGTCCCCAACGCTGGGCGTGTGGGAGTTCTGTGGAACCCTGCCAATCGCATCTTCCAATCGCAGCTGATTCGACAAACCGAGGTTGCAGCCCGGTCGTTGGGCATCGAGCTTCAAATGTTCGAAGCAAGCGACTTGAATTCCATCGAGAAGGCGTTCTCTGCCATGTCGAAGGATCGCATTTCGGGGTTGAACGTCCTGACCGATCCAACGTTCATCGCCCACGCGGGTCGTATCGCGGCATTGGCGACAAAGGCGCGTCTACCGTCAGTGGGCGGGAACGCTGTATACGCAGAAGCTGGCGGCCTCATGGCCTACGGTCCGAGCTACCCTGAACTGGCCCGTATCGCCGGAGGCTACGTTGCGAAAATTCTCAAAGGAGGCAACCCGGCGGAACTTCCCGTGCAACGGCCCACGCAGTTCGAGCTTGTCATCAACATGAGGACTGCGAAGCAACTTGGCGTGTCCATACCCCAGTCGCTGTTGCTGCGAGCAGACCGGATTATCGAGTGAGTGTGCCCAGCCCTTCATTTGCCTGCAAGTCCCGCAGGAGGAATGTCGATTGACTTGACTGATGCATCGAGCGGCAGCAGTCTGCAAGAGTCGAGTACCCGGAACCAGACTGAAGCAGCGCTCCAATCCGGCCAACGGCCAACATTTGCCGATGCGATCGAGCACTCTGGCCGGCTTGCTTGGCGGCCGATGCGGCGACGCGAATGGCGAGCAGCGCAATACCGCATCCACAGGTAGCGCCGCAGCTTCGAGTGGCGCAAAGGTCCGCCCCGCCGCGCCGGCCTGCACCCTTCGCGGACAATCCCCCGGATGACCAAGAATTCGCAATCCACCCCAATCCTCATCGCCGGCGGCGGCATCGGCGGCATGGCGCTGGCGCTCACGCTGCACCAGATCGGCGTGCCCTGCGTCGTGTTCGAGTCGGTTGCCGAGCTGCAGCCGCTGGGCGTGGGCATCAACCTGCAGCCCAACGCCGTGCGCGAGCTCTACGACCTGAGCCTGGGCGCGGAGCTGCTCGACACCATCGGCATCCAGGCGCGCGAATGGGCGCTGGTGGGGCGCAACGGCAACGACGTCTACGCCGAGCCGCGCGGCCTGCTCGCCGGCTACCGCTGGCCGCAATATGCGGTGCACCGCGGGCAACTGCAGATGCTGCTGTACCGCACCGTGCTGGAACGCCTGGGCCCGGGCGCGGTGCGGCTGGGCCACCGTGTCAGCGGCTACCGCCAGCGCGACGGCGGCGTCACGGCGCAGGTGCAGACGCGCGACGGGCAGACGCTGGACGTGGCCGGCCGGCTGCTGGTGGCCGCCGACGGCCTGCACTCGGCCGTGCGCGCGCAGATGCACCCGCAGCAGCCGCCCATCCAGTGGGGCGGCGCGATCATGTGGCGCGGCACCGCTGCGGGCGTGCCCATCCGCAGCGGCGCGTCCTTCGTCGGCGTGGGCTCGGCGCGGCACCGCGTGGTGCTGTACCCGATCTCGCAGCCCGACCCGGCCAGCGGGCTGGCCACCATCAACTGGATTGCCGAGATCACGGTGAACAACCGCGGCGGCTGGACGCAGGGCGACTGGAACCGCCGCGTGGCGCTGGACGAGTTTGCGCACCACTTCGACGGCTGGAACTACGGCTGGCTCGACGTGCCTTCGATGCTGCGCGGCGCGAAGGAGATCTTCGAATACCCGATGATCGACCGCGACCCGGTGCCCACCTGGGTGGACGGCCGCGTGGCGCTGCTGGGCGACGCCGCGCACGTGATGTATCCCACCGGCTCCAACGGCGCCAGCCAGGCTATCGTCGATGCGCGGGTGCTGGGCGCGGCGCTGCTGGCGCACGGCGTGGGCCCGGCCGCGCTGATGGCCTATGACGACAAGCTCTGCGCCGCCATCTCGGCGCTGGTGCTGCGCAACCGCGGCGCCGGGCCCTTCGGATTGCTGAACATGCTGGACGAGCGCTGCGGCGGCGTGTTCGACGACATCGAGCAGGTGATCCCCACGGCCGAGCGCGAGGCCTTCATGGCGCGCTACAAGGCCGCCGCCGGCCTAGCCATCGAAACGCTCAACGCCGCGCCGCCGACCATCGCCCCCGGCTCACGCGTGCGCGGCTGAGGCCAACTTGGGTTCAGCCCGGCTGAGCCTCCTGGTCCTGCAACAGCCGCCACATCACCTTGCCCGAGCCCGACTTGGGCAGGTGGTCGACGAACTGCACGATCTTCGGCACCTTGTAGGCCGCCATGTGCTCGCGCGACCAGTCGATGATGTCCTGCGGCTTGGCCTTGCCGACGGCCTCGCTGCGCAGCACGATCACCGCCTTGACGGTCTCGCCGCGGTACTCGTCCTTGGCGGCGATGATGCAGGCCTCCTGCACCAGCGGGCACTTGAAGAGCAGCAGCTCCACCTCGGCGCGGCCAGACCTTGAAGCCGCTGGCGTTGATCATGCGCTTGAGGCGGTCGGTGATGAAGAAGTAGCCCTCTTCGTCCATGACGCCGAGGTCGCCGCTGCGAAAGAAACGCTTACCCTCGAACTCGATGAACGCCGCCGCGGTGGCCTCGGGGTGGCGCCAGTAGCCCTTGAAGACCTGCGGGCCGTGGATGATGATCTCGCCGGCCTGGCCGACCGGCATCTCCTCGAAGCTGATCGGGTCGACCACGCGCGCGTCGGTGCCGAAATACGGGATGCCCAGGCACTGCAGCTTGGCCCGTTCGGGCGGGTTGCTGTGGCTCGGCGCGGCGGTCTCGGTCAGGCCATACCCTTCGGCAAAGGTCAGCCCGAATTCGTCGAGCAGCCGCTGCGCCACGGCCAGCGGCATGGCCGCACCGCCGCCGCCGATATTGCGCAGGCTGCTCAGGTCGAAGCTCTTGTAGTTGGGGCTGGCGAACAGGTCGATGACCATCGTCGGGATCGCCGTCCAGTGCGTCACGCGGTAGTGCGACAGCAGCCGGCCGGCGAGCTCGCGGTCCCAGCGCGGCATCAGCACGATGCTCGAGCCGGCGTGCACCGAGCCCAGCGCACACAGCATCATGCCGGTGATGTGGAACATCGGCACCACGCCCAGGCCCACCGCTTCGGGCCCGCCGTGGCCCCATTGCCCGGACACGGCGTTGTGCATCAGCGTGCAGTGCGTGTGCATGCAGCCCTTGGGCAGACCAGTGGTGCCGGAGGTGTAGGGCAACAGCGCCAGGTCGTCGGGGCCGGCGGTGTGCGGGCCCGGCGTCAGGCCGGCGGCCAGTGCGTCGGTCCAGCGTGTGTAGCCGGCCGGCAGCGCATGCTCGGCACGCAGCCATTGTTCGATGGCCGCACTCGGTGCCTCGGCCGCATCGAGCGGCCCCTCGGGCATGGCGTCGGTGTAGCGTGTCACCAGCACCTGCGGCACGCGGGCGTGCGCGGGCAGCTCGCGGTTGGCCTGCTCGACGAAGGCCGCCAGATCGGCGCTGCAGATCACCGCCTTGGACTGCGGGTCGGTGATGTAGTGGCTGAATTCGTCCGCGCGGTTCATCGGGTTCACCGGTACCGCCACCGCATCGGCACGCAGGATGCCGTACAGCGCCACCACGAACTGCGGGCAGTTCTGCATGTACAGCGCGACGCGGTCGCCTTTGCCGACGCCGACGCTGCGCAGCCAGCCGGCCACGGCTTCGGCCTGCGCCTTCAGCTGCCCGTAGCTCAGGCTGCGGCCGAAGTACAGGTACGCCACCTTGTCGGGAAAGCGCGTGGCCGAAACCTCCAGGTTGAACCACAGCGAAGTCTGCGGCACCACCAGCTCGCGCGGCAGTCGCCGGGGCCAGATCTTGTGGTGCGGGCGGGTGGCTTCGGTCATGGCTGCGGGCTCCTGCAACGCTTGGCAGCCGCCGGTATACCCGAAATCAGCCTTCAGCCCGCAGCGCGGGCCACGGCGCCAGCAGCTGCCCGCCGCCGAAACTGCCCTGCCGCGGCGGCTCGCCGCCGCGGCGCACGCGGATGGCGCAGTACTTGAATTCCGGGATCTTCGCGAACGGGTCGAGCGCGGCGTTGGTCAACTTGTTGATCGCTGCCTCGTAGTAGCAGAACGGCACGAAGACCGTGCCGCGTGGCGTACCGTCCTCGGCGCGCGCGAACAGCGCCACGGCCCCGCGCCGCGATTCGATCGTCAGCAGCTCGCCGGGCCGCACACCCAGCGCCGCCAGGTCCAGTGGATGCACCAGTGCGGTGGGGTCGGGCTCGATCGCATCGAGCACCGCCGCACGCCGTGTCATGCTGCCGGTGTGCCAGTGTTCGAGCTGGCGACCGGTGATCAGCACCATCGGGTACTCGGCATCGGGCCGCTCGGCCGCCGGAATGATGTCGACCGGCACGAAGCGCGCCTTGCCGCCCTCGCGCGGGAAGGCGTCGATGAAGACCACCGGCTCGCCCGGGTCGCCCTCTTCGAGACACGGGTAGGTCACCGCATGCTCCTGCTCGAGGCGCTGCCAGGTGATGCCGCCGATGCTCGGCATGGTGCGGCGCATCTCGTCGAACACCTCGGACACGTGGCCGTAGTGCCAGCCGCAGCCGAGGTGGTTGGCCATCTGCTGGATGATCCACAAGTCCTGGCGCGCATCGCCCGGCGGATCGATCGCCTGCCGTCCCATCTGCACCAGCCGGTCGGTGTTGGTGAAGCTGCCGGTCTTCTCGGGGAAGGCGCTCGCCGGCAGGATGACGTCGGCAAGGTAGGCCGTCTCGGTGAGGAAGATGTCCTGCACCACCAGATGATCGAGCGCGGCCAGTGCCTCGCGCGCGTGGTTCGCGTCGGGGTCGGACATCGCCGGGTTCTCGCCCTGCACGTACATGCCGCGGATGCCACCGCGCAGGATGGCGTGCATGACCTCGACCACGGTCAGGCCGACCTGGTCGTCCAGCGTGCCGGGGGCGAGCTGCCACGCCTGCTCGAAGCGCTGGCGCGCCTCGGGTCGCGTGACATGCTGGTAGTCGGGCAGCATCATCGGGATCAGTCCGGCGTCGGACGCGCCCTGCACGTTGTTCTGCCCGCGCAGCGGATGCAGCCCGGTGCCCGGGCGGCCGATCTGGCCGGTCATCAACGCCAGCGCGATCAGACAACGCGCGTTGTCGGTGCCATGCACGTGCTGGCTGACCCCCATGCCCCACAGGATCATCGAGGCCTTCGAGGTGGCATACAGGCGCGCCACCTCGCGCAGCGTGGCGGCGTCGATGCCGCAGATCGGCGCCATCGCCTCGGGCGTGTAGGCCTCGACGTTCTTGCGCAGTTCCTCGTAGCCGATGGTGCGGCTGGCGACGAAGGCCTCGTCGACCAGGCCTTCGCTGACGATGACGTTCATCATCGCGTTCAGCATCGCGACGTCGGTGTCGGGCCTGAACTGCAGGAAGCGGTAGGCCAGACGCGCCAGGTCGGAGCGGCGCGGATCCATCACGATCAGCTTGCTGCCCTGCTTCACCGCGTTCTTGATCCAGGTCGCGGCCACGGGGTGGTTCACGCTCGGGTTGGCGCCGATCACCAGCACCACCTCGGCTTGCATCACGTCCATCACCGGGTTGCTGACGGCGCCGGAGCCGATGCCTTCGAGCAGCGCCACCACCGACGAGGCATGGCACAGCCGCGTGCAGTGGTCGACGTTGTTGCTGCCGAAACCGGTGCGCACGAGTTTCTGGAAAAGGTACGCCTCTTCGTTGCTGCCCTTGGCCGAACCGAATCCGGCCAGCGCCTTCTTGCCGTGCCGGTCGCGGATGGCCTTGAGCCCGCCGCCGGCGAAGGCCAGCGCCTCGTCCCACGTGGCCTCGCGGAAGACGTCCATGACACGCGACGGGTCCATCGTGAAGTCACCGCGCTTGGGCGGCGCGTCCTTGCGCCGGATCAGCGGCTTCGTCAGGCGCTGCGGGTGGTGCGCGTAGTCGAAACCGTAGCGTCCCTTGACGCACAGGCGCCCCTGGTTCGCCGGCCCGTCGCGGCCTTCGACATAGAGGATCTTGTTGTCCTTGACGTGGTAGGTGAGCTGGCAGCCCACGCCGCAGAAGGGGCACAGCGACTCGACCTGCTTGTCGGGTACCGTCAGCGCCACGTCGCGCGCCGGCATCAGCGCTCCGGTGGGGCAGGCCTGCACACATTCGCCGCAGGCCACACAGCTCGACGCGCCCAGCGCATCGTCCATGTCGAAGACGATCTTCGCGTGCTCGCCGCGCCAGGCCAGTCCGATGACGTCGTTGACCTGTTCGTCGCGGCAGGCGCGCAGGCAGCGCGTGCACTGGATGCAGGCGTCCAGGTTGACGGCGATGGCCGGGTGCGACAGGTCCTTGGCCGGCTGCGCGCGCGGCTCGAAGCGCGGCGTGCCGACCGACAGCCTGGCCGCCCAGACGTCGAGCTCGTTGTAGCGGGTGTAGGGCGGCGGCGCGTGCTTGTGCCCCGGCATGTCCGACAGCAGCAGTTCGAGCACCATCTTCTGACTCTTGAGGGCGCGTTCGCTGTCGGTGTGCACCACCATGCCCGCGCTCGGCGTGCGGCAGCACGACGCTGCCAGCACGCGCTCACCGGCAATCTCGACGACGCAGGCGCGGCAATTGCCGGCCGGCTCGAGCCCGGGCTTGTGGCACAGCCGCGGGATTTCAACGCCCTCGCGTGCGGCAATGTCGATCAGCGATTCGTCGGCGCGGCCGCGGACTTCGCGCCCGTTGAGGCTGAAGCTGACGAACGGCGGGTCGATCGCCGCGGCCTCGTTGCGGCTGCTCGCGTTCATGCCAGTTCCTGCGGGAAGTACTTGATCACACAGTCGACCGGATTCGGCGCCGCCTGGCCCAGGCCGCAGATCGACGCGTCGCGCATCACCTGCGACAGGTCCTGCAGCAGCGGCAGGTTCCAGTGCGGTGGGTCGATCAGCGCCGAGGCCTTGGCCGTGCCGTTGCGGCAGGGCGTGCACTGGCCGCAGGATTCGTGCGCGAAGAAACGCATCATGTTGCGCGCCGCGCCCACCGCCGTGTCCTGCCGCGACAGCACGATGACCGCGGCCGAGCCGATGAAGCAGCCGTAGGGCTGCAGCGTGTCGAAGTCGAGCGGGATGTCGGCCAGCGACGCCGGCAGGATGCCGCCCGAGGCGCCACCGGGCAGATAAGCGTAGAGCTGGTGGCCCTCACACATGCCGCCGCAATGTTCGTCGATCAGCTCGCGCAAGGTGATGCCGGCCGGTGCCAGCTTGACGCCGGGGCTGCGCACCCGGCCGGAGACCGAGAACGAGCGCAGGCCCTTGCGGCCATGCCGGCCGTGCGCGGCGAACCAGGCCGCGCCCTTCTCGAGGATCTCGCGCACCCAGTAGAGCGTCTCGAAGTTGTGTTCGAGCGTCGGGCGGCCGAACAGCCCGACCTGCGCCACGTAGGGCGGACGCAGGCGCGGCATGCCGCGCTTGCCCTCGATCGATTCGATCATCGCCGACTCTTCGCCGCAGATGTAGGCACCGGCACCGCGCCGCAGGATGATCTCCGGCAGATCCGGACAGGGCGGGTCGGCACGCAACCGGGCCAGCTCGGCCTCGAGCATCGTGCGACAGCCGTGGTATTCGTCGCGCAGGTAAAGGTAGATGCGCGCGATGCCCACGGCCCAGGCGGCGATCAGCGTGCCTTCGAGGAAACGGTGCGGGTCGCGCTCGAGATAGAAGCGGTCCTTGAAGGTGCCCGGTTCGCCCTCGTCGATGTTCACGGCCATGAGGCGCGGCACGGTTTCGGCGCGCACGATGCGCCACTTGCGCCCGGCCGGGAAACCGGCGCCGCCGAGGCCGCGCAGGCCCGAGCCTTCCATCGTGCGGATCACCGACTCGACATCGCGTTCACCGACGATGCACTGCCGCAGCAGCCGGTATCCGCCTTGCGCACGGTAGGCCGCCAGGTCGATATAGCCTTCCGGCACGTGCGTGGTCGCGCCGGCATGCACGCGAGCGGCGACGGCCTCGCAATTGGCGTGCGCCAGCGGCAGTTGCCCGACCACCGCCGCCGGCGCCTGTTCACAGCGGCCGATGCAGGGCGCCGCGATCACGCGCACCTCCGGTCCGAGCAAGGCCGGCAAGCGCGCCAGCAGCTGCTGCGCACCGGCCATCTCGCACGACAGGCCGTCGCACACCCGCACCGTCAGGGCCGGCGGCGGCTTCTCGCCCTCCATGACGATGTCGAAGTGGTGGTAGAAGCTGGCGACCTCGAAGACCTCGGCCTGGGCCAGGCTCATTTCGCGCGCCAGCGCGGCCAAGTGGCGCGCACTCAGATGGCCGAAGTGGTCCTGCAATCGATGCAAATATTCGATCAGCAGTTCGCGCTCCAACGCTGAGGCGCCGAGCAGTTGCCGCAGCTCATCGACAGCCGCGGCTTCGACCGGGCGCCCCTTGGCCGTCTCGCGCTTGCGCTGGCGGCTGTCGGCCGGCGCAACGATGGCGATGGTCCTGTCGCTCACCGCATTGCACCCCGTCTAAAGACCGCGTCGCCTGATTGCAGCGGCCGGTGGCGTCGCGCTCAGACCGCGCCTTCGGCGCGCATCGCGGCCACTTCCTCGGTGCTGAAGCCCAGTTGCGCCAGCACCTCGTCGGTGTGCTCGCCCAGCAGCGGCGAGCGCGTCACTTCGGTCGGGCTGTCGGACATCTTGATCGGGTTGCCGACGCTGAGGTACTTGCCGCGCTGCGGATGATCGACCTCGACCACGGTGCCGGTGGCACGCAGCGAAGGTTCGTAGGCGATCTCCTTCATCGACAGGATCGGCCCGCAGGGGATGTCGAGCTTGTTCAGGATGTCCATGGCTTCGAACTTGTCCTTGTTCATGGTCCACTGCTCGATGCGCCTGAAGATCGGCTTGAGGTGCAGCAGCCGCGCCTGTGGCGTGGCATAGGCCTCGTCATCGATCCAGTCGGGCTCGCCGATGACCTTGCAGATGGCGGGCCAGACCGCGGCCTGGGTGATGAAGTAGATATAGGCATTGGGGTCGGTCTCCCAACCCTTGCACTTGAGGATCGCGCCGGGCTGACCGCCGCCCGAGGCGTTGCCGGCGCGCGGCACGGCGTCGCCGAACTTGCCGTCCGGATATTGCGGGTACTCGTGCATGGTGTGCGTGCGCTCCAGCCGCTGCTGGTCGCGCAGCTTGACGCGGCACAGGTTGAGCACCGCATCCTGCATCGGCGCCAGCACCTTCTGGCCGCGACCGCTGTGCGTGCGCTGGTACAGCGCGGCGACGATGCCCAGCGCCAGGTGCAGCCCGGTGCCGCTGTCGCCGATCTGCGCGCCGGTGACCATCGGCATGCCGTCCACTTCGCCGGTGGTCGAGGCCGAACCACCGGCGCATTGCGCCACGTTTTCGTAGACCTTGCATTCCTCGTACTTGCCCGGCCCGAAGCCCTTGACCGAGGCGACGATCATGCGCGGATTGAGCTTCTGGATGTGCTCCCAGGTGATGCCCATGCGGTCGAGCGCGCCGGGCGCGAAGTTCTCGACCAGCACGTCGCAGCTCTTGATCAGGCGGTCGAGCACGGCCATGCCGCCCTTCTTCTTGGTATTGACCGTGATCGAGCGCTTGTTGTGGTTGAGCATCGTGAAGTACAGGCTGTCCACGCCCGGAATGTCGCGCAGCTGCCCGCGCGTGGCGTCGCCTTCGCCGGGCCTTTCGACCTTGATCACGTCGGCCCCCAGCCAGCCCAGCAACTGGGTGCAGGTGGGACCGGACTGCACATGGGTGAAGTCGAGAATGCGCACACCATCGAGTGCCTTGCTCATCAATCTTGCTCCTTGGATTCAGGTGGACATTGGGGTAGGGAATTCGGCCGGGCGCTGAACGAGACGGCGCACGCTCTCAGGCCCGGTCCGAGGGAAAGAGCCGCGACTTCGACATCGTGCGCAGCTGGTTGTGCACACCGACCACGCCGGCGACCGATGCAGCCACTCGCTCGGCCGCCGCGTGCTCGGCCGCGTTGAGCACGATGCCACTCAGCGTGACCTGCCCCGCCACCGCCTCGATCGTGATGTTGACGCCGTGGGTCTCGTCGCGCGCGCGCAGTGCCGCGCGCACGTGTGCGCTCAATGCCATGCCTTGCAGCAGGGCGTTCGAAGCCTCGGTCTCGGCGAACTCGGGCCGTGCCAGCAGCACCTTGATCTGTTGCACGCAGGTGTCGACCGACAGGCGGTCGGTGTTCAGCACCAGGTCGAACAGCACCGGATCGCCCCAATCGACGCCGAACTGCTCATGCATGCGCGTCGCGTTGGCGTGGTCGCTGCGCCGGATCTCGGCCTCGGCAGCGTCGATGTCGTCGGTGTCCAGCGCCTGCATCAGCCACTGCACACGCTTCGCGAAGGGACGCATGATGCGTATACAAGGCACATGCGGCACCGGGCGCAGCAGGCAGGTCGCTCCCCAGCCGCGCAGCACGACCTCGCCACGCGCGGCGGTTTCGAGCACCTCCTCGGCGGAATAGACGGCCAGGCCCTCGCGGTCGGCGGTGAAGCGTTCGATCGGCCCGGCGCGGCCGCCGCGCAGGCGGCTGATCAGGCTGCGCGACACATGCATGCGGCTGGCGACGTGGTCCGCCACCTCGTGCTGCAGGGTCCTGAGATTCAGCTCCAGCGCCAGCTGTTCGGCGATGTCCTGGGCCAGCGAGCCCATTCCCTGGGTCAAGGCGATGACGGGCATGTGCGCTCCTTTCGGTCAATCCACCGGGCGTTGGGCGGCGAGTTCGTCCACCTTGGGCTGGCGCAGCGTCGCCAGGGCCTTGGCGATCAAGGGCCAGCACAGCATCAGCAGCGCCAGCGTGGTGATCGAGCCGACCAGCGGGTTGGCCCACATGATCGACAGCTCGCCCTGCGACACCAGCATGGCCTGGCGGAACGAATCTTCGGCCTTGTCGCCCAGCACCAGCGCGAGCACCAGCGGCGCGAGTGGGTAGTCGAGCTTCTTGAAGACGTAGCCGATGACGCCGAAACCGAGCATGAACCAGATGTCGAGCATGGCGCCGTGCACGGTGTAGGCGCCGATGGCGCAGATGACGATGATCACCGGCGCGATGATCGAGAACGGGATGCGCAGGATCGAGGCGAACAGCGGCACCGTGGTCAGCACGACGATCAGGCCGACCAGGTTGCCAAGGTACATGCTGGCGATCAGGCCCCAGACAAAATCCTTCTGCTCGACGAACAGCAGCGGCCCGGGCTGCAGGCCCCAGATCAGCAGCCCGCCCAGCAGCACCGCGGCCGTGGGCGAACCGGGGATGCCCAGGGCCAGCATCGGCAGCAGTGCGCTGGTGCCGGCGGCGTGCGCTGCGGTTTCCGGCGCGACCACGCCTTCGAGCTCACCGGTGCCGAAGCGAGCCCCCCGCTTCGAGAATTTCTTGGCCAGGCCGTAGCTCATGAACGACGCAGGCGTCGCGCCGCCGGGGGTGATGCCCATCCAGATGCCGACCAGCGAGCTGCGCACCGAGGTGGCCCAGTACCTGGGCAGTTCCTTCCAGGTGTCCCACACCACCTTGGGGTTGATCTTGGCCGACTTGCCGGAGAACTGCAGCCCCTCTTCCATCGACAGCAGGATCTCGCCGATGCCGAACAGGCCGATGACGGCAATGAGGAAATCGAAGCCGCGCATCAGTTCGGTCTGGCCGAAGGTCAGGCGCAGCTGGCCGGTTACCGTGTCCATGCCCACCGCGGCCAGCGCGAAGCCCAGCGCCATGGCGATGAGTATCTTGAAGGGCGAGCCCTTGCCCATGCCGACGAAGCTGCAGAAGGTGAGCAGGTAGACCGAGAAGAACTCCGGTGCGCCGAACTTCAACGCGAACTTGGCCACCAGCGGGGCCAGGAAGGTGATCATCAGCACGGCCACGAAGGCGCCGACGAAGGACGAGGTGAAGGCCGCCGTCAGCGCCTGTCCGGCCTGGCCCTTCTGGGCCAGCGGATAGCCGTCGAAGGTGGTCGCGACCGACCACGGTTCACCCGGAATGTTGAACAGGATCGAGGTGATCGCGCCGCCGAACAAGGCACCCCAGTAGATGCACGACAGCATCACGATGGCCGAGGTCGGCGACATCGTGAAGGTCAGCGGCAGCAGAATCGCCACGCCGTTGGCGCCGCCCAGGCCGGGCAGCACGCCGATGAGCACGCCGAGGATGATGCCGACGAACATCAGGGCCACGTTCAGCGGCGTCAACACGACGCCGAAGCCCTGGATCAATGCACTCAGTTCTGCCATGCGAACGAACTCCGTGTCTTTGGCGCGAGGGCCTTCAGTAGCCGAGGAAACGCAGCGGTTCGAGCGCGCCCTTGTACAGCGGCACCTTGAACCAGACCTCGAACATCACGAAGAACACGGCAACGACCATCACCGCCAACAACACGCTCTTCAGCGGTGAGTACTTGCCCAGGATGATCATGAAGAGCGCGATGTAGATTGCCGATGCCACGTACAGTCCGAAGAAGGCGATGCACAGCACGTACACCACCGCCGGCAGCAGCACCGACATCACGCGCTTCAATTGCTCGCGGTCGACGAAGGGGTCGGTATCGCGGTTCTTGCCGAAACGCGCCTGGTAGAAGACACCCAGGCCGGCGATGCACAGGATCAGGCCAATGTAGAAGGGGAAGTAGCCTGCGCCCGGGCCGTCGCTGGTCCATTCGGCGCCCAGGCCCCGGGCCTGCACCACGACCACCAGGCCGACGATGAACACGACGATCGCGACGACGCTGTCCATGCTGCGGTTGCTCACGACGGCCGGGCTGTCGGCAGGCTCGGTGTGCAGGGGGTCTGACATGTAGCGCTCCAGGTTCAGGCTTCGCGCCGGCCGGCCGCGCGCCGCAAAAAGTGGGTCCCAAGACGGCGCGCGCAAGCGGCAGCGCCGCCTGCGCTGCCCCCGATTGCGCGCCAGGGCGGCGCCCTGCGGGCAGCCGCCCCTCACGCACGCATCACTGCTTGGCCAGGAAACCGGCCTCGGTCATCAGTTGGCGGTGTGCGATCTCGGCACTCGTCAGCCACTTGACGTAGTCGGTACCGGACATGGAGGTGGTATTGAAGGCGCCCTTCTCCATGTACTCCTTCCAGTCCGGCGTCTCGCGCACCTTCTTCATCAGCTCGACGTAGAAGGCGACCTGTTCAGGCGTGACGCCCGGTGGCATGAAGATGCCGCGCAGCATCACGTAGTCGGTAGGTACTCCCGCTTCCTTGCAGGTCGGAATGTCGTTCCACGACTGCTTGTCGGTGATCTTTTCCTTGTAGGGCATGCGTGTGTCGTCGAACACGCACAGCGGGCGCAGCGAACCCGCGCGCCACTGCGCCACCGCCTCGATCGGGTTGTTCACGGTCGAGTTGATGTGGCCGCCGACCAGTTGCACGGCCACTTCACCGCCGCCCTTGAAGGGCACGTAGATGAACTTCGTGCCGGTCGCCTTTTCGAACCCCACGGTGATGATCTGGTCTTCCTGCTTCGAACCTGTGCCACCCATCTTGAATTTGTTGGGACCCGCGGCCTTGACGGCGGCGGCGTACTCGGCGGCGGACTTGTAGGGTTCGTCGGCCTTGACCCACAGCACGAACTGGTCGAGCGCCATCATCGACACCGGCGTCATGTCCTTCCAGTTGAAGGGCACGCCCGTGGCCATGGGCGTGGTGAACAGGTTGGACAGGGTGATGATGATCTTGTGTGGATCGCCCTTGGCGTCCTTCACCGCAAGGAAGCCCTCGGCGCCGGCACCGCCCGACTTGTTGACGACGACTATCGATTCCTTCATCAGCTTGTGCTTGACGACGATGCCCTGGATCAACCGGGCCATCTGGTCGGCACCGCCACCGGTGCCGGCCGGCACCACGAACTCGACCGGTTTGGCCGGCTCCCAGGCCATGGCCGGCGTCGATAGGGTGAAGGCGGCGGTGCCAAGCGCCGCAAGTGCCAGGCCGTGCCTGGTCATGCGGCGGATTTCGAAATTGAACATCGGATATCTCCTGGTGGCTGGTGAAGTGTTGGCGGCGACATTCGCTCGTGCGGATCGGCTCTCGACCTGGGGCGATGGTCGGAGCCTGGCGCAACGAACGCTTGTCCGCGGTCGAAAATCGCAGCATTTTGCCCGGTCCGGGCGAAGGTGAAACCGGCTGCGGCCGGAAATGGCGCGTCTACGCAGGCCACGCTACATCACCGCGCCCAGCTGCCAGGGCACGAACTCGCTCTGTCCGTAACCGTGGCGCTCGCTCTTGGTGGTGCGGCCCGAGGCCGTGTCGAGCATCAGCTGGAAGATGCGCTCGCCCATCTGATCGATGCTGGCCGTGCCGTCGATGACCTCGCCGCAGTTGATGTCGATGTCCTCTTCCTGCTTGCGCCACAACTCGGTGTTGGTGGCGAGCTTCAGCGATGGCGACGGCGCGCAGCCATAGGCCGAACCGCGGCCGGTGGTGAAGCAGATCAGGTTCGCGCCGCCCGCCACCTGACCGGTGGCCGACACCGGGTCGTAGCCGGGCGTGTCCATGAACACCAGGCCCTTGGCGACGACCGGCATCGCGTATTCGTAGACGTCCACCAGGTTGGTGGTGCCGCTCTTGGCCACCGCGCCCAGGCTCTTTTCCAGGATCGTCGTCAGCCCGCCGGCCTTGTTGCCGGCCGAAGGGTTGTTGTCCATCTGGCCGCCGTTGCGAGCGCAGTAGTCCTCCCACCAGCGCAGGCGGGCGAGCAGCTTGTCGGCCACCGCCTGCGACACGGCGCGGCGCGTCAGCAGGTGCTCGCCGCCATAGACCTCGGGCGACTCGGACAGGATCGCCGTGCCCCCATGGCGTACCAGCCGGTCCACCGCCGCGCCGAGTGCCGGGTTGGCGCTGATGCCGCTGTAGCCGTCGGAGCCGCCACACTGCAGGCCCACCGTGATGTGGCTGGCCGGTACCGGCTGGCGCTGCACGTGGTTGGCCTCTTCCAGCATCCATTCCACCAGTTCGATGCCGCGCGTCACGGTCTTGGCGGTGCCGCCGGTATCCTGGATGCTGAAGGTCTGCAGTCGATTGCTCTCCTGCAGACCTTCCTGCTGCATCAGCCCACTGATCTGGTTGGTCTCGCAGCCCAGCCCGACCATCAACAGCGCGCCGAAGTTGGCATGCCGCGCGTAACCGCCAAGCGTGCGGCGCAGCAGCTGCAGCGGCTCGCCCTCGCTGTCGGTGGCGCAGCCGGCACCATGCGTCAGCGCGACCACGCCATCGACATTCGGGTAGCGCTCCAGTGCGCGCGGGTGGATGTCGCGGCGGAAGTGGTCGGCGATGGCGCGTGCCACCGTGGCCGAGCAGTTGACGCTGGTCAGCACGCCGATGTAGTTGCGCGTGGCGACGCGGCCGTCCGGTCTGACGATGCCCTGGAAGGTGGCCGGCTCGGCCACGTGGGCGGTGGGCGTGACGCCCTGCCCCACCGCGTAATCGCGCGCGAAGTTGCCGAACTCCAGGTTGTGGCTGTGCACATGCTGGCCGGGCGTGATGTCCACCTTGGCGATGCCGATCACCTGGTTGTAGCGGCGCACCGGCTGGCCGGCGGCGATGGTGCGCACCGCCAGCTTGTGTCCCGGCGGAACCAGGCCGGCGACGGTGACGCCTTCGCTGTCGATGCGCGTGCCGCCGAGCAGCTGCACGCGCGCGATGACGACGTCGTCCGCCGGGTGGATGCGGATCACCGGCGGCGCGGGGGCGTTCATGGCGTGTGCCTCAGGCAGTCGATCAGCGCCGGGTCCCAGGCGTGCACCGTCTGCTGCTGCTCGCCCAGGCCCTCGATGCCCAGGCGCATGACGTCGCCCGGCTTCAGGAACACCGGGTTCGGCTTCACGCCCATGCCCACGCCCGGCGGCGTGCCGGTGGTGATGCAGTCGCCCGGCTCCAGCGTCATGAAGCGGCTCAGGTAGGACACCAGCGTGGCCACGCCGAAGATCATGGTCTTGGTGCTGCCGTTCTGCCAGCGGTGGCCGTTGACCTCGAGCCACATCGACAGGTTCTGCGGGTCGGGAATCTCGTCGGCCGTCACCAGCCACGGGCCGATGGGGCCGAAGGTGTCGCAGCCCTTGCCCTTGTCCCAGGTGCCGCCGCGCTCGATCTGGTACTCGCGCTCGGACACGTCGTTGACGACGCAGTAGCCGGCCACGTGCTTCAGCGCGTCGGCCTCGGACACGTAGCGCGCGCGGCTGCCGATGACCACGCCGAGCTCGACCTCCCAGTCGCTCTTGACGCTGCCCTGCGGCAACACCACCGGGTGGTTGGGGCCGACGGCGCAGCTGGTGGCCTTCATGAAGACGATCGGCTCCTTCGGTACCGGCAGGTTCGACTCGGCTGCATGGTCGGCGTAGTTCAGGCCGATGGCGATGAACTTGCCCATGCCGGCCCAGGGCACCGCCAGCCGCCCCGGCTGGCCGACCAGCGGCAGCGTGTGCGGCTCCAGCTCACGCAGGCGCTGCAGGCTCTTCGGCGTCAATGCGGCAGCGCTGATGTCGGGCAGCACCTTCGACAGGTCGCGCACCTGACCCTGTGCGTCGAGCAGGCCCGGCTTCTCGGCGCCCTTGGCGCCATGGCGTAGCAGTTTCATGGTCTTGGCTCCTTGTTGTGGACGGCGTCAGTTGGACCAGCCGCCGTCGATGATCTGGTTGGTGCCGGTGGTGAAGGCCGATTCATCGCTGCCCAGGTACACCGCCAGCGCGGCAATCTCGGCCGGCGTGCCGAGCCGCCCCATCGGCTGGCGCGCCACGAACGCGGCTTCCACCTGCGCCAGCGTCTGGCCGCTGGCCTTGGCCTGGGCGTCGATGCGCTGGCGCAACGACGGCGACTCCACCGTGCCGGGGCAGATGGCGTTGCAGCGGATGCCACGCGTGATGAAGTCCGCCGCCACCGACTTGGTCAGGCCGATGACCGCGGCCTTGCTGGTGGCATAGACGAAGCGGTTGGGCACGCCCTTGATGCTCGACGCCGCCGAGGCCACGTTGATGATCGACGCGCCGCCCCGGCCGGCATCGTGGTGCGCCAGCATCGCCGGCAGCAACGCACGGATCAGCCGGTACATCGAGCGCACGTTCAGGTTGAAGGCGAAGTCCCAGTCGGCTTCGCTGCAGTCGAGCACACTGCCGGCATGCACGAAACCGGCGCCGTTGAACAACACCTGCACTGCGCCCAACTCGCCGGCCAGCGCTGCGATGGCCGCTGCATCGGTGACATCGAGCCGCCGCGTCTCGATGCCGGGCAGGCCCGCCAGCCCGGCCAGCGCTTCGGCGTTGATGTCGGACGCAATGACCGTAGCGCCTTCGCGCGCATAGGCCTCGGCCACGGCCCGGCCGATGCCCTGGCCGGCCGCAGTGACCAGCGCCTTCTTGCCTGCCAGTCTTGCGCTCATCGGAGGATCTCCTGCGGTTCGTGGGGGCTTGCGGTGCAGGCCCGAAGGGGCACACTGTATGCGACCCGACGCGGCCCGGCACTCCGGGCTTCACCCCACCCGCGCTGCCCGTAGAATCGCGCCCTTTGCCCTCAGGGCCGGCAGGCCTGCTTTGCATGAGCACGATCACGCGCTGGATACGCTTCGAACATCTTGGGCAGGCCGGTTTCGGCACGCTCGAAGGCGCCGCTGTGGCGGTACATGAGGGCGACATGTTTGCCGGCGCCCGGGCCACCGGCAGGCAGCTGCCGCTGGCCGGGCTGAAACTGCTGATGCCGGTTCGCCCCGGCAAGGTGCTGGCGCTGTGGAACAACTATCTGGCGCTGGCCACCAAGCTGGGCCTGGCCGACCCGGCCGAGCCGCTGTACTTCATGAAGGCGCCGAGCAGCTATCTGAACCCGGGCGAGACCATCGTCGCGCCGCCGGGCCAGGGCAAGATCGTCTACGAAGGCGAGCTGGCCATCGTCATCGGCAAGCGCGCCAAGGCCGTCAGTGAAGCCGACGCGCTGCCACATGTATTCGGCTACACCTGCTGCAACGATGTCACCGCCGCCGAGGTGCTGAACCGCGACGCCACGTTCGCGCAGTGGGTGCGTGCCAAGAGCTACGACACCTTCTGCCCGCTGGGCCCGTGCATCGCCACGGGGCTGGATCCGGCGACGCTGGTGGTCAAGACCTGGCTCGAAGGCCAGCTGCGCCAGGACTATCCGGTGGCCGACATCCGCTTTTCGGTGCCGCGCCTGGTGAGCCAGATCTCGCACGACATGACGCTCGAGCCGGGTGACGTGATCCTCTGCGGCACTTCGGTCGGCGTGGGCTCGATGAAGCCGGGCAGCACCGTCGAGATCGAGATCGAGGGCATCGGCAAGCTCAGCAACCGTTTCGAAACCGCCAACTCCTGAAGGACAGTCTGAACATGAAGATCGCGATCATCGGCGCCGGGGCCATCGGCGGCTATGTCGGCGTGAAGCTGGCACTGGCCGGCGAGGACGTGACGTTCATCGTGCGCGGCGCCAACCTGGAGGCCATCCGCAACAACGGCATGAAACTCATCATGCACGACGGCAGCGAGCATGTGGCGCGCGACGTCAAGGCCACCAACGACTATGCGGCTGCCGGCGTGCAGGACGTCGTGATCCTGGCGATGAAGGCGCACCAGCTCGACACGGTCGCCCGGGATGTGCCCAAGCTGCTCGGTCCGCACACGGTGATCGTGACGATGCAGAACGGCATCCCGTTCTGGTACTTCCACAAGCACGGTGGCGCGCTCGCCGGCTCGCAGGTGAAGAGCGTCGACCCCAGCGGCGTGATCGGCGCGCACCTGCCGGTCGAGCAGGTGCTGGGCTGCGTGGTCTATCCTGCGTCGGAGCTGGTGGCGCCGGGCGTGGTCAGACACATCGAAGGCGACCGCTTCCCGGTGGGCGAGCTCGACGGCTCGCTCAGCGAGCGCGCGCAGCGTGTGGCCGACTGCTTCGTCAAGGCCGGCTTCAAGAGCCCGGTGCTGGACAACATCCGCGCCGAGATGTGGCTCAAGCTGTGGGGCAACCTGACCTTCAACCCGATCAGCAGCCTGGCGCATGCCACGCTGGTGGACATCTGCCAGTACCCGCCGACGCGCGAGCTGGCCGCGGCGATGATGACCGAGGCGCAGGATGTCGCCAACAAACTCGGCATCACCTTTCGCGTCGGCATCGACAAGCGTATCGCCGGCGCCGAAAAGGTGGGCAAGCACAAGACCAGCATGCTGCAGGACATCGAGGCCGGGCGCGCACCGGAGATCGATGCGCTGGTCGGCTCGGTGGTCGAGCTGGGACGGTTGACGAACACGCCGACGCCGCACATCGACACGGTCTACGCGCTGGTCAAGCTGCTGGCCAAGACCATGGACGAGCTGAAAGGCCGCGTGCAGATGAGCGCGGGCTGACAGGCTCGCGACATCAGGTCGAGGCGGCTTCGACGCAGTTCGGGCAGCGGGTCGATTGTTGACGACGTTAGTCGCCGCCGGGGGCTCGATGCGCCTCAGCGCGCGGCGAAGTTGCGGACCGCTCGCGTGCCCGGGTGCGGGACCATGTTGTCTGGAACCATGTTGTCTAGAATCTAGGCCTGCGGCCCGCCGGCCCGACAAGGCCACCGCGCCTGACGCCACCCATGCTGACACGCCGATTCTTCGCCCGCTGCCTGGCCGCCTCGTTGGTCTGGCCCGGGGTTTCGACACACGCGCTGGATAGACGCAGCGGACCCGTGGTACTGACCGTCACTGGTCGCGTGCGCAACCCGAACGCCGGCGATCGTGCCGAGTTCGACATGGCCATGCTCGAGAAGCTGCCGCAGCACAGCTTCGTCACGCGTACGCCCTGGTACGAATCGGCGCGCAAGTTCACCGGCCCGATGCTGCGCGACGTGCTGGCCGCCTGCGGAGCGCAAGGCAGCAACCTGCGCGCGGTGGCGCTGAATGACTATCACGTGGACCTGCCCTTCGA
The DNA here is from genome assembly GCA_963824005.1 of uncultured beta proteobacterium. Lineage (GTDB taxonomy): Bacteria > Pseudomonadota > Gammaproteobacteria > Burkholderiales > Burkholderiaceae_C > Rubrivivax. Next base: position 107,526 of record CAWGOK010000053.1, read on the forward strand.
AGATGCCCAGCGCCACCCGGTGCTGCTGGCGCGCCTGCTCGACGACAAGCCGATGCTGGTGCGCGACAAGGGCCCGTTGTTCATCATCTACCCCTTCGACTCCAGCCCCGAGTTGCGCAACACCGTGTACTACAGCCGATCGGCATGGCAACTGAAGACGATCGACGTGCAATAGATGCCGACACGGCCACGGCCCGCCGACCGCGCCAGCTTACGCTGTTCGGTATCGTGGGCCTGGTGCTGGCCTTGGCGCTGGCCGCCGTGGCACTGGTGCAGGCGCGGCAGTACCTGCTGCTGAAGCAGACTGTCGTCTACCAGGACGACTATGTGGTGCTCAGCCTGTACCAGGTGGAGACCGAGTACCTGCGGCTGCGCGAGGAATGGCTGCGCGCGCGCACGCAAGGCGAGGCCTTCGACCTCGACGCCTTGCAGTTGCGCTACGACATCTGGGTCAGCCGCGTGGGCCTGCTGCACAACGAACGGGCCGTGCGGCTGATGGTCGGCAACGCCGACTACCAGAAACCGCTGGAGCAGATGCACGCGTTCATCGCGGCGGCCGACCGCGTGCTGGGCGCGCCGCGGCAGGCGCCGGTGAATGGCGCGGCGCTGGCCGCGCTCGAGCCGCAACTCCACGCCATGAGCGAACCGATCCACTCGATGTCGCTGAGCGCGGCCCATCACGTGGCCGAGCAGATCGACCAGCGCAACACAGCCGTGCGGCAGCACAACCAGATCGGGCTGATGCTGACCGTGTTCCTGTCGCTGCTGGTGCTCGCCTTCGGCCTGATGGCCATGCGCCAGATGCGCCTGCTGGGCGATCGGCAGCGCGCGCTGGTCGACCTGACGGGGCACTTGCGTGAGGCACAGCGCCTGGCCGAACAGGCCAGCGACGCGAAGAGCGTGTTCCTGGCCAACATGAGCCACGAGATCCGCACGCCGTTCCACGGCCTGCTGGGCATGTTGTCGCTGCTGCGCGAGACCGGCCTGAATGCACGCCAGGTGGACTACCTGCGCACGGCCACCGAGTCGGCCGACCATTTGCTGACGATCCTGAACGACGTACTCGACATGTCGCTGCTCGAATCGGGCCGGCTGACGCTGACCGTGGAGCCGGTGAGCCTGCGCGGCCTGCTGCGCGAAGTCGAGGCGTTGATGCGGCCGCAGGCGCAGCTCAAGTCGCTGGCGCTGCACATCGACGCCGATCCGGGCGTCCCCGAACAGGTGCGCGCAGACCGCACGCGCGTCAAGCAGGTCCTGTTCAACCTGCTGAACAACGCCGTCAAGTTCTCCGACCGCGGCGTGGTCGTGCTCGACCTGCACCGCGTCGCTGCCGTCGACGGCGTCGAGCAGCTCGAGTTCGTCGTCACCGACACCGGCATCGGCATGGACCAGGCCACGCTGGACAGGCTGTTCCGGCGCTTCTCCCAGGGCGACGAGTCGCGCTCGCGCCTTCACGGTGGCACCGGGCTGGGGCTGGAGATCTCGCGCAGCCTGGCGCGGTTGATGGGCGGCGACGTCACGGCCAAGAGCGTGCCCGGCGAGGGCAGCAGCTTCAGCTTTCGCATGCCCTTGCACGCCGTGCCAGCCGTGCCGCCGGCACCAGCGTCGCGCACCATGTCCGCCAGCGCGGCCACGGCAGGCGTGGGCTCGCTGCGCGTGCTGGTGGCCGAGGATCATCCGGTCAACCGCCAGTACATGGCCGCCTTGCTCGAAGGCATGGGCCACCAGCCCTTCTTCGCCGGCAATGGCCTGGAGGCGGTGCAGGCCATCCGCGAACAGCGCTTCGACATCGTGCTGATGGACTTGCACATGCCGCTGCTCGACGGCGTCGCGGCCACGCTGTCGATCCGTGCATTGCCCGATGGCGCCGCCGCCACCGTGCCCATAGTCGCGCTCACCGCCGATGCCTTTGCGCAGACGCGCGAGCGCTGCCTGATGGCCGGCATGAACGACTTCCTCGCCAAGCCGGTCAGCCCGGAGAAACTCTCCGCGATGCTGCGGCGGCTGTTCGGCGTCGCGGGCCATGGCGCCGCAGCTGCCCTGGCCACTTCGGACCCGGTGCCGGCTGGCGCCACTTCGACCGTACTCGACCGCGGCACCCTCGACGCCGCCCTGCGCGCCATGCCGCGCGAACGGCTGGCGCAGCTGCTGGCCAGCTTCTTCGACCAGGGCCCGGAAATGGTGGAGCGGTTGCGGCTGGCGCTGCGCGACGGCCAGGCGCTGGACCTGCGCGTCAATGCCCATGCCGCCCGCGGCGCCGCGCTGAATTTCGGCCTGAGTGCGCTGGCGCAGACGGCCCAGGCCCTGCACGAGGGTGCCACGCATGTGCCGGCGCACGAGATCGCGCGGCTGATCCAGCGCTTCGAGGACCTGCTGGTCAGCAGCCGCGACGCCTGCGAGGCCGCCGGCCTGCTGGAACCGGTCACAGGATGACCGGCTCGGGCTCCAATCGGATACCGAAGCGCCCGTAGACACTTTCCTGGATGGCACGCGCCAGCGTCAGCACCTCGGCGCCGATGGCGCCGCCGCGATTCACCAGCACCAGCGCCTGGCGTTCGTAGACACCGGCCTGGCCGATCGACTTGCCCTTCCAGCCGCAGGCGTCGATGAGCCAGCCCGCGGCCAGCTTGGCACTGCCATCGGGCAGGGGGTAGTGCACCACCGACGGGTCGCGGCCGATGATGTCGCGGCACTGCTCGGCGCTGACCACCGGGTTCTTGAAGAAGCTGCCGGCATTGCCGATGAGCCGCGGGTCGGGCAGTTTGGCAGTGCGGATCGCACACACCCAGTCGAAGATCGTCTGCGCGTCGGGTGCATGGTTGCCGCTGTCGTGCACGCGCCGCTGCAAGTCCAGGTAACCCAGCACCGGCGTCCAGGGTCTTGGCAGGCGAAAGCGCACGCGCGTGATCAGCGTCTTGCCCGCCAGCAAGTGCTTGAACACGCTGTCGCGGTAGCCGAAGGCGCACTGCGCCGCGTCCAGACTCACGCTGCGGCCGGTGACCAGGTCCACGCCATCCAGGGAGTCGAAGCGGTCCTTCAACTCCACGCCGTAGGCACCGATGTTCTGCACCGGTGCTGCGCCCACCAGCCCGGGGATCAGGGCCAGGTTCTCCAGCCCCGGCCAGCCCTGCTGCAACGTCCAGGCGACGAAGTCGTGCCAGATTTCACCGGCACCGGCCTCGACGATCCAGGCATCGGGCGACTGGCCCACCAGCCTGCGGCCCGCGATCTCGACCTTCAGCACCACGGCAGCCACGTCGCGTGTCAGCACCAGGTTGCTGCCGCCACCCAGGATCAGCTTTCTCGCCGGGCCGAACTCGGGGTGGTTCACCACACGCTTGACCTCGGCCTCGCTGTGCAGGTGCACCAGCGCCGCCGCCACGGCAGGCAAGCCGAAGCTGTTGAACGCGCGCAGGCTGGCGCGACGCTCGAATTGAAGTTCTGTGTGGTCCTGCACCATGGCAGAATTTTCGCTCACTTCGCTTTGTGCCAGACTCCCTGCCATGCCCAGCTTCGACACCGTTCTCGAACCCGACCTGGTGGAATTGCGCAACGCCGTCGAGCAGAGCAACAAGGAGATCGGCACGCGCTTCGACTTCAAAGGGTCGGATGCCCGCGTCGAGTTGGCCGACAAGGGCAAGGATCGGGCGCTGACGCTGCTCGCCGACAGCGATTTCCAGATTGGCCAGGTGCGTGACATTCTGCTGGCCAAGCTGAGCAAGCGTGGCGTGGACGTGCGTTTTCTCGACCTGAGCGCCAAGCCGGAGAAGATGGGCGGCGACAAGGTCAAGCAGGCGGTGCCGGTGAAGATGGGCATTGACAGCGAATCCGCACGCCGCATCCAAGGCCTGATCAAGCAGAGCAAGATCAAGGTGCAGGCCTCGATCCAGGGCGACGCGGTGCGCATCAACGGCGCCAAGCGCGACGACCTGCAGGCGGCGATCGCGCTGTTGCGGCGTGAGGTCACCGAGTTGCCGCTCAGCTTCGACAACTTCAGGGATTGATGAGCCCGACTGCGCAGCAGCTGGGACTCGCCATGGTCACGGTTCGTGTCGTGGCAACGCTGTGCGTTGGTGCCGCCAGCGGCAGTGGTCTGGCGCAAAGCGTCACGCTGGCCGGCAGCATGGGCAACAAGGCGCTGCTGGTCATCGACGGACAGCCGCACACCCTGGCGGTGGGTCACAGCGCCATGGGTGTGACCTTGACGCAGCTGTCCGACGGCCAGGCGCAAGTGCAGCGCGGTGGCGTCAGTGCCACGCTGCGCCTGGGTGCGGCGCCGGCGCGCCTGGCAGGCAGCACGAACGCGCCCTCGGCGGCGCAGGAGATCGTGCTGCCGGTCGGGCTGGGCGGGCACTTCACCTCAGCCGGTGCCATCAACGGCCGACCGGTGCAATTCATGGTCGATACCGGTGCCACGCTGGTGGCCATCAGCCAGAGCGAGGCCGACCGCATCGGGCTGGACTACCGCAACAGCCCGCGCGCTATGACGCAGACGGCCAATGGCGCGGTGCCGGTGCACCGGCTGAGCCTGAGCGCGGTGCGCGTCGGCGAGGTCGAGGTGGCCAACGTCGATGCCATGGTGATACCTGCGCAAATGCCCTATATCCTGCTCGGCAACAGCTTCCTCGGCCGCTTCCAGATGCGCCGCGACAGCGACGTGCTGCGCCTGGAGCGGCGCCGCTGAGGCACGCCCAGCGGCAGGCTCGCCTCAGCGCTGTCGCTGCGGCGGTCGCGCCAGCGCGAAGGCCGCCACCGCGCCGAAGCCCAGTGCGGAAAGCGCCAGCAGCACCTGCGTGTAGCCGGTCATGAACAACAGCATCCAGGCGCTGATCAAGGGCGCGGCTGCGCGCGCCAGCAGGCCCACCGCCGACATCGCACCGCCGATGCGCCCGATGTGGCTGCGGCCGAAGTACTCGGGCACCAGTGCGCCGCGCACGATGGTCACCAATCCGTTGGCCAGGCCGAACAGCAACGCAAACAGCAACAGCGGCAATGTCTGGCGGGACAGCGCTAGCAGCACCAGCGACGCCGGCATGCCCAGCAGCACGGCCATGCCGAGCACGCGCAGCGACATGCCGCGCCCGGCCCAGGCATAGATCAGCCGCCCCAGCACCTGTGCCGGCCCGACCCAGACGAGCACCGCCGTAGCCTGCAATTCGTCGAGGCCCTTCGACGCGAACACCGGCATCACGTGGGCCCACAGCGCGGCCGTGGCAAAGCTGTAGAAGGTGAAGCTCAGCGCCAGCAGCCAGAAAGCTGGCGCGTGCATCGCCTCGCGCAGCGTGGCATCGTCCTGCGGGTCGTCGGCATGGGCTGCGGCCACCACGGCCGGCCCGCGCAGCACCCACAGGTGCAAGGGCGTGACGCCGAGCCCCAGCGCGGCGGCCACCGCCAGCAGTGCATCGCGCCAGCCGAGCCAGGCGATCAGCGCCGCCATCGCCGGAAAGGCCAGCGTGCTGGCAAAGCCGCCCACCAGGGTCAGCGCGGTGATGCCCTCGCGATAGTGCCTTGGGTAGCGCTTGGTCAGCACGTTGAAGGCCGGCTCGTAGAGCGTCATCGCCATCGCCGCGCCGAGCACCGCCCACACCGCATACAGCATCCAGGGCTGGCTGATGAACGACCAACCGACGAAACCGGCGGCCGCCAGCAGCGAACCGGTGCTCATCAAAGCACGGCCGTGGCCGCGGTCGATGGCCGTGCCCGCCGCGAAGGTGGTAGCACCCCACACGCCCAGACCAAGCGTCAGCGCGCCCATCATCGTCGCCTTGTCCCAGTGCAGTTCGCGCTGCATCGGCAGCACGAAGGACGAAAACGCGTAGTACAGCGCGGCCCAGCTGAGGATCTGGCCCACGGACAGGCAGGCGACGGTGAGGCGGAAGCCCGGCGGCGCCGGCACAGCATGGGCCATGCGTCGATTATGGTCAGCCGCCGCCTGTCACCGCAGGGACAAGACGAGCTCGCACGATCGTGCTAGAAACGCACATCGACCCTGCAGGTGCGAGGAGGCACGGACCATGGACCTGAACTTCAGCGCGGAAGAACTCGCGTTCCGCGAAGAGATACGAGATTGGGTGGCGAAGAACCTGCCCAAGAGCACCAGCCACAAGGTGCACAACGCATTGCGCCTGCACCGCGAGGACCAGCAGGGTTGGGCGAAGATACTCGGCAAGAAGGGTTGGCTGATCTACAACTGGCCCAGGCAATTCGGCGGCCCGGGCTGGAACTCGGTGCAGAAGCACCTGTTCGAGGAGGAATGTGCGCGCGCCGGGGCGCCACGCATCGTGCCCTTCGGCCCGGTGATGGTGGCGCCGGTGATCATGACCTTCGGCAACGCCGCACAGCAGCAGCGCTTCCTGCCCGGCATTTCCAGCGGCGAGGTCTGGTGGAGCCAGGGTTACAGCGAACCCGGCGCGGGCTCGGACCTGGCCTCGGTGAAGTGCAAGGCCGAACGCCGAGGCGACACCTATCTCGTCAACGGCCAGAAGACCTGGACCACGCTGGGCCAGTACGGCGAGTGGATCTTCTGCCTGGTGCGCACCAGCAGCGAAGGCAAACCGCAGACCGGCATCAGCTTCCTGGTGATCGACATGAAGAGTCCGGGCATCACGGTGCGGCCGATCATCACCATGGACGGCGAGCACGAGGTCAACGAAGTCTTCTTCGACAACGTCGAGGTGCCGGCCGAGAACCTGATCGGCGAGGAGAACAAGGGCTGGACCTACGCCAAGCACCTGCTCGCACACGAGCGCACCAACATCGCCGACGTCAACCGCGCCAAGCGCGAGCTTGAACGGCTCAAGCGCATCGCCAAGGCCGAAGGCGTGTACGAAGACGCGCGCTTTCGCGACCAGATCGCGCTGCTCGAGATCGACGTGGTGGCACTGGAGATGATGGTGCTGCGTGTGCTGTGGGCCGAGAAGAGCGGCAAGCAGAGCCTGGACGTGGCGGGGCTGCTGAAGATCCGCGGCAGCGAGATTCAGCAGCGCTACAGCGAGCTGATGATGCTGGCCGGCGGCCCGTGCACCGTGCCCTACCTGCACGAGGCGATGGAGGCCGGCTGGCAAGGCGACCTGGTGATCGACACCTACTGTCTGCCACTGGCCGGCACCTACTTCAACCAGCGCAAGACGACGATCTACGGCGGCAGCAACGAAGTGCAGAGGAATATCGTGGCGCAAACGGTGCTGGGGAGCTGAACATGGACTTCGAATTCAGTGACGAGCAGGAACAGCTTCGCGACGCGGTACGCCGCTGGGTGGACAAGGGCTTCGGCTTCGAGCGCCGGCACGCACTGGCCAAGGCCGGGGGCAAGACGCGCGAGGTGCTGGGTGAACTGAACGAGCTCGGTCTTTGCGGGCTGGCCGTGCCCGAGGTCCATGGCGGCATGGGCTTCGGTGCGATCGAGGCGATGGTGGTGATGGAGGAACTGGGCCGCGGCTTGGTCAATGCGCCCTATGCCCAGGCGGCGCTGGTCGCGCCCACGCTGCTGTCGCGCGCACCGGCGGCGCTGCAATCCGCCTGGCTGCCGAAGATCGCCGCCGGCGAAGCGCTGGTGGTGCTGGCACACCAGGAGCGCGCCGCGCGCTATCGGCTGAACCATGTGACTACGCGTGCCAGCGAAGGCGCCGCACTGTGGTCGATCAAGGGCACGAAGATCGTGGTACCTGCCGGCGACGAAGCCGATGCCTACCTCGTGCCGGCGCGCATCAGCGGCGCCGACGGTGACGCCTCAGGCATTGCGCTGTTCATCGTGGAGCACGGCGCGAAAGGCGCGGCCGTACGCGGTTACCCCACACAGGACGGTGCCCGCGCGGCCGACCTGGTGCTGGCCGACACTCCGGCAGTGCTCGTGACGAAGGACGGCTACGCCGCACTGGAACATGGCGTGGATGTCGGCCTCGCTGCCGCCTGTGCCGAGGCCGTGGGGCTGATGGACAAGCTCGTGGCCGTGACGGTGGAGTACATGCACCAGCGCAAGCAGTTCGGCGTGCCGATCGCCACCTTCCAGGCACTGCGACATCGCATTGCCGATGTCAAGATGCAACTCGAACTGGGCCGCTCGATGAGCTACTTTGCCAGCCTGAAACTTGGCGTGGACACACCTCGGCGCCGACGCGCGTTGTCCCAGGCCAAGGTGCAGCTCGGCAACTCGATGCGCTTCGTCGGTCAGCAATGCACGCAGATCCACGGCGGCATCGGTGTCACCGACGAGTACCTCTCGAGCCACTACTTCAAGCGCCTGACGGTGCTCGAGATGAACTACGGCGACACGCTGCACCATCTGGGCGAGGCCAGCGCACGCATGCAGGACGAGGCCGGCGTATTTGCCTGAGCCAGTGGTGATTCTCGGAGTTGGGCCTTGCGCGGCCGAAGTCGGCGGACAGCGGCTGCTGGCCACCGGCCGCATTCGTGCCCGCGTGAGCGCATCGCGCCAGGCGGCACCCGCCACGCGCTCATGCTGCAGCGGTCGCCGCTTCGCGACGACTGCACTGCGGTACCCGCACCGGGGTCGTGCAGCAGAACTCACTACGCGCTTCGCGCTGCGTTCGAACAGATGCGGCAATCATGCGGACGAAGCTCGCTGACGCGCGCTGAGCCCGGTGCTGCGTTCCTCGTCGCCGCAGAAATCGCCCCTACCGGGTACCGCCCGGCGCGAGGCCGCGGCTGCGGTTGTTCGCGCCCGAACACCACGCCAGGCCTGGGGCGGGAGCAGCACAGGGAAGTCGGCGCAGCCGACCGCCGAACCGAAGCGTCGCGGCCTGCCGTGCGCTGGCTTCGCCGCCACGCAAATCACGCTCGCATAGCGGACCGTGAACGGAAGCTCTGCGCCGAGGACTGCCCGACGCCGGCAACGGACGCCCACACCATGACGCCATCGCCATTGACATGGCAGTGAGACCGATTCTAGAATTCATCTATAAGAATGTAATTCCATCTGTTGGAACTATGCGTAGGTCGGATGGATCCTTGCCTGCCGTGCTCATCAGCGAAGTCGGCCCGCGTGACGGCTTGCAGAGCGTGGCTCGCACCATGCCCACGGCGCAGAAGCTGGCGTGGATTGATGCGCTGCACGCAGCAGGCTTGCGCGAAATCGAAGTCGGCTCGTTCGTGCCCGCGGCACATCTGCCCCAACTGGCCGACACCGCCGAAGTCGTGCGACATGCGCGCTCCCTGCCCGGCCTGACCGTGATGGCGCTGGTGCCCAACCTGCGCGGCGCGCAGGCCGCGATCGACGCCGGGGTGCACAAGCTGACGGTGCCGATGTCGGCCAGCGCGGCGCATTCGCTGGCCAACGTGCGCCGCACGCGCGAGCAGATGATCGACGAGTTTCGACTGATCGCTACGCTGCGCCACGAACGTGCACCCGAGGTCGGGCTCGAGGCGGGTATTGCCACCGCCTTCGGCTGCACGATCCAGGGCATCGTCGCCGAGGACGACGTGATCTGGATGGCCGAGCAGGTGGTAGCAGCCGGCGCCGACGAATGCGGCCTGTCCGACACCACCGGCATGGCCAACCCGGCGCAGGTGCGGCGCCTGTTCCAGCGCGTGCGCGCAGCTATCGGCGCGAAGACCGGCGCCGCGCACATGCACAACACGCGTGGCCTGGGACTGGCCAACTGCCTGGCCGCCTACGACGTGGACGTGCGCACCTTCGACGCATCACTCGGCGGCCTGGGCGGCTGCCCATTTGCGCCCGGCGCCTCGGGCAACGTGGTCACCGAAGACCTGGTCTTCATGTTCGAAGCCATGGGCGTGTCCACCGGCGTGGATCTGCCGCGCCTGTTCATGGCGCGCACGCTGCTGCTGGCTGGCCTGCCCGATGAGCCCTTGTACGGCATGACCCCCAACGCCGGCCTCGGCAAGGGCTTCGTGTATGCCGACGGGCGCATCGGCGCCGCTGAATGAGCACGCCTGAAGCCCTGCCGCTGGCCGGACTTCGGGTGATCGAGTTCACCCACATGGTGATGGGCCCGAGTTGCGGCATGATCCTCGCGGACCTGGGTGCCGAAGTCATCAAGGTCGAACCGATCGGCGGCGACAACACGCGCAAGCTGCTCGGCTCTGGCGCCGGCTTCTTCTCGATGTTCAACCGCAACAAGAAGAGTCTGGCGGTGGACACAAAGGACGCGCGCGGCCGCGAGATCGTGCTCAAACTGGCCGCCGGCGCCGACGTCTTCAGCGAGAACTTCAAGGCGGGCGCGATGCAGCGCCTGGGCTTCGGCTACGAGTCGCTGTCAAGGCTGAACCCGCGCCTGATCTACGTCTCGCTGAAGGGCTTCCTGCCCGGTCCCTACGAACACCGCACCGCGCTCGACGAGGTGGTGCAGATGATGGGCGGCCTGGCCTACATGACAGGGCCCGAGGGCCGCCCGCTGCGCGCCGGCAGCAGCGTCAACGACATCATGGGCGGCATGTTCGGCGCCATCGGCGCGCTCGCTGCGCTGGCCGCGCGTACGAAAACCGGTCGCGGCCAGGAGGTGCGCAGCGCGCTGTTCGAGAACAACGTGCTGCTCGTGGCGCAACACATGATGCAGTTCGCACTCACCGGCCAGGCGGCCGCGCCGATGCCCAGCCGCATCTCGGCCTGGGGCATCTACGACGTCTTCACCGTGAAGGGCGGCGAGCAGATCTTCCTGGCGGTGGTGTCCGACACGCAGTGGCGGCTGTTCTGCGATGCCTTCGGGCTGGCCGATCTGAAGGCCGATGCGCGCCTGGCCGGCAACAACCAGCGCGTGCACGCGCGCGAATGGCTGATGCCGGTGCTGCGTGAACGACTGGCCACGATGGACGCGGCGCAGATCGCCGCCGAGTTCGAGGCCCAGGGCCTGCCCTATGCACCGATCACGCGGCCGCAGGATCTGTTCGACGACCCGCACCTGCGTGCCACCGGCGGCCTGGCGCCGGTCACGATACCGGCCGACGCCAGCGGCACCGCGCACCCGGTGCGCACCCATACGCCGCTGCTGCCGATCACGCTGTCGGGCGAGCGGCTGCCGCTGCGCGCACCGCCGCCGAGCCTGGGTGAACACACGCACGCCCTGCTTCGCGACCTGGGCTACAGCGATGCCGAAATCGACGCGCTGCGTGCCGACGGCGTGATCGTCGCGCCGACCTCTACTTCTTCTGCACCTGTTCGCGTGCGTGCTCGCGCTCCTGTTGCGCCTCGACCGTGAGCTTGTACGAGGTGTAGTACTTGAAGATGTTGCGCACGTAGGTGGTGGTCTCGATGCCGATCTTCTCGGCCGTGAGCATTTCGACGTTGTTGAACCACTTGTCCGGATTCAGCCCGCGCGTTTCGGCCTCCTTGCGCATCTTCGAGATGTTGCCGGGCCCGGCGTTGTAGGACGCGAAGGCGAAGAGCGCACGGTTCGCAGCGTCGAAGTCCGCGTCCTTGAAGTAGCGCGTCATCAGCTGGTCCATGTACTTCGCACCGCCGTGGATGTTGGCCTCGGTCAGGCGGATGTCGCCGACCTTCAGCTCCGCGCCGGTGGCCGGCATGATCTGCATCACGCCGATCGCGCCAACATGGCTCTTTGCCTGCTGGTTGAGCTGCGATTCCTGGTAGCCCTGGGCGGCCAGCATCAGCGGATCGAAGCCGTACTGCGGCCCGTATTTCTTGAACAGCACCAGCAGTTCCTGGAAGCGCTTGGCGTCGGCAGTGGCGCTCGAATCCCTCAGCGCCTTGATGCGCTTCGAATGCTGCTGCCTGAGATAGTTGAATACGCCCAGCTTCTTCAGGTGGTTGGTGTAGAAATCGTTCAACTCGGCTGCGAGCTTCGGGCTGTCCTTGCGTATCGCCCAGCCGACCAAGCCGCCCTCGCGCACCACCGCCCCTTCGTTCAACGTGATCTTCGGCAGCACCTGCGCCCACATGCGCGCCTTCCAGTCGTCAACGACGATGTAGTCGAGCAGCCCGACGTTGAGCATCTCCATCATGTCTTCGTCCTCGAGCTCGTCAGGCACGGGTACCAGCGTCACGGCCGGCTTGCTGTCCTTCTGCAATCGCTGGTTCAGCGCCACCAGGCTGTCGTGGTAGCTGGAAGTCCAGCGCACGTGCACTGTCTTGCCAGACAAGGCCTCGGCTGTGGCGACGGACGCGGATTTCGGCCCGCTGAGCACGATTTCGCGGTTCGGCTTGGCGTCCGGCGGCGCGGCGAAGTCGACGATCTGCTTGCGCGCGTCGGTCACCGTCAGGTTGCCCGCGGCGATGTCGCCTAGGCCCTTGGCCACGTCTTCCAGCAGTTCGTCGCGCGTGGTCGGCACCAGATACAGCGTGATCGGACGCTTGCCCAGCTGCGCCGCGAACTTCTTGTTCAGATACTGCTCGAAGGCACGCGCCGTCTCGGCCGTGATACCGCGCTCGCGGCCCTTGTCGTTGTAGAACAGCGTGCGGCTGTAGGGCACCAGCACGCGAATGTGGCGGCGCTCGAGCATGCCGTCGAAATCGCCCTTCCAAACGCGCGTGTCGGTGGGCAGCGCGCGCAGCTTGGCGGCGCTTGCAGACGCCGGTGCCGAGTTCTGCGCCGATGCCGCGCCGCTGCACAGCAGCATCAAAACGGTGACGAAGGCGCGCAGCAGCGAAGGCTTCATGGCAATGTTTCCTTGATGGGGTCAGCGTAGCATCGACAGGGCCGCATGATGCCGCAGCCGGCACAGGCCGCATTGTCGACTTCCCTCTTGCCCATGAGCGACCCGCTTCGATTCGACTACATCATTGTCGGCGCCGGCACCGCCGGCTGCCTGCTGGCCAACCGCCTCAGCGCCGACCCGTCCAAGCGCGTGCTGCTGGTCGAAGCCGGCGGCAAGGACGACTACCACTGGGTCCACATTCCGGTGGGTTATCTCTACTGCATCGGCAACCCCCGCACCGACTGGTGCTACCAGACCGAAGCCGACGCGGGCCTGAACGGGCGCACGCTGCGCTACCCGCGCGGCAAGACGCTGGGCGGCTGCTCCAGCATCAACGGCATGATCTACATGCGCGGCCAGCGGCGCGACTATGCGCAATGGGCCGAGACCACCGGCGACCCCACCTGGCAATGGGATGCGGTGCTGTCGCATTTCAAGCGCCACGAGGACCACTACAAGGGCGCGAGTGAATGGCACGGCGCCGGCGGCGAATGGCGCATCGAGAAGCAGCGCCTGCGCTGGGACATCCTCGATGCCTGGGCACAAGCCGCGATACAGGCCGGCCTGCCGGCCACCGATGACTTCAATCGCGGCGACAACGAAGGCGTCGGTTACTTCGAGGTCAATCAGAAGCGCGGCTGGCGCTGGAACACAGCCAAGGCCTTCCTGCGACCGGCGTGCACGGGCCGCGCCAACTTCACGCTGTGGACCGGCGCACAGGTGACGCGGCTGCAGCTCCAGCGCGACGGCGACGGGGTGCCACACTGCCATGGCATCGAGGCGGTGAAGGACGGCCAGCGTGTGCAGGCGGTAGCGCAGCGCGAGCTGATCCTCAGCGCCGGTTCGATCGGCTCGGTGCAGGTCCTGCAGCTTTCGGGCATCGGCCAGGGCCAGCGACTGGCGGCGCTGGGCGTGACACCGACGCACGAACTGCCCGGCGTCGGCGCCAACCTGCAGGACCACCTGCAAATCCGCGCCGTATTCAAGACACGCGGCGCGAAGACACTCAACACGCTCGCCGCAAGCCTGTGGGGCAAGGCCGGCATCGGACTGCAGTACCTGTGGTCACGCAGCGGCCCGATGAGCATGTCGCCGTCGCAGTTGGGCGCGTTCACGCGCAGCTCGCCCGAGCAACGCCATGCCAATCTCGAATACCACGTGCAGCCGCTCAGCCTGGATGCCTTTGGCGAACCGCTGCACCGATTCGACGCCTTCACCGCCAGCGTGTGCAACCTCAACCCGACGAGCCGCGGCACGGTGCACATCCGCAGTGCGAACTTCGAGGATGCGCCACGGATCGCGCCGAACTACCTGAGCACGCCCGAAGACCGCCAGGTGGCCGCCGACTCGTTGCGCGTCACGCGCCGCATCTGCGCGCAACCGGCACTGGCACGCTACCAGCCCGAGGAATGGAAACCCGGTGTGGCGTACCAAAGCGACGAGCAACTGGCGCGCCTGGCCGGCGACATTGCCAGCACCATCTTCCACCCGGTGGGCACCACGCGCATGGGCCGCGACGGCGACCCGATGGCGGTGCTCGACCCGCGCTTGCGCCTGCGCGGCGTGCGTGGGCTGCGCGTGGTGGATGCCGGCGCGATGCCAAGCATCACCAGCGGCAACACCAACTCACCGACCTTGATGATGGCCGAGAAGGCCGCTCAATGGATAGCGGATGACGCCCGCAGCAGTGCTTGAATCGACGCTCAAACCAGCTCGTCCTCGGCGTCGCGTGCCACCTTGCCCATCGCGGCGAGCGCCGTTTCCAGCAAGGCCATACCGGGTGCGATGGCAAGTTGCGCCTCTTCGCAGAGCAAGGCGATGTCCTGCGTCGACACCTTTGGCTTGGGGTTCAACCGCGTACCCCGGACGACGATCTCCTTGCCCAGGCGTGGCAGCCGGGCCAGTGTGCGCCCGTCGCGCGCCACCTGCAGCTCGATCGGCGGCTGGCCGGTCTTGTTGAAGGTTTCGATGGCGGTGACGAGATCCATGGTCGCTCCTGAGTCAACTGCCATTCTCGCTCAGCCCGCCTTCAGGCCGCGAGGGCCTGGCGCTCGAGCATCGCTTGTGCATTCATCGCGAAGACCTTGCTATGCAGTTGTGGCTGCTACAGGTGCATCGACATGGCGGCTCGCGATCGGTTCCCTCGAACCGCAGCGCTCAGACGATCAGCGCCACCACGAACAGGCCGATCATCATGAAGGCAATCACCACCTTCGACACCAGCCCGGCCATGATGCCCAGCCAGGTCGCGACGCCCACCTTGACGGCGCGCTGATGGTCCTGCCGCGCGAGGTATTCGCCGATGGCCGCACCGACCAGCGGCATGAAGAGCACGCCCACCAGGCCCATGAAGAGGCCCGCCAGAGTGCCCAGCGCGGCGCCGATCAGGGCGTGACGGCTGGCCCCGGCCTTGCGGGCACCCAGCAAGCCGGCCACGTAGTCCAGTACCCAGGCCAGCGCGGCCAGCACGCCCACTACCGCCAACACGCCCCAGCCGACCCGCGTGAAGCCGTCGATCCAGGCGCCGAGCACGATGCCGGCCAGCACGAACATGGTCCCGGGCAGTGCCGGCAGCACGGTGCCGGCCACGCCGGCGACGATCAACGCGGCGCTCAACACCCAGAGCACGATGTCGCTCACACCAACCCCCGCAATCGTCGCATGGACCGTGAAATGGCAGCAGCGCTCTGGAATTCAAGGCCCCACACCGCTGCCGCCACAATCGTGCCTTGCACCGACCTCCCGTGGCGCCTGCGTGTGCCGCCAGACGATGCCGAAGACCGAAGCCGAACTCGACCCCGACACCACCGTGCACACGCTGGCCAATGGCCTGCGCGTCGTGACGCTGGCGCTGCCCCACCTGGAGAGCGCGCAGGTCAGCGTGTTCGTGCGCGCCGGCAGCCAGCACGAGAGTGCGCGCGAGCACGGCATCAGCCACCTCGTCGAACACATGGCCTTCAAGGGTACACAGCGGCGCGACTGCCAGCGCATCAACCTCGATGCCGAGCGGCTGGGTGCCGAGGTCAACGCGCACACCGACAAGGACCACTGCGCCTTCCACATGGTCGGACGCGCGCGCGACGGCGGCAGCTTCGTGCAAATGCTGGGCGACATCGTCCAGCACAGCAGCTTCCCGGCCGACGAGCTGGAGCGCGAGCGCCAGGTCATCCTGCACGAGTTCACCGAGGACGAGGACGACCCGATGTCCACCGCCTTCAAGCTCTTCGACCAGGCCTGCTACGGCGCGCATCCGGTGGCGCGCAGCGTCATTGGCACGCGGCGCAGCATCGGCGGCTTCACGCGCGACGACGTGCTCGCCTATGTGCAACGCCGCTACACCGCGGCGAATGTCGTGGTCGGCGTGGCCGGCCCTGTCGAAGCGCAGCGTGTGACACGGCAGGTCGAAGCCAGTTTCGGTGCGATGCGCCGCGGCGAAGAGAATCGCGTGGAGCCGCCGACCTACGTGGGTGGCGTGCGCTCACGACGCCTGGGCGGCTGCCCGCAGACGCACCTGGTGCTCGGCTTTCCGATTCCGGCGCTGGGCGGCGCCCACCACCCCAGCGTGCTCGCGGCGGCGCTGCTCGGCGAGGGCATGAGCTCGCCTCTGATGGACCAGTTGCGCGAGCGCCGCGCGCTCGTCTACTACGCCGCCTGCTCCGCCGACGTGATGGAGCTGTGCGGCCAGTTCGTCATCGAAGCCACCACCGCGCCGCAGCATGTGAATGAGTTCTTCGTGCAGGTGATGCGCCTGCTGCGCGAGCATGCCGAAAGCACCGACGCGGTGGCACTGCAGCGTGCGCGCAACCAGATCGCGGTGCGCAGCCTGCGCCGCCAAGAGCGGCCGGCGCAGCGCCTGGAGGCCGCGGCGATGGACCTGTTCTGCCTGGGGCGCGTGCGCTCGCGCGCCGAACTGGAGGCCGGAATGCGATCGGTACGGCCGGCGCAGGTGCGCGACGCCTTTGCGCGCCTGCTCGACACGCGCGCGTCAGTGGCCGTGACCGGCCGGCTGCGCGCGGGCCTGAACGAGCGTGTGCTCGAGCTGATGGCGGCGGCGCCGGCGTGACCCGGCAGCACGCAGACCGCAGACGAACCCGCGGCACGCACCCATGCGACTGATCGGCTCACGCGCCGCGCACGTGCTCAGGGACCCCTGGGGCTTCGCCTGGGGCACCCTGAAGGCCTTTCGTGCCAACCAGGGCCTGCTGCTGGCTGGCGCGGTGGCCTACTATGCACTGCTGTCGATCGTGCCTTTGCTCATCCTGACGGTGATCGCGCTGTCGCACTTCATCGCCCAGGACGCGCTGCTGCAGACGCTGGCACGCTACCTCGAGTGGTTGATGCCCGGGCAGTCCGGCGCCATCATCGGCGAGCTGGCCAGCTTCATGGCGCACCGCGACGTCATCGGCTGGGTGTTGCTGGCGAGCATGGTGTTCTTCAGCTCGCTGGCCTTCACCGTACTGGAAAACGCCATGTCGGTGATCTTCCACCACCGCGTGGCAATCCACCGCCGACACTTCCTGATCTCGGCGCTGCTGCCCTACGCCTACGTGCTGTGCCTCGGCATCGGGCTGCTGCTGGTGACCCTCGTCGCCGGCAGCCTGCAGGCCATGGGTGCGGCGCAGGTGGACTTCCTGGGCCATGTCTGGTTGCTCGACGGTGTGTCCGGCGTGCTGCTGTACCTGCTTGGCTTCGGCGGCGAGGTCTTCGTGCTTGCGTCGATCTACCTGGTCATGCCGGTAGGCCGCATGACGCTGAAGCATGCACTCATCGGCGCGCTCGCCGCCGCATTGCTGTGGGAGCTGTCACGCCACGCGCTGTTGTGGTACTTCGACACGCTGTCGCAGATCAGCACGGTCTACGGCTCGCTGACCACGGCCATCGCGGTGCTGCTGAGCCTGGAGGTGGCGGCCGCGCTGCTGCTGCTGGGCGCGCAGGTGATTTCCGAGTACGAGCGCATCGGCCGGCACGGTGCGGCGCGGCCACCGCGGCCGTTCACCACGCGGCCCGGCTGAAGCCGCGCCTCAGGCCGGAAACAGACCGGCCTGCCGTGCCGAATCGAGCAGCAGCGTCGCCAGCGTCGCCAGTTGCTGGCCGACATCGGACGAGGGTGCGGCCGTGGCCCGCGCGCTCCACATCAGCTTGCCGCTGGCCACATCGATGAGCGATGCGCTCGCGCCGTAGCCGGTCTCGACCGCGCCGGCACCGCCCAGCGGAGCCGACACGCCAAAGCCTACGCCACCGCCGCTGCGGTAGCCGCCGCCGAAGCCACCAATGCCGATGCCGATCGACGGCCCGGGCGAAGCCACCGCCACTTCCGGCACGACGGTGGTGCGCCACAGCGCCACGGTGCCGGCGCCGCGCGCCGCCTGCAGCAGCGCCTCGGTGTCGTTCGGCGGGTTGGAACCGGGATCGCCGCCATCCGGCGCCATCACCGGCACGGCGCCCAAGGCGGAAAGCTTGGCAGCCATGCGGTCCGCGCAGACGCGGCGCAGCGTCAAGTCGCTGGCCTGACAGGCGACGAAGACCTTGCTGCCGCGCAAGGACTTGCCCGCGAACTGCGGGTCGCTCCACTGCGCGTTGACCGCGCTGGTGGCGCAGCCGCCCAGCGCCAACAGGCCGGCGACGAGCGTGGCAGCCATCAACCCGATGCGCGTGGGCTGCCGTGATGTCGCTGCCATGCCGATCCCTCCATGGGCCGAGAGTATGGCGCGCGAAGGCGCCGACTCTTGCGACGGGTCGCGCAGGCCGCGGCAGTGAAGCGCCTGGCCCATGTCAGACCGCGGCCAGGCGAGCGCGTGGATCATGCCTCGCCAGGCGACCCAGCAGGTGTTCGACCTCCAACTGCGCCGCAGGCGTCAGCGCGGGCGCGGGCATGCGCATCGCGGCGCTGGACAACAGGCCACGCCGCATCAGCAGGTACTTGCGCACCGCCAGCCCCACGCCGGGCTGCTGCTCGTAGCGCAGCAAGGGCAGATGCACGTCGAACAGGTCGTGCGCCGCCTCACGCTGGCCGGTAGCCGACAGGCGCACCACGTCGCACAGCATGTCGGGAAAGGCGTAGCCGGTGTTGGCTCCATCGGCGCCGCGCTGCATCTCGTAATCCAGGAACAGGCCGTTGTTGCCGCACAGGATGGCGATGTGGCGCATCGTGCCGTCGCGCTCGAAGCCGCGCAGTGTCGAGATCTTCTCCAGCCCCGGCCAGTCCTCGTGCTTGAGCATCACGCACGACGGCAGTTCGTCGACGATGCGGCGGATCACGCCCGGCGTCATTTGCACCGAGAAGCTCAGCGGGTAGTCCTGGATCGCGAAAGGCACCTGCGCGCCCAGCGCCTGCACCGCCTGCCGGTAGTAACCGAGGATCTGCTCGTCGGTGCGCAGCGTGTTCGGCGGCGCGATCATCACGCCTGCCGCGCCGGCGGCCATCACCTCGAGCGTCAGTTCGCGCATCACCGCAAAGCCCGGAGCGGAGACACCGACGATCACCGGCAGCGCGCTCGCGCGGCGGATCACCTGCTGCGCCACGGCGACGCCTTCGGCATGGCCCAGCTTGGACGCTTCGCCCAGCTGGCCCAGCACCGTGAGGCCGGTGGCGCCGATGCCCAGGTAGAAGTCCACCAGGCGATCGATTGATGCGGTATCGATGCGGCCGTCGTCGAAGAAGGGCGTGGGCGCGATGGGATAGACGCCCTGGGCGGATTCGGTCAGTCGCATCGGTGCCTCCGTTCGACAAGGGACGATGGCCCGCATTGCGGGCGGTTCGGACAGCGCACGATACACATGGTTTCAGCTCACGCTGCCAGGCCCGCATGTGCGCGGCTTAGCATGCGCCGTATGTGGCAATCGCGAGCGAGTGCATGGCATGGCCTTTCGGTGCCCGGGCTGGCAACGGTGCTGGCCTGCGCGGGGCTGCTGCCCGGCTGCAGCAGCACGCCGCCGGCCGCACCGGCGGCGGCGCCCACCGCGCCCACCGAACCGGGCACCGCGCCACCGGCATCGGCGCCGCAGAAGCCCGCCGCGCTGGCGGTCGAGCGCCAATGGCTGCAGTCCTGGTTCGAGGGCACGCCGGTGCTGATCGTGCAGCGCAGCGAGACCACGTTGATCGTCGAGGTGCCACGCGAGTTCTGCTTCGATGCCGGTCGCAGCCAAGTCAAACCCGCCCTCGCCGCGGTGCTCGACAAGGTGGCCGAAAGCCTGCGCCGCAAACCCCAGGTGCGATTGGAGCAGGTGGCCGCGCCAGGCGATGCCGCGAGCGCGTTGCCCTTGGCGCAGCAGCGCGCGGCGCAGGTGCGCAGCTACCTGATCGCGCATGGCGTGCCGGCGTCGCGGATCGGCCCGCCCACCGTTGCGCCCGGCGCGGCAGTGCTGTTGCGCATGGAACTCGCAGCGCCCTGAGCCTCCGCTGCAAGGGGCAGAATGCGCCGCGGTCGAGTCGCACCACCTGGCCAATCGGCGTCGGCCCGGCCGGCGCATCCGTCGATCGAATGCCGGGCCCTTCGACGGCTGTTGTTCGGCTGGATGATTTTGCGGCTGTCTGCCTAGGCTGCGTCAAGGCAACGACGGTGCCTGCAGCGTGCGATACAGCAGCACCAGAACTGCGCTGCTGAACGCGGCCAGCCCGAGCGGGCTGCCGGACACCAGGCCCGCAAAGTGCTGCAACGCCTGCGGGTCCACTTGCTCGACGAAACGCGCCAGTTCGAGCACCTGTGCGGTCGAGACGCGGGCGGCGCCATCAAGGTCGATGATCGTGCTGCCCGCGTCGCGACGATTCAGGAAGCCGGCAAAGGCGCCGGCGGCGACGCCGGCCACCGCCAGTGGACCCAGCGGTCGCATCAGGCAGGCCAGCAATCGCGCCCGCAACGGCACGCCCGCGGCAGCATACAAGCGCGCGACCAGCCGCGGTGCCGCAACCGTCGCGCCCTGCCCGGCCGCGACAGGTGTCGGCAGTGGCGCAAGCTCCGATATCTCGTCGAACTCGTCCGACATGGTGTCCTCCGATAGACGGCATCTGCGTTGGCGATCGATCGCCGAACGTCCCGAGTCACTCTAGCGCCGGCAGCATCGGAGCCTGCCTGCGCTTTGAAACGAGCAGTAAATCACAAATCGCTCCCGATGCAAGCTGGAAACCATCCCTTGGGCCCAGCCGCCCATGTGATGACGCATTTGGCGGTAGTGACCGGCCGTGGTGCGGCGATTGACGGGCGCGATGCCGCCCTGAGCCTCGGCCAGCACCGCGACCACGGACCGAGTCTCGGAAACATCTTGTTGCAGATTGCAGGGTTACACGGTGTAGCTTTCGGTCCCGTATCCATAACAGGCTCAATATCAGGTGTTCGGTCGATCCAGACCCATCGTGTTCGACTCCTATGGCGCTCGGCGCTCGCGCTGGCGCGTGCCCCGTTGGCTGGTATTGCTGCTGGGCGGCATCGTGATCGGCGCCGCAGGGGTCGTCTTGCTACAGGAGCGCTATCTGCCGCCGCGCCTTTCGGCCAGCGCATCGGCCGAGTTGCGCAGCGCCTTCGAACGCGCCGACGCGGAACGGCAGCGATTGACGGTCGAACTCGCGCGGGCGCAGTCGCAATTGCAGGCGCTGCAGGCCGACAAGTCCCGCCTGGACGAGGAACTCGTTGCCCGTCGCGCCACCACCGAGAGGCTGCGCGACGACCTGGCGGCCGTCGTCGCCGCCTTGCCGCCCGACCCGCGCGGCGGCAGCGTCGAGGTGCGCGCCGGACGCTTCAATGCCGAAGGGGCCACACTCAGCTACCACGTTGTGCTGCTGCGCGAGCGCAGCAACGGCAAGTCGATTCCTGGCGTCTTGCAGTTCGTCGTGGCCGGCGAATCGGCACGTGGCACGCCCACCACGCTGGCACTGAAACCCATCACGCTGTCGATGGGCAGCCATGAGGTCCTGCGCGGCAGCGTGGCGCTGCCCGAGGGTTTCAAGCCACAGCAGACCACCGTGCAGGTGCTCGATCGAGTGGCGGGCAAGCCGCTGGGTATGCGTGTCATGCTCGTCAAGTAGCCGCTCGCACGACCCGAGCCCGCGCGCTCGCGGATGCGGGCACGCTGCGTCGCGCTACATTGGCGCATGAACACACGCGTCGTGCTGGCCAAACGTCCGGTGGGCTGGGTCGACGAATCCTGCTTTGCCGTCGAAGCCTGTTCCGAACCGACCTGTGGCCCCGAAGGCGTGCTGCTGGAGTCGATCTACCTCTCCACCGACCCCTACCTGCGCGGACGCATGAATGCCGGGCCCTCCTACGCGCCGGGCTTCGAGATCGGGCAGGCCATCGTGTCGCGAGTCGTCGCGCGGGTGATCGAATCGAGGCATGCACGGTTCCGCGCCGGCGACCTTGTCTGGGGCTTTCTCGATTGGGCGCGGCGCAGCGTGGCGCCGCGTGGCGAAGGCCTGTACCGCATCGACCCGGCACTGGGCCGCATCAGCCATTTCGTGTCGGCGCTCGGCATGCCCGGGTTGACGGCCTGGGTCGGCGCGATCGAAATCGGCAAGCCGCAGCCTGGCGATACGGTCTACATCTCATCGGCGGCGGGCGCCGTCGGGCAGCTGGCCGGGCAGTTCGCGAGGCGCGCTGGCGCGCGTGTCGTCGGTTCGGCCGGAGGCGAGGACAAGGTGGCCTATCTGCTCGAGCGTTGCGGCTTCGACGCCGCCTTCGACTACAAGGCAACCGACATCGACGATGCCTTGCGCGCACATTGCCCGCAAGGCATCGACCTGTACTTCGACAACGTCGGCGGCGCCACGCTCGAAGCCGCGCTGCGCCACGCCAACGTGGCCGCGCGCATTGCCGTGTGCGGCATGATCTCGACCTACAACGCGCTCGACGACCCGGGCATCAAGGGCCTGCAGACGGTGCTGGTCAAGCGCCTCGCGATGACCGGCTTCATCGTCTACGACCACGTGCACAAGCTGCCCGCCTACCAGGCCCGCGTGGCGCCCTGGCTGCGCAGCGGCGAACTGGTGTTCCACGAAGACATCGTGCAGGGCATCGAAAACGCCCCGGCGGCCCTCATCGGCATGATGAAGGGCGAGGCCATCGGCAAACGCCTGGTGCAGGTCGCGGCGTCATAGCGCGAGCAGGGCCCGCACGGCCCGCGCGCAAGCGCGACTGCCGCCACGCCGGCCAGGCCAGACCGGCGCCGCGTCAGTCGCGGGCCGCCTGCTGCTGCAGTAACAGGCCGGGCAGTTCGCTCATCGACTGGAAGCAGGCGTGGGCGCCGGCATCGCGCAGGCGCTGCAGCGGCGTCAGGCCGGCGAAGGCCAGCGCCCGCATGCCTGCGGCGCGCGCGGCACGGATGCCGGTGGGCGTGTCTTCGACCACCACGCAGCGATCGGGTTCGGCGCCACAGCAGCGCGCGGCATGCAGGAACAAGTCGGGCGCCGGCTTCGGCAGAGTCACGTCATCGGCACAGAACATGCGGCCCACGAAGCGCGGCAACAGGCCGGTGTGGCCGAGCGTGAAAGCCATCTTGGCGCGGTTGCCGTTGGACGCCACGCAAAAGGGCCAGGCGATCGTGTCCAGCACGGCCTCGATCCCGGGCGTGGCCGTGAGCGCCAGTTCGAGCGCCGCGCGCGTGCGTTGCGCCAGGCGCGAGCGGAAGTGCTGCGGCGCCGCGCGGCCCAGGTGCTGCTCGATGATCGCCATGCATTGCGGCAGCGACCGACCGATGAATTGCTCGACGGTCTGCTCCAGGCTGAAGTGCAGGCCCAGTTCGGCCAGCAAGTCGGCCATCGCCTGATTGCACAACCGCTCGCTGTCGACCAGCACGCCGTCGCAATCGAAGATCACCAGCTGCGGCGTGGCCCACGCCGGCAGATCGGGTGCAGCGCTCACGGCATGGCAGCGCCGGCGGTGCGTCGCCCCCTCATGCCCCGAAGCGGGCCGCCGCGCGTGCCCGGGCGCGTGCGGCCTCGATGGCGCGGTCACGCGGCTCAGCAGCGGTCACCAGGCTGCGGATCAGCACACGCGCACTGGCCGCGACCTCGGCCACTGCACGATCGAAGGCTGCCTCATTGGCCTTCGACGGCAGCGTGAAGCCGCTGAGCTTGCGCACGAACTGCAGCGACGCGTCGCGGATCTCCACCTCGGTGGCGGGGGGCTCGAAGTTGAAGAGTGTCTTGATGTTCCTGCACATGGCGCCTCGCGGATCGATTCGACCTGCCGCGCATGGTACGTCGACCGCTCCATGTGTTCTCACCCAGACGGCTGCGTGGCCACGGCCATTACCGGTGGTTTGCGCCGCCGCAGCAATGCATATACCGCCGGCACCACGAACAACGACAACAGCGGCGCGGTCACCATGCCACCGAGCATCGGCGCGGCGATGCGGCTCATCACCTCCGAGCCGGTGCCGGTGCCCCAGACGATCGGCACCAGGCCGGCCAGGATCACCGCCACGGTCATCGCCTTGGGCCGCACGCGTTGCACCGCCCCCTCGCGGATGGCGTCGTCGACCAACTCGCGCGAGGGCATCGCGCCGGTCGCCAGCCGGTCGCGCAGCGCATGTTTCAGGTACAGCAGCATGACCACGCCGAACTCCGCCGCCACGCCGGCCAGCGCGATGAAGCCCACGCCGGTGGCCACCGACAGCGCATAGCCCATCAGGTAGAGCAGCCATACGCCGCCGATCAACGCGAAAGGCAGCGTGGCCATGATCAGCAGCGCCTCGTCGATGCGGTCGAAGGTCAGGAACAGCAGCACGAAGATGATCAGCAGCGTCGCCGGCACCACCACCTTGAGCCGCGCGTTGGCGCGTTCCAGGTATTCGAACTGCCCTGAGAAGGCCACGCTCATGCCGGGTTCGAGCGGCACCTCCTTGGCCGCTGCGCTGCGCAGATCGGCCACCACCGAGGCCAGGTCGCGCCCGCGCACATCGACATATACCCAGCCCGAGGGGCGCGCGTTCTCGCTCTTCAGCATCGGCGCTCCGTCGCTGATCGACACCGCGGCGACGCTGCCGAGCGTGATCTGCTGCCCCATCGGCGTGAGGATCGGCAACGCGGCCAGGCGCTGCGGCGTGTCGCGCAGCTCGCGCGGGTAGCGCAGGTTCACCGGAAAGCGCGCCCTGCCCTCGACGGTTTCGGTGACGTTCTCGCCGCCGATGGCACCGGCCACCACGGCCTGCACGTCGGCGATGTTCAGGCCGTAGCGCGCCGCTGCCGCGCGGTCGATGTTCACGTCGAGATAGCGCCCGCCGGTGAGTCGTTCGGCCAGCGCCGACGACACGCCGGGCACGCCCTTGGCCACCTGCTCGATGCGCGCGGCCACGCGGTCGATCGCCGCCAGGTCGCCGCCGGTGACTTTCACGCCGATGGGGCTCTTGATGCCCGTGGCGAGCATGTCGATGCGGTTGCGGATCGGCGGCACCCACAGGTTCGACAGCCCCGGCACCTGCACCGCGCGGTCGAGTTCCTCGACCAGCTTGTCCGGTGTCAAGCCCGCCCGCCATTGCTCGCGCGGTTTGAGCTGGATCGTGGTCTCGAACATCTCCAGCGGCGCCGGGTCGGTCGCGGTTTCGGCGCGGCCGGCCTTGCCAAAGACGCGTTCAACCTCGGGCACCGTCTTGATCATGCGGTTGGTCAGCTGCAGCAGCTCGGCCGCCTTCTGTGCCGACAGTCCCGGCAGCGCCGACGGCATGTAGAGCAGATCGCCTTCGTCGATCGACGGCAGGAACTCGCCGCCCAGGCGCATCAACGGCCAGGCGGTGGTCGCCAGCGCCAGCGCGGCAACACCGATCGTGAGCTTCGGCCAGCGCAGCACGGCGTCGAGTGCCGGGCGGTAGACCCGGATGAGCCCGCGCGTGATTGGGTTGCGCGTCTCGTCGGGAATGCGGCCACGGATCCAGTAGCCCATCAGCACCGGCACCAACGTCACCGACAGGCCCGCAGCCGCCGCCATGGCGTAGGTCTTGGTGAAGGCCAAGGGGCCGAACAGCCGCCCCTCCTGCGCCTGCAACGTGAACACCGGGATGAAGGACAGCGTGATGATCAGCAGCGAAAAGAACAGTGCCGGGCCGACCTCGACCGCGGCGTCGGTGATCACCGTCCAGCGTTCCTCGCCTTCGAGGCGGCGGTCCGGGTGCGCGTGCTGCCAGGCTTCGAGCCGCTTGTGCGCGTTCTCGATCATCACCACCGCGGCATCGACCATCGCGCCGATGGCGATGGCGATGCCGCCCAGCGACATGATGTTCGCATTGATGCCCTGCCAGCGCATCACGCCGAAAGCGAACAGCACGCCCAGCGGCAGCGCGATGATGGCCACCAGCGACGAGCGCAGGTGCCACAGGAAGATGGCGCACACCAGCGCGACGACGATGAACTCCTCGAGCAGCTTGAACGACAGGTTGTGGATGGCGCGCTCGATCAGCGCGCTGCGGTCGTAGGTGGTGACGATCTCCACGCCTGGCGGCAGGCTCTTGCGCAGTTCGGCCAGCTTGGCCTTCACCGAGTCGATCGTGCTCATCGGATTCTTGCCCGAGCGCAGGATGATCACGCCGCCGACCACCTCGCCCTGGCCGTCGAGCTCGGCGATGCCGCGCCGCATCTCCGGGCCGACCTGCACCGCGGCCACGTCGCCCAGGCGCACGGGAATGCCACCGCGCGCGGCCAGCGGGATGGCGCGGAAGTCGTCCAGCGTCTTCAGGTAGCCGCTGGCGCGCACCATGTACTCCACCTCGGCCAGCTCCAGCACCGAGCCACCGGCCTCCTGGTTGCCGGCCATCAGCGCATCGCGCACCTGCGCATGCGTGATGCCTAGGGCCGCCAGCCTGGCCGGGTCGAGCACCACCTGGTATTGGCGCACCATGCCGCCGACGCTGGCCACTTCGGCCACGTCCGGCAGGCTCTTCAACTCGTATTTCAGGAACCAGTCCTGCAGCGCGCGCAGCTGCGACAGGTCGTTGCGGCCCGAGCGATCCACCAATGCATACTGGAAGATCCAGCCCACGCCCGTGGCATCGGGCCCGAGCGCCGTCTTGGCGGTGGCCGGCAGCCGGCCCTGCACCTGGTTCAGATACTCGAGCACACGTGAACGCGCCCAGTACAGGTCGGTGCCGTCGTCGAACAGCACGTAGACGAAGCTGTCGCCGAAGAAGGAGAAGCCGCGCACCGCCTTCGCACCGGGTACCGACATCATGGTGGTGGCCAGCGGGTAGGTGACCTGGTTCTCGACGATCTGCGGCGCCTGCCCGGGGTAGCTGGTGCGGATGATGACCTGCACGTCCGACAGGTCGGGCAGCGCATCCACCGGCGTGGTGCGCAAGCCCCACAGGCCGGCCGCGGCGAGCAAGGCCGTGGCCAGCAGCACCAGCAGGCGGTTGGCCACCGACCAGCGGATCAGCCCGGCGATCACGGCCGGGCTCCCGACGCGGCGGCCGACGCCGCCAGCGGGGCGATGTCGGTGATGCGGTAGTCGTCGCCCTGCTTGTCGAAGCCGAAGCTCACCGACTGACCCTTGCGCAGACCCTTCGCCAGGGCCGGGCTGGCCAGCTTGAAGGGCATCGTCATCGCCGGCCACTTCAGGGCCGGGACTGGCGCGTGCTCGAGCGTCAGGCTGCCCGGCTCGACATCGACGATCACGCCGGTGGCGCGATGGACGCTGGCGGCGGGCGCGGGCGCCGAGGCGGCTCGGGTCAGGCCGCGGGCCAGCAGGCCTTGCAGGCTGGCTTCCGAATCCACCAGAAACTGGCCCGAGGCCACCACCTGCTGTCCGGCCACGAGCCCGCCGCGCACGACGATGGACTCGTCGACCTGCTCGCCGATCTCGACTTCCACCGGGCGATAGCGGCCGGGCTGTTCCGAGACATAGACCAGCGCGCGCTTGCCGGTGCGGATCACGGCCTCGGCCGGCACCACCAGGGCTTCGCGCGTCGGCCCGCGCAGGCTGACCTGGGCAAACATGCCGGCCTTGAGGCGCTGGCCGGGGTTCGGCAGTTCGATGCGCACGCGCAGCGTGCGCGTCTCGCGGTTGGCCTCGGGCAGCACCGCCGCCACGCGGCCCTTCAGCACCTCGCCCGGCACGGCCGGGAAGCGGGCCTCGACCGCCTGGCCGGTCTGAATGGATGCGGCCAGCGCTTCGGGCAGGGCCGCTTCGAGCCACACCGTACCCAGGCCGTTGATGCGCGCCAGCGTCATGCCCGGCGCCAGCGTCATGCCCTGACGCACCATCAGCTCGGTGATGACACCACCCGTCGGTGCGCTGATGGTGTGCAGCGCCACCGCCTGGCCCGACTGATCGACGCGCTCGATCAACGATGCCGGCATGCCCAGCAGCGTTAGCCGCGCGCGCGCGGCCTGCGTCAATGAGGCATCGCCGGTGGCCTTGATCGCCAGGTACTCCTGCTGCGCGCCCAGCCATTCGGGGTTGAACACGTCGACCAGTGGCGCGCCAGCGGCGACCACGTCGCCCGGCGCGCGCGCATGGACACGCTCGACGAATCCGTTGGCGCGCGCCTGCACGATGCTGACGTCGCGCTCGTTGAGCATCACCGTACCCACGGCCTCGACGCCCGCACCGATGGCGCGCCGCTCGACCGTCGCCAGGCGCAGGCCCAGCGCCTGCTGTGCCTGCGTCGAAACCGCCAGCGTGCCGGCTTGGCCCGCGGCGGCTTCACCTTCGTCGGCATATCGCGGCACCAGCTGCATGTCCATGAAGGGTGACTTGCCGGGCTGGTCGAAGCGCTGCGTCGGCACCATCGGGTCGTACCAGTAGAGCACCTTGCGCTCGCCGGCCGGGGCCGATGCCGGCGGCGCGGCGGCGTGCTGCGCAGCCGGCGCCTGCGCCAAGCGCCAACTGCTGAAGCCCCAACCCGCCAGGGCCCCCAGGCCCAGCAGCAGCGCCGCGGAAACGATGCGTCCGGATGTCGTGGCCATGGCCGTCACTCCGATATCAAGGTGTTGAGACGAACGCGCAGCGCCGTGCGCTGCGCGTCCAGATCGATCAGGCGCAGCTGCGTCTCCACCGCCTCGCGCCGAGCCATCAGCACATCGCCCAGGTTGCCGCGCCCGGCCTGGTAGCTGGCCAGGGCAAGCGCTACGCGTTCGGCCGCCAGCGCCTGCCCGCTGCCTTCGAGGCGCTCGCGCTGTGCGTCCAGCGCCTGCAGTTCGGCCAGCTGGGCCTCGAGCTCCTCGCGGTGGCGACGCAGGATTTCGTCGCGCTCGGCCTCGATGCGCAGCACCTCCTTCTGCCGCGCCAGAACCTGTGGCTGCTGGCGCTGCCCGGCCTGCCAGGGCAGGTCGAAACTGAGCTGGATCGACATCATGTCGCTGTACTGCGGTCGACGGCTGTACACCAGCTCCCACGCCCAGTCGCCGCTGCGCTCGGCATCGGCCTCGCCGACCTCGGCCTGCGCCGCGGCCTGCATCGCCTGGTACGGCGCGATCTCGGCATGGCGGTGCATGTCGTCGCGCAACTGCTCGGGCCGCACCAGCAGCGCCGGCGGCTCGCCGGCCAGCGCTTCGTCGGCGCGCTCGCCGACCCAGCGCCGCAAGGCGGCGCGTGCCTTGGCGATGTCGCGCTTGGCGTCGTCGCGCCGGTCGGCCAGCGCCAGCGCCTCCTGCCGGGCCATGCTGCGTTCGGCCGGCATCGACTGGCCGGAGGCGATGCGTGCGTCGAGGGTCTCGATGAGCACGCGGTTCTCGCGCTCCAGCTCGCTCAGCCGCGCGATGCGCCGCTCGGCGAAGTACACGCCCAGCCACGCCAGCGCCGCGTCGCGCTGCACCGACAGCTGCATCGCCACCAGCAGCGCGCGCTCGCGCTGCACGCGGGCGTCGGCCCCGGCCGCGCGCGCCTCGCGCTTGGCGCGGTTGGGCACCTCCTGCATCAGGCCGATGCGCTGCATCGTCATGAAGTCGCGAGTCAGGCTGAACTTCTCGGCGCCAGTGACCGGCAGGTTGTCGACGCCGACGATCAGTCGCGGATCGGGCAGCGTGGTCGCTGCCGGCTGCAGCGCCTGCGCGCCTTCGAGCGCATTGCGCTGCGCCATCAGCGACGGTGCCTGCTCGCGCGCCAGCAGCGTGCTTTCGTCGTAGCTCAGTGCGGCGCCCGCCGCCATCGGCAGGCACAGCAGCAGCTGCAGCCCGGTGGCGCACAGGCGCGAAATTGAGGTATCCATGTCCAGTCCTTCACAACAATGGCCAGGTGTCGGCGACACGCAGCAGCGCCCGCGGGGACGCCGAGCGGCGTCAAGGTCACGCTAGTTGCGAAGGACGAGCAGGGACAGGTAGATCGGGGGCGAACCGGGCGGTGGTGCGCCGCCCAGCGGTGGACCGGCCAGCCAGCGCAGCGCGGGCTGGCCAAGCTGCGCCGCGTGCTGCCAGTCGATGACGGACACGAGCAGCGGCCAAGGCGTCCAGTCGCCCGCATGGGCCCCGTCCACGGCCTGGTGGCCCTGGGTGCAATGGGCCTTGCAAAGCTGCGCCGGGTCGGCGTCCACGGCACGCGACGGCTCGCCATGGCAATCGGGCAGCGCCGCGACGGCCTGCCCTGCCGGCGCAACGCCCGACGCGCAGGCATGCGCCGCCGCGGCCAGTTGCATGAAGAGGAACGGCATCAGCAGCCAACTGCAGAGCCAGCGCATGGGGCGGCGGGAAAGGCGCATGCGGCGCAGTCTACGCCGCCGTGGTGCGGCGCGGCTTGATCCCGAACAATCGGCTCGGGCGGCTCAACGCGCCGGCACGATCGGTTCAGCGCCGATGCCGGGCGGCAGCGAGCGCCAGACCTTGCCGCGAAGCACCTGTTCGCGGCCATGGGCGAACAACGCCTGCACGTACTGCGGGTCGTACCATTGGTCCCAGGGCGCCTCGAACTCGTCGGCGATCCAGGCCGCGCGAAACGCCGCCCCGGCGCGCTGCGCCTGCACGTAGATCACATACAGGTCGGCGACGCCCTGTGATTGCGCCAGCAGGTGCAGCGCATGTTCGCCCAAGGCCACCAGCTGCGGCGGCATGACCATGTACTCGGAGCGGGCAGCGCAATCCGGCGCTCGTGCTGAGCTTCTCATTCTGCGCGTGCATGCCTTGTGTGTGGAGCGAACGCGCTTGGTGGTGGTCGACGGCATCAGGGTTCATCGCCGGGGTCGTCGACGCCGAGTCCGGGCGCCGTGGGTGGACTCAAGAATGGTTGCATCGGCGCCGGTCGACGCAGCCCCGGATGCGGCGCAAGGCCGCAGGGCCAGGGCGGTACCGGCAGAACCAACGCGAGCGCGCAAGCGGCAGCATGGCCAAGATCGCCGTCCATGCTGTGCGTGACGATGACACCCAGGCCCAACTCGGCGGCCATGGCCGTCAGCGTCAGGCAGCGCACCAGGCCCAGCTCGGCCGGCTTGAGCACCAGCGCGGCGGGCCGGCGATCGGGCGGCAGGTCGAGCAAGGCCGTCGTCAATTCGCGATCGGCGAGCGACTCGTCGGCGGCCCAGGGCAGCGGCAGCGCCGGCAACGCGAGCAGCGCGGCGCCGGCCACCGGCTCCTCGACGAGTTCGATGCCGTGGCGCGCCAGCGCCGCCAGCCGCGCCGCGACCCGTGCCGGATCGAGCGCGCCGTTGGCGTCCAGGCGCAGGCGCACCGCCGGGCCGGCGGCCGCGCGGATGGCGGCCAGCAGCGCGTCCTCCTGCGCCTCGCCGCGGTCGGCGCGACCGATCTTGAGCTTGAGCACGCGGTGGCCGCGCGCGGCGGCGGCCGCTGCGGCCGCGACGGCAGCGGACACATCGTCGGGCAGCAGCACGCTCACCGGCACCTGCTGCAAGGGCCGGCCCCCGGCCAGCCAGGCGGCGGCCGTCACGCCAGCGCGGCGCGCGAGCAGGTCGAGCAGCGCGCACTCCAGCGCGAAGCGGGCGCTCGGCGCCGCGGCCAAGGCCTGCGCATGCGGCGCCAGCGTGGCCTCGATCAGCGCCGCGCCCACGGCGCCCGCAGGCACGACCAGGCCCTCCTCGGCCAGTTGCCGTGCCAGAGCCGCGAGCAAGCGCTCGGCACCATCGGCGTCGTCGCGGCTGTAGCCAGGCAGCGGCAGCGCTTCGCCCAGGCCGAGCCGACCCTGGTCGTCGTGCAGGCGGATGCGCACGGCCACCCGCTCGCGCCGCAAGCCGCGCACGGCCATCGCGCCGACGGCGACGCGCCGCGGCGCCTGCAGTCTCAGGCGCAGCGGCGCGGCGTTCATTGCTCTTGGCCCGCGGCGCCGGCGCGCGTCAGGGGAAACGCTTGAACTTGCTGAACTCCGGCTTGCGCTTCTCCAGGTAGGCCTGCTTGCCCTCCTGCCCCTCGGCGCTCTGGTAGTACAGCAGCGTGGCGCTGCCGGCCAGTTCCTGCAGGCCGGCCTGGCCGTCGCAGTCGGCGTTGAGCGCGGCCTTCAGGAAGCGCAGCGCGGTCGGGCTGTTGGCGAGCATCTCGCGCGCCCATTGCAGCGGTCTCGGCCTCGAGCTGCGCCAGCGGCACGACGGCGTTCACCAGCCCCATGTCCAGCGCCTGCTGCGCGTCGTACTGGCGGCACAGGAACCAGATCTCGCGCGCCTTCTTCTGGCCGACGATGCGCGCCATGTAGCTGGCGCCGTAGCCGCCGTCGAAGCTGCCCACGCGCGGGCCGGTCTGGCCGAAGCGCGCGTTGTCGGCGGCGATCGTCAGGTCGCAGATCATGTGCAGCACATGGCCGCCGCCGATCGCATAGCCGGCCACCGACGCGATCACCGGCTTGGGCAGGGTGCGGATCTGGCGCTGCAGGTCGAGCACGTTCAGCCGCGGCACGCCGTCGTCGCCGACATAGCCGCCGCTGCCGCGCACGCGCTGGTCGCCGCCCGAGCAGAAGGCCATGCTCGCCGGCGCCGCGCAGCACGACGACGCCGATCTCGGGGTCGTCGCGCGCGTCGCTGAAGGCATGCTGCATCTCCTGCACCGTCAGCGGCCGGAAGGCGTTGCGCACTTCCGGGCGGTTGATGGTGATGCGGGCGATGCCCTCGGTCTTGTCGTAGACCACGTCGGTGTAGCCGTGGTCGCAAACGCTCCATTTCGCGTCGGTCATGGGTTCTCCATCAAGTCGAGCAGCGATGCTGCCACAGCGGCCGGCGCCTCCAGCAGCAGGTTGTGGCCGGCGCCGGACACGATGCGATGCCTGA
Organism: uncultured beta proteobacterium; assembly: GCA_963824005.1. GTDB lineage: Bacteria > Pseudomonadota > Gammaproteobacteria > Burkholderiales > Burkholderiaceae_C > Rubrivivax. Next base: position 140,271 of record CAWGOK010000053.1, read on the forward strand.
CCCAGGGCGGCCGCGCCAACGAGGCCGCCAGGGCCGTGAAGCGCTCGTCGAGCGCGCCGGTCAGAAACAGCAGCGGCTGCGTCGCGGCGGCGACGGCCGGGCGCAGGTCGGGCATCTGCGCCAGGCCGGCGACCTCGAAGGCCCAGGCCAGCGCCTGCGGGTCGTGGGCCAGGCGCGCGGCGCGCTGTCGTGCCTGCCGCGCGACAGGGAGCTCGCGCTGGCTGGCGAACAGCGGCTGCGCTTCCCAGGCGTCGACGAAGTCGGCCAGCGGACCCGATCGCAAGGCGGCGCTGCGGCCGGCGTCCTGGGCGGCACGCTCGGCGCGCGCGCTCGCGCCGGCCAGGCCGACATGGCCGCCCACCAGCAGCGTGCCGCGCAGGCCCGCACCGACCCGCAAGGCCGCTGCCAGCGCCAGCCGCGCGCCCATCGAATAGCCGGCGAGCAGCGCGCCCGGCGGCAGCGCGTCGGCGATCGCCTGCACGGCCTGGTCCCAGCTTGCCGGCTGCGGCAGTGCCGGCCCGTGACCGGGCAGCCAGGGGCACCAGACCGGGCCATGGTCGGGCATGGCGGCGAGCACCGCGTCCCACGACGACGGGGCACCGAGGAAGCCGTGCAGCAGCACGAGCGGCGGCCCGCCGCCGCCCTGGGCCGGGTGCAGCACGCCGGGATGGCGGCCCGCGATCACGTCGCGGTGGCTCGCTCGGCGGCGGCGGCCATGGTCGCCAGCAGCCCGGCGCGACGGGCGCTGCCGCCGGGCGCAGGGCAGGCCTCGATGAGCATCGCTCGATCGGCCCGCAAGGCCTGCGCCAATGCCGCCGCCAGCGCGGCCGGGGTGTCGGCACGGGCATAGACCAGGCCCCAGGTGGCTGCCAGGCCGTCGAAGTTGCGCCCATGCGGCGTGACGAACAGCCGCTCGCGCGCCGCGGCCATGCACTCGTCGCGGCCCAGCGGCAGGCGCTCGAAGATGCGGCCGCCGTCGTTGTTGACGACGACGATGGCCAGCGGCCCGGGCACGGCGGCTGCGGCGGCCAGGCCACCGGCGTCGTGCAGCGCCGCGACATCGCCGAGCAGCAGCGCCATGGCGTACCTGGCTGACGCTGCGCGCGCCGGCAGCGCCGGCCACGTTGCCGTCGATGCCGGCGGCACCGCGCTGGTGCAGCAAGGTCAGCGGCCTGCGCGTCGGGCGGCAGGTCGTGGTCGAGGTCGCGCACCGGGCTCGAGTTGCCGACCTGCAGCAGCGCGCCGGCCGGCAGCGCCGCGCGCAGCAGCGGCGCGATGTCGTGCTCCTGCAGCGGCTGTTCGGCGGACCCGGCCACCGCATCCCGTCGCGCCGCCCAGGCCGCAGCCTCGGCGGCCTGCCAGCGCTGACGATAGCTCGCGGCCGCCTGCCTCGCGCCCGCATCTCGCGGCTGCGTGTGCAGTTGCGTGGCCGCGGCATCCAGCAGCTCCGCCACCGGCCCGAGCAGCATGCCGCGCGCACCGCCGGCCGGATCGGCCGGGCGCGCACCGGGCAGCACCCAGCGCGCCGGTGCGTCGTCGCTGTCGATCCAGGCCAGCCACTGCGCCGACACCGTCGGCGCGCCGATCTCCAGCGCCAGGCCCGGGCGCAGGCGCTGGCGCAACAGTGGCGAGCGCAGCAGCGCGTCGAAGGCGCCGCAGCCGCCCTGCTCCGATCCCGAAGCGCAGCTGACTGGTGGACTCGGCAAGCAGAACGTAGCCGCTGGCGGCGACGAAGCGCTGCACCGCGCCGCGCAGTCGCTCGGCCTGTGGTGCCGGCAGCGGCCCGGCCACCAGCAGGCCGCAGGGCTGCGCCCGCACCTGTGCCACCAGCTCGGCCACCGCGTCGGGATGCGGCGCTGGCCAGCGGCGCCAGCAGCCGCGGCGCGCCGGCGCGCGCCAGCGCCTCGACGCGCGGCCGCCAGGGCTCGCGGCCGTCGCTCGCCTGCGGCTCCAGCGGCTTGCGGAAATGGGCATTGACCTGCACCGCACCGGCCAGCGGGTACTGCGTCGCCAGCACCGCCTGCGCGGCGATGCGCAGCACGGCGCGCAGCGCCGCCGGGTGTGCGTCGGGCAGGCCGAGTTCGAAGCAGGCATTGGCATGCGCGCCGAACAGTCGCACCTGGTCGACCGTCTGCGAGGCCTGTGCCTGCTGCACTTCCCAGGGCCGGTCGGCGCTGAGCAGCAGCAGCGGCAGTCCGGCCTCGCGCGCCTCCATCGCCGCCGGCAGCCAGTGGCCAGGCGCCGTGCCGCTGGTGGCCAGCACCACGCTGGGCCGGCCGCTGGCACGCGCCTGGCCGAGCGCGAAGAAGGCCGCCACACGCTCGTCGTGCAGCACGGTGGCGGGCATCTGTGCCGCCAGCGCCAGCGCCAGCGGCGTGGATCGCGAACCGGGGCTGATCACGGCGTGTGCGATGCCGCACCGCGCCAGCGAGCCGGCGAACAGGCGCGCCCAGGCGCTGTGCAGATCGTCGGCCGCCGTGGTCATTGGGGCACCCTACGGCACGGGTCACACAGGGGGCGCTTCTTGGCCCGTGCCGGTACCGCCAAGCGGGATTGAGCCCTCGGCATAGCCTGCGTGCTCAATCGTCGTCCCGAAACGCGTCGAGCACGCTGCCTTGCTTGACCCGCGTCTCGGCGAGTTCGGCGTCGCCGTCGGAGCCCTCGACGATGCCGGCGCCGGCCGGCAGCACCGCGGTGCGGCCGTCGAGCACGGCGCCGCGCAGCGAGACGACGGCGTGGCCGTCGCCATCGGGCGACAGGCGCACGAAGGGCCCGGCGTAGAGGCCTCGCGGCTCGGGTTCGAGCGCCGCCAGCAGCGCCGCGGCGCCGGCCGCCGGAAAGCCGCACACCGCCGGCGTGGGATGCAGCGCGCGCACCAGGTGCAGGAAGTCGACGTCCTCACGCAGCAGCGCCTCGATCGGCGTCTGCAGATGGGCCAGGCCACGCAGGCGGCGGATCACTGGCTCACTGCGGCGCGGCAGTTCGCGCGTCAACGGCGCCAGGGCGCGACGCACGGCGTCGACGACGACTGCATGCTCGTGGCGGTCCTTCACCGAGCCCAGCAGTTCGTCGGCAAGGTCCGAGGGCCGCGTACCCGCCAGCGCCAGGGTGCCGAGCCTTCGCCCGTCCACGCGCACCAGGGTCTCGGGCGTGGCACCGAGCCAGGTCTTGCGGCCGCGGCGCCAGGCGTAGCGCACGCAATCGGGATGGCGCGCGCCCAGGCGGGCCAGCAGCACCGCCGGCGACGTCGGACGTTCGAAGACCACGCTGCAGCGGCGTGCGAGCACGAGCTTGACGAGTTCACCGCGGCGGATGTGCTCGACGGCGCGCGTCACGGCGTCGGCGTAGCGCTGCGGCGAGATCGCGTCGGGCGAGGCCTGCCAGGGTGGCACCGGCGCGGCCTCGGCGTGCGCCAGCATCGCGAGGGCCCGCCTTGCCAGCGCCAAGCGCGCCGGCAGCGTATCGGCCTCGCGTACCGGCAGCGTCAGGCGCCACCAGGCGCGGCCGCCATGCTGCAGGTACAGGCGCTCGGGCAACATCAGCCCGCCGGGCATCAGGCCCTGCCACAGCGCATCGGGCGTCTCGTCGGTGCGAAAGGGCAAGGGACCCAGGGCCACCGGCATCGGCGCATTGGGGCTGTCGTCGAGAATGCCGTCCCACAGCGAGCGCGCATCCGACTGCCCGGGGGCCAGCCAGCGCGCCGCGCCCAGCCCGACCCAGGCATCGCCCTGCGGCGCGATGAAGGCGGCCGCCGGATCGGCCGTCATGGCCAGCAGGCGCTCGGGCGGCAGCGGTTCGATCTCGGTGGCGGCCGAGCATAGTTGCAGTGCGCATTCGGTCAGCAGCGCGACGTTCATGAGGCGCGCTCACCGGGCGGCAGGCAGCCGGGCCAGGCTGCGGCCGGTGCCGGCAACGAGATGCGGGAGGGCAGGGTCATCGAGTTGCAGCAAGAGACGGAACGGGCGCGATTATCAAGCGCTCGCCCGGGGCCACCCCTTGACCGGCGTCAGCTGTCAACGCCGCCAGTCCCCGCCACGTGGGCGTACTGCGTCAGCGACGGCTGTATCAAGGTGCCAGCCGGCAAGACGCCGGACCGCCGCGGCCTGCGTGCAGCGCAGTGCGCGCGGCTTCGATGCCTGCAATTGCGGCGGCTTCGGCTTTGACCTATAAGCAGTGCCTCTCGATCGAACTCACGAGGAGCTTGCCATGGCCTTTCCTGATCTGGTGATCCTTCTGCCCGGCATCACCGGCAGCGTGCTGACCAACGCCAAAGGCAAGGACGTATGGGGCGCCTCCGCCGGCGTGGTCTGGCGCGCCATCACCAGCTTGGGCGGATCGATCACGGGGCTGGAACTGGCCGACGACAACGTGGACGACGGCGTTACCGCCACCCGGCTGGTGCCGGATGTGACCGTCGTGCCCGGCCTGATCAAGATCGACGGCTACAGCCGCGTCAGCGAGTACCTGGTGAAACAACTGGGCCTGGTCGAGGGCCAGAACTTCCACACCTTTCCCTACGACTGGCGGCGCGACAACCGCATCAGCGCCAAGCGGCTGGAATCCAAGGCCCTGAGCTGGCTGAACCACTGGCGCGCCAGTTCGGGCAATGCCGACGCCAAGCTGGTGTTGATCGGCCACTCGATGGGAGGCCTGGTCTCGCGCTACTTCATCGAGTGCCTGGGCGGCTGGCAGCACACCCGCACGCTGATGACGCTGGGCACGCCACACCGCGGCTCGCTCAATGCGGTGGGCTTCCTGGCCAACGGCATGAAAAAAGGCATCGGCCCGCTGGGGCTGGACCTGTCGCCGCTGCTGCGCTCGCTCACCTCGGTGTACCAGCTGCTGCCGATCTACCCCTGCGTGTCGGTCGGCGGTGCCGCGCTGCAGCGGGTGGCCGACGCCGCGGCGGCCAACACCCTGCCGCATGTGGATGCGCAGCGCGCCCAGGCCGCGCGCGCCTTCCACCAGGAGATCCAGGATGCCCAGGCCGCCAATGCCAAGCAGGAGCCCTACGCCAAGGCAGGGCCCACGGTGGTACCGGTGGTGGGCATCGAGCAGCCCACCGCACAGTCGGCGCGCGTGGACGGCGACAAGGTCACCTTGCTGAACACCTACGACGGGCAGGACATGGGCGGCGACGGCACCGTGCCGCGCGTGTCCGGCACGCCGATCGAGCTGGGCGAGGCCAAGCGCGAGGTCTATGCTGCCGAGACGCATGGCGCGATCCAGAATGCCGACGGCACGCTGGCCAACCTGAAGGGCGTGCTCACGCGCGACAAGATCGACTTCCGCAAGTTCCAGCGCGCCGAGGATGCAGCGATGCTGCGGCTGGAGCTGGACGACGTGGTGCTGCCGGGCGAGAAGCTCAAGGTGCGGGTGCGACCCTCCGACGGCAACCCCAAGGTGCTGGTCACGATCACGCCGACCGCAGGCGGCGCGGCCATCGACGCGCCGCTGCGCCGCGATGCCGAGCCGCGCTGGCAGTCAGCCGAATTCGAGCTGCCGCCCGGCGTCTGGCGCGTGACCGCGCATGGCGATGGCGCCTCGCCGGTCAGCGACCTCGTCGTCGTGGCGCAGGCATGAAGCCGATCGGCTGGAGCAACGACTTTGTCGCCTTGGAAGGCGCCGCGCCGGCGCTGCCGCAGATTCAGCAGGTCGATGGCGGCCGCGCGCAATGGATTGTCGTGCTGTGGTACGGCGGCGTCGCGCCTGGCATCGCAGCCTGGGTGTTCGACCGCGACGAATTCTTCGCCCGCCTCAAGGCCACCCGCATCCCGTACCAGCCGGGCACGCAGGCGACGCTGGCCGAGGTATTCGCCCTGCGCGAGCTGGCGTGCAGCACCGTGCTGACCGGTGGCCCGCGACCGACCGTCGATGTGCGACCGGGCAGGCGCAGCACGACGCCACTGCGCACGGGCGAACGCTATGTCGACCTCAGCACGATCGTCGGCGACGAGTCCGACTACGAGGAAGTGCACGCGGTCGGCGCGCCGGGCATGGCGGTAGGCAAACCCGGGCGTGCGTCGCGTTTCGCGCCGCGGGCAGCCCTGCGCCGCGCGCCGCCGGTCACGCGAGGCAGGCCGGCGTCGATGTCGCCGCCCGCCACCCCCGCACCGCACTCGCGGCGCTGCGCCCGCGCCCGCGCCGCCCATCGCGCGCGCGACCGCCGACGAAGGCACCACCCCGACACGCTACCCGTCGATCGAGCCCCAGGGCGACGTGCAGGCCGGCTTGCCGATCTCGCTGGTGGTGGATCTGCTGCGCGAGGAGTCGGCCACCACCTTCGGCGCTGCGATGTTTCCCGAGCAGGCGGCCGACTGGCAGGCCTTCCCGGTGGAGGTGGCGCTGCAGTCGCCGGACATCGACTTCGACGCCAACGGACTGGCCACGCTGACGGTGCGGCGCAATGCCGCCAGCATCGCGGCCACGGTGACCGGCCGTGTGCACACGGGCCTGCCGCCGGGCCATGCCATCGACGTGACGGCGCGCTTCTTGTACGGCACGCGCCACTGCGGCAAGGCCGCGCGCAGGCTGGTGGTGGATGGGCTGCCGATGCCCGCCCCGCCGGCCGACCCCGGCGAGGCGGCCGTGCAGGTGGATCGCGACGCCGCGCAACCCGACCTCACCATCTACATCACGCTGCTCGACAAGACCGCCCCGGGCCGACTGCAGTGGCTGATGGTGTTCAGGTCCTTCCCCGGCTGCCCGGCCAACATCGTGGGCAACCTGGACCTGGGCCACAAGCCGGAGGTGGAGGCCACTCAGCTGTTCAACCAGTTCGCCAAGCTGCAGCGCGGCGCGCACCGTGAGTCGATCGAAGGCTTTGGTGAGCTGCTGTGGGACAAGTCCCCGCCACAGTTCCAGGCCATCTACTGGGCCCTGTGCGACCGCCTCATGCGCACGCTGGCGATCCAGTTCGTCAGCGACGACCCGCACCTGCCCTGGGAGCTGATGAAGCCCTACCGCGACGGCGAGCAACACGAGCCGATCGCGCTGCGCCACGCGGTGGGGCGCTGGATCGTGCGCCGCGCGGGCCATATGCCCAACCGCCTACCCAAGGGCAAGCTGTTGGCGATGGCACCGCACTACGGCATCGGCCTGGAGCTGCCGTTGGCCGAGGCCGCCGCGCAGGCCCTGGTGGACAAGCTGGGCGCGCAGCGCCTGCCCGGCACGCGCAAGGACTTGCTGGCACTGCTCGAAACCCCGCCGCCCGACCCGGTGGCGCTGCTGTACTTCAACGGCCACGGCGCGTTCGCCGCCGATGCGGCCGGTATCTCGCGCCTGAAGCTGGAGGACGCGGGCGAACTCACCGCGCTGGAGGTTGGCCGCCAGAAGGTGCGGCTGGGCGAACGCGACGGCACACTGGTGTTCCTCAACGCCTGCGAGGTGGGCGCCACCGGCAGCGTGCTGGGCAACGTGGGCGGGTGGGCTGATGCGTTCCTGGGGCGCCGGTTCGGCGCCCTGATCGCGCCACTGTGGGCCATCGACGAGGAAGACGCCTCGCTGGTGACCACCGAGCTGATGGACGCCATCGTGACCCGGCGCCAGCCGATCGGCGAGGCGCTGCGCGACCTGCGTGTCAAGCACGGCGCCGTGTCGCCGACCTTCTATTCCTACCTGCTGTACGGCGACGTCACGGCACGGATGGGGACGGCGTCGTAGCGGGCATCCACCTCGACGCGCAGCTCACGGGCGGCGAGCAGCAGATGCTGTCGCTCGGCCGCGCGCTGATGGCGCACCCGGCGCTGATCATGCTGGACGAGGCTACCGAGGGCCTGGCGCCGCAGGTTGTGGGTGCTGCATAAGGGGCAGGTCGTGCTGGGTGGCTCGGAAGCTCAGGGCCCTCCCCAGTCAGTCAACTCGCCGCCGTCAAGATGCGCAATACGCAATGCGCAATGCGCTGTTGCCGTTGGCCCCTGTGCATCGCCGGCAGTGCCCGGCCGGTCAGTCAGAATCAGCACAGGAAATGATGGCAAAGTGTTCGGTCTGCACACAGCCACGGCGTCGATCCGACAGCTGGCACACTAGCTCGTGCGCCGAACCCAGCAAGACATCCGGAGATTCGTGAATGACGACCCAGCAGCCGACCATCATCTACACCCTTACCGATGAGGCGCCGTTGCTGGCAACGTGCGCCTTCCTGCCGATCATCCGCACCTTCACGGCGCCGGCTGGCATTCAGATCGACAAGAGCGACATCTCCGTGGCCGCGCGGGTGCTCGCCGAGTTCCCTGAATACCTGAGCGAAGACCAGCGCGTGCCGAACACCTTGGCCGAGCTGGGGCGGCTGACCTTGCTGCCGGACACCAACATCATCAAACTGCCCAATATCAGCGCCTCGGTGGGGCAATTGCAGGTCTGCATCCGCGAGTTGCAGTCCAAGGGCTACAAGATCCCCGACTACCCCGAGGATCCCAAGACCGACGACGAAAAGGCCATCCGCGCGCGCTACTCGAGGTGCACCGGCAGCGCCGTGAACCCGGTGCTGCGCGAAGGCAACTCCGACCGCCGCGCGCCGCGCGCCGTCAAGGAATACGCGCGCAAGAACCCGCACTCGATGAGTGAGTGGGCCCAGGCCTCGCGCACCCACGTCTCGCACATGCATCACGGCGACTTCTACCATGGCGAGAAGTCGATGACGCTGGACAAGGCACGCGACGTCAAGATGGAACTGCTTACCAAGAGCGGCCGGACTCTCGTGCTCAAGCCGAAGGTCTCGCTCAAGGACGGTGAGATCATCGACTCGATGTTCATGAGCAAGAAGGCGCTGTGCGAGTTCTACGAGCGTGAGATCGAGGACGCGCGCAAGCACGGCGTGATGTTCTCGCTGCACGTCAAGGCGACGATGATGAAGGTCTCGCACCCGATCGTCTTCGGCCACTGCGTCAGGATCTTCTACAAGGACGCCTTCGCCAAACACGCCAGGCTGTTCGAGGAACTGGGCGTCAACGTCAACAACGGCATGGTCAACCTGTATGACAAGCTGGCCACGCTGCCCAGTTCGCAGCGCGACGAAGTCATGCACGACCTGCACGCCTGCCACGAGCACCGCCCGGAACTGGCCATGGTCGACTCGGCCAAGGGCATCACCAACTTCCACTCGCCCAACGACGTGATCGTCGACGCCTCGATGCCGGCGATGATCCGCGCGGGCGGCAAGATGTGGGGCGCCGATGGACGGCCGAAGGACGTGAAGGCCGTAATGCCGGAGTCGACCTTTGCCCGCATCTACCAGGAGATGATCAACTTCTGCAAATGGCACGGCAACTTCGACCCGAAGACCATGGGCACCGTGCCCAATGTCGGCCTGATGGCGCAGCAGGCCGAAGAATACGGGTCGCACGACAAGACTTTCGAGGTGTCCGAGGACGGTGTGGCCAACATCGTCGACCTGGCCACTGGCGAGGTGCTGCTGACGCAGAACGTCGAGGCCGGTGACATCTGGCGCATGTGCCAGGTCAAGGACGCGCCGGTGCGCGACTGGGTCAAGCTGGCCGTCACGCGCGCGCGCAACTCCGGCATGCCGGCTGTCTTCTGGCTGGACCCTTACCGTCCGCACGAGAACGAGCTGATCAAGAAGGTCAAGACCTACCTGAAGGAGCATGACACGGCCGGCCTGGACCTGCAGATCATGTCGCAGGTGCGCGCCATGCGCTACACGCTGGAGCGCGTGGTGCGTGGCCTCGACACCATCTCGGTGACGGGCAACATCCTGCGCGACTACCTGACCGACCTGTTCCCCATCATGGAGCTGGGCACCTCGGCCAAGATGCTGTCGATCGTGCCGCTGATGGCCGGTGGCGGCATGTACGAGACCGGTGCCGGCGGCTCGGCACCGAAACACGTCAAACAACTGGTCGAAGAGAATCACCTGCGCTGGGACTCGCTGGGAGAATTCCTGGCGCTGGCCGTGTCGCTGGAGGATCTGGGCATCAAGACGGGCAATGCGCGCGCCAAGCTGCTCGCCAAGACGTTGGACGTGGCCACCGGCCGGCTGCTCGACAACAACAAGAACCCCTCACCCAAGACCGGCCAGCTCGACAACCGCGGCAGCCAGTTCTACCTGGCGATGTACTGGGCCCAGGAACTGGCCAGCCAGGCCGAAGACAAGGAGCTTGCCGCACACTTCGCCCCGCTGGCCAAGACGCTCACCGACAACGAGCAGAAGATCGTGGGTGAGCTGAATGCCGTCCAGGGTCAGCCGGCCGACATCGGCGGCTACTACCTGGCCGATGCGGCGAAGACCAAGGCCGTGATGCGCCCGAGCGCGACGCTCAACGCTGCGCTGGCGGCTGCGCGAGGCTGATGCTCGGTGTGGCCCCGGCGCAGGTCGAGATCCCTGTATCGCAGCAACCGCATGGCAACTCTGTCGTGAACCCAGGCCGCCCGATGAAGACCATGCTGCAGGCCGCGCGGGCGCAGACCCTCGGCGAGGAAATTGCCAACGCGCTCAGCCACGGTCTGGGCTGCCTGCTGGCGCTGGCCAGCCTGCCGATCCTGGTGCAGCACGCGGCGCGCAACGGCGGTGCGGCCAACGTGGTGGCGGCCAGCCTGTTCTCGGGCACGATGATCCTGCTGTACCTGGTGTCGACGCTGTACCACGCGCTGCCGGCCGGGCGTGCCAAGGCATGGTTCAACCGCCTCGACCACGCGACGATCTACGTCTTCATTGCCGGCAGCTACGCGCCCTTCACGCTCGGCATACTGCGCGGAGCCTGGGGCTGGACGCTGTTTGGTGTCGTCTGGGGATTGGCCGCTGCCGGCGCGACGGCGAAGCTGTTCGATCGGCTGCGGCATCCGCTTTGGTCGACCGGGATATACGTGGCCATGGGCTGGGTGGTGCTGGTGGCCGCCGTGCCGCTATTCGAGCGCATGTCCGCCACCGGCCTGGTCTGGCTCGTGCTCGGCGGGCTCTGCTACACGGCGGGCGCAGCGGTCTTCCTGCTGGATTCGCGCCTGCGCTATGCGCACTTCGTCTGGCACCTGCTGGTCATCGGTGGCAGCACCTGCCACTTCTTCGCTGCGCTGTGGCACGCGCAGTAGCAACGCTGCACCGATGGGGAACCGTTGACGCAATCTTGGCGCCAGGACGCGAATGCCTTGCACCCAATCGCCCGCAGAGGCTCTTCCGCGAATGATCGGGAAGGCATGGTGCGCGAGTCGCATGGGATCGGGTGACGCGCGGCAGCTGTGCCGTAAAATGCATCGTCATGGACCAGCCGGCAATTGTCGCGGTCGATGGCGACTTTGAGGCGCTGAGCGCTGTCGAGCGGGAGCTGGGCGAGCGGTACGGGCGTCACTACAGCGTCGTGTGCCTGCAGTCCCCCGCGGAGGCGCGGACGCGTCTGCAGGCGTTCGCCGCAGCCGGCGCGGACGTTGCGCTGGTGCTGGCTGCGCAGTGGCTGTCCGGCACGACCGGAAGTCAGGTGCTCGACGAGGTCCGGCGGACCCACCCGCACGCGAGGCGGGCCTTGTTGATCGAGTGGGGCGACTGGGGCCAAAACCCGACCGGCGAAGCCATCTTCGAGGGCATCGCCCACGGTCGCTTCGACCACTACGTGCTGCGCCCGACGGACTCGCCGGACGAACTCTTCCACCAGTCGATCTCCAGCATGCTGCTGGACTGGGCCGAGGCCAACCGCGCTGCGCCGTACACGGTCCACATCGTCGGCGAGTCGTGGTCGGGTCGGGCCTACGAGCTGCGCGAAGCGCTCCAGCAGTGTGCGATCCCGCACCACTTCTGCCTCGCCGATTCGGCCGAAGGCAGCGCGCTCGTCGCCGCGGCCGGCAAGGGAGTCGAGCTGCCGATCATGGTGTTCCCCACCGGCCAGGTCCTGGTGAACCCCACCAACGCAGAGATCGCGGTCGCGGCCGGGGCTCCGGTCAGCCCGGAACGCATGGAGTTCGACCTCATCGTCGTCGGCGCCGGACCTGCAGGCCTGTCGGCCGCGGTGTACGGCGCCTCCGAAGGGTTGAGCACCCTTGTCGTCGACCGTGGCGGCATCGGAGGTCAGGCGACCACCAGCTCGCTCATCCGCAACTACCTCGGCTTCCCACGCGGCATCAGCGGACGGCAGCTCGCCCGGCAGGCGTACGACCAGGCCTGGGTCTTCGGTGCGCGCTTCGCCTTCATGCAGACGGTCGCCGGCATCGAACGCGAGGGCGATCAGGTTGTGGTCACGCTGTCGGACGACACCCGCGTGCGGACCACGGCCGTGCTCCTGGCGACGGGCGCACGGTACCGGCGGCTCGGGGTTGTGTCGCTCGAGGCGTTGACCGGGGCCGGGGTGTTCTACGGCGGATCGACGTCGGAGGCGCCGGCGCTCGCCGGCCGCGACGTGTTCGTCGTCGGGGGCGCCAACTCCGCCGGACAGGCCGTGCTTCATCTCGCCAGCTATGCGCGCCGGGTCACGCTCGTGGTCCGAGGGAGTTCGCTGCACACGCAGATGTCGGAGTACCTGGTCAACCAGGTCGAGGCGACGGAGAACATCGAGGTACGCCTCGGCACCGAAGTGGTCGGCGGTGGTGGGGAGGGACGGCTCGAGCATCTGGTCCTGCGCGATATCGCGTCCCTCACCGAGACGAGCGTCGAGGCGCAGGCCCTGTTCCTGCTGATCGGGGCGCAGCCCTGCACCGACTGGCTGCCCTCCGACATCGAGCGGGACGCGCAGGGCTTCATCCTCACCGGAGCAGACGTTTCGCCACGTACATGGCCGCTACAACGCGGTCCGTTCGCCCTCGAGACGAGCATGCCCGGCGTGTTCGCAGGCGGGGACGTGCGGCACGGTTCGGTAAAGCGCGTCGCGTCGGCCGTCGGCGAAGGCTCCATCGCTGTCCAACTCGTCCATCAACTGTTCGCCGCCGAGCAGCGGCAACCCCGAGGTCGATCCGGTGGTGACCCCAGCGCCGCCGTCGGCTGATGCCGCGGTCATTCGCAGGCGTGGTCCGCTCCGGCTTGGGCTATGGCGTCACCCAGTGCACCGCCGCACCGCAGGAGCCGCTTCATTGCTGCAAGCACCCAGCCCGACCACGACAGCGTTGCCACGTTCCGGCGGCGCTTCCTGGTGCAGATCGAAGCGCTGTTCGTGCAGGGTTACTTTGTGTTCCCCGCTTCATCCCACCAGGATGCGCGAACGCCACCCAAAGGGTGGCGTAGTCTCTTGGTTCTCTTGGTGGGCGGTGCAGGGTTCGAACCTGCGACTTCCACCGTGTGAAGGTGGCACTCTACCGCTGAGTTAACCGCCCGGAATGCTGCAATCCATTGCTCCGGAAGAGCTGCGGATTATGCCAGATCGGCCTGCCACAGCAGCTTGCCGCGACTGGCCTTGTCGATGTCGGCAAGCACGGCGCGATGCGCCGCCAGTTCCTCGTCGCTGGGCGGCGGCATCGGCAGGTCTAAGGCCCGCAGGTCGATGGTCTCGATGGCGCCGGAGGCGTCGCGCGACTGCGATTCCTCGATCACCAGCGAACCCTGGCCGCGCGTCATGCAGATGTACACCTCGGCCAGCAGGCCGGCATCGAGCAAGGCGCCATGCAGCGTGCGGTTGGAGTTGTCCACCTCCAAGCGCTTGCACAGCGCGTCGAGCGAGTTGCTCTTGCCAGGGAACATCTCGCGCGCCATCAGCAGGCTGTCTGTGATGCGCGCCACCTGAGTGGCCACGCCGCTGCGGCCGCAGCGGCGCAGCTCCTCGTCGAGGAAGCCGAGGTCGAAGGGAGCGTTGTGGATCACCAGTTCGGCGCCGTGCAGGTAGGCCAACAACTCGTCGGCCACCACTTCGAACAGTGGTTTGTCGGCCAGGAATTCTTCACTCAGGCCATGCACACGCAAGGCGTCCGGATGGCTCGGCCGGCGTGGGTTGAGGTAGAAGTGCCGGTTGTCGCCGGTGAAGCGCCGGCCGACCATCTCGACGCAGCCGATCTCGACAATGCGGTCGCCGCCTTCGGCGTTCAGCCCGGTGGTTTCGGTGTCCAGGAAGACTTGTCGCATGGCTCGATTCTGACCCCGTTGCGCCCTAGCGCGCGCCGCGGTGTGTCGCCCACCACCACATCCACGCGCCGACAGCCACCATCGGCAAGCTCAGCCACTGGCCCTGCGACAGGTCCAACGCGCGCAGGCCGAGAAAGCTGTCGGGCTCGCGGAAGTACTCGGCAATGAAGCGGAACAGTCCATAGCCGACCAGAAAGGCCCCAGACACCTGCCCTGTGGCGCGTGGCTTGCTCGCATACCACCACAGCAAGACAAAGAGCAGCAGCCCTTCCAGCGCAAACTGGTAAAGCTGCGACGGGTGACGCGGCAGCATCGAACCGGACTGCGGAAAGACCATCGCCCAGGGCAAGGACGGGTCGGCGGCGCGGCCCCACAGTTCGCCGTTGATGAAGTTGCCGATGCGCCCGCTGGCCAGGCCGGTGGGCACGCAGGGCGCGATCACGTCCGTCACCTGCAGAAAGGTGCGTGCGCGCGAGCGCGCGAACAGTGCCATCGCGGCCAGCACGCCGAGCAGCCCGCCGTGGAAAGACATGCCGCCCTGCCACACGGCCAGCACCTCCAGCGGGTGCGCGGCGTAGTACGTCGGCTTGTAGAACAGCGCGTAGCCGATGCGCCCGCCGATGACCACCCCGACCACGCCATAGAACAGCAGGTCCTCGACATCGCGCCGCGTCCAGCCCGCGTCGGCCAGCCACGGGTAGCGCACGCGGCGCGACGCTAGCCACAGGAACAGGCCGAAGGCCACCAGGTAGGTCAGGCCGTACCAGTGGATCTGGATGGGCCCGAGCGACAAGGCCACGGGGTCGAATTGGGGATGCACCAGCATCGTCTCGCTCCTTCTGCAGCCGACGATTGTCGCCGCAGGCCTGGGCGATACTGTCGGGTTCAGACTCGCCGATCGGAGAAAGCACCATGAGTTTCAACCGCCGCTCGAAGAACATCACCGAAGGCGTGGCGCGCGCGCCGAATCGTTCCATGTACTACGCCATGGGCTACCAGGGCGACGATTTCAGCAAGCCGATGGTCGGTGTGGCCAACGGCCACAGCACGATCACGCCCTGCAACTCCGGCCTGCAGCGCCTGGCCGACGCGGCGGTCATCGGCCTCAAGGAGGCCGGCGCCAATCCGCAGATCTTCGGCACGCCGACCATCAGCGACGGCATGGCGATGGGCACCGAGGGCATGAAGTACAGCCTGGTGTCGCGCGAAGTCATCGCCGACTGCGTCGAGACCTGCGTAGGCGGCCAGTGGATGGACGGCGTAATGGTCATCGGCGGCTGTGACAAGAACATGCCCGGCGGCATGATGGGCATGCTGCGTGCCAACGTGCCGTCGATCTACATCTACGGCGGCACCATCCTGCCGGGCCGCTACAAGGGGCAGGACCTGAACATCGTCAGCGTGTTCGAGGCGGTGGGCCAGTACAGCGCCGGCAACATGAGCGAAGAGGATTTCTGCCAGATCGAGCGCCGCGCCATCCCGGGCAGCGGCAGCTGCGGCGGCATGTACACCGCCAACACGATGAGTTCGGCCTTCGAGGCGCTGGGCCTGAGCCTGCCCTACGCGTCGACGATGGCCAACGTCGAGGGCGAGATCGTCGGCATGGTCGAGCGTGCCTGCCAGGTGCTGGTCGAGGCGGTGAAGAAGGACCTGAAGCCGCGCGACATCGTCACGCGCAAGTCGATCGAGAACGCGGTGGCGGTGATCATGGCCACCGGCGGCTCGACCAACGCGGTGCTGCACTTCCTGGCCATCGCGCACGCCGCCGGTGTCGAATGGCACATCGACGATTTCGAGCGTGTGCGGCGCAAGGTGCCGGTGCTGTGCGACCTCAAGCCCAGCGGCCAGTATCTGGCGGTGGACCTGCACCGCGCGGGCGGCGTCCCGCAGGTGATGAAGATGCTGCTCAAGGCCGGGTTGCTGCACGGCGACTGCATCACGATCACCGGCAAGACCCTGGCCGAGAACCTGGCCGACATCCCCGATGCACCGCGTGCCGACCAGGACGTGATCCGCCCCATCGACAAGCCGATGTATGCCGAAGGTCACCTGGCGGTGCTGAAGGGCAACCTCTCGCCCGAAGGCTGTGTGGCCAAGATCACCGGCCTGAAGAACCCGGTCATCACCGGCCCGGCGCGGGTGTTCGACGACGAGCAATCGGCGTTGGCTGCGATCATGGCCAAGCAGATCGTCGCAGGCGACGTGATGGTGCTGCGCTACCTGGGCCCCAAGGGCGGCCCGGGCATGCCGGAGATGCTGGCGCCCACCGGTGCACTGATCGGCCAAGGTCTGGGCGAATCGGTCGGCCTGATCACCGACGGGCGCTTCTCCGGCGGCACCTGGGGCATGGTGGTCGGTCATGTCGCGCCCGAGGCCTACGCGGGCGGCAACATCGCGCTGATCCGGGAGGGTGACTCGATCACCATCGATGCACACCGGCTGCTGCTGCAGCTGAACGTCGACGACGCCGAACTGGCGCGACGTCGCGCCGCGTGGACGCAACCCTTGCCACGCTACACGCGCGGCGTGCTGGCGAAGTTTGCGCGCAATGCCTCCAGCGCCAGCAGCGGCGCGGTGCTCGACAAGTTCGATTGATCGGGCGGGTCAGTGACCGCGCCCAAGGTCGGCGCCGCGCCGCGGACCTAACCCGCGTGCAGCTTCAGCGCCGGCCGACCTCATCGGCCGCGGCCGAAACCGGGTCTTTTGCGGCGCGCTTTCCGGCGTCCGCTCCGGCGAACTGGTTCGCACGCCGAGCCTTGCGGTCGCGGCGCGTGCCCAGCCCCAGTGCCTCGAGGTTGCGGCTGCGGCGATCGGCCTTGGTCTGCTCCATCTTGTCCATCGCGCGGCGCTGTGTCAGCCCGATCGCGTCGGAGAAGCCCCACCAGAGCACCGCCAGGCCGAACGGCGCCAGCACGAGCCACCACGACCAGGCCGCGACCGGGCCGAATTCGGCCAGCTTCAGGGCCAGCAGCAGGATGCCCAGGATCAGGAAGGCCATCGTTTCTCCCCCGCGCCGTGCATGCCGTGATGGCGAAGGCGCGTCAACCTGCGCTTTTACAATGCGTTGAGGCCATGTAGCGCGAGCACGTGCGCTCAACCGCAAAGGAAATCATGAAAGCACTGTTCGCGCTGTCCACTCTGGCTGGCCTGTGCGCGGCGAGTCCCGCTTTCGCCAGCCCTGAACTGGCACAGCAGAAGACCTGCATGGCCTGCCATGCCATCGACCGCAAGCTCGTCGGGCCGTCCTACAAGGACGTGGCTGCCAAATACGCTGGCCAGAAGGACGCGGCAGCCGGCGCGTTGGCCGAGAAGATCATGAAGGGCGGGGTCGGGGTATGGGGTCCGGTGCCGATGCCGGCCAACCCGAAGGTCAGCCCGGCCGAGGCACGCCAACTGGCGATCTGGGTGTTGAGCATCAAATAGCCCTGCTCGTCCTCGATCAGTAGGCCTGGCCCAACTGCTCGAGGATCGCGGGATTCTCCAAGGTGCTGGTGTCCTGGGTGATGGACTCATCCTTCGCCAGCGAGCGCAGCAAGCGCCGCATGATCTTGCCCGAGCGTGTCTTCGGCAGGTTGTCGCCGAATCGGATGTCCTTGGGCTTGGCGATCGGGCCGATCTCCTTGGCCACCCAGTTGCGCAGCTCGTTGGCGATCTTCTTGGCCTCGTCGCCTGTCGGGCGCGAGCGCTTCAACACCACGAAGGCGCAGATGGCTTCGCCGGTGGTTTCGTCCGGGCGTCCGACCACCGCGGCTTCGGCCACCAGTTCGGTGCAGCTCACCAGCGCGGATTCGATCTCCATCGTGCCCATGCGGTGGCCCGACACGTTGAGCACGTCGTCGATGCGCCCGGTGATGGTGAAGTAGCCAGTTTTCGCGTCGCGGATCGCACCGTCGCCGGCCAGGTAGTACTTGCCCTTGAAGTCGTCCGGGTAGTAGCTCTTCACGAAGCGATCCGGATCGCCCCAGATAGTGCGGATCATGCTGGGCCAGGGCTTCTTCACCACGAGAATGCCACCCTGCCCCCATGGAACGTCCTTGCCGGTTTCATCCACCACCGCTGCGTCGATACCGGGGAAAGGCAGCGTGCACGAACCCGGCACCAGCGGCGTCGCGCCGGGCAGCGGCGTGATCATGTGGCCGCCGGATTCGGTCTGCCAGAAGGTGTCGACGATCGGGCAGCGCGAGCCGCCGATGTGCTTGTAGTACCACTCCCAGGCGGCCGGGTTGATGGGCTCGCCCACCGTGCCCAGGATGCGCAGGCTGCTCAGGTCGTACTTTTTCGGATGCACCGCCTCGTTGCTTTCGGCCACCTTGATGAGCGAGCGGATGGCCGTGGGCGCTGTGTAGAACACGCTGACCTTGTGGTTCTGGATGGTCTTCCAGAAGCGCCCGCCGTCCGGATAGGTGGGCACACCCTCGAATACCACCTCGGTGCCACCCAGCGCCAGCGGACCGTAGGTGATGTAGGTGTGGCCGGTGACCCAGCCGATGTCTGCCGTGCACCAGAAGACATCGTCGTCCTTCAGGTCGAAGGTCCATTTGGTGGTCAGCGCCGCATGCAGCAGGTAGCCGCCGGTGCTGTGCTGCACACCCTTGGGCTTGCCGGTGGAGCCGCTCGTGTACAGCAGGAACAGCGGGTGCTCGGCGCCCACCCATTCGGGCTCGCAGGTGGTCGGCTGGTCGTGGGTCAGCTCATGCAGCCAGCGGTCGCGTGAGGGCTCCCAGGCGATCTTGCCGCCGGTGCGCTGGTAGACCACCACGTCCTTCAGGCTTTCGCAGCCGCCCAGTGCGATGGCCTCGTCGACGATGGCCTTCAGCGGCAATTGCTTGCCGCCGCGCAGCTGTTCGTCGGCAGTGATGACCATCACCGCACCGGCGTCCTGCACACGGTCGCGTACCGATTGTGCCGAGAAGCCGCCGAAGACCACCGAGTGGATCGCGCCGATGCGCGCGCAGGCCTGCATCGCCACCACGCCTTCGATGCTCATCGACATGTAGATGAGCACGCGGTCGCCCTTCTTCACGCCACGCGACTTCAGGCCGTTGGCCAGCTGGCAGGTGCGGTCGAGCAGCTGCTTGTAAGTCACGCGTGTCACCTTGCCGTCATCGGCTTCGAAGATGATCGCCACCTTGTCGCCCTTGCCGGCCTCGACGTTGCGGTCCAGGCAGTTGTAGGACACGTTCAGCGTGCCGTCCTCGAACCACTTGAAGAACGGCGCCTTGCTGTCGTCGAGCACTTTGGTGAAAGGTGTCTTCCAGGTCACGAATTCGCGCGCCAGGCCGCCCCAGTAGCCCGCGTAGTCGGCTTCGGCCTTGTCGCACAAGGCCTGGTAGGCGGCCATGCCGGAGACATGCGCACCCTTCATCGACGCCTCGCTTGGCGGATAGACGTTGAGTGCGGTCGGTGCCTGTGAAGTGGACATGCGGGTCTCCTGGAATGTTTTCCGATGAACAGGCGCAAAGGTAAGACGCCGCTCTGACTGAAGCCTTACTTTGTAGCGTGCCAAGTCGCAAATGGTCACCCAACTACAATTTGCGGCAAGCGGGCTATCCCCTAAAACCACCCAAAGGCCATGGCCAACACCTCGAACACGCCACCGCAGAAGCTGCCCGTCCTACCCAACCTGATCTTTGCCAGCCGCTGGTTGCAGCTTCCGCTGTACCTGGGATTGATCCTGGCGCAAGCGGTCTATGTCTTTCATTTCTGGGTCGAGTTGTCGCACCTCATCGAAGCGGCCTTCGGCAACACCGGCGCGCTGGACAAGTTGGTCACGAGCATCGGCTACAAGAGCACGGTCGCGGTCACCAGCCTGAACGAGACCATCATCATGCTGGTGGTGCTGGCGCTGATCGACGTCGTCATGATCTCCAACCTGCTGATCATGGTCATCGTCGGCGGCTACGAGACCTTCGTCTCGCGCATGCGACCTGGAAGACCACCCCGACCAGCCCGAATGGCTGAGCCACGTCAATGCCTCGGTGTTGAAGGTCAAGCTGGCCACGGCCATCATCGGCATCAGCTCGATCCACCTGCTCAAGACCTTCATCAACGCCGACAACTACAGCGAGAAGGTGCTGCTGTGGCAGACGTTGATCCACGTCACCTTCCTGCTGTCGGCGCTGGCCATCGCCGCCACCGACCGGTTGATGCCGCAAGGCAAGCGCGCCGAGCACTGAGCGAGAGGCCTGGCCCGGCTGTGCGATTGCTTCAAGCGGCTGGACCTGGACACGCGCCCGCCGCCGCCCGGCGCGTCATCGCCACGCAAGACGATTCAGTAAACTCGAAGCGTGCCGCGCTGCGCCGGGCACCGGCCCTGCGTCCGCCGTCGAATCACGCGCGTTGCCCGAAGGTATGCCCATGACCACCCTCCGCCAGACCGACCTGATCGAGAGCATCGCCGCGGCGCTGCAGTACATCAGCTACTACCACCCGGCCGACTACATCGCCCACCTGGCGCGCGCCTACGAAGGCGAGGCCAGCCCCGCGGCCAAGGACGCGATCGCGCAGATCCTCACCAATTCGAAGATGTGTGCCGAGGGCCGACGCCCGATCTGCCAGGACACGGGCATCGTCAACGTGTTCCTGAAGATCGGCATGGACGTGCGCTTCGAGGGCTTTGCCGGCAGCATCGAGGACGCGATCAACGAAGGCGTGCGCCGCGGCTACCTGAACGCCGACAACCCGTTGCGCGCATCGATCGTCGCCGACCCGCAGTTCGAGCGCAAGAACACCAAGGACAACACGCCGGCCGTGGTGCACATGAGCGTGGTCCCGGGCAACACCGTCGATGTGCAGGTCGCGGCCAAGGGCGGCGGCAGCGAGAACAAGAGCAAGTTCGTCATGCTCAATCCGAGCGACAGCCTGGTCGACTGGGTCATGAAGACGGTGCCGACGATGGGCGCCGGCTGGTGCCCGCCCGGCATGCTCGGCATCGGCATCGGCGGCACCGCCGAGAAGGCCATGCTGATGGCCAAGGAAGTGCTGATGGAGCCGATCGACATGTTCGAGCTCAAGGCGCGCGGGCCGCAGAACAAGGGCGAAGAACTGCGCATCGAGCTGTGCGACAAGATCAACGCGCTGGGCATCGGCGCGCAGGGCCTGGGCGGGCTGAGCACCGTGCTCGACGTGAAGATCGCGATGTACCCGACGCATGCGGCGAGCAAGCCGGTGGCGATGATCCCCAACTGCGCGGCCACGCGCCATGCCCACTTCGTGCTCGACGGCAGCGGGCCGGCATACGTCGACCCGCCGAGCCTGGACCTGTGGCCCGACGTGCAATGGGCGCCGGACTACAACAAGTCGAAGAAGGTGAACCTGGACACGCTGACCAAGGCCGAAGTGGCGAGCTGGAAGCCCGGCGACACGCTCTTGCTCAATGGCAGGATGCTCACCGGCCGTGATGCCGCGCACAAGCGCATCCAGGACATGCTGGCCAAGGGCGAAAGGCTGCCGGTGGACTTTGCCAACCGCGTCATCTACTACGTCGGCCCGGTCGACCCGGTGCGCGACGAGGTGGTCGGCCCGGCCGGCCCGACCACCGCCACGCGCATGGACAAGTTCACCGAGATGATGCTGGCCCAGACCGGGCTGATCGGCATGATCGGCAAGGCCGAGCGCGGGCCCACCGGCATCGCGGCCATCAAGAAGCACAAGAGCGCCTACCTGATGGCGGTCGGCGGCGCGGCCTATCTGGTGGCCAAGGCGATCAAGGGCGCCAAGGTGGTGGGCTTCGCCGACCTGGGCATGGAAGCCATCTACGAGTTCGACGTGCGCGACATGCCCGTGACCGTGGCCGTCAGCTCCGACGGCAGCAGCGTGCACGAGACCGGGCCGAAGGAGTGGCAGGCCAGGATCGGCAAGATCCCGGTGATCACGCCCTGAGCGGCGCGCTTCAGGCGCCGGCAGCGTCCGCCGTACCCGGGCCCGCCGCCCCGGGCAGCGTGCGCACCACGCGCTGCGGGTACGGGATCTGCACACCCAGTTCGTCCAGCCTGGCCAGCAGCGCCAGGTTGACGGCCGAGCGCACGTTGCCCTGGCCGTTCTCGGGGTCGCCGATCCAGAAGTTCAGCGTCAACTCCAGACCGTCCGCGGCAAAGGCGGACAGCTGCGCTCCGGGGCCAGGATCGGCAAGCACGCGCGGCACCTCGCGAACGGCCTGCTCGAGACGGGGCATCAGCATCGGCAGATCAGTGCCGTAGGCCACCTGCAGCAGCGTGCTGACCAGGACGTTGCGGTCCGCCAGCGACAGGTTCTCGACGCGCTGCGAGACCAGCATCTCGTTCGGCACGATCGATTCGCGGCCGCTGAGGGCGCGGATGACGGTGTAGCGCGCCTTGATGTCGGTGACATGACCCTCGAAGCCGTCGACCCGCACCAGGTCGCCGATGCGCAGCGACTGTTCGGCCAGCACGACGAAGCCACTGACGTAGTTGGCCGCCAGCTTCTGCAGGCCCAGACCGACGCCCACGCCGATGGCGCCACCCATCACCGACAGCGCACTCATCGGAATGCCGGCCGCCGACAACGCCACCAGCAGCCCCACCAGCAGCAGGATCGCGCGGGTGGCGTTGGCGGCGATCTTGCGCGCCGAGATCTCGCTGCCGGCCACGCCCTTGAGCAATTGCGCTTCGATGGTGGCCGACAGCCACAGCATCAGCAGCAGCACGGCGATGGCGCTGAGCGCACCCTGCACCAGGATCAGCAGCGACATGTTGGCGCCACCGATGCGCCACTGCACACCGTCCATCTCCTCGACCAGCAGCGGCAGCACGCCGGTGAGCCACAGCACCAGCCCGCCCCAGACCAGCCAGGACACGCTGCGCTCGAGCCGGCGCACCAGCATCGACGTGGGGAAGGCCGTGTGCAGCACCTGCACGGTCAGGCGGATCAGCACCAGGCTGGTGAGGATCGGCACCGCCAGCCGCAGCAGACCCACGGGCAACAGGCCCTTGAATACCCACCCGGTGAGCACGCCGACGCACAGGGCAACCAGTGGAAACAGCACGCCGTCGTAGATGAGCGCACCAAACCAGATGCTGCGCTCGGGGCGCTTGGCGCCGCGCAGCAGCCACACCACGCCATAGGCCACCGACAGCGCAACCGCCAGCACGGCCGCTTCGAGCAGCGCGCCCTGGGGCGTCAGCTCGCGCAACGCCTGCTGCAGCGACGCCAGGTTCTGCATCAGATCTCGGCGAGCACCCGCAAGTGCGCGGCCACGCTGCGCGCCAGGGCGCTGAGGTTGTAGCCGCCCTCCAGGCAGGACACGATGCGGCCCTGCGCATGGCGCTCGGCCAGGGCCTTGATGCGCGCGGTGATCCACTCGTAGTCGGCCTCGACCAGGCCGAGCTGGCCCAGGTCGTCTTCGCGGTGCGCGTCGAAGCCGGCGGAGATGAAGACCATCTGCGGCGCAAACTCTTCCAGACGCGGCATCCACATCATCTCGATCAGTTCGCGCACCGCGCCACCGCGGCTGTAGGCCGGGATCGGCAGGTTGATCATGTTCGTGCCCAGCGGCGTGCCGCCACTGAACGGGTACAGCGGATGCTGGAAGAAGCTGACCATCAGCACGCGCTCGTCGTTGGCGATGATGTCCTCGGTGCCGTTGCCGTGGTGCACGTCGAAATCGACGATGGCCACGCGCTGCAGGCCGTGCACGTCGAGCGCATGGCGCGCGGCCACGGCCACGTTGTTGAAGAAGCAGAATCCCATCGCCTGGTCGCGCGTGGCATGGTGGCCCGGCGGGCGCACGGCGCAGAAGGCATTGGTGGCGCGGCCCGACAGCACCTCGTCGGTGGCGGCCACCGCGGCGCCAGCCGAGCGCAGCGCGGCCTTCAGCGTGCCGGTGCCGATGTGCGTATCGGGGTCCACGGCGCGACCTTCGCCTTCTTCCACCACCCGCTGCATCAGGTCCATGACCTCGGCCACATAGCCGCTGGCATGCGCTCGCGACAACTGCTCGAGCGTGACCATCGGCGCGTCGTGGAAGCCCAGCGCGATGTCCAGCCCGGTGGCGCGCAGGTGGTCGGAGATCGCGTCCAGGCGTTGCGGGCACTCCGGATGGCCTTCGCCCATATCGTGCAAACGACACTCCGGATGACTGTAGAAAGCGGTGCTCATAGGGGGTCCGAAATGCTTTTTGGGTTAAGGTGCGATGGATGAATTCGAGTGTAGCGCGCCAGATTTCGCGCCTGGTGGACCAGATCTGCACCGTCATCGTGGGCAAGCGCTCCCAGATCGAGGATTGCGTGGCCTGCCTGCTGGCCGGCGGCCACCTGCTGATCGAAGACGTACCCGGCGTCGGCAAGACCACGCTGGCGCATGCGCTGGCGGTGTGCCTGGGGCTGAAATTCTCGCGCGTGCAGTTCACCGCCGACCTGATGCCCTCCGACCTGGTGGGCGTCAGCGTGTTCGAGCGCAGCAAGGAAGCCTTCGTCTTCCACCCCGGTCCGGTGTTCGCGCAGGTGCTGCTGGCCGACGAGATCAACCGTGCCGGGCCGAAGACGCAGAGCGCCCTGCTCGAGGCGATGGAAGAGCAGCAGGTGTCGGTGGAGAACGAGACCCGCGCGCTGCCCAGGCCGTTCTTCGTCATCGCCACGCAGAACCCGACCGACCAGCTGGGCACCTATCCACTGCCCGAGTCGCAGCTCGACCGCTTCCTGCTGCGCATCACGCTGGGCTACCCCGACCGCGCCTCCGAGCGCGCGCTGCTGGTCGGCGAAGACCGGCGCGAGGCCATCACGCGCATGCCGGCGGTGATGCAGCCGGGCGAGCTGGCGCAAGCGCAGCAGGCAGTGCGTGAGGTGCTGGCCTCGGAGGCGCTGCTCGACTACCTGCAATCGCTGATCGCAGCCACGCGCTCGGGGCAGTGGTTCGTCGACGGCCTGAGCCCGCGCGCCGGCATTGCCGTACTGCGCGTGGCCAAGGCGCGCGCGTTGATGGCGCAGCGCAACTACGTCGCGCCCGACGACGTGCAGGCCATCCTGCCGCAGGCCATCGCGCACCGGCTGCAGCCCATCGCGGGTGCGGGACGCGGCGCGATCGAACAGGTGCGCGCGATGGTCGAGGCCACGCCGATACCGTAGCGGGCGGTCCGGCGTGAGCAGCCCCGCGGTCCTGAGCACCGAAGCCAAGCTGGCGCACCCTGTCCAGCCGGTCCTCGACGACAGCGGCGAGATGCCCGGCGGCGGGTTGCGACGGCGCTGGCGCCGCTGGTGGCTGGCCCGCCACCCGGCCACCGACACCTGGACGCTGAATCAGCACAACATCTACATCCTGCCCACCAAGGGCGGCTGGGCCTTCGGGCTGACGCTGCTGGTGATGCTGGTGTCGGCTATCAACTACCAGCTGAACCTGGGCTACGTGCTGACCTTCCTGCTGGCCGGCGCCGGCCTGGTGTCGATTCACCTGACGCACGGCACGCTGCGCGGCCTGACGCTGCGCCTGCGGCCGGCCGCGCCGGTGTTTGCCGGCGAGACGGCGTTGCTGGAAGTGGTGCTGTCCAACCCCGGCGCTGCGCGCCACGGGGTCGGCGTGCGCGTGCGCGGCCGCGGCTTTGGCGCGCGCGATGCCTGGTGCGATGTCCAGGCGCTCGGCCAGGCCAGCGCCAAGGTGAGCATCGTGCCGCCGACGCGCGGCCTGCATGCGGTGCCGCCGCTGGTGGTCGAAACACGCTTTCCCTTCGGCCTGTTCCGGGCCTGGACGCATTGGCGACCGGCCAGCCCGGTGCTGGCCTATCCCCGCCCCGAGCAGTCGGCGCCGCCACTGCCGCTGGCGCAAAGTGCGCCCGGCGAAACCCAGCACGCACGCCGCGGCCAGGGCAGCGAGCTCGACGGCGTGCGCGCCTGGCGCCGCGGCGACAGCCTGCGCCAGGTGGTGTGGAAGAAGGTGGCGCGCAGTGGTGCCTTGGTGTCGCGCGAAACCACCTCGGAAAGCAGCCGGGAGCTGTGGCTGGATTGGCAGGCCGCGGCCGTGCCCGAGCACGCCGATGCCGAGGCGCGCCTGTCGCGCCTGAGCGCCTGGGTGCTGGCGGCCGAGCAGCAGGGGCTGGTCTACGGCCTGCGGTTGCCTGGCCTGCAGGTTGCACCCGACCGCGGCGACGGGCACAAGCGCAAACTGCTGCGCGAGTTGGCGCTGTGGCGCTGAGCCCGCGTTGGCCCACACTGCCGGCCTGGCCGGGCTGGCGCCATCTGCCGCGCGACAGCCGCGACACGCTGTTTCAGCTGGCGGTGATCGGCTGGACGATCCTGCCGCACACGGCGCACCTGGCACCCTGGTGCATCGCGCTGACCGGCCTCATGCTGTTCTGGCGTGCACACCTGGCGCTGAGCAATGCGCCGCTGCCCAGCCGCTGGGCCGTGGCCGGCGTGCTGCTCGTGGCGGCAGTGCTGACGCTGTGGACCGAACGCACGCTCTTCGGCAAGGAAGCCGGTGTCACCATGCTGGTGGTGCTGATGTCGCTGAAGACGCTGGAGTTGCGCGCGCGGCGCGACGCGCTGGTGGTGTTCTTCCTCGGCTTCTTCCTGGTGCTGACGAACTTCCTGTACTCGCAGTCGCTGCTCACGGCCGCGGCCATGCTGCTGTCGGTGTGGGGCCTGCTGACGGCACTGGTGCTGGCGCACATGCCCGTGGGCAAGCCGTCGCTGCGCCAGGCGGGCAGCGTAGCGGCCCGCGCCGCGTTGCTGGGTGCACCGCTGATGGTGGCGCTGTTCCTGCTGTTCCCGCGCATCGGTCCGCTGTGGGGCGTGCCGCAGGATGCCGCTGGCAAGACCGGGCTGTCCGGCTCGATGCGCATGGGCGCGATGGCCGAGATTGCCAACGACGACGAGATCGCCTTGCGCATCCGCTTTGCCGGACGTGTGCCACCGCCCGAGGCGATGTACTTCCGCGGGCCGGTGCTGAGCAAGTTCGATGGCCGCGAGTGGACGCGCCAGGACATGCGCGCCGCGTCGGCACCGCGCGGCCGCGCCGAACTGCAGCTGCTGGGCACGCCGGTGCGCTATGAGATGACACTCGAGCCCAGTCGGCTGGCGATGCTGCCCCTGCTGGAATTGACCCCCGATCGTGTCGGCGCCGCACCGCAGATCGAGGGCTGGATACCGGTGCTGCGCGGCGACCTGCAATGGCAGACCGAGCGCCCGGTGACCGAGCGGCTGCGCTTCGAGGCGGCGGCCTGGCCGCTGCATCGGCACGGGCCGCGACAGTTGACGCTGGCGCTGCGTGAGTACGTCGCCCTGCCGCCGGACTACAACCCGCGCACGCTGGAATGGGCCGCATCGCTGCGCCGCCGGCCCGACCTGGCGCAGGCCGATGCGCGCACGCTGGTGTCGGCGGTGCTGGCGCACCTGCGCGACGGCGAATACCTGCTACACGCTCGAACCCGGCACCTACGGCAAGCACGCCGTCGACGAGTTCTGGCTCGAGCGCAAGCTCGGCTTCTGCGAGCACTTCGCAGCCAGCCTGGTAGTGGTGTTGCGCGCCATGGACGTGCCCTCGCGAGTGGTCACCGGCTACCAGGGCACCGACGCCATTCCCGTGGACGGATACCACATCGTGCGCCAGAGCAACGCCCACGCCTGGGCCGAGTACTGGCAACCCGGCGAAGGCTGGGTGCGCGTGGATCCGACCGCGGCGGTGTCGCCCGATCGCATCGTGCGCGGCGCCAGCCTGGCGCCGCGCCAGGGCCTGGTGGCCAATGCCATCGGCAACGTCAGCCCGCAGCTGCTGGCCCGGCTGCGCGGCGTGCTCGAGGCCGCGAACAACCGCTGGAACCAGTGGGTCATGAACTATTCGCGCGGCCAGCAGTTCCGCCTGCTTGAGAGCCTGGGCGTGAACGCGCCCACCTGGCACGACCTGGCCTATGCACTGATCGCACTGCTGTGTGCCGGCAGCCTGGGTGGCGCCGCTTGGGCGCTTTGGGATCGGCATCGCCAAGAGCCGTGGCAGCGGCTGCAACGGCGCATCCTGGAGCGGTTGGCGCAGCTGCAGGTGACGGTGCAGCCGCACGACCCGCCGCGCACACGCGCACTGCGTGTGCGCGAGCGCCTGGGCGCGCTCGGCGAGCCGCTGGCGCTGGAACTGGAGGCGCTGGACCGGGCACGTTATGCGCAGCCCGGCCGCGCCGCGGTGGCCCGCGCATGGTGGAAGCGCTTTGCCGAACTGGCGGCGCAGACCGGCCGGGGATAATCCGGCATGGCCAAATTGACTTGCCGGCTGCTGCTGGCGCTGTGCTGCATGCTGGCGCTGCCACACGACGCCATGGCGCGCAAGGCCAAGGCGCGTCAGGCAGTCTCGCAGGACCCGGCGGCGGCCGCGTATGCCACGCGCCAGGACGTGCACGACTTCGCGGCCGAGGTCGCCGAGCGGCGCCAGCTGCCGCCCGACTGGGTGCAGGGGCAGCTGGCTCAGGCGCGCCGCCAACCCAGCGCACAGCGGCTGATGATGCCGCCGCCGGCCGGCACGGCGAAGAACTGGGCCGCCTATCGTGAACGCTTCGTTGAGCCGCAGCGCATCATGGCCGGCGCGCGTTTCTGGCAGGACAACGCCGACTGGCTGCAGCGCGCCGAGCAGCGCTTCGGCGTACCCGCCGAAATCGTCGTCGGCATCGTCGGCGTGGAGACCTTCTACGGCCGTATCACCGGCAACTTCCGCGTGCTGGACGCGCTGGCCACGCTGGCCTTCGACTTCCCCGCCGGTCGCAGCGACCGCAGTGCGTTCTTTCGCGGGGAACTGGAAGAGTTCCTGGTGATGTGCCACCGCGAAGGCCTGGATCCGACTCTGCCCAAGGGCTCGTTTGCCGGTGCCATGGGCCTGCCGCAGTTCATGCCTGGCAGCATCAACCGCTGGGCGGTGGATTTCGACGACGACGGCCACATCGACCTGAACGCCAGCGCCGCCGACGTGGTCGGCAGCGTCGCCAACTACCTGGCCGCCCATGGCTGGCAGCGAGGCATGGCCGCCACCTTCGAGGTGGCCGTGCCGGTGGACACCACGTCGCGCGCGACGCTGCTGCAGCCCGACATCCTGCCCAGCTTCAGTGCGCAGCAGATGGCGGCGCTGGGCGCCGAACTCGATGACGCCGGCCGCGCCCATGCGGGCCCATTGGCCCTGGTGGAACTGCAGAACGGCAGCGCCGCACCGAGCTTCGTAGCCGGCACGCAGAATTTCTACGCCGTGACACGCTACAACTGGTCGAGCTACTACGCGATGGCGGTGATCACGCTGGGCGAGGCGGTGAAGAAACAACGTTAGCCGGCACTTACGGGCCGGCTACGCATCGGCATCCAGCAGATGCGCACGCGCCTGTTCGGCACTCTCGAAGATGTGCGGCGCCACGCCGCGCTGGCGCAGCGCCTCGCCGAGCTTGACACGCAGGAATGCGCTGGTGGTGTAGCGCGTGACGCGCGAGTAGTACTTCTGCGCCAGGTCGCGCACCATGTCGGAATATTCGTCGATGGCCTGCGGCAGCACGTGGAAGTTGTCATAGTCGATGATCGCCGGCACCTTGTGCGGCAGTGGTGCCAGGCAGCGTTCCACGGCCTCGCGGATGCGCACCACGTCGGCGCTGTCGCGAACGATGTGGCCCTCGAAGTTGGCGAAGAACACGCCTTGCACGCCGTCGTAGCTGAAGCGCCGCGCCAGTGGCAGGTGCAGCATGTCCTCGCGCAAGCCCATCGGGCCCGGTGCGAAGATGCGCGCGTCCATCAGCTTCGGCGGCGCGCGCATCACCGGGGCGAAGTCCATCTGCGCCAGCACGTCGCGTTCCAGGTCGATGCCGGGCGCGATCTCGATCAGCTCCAGCCCCTCGTCGCACAGCTGCAGCACGCAGCGCTCGGTGACGTACAGCGCCGGCTGGCCGCGCTTGAGCGCATGGCGGCCGCTGTAGGTGCGGTGCTCGACCTCTGCCACGAACTTGCGGGTGTGGCCCTCCTGCTCGATCTTCAGGC
This sequence comes from uncultured beta proteobacterium, assembly GCA_963824005.1. Lineage (GTDB taxonomy): Bacteria > Pseudomonadota > Gammaproteobacteria > Burkholderiales > Burkholderiaceae_C > Rubrivivax. Next base: position 170,199 of record CAWGOK010000053.1, read on the forward strand.
GGCCTTGCTCCACCTTCATGTGCACGCCGCCGGCATTGAAGGTGCCGACGAAGACCACGCGCTTGGCGTTCTGGCTGATGTTGATGAAGCCGCCCGCACCGGCCAGCCGAGGCCCGAATTTGCTGACGTTGAGGTTGCCCTGCGCATCGGCCTGCGCCAAGCCGAGGAAGGCCAGGTCCAGGCCACCGCCGTCGTAGAAGTCGAACTGGTAGGGCTGATCGATCACCGCCTGGGTGTTGATGGCCGCGCCGAAATCCAGCCCACCGGCCGGAATGCCGCCGATGACGCCGGGCTCGGCGGTCATCGTCATCAGGTCGACGATGCGCTCCTCGCTGGCCACGCTGGCAATGCCCTCGGGCATGCCGATGCCCAGGTTGACCACGCTGTTGGCATGCAGTTCCATCGCCGCGCGGCGTGCGATGACCTTGCGCGCGCTCAGCTCCATCGGCACCAGCGAGTTCACCGGCACGCGCATCTCACCCGAGTAACCCGGGTTGTAGCGCGTGTGAAAGGTCTGCCAGTGGTGCTCGGGATCGGCCACGACGACACAGTCCACCAGCACACCCGGCACCTTCACCTGGCGCGGCTGCAGCGAGCCACGATCTGCGATGCGCTCGACCTGCGCGATGACGATGCCACCGCTGTTGTGCACCGCCGTGGCGATGGACAGGCTTTCCAGCGTCAGCGCTTCGCGTTCCATCGTCAGGTTGCCGTCGGCATCGGCGGTGGTCGCGCGAATGATGCCCACCTGGATGGGAAATGTCTTGTACAGCAGGCACTCCTCGCCAGCGATGGTCATCAATTCGACCAGCGGCTCGGTGGTGCACTGGTTCATGCGCCCGCCGCCGAAGCGCGGGTCCACGAAGGTGCCCAGGCCGACCCGGCTCAGGTGCCCGGGGCGGCCGCCTGCGATGTCGCGGTACAGGCAGGAGATCACGCCCTGCGGCAGGTTGTAGGCCTCGATCCTGTTGTCCACCGCCAGCTTACCCAGGCCCGGCACGAGTCCCCAATGCCCACCGATGACCCGCTTGACCAGCCCGTCGTGCACCAGGTGGTTCAGCCCCTTGTGATGGCCGTCGCCCTGCCCCGCGGCATACACCAGCGTCAGGCCGCGCGGCGCGGCCTCGGCCAGGAAGCGCTGCTCCAGCGCCATGGCAATCTCTTCGGCAAAACCGATGCCGACGAAGCCCGAGGTGGCGATCGTGTCGCCATCGCGGATCAGGTGCACCGCATCGGCGGCGCTGACGATCTTGCCCTCGTCGTGCGATTGCGGTGATTTCGGGCGCAGCGTGTTTGGCGGCATCGGCTCTTCCCCGTATCAGTCGGCAATCTCGGTCGCGGGCCGCGGCGACACACCCTGCTGCCGCGCCGCCTGGTCCTGCGCGTGCAGCGCGCGAACGAAACCCTCGCGATGCTGCAGGCGTTGCCAATACGCGGCCACCGCCGGCGTGAAGCGCGGCGCAAGATCCACGTGCTGCGCCACGAGCAAGGCGTAGCCCACCGAGACATCGGCCGCGGTGAAACGCCCGGCGCACAGGAACTGCTGCTGCGACAACAAGGTTTCGAGCGTGCGCAGCCGGGCCAGAAACCACTTGCTGTAGTCGTCGACCACCTGCGGCGCACGTCGATCCGGTGGCTCGAAGCGCGCATAGCGCAGCACCAGCGACAACGGGAAGGTCAGCGTGGCCTCGCCGAAGTGCAGGTAGTTCAGGTATGCGCCGAAATCCGCCTCGTCGGCCTCGACGCTCAATGCTCGCGGCGAATGGCGCATCGCCAGGTACTGGCAGATCGCCGCCGATTCGGTCATACCCCTGTCGCCGTCGAACAATGCGGGCACCGTGCCCAGCGCATTCACTTCCAGGTAGGCACGCTCGAGCACGCGCGGCGGAAAGGGCAGCATCCTCAGTTCATAAGGCAGGCCCAACTCCTCGAGCATCCACAGCGGGCGGAACGAGCGCGCGCTGACGCAGTGGTACAGCGTGATCATGCGCTCGTCGCGGCGGCGCGCTTGGCAAGCAGCGCGCGCGCCACGCGCGACACCGGCGGCCGGCCGAGCTGGCCGCTGATCCAGCCGGCGGTGTCGACCAGCGCGTCCAGGTCGATGCCGGTGTCGATGCCCAGGCCGTTCAGCATGAAGACGACGTCGTCGCTGGCGACGTTGCCGGTGGCGCCCTTGGCATAGGGGCAGCCGCCGAGGCCGGCCACACTGGTGTCGAAGCGGTGCAGGCCCATTTCCAGGCAGGCGTAGATGTTGCTCAGCGCCTGGCCGTAGGTGTCGTGGAAATGCCCGCTCACCTCAACCAGCGGGTAGTGCTTCAACGCTCGCTGCATCGCCGCCTGCACGCGGCGCGGTGTGCCCACACCGATGGTGTCGGCGACGCCGCAATGTTGCACGCCGATGCCCTTCATCAGCCGCACCACACGCTCGACCTCGTCGGGCGTGACCTCGCCCTGGTACGGGCAACCCAGCGCGCAGGAGATCGCGCAACGCACCTTGATGCCGGCCGCCAGCGCCGCGGCCACCACCGGGCGGAAGCGCTCGATGCTTTCTTCGATGCCGCAGTTGATGTTGCGCTGGCTGAAGGCCTCGCTGGCTGCGCCGAAGACGACGATTTCGTCGGGCCGGTCAAGCAGCGCCGCTTCCAGGCCCTTCATGTTCGGCGTCAGCACCGAGTAGCGCACACCGGTCGCGCGCTGCAGGCCACTCATCACCGCGTGATTGTCGGCCATCTGCGGCACCCACTTCGGGCTGACGTAGCTGGTGACTTCGATTTCGCGGCAGCCAGCGGCCTGCAGGCGGTGCACGAGCTCGATCTTGGCCGCCGCCGACACCGGCGCGGCTTCGTTCTGAAGCCCGTCGCGCGGGCCGACCTCGAGCAGCTGGACCTTGGCCGGCAGCTTCACTTCACGACCTCCAGGCGCAGCAGTTCGGCGCCCTCGTTCACCTGGTCGCCCACCGCGTACAGCAACTCGGCGACGACGCCGTCACTCGGCGCGTGGATCGTATGTTCCATCTTCATCGCCTCCATCACCGCCAGCGGCTGGCCGCGCTGCACCTTGTCTCCAGCCTTCACCGCGATCGACAGCACCTTGCCCGGCATCGGCGCCGCCAGGCGCCCCGCCTCGCCGGCGGCATCTCCGGCATGCGCGATCAGGTCGTATTCGCCGATCAGCGCACTGCCGGCGGCACCGAACACCGCGACCTTCTCGCCCACCGCATACACGGTCAACACGTGGCGGTGGCCGCCCAGCGCGACATCGTAGCGGTCGCCGCCGAGCGCGTGCGTGGCCAGCGCCAGGCGTTGATCGCCGAGCGTCATGACCGCGCCGCCATCGTGCAGCCGCTGCAGCGTCAGGGCGTGGTGCTGGCCACCGGCATCGAGCTCGAAGCGCCGGCTCGCGCCGCCGGTCAGCCGCCAGCCGTCGCGCCGGCTCCACGGATCGGCATCCTCCTGCGCCGCTTCCTGCGCCAGCAGTCGGGCGACGACACCGGCCGCGGCCAGGGGCAGCGGCAGTCCCGGCACGTCGAACAATGCCGTGCGTTCGCGCTCGATCAATGCGGTGTCGAGGTCGGCGCTGGCGAAGGCCCGCGACTTGAGCACGCGGCGCAGAAAGGCGACGTTGGTGTGCAGGCCGACGATATGCGTGTCACGCAGCGCCGCGTCCAGCCGCGCCAGCGCCTGGGCGCGGTCGGCGCCCCAGACAATCAGTTTGGCGATCATCGAGTCGTAGTACGGGCTGATCGCGTCGCCCTCGCCGAACCCGGTGTCCACGCGCGGCAGCTCGTCGCTGCGCGTGAAGGCGGCGTGGGCCGGCCAGCGCATTACCTGCAAGCTGCCAGTGGCCGGCAGGAAGTTGGCATCCGGGTTCTCGGCGCAGATGCGCGCCTCGATCGCATGGCCACGCATCACCAGCTCGCCCTGCAGCGCCGGCAGCCGCTCGCCGCTGGCCACGCGCAGCTGCCACTCGACCAGATCGTGTCCGGTGATCGCCTCGGTCACCGGATGTTCGACCTGCAGCCGCGTATTCATCTCCATGAAGTAAAAGCGCAGGTCGCCGTCGTCCTGCGGCTCGGCGATGAACTCCACCGTGCCGGCGCCGACGTAGCCGACGGCACGTGCCGCGGCCACCGCCGCTGCACCCATCTCGGCACGACGCGCCTCGGACAGCCCCGGCGCGGGCGCTTCCTCGAGCACCTTCTGGTGGCGCCGCTGCACCGAGCAGTCACGCTCGAACAGGTACACCGCATTGCCGTGCGTGTCGCAGAAGACCTGGATTTCGATATGGCGGGGCCGGGTCACGTAGCGCTCGACCAGCACATGGTCGTCGCCGAAGGCGGCCTTGGCCTCGCGCTGGCAGCTGGCCAGCGCGGCAGCGAAGTCCTCGCCCCGGTCGACGCGCCGCATGCCGCGCCCGCCACCGCCGGCGCTGGCCTTGATCAGCATCGGGTAGCCGATACGCGCCGCCTCGCGCGCCAGCAGCAGACGGGTCGTTGTCCTGGCCGTGGTAGCCGGGCACCAACGGCACGCCAGCCTTTTCCATCAGCGCCTTGGCGGCCGACTTGCTGCCCATGTCGCGGATCGCGCGCACCGGCGGGCCGATGAACACCAGCCCCGCGTCGGCGCAGGCCTGCGCGAAATCCGCGTTCTCAGACAAGAAGCCGTAACCCGGATGGATGGACTGCGCGCCGGTGGCCTGGGCCGCGGCGATGATGCGCTCCCACTTCAGGTAGCTGTCGCGCGGTGCGTTGCCGCCGACATGCACCGCCTCGTCGCAGGCGCGCACGTGGCGCGCGTTGGCGTCGGCGGCGGAGTGCACGGCCACCGTCTGGATGCCCAGACGGCGCGCCGTGGCAGCCACGCGGATGGCGATCTCGCCGCGGTTGGCAATGAGGATCTTCTTGAACATCGGGCTACATCCTGAAAATGCCGAAGCGCGGCGTCGCCGGGATCGGCGCGTTCAGCGCGGCCGACAGGCTCAAGGCGAGCACGCGGCGCGTGTCGGCGGGGTCGATGACGCCGTCGTCCCACAGCCGCGCCGTGGCGTAGTACGGATGGCCCTGATGCTCGTATTGCTCGAGGATCGGCTGCTTGAACGCGGCCTCCTCGTCAGCCGACCACTGCCCGCCCTTGCCCTCGATGCCGTCGCGGCGCACGGTGGCCAGCACGCTGGCCGCCTGTTCGCCACCCATCACGCTGATGCGCGCGTTCGGCCACATCCACAGGAAGCGCGGGCTGTAGGCGCGGCCGCACATGCCGTAGTTGCCGGCGCCGAAGCTGCCGCCGAGGATCAGCGTCAGCTTGGGCACCTGCGCGGTGGCCACCGCGGTGACCATCTTCGCGCCGTCCTTGGCGATGCCGGCGTTCTCGTACTTGCGCCCGACCATGAAGCCGGTGATGTTCTGCAGGAACAGCAGCGGGATGCCACGCTGCGCACACAGTTCGATGAAGTGCGCGCCTTTCTGCGCCGATTCGCCGAACAGGATGCCGTTGTTGGCAATGATGCCCACCGGCATGCCGTGCAAGCGCGCGAAGCCGGTGATCAGCGTGGCACCGTAGCGGGCCTTGAATTCGTCCAGGCGCGAGCCGTCGACGATGCGCGCGATGACTTCACGCACGTCGTAGGGCTTGCGCGGGTCGGCGGGGATCACGCCGTACAGTTCCTGCGGGTCGAACAGCGGTTCTTCGATCGGCTCGAGCGTCACCGACTCGGGCTTGCGGCGGTTGAAGCTGGCGACGATGCGCCGCGCGATCAGCAAGGCATGGCGGTCGTTCTCGGCCAGGTGGTCGGCCACGCCGGACAGCCGCGTGTGCACGTCGCCGCCGCCCAGATCCTCGGCGCTGACCACTTCGCCGATGGCGGCCTTCACCAGCGGCGGTCCGCCGAGGAAGATCGTGCCCTGGTTCTTGACGATGATCGTCTCGTCGCTCATCGCCGGCACATAGGCGCCGCCGGCCGTGCACGAGCCCATCACCACCGCCACCTGCGGGATGCCCAGCGCGGACATATTGGCCTGGTTGTAGAAGATGCGGCCGAAATGCTCGCGATCGGGGAAGACCTCGTCCTGTTTCGGCAGGAAGGCGCCGCCGGAGTCGACCAGGTAGATGCACGGCAGGTGGTTCTGCAGCGCGATCTCCTGCGCGCGCAGATGCTTCTTCACCGTCACCGGATAGTAGGTGCCGCCCTTCACCGTGGCGTCGTTGGCCACGATCATGCATTCGCAGCCCATGATCCGGCCGATACCGGTGATGATGCCGGCCGACGGCGCCTCGCCGTTGTACATGCCGTGCGCGGCGAGCTGGCCGATCTCCAGGAATGGCGTGTCCGGGTCGAGCAGGTGCTCGACGCGCTCGCGCGGCAGCAGCTTGCCGCGCGCGGCGTGGCGCGCACGGGCCGCCTCGCCGCCGCCGAGCGCCGCTGCCGCCGCCTGGGTGCGCAGGTCCTCGACCTGCTCGCGCATGCGCTGCACGTTGGCCTTGAACTCGTCGGAGCGGGGACTGATCTGCGATTTGATTGCCGGCATGGAGGTGTCTCAAGGTTTCAGCCCAGGCTTTTCACCGAAGCTTCGTGGTATTGGTCCCAGGACTGGCTGCCATCGACGCTGCCGCCCACGCGCCGCAGCAGCCCGTCGGCCAGGCCATAGACGAGGCCATGCACCTCGACCTTCTGGCCATGGTGCCAGGCGCGCCGCAGGATGGTGGTGCGGCAGACGTTGGCCACCTGCTCGATGACGTTCAACTCCACCAGGCAACGGCCGCGCTCCAGGTCGCCGCCGAGCGCGGCCAGCCGTGGCGCATGCTTGTGCGCGATGTCTTCCACGTGGCGCAGCCAGTTGTCGGCCAGGCCGGTGGATCGCTGCTCCACCACCGCCTGCACGCCGCCGCAACCGTAGTGGCCGACGACCATCACGTGTTCGACCTTCAGCACCTCCACCGCGAACTGCAGCACCGACAGGCAGTTCAGGTCGCTGTGCACCACCAGGTTGGCGATGTTGCGATGCACGAACACCTCGCCGGGGTCGAGGCCGATGATCTGGTTGGCCGGCACACGGCTGTCGGCGCAGCCGATCCACAGGAAGCGTGGTGCCTGCTGGCGTGCCAGGCGCGTGAAGAACTCGGGGTCGTCGTTGACACGCTGGTTGGCCCAGGCGCGGTTGTTGGCAAACAGGCCGTCGAGGCTGCACATGGCTACATCGACTCGGCGTACAGCTCGCGGCCGATCAACATCCTGCGGATCTCGGACGTTCCCGCGCCGATTTCGTACAGCTTGGCATCGCGCCACAGCCGGCCGGCCGGAAATTCGTTGATGTAGCCGTTGCCGCCCAGCGCCTGGATCGCCTCGCCGGCCATCCAGGTGGCCTTCTCGGCCGAGTACAGGATGGCGCCGGCGGCATCCTTGCGCAAGCCGCGCGAATGGTCGCCGCGGTCGCAGGCCTGCCCCACTGCATACACATACGCGCGGCAGGCCTGCCAGGTGGTGTACATGTCGGCGATCTTGCCCTGCATCAACTGGAACTCGCCGATGCTCTGGCCGAACTGTTTGCGTTCGTGCACGTAGGGCAACACCGCATCCATGCACGCGGCCATGATGCCCAGCGGGCCGCCGGACAGCACCGTGCGCTCGTAGTCCAGCCCGCTCATCAGCACCTTGACACCCTTGCCCTCGCCGCCCAGCACGTTCTCCACCGGCACTTCGCAGTCGTCGAAGAACAGCGGCCAGGTGTTGCTGCCGCGCATGCCCAGCTTGTCCAGTTTCGTTCCGTAGCTCAGGCCCTTGAAGCCCTTCTCGACGATGAAGGCGGTCATGCCGCTGGGTCCGGCGTTGACATCGGTCTTCGCGTAGATCACCAGCGTGTCGGCATCGCCGCCGTTGGTGATCCACATCTTGCTGCCGTTGAGCACGTATCGGTCGCCCTTGAGGTCGGCGCGCAGCTTCATGCTGACCACGTCGGAGCCGGCATTCGGCTCGCTCATCGCCAGCGCGCCCACGTGCTCGCCGGACAACAGCTTGGGCAGGTACTTGCGCTTCTGCACATCACTGCCGTTGCGGTGCAACTGGTTGACGCACAGGTTCGAATGCGCACCGTAGGACAGGCCCACGGCGGCCGACGCGCGCGACACCTCTTCCATGGCAACGATGTGCGCCAGGTAGCCCATGGCCGTGCCGCCGTACTCCTCGGCCACCGTCATGCCGTGCAGGCCGAGTCCGCCCAGTTTCTGCCACAGGTCGGCCGGGAACTGGTTGTCGCTGTCGATCGCGGCGGCGCGCGGCGCGATCTGCTCCTCGGCGAAGCTGTGCACGGTGTCGCGCAGCATGTCGATGGTCTCGCCGAGCGCGAAGCTCAGGCCGGTGGTCAAGGAGGTCATGGGATGGGCTCCAGGGTCAGGCGGTCTTGGCCACGCTCAGGCCAAGTTCTTCGATCATCTTGTCGCGCATCACGAACTTCTGCACCTTGCCGGTGATGGTCATCGGCATGTCCTGCACGAAGCGGATGTAGCGCGGCACCTTGTAGTGGGCGATCTGCTCGCGGCAGAAGTCGCGAATCTCGGCTTCGGTGCAGCTTTCGCCGGGCTTGAGCACGATCCAGGCGCAGACCTCCTCGACGTACTTCGGGTCGGGCACGCCAAAGACCTGCACCGTCTGCACCTTCGGGTGTCGGAACAGGAATTCCTCGACCTCGCGCGGGTAGACGTTTTCGCCGCCGCGGATCAGCATGTCCTTGGCACGGCCGACGATGTTGCAGTAGCCCTCGGCGTCGAGGGTCGCCAGGTCGCCGGTGAACATCCAGCCGTCGCGGATGGCCTCGCGCGTGCGCGCTTCGTCACCCCAGTAGCCCTGCATCACCGAATAGCCGCGCACCAGCAGCTCGCCCTTCTCGCCCAGCGGCACGACCGCACCGGTGCTGGTGTCCACCACCTTGGCTTCGAGCCGCGGCTGGATGCGCCCGACGGTGGACACGCGCCGATCCAGCGGATCGGTGGTCGAGCTCTGGAAGGACACCGGCGAAGTCTCGGTCATGCCATACGCGATGGTCACCTCGCGCATGTGCATCTGCGAGACCACGCGCTTCATGGTCTCGATCGGGCACGGCGAGCCGGCCATGATGCCGGTGCGCAGGCTGCTCAGGTCGAAGCTCGCGAACTGCGGGTGGTCGAGTTCGGCGATGAACATCGTCGGCACACCGTGCAGCGCGGTGCAGCGCTCCGCGGCCACCGCCTGCAGCGTGGCCAGCGGGTCAAATGACTCGCCTGGGAACACCATGCGGGCACCGCGGCTCACGCAGGCCAGCACCGCCAGCACCATGCCGAAGCAGTGGTACAGCGGCACGGGGATGCACAGCGAATCGGCCTCGCTGAAGTTCATCGCCTGCGCGATGAAGCGCGCGTTGTTGAGCACGTTGTGGTGCGTCAGCGTCGCACCCTTCGGGTTGCCGGTGGTGCCGCTGGTGAACTGGATGTTGATCGGGTCGTGGCAGTCCAGGGCAGCGCTGAGGGCATCCAGTGGGTGGGTCCGGATGTCGGCGCGCCCGCGCTGCAGCACGTCGTCGTAGTTGAGCATGCCGGCGCTCGACTCGGTGCCCATGCGGATGACCCAGCGCAGCGCCGGCAGGCGCGCCGCCTGCAACGCACCGGGCGCATGCTGGTCCAGCTCAGGCGCCAGCGTGCGCAGCATCTCCAGGTACATCGAACTCTTCAGCCGCTCGGCCGTGACGATGGCGCGGCAGCCCGACACATTCAGCGCGTACTCCAGCTCCGACAGGCGGTAGGCCGGGTTGATGTTCACCAGGATCACGCCGATGCGCGCGGTGGCGAACTGCGTCACCAGCCATTCGGCGCGGTTCGGCGACCAGATGCCCAGCCGCTCGCCGCGCTGCAGGCCCAGCGACAGCAGCCCGGCCGCCAGCTCGTCGACCTGCAGCGCGAATTCGCGCCAGGTCCAGCGCACGCCCTGCTCACGAAACAGCACCGCCGGCCGGTCGCCGAAGTGCGCCACGGTGTCTGCCAGTAGCGCCGGGATGCTCTGCTCCGACAGCACGGCGCGCGTGTCGCCGCGCACCATGCGACAGGCCGTCGCGGGGCGTCACGCCAGGATCGGAAGCGGTGTGCTGTGTCATGCCTGTCCCCAAACGGCCCCTCATCGCGGGCTCGAAACCTTGGCGCGAAGCTTAAAGCCGAGTGTCGCGCCTTTGGCGCCAGAGTGGTTGCAAATCCTGCCAACGCCGTGGACACTGGCGCGCATGCCCCAGACCGTCGCGGCCGTCGCCAGGCCGAAGCCGAACACCGCCGCCACGCCCATCGCCTTTGTCGAGGCGGTGCTGCTGGCGTTTCGCAAGTACCGGGTCGATCCGGCCGAAGCGCTGCAACAGGCACAAATCGCGCCTTCGCTGCTGCGCCGTCCCCAGGCGCGCGTCACCGCCCGGCAGTTCGAGGCACTGTGCAGCACGGCCATGCAGCAACTCGACGACGAGGCGCTCGGTTGGTTCTCGCGCCGGCTGCCCTGGGGCAGCTATGGCCTGCTGTGCCGGGCCTCGCTGGGCGCGCCGACGCTGGGCGTGGCGCTGAAGCGCTGGTGCCGGCATCACCGATTGCTGGTCGACGACATCCGGCTGTCGATCAGCGACGACGGGCAGGTGGCCACGCTGAGCATCGACGAGGCCCGCGATCTTGGCGCGCTGCGCGAGTTGTGCCTGCTCACCAGCTTGCGCTACGTGCACGGATATGCCTGCTGGGCGGTGGATTCGCGCATTCCGCTGCGCGAGGTCAGCTTTCCGTTCCCTGCGCCGGCGCATGCGGCGGTGTATCCGCTGCTGTTTCCCGGGCCGGTGCGCTTTGCCGCGCCGCGCGCCAGTTTCAGCTTCGATGCGCACTACCTGGGCCTGTCACTCGGCCGCGACGAGCGCGCACTGCGCGCCATGCTGCAGCACGCGTTGCCGCTGACGGTGCTGCAGTACCGACGCGACCGGCTGCTGGTGCAGCGCGTGCGCGAGCTGTTGCGCAGCCGCGGCGCGGAGCTGGTAAATGCCGAGTCGCTGGCGCGGGCGCTGCATGTCTCGCCGCGCACGCTGCACCGTCATCTGCGCCAGGAGGGTGCCTCGGTGCAGGCGCTGAAGGACGAGGTGCGGCACGCGCTGGCCACCGAGCTGCTGCGACGGACGCGCGCACCGGTCAAGCAGATCGCGCTGCAGCTGGGTTTTCGCAGCGAGAAGAGCTTCTCGCGTGCCTTCCGGCAGTGGAGCGGCTGCTCGCCCGAGGCCTGGCGGCGCACCCCGGAAAGCGCCCCACGGACGGCGCCTTCGGGCAGAATGGTGCCGCGACATGCGAAGGGAGTCATCGATGAGCCTGCGTGACTTCGAAGATTCGACACTGTGGCGCATCAGCGCCTATGAACGCATGCGTCTGGAGCGCAGCTCGAGCGCCTTCGCCCAGCTCGGTGAGAACACCGTGCTGCCGACGACGATGCTCACCGATCTGCGCCACCTGGAAAGCCGGCGCGAGAGCAGCGACGTGCTCGAGGTGCTGGCCGCCTGCATGCGCCACCGCCAGGGGGCGCTGCTGTGCCTGAGCTACGAACAACTGGTTTGGCCGGTGACCGTGTTCCCGGCCGAGATGAGCTACCACTCACCGCGCGACATGGCGCTGGCCGTGCCCGCTTCGCTGGCCAGCCTCGAGTTGCTGTCCTGCGACGCACCCGGCATGCGCCCCCCAGGGCACTGGTTGCACGAGCGTGTCGGCCGCATGGAGCATTACCGGCCGCTCAAGCCGCTGCTGTGGAGCTTGGCGCTGAGCGGCCCGCGCAATACCCTGCTGGCCGAGATTGGCGGCCATGCCGCCTACCGCGCCACGGTGTCGAGGGAAAGCCTGCCTTTCACCGCGGGCGCTCTCGGGCCGGCGGCAGAGCGCCTGCGCAACGCCTCGGCATCGCTGCGCGACATGGCTGGCTGGCCAGGCATGAGCATCGACCGCGCCAGCCGCCTGCTGAACGCGCTGTATCTCGTCGGCGGCCTGATGGTGATGCGCGCGCATCCTGCGGCGCGCGATGAATCCGCCCTGCTCGGCCGCCTGTTCCGCTTCGGCAAGCCGCGCCGATAGCGCTGGCTCAGCCTCGATTTCGGCCGAAGGCCGCGGCGCCGGCGAACGCCGCGCGATCGCCCAGCCGCTCTTCGATGCGCAGCGCCTCGTTCCACTTGGCCAATCGCTCGCTGCGCGCGAACGAACCCACCTTCAGTTGCCCGACGTTCCAGCCGATGGCCAGGTGCACGATGGTGGTGTCCTCGGTTTCGCCGGAGCGTGCCGAGACGATGCCGGCGTAACCCAGCTCACGCGCCGCCCGCCAGGCGGCCAGCGTTTCGCTGAGCGTGCCGCGCTGGTTGGGCTTGAGCAGCACGCAGTTCGCCGCGCCGGCGGCGGCGGCCTCGTACACCCGCGCCGCATGCGACACCAGCAGGTCGTCGCCGACGACCTGCAGCTTGCCGCCCGCGGCCCGGGTAAAGCGCGCGAAGCCCGCCAGGTCGTCCTCGGCCAAGGGGTCCTCGATGGAGACAATCGGATAGCGCTCAATCCAGCGCAGCAGCAACTCGATCAGGCCGTCGGTATCGAGTTCGCGCGATTCCAGGCCCAGGCGGTAGCGGCCGGCGCGCCCGAACTCCGAGGCCGCCACGTCGAGCGCGATGGCCACCTGCTCGCCGGGCACGAGGCCTGCCGCCTCGATGGCCGCGACCAGCGTTTCGAGGGCCTGTTCGTTGGTATCGAAGTCGGGCCACCAGCCGCCTTCGTCGGCCACGCCGAAAAGGCGACCTCGCTGCTGCATCAGCCGACCCGCGGCACGGTAGACCTCGGCCGTCCATTCCAGTGCCTGTGCGAAGCTGTGCGCCGCCGGGCACACGACCATGAAGTCCTGAACGTCCACGCGCCGGCCGGCATGCGCGCCGCCGCCGAAGATCTGGATCTGCGGCATCGGCAGCCGGCACGCCGACTTGCCGCCCAGATAGCGGTACAGCGGCAGGCCCGCCGACGCGGCGGCCGCATGGGCCGCGGCCATCGACACCGCCAGCGTGGCGTTCGCCCCCAGCCGCGTCTTGCCGGGCGTGCCATCGAGTTCGACCAGTCGCCGGTCGAGCGCGCCTTGGTCGCTGGCATCCGTGCCGAGCAGCGCGGCAGCGATCTCGCCGTTGACGTGGGCGATGGCACGCTGCACGTCCAGGCCGCCGAAGGCCGTGCCGCCGTCGCGCAGTTCGTGCGCCTCGCGCGTGCCGGTCGAGGCGCCCGCTGGCACGATGGCCAGGCCGGTGCTGCCATCGCGCAGCGTGAGCTCGGCCTCCACCGTGGGGCGGCCTCGACTGTCCCAGACACGCCGAGCCTGGATGCGCTGGATCAAGGTATCGCTCATGCTTGCAGCTCCATGCGCCAGGCCTGTGCCACGTCGCCCAGCCGATCCGCCGGATGCTGCAGCAGCGCGCGGGCGACACGACGCACCGTGTCGCGCTGCAGTTCCTGATCCAGGTACTCCACCGGCGACTTGCCATCCACGCGCGCCAGCAACAGCCCCGGCAGCAGCTGCGCCGCCCGGCGCTCCAGCGCGTCGGCCGGCTCCCAGCCCACGCCACCCAGGTAGGCGGCGGCGAGCACGTCGAAACACTGCAGGTAAGCCGGCACCGCCGAAGGGTTCCAAAGGCACTTCAGCAGCAGGTGGTTGAGGCCGAAGGCCAGGTCGAAGGCCGGGTCGCTCCAGACCGCGCATTCGGCATCCAGGAACACCGGGCCATCGGCATCGACGAGGATGTTCTTCGGGCTGACATCGCCGTGCACCAGCGTGCGCGGATTGGCCTGGGTCTGCCGCACCAGCGACTGCAGCCGGTCGGCCAGGTCGGCATGGCGCGACGCGGTGGCCAGCAGGTAGGGTTCGAGCCGGATGTCGAAGAAGATCGCCTGGCTGCGAAAGTCGGCCTCCAGGCTCGGGGCGTGCTGCGGCGTGGGCATGAATGCGTGCCAACGTGCGGCCCACGGCGCGGGCCGTGTCGGAGTTCTGCCCGGCCGTCGCGAAGCTGCTGCTTCCACAGCGCGTGATGCGGCAGGTATTGCATGACCAGCACTCCCAGTCCAGGGTGTTGGCCGAGCACGCGCGGTGCGCAACCGGGTTGCGCGGCATCGGCCACCTGCATCCAGCGCGCCTCGAACAGGTTGCGCTCGATCGGTGCACGCCAGTCGGCGGCGACGCGCAACTGGGCCAGCGCGCGCTTGGCGCAGACCGGTCCGCCCGCGATATCGATGCGCCAGATGTCCGAGGACACGCCGCCGGTCAACGGCGCTCCGTGCAGCGGGCCCGCCCCGCACAGCCCTAGTTCGCGCAGCGCCTGAACGAATGCATCGGGCACCGGCTGCGTGCCCCCAGGTGGCGACCAGCTCACTGGACTTCCCTCCGCGCTGCGCGCTCCGGGATGAGCGCTTTGGAGCGGCCATGCGCGCTCATGGGGCCCGATAGCCAGCTTCGACCAGCTTGACCAGCGCATGCAGCGCGCGGTTCACCGGCGTGGCCACGCCCAGTTCGTGGCCGCGTCGCGCAATGTAGCCGTTGAGGTGGTCGATCTCGCTGGGCTTGCACCGCGCCATGTCCTGAGCGGTGGACGACATCTGCGACGGCATGCTGGCGGCGATCTGCGCCACCGCCTCCATCGAGGCCGGCTCCGACAGCGGCACACCGGCCGCCGACGCCACGGCAATGACCTCGCGCACGACGTCGTGCTGCATCTCGCGGATGCCCGGTTGCGCCGCCAGCATCGCATAGGGCTGCTGCGCCAACCCGGAAATCGCGTTGTAGGCACAGTTCACCAGCAGCTTCGCCCAAAGCTCAACCGCCACGTCGGGCACGATGCGCACCGGCACCATCGCGCGGGCGAACAGGTCCACCAGCCCTTGCAGCGTCGGCCATTCGGGCACCGAGGACATCGTGCCGCCGGGCATCGCGCCGATGGCCAGGTCGCCGCGGCCGAAGTGGCGCACGTGTCCCGGGCCGGCCAGGGCCACGGCCACGTACACCACGGTCGGCACGACGCGGCAGCGCACCTGCTTCGCCAGCATCTCGGCGTTGTCCACGCCGTTCTGCAGGCTCATCAGCACGCTGGCTTCGTCCAGGTACGGCGCCATTTGGCGCGCCACGGCCTCGGTGTCGGTGGACTTGACGCAGCACAGCACCAGGTCTGCACCGCGCACCGCGGCAACGTCGCTGCTGGCGTGCAGCCTCACTGCCTGCACGCCACCTGCCATCTCCAGCATCAGGCCGTCGGCTTCGATCGCCTGCACATGCGCCGGCCGGCCGATCAGCGTGACGTCATGGCCGGCGCGCGCCAGCATCGCTCCATAGAAGCTGCCCACCGCGCCGGCGCCCATCACCGCCACCTTGCACAGCGCCGGCGGCTCTTTCGCGTGGTCGTTCATCGCCGGGCCTTCAGACGATATTGCTGCTGTGGCCAGCCCAGTAGCGCTCGCGCAGCAGCCGCTTGTAGAGCTTGCCGGTGGGGTGGCGCGGCAGTTCGGCCTGGAAGTCGATCGAGCGTGGGCATTTGATGGCCGACAACTGCTCGCGGCAAAAGGCGATGAGCTCCTGCTCGAGTGCCTTGCCGGCTTCGGCCATGTGGCGCGGCTGCACCACCGCCTTGACCTCCTCGCCGAACTCCTCGTTCGGCACGCCGAACACCGCCACGTCCAGCACCTTCGGGTGCGTGACCAGCAGGTTCTCGGCCTCCTGCGGGTAGATGTTGACGCCGCCGGAAATGATCATGTGGGCCTTGCGGTCGGTCAGATACAAGTAGCCCTCGGCGTCCATGGTGCCGATGTCACCGAGCGTGGTCCAGCCCTTGGCGTTGCGGCCGGCAGCCGTCTTTTCCGGGTCGTTGTGGTACTCGAAGACCTTGCCGTCGGAGAAATACACGCCGCCGTTCTCGCCCGGCGGGAGTTCGTTGCCGTCATCGTCGCAGATGTGCAGCACCCCCACCACGGCGCGGCCGACCGTGCCCTTGTGCGCCAGCCATTCGGTGGCATTCACCAGCGTCATGCCCATGCCCTCGGTGCCGGCGTAGTACTCCCAGATGATCGGACCCCACCAATCGATCATCTGCTGCTTCACCGGCACCGGGCACGGCGCCGCGGCATGGATGGCGACGCGCAGGCTCGACAGGTCGTGCGCAAGCCGCTGCGCCCCGGGCAGCTTGAGCATGCGCACGAACATCGTCGGCACCACCTGCGTGTGCGTGATGCGGTGCTGCGCTACCAGGCGCAGGAACTCGGCGGCGTCAAAGTGCTCCATCACCACCACCGTGCCACCCAAGCGCATCACTGCCATCGCGAAGCGCAGCGGCGCCGCGTGGTACAGCGGCCCCGGCGACAAGTAGACGGTGTCCGGGCCCATCGCGAACGGCCCCATGCACACCTTGAGCAGCGCGTTGACGTAGGCGATGTCGGTCGATTCCGGCGGCACGAACACGCCCTTCGGCCGACCGGTGGTGCCCGACGAATAGAGCATGTCGCCACCGGCCGATTCGTCGGCGATGCGCTCGGCCGGGCAGCCGGCCACTGCGGCCTCGTAGGCCTCGTAGCCGTCGATCACGCCGTCGAGCATCAGCCGGGTGTGAACTGCGGGCGTGTGCGCGCGAAGTTCGCCCGCCAGTCCGGCCAGCGCCATCGAGCTGATGAATACCTTGGCGCCGCAATCGCCGACGATGTAGGCCGCCTCGCCGGCGGTGAGGCGGCTGCTGATGGCGGTGTAGACGATGCCGGCGCGCTGCGCCGCCCAGCAAATCTCGAAATAGCGCGGGTGGTTCTCGAGCATCAGCGCGATGCGGTCGCCGACGCCCAGGCCGAGGCGCCGGAACAGCTGTGCCAGCCGGTTCGAGCCCTCGTCGAGCTGGCGGTAGCTGACGGCCAGGCCGCTGCCGGCCATGCGGTAGGCGCACTTGTCCGGCGTCTGCCGGGCGTGGATCGAGGGGTGCATCGAGGTCTCCTTCGCGTCTGCGCCGCAGTGTAGGACCGCCGCGCCGTCGTGTGCCCGGAGCAGGCCCTGCGGCCGGCTCTGCCGCAGTGCAGCATCACGTCCGGCCGCGCAAAACTTGAACTGTGATTCGAATTTTTCTATCATGCGCCGCAGCCCGCAGGGCGCGAAAGCGCTCTGCCCCATCCACCCCCCGGAAGCACCATGCCCAGAGTCATCTTTTTCGAACACGACGGCACGCGCCACGAAGTCGACGCCAGCAACGGCGTGTCGCTGATGCGCGCCGCCGTCGACCACAACGTGCCTGGCATCGACGCCGACTGCGGCGGCGCCTGCGCCTGCGCCACCTGCCACGTGTATGTCGACCCGGATTGGCTGGTGCATACCGGCGCGCGCACCGAGATGGAAGAAAGCATGCTCAGCTTTGCCGCGGGCACGCAGGACAACTCGCGCCTGGCCTGCCAGATCGAAATGAGCACTGCGCTCGACGGCATCGTGCTGCGCCTGCCCGAAGGTCAACATTGAACGGAAGCCAACCGATGAACGCACCCGTCACCGCCACACCCTACGACGCCGAACTGCAGGCCCTGGCCCGCCAGGAGGCGTTCTCGATGCCTATCGAGCAGATCGACGTCAGCAAACCGCGCCTGTTCCAGGAGGACACGGTCGGTCACTATTTCGCGCGGCTGCGCCGCGATGACCCGGTGCACTTCACCGAGAACAACTTCTACGGCCGCTTCTGGTCGGTGACGAAGTACAAGGACATCATGCAGGTGGATACCAGCCATGGCGTCTATTCGTCGGACTGGACGCAAGGCGGCATCGCGTTGTGGAACGCGCCGAGCATGGAGCAACGGCTGCAGATGTTCATCGCCATGGACCCGCCGAAGCACGACGAGCAGCGCAAGGCGGTCAGCCCGATCGTGGCGCCGCACAACCTGGCGTCGATGGAAGACACGATCCGCTCGCGCACCGCCAAGGTGCTGGACGAACTGCCGCGCAATCAGGAGTTCAACTGGGTACAGCGCGTGTCGATCGAGTTGACCACGCAGATGCTGGCGACGCTGTTCGACTTCCCCTTCGAGGATCGCAAGCTCCTGACCTGGTGGTCGGACGTGGCCACCTCGGTGCCCGAAGTCGACCACCTGGTCGAATCACAGGAAGCCCGCCTGGCCGAGCTGGGCAAGATGCTCACCTACTTCATGCGGCTGTGGAACGAGCGCGTCAATGCGCCGCCGAAGAACGACCTGGTGTCGATGCTGGCGCACAACCCGGCCACGCGCAGCATGCCGCCAATGGAGTACATGGGCAACCTGGTGCTGCTGATCGTCGGCGGTAACGACACCACACGCAACTCGATGACCGGGGGGCTGCTGGCGATGAGCCAGAACCCCGGCGAATGGGCCAAGCTGCGCGCCAACCCCGCGCTGGTGGAGAGCATGGTGCCGGAGATCATCCGCTGGCAGACGCCGCTGCCGATGATGCGCCGCACCGCGCTACGGGACGCCGAACTCGGTGGCAAGAAGATCCTCAAAGGCGACAAGGTGGTGATGTGGTATCTGTCGGGCAACCGCGACGAGGAGGCCATCGACAACCCAGAGGCCTTCATCATCGATCGCGCGCGCCCTCGCCAGCACCTGAGCTTCGGCTTCGGCATCCACCGCTGCGTGGGCAACCGCCTGGCCGAAATGCAGCTGAAGATCCTGTGGGAAGAGATCCTGAAGCGCTTCCCGGTGATCGAGGTCACCGGGCCGCCGACGCGGCTGCTGTCGAACTTCGTGCGCGGCATCAGCGACTTGCAGGTGCGCATCCCCGGCTGAAACGCATTGCCTGGACCGGCCGCGAATTCGGCAGCTGAAGACGAGGTGGATCAGTCCGGTTGCACCACGCCGAGAAAAACCCGCGTCAGTTCCTTCTCCATCCGCGCATCGGCCAGCTTGATAGGGCCGGGGTCGTGCAGCACCGCGTTGACCAGCGTGCCGTAGACCAATTGCAGGGCCACGCCCACGCGCTGCCGACGTTGCCGCGCCGGCACGTTCGGCATGTGCGCGGCGAGGGCCAGTTGGATCTCGTCGGCAATACGTCGCCCGAAGGCATGAAGCTGTGGCCAATAGAGCGAGGAACGCGCCGAGTCGAAATGTGCAGCGCGAAAGATGCCGCGGTGCGCGCGATGGATGTCGACGACGTGCCGCACGATCAGCGCCACCTTGCGTTCGGTCGACGCGCGTCGCCAGCGCAGGCTGCCCAACAGCCCGGCCGTGTCGTCGAGCACCTGCTCACCGGTAACGCGCAGCAGCTCGGCGAACCATGCATGTTTGTCCTCGAAGCGCGAGTAGAACGAACCGACGGCCATACCGGCGTCGCGCGTCAGCTGCGCCACCGACAACGCACCCAGATCTTGTGTGTCGAGCAGGCGCCGCCCGGCCTCCAGCAGCGCCTGATGCTTGAGCAGGCTGCGCGACTGCTTGGCCGCACGCACGCCGTTCGAGAGTTCAGGGCTGGGATGCATCGCGAGAAACTTGAACGCTGATTCGGATTTGACTACGATGCTATGCAGCCCTGCGCGGCCCGTCAATGTAGCGCCGTCGCGGCCAAAAGCCTCACCCCACGTCACGAAAGGCTCCACGATGCAAAGCTACGACGTCGCCGAATGGGGCCAGCCCCTGCAGAGGCGCTTGCGCCAGACCCCGCAACCCGGGCCGGACGAGGTGCTGATGCGGCTCACCCACTGCGGCGTGTGCCACTCCGACGTGCACATCCGCGAAGGCGGGTTCGACCTGGGCGGCGGCATCAGGATGAAGCTGTCGGACCGCGGCACGCAGTTGCCGCTCACGCTGGGGCACGAGCCGATCGGCATCGTGCAGGCGGTGGGCGCGCGCGTGACGGGCATCGAGGTCGGGCGGCGCTATCTGGTCAACCCATGGATTGGCTGCGGCCAGTGCTGGGCCTGCAAGACCAACCGCGACAACCTGTGCAACAACATGCGCGCCATGGGTGTCGGTATCCAAGGCGGCTTTGCCACCCATCTGCTGGTGCCGCACCCGCGCTACCTGGTCGATGCCGAGGGCCTGGATCCGGCCACCACCGCGGTGCTGGCCTGTTCCGGCGTGACCGCCTATTCGGCCGTGCAGAAGTTCGGCACGCTGGCCGCCGACGATTGGGTCGCCGTGCTCGGCTGCGGTGGCGTCGGGCTGATGGCGTTGTCGGTGTTGGGGGCGATGGGCCACAAACGTGTCATCGCCTGCGACATCGACGACACCAAGCTGCAGGCCGCGGCGAAGATCGGCGCATCCGCCACCGTGAATCTGAAGACCGCGCCGGGGCCGGCCGAGCTCTTGAACATCTCGGGCATCGGCCTGGCGCACATGGTCGACTTCGTCGGCGCGCCTGCCACCTCGCAACTCGCCCTTCCGGCGCTGCGCAAAGGCGGGCAGATGGTGGTGGTGGGCCTGTTCGGCGGCGCCTTGCCGGTACCGCTGCCGGCCTTGGCCATGCGCGAGGTGTCGCTGCGCGGCTCGGCGGTGGGCAACACCGCGCAGATCCGCGAATTGGTGCAACTGGTGCGCGACGGCAAGCTCAAGCTGCCCGCGGTGCAGGTCCGGCCGCTGGCCGAGGCCGAGGCCGCATTGCGCGACCTGGAGGCCGGCAAGATCGTCGGCCGCGTGGTGCTGGACACGGAAGCCGCGGCGTAGCGGGTCATCGGATTGCCGCCGCCTTGCGCGTGTCTTCGGCGCATAGCGGACGAAGACAAACAGCCGGTCTTGCAGGCGTTCGGCGCGTCGCGCCAGGCGGCACCCGCCAGCGGCTCATGCTGCGGTAGTCGGCGCAGCCGACCGCCTCAGTGAAGCGTCGCAGCCTGCCCGGGCTCGGCTTTGCCACGCTGAATACCGCGCGCACAGCGGACCTTGAAGTTCGGCAACGCGCCGCCAAGAGACGCCGCAGCCAGGCCTGCTTCGATCAACCGATGCGCTCGACCCGATATTCGAGCACGCGCAGCGACTCGATGATCTCCTCTACATGGGCAGCGCCGCGGGTCTGCACCACCACATCGATCTGTGCACGCTCGACCGACAGCGTGGTGAATGCGCGCTGATGCTGAACCTCGTCGATGTTCGCGCCGAGCCGACCCAATTGCGAGGCCACGTCGGCCAGCGAGCCGGGCACGTCGCGCACGTCGAAGCGCAGCCGCACCAGCCGGCCCGACTTGACCATGCCGCGCTGGATGATCTCGGCAAGCACCAGCGGCTCGATGTTGCCGCCACTCAGCACCAGACCGACCTTGCGGCCGGCGAAACGTTCGCGCTGCTTGAGCAGCGCCGCCAGGCCGACGGCGCCCGCACCTTCGACCACCGTCTTCTCAATTTCTAGCAGCAGCAGGATGGCCTGCTCGATGTCGTCTTCGCCGACCAGCAGCACGTCGTCGACACGCTCCAGGATCAGCGGCAGCGTCAGCGCCCCCGGCGATTTGACGGCAATGCCATCGGCGATGGTGGCCTGGCCGCATTCACGCGACTGGCCATGGCGCGCGCTCCACACCGGCGCGAAGCGTTCGGTCTGCACGCCGAAGACCTGGATGCCGGGCCGCAGCGCACGCGCCGCAGTGGCCATGCCGCTGATCAGCCCACCGCCGCCCACCGCCACCACCAGCGTGTCGATGTCCGGCTGCGCGGCCAGCATCTCCAGCGCGATGCTGCCCTGCCCGGCCATGACGTCGAAGTCGTCGTAGGGGTGCACCAGCGTCAGCGCACGCTCCTGCGCCAGCTGCAGGCCGTGCAGGCGCGCGTCGTCGAAGGTGTCGCCGGCCAACACCACCTCGGCACCGAAGCGGCGCGTGTTCTCCACCTTCACCGCCGGCGCGAAGCGCGGCATCACGATCGTCGCTGGCACGCCCATGCGCATCGCGTGGTAGGCCACGCCCTGCGCATGGTTGCCGGCCGACACCGCAAGCACGCCGCGCGCGCGCTCGTCCGCACTCAGCTGCGCCATCTTGTTGAGCGCGCCGCGCTCCTTGAACGAGGCGGTGAACTGGTGGTTCTCGAACTTCAGGAAGACCTCGCAGCCGCACAGCGCCGACAGCGTGCGCGAATGCAGGCACGGCGTGTCCACCACCTGACCGCGCAGCCGCCCGGCCGCGGCACGGATGTGATCGACGTGCAGCGTGCGCTCCATGCCTTCAGAACCTGTTCGCGCCCATGTAGCCGAACAAGTGCCCGGCCACCTTGCGCATCTGGATCTCTTCGGCGCCTTCGGTGATGCGGTAGCGGCGGTGATGACGGTAGATGTGCTCGAAGGGCTTGTGCCGTGAATAACCCAGGCCGCCGTGCACCTGCATCGCGCGGTCGGCCGCCTCGCAGCACAGGCGATTGGCCCAGTAGTTGCACATCGAGACCTTGTCCGACAGGCGCTTTTCCACTTCGGGCTTGGGCATCTGGTCCATCTGCCAGGCGGTCTTGCGGATCAGCAGGCGCAGCATCTCCACCTGCGTGGCCAATTCGACCAACGGGAACTGGATGCCCTGGTTGCGCGCCAGGTCCTCGCCGAAAGGTTTGCGCTCGCGCGCGTACTTGACGCTTTCGCGCACGCAGAAGTCGGCCGCGCCCAGGCTGGAAGCCGCCTGGCGGATGCGGTTCTCGTGAACGAAGTGCTGCGCCACCGCCAGCCCGCCGCCTAGCGGGCCGAGCACCGCGCTGTCAGGCACCCAGACGTTCGTGAAGCTCACGCGCGGGTGGTCGGTGGGCATGTTGAAGGTCCACAGGTACTCCTCGATCTTCACGCCCGGCGATTGCGCCGGCACGATGAACGCGCTGATGCCGCGCGCATCGCCGGCGTTGCCGCTGCTGCGCGCGAACAGCAGGCAGTGGCTGGCCGTGTGCATGCCGGTGGTCCACATCTTCTCGCCGTCGATGCGCCAGCCGGCCACGCCGTCGCGTGTCTCGGGCACGGCCTTGGTTTCCATGTGCGTGGCGTCGGAGCCATGCGCAGCCTCGGTCAGGCCGAAGGTGACGCGGTAGCGTTCGTTCAGCATGCCGTCGATGAACTCGCGCTGCTGCTCGGCCGTGCCGAAGTCGCGCAGCATCAGCACGAACGGGTTGTTGGCAACGATCGAATGTTCGGTCTGCAGATCGTTGTGCAGGCCCAGGCCCTTGGCCGCCAGGTGCTCGCGGATCACCGCCATCCACAGGTTGCTGCCATCCTGGCCGCCGTAAGCCTTGGGCAGCGCAAAGCGCAGGTGGCCGGCGGCATCGGCCAGGCGCCGCACCTGCTTGAGCAGCGCCTCCCATTCGGGCCGCGGCAGGCCGTCGTGGTCGAAGTCGGTGCGCGCCCATTCGCGCCGGTGGTCGAAGAAGCGCTGGTGGTCGTCGCGCGCTTGCAGCGGCGCGATCTTCTCGGCGATGAAGTGATCGAGTTCGCGCAGGTAGGCCTGCAGGTCGGCGGGCAGGTCGAAATCCATGATCAGGCGTCCTTGTTGTCTTGGGTCGCGGCCGTGACGCGCACGCGGCGGTAGCTTTCGTAGCCGGGCTGGTCGACCGCGAGCTTGTCCAGCGTCACGCGCCACAGGTGCGGCACCAGCCCGGGCGTGCTCAGATCCATCTCGCCGCTGGCGATGCGCCGACACAGCAGCCCGTTCAGCTCGGCCAAGTTGCCATGGGTGCCGAGCAGGACACGAAGGCGCTCGGCCTCGGCGGCCTCGGCGGTGGGAGCCAGCGCCAGTTGCCGACGCACGATGTCGATCGTGTTCGCCGCGACGCGCGCATGAAACGCCGCCTGGCCCTGCAGCAGCGGAATCGCCTGCTCGCGCAGGTAGCCGGCCACGGCGGCTAGCAGGTCGTCGGGGGTCGGCGTGTCCTGCATCAGGCCGATCCTGCGGCCAGTGGCGCCAACAGGCACAACAGGTCGATCTCGGTCTCCGACGCGCGCCGTCCGATGGCCGCACGTTCCACGTTGCGTTCGGCGCCGCTGAGGTAGGCCTGCGCCATCCCCTCGCAGATCACCCCCCACTTCAGCGTGCCGAACACCTCCCAGTAGTGCACTCTGTCGGCATGCAACGTGCCACCGGCTTCGACATAGCCGGCGAAGAGATCCTCGCGCGTGCCGAAGCCGCCCACCGGCAGCTCGTGCCCGCCGAAGCGCCACGAGTTGACGCAGATCCAGCCCAGGTCCTCCATCGTGTCGCCCAGGTGGGCCATCTCCCAGTCGAGCACGGCGCGCAGGCCGGTTTCATCGACCACCAGGTTGCCGTTGCGGAAGTCACCATGCACCAGGCTCAGCCGCGCCGGGTCGGGCGGACGGTGGCGCTTCAGCCATTGCAGCGCCAGCTCGAACACCGGCCTGGTGGTGGCATGGCCGCGGTACCGCGCCTCGTAGTAGGCCAGTTCCGCGGCCGCCGGCGCGCGGCGCAATGGCGGCAGGCGCGCCGTGTCGATGGCATGGATGCGCGCCAGCGCCCGTCCGCATTGCCGCGCCAGCCGGGCACGTGCGCCGGCCAGCCGGGCCTCGCCGACGATGCGCCGGCCGAGCGTCTCGCCAGCCACGTGCTGCATGACATAGCCTTCGCCCAGGCCCATGGCCGGCTGCAACACCAGAAGCACCGCGGGCACCGGCACGCCAATCCGCGACGCCTGCTCGATGATCTGCGCTTCGATGTCCAGAGCGGCATTGCCGGCCGCGCGCTCGGCCGCGCCTTCGGGCGCGCGCCGCAGCACCATCGGCAGGTGGTCCTGCGATTCGGCATGCACCACGAAGGACCAGATCTCCTGGCTGGCACCCCCGCTCATGCGCTGCAGCGACGACACGCCGCTGCCGCCCATGCGCAGTCGCGGCGCCAGCGCGTTCAGGCCTTGCTGCAGGGCGGTGACATCGACCATGCTCGAGCCGCTTTGGCGCCGTGCTTCAGGCCAGCCAGTCCTTGAACTGTGCGGCCGGATCGCGCACGGCGGTCTTGGCCACGTTGGCGCCGCGCTCGAGCAACTTCTTTGCGGTGACGTAGGCGGCCGCGTCGTTGATCGCGTCCACCGCGAGCAAGGTGTCGCCCTGGAAGTA
The DNA here is from genome assembly GCA_963824005.1 of uncultured beta proteobacterium. GTDB lineage: Bacteria > Pseudomonadota > Gammaproteobacteria > Burkholderiales > Burkholderiaceae_C > Rubrivivax. The sequence goes on from CAWGOK010000053.1 coordinate 195,219, forward strand.
CCAGACCGACAGGCTGCGCTCGGTCTTGCCCGCGCGCACGATGGCATCGTCGTAACCCTGGTTCAGCCCGGCGATCTGCAGCTTGGTGTCGTACTGGTCCGACCAGAACCATGGCAACGCGGCATACGGCGTCGCCTTGCCGGCCACGGTGTGCGCGGCAACAGCCGCCTGGTCGTTGGCGTTCTGCACCGATTCGAGCCGCATGCGCCGGCCCCGGTACGGGAAGCTGCAGCAGTCGCCCGCGGCCAGGATGGCCGGGTCGGCGCTGCGGCAGAACTCGTCGACGACAATGCCATTGTCGATGGCCAGCCCCGCCTGTTCGGCCAGTTCCACGTTCGGCTGCACGCCGATGCCGACCAGCACCACGTCGGTCTCGATCGTCTGGCCGTCCTGGAGTTCGGCAGCGCAGACACGATCGCCGTCGGCCAGCAGTCGTCGCAGCGTCACGCCTTCGCGGATGTCGACGCCGTGCGAGCGGTGCAGCGTGCGGAAGTAGTCCGAGGTGGCCGGTGCGGCCACGCGCTGCAGGATGCGCGGCGCCACTTCGAGCAGCGTCACCTGCAGGCCTTTGCTCGCGGCCACGGCTGCCGCCTCCAGCCCGATGTAGCCACCGCCGATCACCAGCAACCGCTTGCCGGCCTCCAGCTGCGGCGCCATCGCGTCGGCATCGGCCAGGCTGCGCATCACCAGCACACCTTGCAGGTCGCCGCCGATGTCGGCCGGCAGGCGGCGCGGCCGTGCGCCGGTCAGCAGCACGAGTTGGCCGTAGTCGACATGGCCGCCACCGTCCAGTTCGACGCGGCGCGCAACACGGTCGATGCGTGCGACGCGCGTGCCCAGCCGAAGCGTGACCTTTTGCTCCTCGTACCAGGCGGCGGCGCGGATCAGGATCTGCTCCACCGGCAGCGCATCGGACAAGTACTTCTTCGACAGCGGCGGCCGGTGGTAAGGCAGCACCGGCTCTGCACTGATCAGAGTCAACGGGCCGTCGTATCCGGCGCGGCGCACGCTGTTGACGAAGGCTGCAGCCGCATGACCACCGCCCACCAGCACCACCGGGGCCGCAACATCCATGGACGAGTCTCCTTGTCGAGAAGCGAAGCGCGGGGCGCCAGTGGCCCCTGCTGCGCTTCACTATAACCACAGCGGACCAGCGCGCCGCTGTGCGCCCTGGATTGGGGAAAGCCCCCATGGCCCGCCGCCGCGACGCTGCGCAATCTGGTGCATGCTCGCTGCCTGCACGCGCCGCCGAAGGCCAACGGCACCCACCTGACTGGCACCGTTCGTGCTAGTCCGAAGTTCAATCCGACTCCCGAGGAACACAACATGAGGTTCACGTCTTTCGCGAAAAGCAGCCTGCTTGCCGCGGCCGTGCTCAGCACCACGCTGGCCGTGGTGCCGGCGCAGGCTCAGCAGAACACGCTGAAGGTGGTCATGCACTCCGACCTGAAGATCGTCGACCCGATCTGGACCACCGCGTACATCACGCGCAACCACGGCTACATGATCTACGACACGCTGTTCGCGATGGACGCCAAAGGCGACATCAAACCGCAGATGGTGGACAAGTACAGCGTCAGCGCGGACGGCCTGCTGTGGACCTTCACGTTGCGCGACGGCCTGCTGTTCCATGACGACAAGCCGGTCACGGCCGATGACGCGGTGGCCTCGATCAAGCGCTGGGCCGCGAAGGATTCGCTCGGCCAGAAGATGAACTCTTTCGTCAAGGAATGGAAGGTGGTCGATGCCAAGACCTTCACCGCGACGATGAATGCGCCCACCGGGCTGATGCTGCTGGCGTTGGGCAAGCCCTCGTCGAACGTGCCCTTCATCATGCCCAAGCGCATTGCCGAAACCAGCCCGAACGAGCAGATCAAGGAGTACATCGGCTCGGGTCCCTTCGTCTTCAGGGCCGATCAGTGGAAGCCCGGCGACCAGGCGGTGTATACCAAGTTCGCCAAGTACAAGCCGCGCGCCGAGCCGCCGTCGGGCATGGCCGGCGGCAAGGTGGCCAAGGTCGATCGCGTCGAATGGCATCCGATCCCCGACCCGCAGACCGCGGTCAACGCGCTCATCACCGGCGAAGTCGACATGGTCGAGGAGCCGAAGAACGACCTGTTGCCGACGCTGGCGAAAGATCCGAACGATCAAGCTGTTCGACCAGAATCCGCTCGGCAACCAGTACGTGCTGCGCTTCAACACCATCCACAAGCCCTTCGACAATCCGAAGGTGCGTCAGGCGATGTTCTATGCGCTGAACCAGGAAGACTTCCTGAAGGCAGTGCACGGCGATGCCGAAGTACTACAAGCTGTGCAAGGCGCTGTTCGTCTGCGGCTCGCCGCTGGCCACGGACAAGGGCATGGACGGCAAGCTCGAATCGAACTTCAAGAAGTCGCGCGAACTGCTCGCCGAGGCCGGCTACGACGGCACGCCGGTGGTGCTGCTGCACTCCACCGACCTGGCGGTGCTGACCAATCTGGCGCCGGTGGCCAAGTCGCTGATGGAACGCGGCGGCTTCAAGGTCGACATGCAGTCGATGGATTGGCAGAGCGTGGTCGCGCGCCGCGCGAAGAAGGACGCGCCGAATGCCGGCGGCTGGAACGCCTTCCTCACCTCGTGGGTGTCGGCCGACGTGCTCAACCCGGTGGGCACGGCCTTCCTGAACTCCAGCTGCGACAAGGCTCTGTTCGGCTGGCCCTGCGACGAGCAGATGGAAAAGCTGCGCGACGCCTTCGCGCGCGAATCCGACCCGGCCAAGCAGAAGGCCATTTCGCCGAGCAGGTGCAGTTGCGCTACCTGGAGGTGCCGACCCATGTGCACCTGGGCCAGTGGTACAAGCCGGCGGCGATGCGCAAGAACGTCGACGGCCAACTGGTGGCGCCGGTGGTGGTGTTCTGGAACGTCGAGAAGAAGTAGTCCGCCCAGGGGACGCCGGCCTGCGCCGCGGCCCCCGCCTCATTGATCTGCTGACGAGGGCTTGCCCATGTGGGGCTACCTAGGCCGACGCGTGTTGTCCACGATCCCGGTGGTGCTGATCGTGGCCGTGCTCATCTTCATGATGCTGCGGCTGACGCCGGGCGACCCGGCATCGATCATCGCCGGCGACGCCGCCACCAGCGCCGACATCGCCGAAATCCGCGCCAAGCTGGGATTGAGCGGATCGATCTTCTCGCAGTTCTTCATCTGGCTCGGGCATGTGTTTCAAGGCGATTTCGGTGAATCCTTCTTCTACAAGAAGACCGTCGCCTCGTTGATTGCCGACCGGCTGGAGCCGACGCTGGCGCTGTCGATCCTGACGATCATCCTGGCCACCGTCATCGCCGTGCCGCTGGGTACGCTGGCCGCCTACAAACAAGGTTCGTGGCTGGACCGCGGCGTGATGGGCCTGTCGGTGGCCGGCTTTTCGGTGCCGGTGTTTGTCATCGGCTACGTGCTGATCTACGTGTTCGCGCTCAAGCTCGGCTGGTTTCCGGTGCAGGGCTACCAGCGCTTATCCGTCGGCTTCTGGGGCTTTCTGCATCGGCTGATATTGCCTTCGATGGCGCTGGCCATCGTCTTCATCGCGCTGCTGGCACGCATGACGCGGACCAGCGTGCTCGAGGTGCTGAACGAGGACTACGTGCGCACGGCGCGCGCGAAGGGCCTGCCGAACCTGAAGGTGCTGGTGTTCCACGCGCTGCGCAACGCGGCGGTGCCGATCGTCACCGTCATCGGCATCAGCATCGCCACGCTGCTGGGCGGCGTGGTCGTCACCGAGAGCGTGTTCAACATCCCCGGGCTGGGCCGGCTGACGGTGGATGCGGTGCTGGCGCGCGACTACCCCACGGTGCAGGCGGTGATCCTGCTGTTCGCGCTGGCCTATGTGCTCATCAACCTGGTCATCGATGTGCTCTACACCGTGCTCGATCCACGCATCCGGTATTGAGCCTCACCCATGTCCAGCGTACTGAACCCGCCGATCGAAGCGCCCGACGTCAAGGCCACGAATCCGGGCGTGGGCAAGCGCCTGATGCGCAACACCAGCGTGCTGATCGGCGGTGTGCTGCTGCTGCTGATCGCGTTGATGGGCCTGATGGCGCCGCTGCTCACGTCGATCGACCCGGCCGAGATCGACCCGAGCAACCGCAACAAGCTACCCGGCTACGAGAGCACGGTGCGCGACGACGAGGGCAAGAAGTCGCAGCGCTTGGCCCGCATGGGCACCGACGGCCTGGGTCGCGACATCTACAGCCGCGTCGTCTGGGGCGCGCGTGTATCGCTCACCGTCGGCTTGGCGGTGGCGGTGGTGTCGGTGGCCATCGGACTGGCGATCGGGCTGGCGGCGGGTTACTTCCGTGCGCTCGACGGCGTCATCATGCGCATCATGGACGGGCTGATGGCGGTGCCGGCGATCCTGGTGGCGATCGCGCTGGTGTCGCTGTCGGGCGCGAGCCTGCTGACAGTGATTGTCGCCATCGCCATTCCCGAAATACCGCGCGTGGTGCGGCTGGTGCGATCGATCGTGCTGACGATCCGCGAAGAACCCTATGTCGAAGCCGCCATCTCGGTCGGCACGCCGACACTGAAGGTACTGTGGCGGCATGTACTGCCCAACACCATCGCGCCGCTGATCGTGCAGGCCACCTTCATCGCCGGCTCGGCCATCCTGCTCGAGGCCGCGCTGTCCTTCCTGGGCGTGGGCATCCCGCCGGAAACACCCACCTGGGGCAACATCATGGCCGAGGGGCGCAGCGTGTTCCAGATCCTGCCGCACAACATCCTGTACCCGGCCGCGTTCCTGACCGTGGCGGTGCTGGCAGTGAACATGCTCGGCGACGGGCTGCGCGACACGCTCGACCCGCGCATGGCGAAAAGAGTTTGAAATGACCCACCCCCGAAGCGCCTGCGGCGCGCCCTCTCAAGGGGGCGCCACCATCGGCCCGGCAAAGCCGGATCCGAGGTGGCCGCTCGACGCTCGGTGGCCCTTCACCGCAGTTCCGTCGACCCACATTCGATGACGACCCTGTCCAGTCCGGTCCTCGAACTCAAGAACCTGAGCATCGGCCTGCCCAAGGGCAGCGACCGGGACAACGCGGTCACGGGCGTGACGCTGTCGGTGGCGCCAGGCGAAATCGTCTGCCTGGTCGGCGAATCGGGCTCGGGCAAGTCGGTCATCGCCTTTTCCACCATGGGCCTGCTGCCAAAGAGCCTGCCGGTGCGTACCGGCAGCCGCATCGCCCTGCAAGGCGAGGACTTGGTGAATGTGTCCGAGGCGCGGCTTCGCGAATTGCGCTGCACGCGCATGGGCATGATCTTCCAGGAGCCGATGACGGCACTGAACCCGGTCATGCGCTGCGGCGTGCAAATCGACGAGGTGCTGGCCGAGCACACGCAACTGGCGCCGGCCGAACGCAAGGCGCGCATCCTCGCGATGATCGAGCAGGTGCATCTGCCCGACCCGGCGCGCATGTACGACTCGTTTCCGCACCAGCTGTCGGGCGGGCAACGCCAGCGCATCATGATCGCGATGGCGCTGATCCTCGAGCCGGTGCTGCTCATCGCCGACGAGCCCACCACCGCGCTGGACGTGACCACGCAGGCGCAGACGCTCAAGCTCATCAAGGAGCTGCAGACCAAAGCCGGCACCGGCGTGCTGTTCATCACCCACGACTTCGGTGTCGTCGCCGAGATCGCTGACCGGGTGGCCGTACTCAAGCACGGCGAGCTGGTCGAGATGGGGCCGACCGAACAGCTGCTGAAACGCCCGCAGCATGAGTACACGCGCATGCTCATCGCCTCGGTGCCCAGCCACGAGCCGCCTGAGCGCCTGCGCCCGCCGCCAACCGATGCCCCGCTGGTGTTGCACGCCGAAGGCCTGGTCAAGACCTATGGGCACCGCGGCCTGTTCGGCGGCCACCAGGTGGCCGCCGTGCGCGATGTGGCCTTCGAGATCCGCCGAGGCGAGACACTCGGCATCGTCGGCGAATCGGGCTCGGGCAAGTCCACCGTGGCGCGCTGCGTGGCGCGGCTGATCGATCCGAGCGATGGCCGCATCGTGCTCAGCGGCACCGACATCGCCACCATGCCGGCCGGCCGGCTGCGGGCCTTGAGGCGCAAGATCCAGATCATTTTCCAGGACCCGTACCGATCGTTGAACCCCCGGCGCAGTGTCGGCCAGTCGATCGTCGAAGGGCCGATGAACTACGGCCAGTCGGCCACCGAGGCGCTGGCACGCGCGCGCAAGCTGATGGAGCTGGTGCGCCTGGACCCGGAGTCGCTGGACCGCTTTCCGCACCAGTTCTCCGGCGGCCAGCGCCAGCGCATCTGCATCGCACGCGCGCTGGCCATGGAACCCGAACTGCTGATCGCCGACGAGGCGGTGTCGGCACTCGACGTGTCGGTGCAGGCGCAGGTGCTGCGGCTGCTGGGCGACATCCGCGACAAACTGAACCTGGCGATGCTGTTCATCACCCACGACCTGCGTGTCGCTGCGCAGGTGTGCGACGACGTGGCGGTGATGTCCAAGGGCCAGATCGTCGAATACGGCCCGGTGAAGCAGGTCTTCGGTGCGCCGCAGCACGCCTACACGCGCACGCTCTTTGACGCCGCGCCAGGGCGGCATTTCGATTTCGCCAAGGCCGCCACGAGCTACGCCTAGGCGGGCCGTGGCTTGCACTCAGGAGACCCCATGCGACTTTTGATCGCGATGATGAAGCACGAGACCAATACCTTTTCTCCGGTGCTCACCGACTTGCAGCGCTTCTCGCGCGCCGGCGGCAAGGAGCCCGATGGCGGCGCTGCGGCGATCGCCGCCTACCGCGGCACCGGCACAGTGACCGGCGCTTACATCGACATCGCGGAGCGCGAAGGCGCGAGCTTCGACCTGGCCATCGCCGCCGATGCCTGGCCCAGCGGGCCGGTCGAAGACGACGCCTACGCGGCCATCAGCGCACCGATCCTTGCAGCGGTCAAGCGCGGGGGCTACGACGGCATCCTGCTCGACCTGCATGGCGCGATGGTCACGAAGAGCCATGAGGACGGCGAAGGCACGCTGCTGTCGCGCATCCGCGCCATCGATCCGAAGACGCCGATCGCCGTCAGCTACGACATGCATGCCAATGTCTACCCCGAGATGGTGATTCATGCCAACGTCGTCGCCGGCTACCAGACCTATCCGCACGTGGACATGTACGACACCGGTCGGCGCGCCGGCACGGCGCTGTTGCGCATGCTCAAGGGTGAGGTGCGGCCGACCACCGCCTGGGGCAACGTGCCGATGCTGCCGCACGTGATGCGCCAGGGCACGGCCGACGAGCCGAACCGTTCGCTGCAGGCCCGTGCCCAGGCGATGGAGGCCGAAGGCGCGCTGTGCGCCAGTCTGTTCGTCGGCTTCCCGCATGCCGACATTCGCAACGCCGGCTTGAGCGTGGTCATCACCACCGACAACGACATGGCCCGGGCCGAACGCCTGCGCGACGAACTGCTGGACGCGGCCTGGGCGCAACGCGAAGCCTTCGTCTACAAGCTCGAACCGCTGGAGCAATCGGTGGCGCGCGCCAAGGCCATGACCGAAGGGCCGGTGTTCCTGCTCGACCACTACGACAACGCCGCCTCCGGCGGGCCGATGGACACGACACGCGTGCTGGCCGAGATCCTGCGCCAGCGGCTCGACAACGTGGCCGCCTTCGGCATCTTCGATCCGCAGGCGGTACGCGAAGCCATCGCCGCTGGCATCGGTGCCGGCGTCACACTGTCGATTGGCGGCAAGCAGAAGATGCCGATGTGCCCCGAGCCGAGCGAGCCGCTGCAGGTCAGCGGCCGCGTGAAAACCATCTTCGACGGCAAGTACCGCGCCAAGGGCCCGATGGCCGCCGGCACACAGCAGGATATGGGCCATGCGGTGGTGCTGGACACCGGCCGCGTGGACATCGTGCTGTTCTCGCGCCATGTCGAGCCCTTCGACGTGAACACGCTGCTGTCGCTGGGCATCGACCCGATGCAGAAGCGCTACGTCATGCTGAAGAGCCGCATCCACTGGCGCGCCGGCATGTCGCACCTGGCCAGGGCCGTGGTCGAATGCGCCGGCGTCGGCGTGTGCACCTCCGACTACGGCCAGCACCATTTCGAACGGCTGCGCCGGCCGATCTACCCGCTCGACCCGCAGGTGACGCGATGAGCACCGCATTGAAGTCCTTCCCCTTCGGCTCGGCCAGCGCGATGGCGGTCGCGCTGCGCAAAGGCCAGGTGAGCAGTGTCGAGCTGCTCAAGGCCTATCTCGAACGCGTCGACCGCTTCAATCCGGCGCTGAATGCACTGGTGGTCGACGACCGCAAGGCCGCACTCCAGCGTGCGCGTGCCGCCGACCGCGCGTTGGCCAAAGGCGAGCTCTGGGGCCCGCTGCACGGCCTGCCGATGACGGTGAAGGAATCCTTCGACCTGGCCGGCCAGCCCACCACCTGGGGCCACCTGCCGCGCAAGACGCACGCCGCCACGGCGGACGCGCTGGTGGTCGACCGGCTCAAGGCGGGAGGCGCGGTGGTCTTCGGCAAGAGCAACGTGCCGCTGAACCTGGCCGACTTCCAGTCCTACAACGCGGTCTACGGCACCACCAACAACCCCTGGGACCTGACGCGCGGGCCCGGCGGATCGTCCGGCGGCAGCGCGGCCATGATGGCTGCGGGGCTGAGCGCGCTCGAGTACGGCAGCGACATCGGCGGCAGCATTCGCAACCCGGCTGCCTACTGCGGCGTCTACGGCCACAAGTCCACCTGGTGCATCGTGCCCAAGCGCGGCCACAGCCTGGCGCCGAGGCCCGGCGCCGAGGCCGACCTGTCGGTGATCGGCCCGCTGGCACGCAGCGCCGGCGATCTGGCGCTGGCGCTGAAGCTGACCGTCGGCGCAGACCTGCTCAACGCGCGCGGCCTGCAGTACAGGCTGCCGGCGCCGCCCAAGGCGCTGAAGGGCCTGCGCGTCGCCGTCTGGCTGGACCAGGACATCGCGCCGGTGGACGACAGCGTGAAGCAACGCATCGAGGCGGCCGCGCGCGCGCTGGCCCAGGCCGGTGCCAAGGTGGACTTCAAGGCGCGGCCGGACTTCGACCCGGCGCATGCGCACCGCGTCTACACCACGCTGCTGCACGCCAACATGGCGGCGCGCCGCGCCGACTTCGCCGAACTGGTGGCCGCGCGCGCCCGGCTGCGCGACGACGACCTCAGCGAGCATGCGCTGGCGCTGCGCGCGTCCACCGCCAGCTACAAGGAGGTGTTCGACGCCAACCAGCAGCGCGAACACCTGCGCTGGGCCTGGCACGACTTCTTCGGCCGCTTCGACCTGCTGCTGATGCCGATCACCGCCACGGCCGCGTTCCCGCACGACCAGAGCGAGCCGATGCCGGCGCGCACGATGCGCGTCAACGGCGTCGAGCGCTCCTACTTCGGCCAGCTGTTCTGGGCCGGCCTGGCCACCGCGTCCTTCCTGCCGGCCACCGTGGCGCCGGCCGGGCTCACACCCGAGGGCTTGCCGGTGGGCGTGCAGATCGTCGGGCCGGAATTCGCCGACCTGAGCACGATCTGGCTGGCCGAGCAGCTGGCCGGGCTGATCGGCGGCTTCCAACCTCCCCCGGGGTACTGACGACCATGCCCGTCGCTCACCGAACGTCACGGCCGCGTGCTGCTGGTCCGCCTGGACCGCGACGCCAAGCTCAACGCCATGGACCATGCCATGACGCTGGGCCTGGACGCGGCGATGAACCTGCTGGACGACGACGACGCGCTGTGGGCCGGCGTGCTCACCGGCAACGGCCGCGCCTTCTCTGCGGGCAGCGACCTGGCCGACCCCGACCGCAATTCCACCGAACGTGGCGGCCCCTACGGGTTGATCCGGCGCGAGCGGCGCAAGCCGCTGATCGCCGCGGTCGACGGCCTGGCCTTCGGCGGCGGATTCGAGATGGTGCTGGCCTGCGACCTGGTGGTGGCCTCGCGCCGCGCGCGCTTCGCGCTGCCCGAGGTCAAGCGCGGACTGCTGGCGCTGTACGGTGGCGTGTTCCGCGGCGCGCGTGCGCTGCCGCTGAACCTGGCGCGCGAGATGGTGCTGACCGGCGAGCCGATCGACGCCGAGCGCGCGCATGCGTTGGGGCTGGTCAACCGGCTGTGCGACGACGGTGCCGCGCTCGATACCGCGCTGGCGCTGGCCGAAACCATCTGCGCCAACAGCCCGGTGGCGGTGCACGAGAGCCTGCGCGTCATCAACCAGTCGATCGACGCCAGCGACGCGCTGGCCTGGCAGCTCAGCAGCGAGGCCGCGGCCACCGTGCGCGCCTCCGAGGACAGCCGCGAAGGCATCACCGCCTTCCTGGAAAAGCGCGCACCCGTCTGGCGCGGCCGCTGAACGGGCGGCCAGGGTCAGCGCGCGGCTCGCGCAAGGGTACTTCCGGTGTTGTCGATTTCCGGCGGACCCTATGATCCGCGCGTTGCAGCGGCCGAGCCCGGCACTGCAGGCATCGACGCGAGCGGCAGCAGAGCGCAGCGTCGAGTCTTTCCCGAACGTGCCAGTCAACGATATGGAGACACAACGATGAAATTGAAGCAACTCGCCGCCGCAGCGCTGCTTGGCGGCGCCCTGGTCGCCGCCAGCCCGGCCTTCGCCCAGGCCCAGGAAAAACTCACCGTCTGGTGGGGCAAGGGCTTCTACAAGGCCGAGGACGACGCGCTCTTCGCCGCGATCAAGAAGTTCGAGGCCAAGTACAAGTCAAGGTCGATCTGTCGCTGTACGCGCCGCAGGAAATGATCCCGAAGACGGTGGCCGCGCTCGACGCCGGCAACCCGCCCGACGTGGCCTATGGCGACGTGTACGACTTCCAGGTCACGGCCAACTGGGCCTACGACGGCAAGCTGGAAGACATCACCAGCGTGATCGAGCCGATGCGCGCCAAGTTCGAGCCGCGCGCGCTGTCGACCACCTTCCTCTACAACGACGTGGCCAAGACGCGGGCGTACTACGCCTTCCCGATCAAGCAGCAGACCATGCACATCCAGTACTGGAAGGACATGCTGGCCGAAGCCGGGCTTCAAGGAAAGCGACATCCCGAAGGACCTGGAAGGACTACTGGGAACTTCTGGTGCGACAAGGTGCAGCCGGCCTACCGCCAGAAGACCGGCAACCGCGGCTTCGGCACCGGCTTCCCGATGGGTGTGGACTCGAGCGATTCGTTCTTCTCGTTCCTGACCTTCATGGACGCCTACAACGTGCAAGCTGGTCAGCGATTCGGGCAAGCTGCTGGTCGATGACCCGACGGTGCGCGACGGCCTGATCAAGGCCATGACCGACTACACCACGGTCTACAGCAAGGGCTGCACGCCGCCGTCGTCGACCGACCTGGAAGGACCCGGACAACAACGTCGCGTTCGCCAACAAGACCATCGTGTTGACGCACAACGCGACGATCTCGATCGCCGCCACGCAGCTCGACGCGTCGAACAACGCCGACGCTGACCGAAGCGCAGCGCGCACAGGCGAAGAAGAACTACACCGAGCTGATCGCCACCGCGGGCTTCCCGAACAAGCCGGACGGCACGAAGATGACCTACCGCGCGGCGGTGAAGACCGGCGTGATCTTCAAGGACGCGAAGAACAAGGCCGGGGCCAAGGACTTCGTCGCCTTCATGCTCGACGATGCCAACCTCACGCCCTATGTCGAAGGCTCGCTCGGCCGCTGGTTCCCGGTGACCAAGGCCGCGCAGCAGAGCGCGTTCTGGAAGGCCGACCCGCACCGCACTGGTCGTGTACAACCAGTTCATGGCCGGCACGACGCCGTTCGAATTCACGAAGAACTACAAGTTCACGCTGCTGAACAACGAGAACGTGTGGGCCAAGGCAATGAACCGCATCCTCAGCGACAAGGTGCCGGTGGACAAGGCGGTGGACGAGATGATCGCGCGCATCAAGATGGTCGCGCCAACTGAGCCCGCGCCGGGCCGGCGCCGGCTGATGCCCTGGCCGCTGGCCGCCGACGATCCGCTGACGTGAACACCGCCATCATGGCAACGCCGCGGCCCCGCAAGCCCCTGGGCGTCTGGGGCTTCTGGGGCCGCATGTTCGTGGTGCCCTACCTGCTGGTGTTCCTGGTCTTCGTGCTCTTCCCGGTGGGCTACGGCCTGTGGCTGGCGCGCAGCCCGGCACAGCTACGTCAAGCTGTTCGAGGACCCGATCTTCTTCCGCACGGCGATCAACACGGTCGATCTTCCTGGTCGTGGCGATCAACATCAAGATGATGATCGCGCTGTACCTGTCGGGCTTCTTCCTGCAGACGCGCTGGTGGATCAAGGTGCTGGCGGTGCTGTTCATCCTGCCCTGGGCGGTGCCGTCGATCCCGACCATCCTGTCGGTGCGCTTCATGCTCAACCCCGAATGGGGCGTGATCAACAGCACCATCTTCCGCCTCACCGGGCTGGACGGGCCGAACTGGCTGAACGACCCGACGCTGGCGCTGAGCCTGTCGATGCTGATGCACATCTGGAAGTCGCTGCCGTTCTGGACGCTGATCCTGCTCGCCGGGCGCATGGCGATCCCGGCCGAGCAGTACGAGGCCGCCAGCGTCGACGGCGCTTCCACCTGGCAGAAGTTCATGTACATCACCTGGCCGTCGATGCGCGGGCTGTACCTCACCTCGACGCTGCTGTCGATGATCTGGACGCTGGGCGACTTCAACAGCGTGTATCTGCTCACCGGCGGCGGCCCGGCCGACCTGACGCATGTGCTGGCCACGCTCGGTATCCGCTATCTGCGGCTGGACCAGATCGACCTGGCGATGGCATCGATCGTCGTCAGCATGCCGCTGGTGCTGCCGATCGTCTTCTTCATGATGAAGCGGCTGTCGAAATGAAGCTGGAAGTCAGTCACCACCGAAGCCAAGCTGCTGCTCATCGGCATTCCGGTGCTGCTGTGGACACTGATTCCCGGTCTATCACATGTTCCTGTTCGCGATCTCCGAGCGCGACCAGGCCACCTCGGGGCGGCTGTGGCCGAAGAACCCGACGCTGCAGAACTTCGAGACCGTGTTCCAGCAGACAGCACTTCTACCTGAACCACTTCTGGGTGCAGCTCGGCAATTCGCTGTTGATCGCCGTGGCGGTGGGCGTGATCACGCTGTTCATCGCCACCACCGCCGCCTTCGCCATCAGCCGGCTGAAGGTGCCCGGCGGGCGCACGGTGATGAACCTGGCGCTGTTCACCTACTTCATCCCGGCGGCCTTCCTGGCCGTGCCGATGTACAAGACCATGGCCACCTACGGCCTGCTCAACAACCGCTGGTCGCTGGTGCTGGCGATGGTGACGATCGCCTCGCCCTACTGCATCTGGGTGCTGAAGCAGGCCTCGCGACAAGCTGCCGTGGGAGCTGGACGAAGCGGCGCGCATCGACGGCGCCACGCCGCTGCAGCTGTTCCGGCTGGTGTACCTGCCGCTGATGGTGCCGTCGCTGGTGGCGGTGGGCACCTATGCGCTGCTGCTGGCCTGGAACGAATACCTGTACGGCTTCCTGCTGCTGTCCAATGAGCAGCACCTGACGCTGGCCGTGGCGCTGGGCAACTTTCTCGCCGCCGACGATTCGCCCTGGGAGCTGCTGATGGCCACCGGTTTCATCTATGCGCTGCCGCCGGCGGCGATCTACTACGCCTTCAAGCGCTACATGGTGTCCGGCCTGACCGCTGGCGCCGTAAAGAGCTGAAACCGGACACTCAGTCATGGCATCGGTCAGCTTCCGCAACATCGAAAAGGCCTACGGCAAGGTCAAGGTCATCCACGGCATCGGCTTCGACATCGCCGATGGCGAGTTCGTCGTGCTGGTCGGCCCATCGGGCTGCGGCAAGAGCACGCTGCTGCGCATGCTGGCCGGGCTGGAGGAGATCTCCGGCGGCGAGATCCTGATCGACGACAAGGTGGTCAACGACCTGGAGTCGAAGGATCGCGACATCGCGATGGTCTTCCAGAGTTATGCGCTGTACCCGCACATGACGGTGCGCGACAACATGGCCTTCAGCCTGAAGCTGCGCAAGGCCGACGCCAAGACCACCGGCGATCGCGTTGCCAATGCCGCGCGCATCCTGAATCTCGACCCGCTGCTCGACCGCTTCCCGCGCGAGTTGTCCGGCGGGCAACGCCAACGCGTGGCCATGGGCCGCGCCATCGTGCGCGACCCGAAGGTCTTTCTGTTCGACGAGCCGCTGAGCAACCTCGACGCCAAGCTGCGCGTGGCGATGCGCGCCGAGATCAAGGCGCTGCACCAGCGGCTGAAGACCACCACCGTCTACGTCACGCACGACCAGATCGAGGCCATGACGATGGCCGACCGCATCGTCGTCATGCACGACGGCATCGTCGAACAGATCGGCACGCCGCTGGAGCTGTTCGACCGCCCGGGCAACCTGTTCGTGGCACAGTTCATCGGCTCGCCGGCGATGAACGTCTTCAAGGGCACGCTGCGCCGCAAGGAGGGCCGCCAGTTCGTTGAAGCCCAGGGCAGCGCCTGGCCTGCGGCAGCGCTCTCGCAAGGCCGCGACGGGCAGGCGGTGCACTACGGCATCCGCCCCGGCGACATCGGCCTGGGCACGCCCGACCAGGGCATCGCGGCCAAGGTCATCGTCGTCGAACCCACCGGTGCCGAGACCGAGCTGCTGCTCGAAGTCGGCGGCGAGCAGATCATCGTCGTGCTGCACGGGCGCACCGCGGTGCAGCCCGACGAACGCATCGGCTTGGTGATCGACGGCGCCAAGGCGCACCTGTTCGATGAAGGCAGCGGCAAACGCCTCGACTGACATCCATGTGGTGATGGGCGTCAGCGCCTGCGGCAAGAGCACCGTGGGCCGGCTGTTGGCGCAGGCGCGCGGCGCCACCTACCTGGACGGCGACGACTTCCATCCACCGCAGAACGTGGCGCGCATGGCTGCCGGCCAGGCCCTGACCGACGCCGACCGCCAGGGCTGGCTCCGCGCGCTGGGCGCGCGCCTGGCGCGGGCCCGCGCGGCCGGCGAAGGCGTGGTGCTGTCCTGCTCGGCGCTGAAACGTGCCTATCGCGACGTGCTGCGTCAAGGCGCACCGGATCTCAGGCTGGTCTTCCTGCACGGCAGCCGCGAGTTGCTGGCCGCGCGCATCGCCGCGCGCAGTGGTCACTACATGCCACCGTCGCTGCTGGACAGTCAATTGGCCACGCTCGAGGCACCCCAGGCCGACGAGGCCGCCCTCGCCTTCGACGTACTTCAGACACCGCAGCAGATCGTCGACGGCATCCAACAACAGGAGCGTTCCGCCATGCCCGAATTCCACAAGATCGTGCTCCATACCGATGGCGACGGTCGGGCCCGCTTCCGCGAAGAGCGCATCGCGCTGGACGAAGGCACGCCGCAGGCGCGGCTGTCGGCGCTGTGGCCTTCAGGCGGCTATCAACTGCGCCACAGCCCGGTGGGCTTTCGCAGCAGCTTCCACTGCACTGGCACGCCGCAGTGGGTGTTCATCCTGTCCGGGCGCATGGAGATCGGTCTGCAGGACGGCAGCTCGCGCATCTTCGAACCCGGCCAGCACTTCTATTCGGCCGACACGCTGCCGCAAGGCGCCGGCTTCGACGCCATGGTGCACGGCCATTGGAGCCGCCAGGTCGGCGACGAGCCGCTGGTGACACTGTTCGTGCGGGGCTGAGGCCGTGGGGCTGCTCAGCGACGCCGAAGTGCGGCAATACCACGAGAAGGGCTACCTGGTGCCCTCGTTCCGCCTGCCCGCGCCGATGGTCGACGGCCTGCGCGACGCGCTCGACCGGCTGCTCGACGACAACCCCGGCGTACGCCCCGAAAAGCTGGTCAGCGCGCACCTCTCGCGCCGTGGCGGACGCGCCAACGACGAAGGCGTGCGCGGCCAGGCCGAGTTCCTGGCACTGGCGCGCCACGAGCAGATCCTCGATGCCGTGGAGCAGCTGATCGGCCCGGACATCATTCTGTGGGGCTGCCATGTGTTCTGCAAGCCAGCCGGCGACGGCCACGAGACGCCCTGGCACCAGGACGGCCACTACTGGCCGATCCGTCCTCTCGCCACCTGCACCGTGTGGCTGGCACTCGATGAATCGATCGTCGAAAACGGCTGCCTGCGTGTGATCCCGCGTTCACATGCGGCACGCATCTGCCACCCTCACCTGCACGAGGACCGGCAGGACGTGGCGCTGCAGCAGCGCCTGCCTGACGACAGTTTCGATGTCGACTCTGCGGTCGACCTGCAACTGCAGCCCGGGCAGATGTCGATGCACGACGTCTACATGATCCACGGCGCCCAAGCCAACCGCTCCAGCAAGCGCCGCGCCGGCGTGGCGCTGCGCTACATGCCGGGCAGCTTCGGTGTTCGAGCGCCATCTCGACCCGGTGGCCGGCCGCTCCGGCGTGCCGGTGGCATTTGCTACGCGGCCATTGTGGCTGCTGCGCGGATGCGACCGCAGTGGCCGCAACGACTTCAACGTGGGTTTCGAGCAGGACGGCGGCTGAGCCGCACCAACCACGGCGATCAGCGCGCGGCTCAGGCGCGGCGCGCGCCCTTCGGCAACTGGCCGAGCGAATCGCCCGGGCGCAGTGGCGCTGGCGGCAAATCGGGCTGCGATGGCGAGGGCAGCGCGGGCTCGGCTACCTCTTCGACCGGCAGCTCGCGCGGCCCGAGGAGGCGGGCCAGCAGCCAGCTGAGCAGGACGAACAAGCCCAGGCCGGCGATCACGAAAGCCATCAGCAGGGCGCCGTGCACCCAGGGATCGGTCAACGCCGTGAAGGCCACCGCCAGCAACAGCGCCAGCAGCGCCGCACGCTGGCGCAGGCGCACGCTCAGCATGCCGCCCAGAGCCACGACATAGCTGGTGACGACACCGAACAGCAGCAGCAGCTGCATGAAGCTCATGCGCTCGAGGCTGTCACCGAGTTCCGTCATGGGAATGTCTGCCTTTCTCTTGCCAGATTCGTCGTACCCGTCAGGCTCGCACAGCCACCAGCTGCCGGCAATCCCGCTTTCGAGGGCAGCGGCGACGCGCGTGACCGACCGCACGAGCTAGATGCACATTCTGCCTAAAGCCCGTGACACGCGTGCGACAGGCACCGATCCGGCGGTGCTGCGCGCTCAATCGCCCAGCGCCACGCCCTCTTTGCGCGGATCGGCACCGCCGACCCACTGCCCGCCGCTGCGCCGGATGAGCTGCAGCCCAGTGGGCAGATCGGCCGGCATGACGCGGTGCCCGCGCGCGCGCAGGTCCTCGACCGTGTGCGCTGGGAAACGCCCCTTCTCCAGCAGCAGCGACCCGTCGATCGGGCCGAAGTTGGGCAGGTCGATGGCCTGCTGCACATCCAGGCCCCAATCCAGCGAGCCGGTCAGCGCCTTGGCCATGGAGTGGATGATCATGGGCCCGAGCGTCGATCCCGCCACCATCAGCAGCCGGCCGTCGCTGCGATCGAAGACGAGCGTCGGGCTCATGCTGGACCTGGGCCGCTTGCCCGGCTGCACGCGGTTGGCGATCGGCACGCCCTTCGCATCGTGCGGCATGAAGGAAAAGTCGGTCAGCTGGTTGTTGAGCAGGAATCCCCCCGGCAGCCCAGTAGCACCATCGGCCAGGATGCGCGAACCCCAGGCGGTCTGGATGCTCGTGGTCATGCTCAGCGCATGGCCCTGCGCATCGACAATGCTGATCTGGCTGGTGCCCGACTCGGCCTGGGCCGGCTGCGGCGCCAGCGCACGGCGCGGCAGCACCGGCACGCCGGCCGGCACCACGTCCATGGCGCGCACGCCGATCAGCGCAGCGCGCTGCTGCAGATAAGCCGGGGCGAGCAGGCTGTTCCAGTCACCGGCCGGCGCGGGCACGAAGCGCGGGTCGGCCACGTACAGCGCACGGTCGGCGAAGGCCAGCCGCGCGGCCTCGGTATACAGGTGCAGCCACGGCGCACCGGGAATGCCGTCCACCAGGGGCGGGGCCAGGGGCGGCGTGAACTGCAGCATGCCCAGAATCTGCATCGTCGCCAGGTGTCCCGACGACGGCGGCGGCATGCCACAGATCCGGTAGCGTTCGGTCCAGTCGGTGCACAGCGGCGTGCGTTCCAGGCTGTCGTAGCCAGCGAGGTCGGCCAGGCCGAGCCGGCCCGGCGCCGCCACATGGCCGCGCACGCGCGCGACCATGTCCTGCGCCACCGCGCCCTGGTAGAACGCCGCCGTGCCTTGCGCCGACAACTGGCGCAGCACTTGCGCGAGCGCCGGGTTGCGCAGCACATGACCCACCGGGTGAGGCGTGCCGTCGGCACGGTAGAAGTAGGCGGCGGCGCGGGGCTCGTTCTTCAACGCGGCCTCGGCGGCGAGCAGCGCGTGCAGGCGTGGGCTGATCTCGAAACCTTGCTCGGCGATGCGAATGGCCGGCTCGAAGAGTTCGGGCCAGGGCCGCCGGCCATGCAGGCGGTGCACCTGCTCGAGCATCTTCAGTACTCCGGGCACGCCCACCGCCAAGCCGCCCGCCGCCGCCTCGCCGAAAGGCATCGGCTGTCCATCGGCGCGCAGCAAGAGGCGCTCGTCGGCCGCGGCCGGCGCCGCCTCGCGGCCGTCCCAGGCCTGCACCGTGGCGCCGTCCC
Source organism: uncultured beta proteobacterium (assembly GCA_963824005.1). Classification (GTDB taxonomy): domain Bacteria; phylum Pseudomonadota; class Gammaproteobacteria; order Burkholderiales; family Burkholderiaceae_C; genus Rubrivivax. The sequence continues at coordinate 213,822 of CAWGOK010000053.1, forward strand.
AGTGCAGCGCGAAGGCACCGCCGCCGATGCCGCTGGCCTGCGGCTCGACCAGTGTCAACACCATCTGGACGGCGATGGCCGCGTCCACTGCCGAGCCACCCTGGCGCAGCAGCTGCAAGCCCGCCTCGGCCGCCAGCGGATGAGCGGCCGAGACCATGTAGCGCGACGCCGTCTGCAGCGTCTTTTCAAGGCTGCCCGAGGCCACCTCGGGCAGCGGCGCGGGCGGCGGTGCGGGCGCAGCGCAGGCCACCAGCAGCGCGGCCAAGCCCGGCGCCACCCAGCGACGCACGACCATCGAAAGCATCAATGGCGCCTGCATGCGGCGCGGCACGGGCGGGGCAGCGGCGCTATTGCAGCGTCACGCCGGTCTTGGCCTGCAGTTCGTCGCGCGTGACGCCGGGTGCCATTTCCACGATCTTCAGCCCGTGCGGCGTGACGTCGAGCACCGCCAGGTCGGTAACGATGCGGTCGACCACGCCCACGCCGGTCAGCGGCAAGGTGCAGTGCGGCAGGATCTTCAGGTCGAAGCTGCCATCCTTCTTCTTGGCCACGTGTTCCATCAGCACGACCACGCTCTTCACGCCGGCCACCAGGTCCATCGCGCCGCCCATGCCCTTGACCATCTTGCCCGGGATCATCCAGTTGGCCAGGTCGCCGTGCTCGCTGACCTGCATCGCGCCGAGGATGCTGAGGTTGATCTTGCCGCCGCGGATCATGGCGAAACTGTCGTGGCTGCCGAAGATGCTGCTGCCGGGCAGCGTGGTCACGGTCTGCTTGCCGGCGTTGATGAGGTCGGCGTCGACCTCGTCCTCGGTCGGGAACGGGCCGATGCCGAGCATGCCGTTCTCGCTCTGCAGCCAGACCTCGATGTCCGGGTTGACGAAGTTGGCCACCAGCGTCGGCAAGCCGATGCCCAGGTTGACGTAGAAGCCGTCCTGCAGTTCCTGGGCCGCGCGCGCGGCCATCTGGTCGTGGGTCCAAGCCATTTGGGCCTCCTTCGGAGTGATGGAAGAGCGGGTGTCTCGCGGCACCCTGACAGGTCGCGTCCGGCTAGACGCCGGCCCGTTCGGTGATGGTGCGCTTCTCGATGCGCTTTTCGGGGTGGGCGTTCAGCACCAGGCGGTGCACGTAGATGCCGGCCAGGTGGACCGCGTCCGGGTCGAGGCTGCCGGTGGGCACGATCTCCTCGACCTCGACCACGCTGATCTTGCCCGCCATCGCCACGGCGGGGTTGAAGTTGCGCGCCGTGCGGCGGTAGATCAGGTTGCCGCTTTCGTCGGCCTTCCAGGCCTTGGACAGCGACACGTCGGGCAGCAGCGAACGCTCCATCACGTAGGTGTGGCCGTCGAACTCGCGCGTTTCCTTGCCTTCGGCCACCAGCGTGCCGACGCCGGTGCGCGTGAAGAAGGCCGGGATGCCGGCGCCGCCGGCACGCAGCTTTTCCGCCAGCGTGCCCTGTGGCGTGAATTCCAGCTCCAGTTCGCCGGCCAGGTACTGGCGCTCGAACTCCTTGTTCTCGCCGACGTAGCTGGAGATCATGCGCCGGATCTGGCGCGTCTCCAGCAGCTGGCCGAGGCCGAAGCCGTCGACGCCGGCGTTGTTGGAGATGACCGTCAGGTCCTTCACGCCGCTGTCGCGCAGCGCGGCGATCAACGCCTCGGGGATGCCGCACAGACCGAAGCCGCCCACCGCCATCAGCTGGCCGTCGCGGACGATGCCTTTTAGCGCGTCGGCCGCGCTCGGGAAGATCTTTCTCATGCCCTGGTCCTTCTGCAGCAAAGGCTGCGGTGTCGCAGGCGCGCAGCGTACTACGTAATGAGTTAAGTAGTCATTACGTAGAATTGATTAGTCACGACCCGGGAGCGCATTTGAAGCACGAAAGCCCCATCGACCTGGACAAACTGCGCGGCGTCTTGAAATCGGTGGTCGCCGCGTGGGTGGCCGAACTCGATCTGCAGCTGGTCGAAGCGCTGCCCGGCGAGGTGCGGCTGTCGCTGCCGATCAGCCCGAAACACGTGCATGGTGGCGGCGTGCTTTGCGGCCAGTCGATGATGGCGGCGGCCGACACGGCGATGATCCTGGCGATCTGCACGCGCCTGGGCGAATTCCGGCCGATGACCACGGTGCAGCTGCAGACCAGTTTCCTGCGCCCCATCCCTGGCGACGCCGGCGCGGCGCGCGTGGTCGCACGTGTGCTGCGCATGGGGCGCAAGATCGTCTTCGGCGAGGTCCACATCACCGATGCGCAGGGCGAACTCGCGGCGCATGCCACCACCACCTACGCCCTGATGTAGCTGGCGTCGCGTGCCGTGCCGCAGAACCTGGACTACCGCACCGCCTTCGAGCTGGCACCGATCGGCATGGTGCTGTCGCGCGAGCGGCTGATGACCGACTGCAATCGCCAGGCGCTGGCCATCTTCGGCGCCACGCGCGAGCAGTTGGTGGGCCAGTCCTTCGAGCTGCTCTACCCGACGCACGACGAATACGAGCGCACGGGGCAGCGCATCGTCGCCAGCCTGGATGCGAACGGCTGGTATGCCGACGACCGGGTGATGAAGCGCGTGGCCGGCCCGCAGGCGGGCGAGCTGTTCTGGTGTCATGTCACCGGCCGCGCACTCGATCCGCGGCAGCCGCATGCGGCCGGCATCTGGGCCTTCGAGGACCTGTCGTCGCGGCGCCAGCTGCGCGTCGAGCTGACGCCGCGCGAACGCGAGATCGCCGCGCTGCTGATCGACGGGCTGACGAGCAAGCTGATCGGCAAGCGCCTGGCCATCAGCCCACGCACGGTGGACGTCTACCGTGCACGGCTGATGCGCAAGTACGCCGCAGCGACGAGTGCCGAACTCGTCAACCGGCTGCTTTCGGAGTGAGCGCGCATGGCCGCTCCAAAGCGCTCGCGCGGGAGCGCGCGGCGCGCAGGGTCGTCGGTTGAGCGCGAGGCGCGCCACAATCCGCGCATGAACACCCCCGCCCTGCCCAGCGTCGAACGGCTGCAGCGGCTGCTGGCCGCGCTGGAGCACGGCCTGCTCGAACGCGCCGACGCGGTGCGGCTGTGCCTGCTGGCCGCGCTGGCCGGCGAGCATGTGCTGCTGATCGGGCCGCCCGGCACGGCCAAGAGTGCGCTGGCGCGACGCCTGCACCGGGCCTTCGACGACGCGCCCTACTTCGAGCGCCTGCTGACGCGCTTCTCGACGCCCGAGGAACTGTTCGGTCCGCTGTCGCTGAAGGCGCTGGAGCACGACCGCTACGAGCGCCTGACCGCCGGCTACCTGCCCACCGCCGGCATCGCCTTCCTCGACGAAGTCTTCAAGGCCAACTCGGCGATCCTGAACGCGCTGCTGACGCTGCTCAACGAACGCGAGTTCGACAACGGCACCGGGCGCACGCGCACGCCGCTGGTCAGCGTCATCGGCGCCAGCAACGAGGTGCCGGCCGACGAGGCATTGCGCGCCTTCTACGACCGCTTCCTGCTGCGCGTGCCGGTGGCCGCCGTCAGCGACAGTTCGTTCGAAGCGCTGCTGCGCTTGCCCGACGACACGGCCGCCGAGCTGCAGCCGCTGACGCGCGCCGAATTGAGCGCACTGCACGGCGCGCGCGAGCGCATCGCGCTGCCCGACGTGGTGCTGCAGCAACTGCACGCACTGCGCGCCCTGGTCGCGCAGCGCGGCATCGCCGTGTCCGACCGCCGCTGGCGCCAGCTCATCGGCCTGATGCGCACCGCGGCACTGAGCGAGGGCCGGCACGCGCTGGATGCCTGGGACCTCTGGCTCGCGCCCTATGCGCTGGCCGCCGAGCCGGCGCAGGTGGCACCGCTGCAGCAGTGGTTCGTCGAGCAGGTGGCGCAGGCCGCGCCGCAGGACGCGCCCTGGCTCACCCGCGCCGTCGAGGCCTTCGAAAAGCAGCTGGAGATCGAGCAGAGCATCGAGAACGACGCGGACGACGGCGGCGCCGGCAAGATCGCGCTGGCACGCAGCCTGGGCGGCACGACCGACACCGGCATGCTGCGCATGACCAGCGACGCGCTCGAAGCCTTCGCGCGCAAGCGCTACAGCACGGGCCATGTGGCGGCAAGGCTGGCCCAAGTGGACGAGGTGCTGCAGCGCGCACATGCGCACCTGGCGCCGTTGCGCCAGCAGGCCGAGGCCACGCGCCGCGCGCTGGCCGGCCGCGTGTGGCTGCCGCCCATGTTGGCCGCCGACTGGTGTGCGGCGCAAGCGGCCACGCTGCAGCGGCTCGACGGCTTCGTGCAACGCCTGCGCGCCACGCGGCAGGGTTTCGCCGAGCTGCCGCTCGACAGCGCGAGCCACGAGCCCGCGCCGCAGCCGCTGCCGTTGCCGGCCTGAGCCACTGCGACAAGCAAGGCGCCGCGATGCGCGACCTCGACGCCCCCTACGACCGGCTGCAGGCGCTGCCGCGCGAGCTCTGGCTGCCGGGGCTGGTCTGCGCGGCCGGCGACTGCGGCCGACGACTGCAGGACCTGCGGGACTGGCACGATGCGTTGCTGGGCGGCGAGCTGCCCGATGACACACACGACTTCGGTGACACGCCGGCGCTGCAGGCGCTGCGCGCGGTGATCGGCGAGCTCGGCCTGGCCGCGCTGTGCCGCGCCAGCCCGCCGCTGGTGCTGCAATTGCTGCGCACGCTGCTGTGGCACCTGGACCGCATCCCCGACCATCTGCCGCGCCTGCCGCGTGATGTCGCCATCGCCTTGGTCAGCAACGCCTTTCGCGCCGAATGGAGCGTCGACAGGGCCGGCTGGGAAGAAGTGCTGGCGCTGCTGCAGGGCCTGGGCGAGCTGCCGAACATGCGCCGCGACGAGCTGCGCGGCCACCTGAACTCGCGCGAGTGGCACGAGGCGCAACGCATCGCCGCGCTGCTGCCGCATCTGCAGCCCCTGGCTGAAGTCATCCGCTGCCTGGGCCGCGCCGAGGCGCACCCGGGCCAGACACCCACGCCGCAGCCGCAAGCGCTGCCACGCGCGTCGCGTGCCCAGCCGGTGACGCATCGCGAGACACGCCTGGACGATGCGCCCGGCGAGCTGAAGGGCATCCGCCACTCCGACCGCATCGAACGCATGCTTTCGAGCGAGGCGCTGCAGATCCGCCACCCGGTGCTGCACAAGCTTTGGCGCGCGCGCCTGGCCGAAAGCCGGCTGCTCACCTACGAGAGCGAGGCGGTGCTGCTCGAAGCCGTGCCCGACCCGGCGGCGCGCCAACGGCCGCAGGCGGCCCAACCATCGCTGCAATCGCTGCAGCGCGGCCCGATGCTGGTCTGCATCGACACCTCGGGCTCGATGCGCGGCGCGCCCGAGAACATCGCCAAGGCGGTGGTGCTCGAGGTGCTGCGCGTGGCGCAGCGCGAGCAACGGGCCTGCCGCTTGATCGCCTTCGGCGGGCCGGGCGAGATCATCGAAGCCGAGCTCGAGCTCGACCGCGACGGCCTGCGCCAGCTGCTCGATTTCATCGGCAGCAGTTTCGACGGCGGCACCGACCTGCAGGCACCGCTGGAGCGCGTGGTCGAGCTGGTGCACAGCGAACGCTGGCAGAGCGCCGACCTGCTGATCGTCAGCGACGGCGAGTTCGGCTGCACCACGGCCATGCTGCAGCGGCTGGACCAGGCCAAGGCCCAACTCGGACTGCGCGTGCAGGGCGTGCTGCTCGGCGACCGCGAGACCATCGGCCTGCTCGAAACCTGCGACCAGATCCACCGGCAAACCGACTGGCGCCGCTTTGCCGGTGCGACACCGCAGCGCGAAGGCTTCGTGCCCGTGCACACACCCAGCCTGACGGCGCTGTACTTTCCCGGCGCGTTGAGCGAGCGCGCCGCGCGCACGGCCGCGCGACAGGTCAAGGCCTGATGCGGCTTGTGTTCAATCGCCCGTAGCGGACCCGGGCAGGCCGCGGCGCGAAGCTGAAGTTCGACTTGGGGCGCCGAACTCACGCTCCCGACCCAGCAGCGACACCCGTGGAAACAGCTTCGTCATCACGAAGTGGACATGCGCTCAGCTGATGGGGTCGCTGCGCGCGCCATGAGCACGGTAGGGCAGAAATCAGCTGCGCCGCGCCGGGAATCCGCTAGGATCGCCGCATGAAGTCGGCACGTCGCCAACGCACCGCCATCGCCTGGCTCTGCGCTGCGGCGATCCTGCTGCTCGGTTTCATGGCGCAGCAGCACGCCCTGTCGCACGCGCTGACGACGCTGCAGTCGCCGGTGCCACACGACCCGGTCGCAGGGGATGTGCAGGCGTGCGAGATGTGCCTGCAACTGGCAGGCGTCGATGCCGCCGTACCGCCGGCGACGATGGACGCCGTGCACGAGGCCTCGCACGGCCGTCACGGCCATGCGGCCGTGTTGCCGTGCCGCGTCGAGGCCTTCGTTGCCTACGACTCGCGCGCGCCGCCACGGCGCGGCTGAGCCACACGACGCCAGATCGGCCGCGCCACGGCGCCGGCCGCCGCATCGCCTGCACGACAGGCCACCGCAACCCAATGACCCAGCCAGGGCTGCGCCTGCATGGAGATTCATCGAGATGATCCGACCCGTCCTTCTGGTCGCACTGATAGGCATGGCCGCACTTGGCGCGACCCCCGTCTTCGCCACCGACACCCCTGAGCAGCAGCAGCTGAAACGATTGCAGCAGCAGATCGACCAGATGCGCCAAGACTACGAAGCGCGACTGAATGCGCTGGAAGCGCGCGTGCGTCAGGCCGAGGCTGGCTCATCGGCCGCCGCCGCGCCACTGCCTGCCACCCCCAGTGCGGCAATTGGTGCCGCACCTGCATCCACACCCGCTGCCGAACCGCTGCCGGCACCGGTCTCGGCCGCCGCTGCACCTGCTGCCGCCAATGCCTTCAACCCGGCCATCTCGCTGATCCTGTCGGCCAGCTACGCCAGCCTTTCGCAGGACCCGGAGCACTACCGCTTCAACGGCTTCCTCACCGGTGCCGAGATCGGCCCGGGCGTGCAGGGCTTCTCTCTCGGCGAATCCGAACTCACCATCTCGGCCAACGTTGATCCCTGGTTCTTCGGTTCGCTGAGCGTGGCGCTCGAAGCGGACAACAGTGCATCGGTGGAGGAAGCCTTCCTGCAGACCACGGCGCTGCCGGCGGGGCTGGGCCTGAAGGCAGGACGCTTCCTGTCGAGCATCGGCTACCTGAATGACAAGCATGCCCACACCTGGGACTTCGTCGATCAGCCGCTGGTGTATCAGGCCTTTCTCGAAGGCCAGCTGAAGCAGGATGGATTGCAGCTGCGCGCCTTGCTGCCGACCGATCAGTACATCGAACTGGGCGGCTCGATCGGCGCTGCCGGGCCGTTTCCCAGCGGGGGCAGCAATGGCAACCAGCCGGGCACCGCGGCCGTGTTCGCGCACACCGGCGGCGACGTCGGCGCCAGCCACAACTGGCGCGCGGGACTGTCCTATCTGTGGGCCAAGTCAAACGACCGTGAGTCGTGGGATCTCGACAACTCGGGCAACAGTGTGACGCAGCTGTTCAGCGGCAACACGCGCATGCTCATCGTCGACGGCGTGTGGAAGTGGGCGCCCAACGGCAATGCACAGCGCACCTCGCTGACACTGCAGGGCGAATACATGCACCGCGACGAAAGCGGCAGCCTCACCTACGACAGCACGGGTCTGGCGCGGACCGACAGCTTCAGCGCCGTGCAGTCGGGCTGGTACGCGCAAGGCGTCTACAAGTTCCTGCCCGAATGGCGCGTGGGCCTGCGCTACGACCGCTTGAACGTCGGCAACGTGGACGCGGCCTCCAACAACGGCAGCCTGTATGTGCCGACCTACTCGCCGACGCGCTCCACGCTGATGCTCGACTGGGCACCCAGCGAGTACAGCCGCGTGCGGCTTCAATACGCCAACGACCGCGCGCGCTACGGCCTGACCGACAACCAGTTCATCGTGCAGTACCAATTGAGCCTGGGCTCCCACGGTGCACATGGCTTCTGATCCCAGGGAGACTCTCATGCAACGATTTCTTTCCATCGCCGCGGCGCTGCTCGTCGCGCTCATTTCGCCCGCGGCCCACGCCGCGCTGAAGGTGCTGGCCTGCGAACCCGAATGGGGCGCGCTGGTGCAGGAGCTGGCCGGCGACAAGGTCAGCGTCTACGTCGCCACCACCGGCTTGCAGGACCCGCACCGCATCCAGGCGCGGCCGAGCCTGGTTGCCGCGGCGCGCAACACGGACCTCGTGGTGTGCACCGGTGCCGAGCTCGAGGTCGGCTGGCTGCCCTTGTTGATCCGCCAGTCCGGCAACAGCGCCATCCAGCCGGGCAAGCCGGGCAACTTCGAGGCCGCGGCCTTCGTCCCCAAGCTCGAGGTGCCAACGCGGCTGGACCGCGCCGACGGCGACGTGCACGCGCTGGGCAATCCGCACATCCAGACCGACCCTCGCAACATCATGCTCGTCGCCGAGCCGCTGGCGCGGCGGCTGGCCGAACTGGACCCAGCCAATGCGGCGGCCTACCAGGCGCGGCAGGCGGACTTCATGGCGCGCTGGAAGGCGGCCATTGCCCGCTGGGAGCAACAGGCGACGCCACTGCGCGGCACGCCCATCGTTGTGCAACACAAGGCATTTCCGTACCTGGAGCAATGGCTGGGTCTGGTGCAGGTGGCCGCGCTCGAACCCAAGCCCGGCATCGAGCCGACCAGCACGCATCTGAGCGCAGTGCTGACAGGCCTGCAGGCCAGACCGGCGAAGATGATCGTGCGCGCCGCCTACAACGATGGACGCGGTGCTGACTGGCTGGCCGAGCGCACCAAGCTGCCCATCGTCGTGCTGCCATTCACAGTGGGCGGAAACGAGCAGGCCAAGGACTTGTTCTCACTCTTCGACGACACCGTGCACCGCTTGCTCAAGGCCTTGCCATGACGCCCGAAGCCTTCGATTGGCACATCCTGCTGCCGGCGCTGTTGGCCGGCCTGCTGGTGCTGGCCACGCATGTGCCGCTGGGTGCACAGGTATTGGAACGCGGCATCGTGTTCATCGACCTGGCGATCGCGCAGATCGCCGGCATCGGTGTCATCGCGGCCGATGCGCTGGGCCTGGAGCCGCAGGGCTGGGCGGTGCAGGTGTCGGCGCTGGCGGCGGCGTTGCTCGGTGCCTTGGTCCTTACCTGGACCGAGCGCCGCTGGCCCGACATCCAGGAGGCCCTGATCGGCGTGTCCTTCGTGCTCGCCTCCTGCGCCGGCCTGCTGCTGCTGGCCGGCAACCCGCATGGCGGCGAACATCTCAAGGACCTGCTCGTTGGCCAGATCCTATGGGTGTCGAGTACGCAGCTCGTCGGCATGGCACTGCTCAGCGCGCTGGTGCTGGCGCTGTGGTTCGGCCTGCGCGAGCGGCTTGGGCGCATGGGCTTTTACCTGCTGTTTGCGCTGGCGGTGACCGCGTCGGTGCAACTCGTCGGCGTCTATCTGGTCTTCACCAGCCTGATCGTGCCGGCGCTCGCGGTGCGCCGGCTGCGTCCGGCCATGCGGCTGTCTGCCGCCTATGCGCTGGGCGCGCTGGGCTACGCTCTGGGGCTCGCGTTGTCGGCACGGTTCGACCTGCCATCCGGAGCGGTGGTGGTGCTGGCGATGGCGGCGATTGCGCCCCTGGTGCCGCTCCTGCTCGCGCCGCGGAAGGTCTGATCCGCGCGTCGACCGCGCCATCGCGGTGGCTGACGCTTTGGCGTACGTATGTCGTGCTGGGCGGCATGAACACCCACGGACGTGACGCCAACGGGTTCTGTCAGCACACGGGCGATGGTGGGCCGGAACTGGGGCGAATCGGACCGCAAGGGATGGCGGTATTGCCGACACTCACCAGTACCGGGTAGTGGCCGCCAGTGTGACTTCGACGGCAGGCGTTGAAGGACAGCAATGCGCCGCAGCCGTTGACGCACGTCGATCCGGCTCTGTTTCGATCGAATGCGAATCCGCATCGGGCCCGTGCCCTGCCGCATCTGACGCGGGCAGTCAGCGCCGCGGCTTGAGCGTATTGCTTCAGCCCGCCACGGCCATCGGTGGCGGCACGAAGGCGCGGTACTCGGCTTCCAGCCAGCGCGCAAAACGCAGGCACACCGGGTCGGCGAACACCGGGCCGATCACCTGCGCACCGATGGGCAGGCCCTCGCTCGACAGGCCCAGCGGCACGGCCGTGGCCGGCAGGCCGACCAGGCCGGGATAGCCGGCCCAGAACAGCGAACTGGTGCTGGGTTGCTCATGCCCGTTGACCGGCACCATGCGTTGCCAGCGAAAGCCCTGCTGGTTCTGTTTGAAGGCCGGCGTGGTGGCGACGGGGCAGATCAGCAGATCCCAGGTTTCGAAGAATGTCGCCCACTGGCGGCGCAGCTTGCTGCGCACATCGTCGTGGTGCACCCAATCGCGGTGCGACAGTGTCACGCCGCGCCAGTTCCAGGCGGCGAAGTCGCGGCTGCCGCTCGCGTGGGCAGCCGCGTGCGCACGCGCCTGCTGGTATTGCGCGTCGTCGAGTTGTGCGCCGGTGGCCGCGCGCAACAGGTGCACGTAGGTCTCCCAGGCCTCGGCGCTGTCCACCGGCCGCGCCTGGTTGCTCACCGTCAGGCCACGCGATCGCAGGAAGTCGGCCAGGCCCCGCAGTTGGTCGCGCACGCTGGCATCGACTTCGGCGCAGGCGTCGTCGTCGATCACCGCCACGCGCAGGCGCGGCGCGGGCACGCCGTTGTCGCGCCACGCCGCGGGCACCCAGCCCAGGGGCCCGAAGGCCCGCAGTGGCGTCGCCAGGATATCCATCGACAGCGTCAGGTCGTGCGCACTGCGCGCCAGCGGGCCCGCCGCCGCGATGTCGAGCGCGTCGATGCATTCGGTGCCCGGCAGTTGGTGGCCCTGCTGCGGCACCACGCCCCAGGTGGGCTTGTGCCCCCACACGCCGCAGTAATGCGCCGGATTGCGGATCGACGCGCCGATGTCGCTGCCCAGTTCCAGGGCAGTCAGGCCGGCCGCCAGCGCCGCTGCCGAGCCGCCGGACGACCCACCCGGCGTGCGTGACAGGTCCCAGGGGTTGTGGGTCGTGCCATACACCGGGTTGAACGTCTGCCAATCGGCCAGGTTCACCGGCACGTTGGTCTTGCCGAAGATCACTGCACCCGCCTGCTGCAGCCGCTGCACCGCCACGGCAGGCCGTGAGGCGATATTGCCGCGCTGCGCCTCGAAGCCCCAGGTGGTGGCCAAGCCCGGCACGTCGAAGGACTCCTTCACCGTCATCGGCAGCCCATGCAGCGGGCCCCAGACTTCGCCGTGAGCCAGCGCCTCGTCGGCTGCCCGGGCGCGCTGCAGGGCGCGCTCGGCATCGAGCACGACCACCGCGTTCAACGCCGGGTTCAGACGTGCAATGCGTGCCAGGTAATGCTGCAGCAATTCCACCGACGACAGCTCGCGCCGGCGCAGGCGCAACGCCAGTTCGGTGGCGGGCAGGAAGGCAAGGTCGCTCATGGTCGATAGTCCTCGTGTGAAAGGCCGGGCGGTGTCCGGCAAGCAGTTCGACGGGCGTCGCGCTACAGGCTCAGGTCACCGGCCAGGCCCCAGGCGCGGCGCAGTGCGGCCGGCCACCTGCCGGTTTCGATCAGCGTGTCGATGGCGCTGCGCTGCGCTTCGCACGCCAGGCCTTGATCGCGCAGCCAGCCGTCGTCGAAGTAGCTGTGCAGGTAGCGCTGGCCGTCGTCGCACAACAGCGTGACGATCGAACCGCCCTGGCCCCGCTTCTTCAGGCTCTGCGCGCAGGCCAGCGCCGCCACCAGGTTGGTGCCGGTGGAGCCGCCGACACGCCGGCCCAGGCGACCGCTCAAGGCATGCGTCGCACCCAGGCTCCACACATCGGGTACCTTGACCATCGCGTCGAGCACGCCGGGCACGAAGGACGCCTCGACGCGCGGGCGGCCGATGCCCTCGATGCGCGAGCCGCGGTCCAGCGTCAGCCGCGCATCGCCGCCGAGGTAGTGGTCGAAGAACACCGAGAACTCGGCATCGACGCCGCACACCCGCGTATCGTGGCGGCAGTAGTGCACGTAGCGGCCGATGGTGGCCAGCGTGCCGCCGGTGCCGGCGCTGGCCACGATCCACGCCGGGCAGGCATGTGTCTCGCGCTGCATCTGCAGGTAGATGCTTTCGGCGATGTTGTTGTTGGCACGCCAGTCGGTGGCCCGCTCGGCGTAGGTGAACTGGTCCATGTAGTGGCCCTTCAGTTCGTCCGCCAGACGCTGGCTCTCGGCATAGATGGTGGTCGGATCGTCCACCAGGTGGCAGCGGCCTGCGTGGAATTCGATTGCCGTCACCTTCTCGGGCGAGGTGCCACGCGGCATCACCGCGACAAAGGGCAGGCCGAGCAGCCGCGCGAAGTAGGCCTCGCTGATGGCGGTGGAGCCGCTCGAGGCCTCGACCACGGTGAAGCCTTCGTGCAACAGGCCGTTGCACAGCGCGTGCAGGAACAGGCTGCGCGCCAGCCTGTGTTTCAGGCTGCCGGTGGGATGGCTGGACTCGTCCTTCAGGTACAGGTCGATGCCGGGGAACCCGGGCAGCGCCAACGGAATCAGGTGCGTGTCGCTGCTGCGCTGGTAGTCGGCCTCGATGCGTCGGATGGCCTCGCGCACCCAGGCGCGCCGCGCCACGAAATCGACACTCATGCCAGCAGCAGCCGCAGCCGCTCGGGCAATGGCGCCGACTTTCCCTGCGGGATGTTGACCCACACCACGGTAGCACCGCCGGTGGCGTAGAGCTGGCCCGGCGCATCGATGCGTTCCAGCGTGACGAAGGTGTCGAAGCTGCTGCGCCCTGGATTGGCAACGTACTGCTTTGCCAGAAGCTCGCCCGGATACTCGAGCTGGCGCAGGAAGTTGCAGAAGGCATTGGCGACGACGAAGCCTTCGCCATTCATGTCGGGCGGGCCGGCCACGCCGTGCAGCCACTCGATGCGGATGATCTCGAAGTAACGGAAGTACAGCGTGTTGTTGACATGGCCCATCGCGTCCATGTCGCCCCAGCGGATGGGCATCACCATCTCGTGCACCAACTTCTTCTGCTCTGGGATGTCGAAGCGCATGCGTCCGGCCCCGATGGAACTCAGGCGGTGTCGATGCCGAGCTCGGCCGCCATGCGCTGCACCAGCTCGCGCAGTTGCGCGAGCTCGGCCGCCAAACGCGCCTGCTCGGCCTTCAATGCGGCGATCTCGCCGGCCGACACGCCCAAGCCCTCGGCGTCACCCTCGGTGCGTTCGGTCAACGCCACCTCGCCGCACAGCAGGTGCGCCCAGCGCGGCTCGCGCGAGCCCGGCGCGCGCGGCAGCTTGAGCACGCGCGGCGGCTCCTTGGCCGCAAGCTCGTCGAGGAAGCCCTCGACCGAGGAGATGTCGGCAAAGCGGTGCAGCCGTTCGCAGTGCAGCCGCAGTTCGGCCGAGGTCTGCGGCCCGCGCAGCATCAACAGCGTCAGCAAGGCGACCGATGCACCCGGCAGGCCGAGCACGCGGCCCATGTTGTGTTCGAAACGCACCACGCGGCTGCCGCTGCCTTCGAACACCAGGCTCAACGATTTCAGCCCGTCGACGGCGCTCAGCACCTCGGCATCGGTGGCGTTGATCACCGGGTCTCGCGCCGTCTTCTGGTTGACGCCGGCCACCAGCGAATTCAATGACAGCGGGTAGGTGTCGGGCACCGTGTGCTGCTTTTCCACCAGCACGCCAAGCACACGCGCTTCAAGCGGCGTCAGCGCGCGCATGAAGCGGCCGGCGCCGGGCCGTCCCAAGCAGGCCGCGCTCCCCTCGGGGGGCGACGACGAAGTCGTCTTGGGGCCGTCATCTCAAACCCCGTAGCCGTCGTCCGCGGAAATCACCGCGCCGTTGACGAAGCTGCTTTGGTTGGCGCACAGCATCATCAGCACCGCGTCCAGATCCTGCGGCTGGCCGACGCGCTTGCGCGGCAGCATGTTGATGAGCTTCTGGCCGGCTTCCGTCTGCCAGTGGTGGTGGTTGATCTCGGTGTCGATGTAGCCCGGGCACATCGCGTTGACGTTGATGCCGAAGCGGCCCCACTCCAGCGCCATCGCCCGCGTCATGTGGATCACCGCGGCCTTGCTCATCGCATACACGCCGATCTGGCTGAGCACGCGCAGCCCGGCCATCGACGCCACGTTGACGATGCGCCCACCGATGAAGGTGCCCGGTGCGGCGCCGAGCGAGCGCGCGATCATGCGTTTGCCCACCTCCTGCGCGACGAAGAAGGCGCCGCGTGTGTTGGTGTTCATCACGTAGTCGTAGTCTTCGGGGCTGACGTCGACCAGCTTCTGCGTCGTGCTCACCCCCGAGTTGTTGACCAGGATGTCGATCGTGCCCATTTCCGTCTCGGCGTGGGCGATTGCCGATTTGATGCTGTCGGTGTCGGTCACATCCAGCGTGACCACGTGCGCGTCGCCGCCTTCGGCCTCGAGTTCGGCGCGCAAGGTCTTCAGACGTTCGATGCGCCGCGCCGCCAGCACCACCCCGGCGCCGGCCTTCGACAGCGTGCGCGCGAATTGCGCACCCAACCCGCTGGACGCCCCCGTCACCAGCGCCACGCGACCCGACAGGTCGATGTTGTAGCTCATGCATTTCTCCTCGCGAATGCCGCATTGACGATAGCACGCAGGCCTGGCGGCGCCCGTGCATCAGGCTGCCACGCCGGGCATGGAGGTGGCACGCAGAAGGAGGCGCCGGAACAAATAGCACGATCGTTCTATTTCAGTCGCCGACGGCTAGAATCGCGCACCGAACAAAGCCTGGAGCCAAGCCATGTCCCCGCAACAGATCCTCGAAACCTACGGCCCACGCGAGTCGATGGAGTACGACGTGGTCGTGGTCGGCGCGGGGCCCGCGGGCCTGTCGGCGGCGATCAAGCTCAAGCAACTGGCGGCCGTTGCCGGCAAGGAAGTCTCGGTGGTCGTGCTGGAGAAGGGCTCCGAGCCCGGCGCGCACATCCTCAGCGGTGCGGTGATGGACCCGCGCGCGATGAACGAGCTCTTTCCCAACTGGAAGGAAATGGGCGCGCCATTGAACCAGCCCGTCACCGGCGACGACGTCCTCTTCCTGCGCGAAGCCAGCGCCGCGCGCGTACCCGACTTCTTCGTTCCCGACTGCCTGCACAACCAGGGCAACTACATCATCAGCTTGAGCGATGTGTGCAAGTGGCTGGCGCAGCAGGCCGAGGGCCTGGGCGTGGAGATCTTCCCCGGCTTCGCCGCCGCCGAGGTGCTGTACGCCGAAGACGGCGCGGTGCGTGGCGTGGCCACCGGCAACATGGGGATCGGCAAGGACGGCGAGCCGCACGAAGGCTTCCAGCTCGGCATGGAACTGCTCGGCAAGTACACCCTCTTCGCCGAGGGCGCGCGCGGCCACCTGGGCAAGCAGTTGATTGCGCGCTTCAAGCTCGACGCGGGCTGCAACCCGGAGAGCTATGCCATCGGCATCAAGGAGCTGTGGGAACTCGATCCGAGCAAAGCCAGGCCCGGCCTGGTGGTGCACACCGCCGGCTGGCCGATGGACAGCGAGACCTATGGCGGCGGCTTCCTCTATCACCTGGAGGGCAACAAGGCCACGCTCGGCCTGGTGGTCGGGCTGGACTACAGCAACCCGTACCTGAGCCCGTTCGAGGAGATGCAACGCTGGAAGACGCACCCCAGCATCCGCGCGCACCTGGAAGGCGGCAAGCGCATCGGCTACGGCGCGCGCGCCATCAGCGCTGGCGGCCTGCTCAGCCTGCCGAAGACGGTGTTCCCCGGCGGCGCGCTCATCGGCTGCGATGCGGGCTACCTTAATTCCAGCCGCATCAAGGGCAGCCATGCCGCGATGAAGAGCGGCATGCTCTGCGCCGAGGCGGCCTTCGCCGCCTTGCAGGCCGCGCGCGCGCACGACGAGCTGGGAAGCTACCCCGAGGCCTTCGGCAAGAGCTGGCTGTTCGCGGAGCTCGACCGCTCGCGCAACTTCAAACAGTGGTTCAAGAAGGGTGCGCTGATCGGCGCGCTGATGACCGGCATCGAACAATGGCTGCTGCCCAAGCTGGGCTTCAAGTCGCCGCCGTGGACCATCCATCGCGAGCAGGCCGACCATCTGTACCTGCGGCCCGCGGCCGAGTGCACACCGATCGATTACCCCAAGCCCGACGGCAAGTTGACCTTCGACCGACTGAGCAGCGTATTCATCAGCAATACCAACCACGAGGAACAGCAGCCGGCGCACCTGACACTGAAGGACGCCAGCGTGCCGGTGGGCATCAACCTGGCGCGATATGCCGGGCCGGAGTCACGCTACTGCCCGGCCGGGGTGTACGAGTTCGTGAAGAACGAAGACGGAAGCGACCGGCTGCAGATCAACGCGCAGAACTGCGTGCACTGCAAGACCTGCGACATCAAGGATCCGACGCAGAACATCGTCTGGGTCACGCCCGAGGGCGGTGGCGGGCCGAACTACGCGGGGATGTAGGCCGCTTCCACCCGCAGCAGCGGCACGAATCGCTGAGCGCATGGTCGAGCACAGGTCAACACGGTACGATGGCAAGCGTCGACAGCCACGAAGGCCTTGCCGCAGCCATGATGTCTGCGTTCGCCGTATGCGCGAGGCATGCCTCGCATCGTTTGCGCGCAGGAGCCCTTGGAGATGAGCACTGAGCAGAGCGTCCCGCGCCGCTGGGGCAGTGAAGGCGGGCTCGAAGCGGAAGAAGCGGCGAGGCGCGTGCGGCAAGGCAATCGTCGGCGGCTGCTTGTCTTCGGCCTGACGCTCGCGGCGACTCTGCTCGTCGGCCAGGCCTGGAACTTCAGCCGCCAGGCCGAGTACCAAACCAGCACTCGGCTGCAAGTGAATCTGCCAGAAGTGGGCAGAACTGGCCTTTCGGCGTCGAGCGCCTATGCCACCAAGCTGCAGCTGTTCAACAGCCGGCCCATGCTGGCCAAATTGGCGGACGCTCTGTACCAGGCGGGGTTGCCAAGCGCCGCGTTGGGCACGGATCCGGCAGGGCAGCTGCGTTCCATGCTGCAGGTTCTGCCAGTCCAGGGATCGGAAGTCGTCGAACTGCGGGCGGTGGGTCCGGATCCGCGATTGCTCGCGGACATGCTCAATGCTCTTCCGCAGGTCCTCCAGCGGGATATTGCGTCGCGCCAGATGAACGAGGCCGAGGCCCAGCTTGCCGTGGCGCGCCAGGAGCTTGCGCGGCTTGAACGTACGGCGGCAGAGCGCAGGAGCAAGCTGGACGCGTTCCGCGAGCGCGTGGGCGTGCTGGCCGAGCGCGACGAAAACGAGGCCATGGCACGCACGAAGGGCTTGAACTCGGCCCTCGACGTGGCCGTGGAGAAAGAGGCGGCCGCGGCCGCTCGTTTGAGCGCAGTAACCCAGGCGGTCGAACAGGGCAAGAGCAGCACCCAGGTGCGCGCCGATCCTGCGCTGACGGCGCTCGAGACACGAGCCCACCAGACGCGCGAGGAACTGAAGGAACTGGAACGCGGCTACACGCCAGCATTCACCGCGCTGGACCCGCGCGCGCGTGCGCTGAAAGCGCGCCTTGTCGAGTTGGAAGACCAGATCACCCGGCAGCGTGTCGTCAGCCAGCAGGCGGCGCTGCAGTCTGCACGCGAAGAGCATGTCAGCGCGCAGGCACAAGTCGAGCGCCTGCGCACCCAACTGGGCGCAGCTCGGCCCGCGGCAGCCAAGACGGCAATGCAATTTGCCGAAGCAAAGGTTCTCGAGGACGATCTCGCGCAAGTCGACAAGCTGCGACGCGAGTTGCTCGAACGAGTATCGCGACTCGAGGCCGACGAGCAACGGCGTGTCGCCACGGTGACGGTTGTCGAGGTGGCCACGGTGCCATCGGCGCCGTTCAGACCGGACCATTGGCGTGACGCGGCTATCGTCCTGGCAGCTGCCACCGTGCTGGCCCTGGTCGTGATGGGGACCGTCGAAATCTTCAACCGCTCGCCCCTTGCCACACCGTCGCCAGGGACCACGACACTGGTCCTGACGCCGGGCTGGAGCCCGGACCAGGCGCAGCTGGGCCACCGGGCCGCCGATCCTGCACCGCTGCTGGCCGCACCGGTGGGGCCTCCCAGTGCCGCGGCGCTGCCCGCGCCAGTTCAGATATTGGATCAACCCACCGCGGCCGCGCTGCTGGCGGCGGCCAGCGGGCCCACCCGATTCCTGTGCGCCGCAGGGCTGATGGGGCTCACTGTCCGCGAAGTGCTGAGCCTGCGGCCGTCGGACCTCGACTGCGAAACGCAACGCTTGCGGGTGGGTGGTCAATGGACCCGGCAGCTGCCCACGCCGCCGTGGTTGCCGAAGTTGCTGTCCGAGGAGCAGCAAGGCACCGAAACGGTGTTGCACGACGCGGCCGGCCAGGCGCTGGGCGAATCGGACGTGGCTGCGATTGTCATCAGCGCAGCGCTTGATGCCGGTCTCGACGGGGCAGCAGCCAGCACATGGGACACCCTGCGCAACACCTGCATCGACTGGTTGGTGGGACAGGGGCTTCGTTACGCAGAGCTGCCGCGGCTCGTGGGCCGCGTCGATGCCGAACTGCTACGGGCCTTGTCGGCGCGTCACGGTGAATCGATTCGACACGATCTCGATGAGGTGGACTTTCTGATGCCGGCGCTGAAACTCGACCCCGCCGCGTAGGCCCGTCAGCGCTCGTTCATCCCGCACCAGCGCGCCATGAACAGTGCCAGCACCTGCGTCACCTCCATCATGCTGTCGATCGACACCCATTCGTCGATGCCGTGGGTGTTGCCCGACACGGGGCCGTAGCAGGTGGCGGGAATGCCGCCGTAGAGTTGGAAGAAGCGCGCGTCGGTGGTGGCGGTGGAGGCGATCAGCGGCATCTGCCCGCCCGCCACCGCATGGTGACAGGCCTTCAGCGCATCAATCATCGGCTGGTTCATATCGACCAGCATGCCCTCGGCCTGGAAGCCTTCGTAGACCAGCTCGTAGCGTACGCTGCCCTTCTTCGGGTGCGCCTCGTAGGCCGCCTTGACCACGGCCTCGATCAGCGCGCGCACCTGCGCCGGCTTCATGCCCGGATAGAAGCCGATGCGTACGTCGGCGCGGCATTGCGTGGCCACCGACGACGCCCATTCGCCGCCCGACAGCTTGCCGATGTTGAAATTGATCGGGTGTTCGTGATGCGCGTAGTGCGGGTGGCGGTTGGTCGGCTGATTCCACTGCGCCTCGAGCTCCTTCAGCTTGGCGCACAGGTACACCGCGAACTCGATCGCCGCCACGCCGGTCTGTGCCACGGCCGCATGCACGGGCGTGCCCAGCACCTCGATGGCGACCCACATCACGCCCATCTGGCCGGTCATGATGCCGGGGATCGGCTCCGGGATCAGCGCCGCGTCGGCACGGTAGCCCTGCACCAGGCAAGCGAGCGCGCCGTTGCCGGTGCATTCCTCCTCGATCACCGACTGCAGGAACACCGGCGCCGCCGGCTCGTAGCCCAGGTTGCGCAGCGCCTCGAAGGCCATGCAGTAGGCGACGATGCCGGCCTTCATGTCACCGGAACCGCGGCCGTAGAGCTTGTCGCCGTCCACCTTCGGCTCGAAGGGCGACTGGCTCCACAGCCGCGCCGCACCCACCGGCACCACGTCGATGTGGCCGTTGAGAATCAATGACTTGCCGCGATGCGGCCCCTTCGGCTGGTGCACGCCAACCACGTTGCGGCGGCCGGCATAAGGCAGGATCGATGGCGAGTAGCCGGGATGGTCGCGGATCTTGTCCTCGTCGACCTCGAACTCGTCGACACGCAGTCCGAGCTGCCGAAACTGCTGCGCCATCAGCCGCTGCGCCGAGGATTCGTCGCCCAGCAGCGAGGGTTCTGCCACCAGCTTGCACAGCAGGTCCACCGCCGCCGTGCGCAACTCGGCCACTGCCGCGCGAATGGCCTGCGCATCGATGGTCTCGGAAAGAATCGCGGCCATGGGCTTCTCCTTGTGGGCGTGGGGCTGCTGCACTGTAGCGCGCCACGGTGCGGCCGCTATAGTTTTGCCAAACTCAGAGGAACCCGAGCATGAACCCGATCCGATTCGATCAACGCGTCGCCGTCATCACCGGCGCCGGCGGCGGCCTGGGCCGCGCCCATGCGCTGGAACTGGCGCGGCGAGGCGCGAAGGTGGTGGTCAACGACCCGGGCGGCGGCGTCGACGGCGTCGGCAGCGACCAGGCCGCGGCCGACCAGGTGGTGGCCGAGATGCGCGCCGACGGCTTCGAGGCCGTGTCCAACCACGACAACGTGGCGAGTGTCGAAGGCGCGCGCCGGCTGGTGCAATGCGCGCTCGACCACTACGGCCGGATCGACGTGCTCATCAACAATGCCGGCATCCTGCGCGACAAGTCGCTGGCCAAGATGGAGCCGGCCGACTTCGAATCGGTGGTGGCCGTGCACCTGCTCGGCTCGGCGTATTGCTCGCAGGCCGTGCTGAGCCACATGCAGGGCCGTGCCTACGGCCGCATCGTCATGACCACCTCGGCCGCGGGCCTGTATGGCAACTTCGGCCAGACCAACTATGGCGCGGCCAAGCTGGGCATCGTCGGTCTGATGAATTCGCTCAAGCTCGAGGCCGGCAAGTACGGCATCCTCGTCAACACCGTCGCGCCGGTGGCGCTGACGCGCATGACTGAAGGCCTGCCCTTCAGTGCCATGCTGAAGGAGGCCACGCCCGGGCGTGTGACTGCCGCGGTAGCCTTCCTGGCCAGCGAGGTCTGCAGCCTCACCGGCGAGATCGTCGCTGCAGGTGCCGGCTACTTCGCCCGGGTGCAGATGATGGAAAGCCAGGGCGTGCACCTGGCCGGCGACGAGATCACGCCCGAGGGTGTGGCGCAGCACTGGGCGCAGATCAGCGACATGTCCGGCGCGCGGCCCTTCGACTCGGCCTCGGCCGCGCTGATGGGAGCCTTCGCGTCGAAGTGAGCCAGCGTCGGCTAGACGTCCACCTCGATCGCGTCGCCGTGCAGCTCCATCAGCTCGCGGCGCGCCGCCGCCTCGCCCTTGCCCATCAGCTTGGTCAAGGACAGTACCGTGGCGTCGAAGCCGGTCGAACCATAGGCCACAGGCAGCAGCCGGCGCGTGTCGGGGTTCAGCGTGGTGTCCCACAGCTGCTCGGCATTCATCTCGCCCAGGCCCTTGAAGCGGCTGATCGACCAGCTGCCCTCGCGCGCGCCCTCCTTGCGCAACTTGTCCAGCGTGGCCTCGAGCTCGCCGTCATCGAGCGCGTAAATCTTCGCCGCCAGCTTCTTGCCGCGTGCCGGCGCGTCCACACGGAACAGCGGCGGCTTGGCCACATACACATGCCCGCGCTCGATGAGCTTTGGGAAGTGACGCAGGAACAGCGTGAGCAGCAGCACCTGGATGTGCGAGCCGTCGACATCGGCATCGCTGAGGATGCACACCTTGCCGTAACGCAGGCCGCTGAAATCGGGTTCGTCGTTCGGCCCGTGCGGATCGACGCCCACTGCCACCGCGATGTCGTGGATCTCGTTGTTGGCGAAGAGACGGTCGCGCTCCACCTCCCATGAGTTGAGCACCTTGCCGCGTAGCGGCAGGATCGCCTGCGTCTCCTTGTCGCGGCCCATCTTGGCGCTGCCGCCCGCCGAATCGCCCTCGACCAGGAAGACCTCGTTCAGCTTCAGGTCGCGGCTCTCGCAATCGGTCAGCTTGCCCGGCAGCACGGCCACGCCGGAGCCCTTGCGCTTCTCGACCTTTTGGCTGGCGCGCTGGCGCGTCTGCGCCTGGCGGATCACCAGGTCGGCGAGCTTCTTGCCCAGATCGACATGCTGGTTGAGCCACAGCTCGAGTGCCGGCTTGACATAGGCCGACACCAGCCGCAGCGCGTCGCGGCTGTTCAGCCTTTCCTTGATCTGGCCCTGGAACTGCGGGTCCAGCACCTTGGCCGACAGCACAAAGCTGGCGCGCGAGAACACGTCCTCGGGCATCAGCTTCACGCCCTTGGGGATAAGCGAATGCAGTTCGATGAAGCCCTTGATCGCGCCGAACAGGCCGTCTTTCAGCCCGGCCTCGTGCGTGCCGCCCACCAGCGTGGGGATCAGGTTGACATAGCTCTCGCGCAGCGTCGCGCCATCCTCGGTGAAGGCCACGCACCAGGCCGCGCCCTCGCCTTCGGCGAAGTTCTCGGTCTCGTTGCCGGTGGCGTACTGCTCGCCCTCGAACAGCGGGATCAGCGGCTCGGCGCTCAGGCTCTGGTTGAGGTAGTCGCGCAGACCGCCCTGGTAGAGCCAAGTCTGCGTCTCGCCGGACTTCTCGTGCGTCAGCGTGACGGTGACACCTGGCATCAGCACCGCCTTGCTGCGCAGCAGGTGCATCAGCTCGTGCTTCGGCAGTTCGGCACTGTCGAAGTACTTGGCATCGGGCCAGACGCGCACACAGGTACCCTGCTTGCGCTCGCCGCCGGTGGCCTTGCGCACGACCAGCGGCTCGATCACGTCGCCGCCGCCGAAGGCCAGCGTCGCCGCCTGGCCGTCGCGCCACACCGTGACCTGCAGCCGTTTGGCCAGCGCGTTGGTCACGCTCACGCCGACGCCGTGCAACCCGCCGGAGAAGCTGTAGGCGCCACCCGCGCCCTTGTCGAACTTGCCGCCAGCATGCAGCCGCGTGAACACGATCTCGACCACCGGCACCTGCTCTTCCGGGTGCAGGCCGAAGGGGATGCCGCGGCCGTCGTCGTCGACGCTGATGCTGCCGTCGGCATGCAGCGTCAGCGCGATGCGCTTGCCGAAGCCGGCCAGGGCCTCGTCGGCCGCGTTGTCGATGACTTCCTGAACCACGTGCAACGGATTGTCGGTGCGCGTGTACATGCCCGGCCTCTGCTTGACGGGCTCGAGGCCTTTCAGGACGCGGATCGAGGCTTCTGCGTAAGTGCCTTGTTTGCTTGCCATGGCGGCTGATTGTAGGGACCGGCCGCGACGCGGCCGCGTTTGCACGACGCGCCGTCAAGCATTGCACTTCTTCGTCCAGGCACGATCAGCAAGTATCGAAATGCATCGGATCGCTGGCTTCTTCCTCGCGTCGCAAAGCCCGCGATCGCGGATTGAATCCTTGATCCGTCGCAATCTTGTCGCACCACGTACTCATGTTCGATTCACGTCATCGAATTCCTGGAGGCATCGAGCATGGATGGCCACAACGCACAAAACCGAAGGTCGATCCTGGTCACGGGTGCTGCATCGGGCATCGGCCGCGCCACGGCACAGTTGTTCTCGCGACAAGGCTGGTTTGTCGGTGGCCTCGACGTGAACGCGCCGGCACTCGAAAGTCTGCGCAATGAACTGGGCGCGCAGAGCGGCCTGTTTCGGGCCATCGACGTGACGGACCGCGCCGCACTGCTGGCGGTGATCGATGAATTTGCCACGGCAACCGGCGGAAGGCTGGACCTGCTGTTCAACAACGCCGGCATCGAAGCCAAGGGCCGCTTCGAGGCGATGCCGTGGGACAAGGTGGTCGCCATCGTCAACGTGAACCTGCTCGCAGGCATGAGCCTGATTCACGCCAGCTTGCCGTGGCTGAAGGCGACGAATGGTTCACTCTGCCTGTCGACCGCGTCGGCGTCGGCCATTTTCGGCACCGCGGGCCTGGCCGTCTATTCGGCGACCAAGCATGCGATCAAGGGCCTGACCGAGGCACTCGCAGTCGAATTCAAGGCCTACGGCGTGCGCGTCGCCGATGTCCTGCCCGGTATCGTCGACACCCGCATGCTGAGCGAGAAGGAAGAGGCGCGACTGCCCAAGGAAGCCATGTTGCGTGCGCTGCCCGCGCAGGCGATCGCCGACACGGTGTGGGCCGCCTATGCCGGCGACCGACTGCACTGGTACATGCCGACCGAACTTGCGGACTATGACGTCGAGGTGACCCGCCGACCCGAGGCGGCGCGCGACCGTCGGATTGCCGGCAGCTTCTGATCGGCGCTGCGCCGGCGCAGCCTGAGGCGGTGCGAGCTGCTAGCTTCCCGCGAGGTCGAGATTGAAGCGCCGGGCCGGCTGCTGCCGGACCCGGGGGCTTCAGAATTCGTGCACGCGCAGGAAGCTCGCGAACCTGGGCACACCGTCCGCGGTGAATCCGCGATGCGTGAAGCTGACCACGCTGCCCACGGCCGGTGGACTCTCGCGCTGCGCATCGCTGAAGCCGGTGCCGAGCGCGAACTCGACGCCCTGCGGCGTGCGCAGCCTCAATGCACCCACGCGGCCCGCATGCCGGCCGCGACCGGCCAGGTGCGCGAGCACCTGGCCTTCGGCGTCGTGCAGCGGCTTGAGCTTCAGCAACGCGTGGCTGCGCCCGGCTTCGTAGGCGGCATCGGCGCGATGCAGCATCAGACCTTCACCGCCGGCGGCGACCAACTCGTCCAGCCGACGCTGCAGGGCCGGCGGCGAGGCCAGCGTGCCGTGCTCCACCGCCACCAGTTGCGGCCAGGCCAACTGCCGGGCGATCGACCGGATGCGCCGCGCGCGGGAGGCAAAGTCGCCCAGCGCACCGGGCAACTCGAACACCATGTAGCTCAGCGCCTGCCATATCGCGGCATCCGGCTGGCGCCGGCGCACGAGGGCCGACAGCGCCTCGAAGCGCCCGCGGCCGAGCCAAAGCTCGCCGTCCAAGGGCACGGGTGGAAGACGCTCGATGAAGCTGCGCGGCGCGTCGATCGGCAAGCCGCTGCGAAACCGCAGCACCTGGCCGTCCCAGAACGCGCGTACGCCGTCGTACTTCTCGCTCACCAGAAACCCTTCCGGGTCCAGCCGCGCCGGGGCCTCCTGCGCCAGCAGCAACGGCGGCGCTTGCGTGTCAACGCGGGCATCGCCCCAGGCCGGCCAGGTGGCCAGGCCGGCGATGAAGGCACGGCGGTTCAAATGGGCTGCGGGCATGACAGGCTCCGTGAGCTGGGGTGGTCCCAGTCTTCACCCAGGCCGTCGCCTTGCCCATCCCTCCTGCGGCGGAAGTCCGCTCCCCCAGGCGGGGGAGGCCGTTACTTCGACCCCACCAGGTCCTTCACCTGCTGCAGCGCCGTGGGATCTTCGATGGTCGTCAGGTCGCCTGGGTCGCGGTGCTCGGCCACCGCCTGCAGCGCACGTCGCAACAGCTTGCCCGAGCGCGTCTTCGGCAGCGCCGACACGAAATGCACCCGCGCCGGCCTCGCCACGGCACCGAGTTGGCTGTCCACCACCTTCATGATGTCGCCTTCGAGCTTGAGCTTTGCAGCGTTGTCGGTCAGCCCGCTGGCGTCCTTGGCGATGACGAAGGCCATCGCCACCTGGCCCTTCAGGTTGTCGGCCACGCCGACCACGGCCACCTCTGCCACGTTGGGGTGGCTGGAGATGCTCTCTTCGATCTCGCGTGTGCCCAGCCGGTGGCCGGCAACGTTGATGACGTCGTCGGTGCGGCCGAGGATGAAGTAGTAGCCGTCGGCATCGCGCACGCCCCAGTCGAAGGTGCTGTACAGCTGCTTGCCGCCGATCTTGCTCCAGTAGGTCTTGAGGAAGCGTGCATCGTCCTGCCACACCGTCTGCATGCAGCCCGGCGGCAGCGGGCCTTCGATCATGACCACGCCCTTCTCGCCGGCGCCGCGCACTTCCTCGCCGGTGCTTTCATTGAGCAACTTGATGTTGTAGCCGTACACGCCCTTACCGGGCGAGCCGAACTTGCTGGGCGCCGGCTCCACACCGTTGCACAGGCTCAGGATCGGCCAGCCACTCTCGGTCTGCCAGTAGTTGTCGATGATCGGCTTACCCAGCGCTTCGGCAATCCACTTCGCGGTGGGCTCGTCCAACGGCTCGCCGGCCAGGTACAGCGCGCGCAGCGATGACAGGTCGTACTTGGTGAGAAAGGCCGGGTCCTGCTTCTTCAGTACACGCACCGCGGTGGGGGCACTGAACATCGCCGTGACCTTGTACTTCTCGACCAGGCTCCACCAGATGCCGCCGTCGGGCCGTGTGGGCAGGCCTTCGTACATGATCGTCGCCATGCCGGCGATCAGCGGGCCATAGACGATGTAGCTGTGGCCCACCACCCAGCCGATGTCGCTGGTGGAGAAGTACGTTTCTCCCGGTTGGCCGCAGAAGATGTGCTTCATGCTCGCCGCCAGCGCAACGCAATAGCCGCCGGTGTCGCGCTGCACACCCTTGGGCGTGCCGGTGGTGCCGCTGGTGTAGAGCGTGTAACTCGGGTGGGTGGCGTCCACCCACTCGCAAGGCACGACCGTGTTCAGGTGCTTCTGGCGCAAGGCGGCGTAGTCTTCGTCGCGCCCGGCCACGCGCGCAAAGGTCGCCAGGCCGCGGTCGACCATCAGCACCTTGGCCGGCTTGCTGGTGGCGAGCGTGATGGCCTCGTCGAGCAGTCCCTTGTAGGGCACCACCTTGCCGCTGCGGCTGCCAGCGTCGGCGCTGACGATCACCGTCGGTGCGGCGTTGTCGATGCGGCTGGCCAGGCTGACGCTGGCGAAGCCACCGAAGACGACCGAGTGGATCGCGCCGATGCGCGCGCAAGCCAGCATCGCGAACGCAGCCTCGGCGATCATCGGCATGTAGATCAGCACCCGGTCGCCGCGCTGAACGCCGAGTTCGACCAGGCAGGCGGCCATGCGCTGCACTTCGGCATGCAACTGGCGAAAGCTGTAGGTGATTTCCTTGTCGACCTCGGTGGACACCCAGATCAGCGCGTTCTGGTCGGCCCGGTCCTTCAGGTGGCGATCGACGGCGTTGTGGCACAAGTTGGTCTGGCCGCCGGCGAACCAGTTGACGAAGGGCGGGCGGCTGTAGTCGCAGACGGTGTCGAAGGGCTTGTGCCAATCGATCAGCCGGGCCTGCTCGGCCCAGAACGCATCGGGCGCTTCGATGGAACGGCGATGGAAGTCCGCGTAGTTCATGCTTGTCTCCTTGTGTGTGGGATGTGCTGTTCCTGCAACCCGCAGCATCGCCCGGTTCCGACCGGGCCACCTTGACCGAACACAAGCTCGCGGGGGATCGCTCAGGAACGCATTTTCACGTTCGCGCTTGCGCCATGCTGACGCAGCGCGCAAGGCATGCACCGTACACGGCACTCGTATCATCCCGGCCAGACCTGCGCGCACACCCTCAGCCATGCAAAACGCCCGACCCGCCCCACCGCCCAACTGAGATCGAAACACCCGGTGGCGGACTACATCGTGATATTCGGCGCCGCAGTACGCGCCGACGGTTCGGCCAGCGGCAGCCTGCGCCGGCGCTGCGAGAATGCCGTGCGCTATGGCGAGTTCGAGCATGGCAATCCGTTCTTTCTGACCAGCGGCGGTATCGGTCGCCACGGCCCGGCCGAAGCCCTGGTGATGCGCGACATCCTCGTCGGGCTGGGCATCGAGGAACAGCGCGTCCTGCTCGAGTGCGAAGCGCGCGACACGCTCGAATCGGTGCGGCTGTGTACGCGCATCCTGCGGCGCAGGCCCGACGTCGGCCGGGTGATCGTCTCGACCAGCAGCTATCACCGCATGCGCTGCACCTTGTTGTTCCGGCTGGCCGGCTTCGACAGCACGGCCTTGCCCACAGCCTCGGACCGCGCCTACCTGGGCTGGAGCAAGTGGTTGCGCTATGTACTCAAGGAACTGCTGGCCACGCCCTGGGACGCGGCCCTGCTGCTGGCGCATAAGATCGGCCGTACGATCTGATTGCAGGTCCGCCGTGACGCCGGGCCGGGTTGGATACGAGGGCGAAAGCGCATGAAGATCTTCCTGTCCTATGCCTCCGAAGACCGGCCGCAAGCCGAGGAGATCCAGCTGGCATTGGCCGGGGCCGGCCACGAGGTCTTTTTCGACCGCGAAAGCCTGCCGGCCGGTGGCGATTACCACACACGCATCAAGGCCTCGGTCGATGCCGCCGAGCTGTTCGTCTTCTTGATCTCGCCCGATTCGGTGGCAGCGGGTGGCTACGCGCTCACCGAGATGGGTTATGCGCGCTCGCGCTGGCCGCATCCGAAGGGGCATGTCCTTCCGGTGCTGCTCAGGCCCACGCCCTTCACGACGATTCCGGCCTACCTGAAGTCGGTGACGGTGCTCGAGCCGAGCGGCAACACCGCGGCCGAAGTGGTGGCCAGCGTGACACGGCTGGCGACGATGCCGGCCGACACCCGCAACGTGCGCAAGTACGCCCTGCTCGGTGCTGCGGGCGTGGTCGTGCTGGCCGGGACCCTCTACGTGGCGACGAAGAAGCCTGGCACGCCAACAACGCCAAGCGGGCCGGCCTTGGCGGAGACACCGACGCCTACCAAGGCAGCCGGCCCCGAACTGCCCAACCCGGTGCAGCTGCGCTTCAACTACAAGCCAGTGGCCGAGGCCAAGGTGTCGCTGGACGACACGCTGCGTGTCAACCTGCAGACCAAGCGCCGCATCGTCGATGGCGAGCGGCTGGCGCAGCAGCCCGGCGGCTTCTACAGCTACAACACGGCCTATCCGGCCGAGGACGAACGCATCCTGGGCACGTTGATCCGCGAGATTCGCGCCTCCAGCCTGGGCGCGGCGCCGGCGCCGGCCCGCTTCTGCCTGAAGCGGCCGACCGCGCTCGAGCCCTCCACCGACCAGCATGTGCACCTGGACTGCGACGAGAGCAATTCCTGCAAGCTGCACTTCCCGAGTCCCAAGTGGCTGGAACCCTGCCCGGTGGAGGAGATCAAGACCTCGCGGGCTTGGAGCCTGCTGCCGTTGGCGCATGCGGCCGACACCGCGCGCCGCTGGTCGGTGCCTTCGGCCAAGACGCTGGCGGTCTACAAGGACCAGATGCGCGGCGTGGGCTACACGCTGGTGAGCATCGAGACCGACGCACTGCGCGATCCGGCCCTCATTGGCGTCGAGGTGGACGTGCGCGTCAACGGCGTGCCGGTGCTCGAGGACGGGCTGGCCGCTTCGCTGCGGCCGGTGCCGCATGATCCGTCGAAGCCCTTCCGCCACAGCTATGCGCTGGAATCGCTCGACTTCGAAGGCGCCCAGGCCGGTTGCGAGGCCATCGTGCTGACACTGCGGCCGCGCCTGGCCAATGGCAAGACCGGTGAGCCATTGAGCGCCACGCTGCCGTATGTGGCGCTGCGCGACGCGCCAGGCAAGAGCATGCCCTTCGGCAAGGGCACGCTGAGCTGGTCGGCCAAGTATGTGGTTCCTGCCTCGGAATGGAGCCACGAAGCCTTCATCAGCTCGGTCATCTACTCCACCTCGGGCGGCGATGCGGCCGCGGCCAAGGCGCGCGAGCGCGCCGTGGCCCTGAAGCAGGACTTCGACCGGCTCGGCCTGACGCACAAGGGCCAGCCGTTGGTGGCGGTGATCCGCCCGCCATTGACGCTCGCTGGCGACAAGCTGGCCTATGGCCTGACCACTGGGGTGGTGCAGCCTTCGGGTCAGGTACGCTTCACCTTCTCGCCGCAGGACGCCAACGCGATCGGCGATGCGCTGTTGGCGGCGCGCAAGGACAACCCCAAGGCGCAAGGTGTCATCAACCGCGAGAAATATGTCTACAAGGTGGCCGGTACGCGCGAACGCCGGGAAACACCCACACCCAGCGGCGTCTGCAGCCACGTCACGGCCCCGTGAAGGACGGCTGCAAGAAGGGCCAGCGGGCACAATAGCGTCATGGGCGAGACCTTCATCCCGTTGACGGATCTGCGCCGCAGCCTGCGGCCCGTGCGCCGTGCCGGCCCGAACTGCCGCGCCGGATGGCCGGCTGGCCGACCGCCTGGGCCGGCCGCTGCGCGACCTGCGCATCTCGGTGACCGACCGGTGCAACTTCCGCTGCAGCTACTGCATGCCCAAGGAGGTCTTCGACAAGACCCATGCCTTCCTGCCGCACAGCGCGCTGCTGAGCTTCGAGGAGATCACGCGCACGGCGCGGCTGTTCATCGCGCATGGCGTGCACAAGCTGCGTCTGACCGGCGGCGAGCCCTTGCTGCGCAAGAACCTCGAATCCCTGGTTTCGATGCTGGCGGCACTGCGCACACCGGACGACCAGCCGCTCGACATCACGCTGACGACCAACGGCTCGCTGCTGGCGCGCAAGGCACGCGCGCTGAAGGACGCCGGGCTGCAGCGCGTCACGGTCAGCCTGGATGCGCTCGACGACGCCATCTTCAGACGCATGAACGACGTCGACTTCCCGGTGGCCGACGTGTTGCGCGGCATCGAACAAGCCCAGGCCGTGGGTCTGGCGCCGATCAAGGTCAACATGGTGGTCAAGCGCGGCACCAATGAGCAACAGATCTTGCCGATGGCGCGGCACTTCCGTCACAGTGGCATCGTGCTGCGCTTCATCGAGTACATGGACGTCGGCGCCACCAACGGCTGGCGCATGGACGAAGTGCTGCCTTCGGCGCAGGTGCTCGAGGTGATTCGGCAAGGGCATGCGCTCGAACCGATCGAGCCCAATGACCGCGGCGAGACCGCCGAGCGTTGGCGCTATGTCGACGGCGGCGGCGAAATCGGCGTCATCTCGAGCGTCACGCAGGCCTTCTGCCACGACTGCAACCGTGCGCGCCTGTCCACCGAGGGCAAGCTGTTCCTGTGCCTGTTTGCCTCGGCTGGGCACGACCTGCGCGCGCTGCTGCGCGGTGGTGCCGGCGACGAGCAGATTGCTGCGGCCATCGCGGCCATCTGGGCCGAGCGCGAAGACCGCTATTCCGAACTGCGCAGTGCCAGGGCGAGTGAGCCTGGCCGGGGCGAGCGACGCGTCGAGATGCACTACATCGGCGGCTGATGCGGCATCACTGTCATGTGGCCAGACTGGAAGACCTCGCCCACGCGCTGGCGGCTGCTGTGGGGCACGTTGGCTGGCTTGGCCGTACCCTGGTTGCTGGGCGAGTTGTTCAAGACCTTCCACCAGCCCGGTCTGGACGACCATGCCGACCGCAACCAGATGCTGATCGATTTCATCGTCGCCGGTGCGACGCTGTTTGCCATGACCATGGTGCTGACCTACGCCATCGGCTGCTGGATCACGGCCGTGATGCAAGGTCCGCGCCGTGACGGAGACGCGTTTCCTTCCGGCCAGGGCATGCCACGGCATGACGATTGAAGCATCGCCTGCCGCATGAACACGCCGCAGAGCCTGCAGCAGATCGCCGCCTGCGTCAGCGGTTACGACCCGAACGCATTGCCGGTCGAGAAGGCACAGGCGTTCATCGCGCAACTGGTGCCGCGCGTGCAGGCGGAGGAGCATCGCCCCATTCGTGACGCGCTGGGCCGCGTGCTGGCGCACGACATCGTCTCGGCCATCGACGTGCCGGCACACGACAACTCGGCGATGGACGGTTTTGCGTTGCGCGGCAGCGAGCTGCTGGCCGAGGTGCCCACGCAGTTGCGCATCGTGGGCAGCGGCTTGGCTGGGCAGAATTTCGATGGCGAGGTACCCGCGCATGGCTGCGTGCGCATCACCACCGGCGCGGTGATGCCACGGGGCCTGGACACGGTCGTGCCGCAGGAGTTCACGAGCGCCGGCCCGGCCGGGCAGGTGAGCATTCCGCCGGGTGTGGTGCGTGCCGGCGACAACCGGCGCCTGGCCGGCGAAGATCTGACGCGTGGCGAGCCGGCCCTGTCGGCGGGCCGCGTGCTGCGTCCTGCCGACCTGGGGCTGCTGGCCTCGCTCGGACTGGCCGAGGTGCCGGTGCGCCGGCGCCTGCGCGTGGCCTTCTTTTCCACCGGCGACGAATTGCGCTCCATCGGCGAACCGCTCGACACCGGCTGCGTCTACGACAGCAACCGCTACACCCTGTGGGGCATGCTCCAGCGCCTGGGCGTGGACGCCATCGACATGGGCGTGGTGCGCGACGAACCCGAGGCACTGGCCGAGGTATTCACCCAGGCGGCGGCCTGTGCCGATGCGGTCATCACCTCGGGTGGGGTGAGCGTCGGCGAGGCCGACTACACGAAGAAGATCATGGCCGAACTGGGCGAAGTGCTGTTCTGGAAGATCGCCATGCGGCCCGGCCGCCCGATGGCCATCGGGCGCATCGGCCCTCCAGGCCACCAGGCCATCCTGTTCGGCCTGCCCGGCAATCCGGTGGCGGTAATGGTCACCTTCTATGCCTTCGTGCGCGACGCGCTGCTGCGCATGGCCGGCGCCACGCCGCAGCCGCTGCCGATGCTGCGTGCGGCCAGCGTTGCGCCCATCCGCAAGAAGCCTGGCCGCACCGAGTATCAGCGCGGCATCGTCAGCCGCGCGGTCGATGGCGCTTGGCAGGTGGCGATCACCGGCTCGCAGGGCAGCGGCATCCTGCGCAGCATGAGCCAGGCCAACGGCATGGTGCTGTTGCACCACGAACAAGGTGACGTGGC
Source organism: uncultured beta proteobacterium (assembly GCA_963824005.1). Lineage (GTDB taxonomy): Bacteria > Pseudomonadota > Gammaproteobacteria > Burkholderiales > Burkholderiaceae_C > Rubrivivax. The sequence goes on from CAWGOK010000053.1 coordinate 246,127, forward strand.
TGCGGGCGAACTGGTGGACGTGCTGCCCTTCGACGGCCTGCTCTGATGCGTCGCTGTCGCTAGCCTGGCGTGCTCGGCGCGGCAGCGTGCGCCGCCACCCGATCCGACGCCGGTGTCGAGATTTCGCCAGGCACGCCCTTGCGCGCGAACAGCGTGTACATCGTCGGCACCACGAACAGTGTCAGCAGCGTGCCCAACGACATGCCGCCGACGATGACCCAGCCGATCTGCTGGCGGCTTTCGGCGCCGGCGCCGGCGGCCAGCGCCAACGGCAGCGCGCCGAGCACCATCGCGCCGGTGGTCATCAGGATCGGGCGCAGGCGCAGGCTCGAAGCCTCGACCACAGCTTCCCTGATGCTGCGGCCCTGCTGGCGCAGCTGGTTGCTGAATTCGACGATCAGGATGCCGTGTTTGCTGATCAGGCCGACCAGCGTGATCAGCCCGATCTGCGAGTACACATTGAGCGTGCCGCCGGTCCACCTCATCGCCAGCAGCGCGCCGACCATCGACAGCGGCACCGCCAGCAGGATGACGAAGGGGTCGACGAAACTCTCGAACTGTGCCGAAAGCACCAGAAAGATGAACATCAGCGCCAGCACGAACACCAGACCGAGCGCACCCGACGACGAGCGGAACTCGCGGCTGACGCCGTTGAGTTCGGTGGCGTAGCCGCTGGGCAGCACCTTGGCCGCCGTCTGGTCCATGAACTGCAGTGCCTCGCCCAGCGCGTAGCCTGGCGCCAGGTTGGCGGTGATCGACACCGAGCGGCGCTGGTTGAAGTGGTTCAGCTCGCGAGGGCTCACCGCTTCGCGCACCTTGATCAGCGAACTCATCGGCACCATCGCCTCGCCGCGGCCGCGCACGAACAGCTTCTCGATGTCCTCGGGTGTGGTTCGGCCGCGCATCTCGGTCTGCACGATCACGTCGTACTGGTCGGCGTCGCGCTTGTAGCGCGTGACCGCGCGCCCGCCGAGCATGGTCTCGACGGTGCGCGCCACGGCGTCGACGCTGACGCCCATGTCGGCCGCGCGGGCGCGGTCCACCTCGACGAAGATCTCCGGCTTGTTCAGGCGCAGGTCGGTGTCGGGCTGCACGAAGCCGGGATTCTTGGCCATCTCGGCCAGGAACTGCTGCGAGACGCGCGCCAGGTTGTCGTAGCTGTCGCTGGTGACGATCACGTAGTTGATCGATCGCTCGCGAAAGCCCTGCCCCAGGCTCGGCGGCGTGATCGGGAACGCGGTCACACCGGGCAGGCCCATGAACTGCGGTTGCAGCAATCGCGCCATCTCCTGCGTGCTGCGCTTGCGCTGGTCCCAGTCGATGGTGCGCATGAAGGACACGCCCTGCGATACGGTCGGGTTGCCGGCGACGACGAAGACGCGGTCGAATTCCGGGTAGGTGCGACCGATGGTCTCGATGGCGCGCAGGTAGCGCGCCGTGTACTCCAGCGTGGCACCGTCCGGCGCATTGACAGTGGCCAGGATCACGCCGCGATCCTCCAGCGGCGCCAGCTCGCTCTTCGAATTCTTGAACAGCCACCAGCTGCCCGCGGCGGCTGCGGCCATGACCAGCAGCACGATCCAGCGCTGCGTCAGCACCCAGCGCAGCGCGCGGCCGTAGCCATGGCTCAGACCGACGAGTGCGCGTTCCATGCCGCGATCGAAGCGGTTCGGCGACGGGTCGTGGCGCAGCAGCTTGCTGCACATCATCGGCGTCAGCGTCAGCGCGACGAAGCCGGAGACGATCACCGCGCCGGCCAGCGTCAGCGCGAATTCTGTGAACAGCCGCCCGGTGCGGCCCGGCGTGAAGGCCAGCGGGGCATACACCGCGGCCAGCGTCAGTGTCATCGCCACCACCGCGAAGCTGATCTCCTTGGCGCCCTTCAGCGCCGCCTGGAAGGGCTCCAGGCCTTCCTCGATGTGACGGAAGATGTTCTCCAGGACCACGATCGCGTCGTCGACCACCAGACCGATGGCCAGCACCAACGCCAGCAGCGTCAGCGTATTGATGGTGAAGCCGGTCGCCGCCATGATGCCGAAGGATCCGATCAGGCTGACGGGTATGGTCACCATCGGAATGATCGACGCGCGGATCGTGCGCAGGAACACGAAGACCACCAGCGCCACCAGCAGCACCGCCTCGGCAATGGTGCGGTACACCGACTTGACCGAGCGGTCGATGAAGATGGCGTTGTCGTTGGCCACCTGCACCTTCACGCCGGGCGGCAGCTCGGCCTGGATCTGCGGCAGGATCTTGCGCACTGCAGCCGAGATTTCCAGCGGGTTGGCCGTGGCGTTGCGGATGATGCCGGTGCTGATCGACGGCACGCCGTTCAGGCGCACGCTGCTGCGCTCGCTGGCCGGGCCCTGCTCGATGCGCGCCACGTCGCGCAGCCGCACCGTGTAGCCGCTCGCCGACTTCAGCGCGATGTCGGCGAACTGCGGCACGGTGTTCAGGTCGGTGCGCGCAGTGACGCTGAATTCGCGCTGCTGGCTTTCGATGCGCCCGGCCGGCACCTCCAGGTTCTGCTTGCGGATCGCGTCCTCGACGTCCTGCACGGTCAGCCGGTAGGCGGCGAGCTTGTCCGGATCGAGCCAGATGCGCATCGCGAACAGCCGGTCGCCGTTGACCTGCACGTTGGACACGCCAGGCACCGTCTGCAGCCGCGGCTTGACGATGCGGTTGATGACGTCGGTGACTTCCAGAGGACTGAGCGTGTCGCTGGTGAAGGCCAGCCAGATCGTCGGCGTGGCGTCGGCCTCGACCTTCGCGATGACCGGCTCGTCGACCGCGTCGGGCAGCCGCGCGCGCACGCGCGAGACGCGGTCACGCACATCGGCCGCGGCATCGTCGGGGTTCTTCTCGAGCTTGAAGCGCACCGTGATCTGGCTTTGCTCGGAGCGCGAGATCGAGGTGATGATGTCGACGCCGTCGATGCCGGCGATCGAATCCTCCAGCGGCTTGGTCACCTGCGATTCGATCACCTCGGACGAGGCGCCGATCAGCCGGGTGGTGACGGTGACCACCGGCTCGTCGATGCGCGGGTACTCGCGCACCGACAATCGGTCGAAGGACACCAGGCCGATGAGCAGGATCATCAGCGACATCACGGTCGCAAAGACCGGGCGGCGAATGGAGATCTCGGAGATACGCATGTCGGCCTCCAGCCTCCAGTCAGGGAGACGGCGCCCGCGGCGCGGACGCAGAGCTGGCTGGCGCGCGACCGGCGCCGGCCGGCCGCGCGATGTCCACCACCTTCAGCGGCACAGCATCGCCACGGCCCAGCCGCGCCTGGCCGGCGGTGACCACCAGGTCACCGCCGGCCAGGCCATCCAGCACCTCGACCTTGCCCGGAAGGCGCAGCCCGATGCGGGCCTCGATACGGTTGGCGACGCTGCCATTCGGCCCATCGACCACCTTGTAGATGTACTGCCTGCCGCCTTGCGGCACCAGCGCTTCTTCGGGCACGACCAGCGCGTTCTCGCGTTTCGCGAAGACGATGCGCGTTCGCGCGAAAAGTCCCGACTTGAGCACGCCGCCCGGGTTATCGAGCCGCGCACGCACGAGCAGCGATCGGCCATCGGCATCGATCAGCGAATCCAGCGCGTCGATGCGGCCGGTAAAGCGCTGGCCCGGCAGCGCATCCAGGCTCACGTCCACCGTCTGGCCAGTCTTGACGCGGGCGATGAAGCGCTCGGGCAGGCGGAAGTCCACCAGCACCTGCGACAGGTCCTCGATGTTCACCAGGTCAGCGCCGTCCTTGACGTAGTCACCCAGGTTGACGCTGCGAATGCCGGCCACGCCGTCGAATGGAGCGAGGATGCGCATGCGCGCCAGTTGGGCCTGTGACAACGCGACTTGCGCTTCCGCGACCTCGAGCGCGGCTGCACTCTGGTCGACGGCGCTCTGGCTGACGAAGTTCTGCGCCACCAGGTCACGGTTGCGTTGCAGGTTGGTGCGCGCGATGCTGGCCTGCGCCTGCGATTGTTTCAGCTGTGCCTGCTGCAAAGTGTCATCCAGTTGCACCAGCAGCTGTCCGCGACGCACGCGCTGGCCGTCGCTGAAACCGAGTGTGGCGATACGCCCACTGACTTCGGGGCGCAACATCACGCCCTGGCGCGAGCGCAACGAGCCGACGGCCTGTGCATCGTCTTCCAGCGTCATTCTTTCGACCTTGCCGACCTCGACGCTGGCCGGCCCGGCGGACACCGCAGGGTCGGAGCGTGCCATAGCCGGCGCCGTTGCGGATGGCGGCTCGCCCAGCCCGCTGGACTTGGGTCGGTTTTGCCACCACCACGCGGCGAACGCGAGCGCCACGGCGCCCACCAAGGCCACCCAGCTATGCACCTTCTTCAATGTCTCGCCTTCTGTTCCATGGCGCACTGTAGCGTTTGCCGCTTGGCGACGTGCGGATAACGCCTCAGGCACCGGCCCCAGGCACGCCACGATTGGCCAAGGCGTCCGCGCGTTCGTTGCCCAGGTCGCCGGCGTGCGCCTTCACCCAGTGCCAGCGCACCTTGTGCTGCTGCGCCAAAGCGTCCAGCCGTTGCCACAGGTCGATGTTCTTCACCGGCTTGCGGTCAGCGGTCTTCCAGCCGCGCGCCTTCCAGGCATGGATCCAGGTGCTGATGCCATTGCGCAGGTACTGGCTGTCGGTATAGATGGTGACGTCACAGGCCTGCTTCAGCGAGGCCAGGGCTTCGATCGGCGCGGTCAGCTCCATGCGGTTGTTGGTGGTCAGCAGTTCACCGCCGCACAGCTCTTTCACGTGTTCGCCGAACTTCAGCCAGGCGCCCCACCCGCCTGGACCCGGGTTGCCCTTGCAAGCACCGTCCGTGTAGATCACCACTTCTTTCATTCGCAGAGTTCCTCCGTGCGATGGTGCTGGCGGTTGGCGACCACGGCGCTGGCCGTGCGCGCCTTGCGCGCCTCATGCCGTGCCAGACCGACCAGCCGCATGCCGCGCACGCGCTTGACCGCTACCAGGAAATACACCGCGCCGAGCACCGGCCACCAACGTTCGCCCATGGTTTCCATCCAGGCAGACCGTTCGAGCCAGCGCGACGAGGCGTAGGGTGGCCGATAGCAGCCGAAGCGCCCGCCCTCGACCTCGAAACTGAGCAAGCGCAACCAATCACGCAGGCGCCAGTAACCAAGAAACTCGCCGGCTCGCGGCAAGAAGAGCTTGCCACTGCCCGCCAGCCCGACGGCCCGGCGTGCCTGCCCAAGGCGCTGGCGCAGCCCCCACAGACTGGCCGGATTGAAGCCCAGGATCATCACCCGGCCTTCCGGCACCAGCACACGCTCTACTTCGCGCAGCGTGAGGTGCGGATCGCGCGAGAACTCGAGCGCATGCGGCAGCACCACCAAGTCCAGGCTGTGGTCGGGAAAGGGCAAGGCGTCGAAGTCGCAGCACAGCGCCACACGGGGGTCGAAAGGCAGCGTACTGTCGCTGCAATCATCGGCCGACGGCAAGGGCAGCGGCTCGACCGGGTGCGTCGAGTCGGTTGCCACCCAGCGGTGCGGCATGCGATTGCTGCGCAAGCCCCGCAACTCGGGCAGGCCAAGCTGCAGGGCGTGGTAACCAAAGACATCAGCCACCGCTTGGTCAAGACGGGCCTGTTCCCAGTGCAAAAGGCACAGTCCCGGCGGGGTTCGCAGCCACTCGCCCAACTCTATAATCGATTCATCGAGAACCATGACCGCGACAGCCCTGCACGCCTTGGTATACACCCACATCCGGAATCAGGGCCATGCCCTAGCAGGCCATGCCATCGCGCCGGGAGGCGCAGTGCCGCTTCATGCCGTGGGGACCGCCCAAGCCCAGGACGATCCGCGCCGGCTGGCTTCGAAGCGCATTCTAGTGGGCCTTTCCTGCGTTGCGCTTGGCGCGCGTTTTGCCACGCCCGCCGTCCCGGCGCTGCGTAAATGAGCCTGGACATCGCACGACTCTGGCGTGGCTTGGCCGCGGCTTCGGGGCTGCTGCTCGCGGCTTGGCTGTCTGGCTGCGCCGCGACCGGCCCGCAGGCAAGCGCCAGCGACAACACGCTGCCGGTGCAGGCCGCCGCACAGGCCGCGTCATCTGCCGCGCCCGTGCAGACCGCGGCCTTGCCGATCGTCGCGCCGACCGCCGCCCCGGACACATTGCAGCCAGATGGGCAGGCCTATCTGTTCGCGCTGGACCCCTTGCAACCGTCGGTGATCATCGACCCTGACGACCCCAGTGTACGCACCGACCTGTGGGCCCGCGTGCGCTCGGGCTTCGCCATGCCCGACCTGGACAACGAGCTGGTGCTCAAGTGGCAGCAGTGGTACGCGTCTCGCCCTGACTACGTGGCACGCATGACCGAACGCGGCGGCCGCTACCTGTTCCATGTCGTCGAGGAGATCGAAAAGCGCGGCATCCCCACCGAGCTCGCGCTGCTTCCTTTCATCGAAAGTGCGTTCAACCCCCAGGCCATGTCGACGGCACGCGCGTCGGGCATGTGGCAGTTCATGCCGGCAACGGGCAAGGACTTCGATCTGAAGCAGAACCTGTTCCGCGACGACCGCCGCGATGTGTTGGCCTCGACGCGCGCGGCGCTCGACTACCTGCAGATGCTGCAGCGCCAGTTCGGCGACTGGCAGCTCGCGCTGGCAGCTTACAACTGGGGCCAGGGCAATGTGCAACGCGCGGTGGACCGCGCCCTCAAGGAGGGCAACCCGCCGACCTACGAGAACCTGCGCATGCCCGACGAGACGCGCAACTACGTGCCCAAGCTGCAGGCGGTGAAGAACATCGTCCTGCGCCCCCAAGCCTTCGCCATTACCTTGCCGGCGCTCGAGAACCACCCCTACTTCCTGAGCGTGCCGATCACCAACGACATCGACGTCGATGTCGCCGCGCGGCTGGCCGGCATCTCGCTCGACGAGTTCCAGCAACTGAACCCACAGATGAACAAGCCGGTGATCCTCGCTGCCGGCACGCCGCAGGTGTTGCTGCCCTATGACAATGCGACCTTGTTCGTGCGCAATCTGCGCGCCCACCGCGCGCCGCTGGCCACCTGGACCGCCTGGGTGGCGCCGGCCACGCTCAAGCCTGCCGCTGTGGCAGCCCAGGTGGGCATGAGCGAAAGCGAGTTGCGTGCAGTGAACCGGATCCCGCCGCGCATGCTGATCAAGGCAGGGTCCACGCTGCTGGTCACGCGCAACCCCAACAAGTCGGTCGACGTGTCGGAGAAGATCGCCGACAACGCCATCATGCTGCTGGCCCCCGACCGCCCCGTGCGGCGCGTCACCTTCAAGGCGGCAAAGGGTGGCGACTCGGTGGCCGCGGTGGCGCGGCGCCACGGCGTCAGCGTCGACCAGGTCGCGCAATGGAACGCAGTGACCATTGGTGGCGTGTTCCGGCCGGGCCAGACGATCCTGGTGATGAAGCCCGCGCAAGCCAAGAGCACCGCGCGCAAGACGGCGGCTTCGTCGACGCGTGCCACCGCGAGCAAGCCGAACGCCAAGCCAAGCGCGAAGGTTGCGGTTACGAAGCCCGCCGCCAAGCTGTAGACGGCGTCAGCGCCGATCCACCAGCGCGTGCGCGATGGTGCTCAGATCGACGTACTCCAGTTCGCTGCCGGCCGGCACGCCCCGCGCCAGGCGGGTCACCCTGAGGCCTCGGGCGCGCAAGGCTTCACCCAGCGCATGCGCCGTGGCTTCGCCCTCGGCGCTGAATCCGGTGGCAAGGATCACCTCGCTGACCATGCCGTCGCAAGCACGATCGATCAACTGGCGCGTCCCGATATCGTCAACGCCCACACCGTCGAGGGGGCTGATGCGTCCCATCAACACGAAGTACAGGCCCCGATAGCTGGCGCTACGCTCCAGCGCGGCCTGGTCGGCCGGGGTTTCCACCACGCACAACTGGCGCGCATCGCGGCTCGTGTCCCGGCAGGTCGAACAGACCGCATGCTCGGTGAAGGTGTGGCAGCGCTCGCAGTGGCGCATCTGTGCCAGCGCATGCTGCAGCGCCGCCGCCAGCCCGGCTGCGCCGGCGCGATCGTGCTGCAGCAGATGAAAGGCCATGCGCTGCGCCGATTTCTGCCCCACGCCGGGCAGTCGGCGCAAGGCGTCGATCAGTGCGTGGAGGCTGGCTTCAGCCACGCCGACATCAGAACGGGAACTTCATGCCCGGCGGCAATGGCATGCCGGCGGTGAGCTGGCCCATCTTTTCCTGGCTCACGCCTTCAGCACGGCGCACGGCGTCGTTGAACGCTGCGGCGACCAGGTCCTCGAGCATGTCCTTGTCGTCGCCGAGCAGGCTCGGGTCGATGCTGACACGCTTGACGTCGTGCTTGCAGGTCATCAGTACCTTCACCAGGCCAGCGCCGGACTGGCCCTCGACCTCGATGCTCGCCAGCTCATCCTGCGCGCGCTTCATGTTGTCCTGCATCGCCTGGGCCTGTTTCATCAGGCCGGCCAGCTGGTTCTTCATCATGGGGTGGGTCCTCTCGGGTTCATAGCGGTTTGATCGAGCCGGGCACGATGCGCGCGCCCTTGAATTGCGACATCAGGTCGAGCACCAGCGGGTCGCTGCGAATGGCGTTTTCCGCCTGGCGCTGCCGCCGTTCGCGTTGGACCGCGTCGCGTCGAGCGGGCGAGTCCTCCGGTGTCGCGCTGTCGAGCACCAGCTGCACCGCATGTCCGAGCTCTGCCGCCAGGGCCAGGCAGAGCTTGTCACGCAAGGCGTCGGTGCGCAGCGAGTCGCGCTCGACATGCAGACACCAGGTCGGCGGTTGCGTGGTCCCGTCGATGCGCTCCAGTCCAGCCTGCCAGGCCAGCTCGCGCGCCAATGCCGTGACGGCCCCACGTTGCACCAGGCGGCCGACCAGGTCGGCCCAGCGTTCGCCCAGTGGCGTCGGCACGAAGCTATCAATCAATGACGGCGCCACCGCCGGCACCGCCATGGCGGGCGGCGACGCGGCACGCAGCGCCGCGCTGCCGGCTGCAGGCCCGGCGAGCTCTTCGGGCGGCGGCAGGTCCACCCAAGGTGGAGGTTCCGGTGATTGCGCCGCCACCTGCCGAGGCGACGGGTGAATCTCGGGCTGCATGACGGGACGCTCGGCAGGCTGCACGGCGGGCCGCATCGGGGATGGCACCGCGGCCGGCCCCGCTTTCGCGACGGGCACCGCCGCCGCAACATCAGTGGCAGCGGCTTCGCGCCGCGCTGTGTGGCTTCCGTCCGATCCCGGTGCGAAGCTCAGCATGCGCAACAACACCATGGTCAAGGCGCTGTACTCGTCCGACATCAACTGCAACTCGCCACGCCCATGCAGCACGATGCTGTAGAGCAGCTGTGTCTCGTCCGTCGGCATCACGGCTGCCAAGCGCCTTGCATCGGCCTGATCCGGATCGGCCGCATCCAGCGTCCCCGTGACTGCCTGCTCGACCGCCATCTGCTGCAGCAGCACGGCCATGGATTCCAGCGTGCCGTCGGCCGACAGCCCAAGCACGCGCAGCGTGTCCAGCCGCGACAGCAGCGCCGGGCCATCACGCTGGGCCAGCGCCTCGACCAGCCCCGCCGCATGGCCCTGGTCCACAGCGCCGAGCATGGCGCGCACGCTGGCTTCCTCGATCTGGCCGGCGCCGTAGGCGATCGCCTGGTCGGTGAGCGACAGCGCGTCGCGCATCGAGCCGCGCGCCGCACGCGCCAGCAAGCGCAGCGAGGCCATGTCAGCGGCAACGCCCTCGGACCGCAGCACCTGCTGCAGGTGTGCGAGCACGACCTCGGGGGCCATCGGCCGCAGGTTGAACTGCAGGCAACGGCTCAGCACGGTGGGCAACATCTTCTCCGGGTCCGTGGTGGCGAGCACGAACTTGAGATACTCGGGCGGCTCTTCCAGCGTCTTCAGCAAGGCGCTGAAGGCATCCTTGGTGAGCTGGTGCGCCTCGTCGATCATGAACACCTTGAAGCGGCCGATGCTTGGCTTGTAGGCCGCGCGTTCGAGCAGATCGCGAGCTTCGTCGATGCCGCGGTTGGACGCGGCATCGAGTTCGATGTAGTCCATGTAGCGGTCTTCGTCGATCTCGACGCAGGCCGGGCACACGCCACAGGGCGTGGCGGTGATGCCGCCCGACCCATCGGGGCCGGTGCAGTTGAGGCTCTTCGCCAGGATGCGCGACACGGTGGTCTTGCCGATGCCTCGCGTGCCGGTGAACAGGTACGCATGGTGCAAGCGCTGCTGTTGCAAGGCATTGCCCAAGGCACGCACCACATGCTCCTGACCGACCATCTGCTCGAAGGAGCGGGGCCGGTATTTGCGGGCGAGCACGACGTAAGTCATCGGGTCATTCTACGGGCCGCACCTGCTGGGGCGAAGCCGCCCTGCCGGATAATGCGAACGCATGAACACCTCCGCCGACACCCCGCTCAGCTATCGCCAGGCCGGCGTCGACTACGCGTTGATCGACCCGCTGAAGGTGTCCGCGCAGCGTGCCGCGGCGGCCACGGCGGTGCACCTGCAGGCGCATGGCTTCAGCGAAGTGCGCGACTCGCGGGGCGAGTCCGCCTATGTGGTGGATGTCGGCCCCTTCTACCTGGCCAGCATCGTCGAATGCCTGGGCTCGAAGTCGCTGGTGGCCGACGAGATGTCGCGCCTCACCGGCCGCAGCTACTACGACGCGATTGCGCAGGACACCATCGCCATGGCCATCAACGACCTGATCACGGTCGGTGCGACGCCGCTGGTCGTGCAGGCCTACTGGGCGGCGGGCGGCTCAGACTGGTTTGCCGACTCGGCACGTGCGCAAGCCCTGGTGGCGGGCTGGAAGCGTGCGTGCGACCTTTGCGGCGTGTCATGGGGTGGCGGCGAGACGCCCGCGCTGGCCGGCATCGTCGAACCCGGCCGCATCGACCTGGCGGCCTCGTGCACTGGGCTGGTCAACCCGAAGGAACGGCTGTCGCTGGGCGAGAGGCTCGGCCCGGGCGATGCCATCGTGCTGCTGGCCTCGAGCGGCATCCATGCCAACGGCCTCAGTCTGGCGCGCAAGCTGGTCGAGCGGCTGCCGCAGGGTTACCTGACGCCGGTGCAGCCCGGGCTGAGTTATGGCGATGCGCTGCTGGCACCGACGCAGCTGTATTCGCCGGTGACCGAGGCGCTGCACCGGGCCGGCATCACGCCGCACTACGCGTCGAACATCACCGGCCACGGCTGGCGTAAGCTGTTGCGTCATCCCAAACCCTTGCGCTATCGCGTGCACACCCTGCCCGAGGTGCCATCGGTGCTGCGCTTCATCCAGCAGCACACGCAGCAGGGCGACCATGAGGCCTATGGCACGCTCAACATGGGTGCCGGCTTTGCCTTGTTCGTGCGCGCCGACCAGGCACAGCGAACGCTCGAGGTGGCGCGCGAACAAGGCGTGCATGCCACGTTGGCCGGTGTAGTCGAGGCGGGTCAGAAGGAACTGCTGATTGAAGTGCTGGGACTGCGCTTCGCCGGCGAAGACCTGCAATTGAGGTGAGGCGTCGCGAACCGTGCCGTCGCCTACAATCGTCCTCGACGGGCCTCCCCGCATGGAAGCGCGGCCAACCGGGTCAGGTCGGGAACGAAGCAGCCCCAACCGTTGTGACCAGTGCCGGGGGTAAGGCTCGTCACCCCGAAGACATTCAGCCCGCCTGCCTGAAGGCCGTGATCGGTTGATTGCGCAGCGTGCGCAGCAGGGATAGCGTAAGCGGCCTGCCGAACCACCCTTGACGCCGGACGATCTCGAGGCTATTCGCGCGCCTTTGGATCGGTTGAGCTCAATGGCTCATCCGATCGCTTCCTTCGGTAGGTCTTCGAGCTCGGCGTCGTCGGACGGCATCTCGTCGGCACTGTCTGGCGCCACGTGCAGCACGTCCTGAAGGTCGCGCAGGTTGATGTGCAGCGCACGGGCGTAGCGCTGCGCCACGAGCCGCAGCGCGGCCTGCCTTGGCGCCTCGGGCAGGGCCAGCGCGTCGACGGCTTCGTTGCCGCAACTGGCCACGGCGCGAAGCATGTCGTCGTCGCTGTCGATGGTTCGCGGCGTGGTGCCCAGCGGCAGGCGACGGATCAGGTGCAACACCGTGTCGTCGAGGCCCCAGTGCCGTGCCACCGCGGCGCCGATGGCCTCGATGTCGGCGCCGAGCACGGCGTACGACGCGGCCTGTTCGCTCATGCCAGGCTCGTCCGGTTCGCCCGCGCGCGCCGCCGGCGCGGCTTGCATCAGGCGGCGAATCTGCTGCAACTCGTCGGGGAAGTGATAGCCGACGATCAGGCGCCCCAGGTTCTGCAGCAAAGTGACCAGGTGCACCACCTCGGCGTCGTAGCCGGCAGGGCGCAGCGCCTGCGCAACCCGCCCGGCGCGTTTGCCGGCGTCGAACAACGCCCGCAGCGTCTGCGCCGCACCTTCGCCCAGGGGCCCCGGCCAGGGCCGCAGCCCGAGCGCGGCGCGTCGCACGCCGTCCAACCCGAGCAGGCTGATGGCGCGGCGCACGGTGAGCACGGGTCCACTGCCGGACACCTGGGCACCTCGCACATGTGCGCTGTTGACCCAGCGCAGCAGTTCGAAGGCCAGAGCAAGATCCTGCAGCACCACCTCCGCCAATTCGTTGGTACGCTGGCGATCCATCAGCGCCAGGCGCGCGGCACGCGCAGCGCTGCCGGGCGATGCCGGCAACGAACCCACGCTGTGCAGCCGATCGATCAGCAAGGCCAGCGGCCCACCGCCCGCGGCACCCTCGGCCTGCAACCAGCCCTCCAGCGCACGCATCAGGCCGCGAGCACTGCGGTAGCGATGACGCTCCTGTCGGTCGGTACCACGATTGGCTATGGCGCGCAGCGCCTCGGGCACGGGAGCGGCGAGGTCCCACGGAAGGCGTACCAGGTCCCTGCCGCGCGGCGGCAGGCGCGTCGCCAGTTCGACGACATCGGCCTCGCCCAGCGCGGGCTGCCCGCACAAGGCCAGGTGCAGCAACAGGCTGGCGCATAGCACATCGGCACGCGCCGCGTCGCGCTGCGCATGCAGGGCCAGGGCCTCGATGCTGGTGCGAGGTGCGACGGTGGCTGCCGGCGCGTCGTGCTGCTCACGCTCGGCATGCAAGGCAAGCTCCAGGCCGATCAGCCGCACCATGCCGGGTTCGCCGAGCAACACCATGTAAGGCTGCAGGTCGCGGTGTGCCACACCGCCCTCGTGGGCGAACGCCAGCCCCTGCAGCATGCCCACCAGCAGCGCGCAAGCCTCGTTGACACCGATGGCCTTGCCGCCTTGCATGCGCTCGTCCAGCGTGATGCAGCCCGCCGCGTCGTACAGCAGGTAGGGCCAGCGCTCGCACACGCCGATCTCGACGGGCGTTGCCAGGTTGGGGTGCTTCAGCCGCGACGCCCGTCGCACGGCAAGATTCCAGCGCTGCGCGGCATCGCCGTCGGCAGGTTGAACCCGCGGCAACAACAGGAAGTACTCCTGCGCACCGTTTAGGTCCTCGCTGTCGTGGACTCGCCAGGCCATGCTGCGCTGGCTCTTGCCCACCAGTGCCAGCAGCCTGAATCGGCCGAGGCTTCGCGCCACCGCTGCATCGGCAGAGGCGGGGCTGACGGACGCTGGGGGAAAGGGCGGAATCACGACGAGGTAACGCTTGCGCCGTCGATTGGAACCGTCTGTCCCGGCCGGCGGTGGCTCGAACTGCGCCCCAATGGCACCCTATTTCGGCATCGCGTGGGCCGCTGTTTCGACCTTGCAGCAAACCAGCCACGCAGGCTCCCGCAAGCGTCCTTTGTGTCAAAATCCAGGCAAACTGGCGGCGAGCCGTCGCGGTTTCGGAGATCTCCACCATGAGCAGCGAACTGATCAAGCATGTTTCCGATTCGTCCTTCGAAAGCGATGTGATCCAATCCGACACGCCGGTGCTGGTGGACTTCTGGGCCGAATGGTGCGGTCCGTGCAAGGGCATTGCGCCGATCCTCGACGAAGCTTCGAAGGACTACGACGGGCGGCTGCAGATCGCCAAGCTCAATGTCGACGAGAACCGCGACGTGCCCGCCAAGTTCGGCATCCGCGGCATCCCCACGTTGATGCTGTTCAAGGGCGGCGAGCTCGCGGCCACCAAGGTGGGCGCGCTGTCGAAAGCGCAGTTGACGGCCTTCCTCGACGGTCATCTATAATCGTTTGCATCGATGGGGGCGTGAGCGGCACAGTTGCCGACGCCCCACTCGGTGGAATCGCCACCACGCCCCGACCCGCCGCCCGCAAGGCGGACCGCCAGTCGGGTGGCCCGTGGATTCGGCCTGACTCTCCAGCGTTCAGCTCCCGGATAACCGCTCGACCCGAGCGGACTTCTGTCGGATGCCGCGCCGCAGCGCATGTAGCCGAATGATCGGTGCGACCCTTGGCGGGGCGCGCCTTGTGTTGCCGGGAAACCCACGCATGCACCTTTCCGAACTGAAGGCACAGCACGTCTCGCAGCTCATCACGATGGGCGAGGCGCTGGAGATCGAGAACGTCAGCCGCCTGCGCAAGCAGGAACTGATGTTCGCGATCATGAAGAAGCGCGCCAAGGGCGGCGAGCAGGTGTTCGGCGACGGCGTGCTCGAGGTGCTGCCCGACGGCTTCGGCTTCCTGCGCTCCATCGAAGCCAGCTACATGGCCAGCACCGACGACATCTACCTGTCGCCGAGCCAGATCCGCCGCTTCAACCTGCACACCGGCGATATGGTCGAGGGCGAGGTGCGCGTACCCAAGGACGGCGAGCGCTACTTCGCGCTGGTCAAGGTCGACCGCGTCAATGGCGTGCCGCCCGAGGAGAGCAAGCACAAGATCATGTTCGAGAACTTGACGCCGCTGTTCCCGAAGGAGCAGTTCAAGCTCGAACGCGACATCAAGAGCGAAGAGAACATCACCAGCCGCATCATCGACCTGGTCGCGCCGCTCGGCAAAGGCCAGCGTGCGCTGCTGGTGTCGCAGCCGAAGAGCGGCAAGACCGTGATGATGCAGCACTTCGCGCACGCCATCGTCGCCAACTATCCCGAGGTGCACCTGATGGTGCTGCTGGTGGACGAGCGGCCCGAGGAAGTGACCGAGATGCAGCGCACCGTGCGCGGCGAGGTCATCAGCTCCACCTTCGACGAACCCGCGGCGCGCCACGTGCAGGTGGCCGAGATGGTGATCGAGCGCGCCAAGCGCCTGGTCGAGATGAAGAAGGACGTGGTCATCCTGCTGGATTCGATCACCCGCCTGGCCCGCGCCTACAACAACGTGCTGCCCTCGTCCGGCAAGGTGCTGACCGGCGGCGTCGACGCCAATGCGCTGCAGCGGCCGAAGCGCTTCTTCGGCGCGGCGCGCAACATCGAAGAAGGCGGCAGCCTGACCATCATCGGCACCGCGCTGATCGACACCGGCAGCCGCATGGACGAGGTCATCTACGAAGAGTTCAAGGGCACCGGCAACTGCGAGATCTATCTCGACCGCCGCATGTCAGAGAAGCGCGTCTACCCGTCGATCCTGCTCAACAAGAGCGGCACGCGGCGCGAGGAACTGCTGCTCAAGCCCGAGATCCTGCAGAAGACCTGGATCCTGCGCAAACTGCTCTACCCGATGGACGAGATCGAGGCGATGGAGTTCATCCTCGAGAAGATGAAGGCCACCAAGACCAATCTCGACTTCTTCGACATGATGCGTCGGGGCGGCTAGGTTAGAATTTGCGGTTGTCCGCACGTGGCAAGTGCGCCGAAGGGTTCGGCGTGGCTGCTGCAGCTCTAGCGCAGAGGTTCTCCCATGAAAGAAGGCATTCATCCCAACTACCGCGAAGTGTGCTTCGTGGACCTATCCAACGGCTTCAAGTTCGTCACGCGTTCGTGTCTGTCGAGCAAGGAAACCGTGAAGATGGACGATGGTCGCGAACTGCCGCTGGTGAAGCTGGAGACCACCAGCGAGACCCATCCCTTCTACACCGGCACGCAAAAGAGCATCGACAGCCTGGGCGGCCGCGTCGAGAAGTTCCGCAACAAGTTCGCCCGTGTCGGCATGAAGAAGTAGGCCCGATGGCCCGCATCGAAAGGCAGCTGCGGCTGCCTTTTTTGTTGCCGCGGCCGACGCAGCCATTGGCTCGGGCATGATCGCGCGGTGAGCACGCCCACCCCTGCCCTGGTGACGCAGCGCGCGGCCCGACGCCTGCCGCGCGCAGCCTTGTTGCTGCTGTGCGCTGCTTATGTGCTGCCGGGCGTGTTCGCGCGCGACCCGTGGCGCAATGCCGACATCACTGCGTTCGGTTACATGCTCAGCCTGGCCGAAGGCCGTAGCAGTTGGTTGGCGCCGGCGCTGGGCGGCGTCCCGGCCGAATCGGCGCTGTTGCCCCATTGGCTCGGCGCCGCCTTCGTCTATGCGCTGTCGCCCTGGGTCGAGCCGGCGCTGGCGGCAAGGGTGCCCTTCGCCGCGCTGCTCGGGCTGGTGCTGGCCCTGACCTGGTACTCCACCTTCCTGCTTGCCCGCACCGAAGCCGCGCAACCGGTCGCCTTCGCCTTTGGCGGCGAGGCCGAGACCGTGGACTATGCGCGCGCCATCGCCGACGCTGCCGTGTTGGCGCTGATCGCCTGTCTCGGCCTGCTGCAGCTGGGCCACGAGACCACGCCGGAAATGGCGCAACTCTTCGGCGTCAGCCTGTTCCTTTGGTCCCTGGCCGCAGCGCCCTATCGCCTGTGGCGAGCGCGTGCCGGAGCATGGGGCGCGTTGCTGCTGATGTCGGGCAGCGGCGCTCCCTTCATGGCCCTGGCCATGGGCCTGGCCGGCGCGCTGGTGTGCGTCAGATCGAGCTATGGACAGGTGCGCGCACAAGCGCCTTGGGTGTTGGCAGCTGCGCTGGCCGGTGCGCTGCTGGCCTGGTGGCTCGGGGCCTGGAGCTGGCGCGTGGACATTCGCTTCGATGCGCGACGGTTGTTCCAGATCGGCCGCCTGTGGCTGTGGTTTCTCTGGCCCGCCTGGTTGCTCGCGCTGTGGACACTTTGGCGCTGGCGCAGCTACTTGCAGCATCGGCATGTGTCCGTGCCGCTGCTCACGGTGGTCGTCGCGCTGTTCGCCAGTTTCAGTATGGGCGCCTCGGACCGCGCCCTGCTTCTTGGCCTGCCAGGCATGGCGATGCTGGCCGCCTTTGCGCTGCCCACGCTGAACCGCAGCACCAGCGCGGCGATCGACTGGTTTTCGATGATCCTGTTCACGTTGGGTGCGGGTGCGCTGTGGGTCATCTATCTCTCGGTGCAGACGGGCGTGCCGGCCAAGCCGGCCGCCAACATTGCCCGCCTGGCGCCCGGCTTCACGCCGCAGTTCTCGGCGCTGGCACTGGCCTTGGCGCTTCTGGCAACGGGATGCTGGATCTGGCTCGTGCGGTGGCGCACCGGGCGGCACCGCGATGCGCTGTGGAAGAGCCTGGTGCTGCCCGCGGGTGGCGTGGCCCTGTGCTGGCTGCTGCTGATGACGCTGGGCTTGCCGATCCTCGACTACGCACGCAGCAATCGGCCCCTGGTCGAACGCCTTTCGCGGCATGTGCCGGCGCGCGAATGCATTGCCGCACCCGGACAGGCGTGGCACCTGATTGCCGCGCTGGAGTACTTCGGCCGCTATCGGGTCGATGCGCGCTACGGCGCGACACAGACACGCTGCAGCTACCTACTCAGGGTGGAACCGGTCGGCCAGCCGGGCGCGACACCCGAAGGATGGACACGCGTCGCACGCGAACGAAGGCCCACCGACCGCAACAACCTGGCCGTGGTGTACCGGCGCACCTTGGCACGCTGACGCGGGCGTCGCGGACCCTGCCCGTCCGGGCCCGCCGCGAAGCAACTCAATGTGCCGGCACGATGCCCGCGGCCGGCGCCGCGCTCGGCGCGACTTGGCGCACGCGCGACGGCGGCAGCAGCAGGCGAAAGCACGAGCCTTTGCCCGGCTCGCTCTGAATGTCGATCTCGCCGCCATGCCGCTGCACCACATGCTTGACGATGGACAGCCCCAGGCCAGTGCCGCCGGTGTCGCGCGATCGGCTGCCATCCACGCGATAAAAGCGCTCGGTCAGGCGTGGCAGGTGTTCGCGCGCGATGCCGATGCCTGTGTCTCGCACCAGCCAGCTGCCGCGACCATCGTCCAGCCAGGACCATTGCACGTCGATGCGCCCGCCCGGCGGCGTGTAGCGCACGGCGTTGGTCACCAGGTTGGCCAAGGCACTGTGAAGCTCGAGTTCATCGCCGGCAAGCTGAGCATCGTCGCCGCCTTCGAAATGCAGCTCATGGCGGCCAGCCGAAAGCGATGCGGCGTCGGCTTGCACGCGCCGCATCAGCTCCCCGACACTCCACCAGCGGTCTGCGGCCGGGCGCGGGCTGCCTTCCAGCTGCGCCAGTGTCAACAGATCGGCCACCAGGGCTTGCATGCGTTGCGCCTGGGCGGTCATCAGCACCAGCACGCGCTTGCGCTCTGCTTCGCTGAGCGGCAGCTGGCTCATGGTCTCGACGAAGCCCGCCAGCACCGTCAACGGCGTGCGGATCTCGTGCGACACGTTGGCCACGAAGTTGCGACGCATCAGCTCGGTGCGCTCGCTCTCGGTGATGTCTTCGGTGAGCAGCAGCTTCAGCGCTTCGCCGTAGGGTTGCACCAGCACCGAAAGACGGTTGCCATCGGGGCCCGGGAAGCTTGCCGCCTGTCCAGTGGCTGGCTCGGCCAGGCGCTCGACGAACGCCGGTGCGCGGACCAGATTGGTGATCGGCTGGGCCAGGTCGCGCTTCGGGTCGAGCCCCAGATGATCGGCGGCAACGCGACTGCACCAGCTCATCCGGTCATCGCCATCGAGCAACAGCACGCCGATGGGTGAGGCATCGACCGCAGCCAGAAACTGGGTCAATCGTTGCTGTTCCTGCAGCGTCGCCAGCTCGCGTCGGCGCAGTACCTTTTCGATCTGGTAGGCGATTTCACCCCAGACACCGACCTCGGGCGGCGCATGTCCGACGGCATCGGCGCGCAGCCAAGCCAGCAGCCGCGAACCCTTCATCGAGTCAGACAGCAGCATGGCCGCGAGGCCGAGCGCTGCGCTGCACAGCAAGCCGGCCACCGGCGCCCTTGTCCACGATCCCACCAGCCAACCTGAGCCGGCACAAAGCACCAGCGTGAATCCGACGGCGCCCAGACGCAACAGACGTTGGCTCACGTCAGGGCACGCCGTTCAGGACAATGTGACCGGCGCACGCTCGCTCATGCGGTAACCCGCTCCGCGCACGGTTTCGACGAGGTGTGCGCACGCCACCGTGGCCAGTGCGTCGCGCAGCCGCTTCACATGCACGTCGACGGTGCGCTCCTCGATGAAGACATGGTCGCCCCAAACCCTGTCGAGCAGTTGCGCGCGACTGTGCACACGTTCGGGGTGAGTCATCATGAAGTGCAACAGGCGAAACTCGGTCGGCCCGATGCGAAGCTCATGCGACACCTCGCCGACGCGGCGGGTGACACGCCGCGTGGCCGGGTCCAGCCGCAGTTCGCCCACCTCGACGGCGGTGTCCAGCGATTCGGGTGCCTTGCGTCGCAGCACGGCGCGAATGCGCGCCATCAATTCATTCGTCGAGAACGGCTTGGCCAGGTAGTCGTCGGCACCCGCGTCGAGGCCGGCGATCTTGTCGGCCTCTTCAGACCGGGCGGTAAGCATGATGATCGGCATCGAGCGTGTCCTGGCCGCGCTGCGCCAATGGCGCGCCAACGCCAGGCCGGATTGACCGGGCAACATCCAGTCGAGGACCACCAGGTCCGGGAGCACGGCGTCCACCTCGAACTGCGCCTGCTGGGCATCGGCGGCCACGGTGAGCTCATGGCCTGCGTGGCGCAGATTGATGGCGATCAGTTCGGCGATGGCCGACTCGTCCTCCACGACAAGAATCCGTGCCATGCCGACGCCCTGCTAGCGCACCAGCGACTCGACCGAGTCGACAGTGTTGTGGCGGACGTCGGTGCCCTTGACCACGTAGATCACCGCTTCGGCGAGGTTCTTGGCATGGTCGCCGACACGCTCGATCGCCTTGGCCACGAACACCAGGTCGATGCTGGCCGAGATGGTGCGCGGATCTTCCATCATGTAGGTGATGAGCTTGCGGATCAGTCCTTCGAATTCCTGGTCGATCTGGTCGTCCGACTTGAGCACTTCGAGCGCCTTTTGCACGTCCAGCCGCGCAAATGCGTCCAAAGCCTTGCGCAGCTGCGCCACCGCCAGATTCGACTCGTAGCCCAGGTCGCCCAGCGGCAGGCGCAGACGGCTCGACACACCGGCGTTGATCAGTCGCTGCACCGTGCGCGCGATGCGTGCCGCCTCGTCGCCCACCCGCTCAAGGTTGGCAATGGCTTTCGAGATGGCCACCAGCAGCCGCAGGTCGCGCGCCGTCGGCTGGCGCCTGGCGATGATGAGCCAGAGCTCGCTGTCGATCTCGACCTCCATCGCGTTGACGCGCTCTTCGGCCACCAGCACCTGCGCCGCGGTTTCATGGCTGAAGTTGGACAGTGCGTACACCGCCTGGCCGACCTGGGCCTCGACCAGGCCGCCCATTTCGAGCACGCGCGTGGAGATGCCGCTGAGTTCGGCGTCGAATTGCGTGGAAAGGTGTTTGTCGCTCATGGCAGGGCCCTCGTATCAGCCGAAACGGCCGGTGATGTAGTCCTCGGTCTCTCTGCGCTTGGGCTTCATGAAGATGTCCCGGGTGGCACCATACTCGACCATTTCGCCGATGTACATGTAGGCGACGAAGTCGGACACCCGGGCTGCCTGCTGCATGTTGTGGGTGACGATCAGGATCGTCACCTTGTCCTTGATGGTGCCGATCAGTTCCTCGATGGCGCCGGTGGCGATCGGGTCGAGCGCCGAAGTCGGCTCGTCGAAGAGCAGGATCTCCGGGTCGGTGGCCAGCGAACGCGCGATGCAGAGCCGCTGCTGCTGGCCGCCCGACAGGTTGACGGCCACCTCGTCGAGCCGGTCGCGCACCTCGCTCCACAGCGCACGCAGCCTTCAGCGCTGCCTCGACCTTGTCCTCCAGGAAGCTGCGCGACTTCTCGCCGCGCACCTTCAGGCCGTAGGCGACGTTCTCGAAGATCGACTTGGGGAACGGATTGGGTTTCTGGAAGACCATCGACACGCGCATGCGCACCTCGATCGGGTCGACCGACGCGTCGAGGATGTCCACCTCGTCGGGGTGAAGCTGGATGCTGCCGTCGTAGCGGTGGCCGGGGTACAGGTCATGCATGCGGTTGAAGCAGCGCAGGTAGGTACTCTTGCCGCAGCCACTGGGCCCGATCAGCGCAGTGACCTTGTTCTCGTACACCGGCATGGTCACGGCCTTCAAGGCCTTGAAGTCCCCGTAATAGAAGTCGAGGTGCTTCGATTCGGCCTTGAGCGCTGGGGGCCGCTCGGGCAAGGTGATGGTCGAGGTCATCGAACTCTTTCGTATCTGCGGGGTTCAGGCAACACGCTGCCTCACCACTTGATGTTCTTGCGCAGGCGGTAGCGCAACCAGATGGCCAGGGCATTCATGCCCAGCGTCAGGAACACCAGCACGAAACTGGCGGCGGCGGCATTCTGATGAAAGGCCGGGTCCGGCCGTGAGGTCCAGTTGAAGATCTGGATCGGCATCACCGTGAACGGCGAGAAGAGCCAGTCGAACAGGCCCGCCGGCGGGTCCCCCGAGAACGGCACCGGCGGCAGGAAGGCAATGAAGGTCAACGCGCCGATGGTGATGATCGGCGCAGTTTCGCCGATGGCGCGCGACAGGCCGATGATCACACCGGTCAGGATGCCCGGCATGCCATAGGGCACCAGATGATGGCTGACCACCTGCCATTGCGAGGCGCCGCAGGCGTAGGCGGCTTCACGCACATGCTGCGGTATGGCGCGCAGCGCCTCGCGCGTGGCGACGATGACGATCGGCAGGATCAGCAGCGCCAGCGTCAACCCGGCCGACAGGATGCTCTGGCCGAAGCCGAAGGTATAGACGAACAGGCCCAGCGCAAGCAGGCCGTAGACGATCGACGGCACGCCGGCCAGGTTCGAGATGTTGATCTCGATGAGGTCGGTGAACCAGTTCTTCCTGGCATATTCCTCGAGGTAGATCGCTCCGGCAATGCCCACGGGCACGGCGAAGAAGCCGGTCACGAACATCACCAGCATCGAACCCACCCAGGCCGACAGGATGCCGGCCTGGCCGGCACGGCGCGACGGAAAAGAGGTGAAGAAGTCGCCGGTGAGGCGCGGCACGCCGTCGCCGATCATCGCCGCGAACAGCGCCACCAGCGTGAGCAGCCCGACCATCATCGACAGCAGGCCGAGCACACCGAACAGCGCATCCCAGCGCTTGTGGACGCGGATGATGGCGCGCAGCTTCGCCGCGCGTTCGCCCAGTGCGGCACTCATCAGTAGGCCTCCCGGTACCTGCGGCGCATCCAGTAGCCCAGCAGGTTGAAGAACAAGGTCAGCAGCATCAGCGTCAGGCCGGCGGCAAAGATGGTCTGGTAGCCGATGCTGCCGTGCGGCAGGTCGCCAAGCGCCACCTGGACAATGAAGGCGGTGATCGTGGCTGCGGGTTCCAGCGGATTCAGCGTCAGGTTGGGTTGCATGCCTGCCGCGACCGCGAGGATCATGGTCTCGCCGACGGCACGCGAAATGCCCAGGATGTACGCCGCCGCGATGCCCGACAGTGCGGCGGGCACGACCACCGTCACCGCAGTCTGGAACCGGGTCGCGCCCAATGCGTAGGCACCCTCGCGCAGGCTCATCGGCACCGCGCGCATCGCGTCCTCGGACAGCGACGACACATACGGAATGATCATGATGCCCATGACGATGCCGGCCGACAGCACGTTGAAGCCTGGCAGTTCGGGGTAAATGCGCTGCAGCAGCGGCGTCACGAACAGCAGCGCGAAGTAGCCGAAGATGATGGTCGGCACGCCGCTCAGCAGTTCGAGGATCGGCTTCATGATCTCGCGCGTCTTGTAGCCGGCGAATTCCGACAGATAGATCGCGATGATCGTGCCCAGCGGGATGGCGATGAGCAGCGCCACGGTGGAACTGGTGACCGTGCCCGCCAGCAGCACGATGATGCCGAAGTGCGCATCGTCGAACAGCGGCGTCCATTGCGTGTCGGTGAGGAAGTCCCACAACGGCACGTGCCGGAAGAAGGCCATCGACTCGTTCAGCAGCACGTAGACGATGCCCGCGGTGGTGAACACCGAGACGCAGGCCGCCAGCAGAAGCACCGCCTCGATCGCGCGCTCGCGCCGCTTGCGTTGCGCCTTGGCCCGGGCATATTCGGCCAACTTTGCCGCTCCGGTGGGCGAAGGCAGGGTCACGGCAGGGCCCGAAGTGGTGGTGGTGCTCGTCATTCTAAGAGGCCGCCAGCGGCGGCAAAGTGCATCCCGATGCATCGACTGGCGCCATGGCGCAGCCGCATATGGGCGCGAAGCTCAGCGCCCGGGTCGCGTCAGAGCTTGGCTTCGCGCGCCAGAAGCTCCTCGATGCGCACGCCGACTTCGCTCTTGCCGCCAAAGACCGTGCCCTTCTTCATCTTCTCGATGTGCTCCAGGCCGATGGTGTAGGCCTTGGGCGGCAGCGGCACGTACTTGACTTCCTTGGCGATCTTGGAGGTGTTCTTCATCATGTACTCGACGAACTCCTTGACCTCGGGTTTGGCCAGGGACTTCGTGTTCACGTAGATGAAGATCGGCCGCGACAGCGGCTGATAGCTGCCGTCCAGCACGGTGGCCTCGCTGGGCAACACCGCGGGCTTGCCCGGTTTGTCGACGATCGGCACGGCCTTCAGGCGCTTCTCATTCTCGGCGTAGTAGGCGTAGCCGAAGAAACCGAGCGCATTCACGTCCTGCGATACGCCCTGCACCAGCACGTTGTCGTCCTCGGACGCAGTGAAGTCGCCGCGGCTCGACTTGCTCTTGCCGACGATGGCCTCGGTGAAGTAGTCGAAGGTGCCCGAATCCGCTCCGGCGCCGAACAGCTTGACCGGTGCATCCGGCCACTCCGGGTTGACCTGGTTCCAGCGCATGACCTTGCCCTGGGCCGCCGGCTCCCACAGCTTCTTCAGCTCGTCGACCGTGGCCTGCTTCAGCCAGGTGTTTTTCGGGTTGACCACCACCGTCAGCGCATCGAAGGCGACGGGCAGTTCGATGAATTCGACGCCGGCCGCCTTGCAGTCGTCCAGTTCCTTCTGCAGGATCGGGCGCGAGGCATTGGAAATGTCGGTCTCGCCGCGGCAGAACTTCTTGAAGCCCCCGCCTGTGCCGGAGATCCCGACGGTGACCTTGACGGCGTTCTTCTTCGCCTTCTGGAAGTCCTCGGCAACGCCTTCGGTGATCGGATACACGGTGGAAGAACCGTCGATCTTCACGACCTGTGCGTGCACCAGCACGGGAAACGCCAGCGCCAGCAGGGCTGCGCTCTTGGTGGAATGTAGCTTCATCGGGTGTCCTTTCTGTGGGTCGAATCTGTTGACCGACTGTAGGAAGCCCGTATGACAGCCTTGTGACAAAAGTGCGGCGGCTTTGTGACAGCCCGCAGGCGGCCCGCGAAGCGCCGCCTCAGGGGCGCACGGTGGCAGCCAGCCGTTCCGCAAACTGCTTGGACTGCCTGGCGTCGCGCGCCTCGACCATGATGCGCAACACCGGCTCGGTGCCCGAGGCACGGATCAGCACCCGCCCGGAGTCTCCGAGTTCTGCCCCGACGGTCTGCTGGGCATTGGCCAGCGCCACGTTGCTGCGCCAGTCGGTACCTTCGGCCATGCGCACGTTCAGCAGCGTCTGTGGGAACAGCTCCACCTCGCGCAGCAACGCAGCCAGCGTGGACTTCTGGCGCCGCACGGCCTGCATCACCTGCAAGGCGCTGACGATGCCGTCACCGGTGGTGTGCCGGTCCAGCACCAGCAGGTGGCCCGAGCCCTCGCCGCCTAGCTGCCAGCCGCGTTCGGAAAGTTCTTCCAGCACATAACGGTCGCCAACCTTGGCACGCACCAGCGGCACGTCACGCCGCCGCAGCGCCAGTTCGACCGCCATGTTGGTCATCAGGGTGCCCACCACACCCGGCACGGCCTGCCCCTGGGCCTGGCGGTCGGCGACCATCACATAGAGCAGCTCATCCCCGTTGTAAAGGCGCCCCTGGCTGTCCACCATCAACAGGCGGTCGGCGTCGCCGTCCAGCGCGATGCCATAGTCGGCGCCTTCGCTGCGCACACGCTGCACCAGCGCCGCCGGCGCGGTGGCGCCGACGCCCTGATTGATGTTGATGCCGTCCGGGCTGCAACCGATAGCAACCACATCGGCACCCAGTTCGTGGAAGACATCGGGCGCCACGTGGTAGGCCGCGCCATGCGCCGCATCGACCACCAGCTTCAGGCCCTTCAGTGACAGCTCGCTGCCCACCGTGCTCTTGCAGAATTCGATGTAGCGGCCGCAGGCGTCGTCCAGTCGGCGTGCCCGGCCCAGGCCTGCCGCATCGACCCAGCGCGGCGGCTCCTCCAGTGCCGCCTCGACGGCGAGCTCCCAATCGTCGGGCAGTTTTTCGCCGCGCGCCGAGAAGAACTTGATGCCGTTGTCGGCGAAGGGGTTGTGCGAGGCGCTGATGACCACGCCCAGGTCCAGCCGCAGCGCGCGCGTCAGGTAGGCCACGCCCGGCGTCGGCAGCGGACCACTGAGCAGCACGTCCACGCCGGCAGAGGCAAAACCAGCTTCCAGCGCGGACTCGATCATGTAGCCGGAGATTCGTGTGTCCTTGCCGATGATGACGGTCGGCCGTGCCACGTCGCGGCGCAGCACGCTGCCCACGGCATGGCCCAGGCGCAGCATGAAGTCGGGGGTGATGGGTGTCATGCCCACCGTGCCGCGAATGCCGTCGGTTCCGAAGTAGCGTCTGCTCATTGGGGGTCCTGTGAGAATACATCGGTCGGCGATCCCGGCTCGATGGGGTCGATTTCCAGCGATTGCCAGGTCTTGAGCGCATCGACCGTAGCGCCCACGTCGTGCACGCGCAGCACGCGCGCACCGCGGTGTGCTGCCGCCAGGGCCGCCCCCACACTCGCAGCCTGCCGTTCGTTCACCGGCTTGCCCGTGATTGTGCCCAGGCTGCTCTTGCGCGACCAACCAACTAACAACGGAAAGCCGAGCTTCAGCAGCGCCGGGAGGTGCCGGTGCAGCTGAATGTTGTGGGCCACTGTCTTGCCGAATCCGAGACCCGGGTCGAGCACGATGCGCTCGGCCATCACGCCCAGTGCTTGCAGACGCGCCGCGCGGCTGGACAGGAACTGCGTCACCTCGACGGTCACGTCGGCGTAGTGCGGTGCGAGCTGCATGGTCGACGGGTCCCCGGCCATGTGCATCAGGCACATGCCAGCACGCGGATAGCTCGCGAGCAGCGCTTCCGCGCCCTCGTCACGCAATGCGTTCACGTCGTTGATGATGTCGGCCCCGGCCTCCAGCGCATCGCGCATCGTTGCCGTGTGCCGCGTGTCCACCGAGACCGCGACGCCCAGGCGCAGTGCGTGCCGCAGCACCGGCAGCACACGTTCGCGCTCTTCGTCGAGGCTGGGCGCGCGCGCGCCCGGACGCGTCGATTCGCCGCCGATGTCCAGGATATCGGCGCCCTGCTCGCACAGCGACTCGCAGTGTGCGATGGCGGCTTCGGTGGCGGCATACGATCCGCCGTCGGCGAAGGAGTCGGGCGTGACATTGACGATGCCCATCACCCGCGGACGCGCCAGGTCGATGCGATAGCGGGTGGTCAGCCAAGTGTCCATGTGCACCTGCAGCAGCTGCCGGAAATCAAACGCGGGGCCAGTGCCCCGCGCGTGTCGAGTCCGTCCACGACGGCGATCAGGCCGTGGCGTGCGCCCCATCGGGATTGACCGGCGGTGTCGCACCCGGGGCACGCGACGACGCCGGCGACCAGTCCTTGGGCGGCCGTGGCGGCTTGTCGTTCATGATGTCCTCGATCTGGTCGGCATCGATGGTTTCCCATTCGAGCAGCGCCTTGGCCATCGCGTGCATCTTGTCCTGGTTGTCCTCGATCAGCTTGCGCGCGATCGCGTACTGCTCGTCGATGATGCGGCGGATGACGAAGTCGACCTTCTGCATCGTCTGCTCGGACACGTTGACATGCTTGGTCACCGAGCGGCCGAGGAAGACCTCGCCCTCGTTCTCGGCATAGACCATCGGACCGAGTTCGTCGGTCATGCCGTAGCGCGTGACCATGTCGCGCGCGATCTGCGTGGCGCGCTCGAAGTCGTTGCTGGCACCGGTGGTCATCTGGTTCATGAACACCTCTTCGGCGATGCGCCCGCCGAAAAGCACGCTGATGGTGCTGAGCATGCGCTCCTTGTCCAGGCTGTAGCGGTCGCCCTCGGGCAACTGCATGGTCACACCCAGCGCACGGCCGCGCGGGATGATCGTCACCTTGTGCACCGGGTCGGTCTTGGGCAGCATGCGCGCCACCAGCGCGTGGCCGGATTCGTGATACGCGGTGTTCTTCAACTCCTCGGCGGGCATCGTCATCGACTTGCGCTCCGGGCCCATCATGATCTTGTCCTTGGCCTTCTCGAAGTCGCCCATCTCGACGACCCGGCCATTGCGCCGCGCCGCGAACAGCGCCGCCTCGTTGACCAAGTTGGCCAGGTCGGCGCCGGAGAAGCCGGGGGTGCCGCGCGCCAGGATGTCGGCACGGATGTCCTGGCCCACCGGCACCTTGCGCATGTGCACGTTGAGGATGGCCTCGCGGCCGCGCACGTCGGGCAACGACACGAACACCTGGCGGTCGAAGCGGCCCGGCCGCAGCAGCGCCGGGTCGAGGATGTCGGGCCGGTTGGTCGCCGCCATGACGATGACGCCGACGTTGGTGTCGAAGCCGTCCATCTCGACCAGCATCTGGTTCAGCGTCTGCTCGCGCTCGTCGTTGCCGCCGCCCAGGCCAGCGCCACGGTGGCGGCCCACTGCATCGATTTCGTCGATGAAGATGATGCACGGCGCGCTCTTCTTCGCCTGCTCGAACATGTCGCGCACGCGCGCCGCACCCACGCCGACGAACATCTCGACGAAGTCGGAGCCGGAGATGGTGAAGAACGGCACCTTGGCCTCGCCGGCAATGGCCTTCGCCAGCAGCGTCTTGCCGGTGCCCGGAGGCCCGACCAGCAACACGCCGCGCGGGATGCGCCCGCCCAGCTTCTGGAACTTCTGCGGGTCCTTGAGGAAGTCGACCAGTTCCTTGACCTCTTCCTTGGCCTCTTCGCAGCCGGCCACGTCGGCAAAGGTGGTGGTGTTGTTGGCCTCGTCGAGCATACGCGCCTTGCTCTTGCCGAAGCTGAAGGCCCCGCCCTTGCCACCGCCCTGCATCTGACGCATGAAGTAGATCCACACGCCGATCAACAGCAGCATCGGCCCCCAGCTGACGAGGATGCTCATCAGCAGCGAGGGCTCCTCGCGCGGTTTGACGTCGAACTTGACGCCGCTATTGATCAGGTCGCCGACGAGGCCGCGATCGAGATAGGTGGCGGTGCTGCGCAGCCGCTTGTCGTCATTCGTCAGCGCCAGGATCTCGGTGCCGCCATTGCCTTCTTGCAACGTGACCGACTTGATGCGCTTGTTGCGTACTTCCTCGAGGAAGTCGGAGTAGCCGATCTGGTTGCCCTGCGTCGCGCCCCGATCGAATTGCTTGAAGACCGTGAACAACACCAAGGCGATCACCAGCCAGACTGCAACTTTCGAGAACCATTGATTGTTCACCGGGGCTCCTGTTCACTACGGCATGCACCGGCCAAGGCACATGCCCGCGCCGGATTCCACGGCATATGGGGTCGATTCTAGTGCAGACAAGGCTTTTACCCTGTGTGGCGCAATGGACCGTCGCCCGGGCGGCAACGTGCATTCCGGCGCATTCGCAGCCCGCTCGCGGGCGGGAGTTCAATTTCGTTTCAGACCGATGCCGACGAGAAAGGTTTCAGCCGACTTGTCGCGCGACGCCTTGGGCTTGATCGGCTTGACGGTGCGAAATGTGTCCTTGAACAGCTTGGCCAGCTGGCTGTAGCCGCTGCCATGGAACACCTTGCACACCAGCGCGCCTTCGGGTTTGAGGTGCTGCAGGGCAAATTCGACCGCCAGTTCCACCAGATGCGCCATGCGGGCCGCGTCGGCCGATTCGATGCCCGACAGGTTGGGCGCCATGTCCGAAACCACCAAGTCGGCGCGACGGCCGTCCATCCGCTTGACCAGCTTGGCGAGCACGGCCTCGTCGCGAAAGTCTCCCTGGATGAAGAACACGCCGTCCACCGGCTCGAAGTCCAGCAGGTCCAGAGCGATGATGTCGCCATGCAACTCGCCGCTGGCCGCACCGCCGACACCGGCCGCCTTGGGCGCGAAGCGGCGACGCAGGTACTGGCTCCAGGCGCCAGGGGCGCAGCCCAGGTCGACGACCAGTTGGCCCGGGCGGATCAGGCCCAGTGACTCGTCGATCTCCTTGAGCTTGTAGGCCGCGCGGGCACGGTAGCCCTCGCGCAGCGCCATCTTCACGTAGGGATCGTTGACATGGTCGTTGAGCCAGGCCTTGTTGACTTTGCGGCTCTTGGTGTTGATCTTCATCGCGCACTGATAATAGGGGCATGCCCAGCCTCACACTCACACCTGCCGAGCGCAAGGAAATGCGCGGCCTTGCGCATCACCTCGACCCGGTCGTGCTTATCGGCGCCGAAGGGCTGACTCCTGCCGTGCTGAAGGAAGCCGATGGGGCGCTGAAGGCACATGGCCTGATCAAAGTGCGCATGTTTTCCGATTCGCGCGAAGAGCGCATGACCACGCTGCAGCGGCTGGCGGAAGCGCTGAGTGCGGCGCCGGTGCAGCACATCGGCAAGCTGCTGGTCCTGTGGCGCCCGCCGGCGCCCGATCAAAAGGTGGCGCCCGCCGCCGGCATGCCCGGGCCGCGCGTGGTGAAGATCCTGAAATTTTCGAAGAGCGGTAACCACCGCCCGCAGATCAAGAAGGTCAAGCTCTTCGGCAACCAGCGTGTCACCGCCGGCGGCGAGATCAAGCGCGCCAAGCCCCGCGTCACCAGCGTCAAGAAGAGGGCCGCCGATTGAGGCTGGCGGGTCGGGTCGCGCGCCACGTCAGCACCAGCACCAGCACGACCTTCAGGCCATAGAAGATCGTGCTCACGAGGTGAAGCTGGCCGAAGCTGAAGACCCCTTGTCCCGCGCGTGCCGCGGGCATCAACGATTGCACGGCGAAGTAACCCAGCAAGGTGCACAGGACCGTACCCCACAGCAGGCTGCCGTTGCGAATTCCCGGTTGGCTGCCGAAAGCGGGTTCGGCGGCGCCACGCGAGCGCTCGAGCATCAGCAGCGTCGCGGCCAGCGCCAGGCTGATCCAGGCCTCCTGAACGAAGATGCGCGACACGACCCGTCCCGCCTCGGCGCCTGGGAGCACGGCAAAGGCAGCCGGCGCGGCCACAAGCGCGACACACAGCAGCAAGCCTGCCCACAATCCCGGAAGGATGCGTCGCCAGCGCTGTGCCATCAAAGGTAGCGCACCCCGATGACCTCGTAGGTCTTCAGGCCGCCTGGCGCGCGCACCTCGGCCACGTCGCCGGCAGAGCGGCCGATCAGCGCACGCGCGATCGGGCTGCTGATCGAGATCAGCCCCAGCTTGAGGTCGGCCTCGTCGTCGCCGACGATCTGATAGGTCACGCGGTTGCCGCTGGACTCGTCTTCCAGCTCCACGGTCGAGCCGAAGACCACCCGCCCGTCGGCGTCGAGCGTCGCCGGATCGATCACCTGCGCGGCGGCGAGCTTGCCTTCGATCTCCAGGATGCGGCCTTCGATGAAGCCCTGCTTGTCCTTGGCGGCTTCGTACTCGGCGTTCTCCGACAGGTCACCCTGCGCGCGCGCCTCGGCGATGGCCCGGATGACCGCGTGGCGTTCGACGTTCTTCAGGCGTTGCAGCTCTTCCTTGAGCTTTTCGCTGCCGCGTCGTGTCAGGGGAATGGTGCTCATGGTCGGCTTCGCTTGCAAAAAGTGAAACCGCCGCGACGGCCTTAGCTTGCTCGGGCAAACGGTCGGCTGGGGCGGCGGTGTGTGAAATGCGATTTTAGATCAGATTCGCGTGAAGTTCCTGCAACGACATGACGCTCAACTCGCGCTGGTGGTTCATGGCCTCGGTTGCGGCCTCGCAGCCGGCCATCGTGGTGTAGTAGGTCACCCTATGCGCCAGCGCTGCGGTGCGGATGTGTCGCGAATCGGCAATCGCTGTACGCGTCTCGTCCACGGTGCTGAACACCAACTGGATTTCGCCGGCCTTGACCATGTCGACGATGTGGGGACGGCCGTCCTTGACCTTGTTCACTGTGCGCACCGGCAGCCCGGCGTCGGCGATGGCCGCCGCGGTGCCCTTGGTGGCCACCACCTGGAAGCCCAGACCAACCAGGTGGCCGGCCACCTCGACCGCGCGCGCCTTGTCGGCATTCTTCACGGTAAGCACGGCAGTACCCTTGTCGGGCAGACGCGAGCCGGCGCCGATCTGGCTCTTCAGCATGGCTTCGCCGAAGGTGGAACCCACGCCCATGACTTCGCCGGTGGAACGCATCTCCGGGCCGAGGATCGGGTCCACGCCAGGGAACTTGTTGAACGGGAACACCGCTTCCTTGACGCTGAAGTAGCGTGGTACCACCTCGCGTGGCTCGCGGCCATCGGGCCCGCGCTGATCGCGCAGGCGCTGTCCGGCCATGCAGCGCGCGGCGATCTTCGCCAAGGGCTGACCAGTGGCCTTGGACACGAAAGGCACGGTGCGCGAGGCGCGCGGGTTCACCTCCAGTACATAGACCGTGGCGGCATCGCCCTCGCCCTGAATCGCGAACTGCACGTTCATCAGGCCGATGACCTTCAGTGCCTTGGCCATCAGCGTGGTTTGACGGCGCAACTCGTCCTGCAGCGCCGCCGGCAACGAATACGGCGGCAACGAACAGGCCGAGTCGCCGGAGTGCACGCCTGCCTGCTCGATGTGCTCCATGATGCCGCCGATCATCACGTTCTGCCCGTCGCTGATGCAGTCGACGTCGACTTCGATCGCGTCGTCCAGAAAGCGGTCGAGCAGCACCGGCGACTTGTCCGACACCTTCACCGCCTCGCGCATGTAGCGCTGCAGGTCCTTGTCGCCGTGCACGATCTCCATCGCGCGGCCGCCCAGCACGTAACTCGGCCGCACCACCAGCGGGTAGCCGATCTGCTGCGCCAGCTCCAGCGCCGCCTCTTCGGTGCGCGCGGTGCGGTTCGGCGGTTGCTTCAACCCCAGCGTATGCAGCAGCTGCTGGAAGCGCTCGCGGTCTTCGGCGATGTCGATGCTGTCCGGGCTGGTGCCGATGATCGGCACACCGTTGGCTTCGAGCTCCAGCGCCAGCTTCAGCGGCGTCTGCCCGCCGTACTGCACGATCACGCCGAGCGGCTTTTCCACCGCGACGATCTCGAGCACGTCCTCCAGCGTCACCGGCTCGAAGTACAGCCGGTCGCTGGTGTCGTAGTCGGTGGACACCGTCTCCGGGTTGCAGTTGACCATGATGGTCTCGTAGCCGTCCTCGCGCATGGCCAGCGCGGCATGCACGCAGCAATAGTCGAACTCGATGCCCTGACCGATGCGGTTGGGCCCGCCACCCAGCACCATGATCTTCTTGCGCGTGGTCGGCTCGGCCTCGCACTCCTCGTCGTAGGTGGAGTACATGTAGGCCGTGGGCGTGGCGAACTCGGCCGCGCAGGTGTCGACGCGCTTGTAGACGGGGCGCACTCCTAGGTTGTGGCGACGCCGGCGCAGGTCGTGCTGGTTGGTGCCCAGCAGCTTGGCCAGGCGCTTGTCGGAAAAGCCCTTCTGCTTCAGGAAGCGCAGCTCGGGCACCGACAGCGAATCGAGCGTGCGGCCGGCCAGCGCCTTCTCGGTGGCCACGATCTCCTGGATCTGCGCCAGGAACCACGGGTCGATCGCGGTTTCTTCGAAGATCTCGTCCAGGCTCATGCCGATGCGGAAGGCATCGCCGACGAACAAGATGCGCTCGGGGCCGGCCTCGCCGATCTCCTCGATGATCTCGTCGCGGTCGGCGCTGCGTTCGCTCAGGCCGTCGATGCCGGTTTCCAGGCCGCGCAACGCCTTCTGAAAGCTTTCCTGAAAGGTGCGGCCGATGGCCATGACCTCGCCCACCGACTTCATCTGCGTGCCCAGGTGCGGGTCGGCCTCGCGAAACTTCTCGAAGGCGAAGCGCGGGATCTTCGTCACCACGTAGTCGATGCTGGGCTCGAAGCTCGCCGGCGTGGCACCGCCGGTGATGTCGTTGCGCAGTTCGTCGAGCAGGTAGCCCACCGCCAGCTTGGCAGCGACCTTGGCGATCGGGAAGCCGGTGGCCTTGGAGGCCAGCGCCGACGAACGGCTGACGCGTGGGTTCATTTCGATGACCACCATGCGCCCGTCCACCGGGTTGATGGCGAACTGCACGTTCGAGCCGCCGGTGTCCACGCCGATCTCGCGCAGGATGGCGATCGACGCGTTGCGCATCAGCTGGTATTCCTTGTCGCTGAGGGTCTGCGCCGGCGCAACGGTGATCGAATCGCCCGTATGGATGCCCATCGGATCCAGGTTCTCGATGGCGCAGACGATGATGCAGTTGTCGGCGCGGTCGCGCACCACCTCCATCTCGAACTCTTTCCAGCCGATCAGCGATTCTTCGATCAGCAGTTCCTTGGTCGGCGACAGGTCCAGCCCGCGCTTGCAGATCTCCTCGAATTCGTCGGGGTTGTAGGCAATGCCGCCGCCGGTGCCGCCGAGCGTGAAGCTGGGTCGGATGACCATCGGAAACCCGGTGCCCCCGATCTCGGCCGTGATGAGCCGCTGCACCGCCAGCGCATCGTCCATCGAATGCGCGATGCCACTGCGCGCCGAGCCCAGGCCGATGCGGGTCATCGCGTCCTTGAACTTGAGGCGATCCTCGGCCTTCTCGATGGCGCGCTCGTTGGCGCCGATCATTTCCACGCCGAATTTCGCCAGCACGCCGTGCTTGTGCAGGTCGAGCGCGCAGTTCAGGGCCGTCTGCCCGCCCATCGTCGGCAGCAGCGCGTCGGGCTTTTCCTTGGCGATGATCTTTTCCAGCACCTGCCAGGTGATCGGCTCGATGTAGGTGGCATCGGCCATGCTCCGGGTCGGTCATGATCGTCGCCGGGTTGCTGTTGACGAGGATGACGCGGTAGCCCTCCTCGCGCAGCGCCTTGCAGGCCTGGGCGCCGGAGTAGTCGAACTCGCAGGCCTGGCCGATGACGATTGGGCCGGCACCGATGATGAGGATGGATTTCAGGTCGGCGCGCTTAGGCATGGTTTCTCCCGCCGGGCCGTCCCAAGGCAGAAAACTCCCCCTCGGGGGGGCGCGCTGCACCGGAGGTGCGCGCTTGGGGGCCATTTCCGTTCGCCATCAGCGCAGTGAAACGGTCGAACAGGTAGCCGATGTCGTGCGGCCCGGGGCTGGCCTCGGGGTGACCCTGGAAGCAGAAGGCCGGGCGGTCGGTGCGCGCCAGGCCTTGCAGCGTGCCGTCGAACAGCGACACATGCGTCGGACGCAGGTTGGCCGGCAGCGTCGACTCGTCCACCGCAAAGCCGTGGTTCTGGCTGGTGATGGAGACTCGGCCGGAGTCCAGGTCCTTCACCGGGTGGTTGGCACCGTGATGACCGAACTTCATCTTGAAGGTCCTCGCACCCGAGGCCAGCGCCAGGATCTGGTGGCCCAGGCAGATGCCGAAGGTGGGGATTCCGGTGTCGATGAGTTGCCGGGCCGCCCGGATGGCGTAGTCGCAAGGCTCGGGATCACCGGGGCCGTTGGACAGGAAGATGCCGTCCGGCTTCAGCGCCAGCGCCTCCTGGGCCGAGGTGCGCGCCGGCACCACCGTGATTCGGCAACCGCGACTGGCCAGCATGTGCAGGATGTTGCGCTTGATGCCGAAGTCGTAGGCCACCACATGCCAGCGCGCGTCCGCCTGCTCGCCGTAGCCGCTGCCCAGCATCCATTCGGTCTGCGTCCAGGGATAAGCGGCATCCACCGACACCACCTGGGCCAGATCCTGCCCGCTCATGCTGGGTGCGGCGGCGGCGCGCGCTACCGCCTCGGCCACCTGACCATCGCCAATCACGGTGCCCGGTTCGAAGGCGGCGATGCACCCGTTTTGTGCACCACGGGTGCGCAGCACCCGGGTCAGGCGCCGGGTGTCGATGCCGGCTATGGCCACGATGCCCTCGACGCGCAGGTAGTCCGACAGGTCGCGGGTGCGGCGGAAATTGGACGCGCGCCGCGGCAGATCCTTGATCACCAGCCCGGCGGCATGGGCCTTGGCCGATTCCACGTCCTCCTCATTGACGCCATAGCTGCCGACGTGCGGATAGGTCAGCGTGACGATCTGGCGGCAGTAGCTCGGGTCGGTGAGGATTTCCTGGTAGCCCGTCAACGCAGTGTTGAACACCACCTCGCCGACGGTCTGGCCGGCAGCGCCCACGGCGTGGCCGACGAAGTGCGTGCCGTCTGCAAGAGCCAGAAGCGCGGGGGGCAGGACGGGAAGCAAGGGACGGCTCCGGGTTTCGCAGGCTCAGCGACACCTCGCTGCCGGCCCGCGAGGGCATCACGACAGTGCAACAGGTCCGGGGGCTTTGCCGAGCTGCTGGGTCAGCAGGATTGCACCCAAATTGTAGCCGTTGGGGCGGTGCCACCGGCGGCGAGCGACACCCGCCCGGCGGCGCATCGCCCCCAACGCAACGCCGGGAAAAATTCAATCCCGAGTGAATCAGTGGGGAACTAGAATGCGCCGCGCGGGTCTATCCCGCTGTCCTCAACCACTCCCATGGAGATTGACCGCATGAACCCTGGCCTGCAAACCGCTCCCGGTTACGTTGGCTCCGGCGCGCTGACCGAACAGCGTAACCGTGTATTGCGCAATACCTATTGGCTGCTCGCGCTGTCGATGGTGCCCACCGTGCTGGGCGCCTGGATCGGCGTGAGCACGGGGCTGGCTTCCGCCATGTCCCCCGGCATCAGCCTGATGGTGTTCCTGGTTGGCGCCTTCGGCCTGATGTTCGCCATCGAGAAGACGAAGAACACTGCCGCCGGCGTGCCGGTGCTGCTGGGCTTCACCTTCTTCATGGGTCTGATGCTGTCGCGGCTGGTCGGCTCGGTCCTGGGCCTGGCCAACGGCGCCAGCCTGATCATGGTGGCCTTCGCCGGCACCGGAGCGATCTTCTTCGGCATGGCGTCGGTGTCCACCGTCATCAAGCGCGACCTGTCGGCCATGGGCAAGTGGCTGTTCATCGGCGCGATCATGCTGCTGGTGGCCGATGCATCGCCAACTTCTTCATCCAGTCGAGCGCGCTGATGATCACGCTGATGGTGCTGGCCATCGGCATCTTCTCGGCCTTCATCCTCGTCGACCTGAAGCGCGTGCAGAACGGCGAGGAAACGAACTACATCACCGCGACGCTAGGCGTGTACCTGAGCCTGTACAACGTGTTCCAGAGCCTGTTGGCGCTGCTGGGCATCTTCGGCGGCGAGCGGGACTAGGACGCTTCGCTGAAATCGAGCGGGCCCCTTCGGGGGCCCTTTTCTCTCGTCCCGTTTCCCCTTTGCCTTCATCCGAGGTCGAAGACCGCCAAGCTTTCCACGTGCGCGGTGTGCGGGAACATGTTCACCGTTCCAGCCTGCGTGCAGCGGTAGCCGGCCTGGTGCACCAGCAGCCCGGCATCGCGTGCCAGCGTCGCTGGGTTGCAGCTGACGTAGACGATGCGCCGCGGCGGCGTCCAAGCTGCCACCGGCGCGGCGTGCAGTTCGGCAAGCGCCTTGGCCAACGCAAAGGCGCCCTCGCGTGGCGGGTCGACCAGCCACTTGTCGGCCGCGCCCAGCGTCACGAGGTCGAGGGCGGTGAAGTTGAACAGGTCGCGCACCTCGAAGCGGGTCTTCGCCGCCAGGCCGTTGAGCGCGGCGTTGTCGCGGGCGCGCTGCACCAGCGCCTCGCTGCCCTCGATGCCCAGCACCTGTGCCGCCTGCGTCGCCAGCGGCAGGCTGAAGTTGCCGAGGCCGCAGAACCAGTCGATCACACGCTCATCGCGCTGCACGTCCAGCAGGCGCAGCGCGCGACCCACCAGCACGCCGTTGATCGCGGCATTGACCTGGGTGAAGTCGGTGGGTCTGAAGGGCAAGCGAATGCCAAACTCGGGCAACGCATAGGCCAGTTCGGGACTTGTCTCGCCGAGGCGGCGCACGCTGTCCGGGCCCTTGGGCTGCAGCCACCACTGCACGCCATGCAATGGCGCCGAACTCGCGCAGGCGCTGCAGGTCGGACTCGCCCAGCGGCTCCAGGTGACGCAGCACCAGCGCGATGACCTGGTCGCCAACCGCCAGCTCGATCTTGCGGCAGGCGGTCGCGCTGGTCCATCGATCCGATCAGCGCGCGCAGCGGCATCAGCATGCGGCTCAGCTTGTCCGGCAGCACCGGGCACACCTGCATGTCGGCCACATAGCGCGACTTGCGTTCGTGGAAGCCGACCAGCACCGTGCCCTTCTTGGCCACGTGGCGCACCGAAAGCCTTGCACGGTGGCGGTAGCCCCAAGCCGGGCCTTCGATCGGCCGCAGCACTTGCTCGGGCTTGACCTTGGCCAGGTGCCAGAGGTTGTCTTCCAGCACGCGCTGCTTGATGGCCACCTGGGCCAGCGGATGCAGGTGCTGCATCTTGCAGCCGCCACAGGCGCCGGCATGCAGGCCGAAGTGCGGGCAGCTCCGGCCGCACGCGCTGCGAGCTTTCGCGACGCAGCGCGGTCATCGTGCCCTGCTCCCAGTTGTTCTTGCTGCGCCCGGTGCTGCAGGTGACGACTTCACCGGGCAACGCGCCTTCGATGAAGACCACCTTGCCGTCGCTCTTGCGGGCCACGCCCTGCGCCTCCAGGTCGAGCGACTCGACCGTCAGCCATTCGTCTTGTGCCATGGCGGTCGATTATCCGAGGCGCGCAAACGAAAAGGCCGCCCGAAGGCGGCCGCCATGTCGACGCGATGCCGTGTCAGCCCGGCCGCTTGTATCGCGTCCGGGCCTTCGCCAGCCGACGCTCGCCTTCCGGCGACCGTCGCGCGGGCTCAGGGCTTGACGTAGTCGGCAACGACCTTCCACTTGCCGTCGACGATCTGCGACAGGCGCGAGGCATCGCTGCCCAGCCGCTTGGTGGGGCTGTAGGTGGCTTCCGCGCTGCCGAAGATATCGGGCGGAACGGTCGTGGAATCCATGGCCTTGATGAAGGTGTCGGTGCTGAGGTTGGGCCCGGCCTTCGCCGCTGCCTTGGCGAAGACATCGATGATCTGGTAGCCGTAGACGGAGAAGACCGTCGGGTCCTCGTTGAACTTGGTCTTGTACTTGGTGGCCCAGAAGCGCAGCGGCTGCGAGGCCTCGTCCAGGTAGGGGTGCTGCGCGCCCATCGTCGCATACAACCCGTCCATCGGCTTGCCGCCGAGCTTGTGGATCAGGTCGGTGTACGAAGCGCTCGACCCCAGGAAGATCGGGCTGAAACCGGTCTTGCGCGCTTCGCCGATGGTGCCGATGGTCTCGCGGATGATGGTGCCCAGCACCACCAGATCGCAGCCCGCACCCTTCAGCTTGGCCACCTGCGAGGAGAAATCGGTCGCGCCGCGCTTGTAGGACGTGCGTTCCGACCAGTTCCATGTTGATGGTCTTCAGCCCGGCCTCGGCGCCGCGCAGCACTTCCAGGCCGAACTCGTCGTCCTGGTAGTGCGCACAGACCTTCTTCGCGCCCTTTTCCTTCACCAGCCTCGGCAGGAAGTTCTTCATCTGGTCGAAGTAGGTCACCGCGAAGGAGTACTTCAGCCGGTTCAGCGGCTCGTACATCTCGCGCGCGGCGGTCACCGGCAGGAAGTTGATGATGTTCTTCTCGAACTGGATCGGCATGGCCGCGTTGTTCTGCGCCGTGCCCATGTGCCCGGCCATGATGAAGATCTTGTCCTGGTTGACCAGCTTCTGCGCCGCCAGCACGGCCTTCTTCGGGTCGTAGCCGTCGTCTTCGACGATCAACTTGATCTTGCGGCCATGGATGCCGCCCTGCTCGTTGATCTCGTCGACGCGCAGCACCATGCCCTGGCGCGTGGCCTTGCCGAAGGCGGCGATCGGCCCCGACAGGTCCTGGATCGAGCCGACCAGGATCTCGTCCTTGGTGACGCCTTGTGACTGGGCCTGGCTGGCGCCGGCCGCGATCGACAGCGCCGCGGCGACAACGGTAAGTAGTGGTTTCATATTCAGCTTCCTTGGGTGGGATCTACGATCGGGAATCGGCATCGGGTGCACGGCTTCAGGGCTTGGCGTAGTCGGAAATCACCTTCCACTTGCCATCGGTGATCTGCGACAGGCGCGACGCATCGCTGCCCAGCCGCTTGGTCGGCCCGAACGTGAACGGCGGCGCCCCGAACATGTCGGTCGGGAAGTTCATCGAGTCCATCGACTTGATGAAGCTGTCGGTGCTGAGATTGGGGCCGGCCTTCGCCGCGGCCTGGATGAAGTAGTCCATCACCGTGTAGCCGTAGGCCGAGAACAGCGTCGGGTCGTCGTTGAACTTGGTCTTGTACTTGTTGGCCCAGAAGCGGATCGGCCTGCGACGGGTCGTCCGCGTACGGGATCTGCGCGGTCATCGTCCCGTACAGGCCGTCCATCGCCTTGCCGCCCAACTTGTGGATCAGTTCGGTGTAGACGGCCGACGTGCCCACGAAGACCGGGTTGAAGGCGGACTTGCGCGCCTCGCCGATGGTGCCGATGGTCTCGCGGATGATCGTGCCGAGCACCACCATCTCGCAGCCCGCCGCCTTGGCCCGCGCGACCTGCGACGAGAAGTCGGTCGAACCGCGCTTGAACGAGGACTTCTCGGCCAGTTCCATGTTCATTGTCTTCAGGCCGGCCTCGGCCCCACGCAGCACTTCCAGCCCGAAGTCATCGTCCTGGTAGATCGCGCAGACCTTCTTCGCGCCCTTCTCCTTGACCAGCTTGGGCAGGAAGGTGCGCATCTGGTCGTAGTACGTGACCGCGAACGAATACTTCAGCCGATTGAAGGGCTCGTACATCTCGCGCGCCGCGGTGATCGGCAGGAAGTTGATGACGTTCTTCTCGAACTGCACCGGCATCGCCGCGTTGTTCTGCGCGGTGCCGATATGGCCGGCGACGACGAAGACCTTGTCCTGGTTGACCAGCTTCTGCGCCGCCAGCACGGCGCGCTTCGGGTCGTAGCCGTCGTCCTCGACCACCAGCTTGATCTTGCGGCCGTGGATGCCGCCTTGCTCGTTGGCCTCTTCGGCGCGCAGCAGCATGCCCTGTCGCGTGGCCTTGCCGTACGACGCCAGCGGGCCCGACATGTCGAGGATCGAGCCGACCAGGATCTCGTTCTTGCTGACGCCTTGCGATTGCGCCAGGCTGGCGCCCGCGGCAAGCGCCAGCGCGGCGGCAATCAGGGTGGACAGGGTTCTTTTCATCATCGGGGTCCCAAGAGTTGGATGTCGTGGATTCATCGGTACATGGCGTCGATGGCTTCGGCGTACTTCTTCTCGACCAGCTTGCGCTTGAGCTTCATGGTCGGCGTAAGTTCCTCGTCCTCGGCGCTGAGCTGGGTCTGAAGCAGGAAGAACTTCTTGATCTGCTCGACACGCGCGAAATTCTTGTTCACGCGCTCGATCTCGTTCCAGACCAGGTCCTGCACTTCCTTGGCCAGCGTCAGGCTGGCGTAGTTGCTGAACGGGATGTCGTTGTCCTGCGCGAACTTCTCGACGTTCTCCTGGTCGATCATGATGATCACCACCAGGTAGGGGCGCTTGTCGCCCACCACCACCGCATCGGTGATGTAGGGCGAGAACTTCAGGTCGTTTTCCAACTCGCTGGGCGTGATGTTCTTGCCACCCGCCGTGATGATGATGTCTTTCATCCGGTCGGTGATCTTGAAGTAGCCGTCCGCATCGACCAGGCCGACGTCGCCGGTGTGCACCCAGCCGTCGGCGTCGATCGTTTCCGCGGTCTTCTCGGGCAGATTCAGGTAGCCCATGAAGACATTCTTGCCACGCACCAGGATCTCGCCGGTGGTCGCGTCGATCTTCACCTCGTTGTACGGGCAGGCCGGGCCGATCATGCCGGGCTTGATGCGATCGGGCGGCGTGTAGGTGGAGGCACCGCAGGTCTCGGTCAGGCCCCAGACCTCGCCCATCGGCACGCCCAGGGCCAGGTACCACTTCACCAGCTCGGGCGAGATCGGCGCCGCACCGGTGACGAGGAAGCGTGCGCGGTGGATGCCGATCGTCTTGCGCACGTTGTCCAGCGCCAGCCAGCGCGCCAGCGTGAACTTCAGCTTCAGCCAAGTGCCCACGGGCTTGCGCTCGAGCACCAGCGCCGCGATGCGGCTGCCCACGCCGATGCTCCAGGCATAGCTCATCTGCTGGATGCGGCCCGACTCGCGGATGGCGATGGCCACCGCCGAATAGAACTTCTCCCACACGCGCGGCACCGCCGTGAATACGGTGGGCGCGATCTCACGCACGTTCTCCGGCACGGTTTCCGGGTTCTCGACGAAGTTCAGCACCGTGCCGGTGTAGAGCGCGAAGAACTCGCCGCCCATGCGCTCGGCGATGTGGCACAGCGGCAGGAAACACATGCGTTCGTCGCTCTCGTCCTGCGAGACCAGGCGGTTCAGGCCCTGCACCGTGTAGATCAGTCCGCCGTGCGAGTGCATCGCGCCCTTCGGCCGGCCGGTGGTGCCCGAGGTGTAGACCAGGATCGCCAGATCCTCGGCCTTGCAGCCGGCCACGCGCTCGTCCAGTGCCGTCGGATGGGCCTTGGCATGGATGCGGCCCAGTTCGCGCAATGCCGCCAGGTCGATGACGTCGGGATCGCTGAAGTCGCGCAGGCCTTCGGGATCGAACACGATCACCTTCTTCAGCAGCGGCAGCTGGCCGCGCACCTCGAGGGCCTTGTCGAGCTGCTCGTCGTCCTCGACGAAGAGGAAACGCGTGCGCGAGTCCTCGCACAGATACTGCACCTGCGGTGCCGCATCGGTGGGGTAGATGCCGCTGCACACCCCGCCCGCGCTGAGGATGGCCATGTCGGCCAGCACCCATTCGACCAGGGTGTTGGCCTGGATCGAGGCACAGTCACCGGCCTGGAAACCCAGGCTGAGCAAGCCATTGCCGATCTCGCGCACGGTCTCGGCGGCCTGCGCCCAGGTCCATTCGTGCCAGATGCCGAGCTGCTTCTGGCGCATCAGGATGCGGTCCTTGCGCATCGCCACGGCGTTCCAGAACATCGCCGGCATGGTCTCGCCCGGCACCACGACATCCATGCGCGGCTTCAGGTTCTCGAGGTTCCACAGATTGCTCATCGCCAGTTCTTCTTCTTCTTCCAGCGCCGCTCGCCGCGCACGCCGGTGTCCTTCACGCCCAGGTAGAACTCCTTGATGTCCTCCTTCTCGCGCAGGCGTTCGCAGCTGTCCTCGAGCACGATGCGCCCGCTTTCGAGCACGTAGCCATGGTCGGCCACGTTCAGCGCCATGTTGGCGTTCTGCTCGACCAGCAGCATGGTGGTGCCACGCTCGCGGTTGATGCGCACCACGATCTCGAAGATCTCGCGCGTGAGCTTCGGCGACAGGCCGAGGCTCGGTTCGTCGAGCAGCATCAGGTCGGGCGCGGCCATCAGCGCGCGCGAGATGGCCAGCATCTGCTGCTGCCCGCCCGACAGCAGGCCAGCCTCTTGTGTGGCGCGTTCGCGCAGGATCGGGAAGTAGGCGTAGGCCATCTCCATGTCGCGCGCCACGCCGTCCCGATCGCTGCGCGTGTAGGCGCCCATCACCAGGTTGTCGCGCACCGACAGCAGCGGGAACACCTCGCGGCCCTCGGGTACGTGGCTCAGGCCGCGGCGCACGATGAGCGACGGGTCGAGACCGGTGATGTTCTCGCCCTTGTAGGTGACGCTGCCACGGCTCGGGTCGAGGATGCCGGAGATGGTCTTCAGGATCGTGCTCTTGCCGGCGCCGTTGGAGCCGAGCACGGTGACGATTTCGCCGCGCCTGACCTTCAGGCTGACGCCGCGGATGGCCTTGATCGGCCCGTAGGCGCTTTCGACGTTGGCCAGCGCCAGGATCAGGTCGCCGTCGTCGCGCGATGCTGCTGTGTCGCTCATGCCGCTTGCCTGCGCAGCGACGACAGGTCGTCGGTGGAGCCGAGGTAGGCTTCGATCACCCCCGGGTGCGCCTGCACCTCGGCCGGTGTGCCGAGCGCCAGCACCTCGCCCTGGTTCATCGCCAGCACCCGGTCGGACACCTTCGACACCAGGCTCATGTCGTGTTCGACCATCAGCACGGTGATGCCCAGGTCGCGCTGGATGTCCTGGATCCACCAGGCCATGTCGTCGGTCTCCTCGACGTTGAGGCCGGACGACGGTTCGTCCAGCAGCAGCAGCTTGGGCTCGGCGCACAGCGCGCGTGCCAGTTCCACCACCTTGCGCACGCCATAAGGCAAGCCTGCCACCATCGAATCGC
Organism: uncultured beta proteobacterium; assembly: GCA_963824005.1. GTDB lineage: Bacteria > Pseudomonadota > Gammaproteobacteria > Burkholderiales > Burkholderiaceae_C > Rubrivivax. Next base: position 289,712 of record CAWGOK010000053.1, read on the forward strand.
GGTAACGCTGCAGGCTGAGGAAGTCGATCACCTCCTCGGCCTTCTGTCGCGCGTGGATTTCCGCGCGGCGCGTGGTGCCGGTGAACAGCAGGTCCTGCCACAGGCCGGTGCGGCGGTGCGTGTGGGTGCCGATCAGCAGGTTCTGCAGCACGCTGGCGAATTCGAACAGTTCGATGTTCTGGAAGGTGCGCGCGATGCCCATCGCCGCCACGGCGTGCGGCGGCATCGCGATCAGGTCTTCGCCCTGGTAGCGGATGCCACCGGCCGTGGGCTGGTAGATGCGGCTGATCAGGTTAAACACCGTCGTCTTGCCGGCGCCGTTGGGGCCGATCAGCGTGAACACCTCGCCGCGCTGCACGTCGAAGCTGACGTTGTTCACCGCGACCAGGCCGCCAAAGCGCACCGTCAGGCCGCTGGCACTGAGCAATGCAGGTGTGCTCATTTCAGCACCCGCCGGGCCGCCCCAAGGGCGCTGAACGCCCCCGTGGGGGGCAGCGAACGAAGTGCGCGTGGGGGCTTCATTTCAACCGGTCCGATTTCTGGAAGGCCTTCTGCCGTTTGAACATGCCGGCACGGTAGAAGGGGAAGATCTGCAAATAGGTGCGGATCTTCAGCCAGCGCCCGTACAGGCCATGCGGCTCGAACATCACGAAAGCCACCAGCACCACGCCGTACACCACAGCCTGCAGCCCCGGCGACTGGCCCACCGATTCGGGCAGGTAGTCCTTGCCCATGGCGATCAACTGCGGCATGGTGATGAGGAAGATGGCGCCGAGAAATGCACCGTGCACCGACCCCAACCCGCCGATCACCACCATCAGCAGCAGGTCGATCGACTGGATGATGCCGAACTGCTCTGGCGAAAGGAACTTGATCTGGTGTGCATACAGTGCGCCGCCGATGCCGGCCAGTGCCGCCGACAACGCAAAGGACAGCGTCTTGTAGCGCGACAGGTGGATGCCCATGCTCTGCGCCGAAATTTCCGAATCACGGATGGCCACGAAGGCGCGGCCGGTGGGCGAGCGCAGCAGGTTCAGGATGGCCAGCGTGGCGATGACCGTCAGCACCAGGCACAGGAAGTAGAACTCGACGCCGGTGTCGAGCTTCCAGCCGAACAGCTCCGGCGACTTGACATGCATGCCGGCATTGCCACCCGTCACCGACTCCCAGCGCGCCAGGCCCTCTTCGACGATGAAGCCGAAGGCCAGCGTGGCAATGCCGAGATAGATGCCCTTGACACGCAGCGCCGGCACGCCGATGACGATGCCGACAATCGCCGACAGGCCGCCCGAGACCGCCAAGGCCAGCGGAAAAGGCCAGCCACCATTGGTCAGCACCGCCTGCGTGTACGCACCCACGCCCATGAAGGCGGCATGGCCGATGGAGAACTGGCCGGTAAAGCCCGACAGCAGCATCAATCCGAGGCCGATGATCGAGTAGATCAACACGAAGGTCAGCTGCGACACCAGGTAGTCCGCGTCGGGCAGGAACGGCAGCAAGACCAGCGCCGCGACCAGCAGCGAATACCAGAAGCGCTGGCCACCGTGCTTGACGATGCGGATGTCCTGCTCGTACTGGGTCTTGAATATGAAGCGCATCGGTTCTTCGTCCTCAGACCTTCTTGCGCAGCTTCTCGCCGAACAGCCCGTTCGGCTTGACCATCAGCATGATCAGCACCACGATGTACGGGGCGATGTCCTTGAAGCCTTCGGGCAGGTAGAAGCCCGACAGGCTCTCGACGATGCCGATGATCAGCCCGCCGACGATGGCCCCGGGCAGGCTGCCGAAACCGCCGACCACCGCCGCCGGGAAGGCCTTCAGGCCGATGTAGCCCATGTTCGCATGCACGAAGGTGATCGGCGCCAGCAGCAGCCCGGCGATGGCTGCCACCGCGGCCGCCAGGCCCCACACCAGCCCGTTCAGGCGTTGCACCGGAATGCCCATGTAGTACGCGGCGATCTGGTTCTGCGACGAGGCCTGCATCGCGATGCCGATCTTGCTGTAGCGGAACAGCGCATACAGCCCCACGCACAGAATGGCGGTGGCGCCAATGACCACCAGGTGCTCGTAGGCCAGCACCAGTTCACCCAGGCGCAGCGTCATGTCCTTGTAGGGCACCGGCAGGGTATGCGTCTCGGTGCCGATCACCGGCAACATCGTGATCAGTCCGCGCGCGATGTAGGCCAGCCCGATGGTCAGCATGACGATCGAGAAGGCGGGCTGCCCGAGCACTGGCCGGATCACCAGCCGTTCGGCGAACACACCGAACAACGCCATCGCGAGGATCGAGCACAGCACCGCCAGCCAGAAGGGGAAGCCCAGCATGGTCATCAGCACCAGGCCGCAGAAAGCGCCCAGCATCATCAGGTCGCCCTGAGCGAAGGTGACGGTTTCGGTGGCCTTGTAGATGAGCACGAAGCCCAATGCAATCAGGCCATAGATGCAGCCCTGTGCGGAACCACTAATGATCAGCTGGACAAATTGCACTGCGCTGTGAAGGGGGCTGTGTACGCGACGCGCGATGCTAGCGGCGAATTCCGCGTGTCACACCTGAGGAAAACGCGCAGCGTTTCGGCAAGACGCGCAGCGTTGCGACAAGACGCAGAACCCGCAGGCCGCGTCCTTGGGGAACCGTCCACACCTGCTGCACAAGTGAGGCCGATGCACCACAACGCGCGGGCCCGATCCGGCGGCCGGCAGGCGCACGCCCGCAGGCACGATGGGTCAGCGTGAGGGCAACAGCTTGGCCGGGTCGATCGGCTTGCCCTGGCGGCGGATCTCGAAGTGCAGTTGCACGCGCTCGGCGTCGCTCGATCCCATCTCGGCGATCTTCTGGCCGCGGCGCACGACCTGATCGTCCTTCACCAGCAAGGTCTGGTTATGTGCGTAGGCCGTGAGATAGACCTCGCTGTGCTTGACGATCACCAGGTTGCCATAGCCGCGCAGCGACGACCCGGCATACACCACCCGCCCATCGCCCGCGGCAAGCACCGGATCGCCGGCCTTGCCGGCGATGGTCAGGCCCTTGTTGCGACCCTCGTCGAAGCTGGCGATCACCGCGCCTGCGGCGGGCCAGATCCAGACCACATCACTGGCCGCGTCGGGCGCCGCGGAAGCTGCGGCGGTCGCGGCGACTGCCGTTGCCGGCGCGGAGGCGGTGGAGCCTGCCGCAGGAGGCGCGGCCGGCGCACCTGGCACGGGGGCCGCTGCGGTGCTCGAAGACGCGGCCGGGGCCGGCTTGGCGTCCAGCGGGCGCGTCTCCACGCGCCCGGCCCCGGGGACGGCACGCGTTGCCACCGCATTCGGGTCGAGGCTGGGAGGCACCACGCGCAGCACCTGCCCGACCTCGACCACATTCGGGTTGTCGATGCCGTTCCAGCGGGCTATGTCGCGCCAGTTCTGCCCGCTGTCGAGTGCGACGCGGATCAACGTGTCGCCGGGCTTGACGGTGTAATAACCGGGCTTGCCGGCATTCTCGGCGCCGGGCAAGGGTTTGGCTGGCGTCTCGGCTGCCGGCGCCAGTGCCGGGTCGGCGGGCGCGGGCAAAGGCGCAGGCGCGGGCGGCGACGCCGGGCGCGGGACGGCGACACGTTCTTCGACAGGCGCCTTGCGTCCCGTCGACGAGCAACCGGACAGCAGCAGCACCCCCAGCACCACACCAAGCAAACCATGCCTGCCGAAGCGTCGAAAACTCATGCCTGTGTCATTCCCTATCCAACGCCCGATTTTAAGGGCACGAAATGCACGGCCTCGTGCATAGTCCGGCGGTATTCGTCGCCATGCCGATCGACCACCAGCAATGCCTGCCCGGTACCGGCAGCGCCCTGCATCGGCGCCACCAGGCGGCCGCCGTCGGCCAGCTGTTCGAGCCATGCCGGCGGTAGTTCGTCACCCCCGGCCGCGGCAATGATGCTGTCGTAGGGCGCATTCGGTGCGTGGCCCAGGCGCCCGTCGCCATACACCAGCCGGATGTGGCCTCGCGGCAGTTCACCGAGGTGGCTGCGTGCCCGGTCGTGCAGCGGCTTGAGCCGCTCGATCGAAAGCACGCGCGTGGCCATCTGGCCCAGCAGCGCGGTCTGGTAGCCGCAGCCGGTGCCAATCTCGAGCACGCGCCCGAGACTGCCACGCGATCGGGCGCTGGCGCCGTCGTGAAGGATGCTCAGCATGCGCGCCACCACCGAAGGCTTGGAGATGGTCTGGCCCAGCCCGATGGGCAGGCTGGTGTCTTCATAGGCCTGCGTCGCCAATGCGCTGTCGACGAAGTGATGACGAGACACGTTGCGCATGGCCTGGCACACCGCGTCATGGCAGCGCAACTCGACGCGCAGGCGCTCGACGAGGGCCAGCCGAACCGCCACCGAGTCCAGCCCCAGCCCGCTGGGCCGGTGCTGGCGCGCGGCGTCATCGGCCGCCTGGTGCAGCGGTCGTTGCGGGCGCAACGTGCTCTTGGCCTTCGCCGCCGTGCCCGCTGCCATCTGCTCCAGCCCGAGCGGAAAGCGCGCGCCGCGAGAGGCCGGCTTGTGCGTCACGAACCCGCCTTGCAGGCCGTTCGCGACGTGAGACTTCCACGCGCGTGGTTCATGCCAGCGCGGCCCATCGGGCCAGCGACGCGTGGTCGGTCAGGTCCACCTGCAGCGGCGTGATGGAAATGCAGCCTTGCGCCGTGGCATGGAAATCGGTGCCTTCGCCGGCGTCGCGGGCATCGCCGGCAGGTCCGATCCAGTAGATGGCTTCGCCGCGCGGGTTGGTCTGGCGTATCACCGCCTGGCTGGCATGGCGCCGGCCGAGGCGCGTGATGCGCTTGGGCAGTCCGGCGGCATCGGCGACGTTGGGTATGTTGACGTTCAGCAGCCAGGGGCCAGACGGCATGCCGCCAGCCAGCACGCGGTCAATCAGCTTGCGCGCTGCTGCCGCCGCCGCCTCGATGTCGCCCCAGCCCTTGGTCACCTGCGAGAACGCGATGGCGGGGATGCCGAACAGATAGCCTTCCATGGCCGCGGCGACCGTTCCCGAGTACAGCGTGTCGTCACCCATGTTGGCCCCGTTGTTGATGCCCGAAAGCACCAGGTCCGGCCGCTGCGGCAACAGGCCCGTCAACGCCACGTGCACACAATCGGAAGGCGTGCCATTGACGACGCGAAAGCCCTGCTGGTGCTCGCCCGAAGCCTCGAACACGGAGAGCGGCCGGTTCAGCGTCAAGGCGTTCGAGGTGCCGCTGGCGTTCTGCTCGGGTGCCACCACGTCGATCTCGCCCAGGCCGGCACAGGCCCGCACCAGCGCGGCCAGGCCGGGGGCGAGGTAGCCGTCGTCGTTCGCGATCAGGATTCTCATCGGCGCATTGTAGGCAGCGCCCCACCCTGGCCGATTCAGTCGCGGCGCCGGACTTGCCTATCATCCCGCTGCGACCACCCCACCGAGAGGACATCATGCATGCCTGGTTTTGCGAAACACTGACCGGACCCGAAGGGCTGGTGTGGAAGGAAGTGCCGACGCCTGCGCCCGGTCCGGGCGAAGTGCGCATTGCCATCCGCGCCGCCAGCCTGAATTTCCCGGACATCCTGATCGTCCAGGGCAAGTACCAAGCCAAGCCAGCGCTGCCCTTCGTGCCCGGTTCCGAGTTCTCCGGCGTGGTCGAGGCACTCGGGGACGGCGTGGCGAACCTGAAACTGGGCGATGCCGTAGCGGCGATGGGCTCCACCGGTGGCTTTGCCAGCCATGCCATCGTCGACGCCGGCAAGGTGTTGAAGCTGCCACCAGGCTTTGCGCTGGAGGACGGCGCGGCCTTTGCGCTGACCTATGGCACCACCCACCACGCGTTGATCGACCGCGCGGCGCTGCAGCCCGGTGAGACGGTACTCGTGCTGGGCGCCGCCGGTGGCGTGGGCACCTCGGCCATCCAGATCGCCAAGGCCGCAGGCGCCCGCGTCATCGCCGCCGCCTCCACCGATGAAAAATGCGCCTTCTGCATGGCCCTTGGTGCCGATGCCACGATCAACTACAGCACGCAGAACGTGCGCGAGCTGCTGAAGGAGCTGACCGGCGGCAAGGGCCCCGACGTGGTCTACGACCCGGTGGGCGGCGACTTGGCCGAGCCGGTATTCCGCTCGATCGCCTGGCGAGGCCGCTACCTGGTGATCGGCTTCGCGCAGGGCGGCATTCCTGCGCTGCCGTGGAATCTGGCATTGCTGAAGGGGGCCTCGATCGTCGGTGTCTTCTGGGGCGACTTCGTGCGCCGCGAGCCCGAGGCCAGCGCCAAGGGCATGGCCCATCTGGCGCAGTGGTATGCCGAAGGCAAGATCAAGCCGGCCATCGACCAACGCCTGCCGATGCTGCAGCTGCCCGCAGCCTATGCACGCATGGCCACGCGCAAGGTGCAGGGCAAAGTGCTGTTGGTGAATGCCTGAGCCGATTGCGCCGCGGCTCGCGCAGCCGCGACGCCGGTCCGATGGGTCCGATGCGCGCCGTGGCGCAGGGCAAGTGGGATAGCATCCCCGCAAGAAGAGCAGGAGCGACCCCGTGGCGGTGAAGGTGCTGATCGTCGAAGACAACCCGGTGGCACGCAGCTTCCTGTGCCGCGTGGTGCGCGAGAGCTTCAGCGACGTCATCGCCATCACCGAATCCGGCGACCTGGAGTCGGCGCGCAAGCAGATCAACCTGACCGGCGGTGCACAGGGCATGCATGGCGTCGACCCCTTCAAGCTGCTGCTGGTGGATCTGGAGCTGCCTGACGGCAACGGCATGGAACTGCTGGCCGAGTTGTCGCAGTATCCGGCGACGAAGATCGTCACGACGCTGTACTCCGACGACGACCACCTGTTCCCCGCGCTGCAGTGCGGCGCCGACGGCTACCTGCTGAAGGAGGACCGCTTCGAGGTGCTGGTCGAGGAACTGCAGAAGATCGTGCGCGGCCAGCCGCCGCTGTCGCCGGCCATTGCGCGGCGCCTGCTGACGCACTTCCGCCCGGGCGGAAGCGGCGAGGCGGCGCCCTCCGACTCGGGCTTCAATTCCGCCGGTGCCTTCCAGAGCAGCCGCCCGGTGCCGATCGAAAGGCCCCTCGACCATGAGCGCCTGACGCCGCGCGAGACCGAGGTGCTCACCTACCTGAGCAAGGGCTTCACGATCAAGGAAATCGCATCGTTGATGGGCATCAAGTGGTTCACGGTCAACGACCACATCAAGTCCATCTACAAGAAGCTCAATGTGTCCAGCCGCGCCGAAGCGGCGGTACTGGCCAGCAAGCAGGGGCTGGTGTGAACGCTGCGGGCGGTGCCTGCCGGCGCTGAGGCGCGTCCGCCATGGCACTGCACGACTCCCGTTCCATCGCGCCGCCGGCGCGCCCGACCCAGCCGCAGGCCGCCGCCGCCGACCCGGGCGCCGATTCCGGGTCCCTAGGCGCCGGGGAAGCGCGACAGTCCAGACATGCACACCGGCAACGTCTACGTCGGCGTGCGCTGGCGGCCCTGGCCGTGCTCGGATGCCTGGGTCTGTTCGCGTTGATGCGCGCACTGGCCTCCACCCCCTATATCGACGCGGCCTGGCGCACCGAGGCCGGCCACGCGGTCGAGCTGGTGTCGAGCCCGCTGCCCGCGTTGCGCTCACTGGCCGGCACGCACCTGGCGCGCATCGGTGCGGACGACGGCTCGTCGATCTCGGTCGACGACAGCCTGCTGCACCGCTCGCCGCGCTGGACCGTCGACGACGCGCACCGCATGCGCGTGATCGAGGTGCAGCAGCGCCTGTCGTCGATGTTGCGCCAGGGCCCGGTGACGCTGCATTTCGATGGCGGGCACGACATCCGCGTCAGCCCCGCCGCGCGCGGCTTCGCTGGCCTGGGCGCATTCTTCTGGCTGATGTGCGCCGTGGCGCTGTCTCTGGCGCTGGTGGCTGCGGCCGTGCTCATGGCGCATCCGCACCGGCGCAACCTGCCGTACCTGGTGATCAGCCTGTGCCAGGGGGCCAACCTGCTGATCATCGGCATCGAGGCCCTGCCGGGCCTGGGACTGCCGGACGGCTTCGCCGGATACAGCCTGAGCGCGCGCATCGGCTTCGATCTGTTCAGTGCCGCGGGCATGCTGCACCTGTCGACGCTGCAACCCTTGCGCCTGCCGGCCGGGCGCTGGATCGCCGCTGCCACCTGGCTGGTGTGCGGCGTCTTGCTGGCCGGCGTGATCCTGCAACCCCTGACCGCCACCTGGTGGTGGACACAGGCATTCATGCTGGGCTGCGGGGCACTGACGATCGGTCTGATGTCCTGGTCCTACCGACTGGAGCCGAATCCCTTCGCGGTGCTCATGCGTCGCCTGGCGACAGCCGCCACCGCCACCCTGCTGTTGCTGAGCGTGGCACTGGCGGTGGCCACCCTGCGCGATGGCATCGCGCTTGGCGACGCGTCCTTCAGTTCGGTGATCTGGTATCTGTTCCTGTCCACGCTGATCCTGCTGCTGCCGGTGTTCTCGCGCGCGCAGCCGCTGATGCGCGAGCTCGCCATGCTGGCCGGCACGAGCACGGTCGCCACCTCGCTCGACCTGCTGTTCGTGTCCACCTTCTTGCTCGGCTCCTTCGCCTCGCTGTCCTTGTCGGTCTTCTTCGCGCTGGTGGTGTATGCCGGCGCCCGGCAGTGGCTCTTGGACCCGATGAGCGGCCAGCACATGCCGGATGCCGAACGCATGTTCGAGCGGCTGTACCGCGTGTTGCGCGAAGTCGAAGCCCGTCCGCGCGACAGTGCCGAGTCGCTGACGCGGCTGTTGCGCGACCTGTTCGAACCGCTGGAGGTGAAGAGCATCGATCGCCATGCCGATCGCTCGCGCGTTCTCGGCAACGGCTCGGCGCTGCTGGTGCCGGTGCCGGTCATCGATGTCGAGCAAGACGCCGGCATCGACGGCTCCATCGTGCTGCGCTTCGCGCAACACGGCAAGCGCATGTTCTCGCGCGACGACGCACGCCTCACCGACCGGGTGGTCGACCAGCTGCGCCGCGCCGTGGCCTACGACAAGGCAGTCGAACGCGGGCGCAGCGAAGAGCGCGCGCGCATCGCACAGGACCTGCACGACGACATCGGTGCACGCCTGCTGACGCTGATGTACAAGGCGCAGACGCCGGAGATGGAAGACTACGTCCGGCACACGCTGAAGGACCTGAAGACGCTGACCCGCGGCCTGGCCGCCAGCGACCAGCGGCTGTCGCACGCCGCCGCCGAGTGGAAGGCCGACATCGCACAGCGCCTGGGTGCGGCGCAGATCGAACTCAGCTGGACCTTCACCTACGACCGCGACACCGTGCTCGGCGTGGTGCAATGGTCGGCATTGACGCGCGTATTGCGTGAGCTGGTGAGCAACACCATCCAGCACTCCTGCGCCACGCACGTCGACATAACTGCGGCACTGGAAGGCGGGCGCCTGCGCCTGACTCTGGCCGACGACGGCATCGGCCGCAACCCGCAGGCCTGGTCCCACGGACTTGGGCTGGGGGGCGTGCGCAAACGCATCAAGCTGCTCGGCGGCGAGGTGCAATGGCAGGAGAACGGGCACGTGGGCATCGTCTGCACGGTCCGCATCGCCGACCTGCACGCGGGGCGATGAACGGGTACCCCCGTGGGGGCGGGTTGGACGCAACCCGGCCCTCGGGGCGCTCAGTAGGTCTCCAGGTGCAGCCGGCCCTCGCGCTTGAGCGCAGCGCCGAGCGTGTCCCAGGGCAGGCCGGATTCTTCGGCAATGTCGCGCAGCGCCAGCACCACGCCTTCTTCCATGCTTTTCAGCCCGCAGACGTAGATGCAGGTGTTGGCGTCGTGCAGCAGCACGCCCAGGTCGGCGGCGCGTTCACGCATCAGGTCTTGCACATAGCGCTTCGGCTGCCCCGGCGCGCGCGAGAAGGCCAGGTTGATGTCGATGAAGTCCTTGGGCAGGCTCTGCAGCGGGCCGAAATACGGCAGCTCCTGCTGCGTGCGCGCGCCGAAGAAAAGCATCAGCTTGCCACCCTCGAACTTGGCGGTTTGGCGCAAACGGCGACGCCATTCGGTCATCGCGCGCATCGGCGCGCTGCCGGTACCGGTGCAGACCATGACGATGTTCGAGCGCGGGTGGTTCGGCATCAGGAAGCTGGCGCCGAAGGGGCCGATCACCTGCACCTTGTCGCCCAGCTTCAGCTCACACAGGTAGTTGGAGGCCACGCCGCGCACCGGCTTGCCCTGGTGGTCCTCGGTGACGCGCTTCACCGTCAGTGACAGGTTGTTGTAGCCCGGCCGCTCGCCGTTGCGCGGGCTGGCAATCGAATACTGGCGCGCGTGGTGTGGCCGGCCGGCGCCATCCACACCGGGCGGCACGACGCCGATGGACTGGCCTTCCAGCACCGGGAAAGGCATCGCGCCCATGTCGAGCACGATGTGGTGCGTCTGGCTGCCGTAACCCGCTTCGGTGCAGTTGAAGTTGCCCACCACGCTGGCCGTGACCGGGCTCTTCGGTCCGTACAGGTTGGTGTAGGCGTGCGCGGCCGACCACGGCGGCAGCGCCGAGGCATAGGTGCTGGAGCCGAAGGCGACCTCTACGGCAGACGGCGCGAAAACCGCCGCGGCAGCCGGGGCCGCGGCCTGCGCCGGGTGCACGCCTTCGGCGGCCAGCATCTCCTGCGTCAACTCGGCGGGCAGCACGTCCCACTGCAACTGCTCCTGCACCGAATAGGCCTTGGCGCGCGGCATGTGACGCCAGTTGTCGATCGACCCGGTGGGGCACGGCGGAATGCAGGCCATGCACAGCTTGCACTTGTCCGCATCGACCACGTAGTTGCGCGAGTCATGTGTCACCGCACCCACCGGACACACCGATTCGCAGGTGTTGCAGCGGATGCAGATCTCCGGGTCGATCAGGTGTTGCCTGATCAGCTCGACATTCGCGCTGACCATGTCCAAGGCGTGCACTCCCTCGCCGTCGGCTTCAGTTGAATCGTACGTAATCGAAGTCCACCGGCTGGCGGTTGATGCCCATCATCGGCGGCGCGATCCAGTTGGCGAACTTGCCGGGCTCGACCACGCGGCCCATCAGGCCGGCCACGTAGGCGCGGTCCTCGTCGCTGGGCAGCCACTGCTCGACATTCTGGTTCCATTCGTGGTCGTGCACCACACGGCCGTCCGGCGACACCTTCACGCCGGCGAGCGCGCCGATGTTGCGGTGGAAGGCCTTGTGCGGCACCTTCAGCCGGAACGGGATGCCGGCCTTCTCGATGACCTTGTTCCAGCGCTCGACGCCGCCGACGCTGTCCTTGATGTAGTCGTCGCGCAGCACTTCGTTCAGCGCGTTGAGCATCGGCACGTCCTTCTCGACCAGCTGGTCGCCCTGCACTTCCAGCACCTTGTAGTGCTGGCCCTTGAGCACATGGTCGTCGCTGCGCTTGCCTTCTTCGAAGCGGCCCTTCAGCCCGGTGCTGTAGAAGATGGCGGCATTGCTGGACTGGTCGGCGCCGAACAGGTCGATGGTCACGCTGAAGTGGAAGTTCAGGTAGCGCTGGATCGTCGGCAGATCGATCACACCGGCCGCGCGCAGCTTGGCCGGGTCATCGGTCTTCAGCTCGTTCATCGCCGCGCAGGTGCGCTGGATGACGCGCGAGACGCCGCTCTCGCCGACGAACATGTGGTGCGCCTCTTCGGTGAGCATGAACTTGGTGGTGCGCGCCAGCGGGTCGAAGCTGCTTTCGGCCAGCGCGCACAGCTGGAACTTGCCGTCGCGGTCGGTGAAGTAGGTGAACATGAAGAAGCTCAGCCAGTCGGGCGTCTTCTCGTTGAAGGCCTGCAGGATGCGCGGGTTGTCGGCGTTGCCGCTGCGCCGTTCGAGCAGCGCCTCGCCTTCCTCGCGGCCGTCGCGGCCGAAGTACTTGTGCAGCAGGTAGACCATGGCCCACAGGTGGCGGCCTTCTTCCACGTTCACCTGGAACAGGTTGCGCAGGTCGTACTGGCTCGGGCAGGTCAGGCCCAGGTGGCGCTGCTGCTCCACGCTCGCCGGCTCGGTGTCGCCCTGCGTGACGATGATGCGGCGCAGGTTGGCGCGGTGTTCGCCGGGCACGTCCATCCAGGCGGCTTCGCCCAGGTGGTCGCCGAAGTGGATCTTGCGGTCCTTCTCGGCCGGGTTCAGGAAGATGCCCCAGCGGTAGTCGGGCATCTTCACGTGGCCGAACTGCGCCCAGCCCTGTGGGTCGACGCTGACCGCGGTGCGCAGGTAGACGTCGAAGTTCTGGCTGCCGTCGGGCCCCATGTCGTCCCACCACTGCAGGTAGTTGGGCTGCCACTGTTCGAGCGCTCGCTGCAGCGTGCGGTCCTCGCTGAGGTTGACGTTGTTGGGGATCTTCTCGCTGTAGTTGATCGTGCTCATCGTTTGCTCCTGTTCGGTATGTGTGTGCGTGTGCGTCAGACGCGATTCCAGTCGAAGGCGGCCTTGTCGCCTTTGCCGTAGACCTTGAGCGCGCCCTTCTCGCCCACCGCGTTCGGGCGCTGGAAGATCCAGTTCTGCCAGGCCGTCAGCCGGCCGAAGACGCGGGTGAACATGTTCTCCGGGCCATTGAAGCGCAGGTTGGCCTCCATGCCGGTAAGGGCGTCAGGGTTCATGGCCACGCGCTCCTCGATGGCGATGCGCGTCTCGTCGGCCCAGTCGATGTCGTCCGGCGCGCTCGTCACCAGGCCCAGCGCCAGCGCGGCATCGCCGTCGAGCATGTGGCCGGCCTTGGCACGCACCGCATCCAGCGCCAGCTGTTCGTCGTAGAAGAGGCGCTGCAGGCGACTTTGGCCAGTGACCATCGGGTAGCTGCCGAAGTTGACTTCGCCAACGCTGATCTGCGGCGCGCGCGCTGCGTCATCAGGCAGCACCAGCTGGTAGCTGCGATCGCAGGCCAGCGCCAGTTCGAGCAACGTACCGGCAAAGCAGGAGCCCGGCTCGATCAGCGCGAACAGGCTGCGTGAGCTGAGGTCCAGGCGACTGAAGCTGCGGCGCAGCAGCCCCATCGTCTCGCGCACCAGCCAGTGGTTCTTGTGGCGCAGCAGCGTGTCGTCCATCGCCAGCACCGCCGCTGTGTCGCCTTCGGTCTTGATCAACCAGGTGCCGATGTCCAGTTCGTTGGTGCGCATCGACAGGATCGCGTCTTCCAGTTCGCGTGCCATCTGCAACGGGTACCAGGCGGCGCCAACGGCCTCGACGCCGGCGACGTCGGCGGGCTGCGCACCTCTGGGCGCCTTGACGGTAAAGGTGGCCGTGCGTTTGACACGATCGATGTCCACCGACACGTGCGCATAGCGCAGCGCATCGGGTTCGATGGTTTTCTGCAACGGCACCAGCACCACGCCCTTGGCGTCGGCGGGCCGGTCGCTGCCCTGCGCCAGCCGCAGCGCGCGCTCTTGCACCTTGGCGGCAAACTGCCCCGGCTTGGCGATGTCGTCCACCAGCCGCCAGTCCTTCGCCTTCTGGCCGCGCACGCCTTCAGTGGTCGTGCAGAAGATGTCGGCCAGGTCGTGGCGCACGTGGCGTTTGTCGGTCACGCGCGTCAGGCCACCGGTGCCGGGCAGCACGCCGAGCAACGGCACTTCGGGCAGGCTGACAGCACTGGAGCGGTCGTCAACGAGGATGATCTCGTCGCAGGCCAGCGCCAACTCGTAGCCGCCGCCGGCGCAGGAGCCGTTCACGGCGGCCAGAAACTTCAGCCCGCTGTTTGCCGACGAATCCTCAAGGCCGTTGCGCGTCTCGTTGGTGAACTTGCAGAAGTTCACCTTCCAGGCATGGCTGCTCAGGCCCAACATAAAGATGTTGGCGCCCGAACAGAACACCTTGTCCTTCAGGCTCGTGACGACCACGGTGCGCACCTCGGGGTGCTCGAAGCGGATGCGGTTGATCGCATCATTGAGTTCGATGTCGACGCCCAGGTCGTAACTGTTGAGCTTGAGCTTGTAACCCGGCGCGATGCCGCCGTTCTCGTCGAAGTCGGCGCCCAGCGTAGCCACCGGGCCTTCGAACTTGAGCTTCCAGTGCTTGTAGTGGGAGGGGTCGGTCTGGTAGTCGACGGGGGGGATGTTGCTCACGCTGGGCTTCCTTCGGTCTGGCGCTCCGGATGGCTGGAGCGGTTGGGCATGGCACGCATCATAATGCATGCTTTGCCGCAGTCAAGACATCTCATGCATTTTTTTGCATGCACTGTCAGGCAGGCAAATGCAAGGCCCGGCGCACCATGTCGCGCAGCGCCTGGAAGGTAGGCTCCAGCGGCTGGGCGCTGGTGTCCAGGCGCAGTTCCGCCTTGGAGTAGAACGCAGCGCGTCCGGCCAGGATGCCCTTGAGATCTTCCATCGCCTCCTTGCTGGCGGCCATCGGCCGCAGGTCGCCCTGCGCGGCGACGCGCTTCATGTGGTCCTCGGGGTCGGCCTGAAGCCACACCGTGGTGCAGTGCGCCAGCAGCAGGTTGAATGTGGCCGCGTCCGACACCAGGCCACCGGGCGTGGCGATCACCGCTTCGGGGTAGATCTGGATCGCCTCTTCCAGCGCGCGGCGCTCGTAGCGGCGGTAGGCGTTCTGCCCGTACAACGCCTGGATCTCGTTGACGCTGCAGCCGGCGAACTTCTCGATCTCGCGGCTCAGTTCGACGAAGGCGAAGCCCAGGTCGTCGGCCAGGCGCGGGCCCAGCGTGGACTTGCCGGCGCCGCGCAGCCCCACCAGCGCCACGCGCGGGCTGCGTGCCGCGTTGGCGCCGCCCGTGCCCAGCAGTTCGCCCACGGCCACGCGTACGCGGTGCAGCGTGCTTTCGTCGCGGCGCTCCAACAGCTCGCGCAACAGAAGCCACTCGGGCGACGAGGTCGTGACGTCACCCACCAGTTCGGCCAAGGAACACTGCAACGCTCGAGCCACCTGCAGCAGTACCAGGATCGAGACATTGCCGATGCCGTACTCCAGATTCGCGAGGTGACGCTCCGACACCTCCGCTGCTTGAGCCACCGCGCGGCGTGTCATTCCGCGGCGCGCGCGCAGCGCCCGCACGCGCTCGCCCAGCCCGAGCAGGAAGGGATCCTTCGCCACGCGGGTGTCGTCCAGGGTGCCGAGTTCCGGCGCCACGCCTGGCGATCGCCGGTGTCGCGCTGGGCTTTCCGCCGGCGCATGCATTATTGTGCTTGACATGATGGAGGTTGAACCTTATCGTTCCTGTGCGCACAATACTGCATATCGTGCGATCAATCAAGCCTGTGCGCCAGGGCAAGCTTCCCGCCATTGCCCAGAAGGAGATTCGTCCATGAGCCTTCCCGATCACATTCCCGCCCCGGGCGAGCGCTTCAACTTTGCGCAGCATCTGCTGCAGGTGAATATCGGGCGGCCGGACAAGGCCGCATTCATCGACGACCTCGGCACACTCGCATATGGTGAACTTGCCGACCGTGTGCAACGCATGGCGGCCGCTCTGCGCGACCTGGGCCTGCGGCGCGAA
The DNA here is from genome assembly GCA_963824005.1 of uncultured beta proteobacterium. GTDB lineage: Bacteria > Pseudomonadota > Gammaproteobacteria > Burkholderiales > Burkholderiaceae_C > Rubrivivax. Next base: position 305,147 of record CAWGOK010000053.1, read on the forward strand.
GAACGCGTGCTGCTGCTCATGCAGGACGGCAACCATTGGCCGGTGGCCTTTCTCGGCGCGATGTACGCCGGCCTGGTGCCGGTGGCGGTGAACACGCTGATGACGGCCGACGACTATGCCTACATGCTCGAACATTCACGCTCGCAGGCGGCGCTGGTTTCCGGGGCGCTGCTGCCGGCGCTGAGCTCGGCCATGACCAAGTCCGACCACGAGTTGCGCAAGCTCATCGTGTCGCAGCCCGTCGCACCGCTGCACCCGCACGAGGTCGACTTCGACGCCTTCGTCATGGCACAGGCCCCCATGGCCAAGGCCGCGCCCACGGGGGCCGATACCCCGGGCTTCTGGCTCTATTCCTCGGGTTCGACCGGTCGGCCCAAGGGCACCGTGCATTCGCACGCCAACCCCTACTGGACGGCCGAGTTGTACGGCAAGGGCGTGCTCGGCCTGACGGAACGCGATGCCTGCTTCTCGGCCGCCAAGCTGTTCTTCGCCTACGGCCTGGGCAACGCGCTGACCTTCCCGCTCAGCGTGGGCGCCACCACGCTGTTGATGGCCGAGCGGCCAACGCCGGACGCCATCTTCGCGCGCTGGCGTGGCAGCGTTGGTGGCGTCAAGCCAACCGTCTTCTTCGGCGCACCCACGGGCTTCGCCGGCATGCTGGTATCGCCCCACCTGCCCGCCAAGGCCGACGTGGCGTTGCGCCTGGCGTCATCGGCCGGCGAAGCGCTGCCCTCGGAGATCGGCGAGCGCTTCAGTCGCCACTTCGGCATCGACCTCATCGACGGCATCGGCTCAACCGAGATGCTGCATATCTTCCTGTCCAACCAGCCGGGCAAGGTCCGCTACGGCAGCACCGGCTGGCCGGTGCCTGGCTACGACATCGAACTGCGCGGCGAGGACGGCAACCCCGTGCCCGATGGCGAGCCCGGCGACCTGTACATCCAGGGCCCGTCGGCAGCGATGATGTACTGGGGCAATCGCGCCAAGACCCGCGACACCTTCCAGGGCGGCTGGACGAAGAGCGGTGACAAGTACGTGCGCAACGGCGACGGCAGCTACACCTACGGCGGGCGCAGCGACGACATGCTCAAGGTCAGCGGTGTCTATGTCTCGCCCTTCGAGGTGGAGGCCACGCTGGTGCAACATGCGGCCGTGCTGGAAGCGGCCGTGATCGGCGTGGTCGATGCCGACGGCCTGACCAAGACCAAGGCCTTCGTCGTGCTGAAGCCCGGCGCGGCGGCCACCGAAGCCGAGCTCAAGGCCTTCGTCAAGGACAAGCTGGCGCCCTACAAGTACCCGCGGCAGATCGAGTTCGTGTCCGATCTGCCGAAAACGGCCACCGGCAAGATCCAGCGCTTCCGCCTGCGCGAACAGGAAACTCCGAAGTCCTGAACATGGCCGTCGAGTTCGTCGACCTCGACTGGCGCGGTCGGCAGGTCCGCATCGAACACGAGTGGATCGCCCCAGGGCGCGCGGGCCGGCCGTTGCTGGTGTTCCTGCACGAAGGCCTGGGCTCGCTCTCGATGTGGCGCGACTTCCCGCGAGAGCTGTGCGACGCCGCCGGCTGCCGCGGCCTGGTCTATTCGCGCCCTGGCTACGGCCGCTCCACGCCGCGTGGGCGCGACGAGCGCTGGGGCGTCGACTTCATGCACCGCCAGGCGCACGAGGTGCTGCCGGCGTTGCTGAAGGCGCTGGGCGTCGAGGGCGCGCCCTGGCTCGTCGGCCACAGCGACGGCGGCTCGATCGCGCTGCTGTACGCCGCCCGATTTGCCGACAAGCTGGCTGGGCTGATCGTGCTGGCGCCACACCTCTTCGTCGAAGACGTGTCGGTGGCCAGCATCGAGAGCACGCGCGAAGGCTTCAACAACTCCGATCTGCCGCAGCGTCTGGCGCGCCACCATGACGACGTGGACTCGGCCTTCTGGGGCTGGAACCACATCTGGCTCGACCCGGCGTTCCGTGCCTGGAACATCGAGGCCGAGCTCGACCGCATCCGCTGCCCGGTGCTGGCCATCCAGGGCATCGACGACAACTACGGCACGCTCGAACAGGTGCGCGGCATCCGGCGCCGCCTGCCCGCGACGCGGCTGCTGGAGCTGCCAGACTGTGGCCACTCGCCTCATCGCGACCAGCCTGAACGGGTGATCGCCGCGGCCGTCGAGTTCATCTGCGCGGCAGCCAGCCGCTGAAGCCGGTTCGGCCACAGGCCTTGGCCGGGCTCGCCGGTATGCGATCTCAGCTTTGTGCGATCGCCTGGAAACCACCGTAGATCATGCGCTTGCCGTCGAAGGGCATCGACTGGTCCTTCATGCGCGGATCGGCCATCACGGCGTTCCACGCCGCGTCGCGCAGCTCGCGCGACGGCCAGACGATCCAGCCGAAGACCACGGTCTCCCCGGGCTCGCGCTTCACCGCCATCGGGAAAGAGGTGAGCTTGCCTTCGGGCACGTCATCGCCCCAGCCATCGACGACGGCGAGCGCGCCATGCTCCTTGAACACCGCGCCCATGTCCTGGCAATGGCGCTGGTAGACCTGCTTGTTGGCCGTGGGCACGGCGGCGACGAATCCGTCGATGTAGTTCATGCGGAACCTCCGGTTCGGGTTGCGGGACAGGGCTTCACCACCCTACGACGCGCGTGCTTGGCCAGAATCGACAGATTGGCGGCAACTCATTCCGGCGCGCGCACCGAGTCCTTGTACTGCTCGCGCAGCACCCGCTTCAGGATCTTGCCGCTGGGGTTGCGCGGAATCTCGGCCACGATCACCGCGGCCTTGGGCAGCTTGAAGCCGGCCAGCCGGCCCTTGCACCAGTCCAGCAGCTCGGCCTCGCTCAGCGAAGCGCCCTTCTTCGCCACCACCACCGCCAGCGGCACCTCGCCCCACTGGGTGGACGGCAGGCCGATCACCGCCGCATCGGCCAGCGCCGGGTGGCCGAGCAGCATGTTCTCCACCTCGGCCGGGTAGACGTTCTCGCCGCCGGAGATGAGCATGTCCTTCATGCGGTCGCGGATGGTGACGAAGCCTTCCGCGTCCATCGTGCCGATGTCGCCGGTGTGCAGCCAGCCGTCGCGCAGCGCCATCGCGGTGGCGTCGGGCGGTTCCAGTAGCCCACCATGTTGTGCGGCCCGCGGATCAGCACCTCGCCGGGTTGATCGCTCGCGCAGTCGCTGCCGTCGACGTCGATGACGCGCACGTCGGTGTGGAAGTAGGCGCGACCGGTGGAGCCGGCGCGCGACATCGCGTCCTCGCCCAGGATCAGGCAGCCCGGGCCGCAGCTTTCGGTCAGGCCGTAGACCTGGTGGATCTCGACGCCCATCTGCGCATAGGTCTCGATCAGGTTCACCGGCACCGGCGCGGCGCCGCTGAGCACCCAGCGCAGCGTGCTCGCATCGTGCGTGGCCTTGTCGTAGGTGGCGAGCATGAACTGCAGCATCGCCGGCACCATCAGCGTGCTGGTGATCTTCTCGTCACGGATCAGCTCCCACGACAGCTTCGGGTCGAAGGCCTTCAGGATGACCTGCGTGATGCCCAGGTAGACGCAGCCCATCGCCGGCGTCAGCGCGCCCACGTGGAACAGCGGCAGCGAGGTCAGGAAGCGGTCGCGGTTGCGCATGTCGGCCGTGGCCGACAGCGTGAGCATGGCCCACAGCACCGTGCGGTGGCTGTGCATCACGCCCTTGGGCAGCCCGGTGGTACCCGAGGTGTACATGATGAACAACAGGTCGTCGTCGGCGCCGGCCAATGCCGGCTCGTCGCTGCCGGACGCGCCCATCCAGGCGTCGTAGGGCAAGGCGAAGGCCTCGGGCGTGCCGCCCACCTGCACGAACAGGCGCAGATCGGTCTTCGCGCCGCGGCGCTGCAGCTCGGCCGCCAGCGGCGCGAAGTTCTCCGCGTACAGCAGCACCGTGGCGCCCGCATCCTTGAGGATGAACTCCAGCTCGTCGGCCACCAGCCGCCAGTTCAGCGGCACGTTGACCGCGCCGATCTTCGCCACCGCGAAGAAGCTCTCGATGAACTCCGCGCCGTTCATCAGCAGCAGCGCCACTCGATCGCCCGGTTTCACGCCGGAGCCGCGCAGCGCATGCGCCACGCGGTTGCAGCGTGCGTTGAGCTGGCGGTAGTCGAAGCGCCGGTGGTTCAGCGCCGGCTCCACCGTCGCCTCGATGTGCGGCGTGATGAAGGCGCGGCGGCGCAGGAAGTCTCCGAAATTGGTGGGCATGTTCAAGCTCGCAGGCGTCGGAAGCAGTCGCGGATCTCGTCTACCAGAACGTCCGGTCGTTCCAGCGCGGCGAAATGGCCACCCTGGTCAAACTCGCGCCAGTGCACGATGTGCTTGAAGCGCTGCTCGGCCCAACGGCGCGAGCTGCGAAAGATTTCCTTCGGGAACAGGCTCACGCCGGTGGGCACTTCGACCGTGTCACGGTTGACCTTGGCGAAGCTCTCCCAGTACAGCCGCGCCGACGAGGCGGCGCTGTTCGGCAGCCAGTACAGCATCACCTGATCGAGCAGTTCGTCGCGCGTCAGCACGTTCTCGGGGTGGCCGTTGCAGTCCATCCAGGCCTGGTACTTCTCGATCACCCAGGCCGCCTGGCCGGCCGGCGAATCGGCCAGGCCATAGCCCAGCGTCTGCGGGCGTGTGCCCTGCTGGCGCGCATAGGCCGAGCCTTCGGCGCGGTATTGCTTCAGCCCAGCCAGCGCCGACTTCTCGGCCGGTGTCAGATCGGACATCGTCGTCGGGTCGGGCGCAACGATCGGCATGGTCAGGTGGATGCCCAGGCACTGTGCGCGGTCCTGCAAGCCGATGGCGGTGGTGACCATCGAACCCCAGTCCCCGCCCTGCGCCACGTACCGGGCGTAGCCGAGCCGCGGCATCAGCACGCTCCAGGCGCGCGCGATGCGCTCCACGCTCCAGCCGGCTTCGGTGGGCTTGCCCGAGAAGCCATAACCCGGCAGCGACGGGCACACCAAGTGGAAGGCATCGGCCGCATCGCCGCCATGCGCGGTGGGGTCGGTCAGCGGCTCGATGACCTTGTGGAACTCGGCGATCGATCCCGGCCAGCCGTGGCTCATCACCAGCGGCAGCGCATCGGCATGTCTGGAGCGCACGTGGATGAAGTGGATGTCGACGCCGTCGATGCGTGTCATGAACTGCGCGAAGCGGTTCAGTCGCGCCTCGCGCGCGCGCCAGTCGTAGCCATCAGCCCAGTAGCGGCACAGCTCCTGCGTGTAGGCCAGCGGCATGCCCTGCGACCAATCGCCCACCGGCTCCTTGTCGGGCCAGCGTGTGGCGAGCAGCCGGCGCTTCAGGTCGGCCAGCTGTTGATCGCTGGCCTCGATGCGGAAGGGAACGATGGTGTCGTCATGGCTCATGCAGTGCATTGTGCAAGCTCGTGTCGTCGTGGAAACCGGTGCGATCCCTTGGCCCTCGGTCCTCCCATTGGCGACGCCGGCCTCTATAGTGGGCGACACGATGAACTGGATCGAGATCGCCTGGATCGTGGTGTCGGCGCTGTTCGCGCTGTCGCGAGTCGCCGGCTGAAACACATCGGCCATGCCCTGGGCGGCGCGCAGCTCGTCAGAGTCGATGGAGCGGGAAAGCACCGCCGCTGGCGACACGGGGAACCCGGCTACGATTGACCTCGGCCGTTCGTGGCGGACACGCCCGCCCCACGTGAAGGAGAGCGCACCATGGCCTTGTTCGTGCTCGAAGCTCAATTCGCAGAGCAACTGGAGATGACCCCCCAAGCCGCCCGGATGATGGTCCAGGTCAACAGCGACGTGGCCCCGACAACAGGAAGGCCTACTGCCTGCACGAGGTGCCCAACGTCGAGGCGATACGTGAAGCGGCACGGCGTCTCACCATCCGGGCCGACGTGATCGTCCAAGCCAGCGAACTGCAGACCGAAGCCTTCGCCTGAGCGCGCTGCGCGGTCCTGGGAACCCATGGATCGACCCGCCGAACGCCGCTTCGTCGGCCGCCACGCCGAACTCCAGGCGCTGCAGCAGGCGTTGCAGCGCGCCGTGGCCGGCCAGCCGGGCATCGCGCTGCTGACGGGCGAACCGGGCATCGGCAAGACGCGCACCGCGCAGGAGATGATCGCCTTCGCCGCGCAGCACGAGGTGCTCGCGCTGTGGGGGCGCTGCCCCGAGGAGGCCGGCGCCCCGCCCTACTGGCCCTGGGTGCAGCTGATGCGCCGCTGGATCGCTCTGCAGGACGAAGCCGAGCTGGCGCGCGCCTTCGCTGCCGCGACTCCGCTGGCATCGCTGGACCCGCAGTTCGCGGCGTATCTGCCACACGCTGCGACGGAGCCGGCAACGGCCGATCCGGCGCAGGCGCGCTTCCGTCTCTTCGATGCCGTGGCCGGCTTCTGGCAGCGCGCGGCGGAGCGCCAGCCGCTGCTGCTGGTGCTGGACGACCTGCACCGTGCCGACGTGCCCTCGCTGCGGCTGCTCGAGTTCGTCATGGCCGAAGCCGGCCGCAGCCGCCTGCTGGTGCTGGGCACCTACCGCGATGCCGAACTGACGCGCCAGCATCCGCTGGCCGACAGCCTGCTGCAACTGCATCGCCACGCGCAGGTGCAGCGGCTGCTGCTCGGCGGCTTCTCCGCCGCCGAGACCGCCGAGTTCGTCGCCGCGGCCGGGCTGGTCACGCCCGAGCTCGGCGTGCTGATGCACGAGCAGACCGAAGGCCATCCGCTGTTCCTGGCCGAGATGGTGCGCGACATGCTGCCTGCGCAGGCGATCACCGGCCCTGACCCCCGCCAACCGTTGCGGCGCCTGCCCAAGGGCGTGCGCGAAGTCATCGGCGCGCGGCTGAACGCGCTCACGCCGCCTTGTCTGGACCTGCTGCAGCGGGCCGCGGTGATCGGCCGGCAGTTCCCCGCGGCCCTGCTCTGCCGCTTGGCCGATGAACCAGGCGAGGCACGCTGCCTGGAACTGCTGCACGAGGCTCGCACGGCCAGCCTGGCCGACGAGAGCAGCGACGCCGGAACCTGGATGTTCTCGCACATGCTGGTGCGCGATGCGCTGTACGACGAACTGCCGGCCGTGCAACGCCAGCCGCTGCACCGGCGCGTGGCCGAAGTTCTGGAGGCGCAGCACGCCGACGATCCCACGCCAGCCCTGTCGGCGCTGGCTCACCATTGGCACGCGGCGGGCGACCCGGCCAAAGCCATCGAATACGCCACACGGGCCGCACAGCGTGCCACGGCCATGCTGGCGCACGAAGAAGCGGTGCGGCACTACCGCCTCGCCGCCGCGGCACTGCCGGCGGCACCCAGCCACGATGCGCAGCGTTGCCGCCTGCTGCTGAGCCTGGGCGAAGCGCAGAACAGCGCCGGCGACAGCCTCGGGTCGATGCCCACCTTCGCGCGCGCGGCAGACCTTGCGCGGCGGCTGGGCGATGCCGGCTTGTTTGCCGCAGCTGCCATCGGGGTCGGCAACACCATCTGGCGGCAAGGCAGTGACGGCTCGCCCGCCGTGACGCTGCTGCAGGAAGCGCTGTCGTTGGCGGCGCCAGCCGACAGCCGCGAGCGCGTCAGCCTGCTCAGCGCACTGTGCCGGGCGCTGCTCTTCGCCAGCCGGCCGCTGGAGGCACAGCAGGCCTCGCGCGAGGCCGTCACCATTGCGCGCCGTCTTGGCGACCCGCAGATGCTGTACGAGGCCCTGAGCGCGATCGTCTCCGGCCGCTGGTACCCCGAAGGACTGGCGCTGCGCATCGACGCGGCCCGCGAGGGCATCGAACTGGTGCGGCGTGCGCCGCACCTGGCGTGGTCGCATTCGACCTTCATGGGCTGGCACACCGGCGACCTGATGGAGTCCGGCGACAGCGTGGCTGCGCTGGCCGCGGCACGCATGCACCTGGAACACAGCCGCACGACCGGCGAGCCCTTCAACGAAGCCACCGCGTTGGCAGCGCAGGCCATGATCGCCACGCACCAGGGCCGCTTCGGCGAGGGCGAGCAGCTCGCACTGCAGGCACTGCGCTGCGGCGACCGCTTCGACCGGGCCAATGCCGCTGGCATCTTCGGCGTGCAGATGTTCACGCTGCGCCGCCACCAGGGACGGCTGCGCGAACTGACCCCGGTGCTCGAGCACTTCATGCGGCAACAGGCGCTGGCCCGGACCTGGCAGCCGGGGCTGGCGATCCTGCAGCGCGAACTGGGCGCGCGCGATGCCGCGCGCCGGGTGTTCGAGGATCTGGCGGCCGACGGCTTTGCCGGACTGCCCAACGACGCGATCCGCGTCGCCAGCCTTGCCTACCTCGCCGAGGTCTGCGCCTGGCTCGGCGATGCCGCGCGCGCGCCGCGGCTGTACGAGCTGCTGTTGACCCATGCCGAGCGCTGCATCGTCTTCGGCGCGCACACCGCCTCGCTCGGCTCGGCCGACCGGCTGCTCGGCCTGCTGGCGACCACGCTGCGGCAATGGGGCGAGGCGCAGCGCCACTTCGAAGCCGCACTGGACTTCGACGCGCGCAGCGGCGGCCGCCCGTGGCTACCGCGCACGCGCTGCGACTTCGCGCTGATGCTGACGCAGCGTGGCGCTTCGGGCGACCGCGAGCGCGCGCGGTCACTGCTCGACATGGCGCTGGCCGAAGCCCAGGCGCTGGGCCTGGACTCGGTCGTCGAGCAGGCGGCGGCGCTGCGGCAGCCGCTGGCGGACGCCGCCCCGAAACCCGCACGCCCCGCGGGGCTGTCGGCGCGCGAGCTGCAGGTGCTGCAGCTCATCGCCGCCGGCAAGACCAACCCGGAGATCGCCGCGGCGCTGTTCCGCAGCCCGGCCACCGTGGCCATTCACGTGCGCAACATCCTCGACAAGACACGATCGGCCAACCGCGCCGAAGCGGCGGCCTTCGCCGCGCGGCACGGACTGCTGGCGCCCGAGTAGGCACTCATCCGTTCTGACTATTCGACGCGGCTTCGCGGCCGGGTCGCAGAACCATCTGCCTGGTGGATGAACTTGGAGCAGGTCACGCGCAGACTGGGGCCATCGTCAACCCCAGGAGCATCCAGATGCAACGCCCTAGGCAAATCGCGCTCGCAATCTCAATCCTGCTGGGCATGGGCCTGGCGGCCATGCCGGCCCGCGCCGATGTGGTCACTGACTGGAACGTCAAGGCCAACGAGCTGGTCGTCGAGGCCAAGCTCGGCACACCGCCGGCCATGCGCATCATGGCCATCGTGCACACCGCCGTCTACGAAGCCGCAAACGCCGTCACCAAGCGTTATCCGGCCGGTGCGCTCAAGCTCGACGCGGCGCCCGGGGCGTCGCTCGACGCCGCCGTCGCCGCGGCCAACCGCGTTACGCTGCTGAAGCTGCTGCCGTCGGTGCAGCCGGCCATCGACAGCGCCTACCAAGCCGCGCTGGCCAAGGTGGTGGGCGGCCCTGCCAAGGCGGCGGGCATCGCCGTCGGCGAGCAGGCCGCCGCCGCCGTGCTGGCCGGCGCCGTCGAAGACAGGGCCAACGCCGCCGAGGCCTACCGGCCGCACACCACGCCGGGGGCCTATGTGCCCACCGTCGTGCCCGCGGTGCCGCAGTGGGCCCAGCGCAAACCCTGGGTGATGTCCAGCCCGGCGCAGTTCCGCCCCGGACCGCCGCCGCTGCTGAACAGCGAGCTGTGGGCACGCGACTACAACGAGATCAAGGCCATCGGCAGCAGGAACAGCGCCAGCCGCAGCGCCGAGCAGACCGAGATCGCCCGCTTCTGGGACTATTCGGCGCCGCCGATCTACCACAGCGTGGTGCGCTCGGTGGCCAACCAGCCCGGCCGCGAGCCGACACAGAACGCGCGGCTGTTCATGGCCGCTACCCAGGCCAGCGACGACGCGCTCATCGCCATCATGGAGGCCAAGTACCACTACAACTTCTGGCGCCCGATCACCGCCATCCGCAACGGCGATGCCGACGGCAACGATGCGACCGAGCGCGATGCGTCGTGGACGCCCTTCATCGACACCCCCATGCACCCGGAATACCCGTGTGCGCACTGCGTGCTCGCCAGCGCCGTGGGCACGGTGCTGCAGGCCGAGGTGGGTGCCGCAGCGATGCCGGTGCTGAGTACCAGCAGCCCCACCGCCAAGGGCGTCACGCGCAGTTGGACGAACACTGCCGATTTCATGCAGGAGGTAGCGCTGGCCCGCATCTACGACGGCGTGCACTACCGCAATTCGACGGTGGTCGGCAGCGCCATCGGCAAGCAGGTCGGCGAGCTGACCGTGGCCAGGTACCTGAAACGGCCCGACTGAAGGAGCAAGCGCATGAACACCGAACTCAGAGCCGCCGACGGCGGCATGGTGCAGGTCTCGCCGGAGATCCTGCAGTCCTTCAAGGCCGGCTTCCGCGGGCCGGTGCTCGGCCCCGACGCGCCGGACTACGACGAGGTACGCAAGATCTGGAACGCGATGATCGACCGCCGCCCCGGCCTGATCGTGCGCTGCACCGGCACCGCCGACGTGCAGCACGCCGTGCGCTTTGCGCGGCAGCACCAGTTCCTGCTGTCGGTGCGCGGCGGCGGCCACAACATCGCCGGGCTGGCGCTGGCCGAGGGCGGGCTGCTGATCGACCTGTCGCTGATGCGCGGCGTCTCGGTGGACGTCAAGGGCAAGACGGCACGCGCCCAGGGTGGCTGCACGCTTGGCGACGTCGACCGCGAAACCCAGGTGCACGGCCTGGCCGCGGTGCTGGGCTTCGTCTCGGCCACCGGCATCGGCGGACTGACGGTGGGTGGCGGCTTCGGCTACCTGACGCGCCGCTTCGGCTACACCTGCGACAACCTGGTGTCGATGGAAGTCGTGACGGCGGACGGCAAGGTGCAACACGCGGCGGCCGACGAAAAGCCCGACCTGTTCTGGGCGCTGCGCGGCGGCGGCGGCAATTTCGGCATCGTCACTTCCTTCGAATACAAGCTCTTCCCGGTCGGACCGGAGATCCTGGGCGGCGCCGTGGTCTGGCGCGCCGAGGACGCAGGCCAGGTGCTCGACTTCTATCGCACGTTCACCGCCAGGACGGCGCGCGAGACCACCTGCGTGGCCGTGCTGCGCATTGCGCCGCCCGCGCCCTGGCTGCCGGCCGACATCCACGGCAAGCCGATCATCGCCGTCTTCGTCTGCCACAGCGGCGGCATCGAAGCGGGCGAGAAGATCCTGACGCCGCTGCGCGCTTTGGGCAAGCCGGTGGCCGACATCATCACGCGCCGGCCCTACACGCAGATGCAGAGCCTGCTCGACGCCACCCAGCCGAAGGGCCGGCGCTACTACTGGAAGTCGAACTACCTGGCCGAAGTCCACCCGCAGGCCATCGCGCTGGCCATCGAACACGCCGCGCGCATGCCGTCGCCGCACTCGTCGGTCATCTTCTTCCAGCTGCAGGGCGCGCTCGGCGAACTGCCGGCGGACCACAGCCCGGCCGGCAATCGCGACACCGCCTTCGTGCTCAACATCGGCAGCTCGTGGGAGAAGGCGGCCGACGACGCGGTGAACCAGCGCTGGGCGCGCGACTGCTTCGCCGCCATGGCGCCATATTCAACCGGCGGCACCTACATCAACTTCCTCAATGAGGATGAGGGCCGCGAGCGCATCGAAGCCGCCTATGGCAAGTCCAACCTCGAGCGGCTGGCGAAACTGAAGCAGCAGTTCGACCCGGAGAACCTGTTCCGGCACACCAAGAGCGTGCTGGGTTGATGCCCTCGAGTCATGAACGAAGAACTCGATACAGACTATCTCGTGGTCGGTGCCGGGGCCGCGGGGATGGCGTTTGCCGACGCGCTGCTCGCGCATTCCGAGGCGACGATCACGATCGTCGATCGCCGCCACGCCCCCGGCGGACACTGGATCGACGCCTACCCCTACGTGCGCCTGCACCAGCCGTCCACCTTCTACGGCGTGAGCTCGGTGCCGCTGGGCCAGGATGCCATCGACAGGGACGGGACGAACGCCGGCTTCTATGAGCTGGCCGGTGCGGACCAGATCCGCGCCTACTACGCGCAGGTCATGCAGCGCCACTTTCTGCCCAGCGGCCGGGTCAGCTACTTCCCGAACAGCGACTACCTGGGCGACGGCCGTCTTGTTTCCCGGATCGCGCGGCACTCGACCCAGGTGCGCGTGCGGCGCAAGGTCGTCGACACCACGTACATCGAAGGTGCGATTCCCGCGACCAGCCCGCCGCCGTTTCAGGTGGCCGATGGCGTTCGCTGCGTGGCCGCGGGCGAGGTCGCGCGCCTGCAGGATCGCCCGGAGCGCTTCGTCATCATCGGCGCGGGCAAGACGGCCCTGGACGCCTGCGTCTGGCTGCTGGAGCAAGGCGTCGAGGCCTCGGCGATCCAATGGGTCCGGCCACGGGAGGCATGGTGGCTGAACCGCCGCTTCTCGCAGCCGCATACCCTGTTCCCTGATCTCTATCGTGGCCTGGCGAACCGCTTCGAGACCGCGGCACAAGCCACGTCCACCCAGGATCTGTTTGCGCGCCTCGAGGCGGCTGGTTCGCTGCTACGCCTCGATCCCGGCATCACGCCGACCACGTTCCGCGGCGCACTGATCAGCGAGGCCGAGCTCGCGCTGCTGCGCCGCATCGAGGACGTCGTGCGCCTGGGTCATGTGCGCAGCATCGAGCGCGACCGGATCGTGCTGGACCGGGGCTGCGTGGCGACGAACGAATCTACGCTGCACGTGCACTGCGCGGCAGCGGGGCTGGCGCGGCCCGCGCTGCGCCCGATCTTCGAGCCCGGGCGGGTGACCGTGCAGCCGCTGTTCCTGGGGTTCGCCTGCTACCAGTTCGCCATGCTTGGGGTGATCGAGGCCACCGTGGACAGCGACGACGAGAAGAACCGCCTTTGTCCGCCAATTCGATACTGGGACGCCGACACCGACTACCTGTCGGCCTTCCTGGCGAGCATTGCAAACGCAGCGGCGCGGGCCGCGCAGCCGGCGCTGGCGAGCTGGATGCAGTCCACACGGCTCAATCCGCTGAGCGGCGTCGCGCTGCACGCCGACGACCCCATCGTCATCGACGCTCGTGAACGCATCAAGCGCTTCGGCGCGGCGGCGGCCGGCAACCTGGTGAAGCTGCTGGCGCAGGCGACAGCAGCCCGCGTCGAAACCACCCGCATGCCGGAAGTCGAAACATGAGCCTCGCCATGCAAGGCGTCATCTGCGACGGCTTCAACGGCCCGGGCGCGCTGCGCATGGGCCGGATGCACGAGCCCGAACTGCGGCGAGGCCATGGCGTCGGTGATGGACCGCAGGGCGCGGGGTCGCGTGCTCCTGCGCGTGCGCTGACCAGCAACCGGCCGCAGGCCGTTCAGCCGGTGAAGCGCTGCCCCTCGCCGGCCTTTTGCCGCAGCAGCGGCGCGATGACAAAGCCTTCACCCAGGCGCGGCATGTGCTTTTCCAGCGCTGCCAGCACATTCGCCGCGCCAACGGTATCGGCATAGAACATCGGCCCGCCGCGGTACACCGGCCAGCCGTAGCCGTAGATCCAGACCACGTCGACGTCGCTGGCGCGCTGGGCGATGCCCTCGGCCAGGATCTTCGCGCCCTCGTTGATCATCGGATAGACCAGCCGCTCGAGGATTTCGGGGTCGTCGATCTTGCGACGCTGGATGCCTTTCTCGGCGGCGAAATCGAGGATCAGCTTCTCCACCAGCGCGGAATTGCTGCGGTTGCGCTTGGCGTCGTAGTCGTAGAAGCCGGCACCGGTCTTCTGGCCGCGGCGGTCGAGTTCGCACAGCCGCTCGCGGATGGTGGCGCCCTTGCTCGTCTCCTTGGCCCAGCCGATGTCCAGCCCGGCCAGGTCCGACATCTGGAACGGGCCCATCGGCCAGCCGAAGTCGTAGGCCACGCGGTCCACGTCCCAGGGCATCGCGCCTTCGAGGATCAGCGCGTTGGCCTGCGCCTGGCGCTGCGCCAGCATGCGGTTGCCGATGAAGCCGTGGCACACGCCCGACACCACCGCCACCTTGCCGATGGTCTTGCCGATGTCCATCGCCGTGGCCAGCACATCGGGCGCAGTCTTCGCGCCGCGCACCACCTCCAGCAGCTTCATCACGTTGGCGGGGCTGAAGAAATGCATGCCGACCACGTCCTGCGGCCGGCTCGTCGCCGAGGCGATCTCGTCGACGTTCAGATAGCTGGTGTTGCTGGCCAGGATCGCGCCCGGCTTGGCGATCTTGTCGAGCTTGCCGAACAGCTCCTTCTTGATCGCCATGTTCTCGAACACGGCCTCGATGATCAGGTCGGAATCGGCCAGCGCCGACAGGTCCAGCGTGGGCGACAGCGCGGCCATGCGCTTTTCCACGTCGTCCTGCGTCATGCGGCCCTTGGCGGCCGTGTTCTCGTAGTTCTTGCGGATCGTCGCCGTGCCGCGCTCGAGCGCGGCCGCTTGAGTCTCGACGATGGTCACGGCGATGCCCTTGTTCAGGAAGTTCATCGCGATGCCGCCGCCCATCGTGCCGGCGCCGATGATGCCGACCTTCTTCACCGGCCGCGTCGGCCGTGCCTTCGGGCAGGCCGTCGATCTTCGCGGCCTGGCGCTCGGCGAAGAACATGTAGCGCTGTGCCTGACTCTGCACGCCGGCGACCAGCTTCATGAACTCGTCGCGCTCGAATTTTCTACCTTCGTCGAAGGGCAGCCGTGCTGCCGCCTCGATGCACCTGATGCTGGCCTCGGGCGCCTCGAAACCACGGAAGGCCTTGGCATTCTTCGCGCGGAACTCGGCAAACACTTCCGGCGCCGCACCGGCCACAGCCAGGTCGCGCACCTTCTTCAGCGGGCCGCTTCTCGGCCAGTACCTTGCGTGCGAAGGCGATGCCCGCAGCACGCAGGTCGGTCCCTTCAGGCACCAGTTCGTCGACCAAGCCCATCGCCAGCGCGGCCTTGCCGCCCACCGGCGCACCGCTGGTCACCATCTCAAGCGCCTTGGCGGCACCGACGATGCGCGGCAGCCGCTGCGTGCCGCCGGCACCGGCCAGCAGGCCGAGCTTGACCTCGGGCAGGCCGACGCGCGCCGAGGGCACGGCCACGCGGTAGTGGCACACCAGCGCGGTTTCGAAACCGCCGCCCAGCGAAGTACCGTGGATCGCCGCAACGATCGGCTTGGACGCGCTCTCCATCTTGTCGAACAACGCATGCAACGACGCACCCTTCGGTGGTTTGCCGAATTCGCTGATGTCGGCGCCGGCAAAGAAGGTACGGCCGGCGCAGGTCAGCACGATGGCCTTGACCGCGCCGTCGGCAATGGCCTTGTCGAAGGCCGCTGTAAGGCCGTCGCGCACGATGGCCGACAACGCGTTCACGGGTGCGTGGTTCGAGGTGATCACGGCCACGCCGTCCTCGATGCTCAGGTCGATCACTTCGTTGATGGCGGCCATCGTGCTTGTCTCCCGTCGGTTGTGGGGGCTCAGGCGGCCTTCGGCGTGTAGCCGAGCACGGCCTTCACTTCCAGGAACTCGGCGAAGGCATGGTCGCCCCATTCGCGCCCGTTGCCCGACTGCTTGAAGCCGCCGAAGGGCGCCATCAGGTCGGTGGCCGCGCTGTTGATGTTGACCTGCCCGGCGCGCAGCTTCGACGCCACCTTGCGCGTGGCCTCGAGGTCGGTGCCCGACACATAGGCCGCCAGGCCGTAGGGCGTGTCGTTGGCGATCTGCACCGCCTGCTCCACCGTGTCGTAGCCGATGATCACCAGCACCGGGCCGAAGATCTCCTCGCGCGCCACGGTCTTGTCGTTGCTCACCGGGCCCAGCACCGTGGGCTTGACGTAGTAGCCGGTCTCCAGCCCCGCGGGCTTGCCCGGGCCGCCGGCCACCACCTTGGCACCTTCTTCGATGCCGCTTGTGGATCAGCGTCTGGATCTTGTCCCACTGCGTGGCCGAGATCACCGGGCCGATGCGCGGCGCCGCTGTCGGGTGCGCCCACCGTGGTGGCTTCGGCCACTTCCTTGGCCACGGCCAGGGCCTCGGCCATCTTCGAGTTCGGCACCAGCATGCGCGTCGGCGCGTTGCAGATCTGGCCGCGAGTTCTGCATCACGCCGCGCACGCCGGCGGTGACGGCGCGTCTTGATGTCGGCATCGGGCAGGATGATGTTCGGCGACTTGCCGCCCAGTTCCTGGTGCACGCGCTTGACGGTGGGTGCGGCATTGCGCGCCACCTCGATGCCGGCGCGCGTGCTGCCGGTGAAGGACACCATGTCCACGCCGGGGTGGCTGGAGATGGCCGCGCCCACCGTCGGGCCGTCGCCGTTGACCAGGTTGAACACGCCCGCCGGCACGCCGGCGGCATGCATCACTTCGGTCCAGATCTGCGCCGAGAAGGGCGCGATTTCCGACGGCTTGAGCACCATCGTGCAGCCCACGGCGAGTGCCGGCGCCACCTTGCAGGCGATCTGGTTCACCGGCCAGTTCCACGGCGTGATCAGACCGCACACGCCGATCGGCTCCTTGACGATCAGGGTGGTGCCGCGCTCCTCCTGAAACTTGTATTGTTTGAGCACGCCGAGCGCAGACTGCAGGTGGCCGATGCCCATCGCCGCCTGCGCCTTCTGCGACAGCACGGCCGGCGCGCCCATCTCCTCGGTGATGGCCGCGGCCATGTCGGCATAACGCTTCTTGTATTCCTCGATCAGCCGCTCGAACAGCGCGATGCGGTCCGCCACGCTGCTCTGCGACCAGGTCTCGAACGCGGCGCGCGCGGCCTTCACCGCCTTGTCCACGTCGGCGGCCGTGCCCATCGAGATGCGGCCGGCGGCGACCTCGGTGGCGGGGTTGATGACATCGATGCTCTTCGGCGTGACCGGATCGACCCAGGCACCATTGATGTAGAACTTCAGGTAGTCGCGCATGTGACAGTCTCCAATTCGGGTGCGGCCCATGGGCCGAGGGAAGGTCATTCTAGAAGCGTGGCGGACCGTTTGCCGCATTCCGATAAGCTTGGCCCATGCGCCCCCGCGATGTCGTCGAACTGCTGTTGCTGAGTGTGCTGTGGGGTGGCGCCTATCTCTTCACGCGTGCGGCGGTACCGGCCTTCGGCCCGGCACCGCTGGTGTCGATGCGCCTGGGCATCGCCGCGCTGATGCTGCTGCCCATCGTGGCCTACCGTGGGGGCTGGCCGCAGCTGCGTGCCCACCCGTATGCGCTGTTCATGGTCGGCGTGCCCTTCACCGCTCTGCCCTTCATGCTGATGACCTGGGGCGCGTTGCACATCACCGCCGGCCTTTCGGCCGTGCTCAACGCCACCGCGCCGATGTTCGGCGCGCTGGTGGCGCACTTCGTCATGAAGGAGCGGCTGGGCGCCTGGCGCGCGGCAGGCCTGGTGATCGGTTTTGCCGGCGTGCTGATTTTGATGAGCGGCGGCAGCGTCTCGCTGAAGACAGGCGACGGCCCGCTGGCGGTGCTGGCCGTGCTGGGCACCGCGATGATCTGGAGCGTCGGCGCGAACTACACGCGCAAGAAGATGGCCGGCGTCGATGCCATGGTCACCACCGCCGGCAGCCTGGCCGCGGCGAGTCTGTTCCTGGCCCCAATGGCCTGGGCCACCTGGCCGAGCACGCCACCTACTGCGCGTGCCTGGGCCGAGATGGCCTTTCTGGGCATTGCCAGTTCGGGGCTGGGCATGTGGATGTACTTTCGCCTGCTGCGCCGCATCGGCGCGGTGCCGGCGATGTCGGTCACCTTCCTCAGCCCGCTGGTGGCCATGGTGTCCGGCGCGCTGTACCTGGGCGAGGCGTTGACGCTGCAGATGGTGGCCGGCTGTGCGGTCGTGCTGCTGGGCACCGCGCTGAGCCTGGGCTTGATCGGCGGTCCGGCATCGAAGGCGCAGGCCCGCAGCAGTACTTGAACAGCACGAAGAGCGAACCGAGCGGCGCAAGCCACGACACGAGCGCGGAATACATCGCCTTCGAAGAGTTGCGCAACGGCTTGCTGCACGGCCGCTCTAAGACACGACTTCCCACGACGTGATGGGTGCGGCGCGCCTGAGGTGCCGGGCCGCGGCGATGGCCGGCGCGGTCATGCGTTGGCGTCGACCCATTGCTTTGCCGCCTGCAGCGCGTGCTCGACCGCCGCCTCATGCGAGGCGAAGGCGTCGAGGTCGAGAAAGCGCTGCGCGCATGTCCTTTGGCTGCCCAGCACGGTGATCGCAACCCGCGCCTGGTAGCGCCCGTCGTCCAGGCGCATCGAGCGGCAGCTCAGCATGTGCTCGCGGTAGAAGGTGCGCTCGGTCACGCCTGGCGCTTCGGCTCGTCGCGCGAGTGGCTGGCTTGGGGACGCGCTGGGCGAGATGGCGGTGCCGGCATCGAAGCTCCTGTTTCGCCCCGATTCGTCCATGTGCGCCTTCAGAACTGGTCCTTGTGGCGCTTCCGCTGCTCCTCGATGGCACGAGCTTGCGCACATTGAGGATGCTCGCGCCAGCGCGGGGTCTGGCATTCGCGGCTGATGCATACGGCGCGCGCGAAGAGGTTCAGGTCGGCGCAGGCCGCCTTGGGACCCGTCGGCACCGCGCCAGGCGAGGCGGGGCGCCGCGCCGCCACCGCCGCCGCGGCGGCGGTCGGACTCTTTGCGGCAATTGACGGGGCGCTCGCCGCGGCGACGGCCGAGGGCTGGCCCGACGTGGCGGCTGTGGCGGCTGTGGTGGCAGACGTTCCGGCCATTGCGTCCGCCGGCGGCGCAGCGGTCGGCGAAAGGAGGTTCCAGGCCAGCGCTGTCATACCAGCCACCGCCGCCAGAACCAGTGCGATGCGGACGCCATGGCGCCGCATTGCGCCGCTGCCGGCGGCATCGCTCGACGCCATTGGCACCATCGTCGCGGTCTGGACCTCCACCGAAGTGCCGAACGCCAACCTTGCATCGATCGTGTGCCTGTCGCCGACATCCTGGCCGGGGCGGTGGGCGGAGCCGCGCAGGCGTGCCGATGGCGCCGGCGGCACCAGCCGGCCATCGAGGGCCTGCCTGAACTTGTCGACCGTTTGAGGGCGATCGTCCGGCGACAGCGCCAAGCTCCAGTCGATGGCGGCAAGGAACCGCGCCGGCACGCCGGCAAACGCAATGCCCTCGTGCGCCGAAAGCGCCGGCAACTCATCGCGCACGGCACGCAGAACGGCGGGTACCGGCGCTTGGCCGCAGAGCATGAAGTATGCAGTCGCGCCCAGTGCGTAGAGATCTGTCCATGGACCCTGGCGCATCCCGGTCACGTCCGCATACTGCTCGATGGGTGCGAAGTTGGGCTTGAGTACCGCCGTCAGCGACTGCGTGGCGTCACCGACGATGCGGCGTGCGGAACCGAAGTCGAGCAGCACGGGCCGGCCGTCGGGCAGCATCAGGATGTTGTCGGGTGCGATGTCGCGGTGAAACACGCCTTCGGCGTGCAGCAGTTCCAGTACGTCGAGCAGCGGCTCGACGAAGGCACGCAGCCAGGCGCCGTCCGGCGCTGCCACCATGCCGCGCCGCGCCTGCTTCAGCGTGATACCCGGGTAGAACTGCATCACCATGTAGGCCGTGCCGTGGGCTTTCAGGCAGCGATGCACCTTGACCAGCGAGGGGTGATCGAAGCAGGCCAGCAAGCGCGCTTCGTTGAAGAACGATTCCAGCCCGAGCGCGAACGTCTCGGCCGCGGCAGCCGAACGCATCGCCACCGCCGCGCCGCCGCTGCGCCCGGCCAGCGCACTGGGCAGGTATTCCTTGATCGCTACCTGGCGCTCCAGCTCATGGTCGAGCGCAAGATAGACGATGCCGAAGCCACCCGCGCCCAGCACGCGCACGATCTCGAATTCGTCCAGCCGCGTGCCAGGCACCAGCGCATCGTGTTCGACCGGCGCACGCAGCGCGAGGCGTCCCGCTGCCTGGGCCGGCTGCGGAAGCGTCTTTGTCGAAGCCAGCGTGTCGGACATTCAGGAGGATCGAACAGCCGGTGCATGTATCCGGGGTGGGTGCGCAGCGGCGCCTGATGCAGGTCTTGATCGGCGCCTCATTGACGGCTATCGGCGCTGGCCCGCAAAGCGGTATGCCCAAGCATGGCATTGCCGGTCGAATCGAGCGCGGTGCGTGCAATCTTGCCGCTGCGGCGTGTGGCAAGGGCGTATCGATGACCAACGACGCGTGTGCACGGGTGAGGGCCGACGAGGAACGACGTGGCCGGACGCACAAGACAACTCCACCAGTTCGAGGTGCTGCGCATGGGTGCCGCACCGAAGCGGATCGTGGTGCACCTGATTCCGGGCGATCACGACGCGCCGCCCGGCGGTGTCGGCGAGCCCGGGGTGCCGCCGATCGCGCCCGCGTTGGCCAACGCCATCTACGCCGCCACCGGCAAGCGCATCCGCAGTCTGCCGACCGAGGACCCGTGCACAAGCCGATGCTCCCTGTCGTGAGGCGGCGCTGCCACGTCGGCGCCGCCCGGTGCCGGCAGTGATGTGCCGGAGAATGGCGCGGCGACCGCCACCTCGCTACGATCAGTTGGTCGGGGCAGCGCTGCCGGTGAAGCCGGGCGGCGCGGGTCGAGTCCAAACACAACGATGCGTCGGGGCAACATGAACACTGCCAGCATCCAGCGGACCGAGGGGCCGCGCACCGTCATCGTGCGCGCCCTCATCGGCCATGCCGCCCGGCTGCGAGTTTGAGTTCTGCTGCCGAGGAGCATGTTGATCAAAGGCCGCGCAAGAAAGGCAGCATCAAATCATTGACAGCTGCCGCCCGCTCGCGCTGCACCCAGTGCCCGGCGCCTGGCAGGATATGACAGCCGCGCAGGCCCGGCAGTGTCTGGCCGAATTTGTCGATACTTGCGCGTGAATTCGGAAACTTCAGCACATCGTCGCGATCGCCACCGATGAACAGCGACGGTTGATGAATCACGGCACCGCGCCAAGGCGCCAGCAACTCCCACGAAAGCCTGATGGAGCGGTACCAGTTCAACCCGCCGCGAAAGCCCGTGCGCTCGAATTCCGCCACCGTGTAGGCGAGGTCTTCGGCATCCACCCAGGTAGGCATCGTGGCGGGATCGACCGTGTTGTGCAAGATACCCTTGCCTGGCGGCAGGATGGTCGCGACTCCGCCCGCGCCATCACCTGACATGCTGAAGCTGAGGCGTCGCAGTGTCGCAGCCACGTCGGCCTGCAACTCAGCCTCGGCTACACCGGGTGTCTGAAAATACTGCATGTAGAAGCTGTTCACGCCCATCTGCTGCAATGCGCTGAGCAGGTCCACCGGCCCGGGTGGCGAGTACGGAACACTCATGCCGACCACGGCGCGAAAGATTTCAGGGCGCAACAGCGCGGCCGTCCAGGCGGCTGGTGCACCCCAATCGTGCCCGACGATCACAGCCTGCTTCTCGCCCAGCGCATGAACCAGGCCGACCATGTCGCCGACGTGGTGCAGCATCGTGTACTGCGTGGGCTCGGCCGGCGCATCGGTGCCGCCGTAGCCGCGCATGTCGGGCGCCGCGGCGCGCCAGCCGGCGCCCGCCAGCGCAGCCATCTGCTGGCGCCATGAACGCCCCAGCTCGGGGAACCCATGGCACAGCAGCACCAGGGGACCGCTGCCCTGGGTGGCCACGCGCATGCCAATACCGTTGACGGACAGGTGCTGAAGCTCGGGCTGGTCCATAGTCTGTGCTCCCCGGTTCAGGCCGCCGTGGCAAGAAGTGCCGGCAGCTTGGCGGCCGCTGCCGCCGATGTCTCGCCCAGCTTTTGCAAGAGCCCGAGGCGGGCCGTGTCGTCGGGCTTGACACCGCGCAGGTACACGGCGATGGCATTCAGGCGGCACTGCAGCAGCCATGCGCTCAGGCCCGCATGCTGGCGCCAGCGTCCCATGTTGCGCAGGTTCACCGCCCACATGCGCAGCCAGTCGATCGGCGCCTCGGGGCTGGGCACGACGGTACAGATCGAATTCTTCTCGGCCGCGTCGACCACGTGGCTTTCGACGTAGGCAATCACCGCCGCGCTGAACACGGGTTGACAGGTTCTCAACATGAGCAGGTTGATGCGCTCGTCATCGAAGACCGGCAGCTTCGGCGCCATCACGATCGCAGCGGCGCTGCAGTCGATGTACAGCGTATCGGAGTCTGCCGCCACGCTGCCGTGGTCCAGCACGACTTGCGTCGGCTCGATGCTGCGCACATGCCCGAGCCGAACCACGTCCTTGATGCGCCGCAACTGCGCCAGTTCGGTAGTGGACACGATGGCGCAGCGGTAGGTGGTGGGTTGTACATCCCTGTCGATGCGAAGCACGAGTTCCCGCTCTTCGAGCCGCGCAAACAAGTCAGCGACAGAGTCAGCCTCGGCCATGGCCTCGAACTGACCGATGATGCCGGCCATGCTGTGTTCGTAGTTCTCGATGCCCGGCTGGAAGTTGGCGCGGTTCAGCAACCAGGCGTCCCGCGGCATCACCCAGCGGATTGAGGCCGGCGCCACCTTGTTCTCAAGCAGCCACAGGATGGCGTCCATGCCGGTCTTGCCCGAGCCCACCACGGTGTACTTGGCATGCGGGCGGTTGATGCCGGGCAGGCCGTTCAGAGGCATGCAGCTCACGCCCGCTGCCACTCTGTATTTCGGCGCGTGGGTGGAGGGCACCGCGGTCTTCGCATGGGTTGCGTCGACCACCTTCTTGCGCACGCGGATGAGCCGGTTTTCGCCGTTGACGAGCGACCTGAGCTTGTGCGCACCGCCAGCGTCCGCACTGTACTCCGACATGGGCAACCATTGCACCCGGCCCGATGGCAGAAATCGATGCTGCATCACCTGATCGAAGTAGTCCAGCACCTGGGCGCCGGAGGCCAGGCCGTACATGCCGGCGTTGAACCCGTCGCTGTCCTTGATGCTATGGCTGAGCTCGCGCGAGGCCACGCCGTAGAACTCGGACGGCTGGTGCAGCCGCACGAAGGAATAGGCCTCGTTCCAGTGCCCCCCGGGTCGGTGGTGGCGGTCGACCATCAGCACCTTGGCATCAGCCTGTTCGCTGAGCAGCGTGTCGACGAAGGCCATTGCGGTGGCCCCGGTGCCAATGACAAGGTAGTCGGTTTCGAGCGCGCTGGCGGACATGTGATTTCCTTGTTGAGGTAGTGTGCGATACCCACAATCGGACGGCCGGAGTCGGCTCTCCCACCTGAGCCTGCGCGGTTTATACAGTGACTACAGCCCCCAAGACCACCGAATACACCACGCTCGGCAGCACCCCGGTCTGGGCGCCAGCGCGGTGGTGTGGGTGTTCTTCGTCAGCATCGTCCGGGACCTGAAGGAGGTTCCGGCCGAGGTGCTGGAAGAAGGCCGCCGCGGCACGGCGGCGCGCACCCGCTCAGTCGAAGCTGAGTAGCACCTTCATCGCCTGCGAGCGGTCGGCTGCCAGCGCGAAGGCCTTGCCGGCGTCGCGGTAGGGCAGCGTGGCCGAGATCAGCGGTTTCACGTCCACCAGCCGCTTGTTCAACAGCTCCACCGCCACCGCGAACTCGGCGTGGAAGCGGAAGGCGCCACGTACGTCGAATTCCTTGGCCACGATGGTGTTCATCGGCAGCGTGATCTCGCCGCCCAGCCCCACCAGCATGAGGATGCCGCGAGGGCGCAGCGCATCGAAGCCGCTGAGCAGCGCCCGCGCATTGCCGCTGGCTTCGAAATGCACGTCGAACTGCCCCTTGTCTGCGGTGAATCCCGCCAGGGCGTCGGGCTGTTCGGCGACGTTGATCGCCTGATCGGCACCGACCTTCAGCGCCGCGCGCAGCGGTTGCGCCGCCATGTCGGTGACCACGATGTTCGTAGCACCGGCGCGCCGTGCCGCGATGACGACCAGTGCGCCGATCGGCCCGCAGCCGGTGACCAGCACGCTCTTGCCGAGCAGCGGCCCGGCACGATTGACGGCATGCAGCGCCACCGACAGCGGCTCGGCCATCGAGCCTTCGCCGTCACTGACATGACCGGCCAGCTTGTAGGCCTGGCTGGCGTCGCAGACGATGCGCTGGCGGAACGCGCCCTGCACGTGCGGCATGCGCATCGCGCTGCCGTAGTAGCGCATGTCCAGGCAATGGTTGTGGTGCCCCAGTTGGCAGTAGCGGCATTGGCCGCAAGGCCGACTGGGGCTGATGGCGATGCGCTCGCCAACGGCGAAGCCCTGCACTGCGCTGCCCACGGCCTCGATGCTGCCGGCCACCTCGTGGCCCAGCACCATCGGCTCCTTGATGCGCACGGTACCGAAGCCGCCATGCTGAAAGTAATGCAGGTCCGAGCCGCAGATGCCACCGGCGCGCACACGCACCTGCAGTTGGTGCGGCAGCAGTTCGGGCGTCTCGATGGTCTCGACGCGCAGGTCGCCGGGGGCGTGGATGACGAGGGCTTCCATGGGCTTGCTCCAATCACTCTACAGCGTGGCGGTGACACCGCCGTCCACGTACAGGATATGGCCATTGACGAAGCGCGACGCGTCGCTGGCCAGGAACACCGCCGCACCCACCAGGTCTTCGACATCGCCCCAACGCCGCGAAGGCGTGCGCCCGATCAGCCAGGCGCTGAATTCCGGGTTGTCGACCAGCGCCTGATTCAGCTCAGTCTTGAAGTAGCCCGGCCCCAGGCCGTTGACCTGCAGGCCGTGCGGGCCCCAGTCGATGGCCATGCCCTTGGTCAGCATCTTCACCGCCCCTTTGCTGGCGGTGTAGGGCGCGATGTTCGGGCGGCCCAGTTCGCTCTGCACCGAACAGATGTTGATGATCTTGCCGCGCTTGCGCGCAATCATGTGCCGCGCCACCGCCTGGCCGACGATGAACACGCTGTCCAGGTTGGTACGCATCAGCTGCTGCCAATCGGCCTGCTCGAAGTCCTGCAGCGGCGCGCGCTTCTGCATGCCCGCGTTGTTGACCAGGATGTCGATCGGCCCGATCTGCGCCTCGATGCGCACCACCGCCTCGGCGACGGCCTGCGCGTCTGTGACGTCGAAGGCCATCGCGTGCACCGTGGCGCCCTGCTCGCGCAGCGCCATGGCCGCGGCCTCCAGCTTGGCCGGGTTGCGCGCGTTCAGCACCACCGCAGCGCCGGCGCCGGCCAGGCCCTGCGCCAGCGCCAGTCCGATGCCGGCGCTGGAGCCGGTGATAAGGGCGACTCTGCCGCTCAGGTCGAATTGTTTCAGCACGGGGTGCATGGGCAGGCCTTTCAGCGTGGTGTGGCGCAGCATAGTGCCAGCCTGCCACGTTGGGGACAACCCGAAGCCGCCGCCTCTGCTACTGTCACGCATCGCCGCGATGGCGTGGCAACCAAGGAGACACAGCATGAACTTCACGATGTCGGAGAAGCAGATCTACTGGCGTGACCGCGTGGTCGCGTTCATGAAGGAGCATGTCTACCCGGCCGAGGCGACCTACGACGCGCAGATGGCATCCTGGGGCACCAACCGCTGGCAGGTGGTGCCGGTGCTCGAGGAGTTGAAGGCCAAGGCCAAGAAGGCCGGGCTGTGGAACCTGTTCCTGCCACACGATTCGCTGCCCGCCGACAGCCCCTACAAGGGCGCGGGGCTGACGAACCTGGAATACGCACTGTGCGCCGAGGAGATGGGCAAGATCGTCTTCGGCTCCGAGGTCTTCAACTGCTCGGCCCCCGACACCGGCAACATGGAAGTGCTGGCGCGCTACGCCAACGACGAACAGAAGAAGCGCTGGCTGGAGCCGCTGCTGGCCGGCGAGATCCGCTCCGCCTTCCTGATGACCGAGCCGGCCGTGGCCTCGTCCGACGCCACCAACATCGAGACGTCGATCCGCCGCGACGGCGACCACTACGTCATCAACGGCCGCAAGTGGTGGTCTTCCGGCGTCGGCGACCCACGCTGCAAGATCGCCATCGTCATGGGCAAGACCGACCCGGACGCGCCGCGCCATTCGGCGCAGTCGCAGATCCTGGTGCCGCTCGATGCGCCGGGCATCGAGGTGGTGCGCATGCTGCCGGTCTTCGGCTTCGACGACGCGCCGCACGGCCATGCCGAGGTGCAGCTGACGAACGTGCGCGTGCCGGCGGCGAACCTGCTGCTGGGCGAAGGGCGCGGCTTCGAGATCGCGCAGGGGCGTCTCGGCCCCGGCCGCATCCATCACTGCATGCGCACCATCGGCACCGCCGAAGTCGCGCTGGAGAAGATGGTCAAGCGGCTGCAGTCGCGCGTCGCCTTCGGCAAGCGCGTGTCCGAACAGTCGGTCTGGGACGAGCGCATCGCCAACGCACGCATCGACATCGAGATGACGCGCCTGCTGTGCCTGAAGGCGGCGGACATGATGGACAAGTTCGGCAACAAGGTGGCGCAGCTCGAGATCGCGATGATCAAGGTGCAGGCGCCGAACATGGCACTGCGCATCATCGACGACGCCATCCAGGCTTTCGGCGGCGCCGGCGTGAGCACCGATCCGGGCCTGGCCAAGGCCTACGCGCACCAACGCACGCTGCGCCTGGCCGATGGTCCGGACGAAGTGCACCGCCGTGCCATCGCGCGCCTGGAGTACGGCCGCTACAAGGCGCCGGCTTCGCACTGAGCCCGACGTCGCGGGCCTGCACTCGCGGGTCCGCACGGCAGGCTTTCGGCCCCGGCGCCTGCGCGCGGCGTCATTTCTCACCGGCAGACGGTTCCGGGGCGGTTTGCGTCGTTCCTGCGGCGTCGGTGCCTGCGAGTTGATTGTCACGCAGCAGGCGGTACAGCTCGTGGCTGTTCAGCACCTCGAGCTTGGCGAAGATGTGTGCACGGTGCGTTTCCACCGCACGATGCCCGCAAGGCGGCACCAGCTCGCGCGCGATCACCTTGTTCGCCAGACCCTCGGCCACCAACGCCGCCACCTGCTTCTCGCGTGGCGTCAACCGCCGCCAGCGATCCATCGCGCCGTTCGCGGCTTGCCGCCTGCCGGCAAGCGTTTGCGCTAGCGTGAGCGCCTTGTCGACCTTGTCCAGCAGGTGGTCGTCGCTGCACGGCTTTTCGAGCCAGCCGAAAGCGCCGTTCTGCACCGCCTCGACGGCGTTCGGAATGTCGCCGTGGCCGGACAGAAACAGTACCACCAGCGGGCTTGCCCGCTGACGCAATGCGTCGAAGACCTGCAGCCCGCTGAGACCCCCCATGCGCAGGTCGAGGATCACGCAGCCGGGACGTTGCAGGTCGGCCGAGGCCAGGAAATCCTCGCCCGAGCCGAAGGTCTGCACCGCATGGCCGCGCGACAGCAACAGCAGGCCGAGCGAGCGGCGCACGGCCTCGTCGTCGTCCACCACGTGCAGCTTCAGGCGGATCGGTGTCATGGCACAGCGTTGAGTTGAACGAAGAAGACCGCGCCGCCACCGCTGCGGCTGTCGAAGCTCAGGCGGCCGCGGTGGCTCTCGATGATGGTGCGGCAGATGTTCAGGCCGAGTCCGAGCCCGTCCTGCTTGGTCGTGAAGAAGCTGGTGAACAGCTGCGCCGCGGCCTTCGGGTCGATGCCCGGCCCATGATCGGCCACCGACAGGGTCACCATGCCCTCTGCCGCCACCGTGTCGATCTCGACGATGCGGCGATGCGCCGGCATGTCCTGCATCGCCTGCAGACCATTCAGCACCAGATTGAGCAGCACCTGCTCCAGCAGCACGCGGTCGCCGTACACGGCGGGCAGATCGGCCTGCAAGCGCGTGACGACGCGCGCCCTGCGCTGGCGGATCTCGGGCCTCAGCAGTGCCAGCACACTGCCCACGCACTCGTTCAGCGCGACCGGCTCGACGCCCTGGGTGTGTAGCCGCACGAACCCGCGCACACGCCGCACGATCTCGGCCGCACGCTGGGACTGCGCCGCGATGTCGTCGAGGCTGCTGACCAGCAGGCCGTGGTTGCCCTGCCGGGCGAAGGCCTGCGCCGCGCTGGCGAAGCTCGACAGCGCCATCAGCGGCTGGTTCAGCTCATGCGCCAGCGTCGAGGCCATTTCGCCCAGGCTGGCCAGCCGGCCGGCGTGGCGCAGTTGCTCCTCGTGCAGGCGCCGCTGCTCTTCGGCACGCTTTTGCGTGCTCATGTCCACCACCGAGATCATCCAGCCGCTGTGCATGCCCGCGCCGTCGATCAGCGGCGCCGTGTAAAGCATGGTGTGGACGTCGTGGCCGTCGCGGTGGCGCATGCGCGATTCGAAGCCGGTGTGCGCGGCGCGGCCGCTGAGCGTGGCTTCGTTGTCGAGCCAGTGCTGCTCCATGTCGTCGGGGTGCCAGTACGGATAGGGTGGCTTGCGGCCGATCAGTTCCTCGGCCGAGTAGCCGCACATCTCGCACAGTGCCGGGTTGACGTAGATGATGCGGCCTTCCAGATCGCGTGCGCGCATGCCCACCAGCAACGAGTCTTCCATTGCCTTGCGGAAGGCATGTGCTTCCTGCAATTCGTGCGTGCGCTCGCGCACGCGCAGCTCCAGCTCGCGCCGCGCATTGCGCTGCTCGACCAGCCGGCGTTCGCGCAGCTGCCAGTACAGGCCTGCCAGCAACAGCGCCAGCGACCCCAGGCTGGCCAGCGCCCAGGCGGTCTGGCGTGCCTGGTTCACCCCGGCGCGGTCGGCCATGACGGTGAGCGTCCAGCCAAGTTCGGGCAAGGCCTCGTCGATGGCCATGAACGCGCGCCGCTGGTCGGACAGCGAGGTGCGCAAGGCGTAGCTCGACGCGCCCTCATCGCGTTCGAGCTCCCACGGTAGCAGTTCGAAACTCATGCGCTCACCGTACTGGCGGTAGTAGCGCAACCACTCGAGACCCATTTCGTCGATCGCTCGGGTGGTCTTGAATTGCCAGGCCGCGACATTGCCGAGGAAGACGATGCCACGCGCATCGGACAACAGGATCGGATCACGCACATGCGCCCAGGCGGCCTCGATCGTGTCGAGGCTGACCTTCACCGCCACCACGCCGATGATGTCGCCGGCCTGGCCGATCACCGGCGACGCCATGAACAGCCCCGGCACCTTGGTGGTCAAGCCCACGCCGTAGAACATCCCCTTGCGGCCGTTGCGCGCCTCGCTGAAGTACGGCCGGTCACGGTAGACATGGCCGACGAAACTGCCCGGCATGGCCCAGTTGCTGGCCGCCAGCGTCTTGCCTTGCAGGTTCATCACATACAGGGCCGAAGATCCGGCGCGTCGGTTGACGTCGTCCAGGAAGCGATTGGCATGTTCCAGCGCTTGCGGGTCAGCGGGCCGAGCCAGCGCGGCCTGCACATGCTGGTGCGTCGCCACGGCAAAGGGCAGGTACTCGAAACGTGTCACGGCCCCACGCAGGCCCAGCGTGTGGATCTCCAGCGTGCGGCGCATCGCATCGGTCTGGTGCAACGTCTCACGATGCGCCGCGAGTTCTCCCATGGCGCCGACAAATCCCGCCGCCAGCAGCAGCCCCAGGGCCCAGCGCAGCCACGGCGGACGCGCCTCGCGCTTGGCGTCGGCGTGGGGCTCGTCGGGATTCATGGCTTGGGCTGCGGCAGGGGTTCGCCCATTCTCGGCTGTCCACAGGCTCACTTCGATGCGTGCTTGCGCGTATCGCCAGGACCCGCTTCCCAACGACGCCAGCCCTGCGTGTCGGCCGGGTCGCCGATCTCCTTCCATGCCGCCTGGTGGCGCCCGTCCTTCAGCTCATCGAGCTGCTGCAGCAGGCAGCTCTGCAATGCGCTGACGCGCTGTCCCTGACGGCCGGCGGCATTGAACGGCCGCGCGACCAACAGGTTGGGCACGGCCAGCATCGTCAGGTTGAGCACGCCCAGGTTCTGGTAGTTGCGCTTCACGGTCTTGTAAGGCACGCGCGGCACGACGTCGAAGTCGGCCAGCTTCAGGTCGGTGCCGCCGGTCTGGCGTGCCAGTACCGGCATCGGCCAGCCGGCGAGGCTGAGGATGGCCTGGACTTCGCCCTTGCGCAGCATGGCCAGGGCCTGTTCATCGGAATCCACACTCAGCAAGCGCAGCTCGAAGCTCCTGTGCTCCTCGAGCATCTGTGCCGTGAGCTGCGCCGAGCCGACCAGGGCGAGTGTCCTGCCACGCAGTTCGGAGTACTTGCCGAACACCACCTTGCGGCCGGTGAAGGGCACCCGGATCTCGGTCCACGGCCAAGTCCAGAAATCGACCAGCGAACCTTCGGCGAGCGTGATCACGTGCAGCAGGTTGGCATGCAGCGGCATCACCGCCTTCAGCGTGGCGACGTTGGCGTCGCTGTCCTTCAACTTGTGCAGCAGGTCGATCTGCACCAGGCCGAGTTCGGCCTCGTTGGCCGAAAGCATCTGCAGGTTCTGCACGCCACCCTGGGTGTTGAGCGTGCACAGTGTCGCAGCGTCGCCGCAGGTGGAGCGCATGTCGCGCACGATCTGCTCGTACACCTTGCCGGTCGGGCCGCTGGCCACGCGAAGGTCGCAGGGCTGGGCCAAGTCGGCGGCCGTGGCAGCGGATGACAAGGCCCACAGCAAGGCCCAGGCGGCGGGGTACAGGATGGAAGAGTTCGATGACTTCATGAGTTGGCTCCTAGGTGGGTTCAGGGAAGGAAGACGGGAACGTTGCGCCTTGCAGCGCCGGCGGCAGGCGCCGTGCTCGAAGGCTCGATGCCCAGCCAGCTGGCCAGCAGCAGCGCGATAAACAGCAGGCTGAAGATCCAGCGCAGGCGTTTCCAGAACTTCATGCAGGCCTCCGATCGTGGTGGTGGTGCTCGGGCAGGGTCAGGGCGTCCAGGCGTTCGATGCCCGCGCCGGAAAACAACACGTGAGTGGGTGCGTCCACCGCGCGCATCTGGATGTCGAGCTCGGCGAAGACGGTGTTGAAGCGGTCCTGTACGGTGCGCAGCGCCTCGTCGGTGAGCATGTCCTGCAGCAGGTTGTCCGCCGCGCCGGGGTTCAGCGCCTCCTGCGCGTCCTGGATGGCGAGCGAGATCTCCCACTCGACGACCTTCTGTTTCACCTGGTGGCGGAAAGCTTCGAGCGCGGCCTGCGCCTCGTCCAGCCGCGCCAGGTTGCCGGCGTGGAACTGCGTCAGGCGCTGCAGCGAGCGCTCCTGGCGTTGCAGCACATGGCCGGGGTCGACATGGCGCCGCTCGGCCAGCAGATGCGTGATCGATTCGATCTGCGCGCCGACCGTGGCCAGCGCCCGGCGGAAGGCCTGCAGGCGCTCGGCACGGCGCAGCATCTCGTTCTGCAACTGTTCGATCGGGTTGGCCCGTGCCTCGGCCTTGCGCAACTTGAGCAGTTGGTTTTCCAGGCGCTGCGCAGCCCAGGGGACGGCCTGGAACAGCGCCACGCCGCCGGCGGCCATGACGGCCAGCGCCATCAGGCCAGCGCCGGCCGAGACCGCCGCCCAGACCAGCGGCATGGACAGTGCGAGCAACACCACGCTGGTCGCCACCGCAGCGGCGCGCAGCAGCCACACCGGCATGTGGCTGAAGGGCCGCGCCCTGTCGTTGCGGGAATCAAGTTGCATCGAGAGCCTCCATAACGTTGCAGCATGGAGGCAGTCTCGGCGCATGCCGGCGCGGCGTCATCCGTGGCCGCGCGGCCCGGCCCTGCGTAGCACTACATAGGGGTTAGCGCCAATGCGCCCCGCCTCGACGCGTCACTGTGCGGCTTGGAGGCGCAGCCGGCGTGCCGCGTCTTCGGCACGTGCGTCGTCGATCTCGCGCAGCACGCCGCCCAGGTCGACGGCGCTGGACGGGCGCTCGAAGCGCCCGCTCAGCGCGGCATCCGGCTGCAGCACGCCGCGCTGGTAGAGGCCCCAGATCTCCTCGCCGAAGCGCGATTGCAGCAGCTCTGGCGCGAAGCGGCCGAAGAAATCGCGCAGGTTGTCCACATCGCGTTGCAGCATGCGCTGCGCATGGTTGTTGCCGGCCGCGTCCACCGCTTGCGGCAGATCGATGATCACCGGGCCGTCGGCGCCGAGCAGGATGTTGAACTCCGACAGGTCGCCATGCACCACGCCGGCACACAACATGCGCACCACCTCGGCAATCAGCGTGGCGTGGTGTGCCAGAGCCGGCTCGGGCGCGAAGTGCAGATCGTTCAGCCGCGGCGCGGCATCGCCGTGGGCATCGACCACCAGCTCCATCAGCAGCACGCCGTCGTGGAAGTGGTGCGGCTTGGGCACACGCACGCCTGCCGCGGCCAGCCGGTACAGCGCGTCCACCTCGGCGCATTGCCAGGCCGCCTCCTGCATCTCGCGGCCGAAGCGCGTGCCCTTGGCCATGGCGCGAGCCTGTCGCGTGTTCTTCACCTTGCGGTTTTCGGTGTAGTCCACCGCCTGGCGAAAGCTGCGCTGCGTGGCCTCCTTGTAGACCTTGGCACAGCGCGTGTGATCGCCGCAACGCACGACGTAGACGTTGGCTTCCTTGCCACTCATCAACTGGCGCACGACGCTGTCGATCAGACCTTCGTCGACCAGCGATTGCAGTCTCTTCGGCGTCTTCATGCCGCAATTGTCCGCTGCGCACTCTTACTGCGCGCGCAGCAACTCCATCAACTGCGCCGCGTCGATCGGTGCGCCCGCGTCCTCACCGCTCAATATGTCTTCGGCCAGGTCGCGCTTGCTGCGGTGCAGGCGCACGATCTTCTCTTCGATCGAGCCCTGCGTCACCAGCCGGTACACCGTCACCGGCCGCTGTTGGCCGATGCGGTGCGCGCGCGCGCTGGCCTGCTCTTCGCTCGCCGGGTTCCACCACGGGTCGGCAATGATCACGTAGTCGGCCGCGGTCAGGTTCAGGCCGAAGCCCCCCGCCTTCAGGCTGATCAGGAACAGATCGCCGGCTCCCGCCTGGAAGGCCGCAATGCGCTTGCCGCGCTCGGCCGCCGGCGTGCTGCCGTCCAGGTACTGGTAACTCAAACCCGCCAGATCGAGCCGCTCGCACAGCAGTGCCAGGAAGTCGGTGAACTGGCTGAACACCAACGCCTTGTGCCGCCCGGCCACCAGCTCCTGTGCCAGGCGCTCGAATTCCAGCACCTTGGCACCGATCAGGCCGAGTTCGGGCGCCACCAGGCGGGGGTCGCAGGCGGCACGGCGCAGGCGTGTCAGCGCGGCCAGCACATGGAACTGGTTCTGCCCTTCGCGGCCGCCGCCGGCCGATGCGCTGGCCGAAATGGCCTGCGCCACGCTGGCCTCGGCCTGCTGGCGCAAGGCTTCGAGCAGCGCACGCTCCCTCGCACCCGGCACCACCTCGTGCACGATCTCGGTACGCGGCGGCAGGTCGGTCAGCACCTCGGCCTTGGTGCGCCGCTTCAGGAAGGGCGAGAGCAGCCGGCGCAATCGGCGCGAGCTTTGCGCCTTGATGTGCGGATCTGGCTCGCGCTCGATCGGATTGGCGAAGTTCTTCGCGAACTGCTCGGCACTGCCCAGCAGCCCGGGGTTGCAGAAGCCCATGATCGACCACAGCTCGCCGAGGCGGTTCTCGATCGGCGTGCCGGTGAGCGCGAGGCGGAAGTCGCCCTGCAACGCCAGTGCCGCCTTGGCGCGGCGGGTAGCCGGGTTCTTGATGGCCTGGGCCTCGTCGAGCACGATGTTGTGCCAGCGCGGCGCGGCCAGGACGTCGGCGTCGATCTGCAGCAGCGCGTAGGAGCACACCAATACCTGCCCGGCGCCGAGCGCGCGCACCTGGCGGCGGCGTGCCGCGCGGCGTGCGTTAGCTGCCGGCGCGGCCTCGGCCGCGGGCACCGTTTCCGCCGCAGCCTGGCCCGGCGCCCGGGCGCCCTCTTCCGCCGGCGACAGGTCGGCATCCGGGATATCGTCCTGCGGCTCGTCGCCCATCAGCACGTCGCCGTACAGCTCAACCTCCAGGCTCGGCGCAAAACGCGCTGCCTCCAGCAACCAGTTGCCACACACCGAGGTCGGCGCCACCACCAGCGTCGGCCCACCCGCCGCGCGTTGCAGCAGCAGCGCCAGCGTTTGCACCGTCTTGCCCAAGCCCATGTCGTCGGCCAGCACCGCGCCGAAGCCGCTCTCGGCCAGGCGCATCAGCCAGCGGTAGCCGTCGAGCTGGTAGTCGCGCAATTCGGCGCCCAGGCTGGCTGGCAGTTCGAAGCTGCGTTGCTGCGCCTGCACCCAGGCCTGGCTGCGCTTGCGCCAGGCGGCGTCGCCGTCGAGCACCAGGGCCTGGCCGCTGGTCTCCCAGGCCAATGCGGCCACGCCCGACAAGCGCTGGCCCTGCTTGTGCGGCTGCGCCAGCGTGGCCAGGTCGGCCAGTTGCTGGCGCAGCGTGTCGCTCAGCGCCAGGAAGTCGCCTTCACCCAGCGCAACGAAACGGCTGCGGCTTTCGCGCGCCAAGTCGAGCAACCGGCGCAGGCGCAGCACCTCGCCGCCATCGAGCTCGAGTTCGCCGTCGAGCTCGAGCCATTCGCCCTTGGAGCTGGCCCGCAGCTTCACCGACGCCTCGGCCACCGCACGCACGCGCATCGGCTTGCCCTTGGGCCATTGGCTGACGATGTCCTCGCCCAGGCGGCTGAGGCCCTCCACCGCGGCCAGCGCCTGCTCGGGTGCGTCGAGATGCCACTCGTGCAGGTCGCCCTCGAGGAAGTCGAGCGCCTCGAGCAGCTTGTCGAAGAGCGCACGCTCGTGCGTCAGGTCGCGGCGGGTGGACAGCGTCAACCCCTGATGGACGGTGGTCACGCGTGTGCGCCCGCTGCCGGGCACGAGGCGCGGGCCGAAGTCGCCGAAGGGTGTGGCCAGCAAGGCCAGGCGCAGGCCCGCGCCGTGGGGCACGAGTTCGGCGCGCAGGCGGCGGTCGACCTCCACCTCGTGCCCGGTCTCGGCATCGCTGGCCACCTGGAAATGCGCCGCCAGCACGCGCAGCGCCGCGTCCAGCTCGGTGCGCGCGGCCACCGGCACCTTCCAGCCCTGCGATACCAGCGCATCCACGCGCAGTTGCGCAGGCGTCAGCCGCACCAGCTTGGCACGCCCGTCGCCGTCGGGCAGCAGCATCACGCCCCGCAGCCGCGCGCGCTGCGCGCGCCAGCGCAGTGGCAGCAGTTCGTCCTGCGCTTCGGCCTTGCGGTGCTCTTCGGTGCGCACCGGGTCGAGCAGGCGAAAGCCGATGTGTTCGCCCTGCGTCATGATCTCCAGCGCGGGCAGGCCCTCGTTCACCTCGATGAAGCGCGTGGGCTCGCGCTCCCAGGCGACGCAGGGGTGGCGCACCAGGGCCGGCGCCGCCTCCACGATGTCCAGCACCGGGCGGTTGCCGTAGTCCTCTCGCCGCAGCGCGCGCAGCATCGCGGCGTCGTGCGTCGGCAGGTCCTTGCGCTTGGCCAGTGTGGCCAGCGCCACCGCCTTGGGCTTGCCCAGGCCGCGCACGCCGGCCTTCTGCTCCATCGGCTCGATCGCACTGATGCGCCCGTCGGCGCCGGCCGAAACCACCCAGATCAGCCGGTCCTGCACGGCAGCCGAAACGCTGCGCGTGGTGTCCGCCGCGGCGCCGCCCAGCGCCAGGATCGAGGCCAGCGCCTCGCGCCAGCTGTCCTGCGCCGCACCGACGAAAAAGGCCGCGCCGGCATCCGCCGCGGCCGGTGCCTCACCCAGCAGCGAGGCCGCGGCGCGGCGCACCAAGCGCGCCGACCAGGCCATGCCGGCTTCGTCGTATTCTTCCGCCAGCCGGTGTGCGTGCGCACGCAGTTCGGCCGGCTTGGCCACCTCGATGCGAAGCCACGCGGCCAGCAGCAGGTGGTGCAGGTACTGCAACGATTGCATGCCCGAGAGCTCGTGCCGCATCAGGCGGAAGTGACCGTGCGCCTTGGGTGCGTCGCCCAGCCGCTGGTCGATGGCATCGACCCACGCGCCCCAGAACCCAAAGGGATCGGCTGCGTCTCGTTTGCCGGCTTCGGATGCGGCGAACTTGCGCGCCTTGCCCCAAGCGGCGGGCGCGGGCAGCGCCAGCAGTGCCATCAGGTAGATCCAGCCGATCGACGGCGAGACCAGGTTCTTGCGGCGGCCGGACTCGACGCCGGCCACCTTCCAGGCGGCTTCGAACTGCGTGGCACCGCGCTCCCACTGGCTTTCGGCCATGGCGAGTACGGCCTGCATCAGATCGACACCGGCACCCTGGATGCCCGCGCACAGTGCGTGCGCGCCGGCCAAATCGCCGCGGTACAGCAGCGTCTCGGCCAGGCGGCAGCGAAGGGTCGGCGAAACCACTGCCGGGTTGCTGGTCAGGCGCGCCAGCAGCCAGTCCTCCAGCGGGCGCACCCGTGTTTCGGAAAAGCCGCTCAGCACGACCATCATCTGATCGGCCAGGTTGGCCTGCAGGGCCGGCTCGAGGCGGCCAAACAACGCCGCATCGAAGGGCTCGAGCACGGCCCGGCGCAGCGCACCGCTCCACAGGTGGGTGAAGGTATAGGCCAGCTTGCCCAACCGGTCGAGGTGTTCGAGCGCGCCGCCGCCGTAGACCACCAGCCGCATCGCCGCGCTCAGCTGCTCTTCTTCCTGGAAGCCCAGCGAATAGGCCTGGTCGAACTGCACCAGCTTGCGCCAAGCCTCGAACCAGGCCTTCGCGCGCGGCGCATTGCGCATCATTTCGGCGAAGCGCGCCGACCCGTGCGGCTCGGCGGCACGCACGCGGCCTTGCACGTCACGCTTGGCATGGCCGCTGGCCAAGAGCCGCTCGAGCACACGCTTGACTTCTGGCGGGTGGAAGGCCGCACCGCGCAAGGTGCGGATGCCGGCTGCGGCCATCATCTCGGTCAGCCGCACCAGCCCGCTCGGCGCCTGCAACGCGCACAGCGTGTCGTGCACCAGCGCATCTTCGGGCGTCATGTGGCGGTCGAAGGCGGTGACGTCACCAACGCTGGTGTCAAGGGTCTTGGGCATGTTCGGTGTGGTCTTCGCCGCGCGATCGCTGGCGCGGTTCGCGCAGGCTCGAGAAGAGCGCGAGCCTACCCGATGCGCGCGCTATCCTTCGACGCCCCGAACCCCGAGTCGCTGTCGCCCGCGATGGCGCGCTACATGCAAGGCCAGGCTCTCGGCACGCAGCGACGCTGTAGCCGCTTCCAGGCGCCATGCCCGCGTCGTGCCGTCGCCCAGGCGACAAGCGTTTTGCCGATGATCGGCTGCAATGCGCTCTGCTATCTTCGCCGCATCACACAGGAGATCCGACATGAGCTTGTTTTCCCTCGCCGGCAAGGTGGCCGTGATCACCGGCTCATCTCGCGGCATCGGCAAGGCCATTGCCGAACGCTTTGCAGAACACGGCGCGAAGGTCGTGATCTCGTCGCGCAAGGCCGAGCCCTGCGCCGAGGTCGCCGCCGCGCTGAATGGCAAGCACGGCGCCGGCACGGCCATCTCGGTGCCGGCCAACATCTCGTCGAAGGAACAGCTGCAGCATCTGGTGGCCGAGGCCACGCGTCAGCTCGGCCCGGTGGACGTGCTGGTGTGCAATGCCGCGTCGAACCCCTACTACGGGCCGATGGCCGGCATTGCCGACGAGCAGTTCCGCAAGATCCTGGACAACAACATCGTCGCCAACCACTGGCTCATCAACTGCGTGGCGCCGGGCATGATCGAGCGCAAGGGCGGGTCGATCATCATCGTCTCGTCGATCGGCGGGCTGCGCGGATCGAGCATCCTCGGTGCATACTGCATCAGCAAGGCAGCCGACCTGCAGATGGCGCGTAACTTGGCGGTGGAATACGGCCCGCACAACGTGCGCGTCAACTGCATCGCGCCAGGGCTGATTCGCACCGACTTTGCGCGTGCGCTGTGGGACAACCCCGCCGCATTGGCCGCGCGCAATGCAGAGACGCCGCTGCGCCGTATCGGCGAGCCCGACGAGATTGCCGGCGCGGCCGTGTTCCTGGCCTCCGCGGCAGGCTCGTTCGTCACCGGCCAGGCCATCGTCGTCGATGGCGGCGTCACCATCTGAGCGCGCCATGAGCGACACGACCACGATCGAGACATTCCGCGCCGAGACGCGTGCCTGGCTGCAAGCCAACTGCCCGGCCGAGATGCGCCAGCCGATGAACAGCGAGGACGACATCTGCTGGGGCGGGCGCCACTGGGTGTTCGCCTCCGACGCACAACGCATGTGGCTCGAACGCATGGGTGCGCGCGGCTGGACCGTGCCCACCTGGCCGCGCGAGTATGGCGGCGCGGGCCTGTCGGCCGACGAGGCCAAGGTGCTGGCGCAGGAGATGCGGCGGCTCAACTGCCGCGTGCCGCTGGCCAGCTTCGGCATCTGGATGCTGGGCCCGGCGCTGCTGAAGTTCGGCAGCGAGGCGCAGAAGCTCGAGCACATGCCGAAGATCGCGCGCGGTGAGATCCGCTGGTGCCAGGGCTACTCCGAGCCGAATGCCGGCTCGGACCTGGCCTCGCTGCAGACCCGTGCCGAGGATCGCGGCGACCACTTCATCGTCAATGGCCAGAAGATCTGGACCAGCTATGCCGACAAGGCCGACTGGATCTTCTGCCTGGTGCGCACCGACAGCGCCGCGAAGAAGCACACCGGCATCAGCTTCGTGCTCTTCGACATGGCATCCGAGGGCGTGAGTACAAAACCGATCGCGCTGATCTCGGGCAAGTCACCGTTCTGCGAGACCTTCTTCGACAATGTGCGCGTCGAAAAACGCAATCTGGTCGGCAACGCGGGTGGCGGCTGGGACGTGGCCAAGTACCTGCTGACCCACGAGCGCGAGATGATCGGCGCCATCGGCGAGCGCAGCGTGGCCAAGCCGCTGGGCCAGCAGGCGGCCGAGCAGGTGGGCCTGGACGCACAGGGCCGGCTGGCCGACACGATGCTGCGCGCGCGTATCGCCGAGTTCGAGGTCGACGAGACCGCGTTCCGCCTGCTGATGGAACGCTTTGGCGACCTGGCCAAGGCGAAGCAGGCACACCCGGCGTTTTCGTCGGCGCTGAAGTACTACGGCGCCGAACTGAACAAGCGGCGCCACGAACTGCTGATGTCGGCGAGCGGCAGCGACGCGCTCGAATGGGAAGGCACGGCATCGAACGACGGTGCAGCGGCGCGCAGTTGGCTGCGCACCAAGGCCAATTCGATCGAGGGCGGCACCAGCGAGGTGCAGTTGAACGTGATCGCCAAACGCATTCTCGAATTGCCCGGAGCCTGACGATGTCGCTGTTGCTGAACGAGGAACAGGAGATGCTGCGCGCAAGCGCACGCGATTTTCTGCGCGAGAACTCGCCGGTCTCGCAGTTGCGCAAACTGCGCGACAACCACGACCCGGCCGGCTTTTCCGGCCCGCTGTGGTCGCGCTTTGCCGACATGGGCTACACCGGCATGCTGGTACCCGAAGCCTTCGGTGGCGCGGGTCTCGGCATGGTCGAAGCCGGCGTGCTGATGGAGCAGATCGGCCACCACTTGAGTGCCACGCCCTTCCTGGCCAGCGGCGTGCTGGCCGTGACCGCATTGCGCCAGGCCGGCTCACCGGCACAGCATCAGCAATGGCTGCCGCGGCTGGCCAGCGGCGAGGCCATCGGCACGCTGGCGGTGGACGAACGGGCCAAGCACCGGCCGGAAGCCATCACGCTGCGCGCCGTGCGACAAGGCAACGGCTGGCGGCTCGACGGCGCCAAGTCTTTCGTGCTCGATGGCCACATGGCGGCGCTGCTGATCGTGGTGGCACGCAGCGCCGGCACGCCAGGCGACGCGCAGGGTCTGTCGATGTTTGCGGTGCCGCGCGACACGCCTGGCGTGACGGTGACGCGCACGGTCATGGTCGACGCGCACAACGCCGCGCGGATCCAGCTCTCGAAGGTCGAGTTGCCGTCCGATGCGTTGCTGGGCAGTGCCGGTGCCGCGTGGACTGCGCTGCAAGCCACGCTGGACGCGGGCCGCGCCGCCGCGGCTGCCGAATTGCTGGGCATTGCCGACGAAGTGTTCGAACGCACCGTCGGCTACCTGAAGGAGCGCCGGCAATTCGGCCGCGCGATCGGCGAGTTCCAGGGCCTGCAGCACCGCGCGGCGGCGCTCTATGTCGACATCGAGCTCGCCCGCGCGGCGTTGATCAAGGCGCTGCAGAGCCTGGATGGCGACCCGCCCGACGCTGCCGCCCGCGCCGTGGCAGTGGCCAAGGCCAAATGCGGCCAGGCCGCCACCCTGGCGGTGCAGGAAGGCGTGCAGATGCATGGCGGCATGGGCATGACCGACGAGTTCGAGGTCGGCTTCTTCATGAAACGCGCACGGGTGCTGCAGGAGCTGTTCGGCGACAGCGCCTTCCACATGGAGCGGTTGGCGCGGTTGCGCGGCTACTGAGCCGCGCCGGGGCCGGGCTGCGGCCGGCCCACCACCTTGTCGCGCAGACGGCGCATGCCGCGCAGCCAGCGCTCGTAGTCGGCCGCCTTGCGCTGGAAGAAACCCAGCACCTCGGCATGCGGCAGGATCAGGAACTGCTCGTTGCGCAGGCCCTCGACCACCACTTCGGCCACCTGCTGAGCCGACAACGCGCCGTCGGCCAGGAAGCTCGGCCGGTTGCCACCATCGGCACTGCGCAGCATCGGCGTGCGCACGCCCTGCGGGCACAGGCAGCTGACGCGGATGCCACGCTCGCCATAGGCGATGGACAGCCATTCGGCCAAGCCCACCGCGGCATGCTTGGTCACCGAATAGGGCGCGGCATTCACCTGGCTCAACAGCCCGGCGGCCGACGCGGTGTTCAGCAAGTAGCCCTCGCCACGCGCCAGCATCTGCGGCAGCACCGCGCGCGCGGCATACACATGTGCCATGACGTTCACGTCCCAGTGGCGCTGCCAGTCGGCAGCGGGCGCATCCTCGTCGCGGCGCACCAGCACGCCGGCATTGCTGCAGAACAGGTCCACCTGGCCGAAGCGCTCGGTGGTCATCTGCACCAGGCCTTGCACCTCGGGTTCGTCGGCGACGTTGACGCGCTGCGCCATGCCGCCGATGCCGGCGGCCACCTGCCGGGCGCCGGCTTCGTCCAGGTCGGCGACGACCACGCCGCGAGCGCCCTCTCTTGCAAAGCGTTCGCACAGCGCGCGGCCGATGCCCGACGCGCCACCGGTGACGACCACCACCTTGTCGTGCATGTCCATTCGAATTCGTCCACTTGCCGCGCGGGTCGCGCACGTGGGCAGTTTGCATGGCGCTGCGCGCCGGCGCAAGGCGCGATTCCCGCGTGGTGCAGGCGCGGCCGTGGCGACGACAATGCCGCGATGAGCACAGCCGGCCGGTCCACCCTCGCCACCTGGAGCGCGCTGCGTCACCCGCCCTTTCGCGCGCTGTGGCGCAGCGGTTCGCTGTACTTCATCGCCAACGCGATGCAGACCATGGCCGCGGCCTGGATGATGGTCGAGCTGACCGGTTCGTCCTTTCTGGCCGCACTGGTGCAGACCGCCGTGTTCCTGCCGATGTTCCTGCTCTCGCTGCCGGCGGGCGTGCTGGCCGACATCACCGACCGGCGGCGACTGATCCTCGGTGCCCTGATAGTCCAGGCGGCCACCGGCACCGTGCTGGCTGCGCTGCTCTTCGCCGGCATCGGCGGACCGGCGACGCTGCTGTTCTTCATCTTCGTGTCCGGCGCCTGCACCGCGATGCTGTCGCCGGCGTGGAACTCCACCGTCGCCGATTCGATTCCGCGCGACGAACTGCCCAATGCCATCACCGCGGTGGCCATCGCCTACAACGGCGCGCGCGCCGTTGGCCCGGCACTGGCCGGCGCGGTGTTCACACTGGCCGGTGGTGCGTGGAATTTCGTCATCGCGGTACTGGGTGCGCTGGCCATGCTGCAGGGCATTCGGCGCTGGCCGCCACGCCCGCACCCGCCGTCGCGCCTGCCGGCCGAGCGACTATGGGGCGGCATGCTCGCCGGGCTGCGCTTCGCGCGCCATTCGCAGACGGTGCTGGCGCAATTGGTGCGCACCGTGGCCTACAGCGGCGCCGGGTCAGCGCTGTGGGCGTTGTTGCCGGTGATTGGCCAGCGCCAACTGGCGCTGGGCGCTGCGGGGGTCGGCCTGCTGATGGCCTGCATGGGCGGTGGTGCCGTGGCCGCCGGGCTGGTGATCGGCCGTTTGCGCGCACGCGCCGGGCTGGAGGGGCTGGTCGCGGGCGGCTGCGTGCTCTATGCCGGCGTGATGCTGGTGGCCGCGTTCTCCACGCAAAAGGCGCTGGTCTACCCGGCGCTGGGTTTGGGCGGCGCGGCCTGGATGGCAGTCATGTCCACCTTCAACACCGCCACGCAGACCAGCGTGCCGATGTGGGTGCGCGCGCGGGCACTGGCCATGCACACGCTGTGTGCGCTGGGCTCTTTCGCCATTTGCTCGGCATTCTGGGGCGCGCTGTCGGATATCACCAGCCTGAGCTTCGCACTCAGCGTGGCCGCGGCCTGCATGGCCGCCGGGCTGCTGCTGGCCAAGCCCTTCCCGCTGCGCATGGGCGAGGCCGAGGAGGTGACGCTGGCCACGCGCTGGGACGACTTCTTCGTCGCCGACGAGCCCGACCCCGAGGCCGGGCCGGTGGCGGTGGAGATCGGCTACCGCGTGCAGGCGCATCAGAGCGAGGAGTTTCTGGATGCACTGAGTCTGATGCGCGCGCCACGCCGCCGCGACGGCGCGACCTTCTGGCGCGCCTACCGCGACCTGGCCGACCCGTCGCGCTATGTCGAGCGCTTCATCGTCACCTCCTGGGCCGACTATCTGCACCAGCGCTCGCGCGCGACGCAGGCCGACCAGGAGTTGGAGCAACGCGTGCGTGCCTACCTGTTGCCCGGCGAAACGGTCAGCATGCAGCACTTCATCGCCGAACGCTGAGGCGGCACTCAGGCGATGGCGAGGAACTCGACCCAGTTGCCGTCCGGGTCCTCGACGATGCCGATGCGCACGCCGGGGCGGATTTCGCGTTCGGGCACCACCGCCTTGCGACCGCCGTCGGCGCAGGCCTGCATCATCTGCGTGATGTTGCCGACGGTGATGGTGAAGTAGCGAAATCCGGCAGCGCCTTGGATGCCGCCCGGTGCAGCCCTGGCCGGCACTGTCGGCAGCACCACGATCTTGCGTGCGCTGCGCAGCATCATCGACAGGACCATCATCTCGACGCGCGGGTCGGCGCTTTGAATGAGCTCCTGCG
Source organism: uncultured beta proteobacterium (assembly GCA_963824005.1). Classification (GTDB taxonomy): domain Bacteria; phylum Pseudomonadota; class Gammaproteobacteria; order Burkholderiales; family Burkholderiaceae_C; genus Rubrivivax. The sequence continues at coordinate 348,085 of CAWGOK010000053.1, forward strand.
TCAACACCAGCAGCGAGCCGATCTTCTTCGCCTGCAGCGTCGAGCGGTCGAGCACAGCACGGCTCACCGGCACACCCCTCGACTGCTCGACTCGCCTGGAGGTCAAGCGCGACAGCAGCGGCCTTATCCAGACCGCCGAGATGTTGCCGACAAAGTTTGTCAGTGCCGAGGGAATCGCAAATGAACGACGTTGAATTGAGTTCGCTCGCTGCCGCCTTCCGCTCCGTCATCGAAGAACAAGGCATGGCCTTCCGCGCGCAGATCGCCACGCTGCACGCCCGCCTTGACGATGAGATTGCGAAGGCCGCAGCGCACCGCCTCCTCGAATCCGAGGCACGCCAGCGTATGGCGAAGACGCTGGCCGACGCCATCGGCGATGCCGTTGCGCCGAGTCTTCAGCAGCTGCGGCAGCGCACCGCCGAGCCCGCGGAGGGCGCGATGGAACTGACCGACAAGCCAGCGCGAGGACCGGTCGAGCCGATTCGGCGCGGCATGCTCGACTGATCCTGCTGTTGTCCGAGGGACTGACCTGGGCCGAGATCCGAGCCAAGCTTGACTGCAGTGACAGCTACATCGATCGCTGGAGCAAGCGTTTTGCCGCCGAACGACTCGCGGGCCTGTTCGCCCGCCATGCTGGGCGCGAACGCTACAAGGTGACCGAGCGCATCGAGGCACGCGTGCTGGCCTGGACCACCAAGCGCAAGCCCGCCGATGGTTCGACGCACTGGTCGTCGAGGAAGCTCGCGGCCGAACTGGGCGGGGCGATCTCGCACATGACGGTGGCGCGCATCTGGGCCAAGCATTCGCTCAAGCCGCATCGCCTGGAAGGCGAAGGCGGTGCGGCCTCCAACGATCCCGACTTCGAGGCCAAGGCTGCCGATGTGATCGGGCTGTACCTGAACCCGCCGCAGCATGCGGCCGTGTTCAGCGTCGACGACAAGACCGCCATCCAGGCCCTGGACCGCAAGGACCCGGTGCTGCCGCTGTCGCCCGGGCGTGCCGAGCGCCATGGCTTCGAGTACTACCGGCACGGCACGCTGTCGCTGTATGCGGCGTTCAACACCAAGACCGGTGAAGTGCTGGGCAAGACCGCTGCTCGCCACACCTCGGCCGAGTTCGTGGCCTCCCTCACCGACATCGTGGCCCACCAGCCCAAGGGCAAGGAAATCCACGTGATCGCCGACAACCTCTCGGCGCACAAGACCAAGCAGGTCGAGCAGTTCATCGGCGAGCACGCAAACGTTCATCTGCACTTCACCCCGACCTACTCGTCCTGGCTCAACCAGGTCGAACTGTGGTTCGCCAAGATCGAGCGCGACGTGATCGCCCGCGACGTGTTCACCTCGGTGCCGGACCTCAAGCGAAAGCTCATGCGCTACATCCGCCAGTACAACAAGCAGCCCAAGCCCGTGATGTGGGAGTACTTCGATCCATCGCGTCGCATTACATCCACTTCAACTGTTACAGCCCACTAGCTCCCGCGCCCGCCGTGCTTCGGGCCAGCCACCGACAAGCGCGTCGGCCTGGCGGTTTTCAGCGGCGGGTGCGGGGCCTGATATGAGCGCGGTTTGCGCTTCTCGGGCTAGTAGTGCTTCCCGACCTACCGCGCGCTGAAGTAGATGCCACCAAGGACGCCCGCAACGATCGCGATGGCGATGGACAGTCCGAAAATGAAGGTCGCCATTAGTGTCGCGGACGTCATTCGCCGCGACGTCAGGGCGCCACAGTGCGGGCAACGCATGTCGGAGCGTTCGACTAGCCGCTGGCATCCAACGCAAACCGATATCGACATGGTGGCGTGTTCCTCCCCTGTCGCCAATGCAAGAGCTGAGCCACCTATAGACGCCCATAGGTAAGCCAGGCACTGCAGGCTGCCGGCGAAGGACAACCTGTCAGCATTCTCGACACCTGCGGCAGCGGTATTGCCGGCCAGCAGCGCTACGGCCCGGTGTCAGTCTGCCCGACAGGCCCGCTTCGGCGGGCTTTTTCACGCGTCAGCCCACCCGTGCTCGCGCCGCGTTCATGCCCTGCGTGAGTGCAGCTTCCGCGGTGGGTAAGAGCGCCCCGCGCAGCCGGCCCTGGTACTCACCCCGCGACGTAGGCCCACGTCCAGCGGCCGTTCGGTTGGCTTTGCGCGATCACCAGCAGCTTGACGCCGCGGTAGGTTTCCGCGCGCTGCTGCTGCTCGGGGATGTGGGGCTTTGTCATGGCGCTACAGAGGCGTCACTCGCCTGACGCAATTACCTGCGCGCAGTGTCTCGTGAAGTATTGCCGCAGGCATCCCGCAGTCGCGGGGTTGTAAGGAGATGGCAGCTGATTGAGGATGACGCTACCGGATCAATGGGACGGAGCGAAGACGGTGGCGTACATGATGCTTCTTGCACTGGTCCCGCTGATTGCAGCGGTTGGCATTGCCGTCCTATGGGACCGCTGGACATGCGGGCCCGGCGGAAATCAACTCAATAGCGGAGCCTGAACCACCGCAAGCGGCATCGGCGCCGAGCTTGATCTGCACCGCCCCACAAGGCCCGCTTCGGCTGGCATTTTTTTGTTGATGCTCAACGGGACGGGAGTCCCCTATTCGAGGAGCATGTAGGTTCCAGATACCGGCTCGCTGTTTGGATTCGTGAGTTCTATATCCGTGCCGCCGACGTCTGCGCAACCACCCAGGTGGATATTAGTGGTGACATTCGTCGCCCCCGCGGTGATGCCTCGCGCCGAGATCCTGCTATCAGCAGGACCTTTGATATAGCAGACCCGCACCACCCGAGCAGCGGGCGCGTTGGCGAGGACATGCGCCTCCGCAGACTGCGCTGGACCTGCTGGCTTCTTCGGCAACACCCATGGTGCTTGAGCCGGGCTGGCCGCTGTAGCCGCGGCCGTGCTCGGAGTGACAGGCGCTTTTACGTTCACCATTGGACCTCCGGCATGGTCTGAGAGGTTTGTCAGGAACAGTCGTTGAATACTATCCGCAAGTCGTGCGGCGCATGCGCGCCGCGGGCGACCAGCGGCAAGGTGATCATGCCGCCACCGCTGACCGACGAACCCGACCTGTTCTAGCTCGCCCATCCGACTGCACCCGATGGTGGGCACCCGTTTGAGGGCCTACCAATGAGGGCCTACTTCGGGAGAAAAAGCGACGGCACCACCCCGCGTCAGCGAGCCCTTTGATACATCTCGATCTCGCACTCGTACTTGGTCGAGCAGGTGTTTGCCGGCGCTGGCGGAAGGCCTGAGCATGCGACGAGCACGCAGGCGACCATGGCGGCGATGACGTAGCGCATTCGGACTTCTCCCAGTCGGGTGCACCTGATGGTGGCACACCAATGGGTGCCTACCGATGGGGGCTACTTTCAGGGGAAGCCCGCACCGCCCGCGATTTCTGAACATGGTTCTGAACGTGAAGTCCAGAAAGCCGAAGGGGCTAGCTCCTGTTGAGAGCTAACCCCTTGATTTATATGGTCGGGACGGCGGGATTCGAACTCGCGACCCCTTGCACCCCATGCAAGTGCGCTACCAGGCTGCGCTACGCCCCGACAGAAGCGCAGATTATAGACGCCGCCGGTGCGCGAGCCGTTCACGAGCCGACCCTCAAGGGACCAGCAGATCGCGGATGGACTGCAGTTCCTGGCGCACCTGCGGCATCGTGTACTCGCTCACCTCGGGCAGGGGCAGCGCGACGGGATCTGAGGGTTCTTCCGGTGATGAAACGGCGTCGGCTTCGTCGCCCTCATCGTCGGGCCGCTGATCGGCATCTGCGACACCGTCGTGCGGCGGCGCGCCGCGTGCAAACTGGCCCGCATCTGCCAGGCGGTTGCGCGCCCCGCTGATGGTAAATCCCTGGTCGTATAGCAGGTCGCGGATGCGGCGGATGAGAAGCACCTCGTGGTGCTGGTAGTAGCGCCGATTGCCGCGGCGCTTCATCGGCTTGAGCTGGGTGAATTCCTGTTCCCAGTAGCGCAACACGTAGGGCTTCACACCGCAAAGCTCGCTGACTTCACCGATAGTGAAGTAGCGTTTGGCAGGTATCAGTGGAAGCGCTTTCTCCATTGAAATCAATAAGATCTAACGGGAAAGCTAAGACTTTACTCGAACTCGTCTCCAGGCGGTGTGTCGCCTTGCACGATGGCCTTGAGCTTGTGGCTGGCGTGGAAAGTGACGACGTTGCGGGCCTTGATCGGGATCGATTCGCCGGTGCGCGGGTTGCGCCCCGGGCGTGGTGCCTTGCGCCGGATGTTGAAGTTGCCGAAGCCCGAGAGCTTGACGTCGCCGCCCTTGACCAGGGTGTCGTGAATGATCTCGAAGTAGGCCTCGACCATGTCCTTCGACTCGCGCTTGTTCAGGCCCAGACGCTCGAACAGCAGTTCGGCCAAGTCGGCCTTGGTCAGCGTGGGGGTCTCGATGCTCGGCAGGATCACGGGGTCCATGGCTTGCTCTTGGAGTTGTGGGGGAATCAGCCGCGCAGGCGCGCACCGAAGGCCGTCTGGGCACGCCGCACCGCGGCGGCCACGGTTGCGTCGATGCGCTCGTCAGTGAGATTGGCCGCGTCGTCCAGCAACTCCAGCCGCAGCGCCATGCTGTGTTCGCCGGCGCCGATGTCGCCGCCCGGCTGTGTCGGCCGGTAGACGTCGAACAGCAGCACCGAGCGCACCAAGCCGAAGGCATCCTGCGCCAGTGTGCCGACCAGCCGGTCGTGCGCCACGTCGTCGCGCACCACCAGCGAGATGTCGCGCCACGACGACTGGTGCTTCGGCACGGCTTGCGCCACCGGCACGTCGCGCGCCAGCACCGCGTCGAGCTCCAGCTCGAACAGCAGCGGCGCCTGCGGCAGCTCGTAGGCCTGGCGCCATTGCGGGTGCAGCTCGCCCACGTGGCCGATGGCACGGCCGTCGAGTTCGACGCGCGCGCAGCGCCCCGGGTGCAAGGCCGGGTGGGTGTCGGGCGCGAAGGTCGGCTTGCGCGGCGCCAGCAGCGCCTCGATGTCGCCCTTCAGATCGAAGAAGTCGACGCTGCGCTCCTTCTGGCCCCATTGCGCTTCAATTGCCGATCCGTAGGCGAGCGCGCCCAGGCGCAGCGGCTGGTCCAAGCCGGCCACCGTGGTGCCGCTGTCGGCCACTTGGGCATCACGGCGGAAGACACGACCGACCTCGAACACACGCACGCGACTGGCGCGGCGCGCCAGGTTGTAGTGCAGCACGCCGAGGAGACCGCCGATCAGGCTGGAGCGCATCACCGCCAGCGGCGCGGCGATGGGGTTGAGCACGCGGATCGGGTCACTGTTGCCGGCCAGCTGCCGTTCCCAGCGCTCTTCGACGAAGCTGTAGTTGATGGTTTCCTGATAGTCCAGCGCCGCCATCGCGTGGCGCACCGCATGCGGGCTGCGGCGCGATTCGCTCAGCGTGCGCGCGCGGATCGGCGCCACCGGCGGCGTATCGGGCAGCTGCTGGTAGCCGACGATGCGCGCCACTTCCTCGATCAGGTCTTCCTCGATCTGCAGGTCGAAGCGCCAGCTCGGCGGCGTCACGGTGATCGTGCCCTCGCCTTCGGTGAAGGCGAAGCCCAGCCGGTGGAAGACCTCGGCGCAGCGCTGCTGGCTCAGCGGCATGCCGATGACCTTGGCGGCCCGCGCCACACGCAGCGTCACCGGCTGCAGTTGCGGCAGGCTGAGCGTCTGGTCGTCCAGCGGACCGGGTTCGCCGCCGCAGATCTCCAGGATCAGCTGCGTGACACGCTCGATGTGTTCGGCCGTCAGCGCCGGGTCCACACCGCGCTCGAAGCGGTGTCCAGCGTCTGTCGCAAAGTTGAAGCGCCGCGAGCGCCCGGCCACGGCCTGCGGCCACCAGAACGCTGCTTCCGCATACACATGGCGGGTGTCGTCCGACACCGCGGTGGCATCGCCGCCCATGATGCCGGCGAGCGACTCCACCGCCTGCGAATCTGCGATCACGCCGACCGAGCCATCGATTTCGATGGTGTTGCCATTGAGCAGCTTCAGGCTTTCGCCCGCGCGGCCCCAACGCACCACCAGCTTGTCGTGGATCTTGTCCAGGTCGAATATGTGTGTCGGCCGGCCGTACTCGAACATCACGTAGTTGGAGATGTCGACCAGCGCCGACACCGAGCGCTGGCCGCATCGCGCCAGCCGCTCGACCATCCACGCCGGCGTCGTGGCCTTGGTGTTGACGTTGCGCACGACGCGGCCGGAAAAGCGCCCGCACAGGTCGGGCGCTTCGACATGAACGGGCAACTTCTGGTCGTGCCGGGGCGGGATGGCTTCGATCAGCGGAGTCAGCAGCGGCGCACCAGTCAGCGCCGACACCTCGCGCGCCACGCCGTAGACGCTGAGCGCATGCGCCAGGTTGGGCGTGAGCTTGAGCGTGAACACGGTGTCGTCCAGCGCCAGCAGCTCGCGAACGTCCGCTCCCACCGGTGCGTCGGCCGGCAGCTCGAGCAGCCCGCCATGGTCGTCGGACAGCTTCAGCTCGCGCGCCGAACACAGCATGCCGAAGCTGTCGACGCCGCGCAGCTTGCCGACCTTGATGGCAAACGGCGCTGCGCCCACTTCCGACGGCGGCAGCTCGGCACCGACCAGAGCCAGCGGCACGCGAATACCGACGCGCGCATTGGGCGCGCCGCAGACGATCTGCAGCGGACCGTCGGGCGAATGCGCGCCGGCCAGCACCTTGCACACGCGCAGGCGATCGGCATCGGGGTGCTGCACGGCCTCGACGATCTCGGCGACGACAACACCTTTGCAGGGCGGTGCGACCGGGCGCGTTTCCTCCACCTCCAGCCCGGCCATGGTCAGCAGATCGGCCAGCTCGGCGGTGGTGATGGGCGGGTTGCAGAACTCGCGCAACCAGGATTCCGGGAATTGCATGCTCAGGTCTCGCGCATCACTTGAACTGCGACAGGAAGCGCAGGTCACCGTCGAAGAACAGGCGCAGGTCGTTCACGCCATAACGCAGCATCGTCAGCCGGTCCGGGCCCATGCCGAAGGCGAAGCCGATGTTCGTCTCGGGGTCGAGGCCGAAGTTGCGCACCACGTTCGGGTGCACCTGGCCGGAGCCGGCCACCTCGAGCCAGCGGCCCTTCAGCGGCCCGCTGGCAAAGGCGATGTCGATCTCGGCCGAGGGCTCGGTGAAGGGGAAGAAGCTGGGACGGAAACGCACCTGCAGCTCGTCGGTCTCGAAGAACTGGCGCAGGAAGTCGCTGAACACGAACTTCAGGTCCTTGAAGCTGACGTTCTCGCCGATCCATAGGCCTTCGCACTGGTGGAACATCGGCGAGTGTGTGGCATCGCTGTCGACGCGGTAGGTGCGGCCCGGCGCGATCACGCGCACCTCGGGCATCACCGCGGCACCGGCATGGCGCTGTGCATGCGCCTGGGCATAGCGCACCTGCATCGGGCTGGTGTGCGGGCGCAGGTTGAGCCAGCGGCCTTCGGCGTCCTTCATGTCGACGTAGAAGGTGTCCTGCATCGACCGCGCCGGATGGTTCTCGGGGTTGTTCAGCGCGGTGAAGCTGTACCAGTCGGTCTCGATCTCGGGGCCGTCGGCCACATCGAAGCCCATCGACGCGAAGATGGCCTCGATGCGTTGCATCGTGCGCGACACGGGGTGCAGGCCGCCCGGGCCGCGCCGGCGGCCGGGCAGCGTGACGTCCAGCGCCTCGGCCTGCAACTGGGCCTGCAGCTCGCCCTGGGCCAGCGCATCGCGCCGCGCCTGCAGCAGCGCTTCGACGCGCTGCTTCGCCTGGTTGATGGCGGCGCCGCGGCTCTTCTTCTGCTCGACGCTGAGTGCGGCCAGGCCCTTCATCAGCTCGGTCAGCTGCCCGGCCTTGCCGAGGAAGCGCGCCTTGGCGTTCTCCAGATCGGCCGGTGTGGGGGCCGCGTCGAAGGCGGACTGCGCTGCCTGTACCAGTGTGTCCAGATCGTTCATCGAGGGTCGTAAACAAAAATGGCCGCCCCTTGCGTGACGGCCATCGAATGCAGATGAGTCGCTACGGACATCAGCCGAGTTGAGCCTTCGCCTTGTCCACGATGCTGCCGAAGGCAGCCGGGTCGTTGACGGCCAGGTCGGCAAGGACCTTGCGGTCGATGTCGATCTGCGCCTTCTTCAGGCCGGCCATGAACTTGCTGTAGGTGACGCCGAGTTCACGCGATGCCGCGTTGATGCGGGCGATCCAGAGCTGGCGGAACACACGCTTGCGAGTACGGCGGTCGCGGTAGGCATATTGCCCGGCCTTCATCACCGCCTGTTTGGCGATACGGAAGACGTTCTTGCGACGGCCGCGGTAACCCTTGGCCAGAGCCAGGATCTTCTTGTGACGGGCGTGTGCGGTGACTCCACGTTTGACGCGAGGCATGTCTTTCTCCTTGGTGCGTTGAAGTCGTTACAGGCCAGCGAAAGGCATCATCTTCGCGATGCTGCCCATGTTGGTCTCATGCACCTCTTTCACGCCACGCAGGTGGCGCTTGCGGGTGGTGGACTTCTTGGTGAGGATGTGGCGCTTGTACGCCGCACCGCGCTTGACGGTGCCCCCCGGACGCACGCGGAACCGCTTGGCCGCGCTCTTCTTGGTCTTCATCTTGGGCATTGCTGCTCCTTCTTCGATATTGCCGTCTGCAGGCGACCGCATGTCTCATGCGGTGCTTGGGGGCCTGCAGCAGCTTCTTGTCGTTGCCGGGGTGACCAGACCCCGACAGCGAATTCCTCAAATCACTTCCTCTTCGGCGCCAGCACCATGATCATCTGGCGCCCTTCCAGCTTGGGCATGTGCTCCACCACCGAGACGTCTGCCAGTTCGTCGCGGATGCGCTCGAGCAGCCGCATGCCGATGTCCTGGTGGGTGATCTCGCGGCCGCGGTAGCGCAGCGTGACCTTGCCCTTGTCGCCGTCTTCGGAAATGAAGCGGCGCAGGTTGCGCATCTTGATGTTGTAGTCGCCTTCGTCGGTGCCGGGCCGGAACTTGACTTCCTTGATCTCGATGACCTTCTGCTTCGCCTTGGCTTCGGCCGCCTTCTTCTGTTCCTGGTACTTGAACTTGCCGTAGTCCATCAACCGGCACACCGGGGGGTCGGCGGTGGCGGCGATCTCGACCAGATCGACGTCCTTCTCACCAGCCATCTGCAAGGCATCCATGATGCTTACGATGCCCAGCGGCTCGTTATCCACGCCATTCAAGCGCACCTGCGGCGCCATGATTTCCCGATTCAACCTGTGCTTGCGCTCCGCGTTCGGAGTGCGGCGGTCCATGAAGGTAGCGATAGTTCAAACCCCTTAACGCGACACCTAGGCAAGCGGAGCCGCAAAAAACGACAAAGGCGCGCCGGCGTGTCAGACCTTGCGGTGAATGTCGTCGGCGAGCTTCGCGGCGAAGTCGTCAAGCGGCATGACCCCGAGATCCAGATTGCCCCGAGCGCGCACCGAAACGGCCCCGTTTGCCTTCTCCTTGTCACCCACGACCAGGATGTACGGAACCTTCTGCATTGAATGCTCTCGTATCTTACGCGTAATCTTCTCGTTGCGCAAATCGCTCTGCACCCTAACTCCTTGTTTTTGAAGCGTTTTCGCGACGCTTGCGGCGTAGTCCGACTGGTTTTCGGTGATCGGAGTCACCACCACCTGCAGCGGCGCCAGCCAGGCCGGCATGGCGCCGGCATGCTGTTCGATCAGGATGCCGATGAAACGCTCCAGGCTGCCGACGATGGCCCGATGCAGCATCAGCGGCCGCTGCCGGCTGCCGTCCTCGGCCACGTACTCGGCGCCCAGGCGCTCGGGCAAGTTCGGGTCGATCTGCATCGTGCCGCACTGCCACTGCCGGCCGATCGCGTCCTTCAGCGTGTATTCGATCTTCGGGCCGTAGAAGGCGCCCTCGCCTGGCGTGATCTCGAATTCACAGCCGCTGGTGCGCAGGCCGGCCATCAGCGCCTGCTCGGCACGCTCCCAAGCCTCGTCGCTGCCGATGCGCGCCTCGGGCCGCGTCGCCACCTTGTAGATGATGTCGTTGAAGCCGAAGTCGCGGTACACCTGCTGCAACAAGGCCGTGAAGGCCGCGCATTCGGCCTGCACCTGCTCCTCGGTGCAGAAGATGTGGCCGTCGTCCTGCGTGAAGCCGCGCACACGCATGATGCCGTGCAGCCCGCCCGTCGGTTCATTGCGGTGGCATTGGCCGAACTCGCCATAGCGCAGCGGCAGGTCGCGGTAGCTCTTGATGCCCTGGTTGAAGATCAGGATGTGGCCGGGGCAGTTCATCGGCTTGAGCGCGTAGTCGCGCTTCTCCGACTCGGTCGTGAACATGTTGTCGCGGTACTTCTCCCAGTGGCCCGTCTTCTCCCACAGCGCCTTGTCCAGGATCTGCGGGCCCTTGACTTCCTGGTAGCCGTTGTCGCGGTACACCGCGCGCATGTACTGCTCCACCTGCTGCCACAGCGTCCAGCCCCTGGCATGCCAGAACACCGTGCCGGGGGAATGTTCGTCCAGGTGAAACAGATCCAGCTCGCGCCCCAGGCGGCGGTGGTCGCGCTTCTCGGCCTCATCCAGCATCTGCAGGTATTGCTGCAGCTCGTCCTTGGTGGCCCAGGCCGTGCCGTAGATGCGCTGCAGCATCTCGTTGCGGTGGTCGCCGCGCCAGTAGGCACCGGCCACCTTCATCAGCTTGAAGTGCTTGAGCTTGCCCGTGCTGGGCACGTGTGGCCCGCGGCACAGGTCCTCGAAGGCGCCTTCGCGGTACAACGAGACGTCCTCGTTGGCCGGGATGCTGGCGATGATCTCGGCCTTGTACAACTCGCCAATGCCCTTGAAGTAGGCCACAGCCTCGTCGCGCGGCAGCACGCGGCGCTGCACCGGCTCGTCCTTTCGGGCCAGCTCCGTCATGCGCGCTTCGATCGCCGACAGGTCCTCGGGCGTGAAGGGCCGCTTGTACGAAAAGTCGTAGAAGAAGCCGTTCTCGATCACCGGGCCGATGGTCACCTGCGCGTCGGGAAAAAGTTCCTTCACCGCATAGGCCAGCAGGTGGGCTGTCGAATGACGCAGCACCTCCAGCCCTTCGGGGCTCTTGTCGGTGACGATGGCCAGCTGGGCATCGGCGTCGATGCGGTGGCTCAGGTCGACGACCTTGCCATCGAGCTTGCCGGCCAGTGCCGACTTGGCCAGGCCGGGGCCGATGGCGGCGGCCACCTCGGCCACCGTGACGGGCTGGCCAAACTCGCGCTTCGAGCCATCGGGCAGCGTGATCGTTATCATGGGGTTCGACTTTCGGAAAAGAAAAAGCGCGGTACGGGACCGCGCTTTGTCGTGACAGTGAAAAGGGTGCAGGCGTGACGGCGCGGCCGATCAGGTTTCGGTGACGAAGCCCGTAGTTCGCGGTGTCATAACCATGCTGCCTTTCCCGTCCTTGTGAGTTGACTGAGACCGAATTGTAGTCTCAGGCCAGGGGCGAGGCCTCGATCGGCTGGCCCGAGGCCACGGCCTGTGCGAACTCGTCCGCCAGGCGCTGGCTTTCGGCCAGCGCGCGGCTCCAGGCCGCCACGCGGCCGGCCAGGTCGTCGCCGTAGGCCTTGAAGTCGTTGCGGTCGGGCAGCTTGGCATTGGGCAACGTGGCGATCCAGTCCGGCCGCGGCGACAGCAGCACCACCTTGTCCAGGTGCGCGGTGGCGCGGTGGCGGTGCTTCAATGCCTTGTCCAACCAGCCCGGGATCACGGTCTTCTGGAAATGCGGGTACAGCACGAGGCCATCGGGCAGCGAGCCGTAGTCCAGGTGCAGGTGGTAGTCGGTGATGCCACCGTCCCAGTAGGCGCCGCGCGGCGCGCCGGGAATGTCGTGCACGGCATCCAGCCAGAACGGGATCGAGCAGCTGGCCAGGATGCTGGGCTGCAGATTCATCGCATTCAGCGGCACCTGGTGCGTGCGGTAGTCGTGCAGCGCCAGCGGCAGCGGCTCTCGTGAATCTGAAAACACCACCCGCTCCAGCCAGTTGCCCATGGCCTTGCGGCTGACGGTATTGGTCAGGAACGCACCCATGTAGCCCAGCGGCATGCGCAGCCGCCCTTGGCGCTGCAGCACGTGGCGGCCGCGGCTGGTGAAGACATGCAAACGGTAGCTCGCATGGCCCAGCACATCGGCCTCACGGCCGGCGAAGCGTTCGTGCAGCTTGGCGCCGAAGACCTGGCTGACATGGCGCGGCGTCGGCGGCTTGCCCGGCGCGTGCTCGTAGTCCTGGTGGATGTAGTCCACCGCCATCTGCGCCAGCTGCGCCGACGGGTCAGACAGGCAGGCGGTGGCCATGCGCCAGGCGCCGATCGATGCGCCCAGGAGATGCACGCTGTGTGCACTGGCCGCCAGCCAGTCGCCGAAGATGAAACGGTCGAGCCCGTTCAGGATCAGCCCTTTGGGGCCACCTGCGGCGGCAGGGATTATGCGCACGTCCGCCGGCCACAGCCCGCGCTCGCGCAGGTGCTTCAGGGCCGTCGCACCGGCATGGATCTGCAACGCCTTCATCGCCGGCGACTGTAAGCGCTACGATGTACCGATGAGCCACGAGCACCCCGAGCACGAGCACAGCGAACTCGGCGAGATGGACCTGCGCGTGCGCGCACTGGAAACGGTGCTGGCACAAAAGGGCTACATCGACCCGGCCGCGCTGGATTTGCTGATCGACACCTACCAGACCAAGATCGGCCCGCGCAACGGCGCCCGCGTCGTCGCCCGTGCCTGGGCCGACCCGGCCTTTCGCGAGCGGCTGCTGCGCGATGCCACGTCGGCCATCGCCTCGTTGGGCTACAGCGGGCGTCAGGGCGAGCACATGGTGGCGCTGGAGAACACGCCGCAGCGGCACCACATGGTGGTGTGCACGCTGTGCAGCTGCTACCCGTGGCCGGTGCTGGGCCTGCCGCCCACCTGGTACAAGAGCGCGCCCTATCGCTCGCGCGCGGTGAAGGACCCGCGCGGCGTGCTCGCCGACTTCGGCGTGAAGTTGCCCGAGAGCACCGAGATCCGCGTCGTCGACTCCACCGCCGAAGTGCGCTACCTGGTGCTGCCGATGCGCCCCGCTGGCACCGAAGGCTTCAGCGAGGAACAGTTGGCCGATCTGGTGACCCGCGATTCGATGATCGGTACCGGTCTGCCGCTGGAGCCGGCACGATGAGCTACCTGAGCCACGCCGACCTCGGCGGCCGGCCGAATGCCAAGCAGGTGCTGCCCGAGCCCGAAGGCGAGCTTTTCCATGCGGATTGGGAACCGCGCGCGCTGGCGGTCACGCTGGCGATGGGTGCCACCGGCAGCTGGAATATCGACGCCAGCCGCGCCGCGCGCGAGACCTTGCCCGACTATGCGCGCTTCAGCTACTACCAGATCTGGATCGCCGCGCTGGAGAAGCTGCTGGCCGAACGCCAGCTGGCGCTGCCTGATGAACTGGCCGCCGGCCGCGCGCTGCATCCGAGCCTGCCAGTGGCGCGGGTGCTGAGAGCGCCTGACGTGGCGGCAGCGCTGGCCAAGGGCTCGCCCACCGAGCGCCCCGTCACCTCGCCGGCACGCTTCGAGGTCGGCGACCGAGTGCGCACACGCAGCCAGCGCGTGGACCACCACACCCGGCTGCCGGGTTACGCCCATGGCAAACAAGGCGTGATCGAGAGCGTGCAAGGCGCGCATGTCTTCGCCGACACCCATGCCCAGGGCCTGGGTGAGCAGCCGCAGTGGCTGTACCGCGTGGCCTTCAGCGGCACGGAGTTGTGGGGCGCGGACGCGGCGCCGGGCACCAGCGTGGCCCTGGACGCCTGGGAAAGTTACCTGGAGCCCGCCGCATGACCACCGTGCTGCTGCCCGGCATGCCGCAGGACTGCGGCGAGCCGGTGTTCGCCGAACCGTGGCAGGCGCAGGCCTTCGCGATGGCGCTGGCGCTGCACCAGCGCGGCCTGTTCAGCTGGCCCGAATGGGCCGACGCGCTGTCGAAGCAGATCGCGGCCGCGCAGGCCGACGGCGATGCCGACCTGGGCGACACCTACTACCAACATTGGCTCGCCGCGCTGGAAACGCTGGTGGCCGCCAAGGGCGCCAGCTCGGCCGACGAACTGGCACGCTACCGCGACGCCTGGGACCATGCGGCCGACCGCACGCCGCATGGCCGGCCGATCGAGCTGCGGCCCGAGGACTTCTCAGCGGCCTGAGCGCAGCTTGGCGAAGGCCTCAGCCATGGCCGAGCCGGTTTGCGACGCTGCAGGCCGCACGCGCTCGCCGCGCGCGGCCGGCTTGAAGCTGCTGTCGGCCGCCTTCGGTGCCGGCTTGGCATCCAGCTTCATGGTCAGCGCGATGCGCTTGCGCGCCAGGTCCACCTCAACCACGCGCACCTTGACGATGTCGCCGGTCTTGACGATCTCGCGCGCGTCGCTGACGAAGCGGTTGGCCAACTGGCTCACGTGCACCAGCCCGTCCTGGTGCACGCCCAGGTCGACGAAGGCGCCGAAAGCGGCGACGTTGCTGACCGTGCCTTCCAGCAGCATGCCGGGCTTCAGGTCCTGCAGCTCGTTGACGCCTTCGTTGAAGCGCGCCACCCTAAAGTCCGGGCGCGGGTCGCGGCCCGGTTTTTCCAGCTCGGCCAGGATGTCCTTGACGGTGATGGCGCCGAAGCGCTCGTCGGCAAAGGCCTCGGGCTTCAGCGACTTGAGCACGTCCGCCGCGCCCATCAGCCGGTCGATGGGCCAGCCGGTGGCGCTGATCATCTTCTGCACCAGCGCGTAGGTCTCCGGGTGCACGCCGGTCATGTCCAGCGGGTTGTCGCCGTCGCGGATGCGCAGGAAGCCCGCCGCCTGCTCGAAGGTCTTCGGCCCCAGCCCCGCCACGTCCAGCAACTGCGCGCGGTTGCGGAAGGCGCCGTGCGCATCGCGCCAGCGCACGATGCTGGCGGCCACCGTCGGCGTCAGCCCCGACACGCGCGCCAGCAGCGGCACCGAGGCGGTGTTCAGATCCACGCCGACGGCATTGACGCAATCCTCCACCACGGCATCCAGACGTCGCGCCAGCGCACCCGGGTTCAGGTCGTGCTGGTACTGGCCGACGCCGATGCTCTTCGGGTCGATCTTCACCAGCTCGGCCAGCGGGTCCTGCAGCCGGCGCGCGATGCTGACGGCGCCGCGCAGGCTCACGTCCAGGTCCGGCAGCTCCTTGCTGGCGAACTCGCTGGCCGAATAGACCGACGCGCCGGCCTCGCTGACCACGACCTTCTGCAACTGCAGATCAGGCGCTGCCGCAGCGACGCGGCGCATCAGCTCGGCCGACAGAGCATCGGTCTCGCGGCTGGCGGTGCCGTTGCCGATGGCGATCAAGTTGACACCATGTACGGCCACCAGCCGCGCCAGCGTGTGCAGCGCGCCTTCCCAGTCGCGCCGCGGCTCGTGCGGATAGACGGTGGTGGTCTCCAGCACCTTGCCGATGTCGCTGACCACCGCCACCTTGACGCCCGTGCGGATGCCCGGGTCCAGGCCCATCACTGCGCGGCGCCCGGCCGGTGCGGCCAGCAGCAGGTCGCGCAGGTTGTGGCCGAAGACCTTGATGGCCACGTCTTCCGCTTCCTCGCGCAGCCGGCCGAACAGGTCGCGCTCCAGGCTCAGGCTGAGCTTGACCTTCCAGGTCCAGGCGATGCAGCGGCGCAGCAGGTTGTCCGCCTCGCGGCCGGCATGGCGCCAGCCGAGGTGCTGGGCGATGCGGCCTTCGGCGGCCGACACGTTGGATGCGCTGTCTTCGTCGGGCAGCGCCAGGCTCACTTCCAGGATGTCCAGGTTGCGGGCACGGAACACCGCCAGTGCGCGGTGCGAAGGCAACTTGCGGATGGCATCGTCGAACTCGAAGTAGTCGCGGAATTTCGCCACCTCGGCGGCGTTCTCATCCTTGCCCGGCATCAGCCTTGCGCGCAGCCGGCCTTCGGCCCACAGCCAGTCGCGCAACAGACCCACCAGCACGGCATCTTCGGCCCAGCGCTCGGACAGGATGTCGCGCACGCCGTCCAGCACCGCCGGCACGTCGGCAAAGCCGGCTTCGGCATTGACGAAGGCCGCGGCCTCGGCCACCGGGTCCAGCGCCAGGTCGGCAAACAGCTTGTCGGCCAGTGGCTCGATGCCGGCCTCGCGCGCGATCAGCCCCTTGCTGCGGCGCTTGGGCTTGTGGGGCAGGTACAGGTCCTCCAGTACCTGCTTGGTGGCGGCGGCGTCGATGGCCGCGCGCAGCTGCGGCGTCAGCTTGCCCTGCTCGTCGATGCTCTTCAGCACCGCGAGCGCGGCGCTCCTGCAGCTCGCGCAGGTAGGCCAGGCGCACTTCCAGCTCGCGCAGCTGGTTGTCGTTCAGGCCCTCTGTGGCCTCCTTGCGGTAGCGCGCGATGAAAGGCACGCTGGCCCCGCCGTCGAGAAGTTCGACGGCAGTCTTCACCTGGGCCGGGCGGGCGCCCAGCTCGGTGGCAATCTGCAACAGGATCGGGTCCAAGGTTCTGCTGCCCCGTCGTGGGGCGGTTCGTGCAAAGCGGCGCAGTGTGCCATGGCAACAGCCCGTGGCCGAAGCGTGCAAAAGTGGCATTCAAGGCCAGCCCGGGCCGAATGCCCACACGCGGCCGCGCGATGGCCTCAAGCCGGCGCGTGCGCGGCCGAAAGCGTCAGGATGGTGGAGAACCCATTGATCGTCGCTGCGCGTGCATCGGCGTACGCATGCACCGGTGACTGAGCAGGCCATGCCGAACACACTGTCCTCGCTGAGCACGCCGGTCATGCCGCCGGCACTGAGCCTGCTGATCATGCTGCTGGGCGCCTATGTGGCACTCGACCTGGGCCAGCGCCTGAACCGGCCTGGCACCGTGGAACGCACGCCGTGGCTGGTGGCTGCGGCGCTGGCACTGTCGGCCGGGTTGTGGGCCGCACCCATACTGGCGATTGCCGACCTGCTGGCGGGCCATGAATTCGGCTTCGATGCCTACATCGCCGGCGCCGCCGCGCTGCTGTCCGCAGCGCTGTCGTTCGCGGGGTTGAACTGGATGCAATCCTCCGCTTCGTCGCGCCTGCGGCGCGTCGCCGGCGCGTGCACCTTGGCCGCCGCGGCCTTGTCCGCGCAGATGCTGAGCCTGCTGTCGTTGGGCCTGGCGCCCACCATCGCCTGGAACTTCGGCTGGCTGGTGCTGGCCGCTGCCTGCGCCGCCGCCGGTTTCGCCTGGGGCCTGGGCCCGCTGCTGGCCCGGCACGGTCCGCACAAGGCCGCCCAGCGCCAGCTGCTGGCCGCGGCCATCGTCAGCGTGGCCGCGATGGCCGCGCAAGTCCTGACGATCGAAGCCGCGGGTCTGCCCGGGCTGTCGCTGCAATGGCTCGATTCGCATATCCCCGCGGCGACGATGGCCTCGCTGGCCTCGCTCGGCGGTGCCGAGCTGCTGCTGTTGATGCTGCTGGCCTGCGTCGTCGAAACCCGCATGCGCGGCACGCTCGAGAAGGCACGCGAGCAATTGCAGGCGCACGCGCTGCGCGATGAACTCACCGGCCTGCCCAACCGCGTCAGCTTCGAAGGCACCTTGGCACAGCTGCAGCAACAGGCCGACACCCACCATGGACAGGTGGTGCTCATGCTCGTGGCGCTGGACGGCTTCAAGCACGTCAACGAAAGCTTCGGCCACCAGTTTGGCGACCGCGTGTTGCGGCGCATGGCGCAACGCCTGCGCGGCATGGTCAAGCCGCACGGAGTAGCACGCCTGGGCGGCGACGAGTACCTGCTGCTGCTGAGCGACGACCAGGCGGCCAAGCAGTCGGCCCTGCTGGCGCAGCAAGTGCTGGAATCGATCGCACAAACCTGCAGCGTGGACGGGCGCGAAATCAGCATCACCTGTTCCATTGGCATGGCCATCTACCCCCAGCATGGCTCGATGTCGACGCTGGTCACGAATGCCAGCGTCGCGATGCGCGCGTCGAAGAGCGCCGGCGGCGCGACCTACTCGCTGTTCGATCCGCGCATGGTCGTCGACTCGCGCGAACAGGCTGAACTGCTTCGTGACCTGCGCATGGCGCTGAGCCGCTCGCAACTCGAGCTGTACTACCAGCCGAAGATCCACGCGCCCAGTGCCCAGATCACCGGCGTCGAGGCGCTGCTGCGCTGGCACCACCCACAACGCGGCATGATCAGCCCGAACATCTTCATTCCCATGGCCGAGCGCAGCGGTGTGATCAACGCGCTGGGCCTGTGGGTCATCGACGAGGCCTGCCGCCAGGCGCGGGTCTGGCGCGACCAGGGCATGCGCATGCGCGTGGCCATCAATCTGTCGGCCTATCAGTTGCGCCAGAGCGACCTGCCACAGCACATCAGCGCCGCACTCACCCGTCACCAGATCAACCCTGGGTTGCTGACCTGCGAGATCACCGAGTCGGTGGCGATGGAGGACACCGAAGCCACGAAGCGCTTCTTCGACGACCTGGCCTTGATAGGCGTGCACATCTCGATCGACGATTTCGGCTCGGGCTATTCCAGCCTGGCGTACCTGCGCAAGCTGCCGGCTGGCGAGCTGAAGATCGACCGCAGTTTCGTGCTCGACCTGGCGCACAGCGAAGAGGCGCGCAAGATCGCCGCGGCCGTGGTGCAACTGGCGCAGGCCTTGAACCTGAAGGTCGTGGCCGAGGGCGTGGAGACCGAGGAGCAGTTCCAGATCCTGCGCCAACTGGGCTGCGACGAGCTCCAGGGATTCCTTTTCGCCAAGCCGATGTCGGCCAAGGCATTGACGCTGTGGGCACTGGCCGACGAGGGTCCGCGCTCGATGCAGTTCAGCGAGTCGCTGTTTCGGGAAACAAGGGCACTTGCGCTGTAGGGTGCGGCAGGCTTCGGCACCGAGGCACGCCAGGCAGCCGGGCAGCGACCGAGGCCCGCGCCTGAAGCAGATCGGTGTCGCCTTCCTTCAGGCCGTGCCGCGCCGGGCCAGCCAGTCGAGTGCACCCTGGCCCGCGACACGGCCGCTGGCGAAGCAGGCGCTGAGCAGGTAGCCGCCGGTCGGTGCTTCCCAGTCGAGCATCTCGCCGGCGCAGAACACACCCGGCAACGACTTCAGCATCAGCACGGAGTCCATGCCCTCGAAGCACACGCCGCCGGCGCTGCTGATGGCCTCGTCGATCGGCCGCGCCGCGCGCAGGCGCAGCGGCAAGGCCTTGATCAGCGCCGCCAGGTGCGGCGCGTCGGCCAGCGTAGCCTTGTCCACCAGTTCATGCAGCAGCCCGGCCTTGACGCCGTGCAGCCCCAGCCGCGACTTCAGGTGCGTGGACAAGGACCGGGCACCGCGCGGCCGGGCCAGCTCGGCGGCCACCCAGTCCACGCTGCGCGCAGGCAGCAGGTCGAGGTACAGCGTGGCACGGCCGTCGGCCTCGATCGCGTCGCGCAACAGCGCCGACGCGGCATAGATCAGGCTGCCTTCGACACCGTAGGACGTGACGATGAACTCGCCCGCACGACGCCAGGTCGGCCCGCTCGTGCTTGGCAGTTCGATGGCCACCGACTTCAGCGCATGGCCGGCAAAGCGCGACGCGAAGTGCTCGCTCCAGCCGATGCCCCCCGCCGCGGCTGGCGACTCGTGCTCGAAGCCGCAGTTCGCCGCGCGCAGCGGCACCAGCGCGACGCCGATGTGCTGCAACCATGGCACCCAGGCTGCGTCCGAGCCCAGCCGCGACCAGCTGGCGCCTCCGAGCGCAAGCACCAGCACGTCGGCGCGCACGCAGCCTTCGCCGTGGGGTGTACCGAAGCGCAGCAGGCGTGGCCCCGCGCCTCCGGGCGCCGACGCCCAACCCAGCCAGCGATGGCGCATGTGGAATTGCACACCTTGGGTGCGCAGCCGGTGCAGCCAGGCACGCAACAACGGAGCAGCCTTCATGTGCTGTGGAAACACCCGGCCCGAGCTACCGACGAAGGTGTCGATGCCCAGCCCGGCCGCCCAGTCGCGCAACTGCTGCGGCGTAAAGCGACGCAGCAGTGCACCGAGCTCGGGTGCCCTCGCGCCGTAGCGCGAGACGAAGGGCTCGAAATCCTCCGCATGCGTCAAGTTCAATCCGCCCTTGCCGGCCAGCAGGAACTTGCGCCCGACCGACGGCATGGCGTCGTAGAGGTGCACCGTCGCACCGCCGATGGCCAACACCTCGGCGGCCATCAGGCCGGCCGGCCCGCCACCGACCACGATCGCGCAGGCTTCGTCTGTCATCCTGGTGGGAGTGTGGCGCACATGCGCCAGACTCTAAGGCAGGGCATTGCCAACGCGATTCACGGCCGACATCGCCAGCCCGGCTGTCGGGCCTGGAGGCCGCCCCGATGCATTGACGCTGGTCTTCCATGTCGACTACTGGGACCGTCTCGGCTGGAAGAACCGCTCTTCCAGCGCCGCCCATTCTCAGCGCCAGTCGCAGCTGCAACGCAGCAGCGGCGCACGCACCACCTACGCCCCGCAGGTCGTGGCCGATGGGCTCGACCGGCGCGGCTGACGTGGCCTGAGACTGCCGTTGGCGGCCGATCGCCCGCGGCCGCTGGAGCGGTAGTATCCGCGCACGTCAACCTGGTGCTGTTCGACGCCGACAGCGGCCGCCCGCTGCAGGCGCTGAGGCTGGCCTGCAAAGGCCTGATCGCTCCGCGCATCGGCCTTGCGCCGCCTGGACAGGCCTCATTCGGCCGCGCGCAACGCGGCACGCAACCCGTCTCCGATCTCGGGCTTGTGTGCGAAGGGATCGGAGGGGTTGCGGTTCTGCACCACGTCTTCCAGCCGTGTCTGCACCGAGGCCAGCGCCTGCGGGTGGCTGTAGATGTAGAAGCGCTGCTCGCGCAGCGCATCGAACACGTACTGCGCCACCATCGCCGCCGTCACCTTGCCGCT
The DNA here is from genome assembly GCA_963824005.1 of uncultured beta proteobacterium. Lineage (GTDB taxonomy): Bacteria > Pseudomonadota > Gammaproteobacteria > Burkholderiales > Burkholderiaceae_C > Rubrivivax. The sequence goes on from CAWGOK010000053.1 coordinate 368,939, forward strand.
GCCCACCGCCTTGTCGCTCATCGCCTGTCCGATCCGCTGGCTCTTCGTCGGCGCGGCGCCGCTGTGCAACTCGGCCGGCCGGTTGCGCTGGCTGTTTGTGATGCCGGTGGTGACGAAGAAGGGGCACAGCACCGAGGCCGTGACCTGCTCGCTCACCAGGCGCAAGTCCTGGTAGAGCGTTTCGCTGAGCGATACCACCGCATGCTTGCTGACGTTGTACACGCCCATGTTCGGCGGGTTCACCAAACCGGCCATCGACGCGGTGTTGACGATGTGGCCTTCGAAGTCCGCATCCTTGCGCGCCGCGTCCAGCATCATCGGCGTGAACACGCGCAGGCCGTGCACCACGCCCATCAGGTTGACGCCGAGCACCCATTCCCAGTCCTGCAGCGTGTTCTCCCAGATCAGCCCGCCGCAGCCGACGCCTGCGTTGTTGAAGACGAAGCTGGGCACACCGAAGCGCTGCAAGCGTGGCCGCACCCAGGGCCTCGACCTCGGCGGCCTTGGACACGTCCAGCCGGTAGGGCAGCACCGCCGCGCCGCTGGCGGCGATCTCGGCCGCGGCCCGGTCCAGCGCATCCGGCTGCACGTCGGCCATGACCACGTTCATGCCCTCGCGCGCGGCGATGCGCGAGGTCTCCAGCCCGAAGCCGGAGGCGGCGCCGGTGATCACGGCCGTGCGGCCCTTGAAATGCTTCATGTCAACGAGGCTCCGTCCTGATCTGGAAACCGATGCGCGGAAAGTGCACATGCACGAGGCCGGCACGGTCGTCGTGGCGTTCGAGCACCACCTCATCCACGCCGAGGCCGACCAGCCGTCCCGCCACCGGGTCGGCGCCGTAGTCCAGCGCATTCACCGTGACCTCGCTGCCGGCCTCGAAGCCCAGCGTCGCATCCACCGCACACGGCGCATGGCCGGTGGCGCTGTTGCGCGAGCTGCAACGCGTCGGCACTGGACAGCTCCTGGCTCGTGCCGTGGCCGAAGGCCGCGACGCGATCGAACCAGGACACGCAGCAGGGGGAAAGGTTGCAGCAGCTGCGCCGCCACCGGGGGCGCCAGGCGCATGAACCACAGCGACTGCGCGATCGAGAAGTCGGCGATGCAGACCTCGGTCCCGAGCATGAAGACCCGGCCATCGCCGAGCTGCTGTTCCAGCCAGCCCAGGTACTGGCTCAGCTGCGCGCGCGCGTCGTGCGGGCCGGGCCGGCGCACGCCGGCCGTCATCGCGGCGCGGTCGGCGGCGAAGGCCTTCAGGAACTCGGGCGTGGCCTGCGGCAGGATGCCGGTCGGCCCGCCGAGCTGGATGGTCAGCGGCACCGCCACCCAGAACAGCGCCGAGTCGGCCCACTGCGCCAGCACCGGCGCCATGCCGCTGCAGCTGGCACGGGTACAGCGGCGGCTGCGGCGCCAGGCGTCGATGACGCGGCACATCAGCGCAGTGTCGCAGTAGATGTCGGCGCCGATCTGCAGAAGGGCGTGCGCCGGTAGCCGCCGGTCAGCGCCAGCACGTCGGGCTTGGGCATCATCACCGGCACCGTCACCGAGCGCCACGACAGGCCCTTCAGGCCCAGCACCAGGCGCACCTTCTCGGAGAAGGGCGAATTGGCATAGTGGTGCAGGATCAGTTCACTCATCGTCGCTCCTTCAATGCAACGAGGGCATCGCGCGACGCAGGATCGCGTCGAAGTCGGTGCCGGCCGGAAGCAGGCCGAAGACATCGGCCGCGCCGTCCAGACGCGATGCGCAGAAGGCCGAGAACACCGCCGGCGCTGCTGCGTTGCAGCAGCGCGGCCTGCAGCAGCAGCGCGATGTCGCGCGCCAGCCGTCGCGCCTGTGCCTCGTCCGCCAGGGTGTCGATGCCGGCCAGCGCCCGTTCAGCGGCACGATCCAGCGCCGGGTGCGCGCCGCGTGCGGGCTTGATCTCTTGCTGCAGGGCCGCAGCCACGTCCTTGCTGCGCAGCACGCGCAGCAGGTCCAGCGCCATGATGTTGCCTGCGCCCTCCCAGATGGAGTTGAGCGGCATCTCGCGGTAGATGCGTGCCATCACCCCCTCGCCCTGCTCTTCGACGTAGCCGTTGCCGCCCAGGCATTCCATCGCCTCCTGCGCGAAGTGGCTGCCGCGCTTGCAGACCCAGAACTTGGCAATCGGCGTGAGCAGCCGGCGCATCACCTCTTCATGGGCATCGTGGCCGTTCTCTGTGCGGTCCACCGCGCGCGCCAGGCGCATCGCCAGCGCGGTGGCGGCTTCGCTTTCCAGCGCCAGATCGGCCAGCACGTTCTTCATCATCGGTTGCTCGACCAGGCGCTTGCCGAAGGCCTGGCGCTGGGCCGTGTGATGCAACGCCAGCGACAGCGCCTGGCGCATCAGCCCGGCGGTGCCGAGCGCGCAGTCCAGCCGAGTGATCGTGCCCATCGCCAGGATCTGCGGCACACCCCGCCCTTCCTCGCCCACCAGCCAGGCACTGGCGCCTTCGAATTCCACCTCCGAGCTGGCATTCGCGTGATTGCCCAGCTTGTGCTTGAGCCGCTGGATCTGCATCGCGTTGACGCTGCCATCGGACAGCAGCCGCGGCAGGAAGAAACAACTCAGCCCGGTGGCCGTCTGCGCCAGCACCAGGAAGGCATCGCACATCGGCGCCGACATGAACCACTTGTGGCCGGTGATACGGAAGCGCTTGCCCCAGGCATCGTCGGCATCGAATTCGGCGCGCGTGCTGTTGGCGCGCACGTCCGAGCCGCCCTGCTTCTCGGTCATGCCCATGCCCATGGTCACGGCCGACTTCTGCGTGTAGGGCAGGAAGCGCAGGTCGTACTGCGTGCTCGCCAGCTTGGGCAGCCAGTCCTTGAACAGCGCCGGCTGCGCACGCAACGCCGGCGTGACCGCGTAGCTCATCGACACCGGGCACAGGATCGACGGCTCCAGTTCGGTGAAGAGCATGAAGGCCGCGGCACGCTCGATGTGCCCGCCCGAGCGCTTCGGTCCACGGTGTGGCATGCAGCCGATGGCGCAGCGCGCTTTGCATCAGCGCGTGGTAGCTGGGGTGGAACTCCACCTGGTCGATTCGGTGGCCGAAGCGGTCGTGCGCATGCAACACCGGTGAGTGCAGGTTGGCCAGCCGCGCATGCACCTGCATGTCGGCACGGCCCATCTCGGCGCCGAGGGCGTCGAAGCGCGCGCGGTCGTAGCCTGGGTGGTGCCAGGCCAGCGCGTCCTGCAGCGGCAGATTCAGCTGGAACAGATTGGCATCGGCCAGCGGCGTGGCCTGGTTGATGACTTCGTGGGTGACGCTCATGACGGCCTCCATAACATCTCGAGGTGGGGAATGTGGTCCTCGAGGTATTCGTCGCCCACCGGCTCGAAACCGAGGCCAACGTAGAACGCGCGCAGCCGGGCCTGCGCGCTGATGCGCAGTGCCTGGCCCGGCCATTGCGCGGCGCTGTGCGCCAGACCTTCATGCATCAAGCTGCGGCCCAGGCCGGTGCCACGCACTTCCGGCGCGGTGACGACGCGGCCGATCGACGGCTCGATGTACTTGATGCCGGGGTCAACGGCGCGCAGATAGGCCTGCAGCACACCGGCTTCGTCGCGCCCCTGCAGGTGCCAGCTGTGCACGTCGATGCCGTCGGGGTCGAGGTACGGACCCTGCTCCAGCACGAACACGCGGCAGCGCAGCGCGAGGATGTCGTACAGGCCCTGTACGCGCAGATCCTCGAAGCGTGTCCAGGTCCAGCGCACGTCAGATCAACTTGACCAACTGCTTGCCGAAGTTCTTCCCCTTCAGCAGGCCGATGAAGGCCGCGGGCGCAGCCTCGATGCCCTGGGCCACGGTCTCGCGGTATTTGAGCTTGCCGGTGGCCACGCCAGTGCCCAGCTCCTTCAGCGCCTGCGGCCAATGCTGCATGTGCTCGCTGACGATGAAGCCCTGCACCTTCATGCGGTTCACCAGGATCAGCTGCGGCGCCAGCAACGGAATCGGCTCGCCGTTGTAGCCGGCGATCATGCCGCACATGGCGATGCGCGAGAAGGCATTGGCGCGTTGCATCACCGCATCGAGGATCACGCCGCCGACGTTCTCGAAATAGCCGTCGATGCCCTTCGGGCAGGCCTCCTTCAGCGCTGCCGAAAGCGACTTCAGGTCGGGGTGTTGCTTGTAATCGATGCAGGCGTCGAAACCCAGCTCGTCGATCACCGCGGCACACTTCTGTGGCCCGCCGGCCAGGCCGACGACGCGGCAACCCACGCCCTTGGCCAGTTGCCCGACCACGCTGCCCACCGCGCCGCTGGCGGCGCTGACGACGATGGTCTCGCCGGCCTTGGGCTCGATGATCGTCATCAGCCCGACCCAGGCGGTCACGCCGGGCATGCCCACCGCGCCGAGATAGGCCGACAGCGGCACGCGAGTGGTGTCGACCTTCTGCAGCACGCCGCGCTGCTGTGCATCGACCAGCAAGTATTGCTGCCAGCCGCCCAAGCCGACGACCTTGTCGCCGGTCTTGAAGTTCTCATTCTTCGAGGCCACCACCTCGCCGGCGGTGCCGCCCTGCATCACGGCGTTCAGCGGCTGCGGCTGCGCGTAGCTCTTGCCGTCGTTCATGCGCCCGCGCATGTAGGGGTCCAGGCTCATGAAATGATTGCGCACCAACACCTGGCCGTCCTGCAGGTCGGGCACCGGCGCTTCAAGGAGCTTGAAGTTGTCCGGCGTGGGTTCGCCGCTCGGGCGCGACACCAGGTGCCATTGTTTGTTCATCGTCGTCATGCTGTCTCCTAGTCAGATGCGTCTGGGGACTGGATGCGCCGGCCACCGACCGGCAGTCCAGAAAGAAACTTGAAGGTACCGGTGGCATGCGCCAGGCGCTCGCCGGCCGCGTTGAACACCGTGCCTTCGCAGAAGGCCAGTGCCGCACTGCGGTGCAGCAGCTTGCCAATGCAGGTCACGCGGCCCTGCCCCGGGCGCATGAAGGTGGTCTTCATCTCGATGGTGACGACGCCGCGCGGATCGGGGCCTTCCTCGGGCTTGCGCGGCGTGCGCGTGGCATGCGCCATGGCCACGTCAAGCAGCGTCATGATCACGCCGCCATGCGCGACGTGCCAGGAGTTGTTGAGCTCGTCGCGGATGTCGAGCGCGATCTCGCTCTCGCCGTCCTCGAAGCGCAACAGCTCCGCGCCGAGCAGGTGGATGAAGGGAACGTGCCGTGCGAACTGCATGCCGCCTCAGCCGCCGCCGTGCACGGCGCTGACGCCGCCGTCCACCGCCAGGATCTGCCCTGTGATGTGCTTGCCGGCGGCCGAGGCGAAGAGCAATGCCGCGCCCTTCAGGTCGTCGTCGTCGCCGATGCGCTTGAGCGGCGCCTGCGCAGCCAGCTTGTCGGTGCCGAACTCGGCGATCACGCCCTTGGTCATCTTGCTCGGGAAGAAGCCCGGCGCCAGCGCGTTGACAGTGATGCCGTAGGCGCCCCACTCGCCGGCCAGCGTGCGCGTGAAGTTGACCACCGCGCCCTTGCTGGTGCCGTAGGCGATGAACTTGACGTCGATCGAGCCACTCAATCCGGCGATCGACGCGATGTTGATGATGCGCCCCTGGCGTCGCGGGATCATGCTGGCCTTGCCCACCGCCTGGCTCATCAGGAAGATGCTGCGGATGTTCAGGTTCATGACCTTGTCCCAGGCTTCCAGCGGGTAGTCCTCGGCCGGCGCGCCCCAGGTGGCGCCGGCGTTGTTCACCAGGATGTCGATCTGGCCCAGGCGCTGCATCGCCTCGTCGCAGACCTTCCGGATCTGTGCCGGGTCGCTGGCGTCGGCCGCCACCCAGCGCGTGTCGATGCCCTTGGCCTGCAGATGTGCGGCGGCCTCCTCCAGGTCGGCCGCCTTGCGCGAGCTGAGCAGGATGCGCGCGCCGGCCTCGCCCAGACTTTCGGCGATCTGCAGCCCCAGGCCGCGCGAGCCGCCGGTGATCAGTGCGGTCTTGCCCGTCAGGTCGAAGAGTTTCTGGATCGGAGTGCTCATGTCGGTGTCTCCATGGTCGAGTGTGAATTGCGGGCTGGGGCCTCAGGAGCGGCGCGAGCGCACCCAGATCAGCACGGCGCCGACAGCCACCAGGCCGGCACCGCAGATGAACATCGTCCAACCGACGGCCAAGTGCTGCTCCATGAACCAGATGCCCAGGCCGGCGACGAAGATGCCGGCATAGATGAGCACCCAGATCAGCTTGTCGAGGGTGTCGTTGTTCATGCTCAGAACCAACCGGGCCGCATGTCGCGGCACACCGACTGGCGCGCCGCCACCGCCAGCAGCCAGGCATCGGTCTTCGGCAGTTCGTAGGCGTAGAAGTAGCGCATCGCCGCCAGGTGACCCTGCAGCGCATCGGTGTCGGCCGGCGCCGATGCCAGTTTCGCGTGGCACACGCAGGCCACGTCCAGCCACAGCCAGGCCAGCACCGCATGGCCGAAGGCCTGCAGATACGGCGTGGCATTGGCCAACGCCTCTTCCGGCGCTCCGTTGATCCAGGCCGCGCGCGTGGCCGATTCCAGCGTCTGCAGCGCCATCTGCAGCTGCCGCGCCGGCGCGGCCAGCGACTCGTGCGTCTGTGCCACCTGCACGGTGGCGCGCATGCGCTCGGCCAACAGCTTGAGGGCGGCGCCGTCTTGCATCAGCACCTTGCGGCCCAGCAGGTCCAACCCCTGGATGCCGTGCGTGCCTTCGTGGATCATGTTCAGCCGGTTGTCGCGCCAATACTGCTCGACCGGGAAGTCGCGCGTGTAGCCATAGCCGCCGTGCACCTGGATGGCCAGGCTGTTGGCCTCGAGGCACCATTCGCTGGGCCAGCTCTTGGCAATCGGCGTCAGCACCTCCAGCAGCAAGCCGGCGTCGCTCGCCGCACGCCCGTCGCCGGTGTGCAGCTCGTCGACCAGGCGCGCGCAGTACAACTCCAGCGCCAGGCCGCCTTCGACGTAACTCTTCTGAGCCAGCAGCATGCGCTTGACGTCGGCATGTTCGATGATCGGCACCTGCGGCTGCAACGCGTCCTTGCCGCTGGCCGTCATCGGCCGGCCTTGCGGCCGCTGCCGCGCATAGTCGAGGCTGGCCTCGTAGCCGGCGTAGCCGAGCATCACCGCACCGAGGCCGACACCGATACGCGCCTCGTTCATCATGTGAAACATGCAGCGCAGGCCCTCGCCCACCTGGCCGACGCGGTAGCCGACCGCGCCGCCGTGCTCGCCGAAGTTGAGCAGTGTGTTGGTGGTACCGCGGTAGCCGAGCTTGTGGTTCAGACCGGCCAGTGCCACATCGTTGCGCTCGCCGGTCAGTGTGCCATCGGCATCGACGCGGTGCTTCGGCACGATGAACAGCGAGATGCCCTTGATACCCGGCACGGTGCTGCCATCGGCCAGTGGGATCTTCGCCAGCACCAGGTGCACGATGTTCTCGGTGATCTCGTGCTCGCCGGCCGAGATCCACATCTTGTGACCCTTGAGCCGGTAGCGCGGGCCGAGCGCATCGGCCTCGAAATCGTCGCCGTCCGGCACGGCGCGCGTGGCCACGTCGCTCAAGGACGAGCCGGCCTGCGGCTCGCTCAGGCACATCGTGCCGAACCACTGGCCGGCGAACAACCGCCGCGCGAACACCTCGCGCTGCCACGGCGTGCCATGCACCATCAGCAGGTTTGCGTTGCCGCTGGTCAGCAGGGCGTAGCCGCCCATCGCGATGCTGGCCTTGTGGAAGAAGGCGTTGGCCGCCATCTCGATGACACACGGCAGTTGCATGCCGCCGAGGTCGTGGTCCTGCGCCGCGGCGAGCATGCCCGATTCGACGTACGCCGCCAGCGCCGCGTGCGTGGCCTCGGGCAGCACCACGCGCTCGCCGTCCGCACCGGAGACCACCCGCGGCTCCTGCGTGTCGCTGAGGCGGTTGAAGGGCGCGAACTTCTCGCGCGCGATGCGTTCGCAGGTGTCCAGCACCGACGCAAAGGTCTCGGGCGAGTGCTCGGCAAAACGCGGGCGTTGCAGCAGCTGGTGCACGCCGATCCAGTCGTGCAGCAGGAAGTCGAGGGTCTGGCGCATGGGAGGTGGTCTCAGGACGCCATGGCCTGGCGTGTCAGCGCCATCGTGGCCGAAGCGCGCGCGACATGCACGCGTGGCTTGCCGGCCGATTCGCAATAGACATCGGCCTCGGTGAAGCTGATGCTGCGCCCGGGCTTGACGACGCGCGCCTCGCAGACCAGCCGCTCGCCGCCGGCCGCCCGCAGCAGGCTGGTGGACAGCTCGGCGGTGATGACCATGTAGCCCTCGGCGGCCAGCGTCTGCGCGGCGATGCCCATCGAATGGTCGGCCATGCTGACCATCACGCCGGCATGCACTTGGCCGGTATGCTGAAGGTGGCGCGGTGCCAGGTGCAACATCGTGTGCACCTGACCTTCGGCCGCATGCACCGGCTCGACGCCCAGGTCGACCATGAATGGCGCCTTGCGAAAAAGCGCGCGCAGCATCTCGAGGTCGGGTCGCATTCAGCCGAGCTTGAAATGGCGCAGCGCGGCCGGGGCGATGAGATCGCCGCGCTCCTGCACGAAGTGGCCGCCATCGGCCACCTCCATCGGCTCGGGGCAGCCGCGGATCAGCTTGCGCAGCGACTGCATCGCCGGCGGGCCGAGCACCGGGTCGGTCATGCCGATGGCCATGAAGCTGTCGCCCGCCCATTGCTCCTTCCAGAACCGGGCAGCTCGGCGGCTGAGGTCGGCGCCGGGTGCGTCCTCACGATCGGGCACCAGATTCGGGAAGGCGCGCACACCGGCTTTGTAGCGAACATCGGGAAACGGCGCGTCGTAGGCCGCGGCCTCGACCGCCGTCAAACCTGGCGTGCCGCGCTGGATGAGCTTGCCGCAGGCCAGGTCGGGCTGGCTGTTGGCATAGCTGCGCCATTGCTTGAAGCCCTCGGTCACCGTGCCCAGGCCCAGACCGGTGTTCATGACCAGCAGCCGCGTATAGCGCTCGGGCTCGTCCAGCGGCAGCGTCAGGCCGAGCAGGCCGCCCCAGTCCTGCACCACCAGCATCAAGTGGCGCAAGTCGAGCTGAGCGACGAAGGCGAGCATCGAGTTGCGATGCCGCTCGAAGCTGTACCAGCCGTCGGACTCGGGCTTGTCGGAACGGCCGAAGCCGAACCAGTCGGGCGCCACCACACGCAGCCCGGCCGCGGTGAACACCGGGATCATCTTGCGGTACAGGTAGGACCAGCTCGGCTGGCCATGCAGGCACAGCGCGGTAACCTGCGCATCGCGCGGGCCCTCGTCGACGTAGTGCATGCGCAGGCCGTCGATCTGCGCATAGTGCGGCGCCCAGGGAAAGCCCGGCAGATTCGCGAAGCGTTCGTCGGCGGTACGAAGCACGGCCATGTTCAGCTCGGGTGGGATCGGGCAGGCGGCACGCTATGCGGCCTCGTACTCGAAATCGAAGGCGTCGCCGTGCGGCCGCACACGGCCGAAGGACGGCGACGGAAAGTGCGTGCCACAGACCAGCATGCCCGTGCCGCAGCAGCGGTCGAGAAAGGCACGGCGCGTCCGGCTGGACATCACGGCGTCGAAATCGGCCAGCGACCCCCAGCTGGGTTCGCGGCATTGCACCGGACTGTGCAGCAGATCGCCGGTAATGACCGCGTCACCGCCATTCGAGGCGAGGCGCACGCTGAAGTGATCGGGCGTGTGTCCGGGCGTGGGCTCCAGCCACACCTGATCGTCGAGGGCGAAGTCGCTGCTGACGAGATCTGCCCGCCCGGCTTCGACGATCGGCAGCACGCTGTCGCTCAGGCTCTCCAGCGGGTGGGCTTGATGCACGGCCTGCCAGTGCCCCAACTCCTTGCGTGACATCACGTAGCGGGCATTTGGGAATGTCGGCACCCAGCGCCCATCCACGAGTCGCGTGTTCCAGCCGACATGGTCCGAGTGCAGGTGCGTGCACATCACGTAGTCCACGGCCTGCGGTGCCACGCCAGCGGCCGCCAGTTTGTCGAGCAGCACCCCGCCCGACGCCATATGCCAACTGGCCGGCGTGATCTTGCCCAGGCGCTTCTTGTGATCACCCACGCAGGTGTCGACGAGGATCGTGTGGTGCCGCGTGCGCACCAGGTACGACTGCAGCGTGAGGATGAGGTAGCCGGTGGCAGGATCCAGCGCCTGGGGCTGCATCCAAGCCTTGTGAGCCAGCCAATCATCCGCCCGGGTCTGCGGGAAGAAGACGAGAGGGTCGAAGTTCGGCTCTTCCGATTCGACGATGCGATCGATCAGGATATCGCCGAGCCGCTGCCGCAACATGGTCGATCCCCAGTCGCGACTGCTGCTCGACGCCGAACTACAGCACTTCAAACACGCCGGCCGCGCCCATGCCGCCGCCGACGCACATGGTCACCACCACGCGCTTGGCGCCACGGCGCTTGCCTTCGATCAACGCATGGCCGGTCAGGCGCTGGCCGCTGACGCCGTAGGGGTGGCCCACCGCGATCGCGCCGCCGTTGACGTTGAGACGGTCCATCGGGATGCCGAGCTTGTCGGCGCAGTACAGCACCTGCACCGCAAAGGCCTCGTTCAGCTCCCACAGGTCGATGTCGTCCATCTTCAGGCCCAGGCGCTTCAGCACCTTGGGCACGGCGAAGACCGGGCCGATGCCCATCTCGTCGGGCTCGCAGCCAGCCACCGCAAAACCGAGGAAGCGGCCCAGCGGCTTGAGGTTCTTCTGCTGCGCATAGGTGTCGCTCACCACCACGCAGGCGCCGGCGCCGTCGCTGAACTGGCTGGCATTGCCGGCCGTCACCACGCCGCCGGGCAACGCCGAGCGGATGCCCTTGATGCCGTCATAGGTGGTGCCCGGGCGCAGGCCTTCGTCGGCGCTGATGGTCACTTCCTTGGTACGAAGGCCGAGTTGTGCGTCGGCCACGCCGGCAGTCACCGTGCACGACACCATCTCGTCGTTGAACTTGCCGGCCTCCTGCGCCGCGCAGGCCTTCTGCTGGCTTTCGGCGCCGTAGTGGTCCATGCGCTCCTTCGGGATGCCGTAGCGCTTGGCCACGTTCTCGGCGGTCTCGAGCATGCTCATGTAGATCGCCGGCTTGTGCTCCTTCAGCCAGCTGTCGACCAGCATGTGACGATTCATTTCCTGCTGCACGCAGGAGATGCTTTCCACACCGCCGGCCACCAGCACGTCGCTCTCGCCGGCAATGATGCGCTGCGAAGCCATGGCGATGGTCTGCAGGCCGCTGGAGCAGAAGCGGTTGACCGTGACGCCGCCCACCGTCAGCGGCAGCCCGGCGCGCAGCGCCGCCTGGCGCGCGATGTTCATGCCGGTGGCACCTTCGGGGTTGGCGCAGCCCATCAGCACGTCGTCGATGGCGGCCGGGTCGACGCCGGCGCGCTGCACCGCGGCCTGGATGGCAAAACCGCCCAGCGTGGCGCCATGCGTCATGTTGAAGGCGCCCTTGAAGCTCTTGGCCAGGGGCGTGCGTGCGGTGGAGACGATCAGGGCTTGGGTCATGGGTGTTCCTTGAAGAAGTTGGGTCTCAGCCGAAGCTCTTGCCTTCGGCCGCCAGCTTGGCCAGCAGCGGCGCCGGCTGCCAGAAGCTGGCGTCGTCCAGCGGGTTGGCAGCAAAGCGCTTCATCGCCTGCACCACGTTGAACAGGCCCACCGTGTCGGCGTAGCACATCGGCCCGCCGCGGTGCAGCGGGAAGCCATAGCCGGTGAGGTAGATCATGTCGATGTCGCTGGCCTTGCTGGCGATGCCTTCCTCGAGGATCTTCGCGCCTTCGTTGACCAGCGCGTAGACCAGGCGCTGCACGATCTCGTCGTCGCTGATCTTGCGCGGCTTGATGCCCAGAGCGGCGCGATGCTTCTCGATCATCTCCACCACCACCGGGCTGGGGATGGCATCGCGCTTGCCGGCGACGTAGTCGTACCAGCCGGCCTGCGTCTTCTGGCCATAGCGGCCCATCTCGCACAGCAGGTCGGCTGATCTGCTGTACTTGAGGTTCGGGTACTCGACCGCGCGGCGCTTGCGGATGGCCCAGCCGATGTCGTTGCCGGCCAGGTCACCCATGCGGAACGGGCCCATCGCAAAGCCGAACTTCTCGATCGCCTTGTCCACCTGCGCCGGCGTGCAACCTTCGTCCAGCAGGAAGCCGGCCTGGCGGCTGTACTGCTCGATCATGCGGTTGCCGATGAAGCCGTCGCACACGCCGGAGACCACCGCGGTCTTCCTGATCTTCTTGGCCACCGTCATCACGGTGGCGAGCACGTCCTTGCCGGTCTTCGCGCCGCGCACCACCTCCAGCAGCTTCATCACGTTGGCCGGGCTGAAGAAGTGCAGGCCGACCACGTCCTGCGGCCGCTTGGTGAAGGCGGCGATCTTGTCGACGTCGAGCGTGCTGGTGTTGCTGGCCAGGATGGCGCCGGGCTTCATCACCTCGTCCAGCGTCTTGAACACCTTCTCCTTGACGCCCATCTCCTCGAACACCGCCTCGATCACCAGGTCGGCGTCCTTGACGTCGTCGTAGGCCAGCGTGGTCTTCAGCAGCGCCATGCGCTGCTCGTACTTGTCCTGCTTGAGCTTGCCGCGCTTGACCTGCGATTCGTAGTTCTTGCGCATCACGCCGATGCCACGGTCCAGCGCGTCCTGCTTCATCTCGAGGATCGTCACCGGGATGCCGGCGTTGAGGAAGTTCATCGAGATGCCACCGCCCATGGTGCCGGCGCCGATGACGGCCACCTTCTCGATCTTGCGCTGCGGCGTGTCTTCGGGCACGTCGGGGATCTTGCTGGCCGCGCGCTCGCCGAAGAAGGCATGGCGCAGAGCCTTGCTTTCGGGCGTCATCATCAGTGCCAGGAAGGCGTCGCGTTCGGCGCGCATGCCGTCCTCGAATTTCGGCGACTTCACCGCCGCCTCGACACAGTCCACGCAACGAGCCGGCGCCGGGAAATTCTTGGCCATCGCCTTGACGGTATTGCGTGCAAAGGCAAAGTAGCCGTCGGCATTCGGGTGAGTGGCCTTCAGATTGCGCACCAGCGGCAGCGGCCTTTGGTCGGCCACCTCGGCGGCAAAGGCCAGCGCGCCGGCCATCAGGTCGCCGTCGATCAGCTTGTCGAACAGCTTCTGCCCCGGCGCCATGGCAAGCAGTTCGCTCTTCACCGGCTCACCACTGACGATCATGTTGAGGGCCGTCTCAACGCCCAGCACGCGCGGCAGGCGCTGCGTGCCGCCGGCGCCCGGCACCAGGCCGAGCTTGACCTCGGGCAGCGCCACCTGCGTGCCTGGTGACACCACGCGGTAGTGACAACCCAGCGCCAGTTCCAGGCCGCCGCCCATGCACACGCTGTGCACCGCGGCCACCACTGGCTTGGCGCTGCCCTCCAGCTGCAGGATCAGGCTCAGCAGGTTGGGCTCGGCCAGCGCCTTGGGCGAGCCGAACTCGCGGATGTCGGCGCCGCCGGAAAAGGCGCGCCCGGCACCGGTGATGACGATGGCCTTGATCGCAGGGTCGGCGTTGGCGCGGTCCACACCATCGGCGATGCCGCGACGCGTGTCGAAACCCAGGCCGTTGACCGGCGGGTTGTTCAGTGTGACCACGGCGATGGGGCCGCGAACTTCGTAGCTGGCAGTCATGACATTTGTCTCCGATGCAGGCGTGAAAGCGAACGCTCGTGCGATTCTAGGTGGCGCTCCGGGCCGGCGACTGTAACGGTAGCGACAGCCCTTGGCGCGCTTCACCCCGAGGCTCTTGGGGCAACCGCCGCTGGCTACACTCGCGGCGATGCTCGCACCGTTGACTGCCCCCGGCACCCAGCCCCGCTCGGGGCCCGACGGCTTGGTCTGGTCAAACCGCTTCCACGCCCTCGGCCCGAGCTTTTACACCGAACTGGGCGCCGAAGCCCTGCCCGAACCGCACTGGGTGGCGGTGAGCGAAGGCTGCGCGCAGCTGCTCGGCCTGCCTGGCGGCTGGTGGCAGCGCGAGGACTGGCGCGCGCTGCAGGTGTTCAGCGGCCACTCAGCGTGGCCCGGCATGCGCAGCCTGGCCAGCGTCTACAGCGGCCACCAGTTCGGCGTCTGGGCCGGCCAGCTGGGTGACGGCCGCGCGCTGTGGCTGGGCGAACTGGATACGCCGAACGGCCCTTTCGAACTGCAGCTCAAGGGCAGCGGCCTGACGCCCTATTCGCGCATGGGTGACGGCCGTGCGGTGCTGCGCTCGACGATCCGCGAGTTCCTGTGCTCCGAAGCGATGCATGGACTGGGCATCCCGACGACGCGCGCGCTGTGCATGACCGGCTCGGCGCTGCCGGTGCGGCGCGAGACGGTCGAAACCGCGGCGATGCTGGCACGCGTGTCGCCCAGCTTCATCCGCTTCGGCCACTTCGAGCATTTCTGCCACCACGACCAGCACGAGTCGCTGCGCGCGCTGGCCGACTTCGTCATCGACCGCTACTACCCCGAATGCCGCGACGCCGCGATGCCCTACGCCGCGCTGCTGGAAGCCGTGGCGCGGCGCACCGCCACGCTGCTGGCGCAATGGCAGGCGGTGGGCTTCTGCCACGGCGTGATGAACACCGACAACATGTCGATCCTGGGGCTGAGCATCGACTACGGCCCCTTCGGCTTTCTCGACGCCTTCGACCCCGGCCACATCTGCAACCACACCGACCACAGCGGCCGTTATGCCTATGCGCGCCAGCCGAACGTGGCCTTCTGGAACCTGCACGCGCTGGCGCAGGCCATGCTGCCGTTGATTGGCGACAGTGATGCCGCACTGGCCGCGCTGGAGCCCTACAAGAGCGTGTTCGCCGACACGCTGCTGTCGCTGCTGCGGGCGAAGCTCGGGCTGCGGCAGGCGCTGGATGGCGACCGTGAACTGGCCGACGACCTGCTGCGCCGCATGGCTGCCGACCGCAGCGATTTCACGATCACGTTCCGCCGGCTTTGTGGCTTCGCGTGCCGCGAGGGCGCGCGCAACGAGGCAATGCGCGACCTGTTCATCGACCGCGAGGCCTTCGACGCCTGGGCCGTGCGCTATGCCACGCGGCTGCGCGCCGAGGCCAGCGACGATGCGGCGCGCGCGGTGGCCATGCGGCTCACCAACCCGAAGTACGTGCTGCGCAACCACCTGGCCGAAGGTGCGATCCGCCTGGCCCGCGAGGGGGACTTCGGCGAGGTGCGGCGCCTGCTGCGACTGCTGCAGCGCCCCTTCGACGAGCAACCGGAACACGAGGCCGACGCTGACTTCCCGCCCGACTGGTCGCAACATCTTGAAGTGTCCTGTTCCTCATGAGCACCAAGCCGCAAGACGATGCCAGCTATACGGTGCGCAAGACCGATGCCGAATGGCGCTCGCAACTCGACCCGATGCAGTACCAGGTGGCGCGCCATGCCGCCACCGAACGGCCCTTCACCGGCAAGTACTGGGACCACTTTCAAGCCGGCCGCTATGACTGCATCGGCTGCGGCACGCCGCTGTTCCAGTCTGCGGCCAAGTTCGACGCCGGTTGCGGCTGGCCGAGTTATGCCGAGCCGATCAACAGCGATGTCATCGAGCAGCTGCGCGATACCAGCCACGGCATGTTGCGCATCGAGGTGCGCTGCCGCAACTGCGGCTCGCATCTCGGCCATGTGTTCGACGACGGCCCGGCGCCCACCGGCGAGCGTTATTGCATCAATTCGGCCGCGATAAACTTCGCGCCTCCGGATTGACCCTTGCCGGCGCCTTCTCGGCCCTGGGCCTGCCCACCGAACGCATGAAAATACTTTTCGACTTCCTGCCGATCTTCCTGTTCTTTGCCGCCTTCAAGTATTCCGAGGCTCACAAGGACTGGGCCGCGGCCTTTGCCAGCAGCCAGTTCGGCTTTCTCGTCGCCGGCGGCGTGGTCGGCAAGGAAGAAGCGCCGGTGCTGCTCGCCACCGTGGTGGTCATCGTGGCCACGCTGGCGCAGGTGGCGTGGCTGAAGCTGCGCGGCCGCAAGGTCGACACCATGCTGTGGGTCAGCCTGGTGCTGGTGGTCGTGCTGGGCGGCGCGACCATCTACTTCCACAACGAGACCTTCATCAAGTGGAAGCCCAGCGTGCTCTACTGGGCCATGGGCCTGTCGTTCTGGCTGAGCCCGCTGGTCTTCGGCAAGAACCTGCTGCGCGTGCTGCTCGGCGAGCAGATGCGTCTTCCCGCCACCGTGTGGCACCGACTGAACTTCGCCTGGGTGGCCTTCTTCGGTTTGATGGGCCTGCTCAACCTGTGGGTGGCCTACAGCTTCTCCACCGGCACCTGGGTCAACTTCAAGCTCTTCGGCGGCATCGGGCTGATGCTGCTGTTCACACTTGCGCAGGGGCTTTATCTCAGCCGCTACATGAAGGACGACGAGGCCGCAGGCGCCAAGGCTCCGGCAGACTCGGCATGAGCCCGCCGGGCCGCCCCAAGGGCGAATTCCGCAGTGCGCAGCACGAAGGTACACCAGTGAGCGCGCACGGCCGCCCCGAAGCGCTCATCCCGCAGCGCGCAGCGCGGAAGGTCGTTCAGTGAACCCACCCGGCGTCAGCCGCGAGGCCATCGAGGCCGCCTTGCGCGGCGCCTTGCAGCCCTCGCTGCTGGAGGTGCAGGACGACAGCCACCTGCATGCGGGCCATGCCGGCGCGCGCGAAGGCAAACACTTCAGCGTGCGCATCACGAGCGCGCGTTTCACCGGCTGCAGCCGCGTGGCGCGACATCGCCTCGTGTATGATGCCCTGCGCCTGTTGATGCCCGCCGGCATCCATGCGTTGGCCATCGAGGCGCGTGCGCCTGGCGAGCCCTGATACCCACCGACCCTGACCGATTCTGACCGTGGGCCCACCGCCTGCTGCGGCGCGCCGTGGCACCGTGCATTGAGCGCCAAGCCAAGAAAGACACCCCAGACATGAAGTCGAATTCCCAGGCCGTTCGCGCCGCATTCGTGGCCGTTTCCGCAGCCTTGCTGATGCCCGTCGCGGTCCAGGCGCAGAACATCGCCGTCGTCAATGGCAAGGCCGTGCCGAAGGCACGAGTCGACAGCCTGCTGCAGCAGGCCGCGCGCGCCGGGCAGAAGGTCGGGCCGGAGATGGAAGCCCAGGCCAAGGACCAGGTGGTGCTGCGCGAGGTGTTCACGCAGGAGGCCGAGAAGAAGGGCATCGCCACCTCGGCTGACTACCGCGCGCAGATGGAACTGGCGCGCCAGAGCATCCTGATCCGCGAGTTGTTCGAGGATTTCAAGAAGAAGAACCCGGTCACCGATGCCGAGGCCAGGGCCGAGTACGACAAGTTCAAGGCCCAGGTCACCGGCACCGAATATCGCGCACGCCACATCCTGGTAGAGAACGAGGCCGAGGCCAAGGCGCTGATTGTTCAGCTCAAGGCGGGCGCCAAGTTCGAGGACCTGGCGAAGAAGAATTCGAAAGACCCCGGGTCCGGCCAGAACGGCGGCGACCTCGACTTCGCCAAGGCCGATTCCTACGTGCCCGAGTTCGGCCAGGCGATGATCAAGCTGAAGAAGGGCGAGATGACTGCCGAGCCGGTGAAGACCCAGTTCGGCTGGCACATCATCAAGCTCGAGGACACGCGCGAGGCGCAGTTCCCGGCCTTCGAGGACGTGAAGCCGCAGATCGTGCAGCGGCTCGAGCAGATCAAGCTGCAGGACTACCAGGAAGGGCTGCGCAAGGCGGCCAAGACCGACTACAAGTTCGCGCAGCAGTAACCGGGCCCCGCCCTGGCCGGGCTGCACCCGGGGCCCGCTGCCTGCGGGGGTTCAATGCACCCGGCGAGCCGGTTCACCTTGAGTTGCGTCAGGCTTCCCGGTCGCTGACCAACCGGCCGGCCTCGATGCCCAGCTGTCGCTGGCAGCGCGCGGCGATGGCGGCATCGTGTGTCACCAGCACCAGCGTCGTACCGGCCTCGCGGTTCATCTCGAACATCAGCTCCATGACCTTGGCGCCGGTGGCGAAGTCCAGGCTGCCGGTGGGCTCGTCGGCGAGCAGCACCGCCGGGTGCACGACGAAGGCCCGGGCCAGCGCCACACGCTGCTGCTCGCCACCCGACAGCACCTTCGGGTAGTGGCCGAGGCGCGCGCTCAGACCGACGCGCCCCAGCATCTCGGCCGCACGCACACGCGCGTCCGGCTGGCCCAGCAGTTCCAGCGGCAGCATCACGTTCTCCAGCGCATTCAGGTTGGCCAGCAGCTGGAAGCTCTGGAATACGAAGCCCAGCTTGCGCGAGCGCACCGCCGCGCGAGCATCCTCGTCCAGCGCGAACAGCTCGGTGCCGGCCAGCCGCACCTGGCCGCTGGTCGGTACGTCCAGCCCGGCAATGATCGACAGCAAGGTGCTCTTGCCCGAACCCGAGGCGCCGACGATGGCCACCGACTCCTGCGCGCGCAACTCGAAATTGATGTCGTGGAGAATGGTCAGCGTGCCGGTGGAATCGGCCACCTGCTTGGTGATGTGTTGGACAGCGATGATCGGTTCGGACATTCGTCTTCTTGGTTCGGGGCTCACGCGGCGTGCGCTGCTGCGGCACTGTAGCCTGCTTGCCCTGGCCGGCGTGGGTGGGCGTGCATGGGCCGCACAGGCTGCCTCGCCGCGCCGCCCGCTGCTGGTGGTCGGCGACAGTCTGTCGGCCGAATACGGGCTGGAGCGCGGCACAGGCTGGGTGGCGTTGTTGCAGCAGCGGCTGGCGCGCGAGAGGATCGCCGTCGACGTGGTCAACGCCAGTATCAGCGGCGACACCAGCTCGGGCGGGCGCTCGCGTCTGCCGGCACTGCTGGTGCAGCACAAGCCGGGCATCGTGCTCATCGAGCTGGGTGGCAACGATGCACTGCGCGGCCTGCCGCTGGACATGACACGTGCCAACCTGGGTGCGATGGCGCAGGCCGCCAAGGCCGCTGGCGCGCGTGTACTGATCGTCGGCATGCAGGTACCGCCGAATTACGGCCAGAAGTACGCGACGGATTTCGCCGCACTGTTCGCCGCCCTGGCCAAGGCCGAAGGCGCGGCACTGGTGCCCTTTTTCCTGGCCGGCGTGGCCGACGGGCCCGACGCCGGTGCGTCATTCCAGAGCGACCGCATCCACCCGAACGCGCAGGCGCAGCCGCGCATGCTGGACAACGTCTGGCCGGTGCTGAAGCCTCTGCTGAAGTAGCGGCGCCGGGACCCGGTGGGCGCCGCAGCGCCATTACCTCTCGCGTTGCTGCTGGCGCGATTCGGGTGTGCGGCGCCGCTCGCCACGTTCAGCGTCGCCTTTGCCGAGTTCCGGCTTGGCCGGCTCCGGACGTGCCGTTGGCGGCGCCACGGGTCGTGCCGTGGCGGCAGTCACACCTGGCGGCGCAGCTGCTGCGGCGGCCGGCACGGGTGAATGCGCCGCCGGCGCCGGGCTGAACGCCTTCGGCGGCGCGCCGGCGACGGGCATGGCGCCGGACTGCGCCTGGGCACCCGCAGCGGGCGGTGCCGTCGGCGAGGGCAATGGCCGTGCCGCCTCGCCGCCCTGGGGTGCCGTCGGCGCACGGCCGCGTTCTCGCGCGGGCGACGGCTGAGGCGCCGCAGAGTGCGGCGCGGTGCCGAAGAACGGCGCGGCCGTCGGCGCCTGCTGGGGCGGCATTGGCCGGACGTGCGGCACCGGTGTTGCAGACGGCAGCTCTTGCGCAGGCGGCAGGGGTCGCGTCGGCGGCCGGGATGACAACGACGGCGCCGGCAGGGCCGGCGGCGCCGCAGGCAGTGCCTGGCGCGGTATGGCGGCAGGCGCCTGAGCCTGGGGCGGCATCGGGCGCTCGGGCCGGCCGCGCTGGGGCGGCAGGTCCGGCTGCTGCACGGCGCGTGCTGCGGGTACCGGGCTCAGCGGCGCGGCCACGTGGGGACGCGTCGCCTCGCGCACCGGATACGCGGGCCGTCCCGGCGCATCGTGGTGGAAGCGCTCGGCCTGCCATTGGCGCAGCAGCACCATCTCCTCGGCGCGCAACGCGGCGCCCGCCACCGGTTGCCGCGGCGCCAGCCGCGGCGCTGGCAGCACGGTCACGGCGCCTGGAATGCCGCGGTTGCCATGGCCCGGCGGCGGCGCTCCCGCATGCGGTGGATGCGTGTTCAGGCGATTCAGGTAGCCGGGGCTGACACGGTAGCCTGGCCGATAGACCTCACGTGGTGCCAGCGGCACCCAGCCGACCGCCGGCACGGGCCGTGAGCCGACCACGACGTTGAACTGTGGCCCGCCAACCCAGGCCACCAACGCCGGCGCATATACCGGTCGGGCCACACGTGGGCCGGGCGCCCAGCACCAACGGCCGCCCCAAGACAGCCAGCGGCCGTAGTGAAAGGGCGCGAAGCCCCACGGTGCATCGTCGACCCAGGTCCAACCCCAGGGACGCAACCAGACCCATTGACCATAGCGATACGGCACCCAGCCCACCGCCACCTGCGACGGCGTCCACACCGCGCCATATTCGGGGTGCTGCTGCCAGCCACCATGGCGGTCGAGGTCCTCGGCTCCGGTCATCTCCGGCGACACGAAGACTGTCGCGGCACTGCGCGTGTCGGCCAGGTCATCGCGCAGCACGGCCTGCGCGAACTCGTCGTCCAGCGGGCTCAGCCACTGGGTACGCGCGATGCGCTGCGGCCCGTCGCGCCAGAACTCGGCGCGCTGACCCGGTTGCAGCGTGCGCACGAGTTCGGGGGCATGGAACTGCAGTTCACCGCGCCACACCCCGGCGAAGCTGGTCTCGTCCTGCCGGTCGATGCGATACAACCCGCTGCGCAAGGGCACGAAGCGGCCTTCGGGCGTGAGCAGCTCCAGTTCCGCCGCGACCTCGCCCGAGCGAATGCGCAGGGCGAGGCTGCCGCGCAGCAGTGCGAACTGCAAGCGCTCGTCGTCCAGGCGGACGGCGTCGAGTTCGGCGCCGCCGCCAAGTTGCAGCGTGGTCGAACCGATGCGCAACTCCACACGACCATCGGCCGCGGTGGACAGCCGGTCGCCCTGCGTGAATGGACGGTTGTGCTGCGCGCCTTGCCACTCACCCTGCTCGTCGTCGTACACCCAGACCTCGCCCTGCAGCCCAGCAATGCGCCCGACGCGGCCGGGAGGGTCATCCTGCGCACGCGCGCTCGTGGCTGCCGCCAGCAGACCAAGCATCAACAACCCCAGCGTGCGCCACCCACCCCAAGGCAGGCGCCGGCGTGAATTCCTCGACAAACGATCGTGCATGCCCAGCCTCTTCGATGGCCAATCCGCGGGCGCGGCGATGGCTCGAGACTGCATAACGCCGCAGCCACCACTTTGGCTGACCGAGGCGCCGTGGCCCGGACGCACGCCCTTCCATCCGGCCGGCACGTGGCAGCCCTATTCGTCGGGCTCGTTCGGGTCCAGGTCGGGGAACAGCACGCTGGTGTAGCCCAGCTGGCGCAGGTCGCGCATGCGCGTCGGGTACAGGCGGCCGATCAGGTGGTCGCATTCATGCTGCACCACGCGCGCGTGGAAGCCGTCGACCTCGCGATCAATCGGCTGCCCCTTGGCATCGACGCCACGATAGCGGATGCGCGCATGGCGAGGCACCACGCCGCGCAGTCCCGGCACCGACAGGCAGCCTTCCCAGCCGTCGACCATGTCGTCGCCCACGGGCTCGATCACCGGGTTCGCCAGCACCGTCAGCGGCACCGGCGGCGCCTCGGGGTAGCGTTCGTTGTGGTCGAAACCGAAGATCACCAGCTGCAGGTCCTCGCCGATCTGAGGTGCCGCCAGGCCGGCGCCGTTGGCGGCGCGCATGGTGTCGAACAGGTCCTCCACCAGCGCCAGCAGCGCGGGCGAGTCGAAGTCGGTCACCGGTGCGGCGATGCGCAGCAGGCGCGGATCACCCATCTTCAGAATCTCACGCACTGCCATGCCGGGCTCCCGGGCTCAGCGAAAAGTCACCGTGACCGACGGGTTGTCGGGCAGGCCCTGGTATTGAACTTCGACCTTCTGTCCGGCCTTCGGCGGCATCAGCCTGGAAAACGAGCCGACGCTGACCAGGTCGCCCTTCTTCAACGACAGCCCCTGCTTCTGCAGGTCCTGCGCCAGCCAGGCCACCGCATTCAGCGGATGGTCGAGCACGTCGCGGCCGAAGCCGGTGTCCAGGTCCTGGCCGCCGCCCATCACCAGCACCTTCATGCTGGCCAGCGAATCGGCAAACTCCTGCGTGCGCTTCACCGCGATCGGCGCACCGGCGACGAAGTAGCGCGCGCCGACGTTGATCGCGGCCACGCCCGCGCCATTGAGCTTGGGCGGCGCCTCGACCACCAGGTCCGGCAACTCAATGGCGGGGATCACCTGGTCGATGTACTGCAGCACCTGCTGCGGGGGTTTTCGCCTGACTGATGCGGGCGTCGGACACGCGCACCAGCAGGTCGGCCTCGAACAGCGGGCGAGCGCCAAAGGCCGCCTCGACCGTGGCACCGTCCTGCAGCAGCATCGGTGCGAAGAGCACGCCCCACACCGGCGCCGTGGCGTTGAAGCGCTTCTGCACCGCCGGGTTGGTCAAGCCGGCCTTGTAGCCGATCGCCTTGGCCCCGGTCTGCTGCACCAGGAACTTGTTCACCTTGGCACGCGTGCAGGTGGCGTCGGCGTCGTTCAGGCCTTCGGGTGTGGCCGCGGGCTTCTTGTTCAGGTAGTTGGCCACCAGCGCAGCGGCCTCGGTGTCGCTCAGGCATGCGGCGCCGGCAGGCAGCCAGGCTGTGGCCACGGTAGCCAGCAGAAGCGCAGGCAGGGCCTTGAGGCCGGATGAAGGCATCGTCTGGGTTTCCAAGTCAGTGAACCAGGGCGGAATTATGCGGGGCACCGATCAGGCGGGGCCGAGCCAGCAGCGCGCGCAACCCTGCCTCGTCGAGCACCGGCACGCCGAGTTCTCGCGCCTTGTCCAGCTTGGAGCCCGCCTCCTCGCCGGCGACGACGTAGGCGGTCTTCTTCGACACCGAGCTGGCCACCTTCGCACCGGCGGCTTCGAGCAGCGCCTTGGCGCCGTCGCGCGTCAGCGTCGGCAGCGTGCCGGTCAACACCACCGTCAGCCCGGCCAGCGGCAGCGCCTCGGGCCTGGCCGCGCCGTCGTGCTCGTCCCATCGGATGCCGGCCGCGCGCAACTGTTCCACCACCTCGCGGTTGTGCGGCTGCGCGAAGAAGGTGTGGATGCTGCGCGCCACCACCGGGCCGACATCGTTGACCTCGAGCAGCTGCCCGATGCTGGCGTCCATCACCCGGTCGATGGCGCCGAAATGCTTGGCCAGGTCCTTGGCGGTGGTCTCGCCCACATGGCGGATGCCCAGCGCGTAAAGAAAGCGTGGCAGCGTGGTGTGCATGCTCTTTTCCAGGGCGGCGACGAGATTGGCCGCGCTCCTGTCGGCCATGCGCTCCAGCGCCGACAGCTTGGCCACGCCCAGCTTGTACAGCTCGGGAAGCGTGCGGATCACGCCGCCGTCGACCAGCTGATCGACCAGCTTGTCGCCCAGGCCCTCGATGTCCATTGCGCGCCGGCCGGCAAAGTGCAGGATCGCCTGCTTGCGCTGCGCGGCGCAGAACAGGCCGCCGCTGCAGCGATGGTCGATGCCGCCCTTCTCGCGCTGCACCGCACTGCCGCACACGGGGCATTGCCGCGGCATTCGGAAGTTGGGCACGTAGTGTTCGCGCGGCGCCGGCACACGCCCGACGATTTCCGGAATCACGTCGCCGGCGCGGCGCACGATCACCCTGTCGCCGATGCGCACACCCTTTCGTCGCAGTTCGAACAGGTTGTGCAGCGTGGCATTGCTCACCGTCGTGCCACCGACGAATACCGGCTCCAGCTTGGCCACCGGCGTCAACTTTCCGGTGCGGCCGACCTGGATGTCGATGGCGTTCAGCCGCGTCAGCTGCTCCTGCGCCGGGTACTTGTGCGCCACCGCCCAGCGCGGCTCGCGCGTGACGAAGCCCATTCGCTGTTGCAGGGCAATCGAATTGACCTTGTAGACCACGCCGTCGATGTCGAAGGGCAACTGGTCGCGCCTGGCGGCAATCTCCTGATGGAAGGCCACCAGCCCGTCCGCGCCCTGCACCACGCGCCGGTCGGCATTGACCGGAACGCCGAAGGCGGCGATCGCGTCCAGCGTGCCGCTTTGTGTGGGCGGCTGCGCCCAGCCCCGCACATCGCCGAGGCCGTAGGCGAAGAAGCTCAGTTTCTTGTCGGCCATGCCCGCAGGGTCGAGCTGGCGGATCGCGCCGGCCGCGGTGTTGCGCGGGTTGATGAAGGTCTTGCCACCCTTCTCGCGTTGGCGCTCGTTGAGCCACTCGAAATCATCGCGGCGCATGTAGGCCTCGCCGCGGATCTCGATCAGCGGCGGTGCGTCGCCCACCAACCGCAACGGAATGCGCCCGATGGTGCGCACGTTCTGCGTAACGTCCTCGCCAGTCTCGCCGTCGCCGCGCGTGGTGGCCTGCACCAGTACGCCGTCCTCGTAGCGCAGGTTGATCGCCAGGCCGTCGAACTTGAGCTCGGCGTTGTAGTCCACCGATGGCGCGTCTTCCGGCAGCGCCAGCTCGCGGCGCACGCGCGAGTCGAAGGCGCGCGCGCCCGCGGCCGTGGTGTCGGTCTCGGTGCGGATCGACAGCATTGGCAGCGCATGGCGCACCGGCACCAGGCCGTCGAGCACACGACCGCCGACACGCATCGTCGGCGAATCGGGCGTGCGCAGCTCCGGGTGCGCGGCCTCGATCGCCTGCAACTCCTGGAACAGGCGGTCGTATTCGGCGTCGGGGATCTGCGGCGCATCGAGCACGTAGTACTGGTGCGCGTGGTGTTGCAGCGTGGCCCGCAGCACGGCGGCGCGTTCGGCTTGTGGACTCATTGGCCAGTAGCATGCCACGAGGTGGCAGGCTGGCAGAATCGGTCGGCGCATCGTGGAGGAGTCATGCCGATCAATGCATTGCAGTCCTGGGTGTCCAGAAGGCGGTGGCTAGGCGCGTTCGTATTGTCCGGCCTGCTCGCCGCTTGTGCGCCGATGCCCGGGACGATGCCATCCGGTGATCCGTTGCCTTCGTGGAACGACGGTGCCAACAAGCAGCGCATCGTTGCCTTCGTCAAGGCCGTCACGAGCGAAGGCAGCAAGGACTACGTCGCCCCCGAGGAACGCATTGTCGTCTTCGACAACGACGGCACCTTGTGGGCCGAGCAGCCGATGTATTTCCAGTTCTTCTTCGCGCTCGACCGCGTCAAGGCACTGGCACCGCAGCATCCCGAATGGAGAGACAAGGAACCCTACGCCTCGCTGCTCAAGGGCGATGTGAAAGCCGCACTCGCCGGCGGCGAGCACGCGATCCTCGAAATCGTCATGGCGACCCATGCCGGCATGACGACCGAGGAGTTCGCGAAGATCGTCAAGGACTGGTCCGCCACCGCAAGACATCCCACGACAAAGCGCCGTTTCACCGAAATGGTCTACCAGCCGATGCTCGAAGTCCTCGCCTACCTGCGCGCGAACGGCTTCAAGACCTTCATCGTCTCAGGTGGCGGCATCGAGTTCATGCGGCCGTGGACGGAGAAGGTCTATGGCATCCCGCCCGAGCAGGTGGTCGGCAGCAGCATCAAGACCAAGTTCGAGATGCGCGGCACCACGCCAGTGCTCATGCGGCTGCCCGAATTGGATTTCGTTGACGACAAGCAAGGCAAGCCCGTCGGCATCAACTTGCATATCGGTCGCCGGCCGATCGCCGCCTTCGGCAACTCCGACGGCGACTTCCAGATGCTGCAATGGACCACCACCGCCCCGGGCCTGCGCCTGGGCATGCTCGTGCACCACGACGACGCCGTACGCGAGTACGCCTATGACCGCAACTCGAGCATCGGCCGCCTGGCGCAGGGCCTGGACCAGTACCAGGCCATGGGCTGGGGGCTGATCAGCATGAAGAACGACTGGAAGACCATCTTCCCGCCGCTGCAATGACACCACCCATGACCGACGACTTCGACCTGGTGGTGATCGGTGCCGGCTCCGGTGGTGTCGCGGCCTCGCGCCGTGCCGCGGCGCATGGGGCCAAGGTGGCGATCATCGAGAGCAGCCGCGTCGGTGGCACCTGCGTCATCCGCGGCTGCGTGCCGAAGAAACTGCTGATGTACGCGGCGGCCTACGGCGACGGTTTCCGCGAGGCGGCGGGCTACGGCTGGAACCTCGGCCATCCGCACTTCGAGATGCCCCGCTGGGCGGCTGCCAAAGCGGCGGAGACGCAGCGCCTGGAGCACATCTACCGTCAGTTGCTGGCCGGATCGAAGGTCGAGTTGATCGAAGGCCGCGCCGTCGTCGACGGGCCGCGGCGCGTGCGCGTGGGCGAGCGTGTGCTGAACGCCAGGCACATCCTGATCGCCACCGGTGCCGCACCGGTGCGCGACAGCATCCCAGGCATCGAACATTGCCCGACCAGCGACGACCTGCTCGACCTGCACGTGCTGCCGAAGAAGGCGGCGATCATCGGCGGCGGCTTCATCGCGCTGGAATTCGCCAGCATGCTGGCGCGGCTGGGCGTGGCGGTGAGCCTGTTCTACCGCGCGCGGCTGCCGCTGCGCGGCTTCGACGAGGACCTGCGCACGCGCGCCGCCGCCGCGCTGCAGGCCGCGGGCGTCGAGCTGCACCCCGGCGTGACGCCGCGCGAAGTGCAGCGCGCCGGCGGCGAGTGGCTGCTCATCTCTGCCGACGATCGCATGCGCGAGTACCCCTTCGTGCTCAACGCCACCGGCCGCCGCCCCAATACCGCCGGGCTGGGGCTCGAAACACTGGGCATCACGCTCGATGCGGTGGGCGCGGTGCCGGTGGATGCGCGGCTGCACACCACGGCCGAAGGCGTGTATGCCATCGGCGACGTCACCCACAAGTGGAACCTGACGCCGGTGGCCATTGCCGAAGGTCGCGCGCTGGCCGATTCGCTGTTCGGCCCGAGTCCGCGCGAGGTGGACCTGAGCCTGGTCACCGCCGCAGTGTTCACGCTGCCGCCGCTGGCGACGATCGGCCCGACCGAAGCCGATGCACTGGCCGCGGGCCACAAGCTGAAGGTCTTCGAGGCCGACTTCCGGCCGATGCGCCAGGCCTTCATCGACGGCGCCGAGCGCTGCTACATGAAGCTGCTGGTCGATGCGCAGACCGACAAGGTGCTGGCGGTGCACATGCTCGGCGCCGACGCGCCCGAGATCGTGCAGAGCCTGGCGGTGGCGCTGAGCGCCGGCGCCACGAAGGCCATGTTCGACCGCACGATCGCCGTGCACCCCACCGCCGCCGAGGAGTTCGTGCTGATGCGCGAGCCCTCACGCATCGTGGGCTGAGCGGCCCAGCGCGACGCGGTAGCGAGCGAACATCACGCCCTGGAAGGGCTCGCGCACCGTGCGCACCGGGCTGAAGCCGGCGCGAGCGAACACCTGCAGGCTGAAGGGCGTGGCCCAGGCCGCAAAGCTGGCCAGGCCCTGCTGCCGCGCCCTGGCCAGCGCATGCGCCAGCAGCGCCGAACCCAGGCCGCGGCGCGTGGCCGTGGCGCGCACATACAGCGAGCGCACCTCGCCTTCGGCATCGATGCCGCAAAAGCCCCGCGCTCCTGCGGCATCCTCGGCCATCCAGGTGCACGCCTGCAGCACATAGTCGGCAAAGGCCGGCGTGTCGTGGGCAAATCGTTGCCACGCGACCACCTGCTCGGGGCTGTAGACCTGCGGGCCGAGCTCGCGCGCACTGTGGGCGTACAGCGCGGCCAGCGCCGGCACGTCGGCGGCGGACGCGCGGCGCAACGCCAGGTCCGGCGCACCGGGCGCGCCGCCGCTCATCCGGCAAAAAGCCGGCGCGCGGCCGGCGATCCCGCCGCCAGGTCGTGCGTCTGCAGCGCGTCATAAAGCTGCGACAGGTCCTTGCCGATGGCGTCGAAGGCATGCAGCGTGATCGGCCGGCCGGCATCGTCCAGCAGGTCGGCATCCATGTCCTCGGCCAGCGCATGCGCCACCTTGTGCCAGGTGGGAAAGGGCTCCGCGGACGCCGGCGTCTGCGGCACGTCCAGGCTGAGGATGAGCTCGCGCAGCGCCGCGGCCTGCGGGTCCTCGGCCATCGCCGCCTGGGCGTCGAATTCCAGCACCAGCACCGGCGGTGCGCCCTCCTCGGGCGAAGGCAGTACCAGTCGACCGGCCACCGCTCCAGGCAACAGCCCGCGGCGGCCAGCGCATTGCTGCACATAACCCACCGACCAGGCCACCGAGCGCGCCACCAGCCGCACCGCCAGCTGCGCATCCAGCGGGCCGGCAAAAGCGTCCAGCTCGCGGGCCCGCGCCACCACGTCCAGCATGTCGGGAAAGTCGGGCATCGCACCCACGCCTTCGGCAAAGGCCTGCAGCTTGTGCACGAACTCGGAGTATTCGATCTCGTTGAGCGCACCGCTGCGGTTGGCCAGTTGCACGCCGGCCTGCAGTTCGTTGTAGCGCTGGTCGGAGGCGGGCTGCTCCCAGTCGCCGGATTCGAGATTCAGGCCCTCGATGTAGAAGGGCTTGGTGCCGGCGCGGCGTGTGGCCGGCCAGTGGGCCATGACCAGCTCGCCGCTGACCGGCGCCTCCAGCGACAGCGGCACGACGGCGTCGATCAGCGCATCCAGCCGCGCCTGTCGTCGCGCGGCCGGCGCACGGCGCTCGGCCGGATCGGCAGCGGTATCTGGCGACAACGTCAAGGCCTCGCCCAGCGCCGGCTCGACACGCAGGGTCGGCTGCGCCGTATCGGCCTGGCGCGGACTGGCGCGGCGCGCGCTCCACCAGCCATGGGCCAGCAGCGCCGCCAACAGCAGCGCACCCAGGATCGAAAGCGCGACGGTAAGGGACATGCGCGTCTTGCGTGCCTATGCAGCTTCGGCCATGCCGAGTGCCGCGTCCATGTCCACCGCGACGATGCGCGACACGCCCTGCTCCTGCATCGTCACGCCGATCAGCTGCTCGGCCATTTCCATCGCGATCTTGTTGTGGCTGATGAAGAGGAACTGCGTGCCCTGGCTCATTTCGCTGACCAGCTTGCAGTAACGCTCGGTATTGGCGTCGTCCAGCGGCGCGTCGACTTCGTCGAGCAGGCAGAACGGCGCCGGGTTCAGCTGGAAGATGGCAAAGACCAGCGCGATCGCGGTCAGCGCCTTCTCGCCGCCCGACAGCAGGTGGATGGTGCTGTTCTTCTTGCCCGGCGGCTGCGCCAGCACCTGCACGCCGGCATCGAGGATCTCGTCGCCGGTCATCACCAGCCGCGCGCTGCCGCCGCCGAACAGGCTGGGGAACATGCGGCCGAAATGTTCGTTCACCTGGGTGAAGGTCTGGCCCAGCAAGTCGCGCGTTTCCAGGTCGATCTTGCGGATCGCGTCTTCCAGCGTGTTCATCGCCTCCAGCAGGTCGGCATTC
The DNA here is from genome assembly GCA_963824005.1 of uncultured beta proteobacterium. Taxonomy (GTDB): domain Bacteria; phylum Pseudomonadota; class Gammaproteobacteria; order Burkholderiales; family Burkholderiaceae_C; genus Rubrivivax. The sequence goes on from CAWGOK010000053.1 coordinate 398,331, forward strand.
TGCGCGTCGAGGAAGCTCTTGCGTTCGCGCGACGCCGTCAATTCCTCCAGCGCGGCCAGGTTCACTGCGCCCAGCGCCGCCAGTTCGCGGTTGAGCCGGTCGATCTCGCCCTGCAGCCCCCACAGCTTGACGCCGCCTTGTTCGATGCCCTGAGCCAGCACTTCCAGGTCGACCTGCGCGGCATGCAACTGCTCCATGTACTGGGCGCCGCCGAGCATGGCCGCCTGCTGCTCCAGCTGCAGCTTGGTCAGGCCCTCGCGCATCGGCTCCAAGCTGCGTTCCAGCGTCAGGCGCTGCTCCTCGGCAGCACGCAGCTTGGCGCTGAGTTCGTCGTACTGGCTTCGCGTGGCGGCCAGCGCCTGTTCGCGCTGCAGGCGCAGCGCCAGTGCGGTCTGCAGCCCGGCTTGCGCGGCGGCGTCGTTGAGACCGGCCAGTTCCTCGTCGATCTGCGCAGCAGCCTGCACATTGGTGGCGACCTGCTGCTGCGCCGTTTCGATGGCGCGCTGCAGTTCGCCTTGGCGCGCGACCAGCGTGCGCGACTGGAAGGCGGCCTCCTGGGCCTGGCGTTCCAGCGTGCGCAACTGCTCGCGCGCGGCGTTGAGCCGGCGCTCGGCATCGATGACCGCATCGTCCAGCTCGCTGTGACGCTGCTGCGCATCGGCCAGCTGCTGGTCAAGTTCCTCGAAGCGTGCCTCGCCCAGGCTGCGGCGCTCGCGCAACTCGTCCAGCTGCGTGCCCAGCTCGGCCAGCTCGCCGTCGAGCTGGCTGCGCCGCGCCTGGCTGGCCTCGGCCTGCTGCGACAGGCGCAGCAGCTCCACCTGCGTCTGGTGGGCGCGGGTCTGCGCTTCGGCGGCCTCGCGCCGGGCGCTGGCCAGGCGCAGCGAGGCTTCGGTGTAGGCGGCTTCGACGCGCACACTGGCGCTGCGCGCTTCGTCGGCGATCAGGCCCTGCGCGCGGAGCTGGCGCTCCAGATTCTCGATCTCCTGCTGCCGCGCCAGCATGCCGGCCTGCTCGGAATCGGGCGCGTAGAAGCTCACCGCGTATTGCGACACCGCATGGCCTTCGCGCGACATGACCACTTCGCCATGCGTCAGCTGGCCGCGCGCGGCCAGCGCCTCGTCCAGGCTGGGCGCGGTGTACACGCCTTCGAGCCAGTCGTTGAGCAGCGACTGCAGCCCGGCATCGTTCAGCCGCAGCAGCTCCGACAAGCGCGGCAGCGTGCGGTGCGTGCTGGCGATAGCGCCGGCATTCGATGAATAGAAGGCCAGCCGCGTCGGCGGCGCGTCGGCGGCGAAGGCGCGCACCGTCTCCAATCGTCCCACCTCCAGCGCATTCAGCCGCTCGCGCAGTGCAGCTTCCAGCGCGGTTTCCCACCCGGGCTCGATGTGTACCTTCGTCCACAGGCCCTGCAGGCTGTCCAGCCCGTGCTTGAGCAACCAGGGCTTGAGCTTGCCGCTGCTCTGCACCTTGTCCTGCAGCGCACGCAGTGCCTCCAGCCGCGCGCCCAGCTCGGCCTGGCGCGCGGCTTCGGTGGCGGCCGCCTGGGCCATCGCGCGGCGCTGTTCGTCCAGCGAGAGCACCTGCTCGCCCAGCTCGTGCAGCCGCGCCTCGGCCATCGCCTGGCCTTCATTCAAGGCGGCGCTTTCGTGCTGCAGTTGCTCCAGCCTGGCCAGGTCGGGCAGCGCCAGTCCCTGGCGCTCGCTGCCCAGCCGCTCGTTGCGCTGCTGCAGCTGGCGCGTCTGGTCGTCGAGGCTGCGGCTCTCGGCGGCCAGCACCTGGATCTGCTGCTGCACCTCGGCCACCGCGCCGCGCTGCTGGTTGCTGCGCTGCTGTGCGTCGCGCAAGGCGTCTTCCAGCGCGGGCAGTTGCTGCGACTGCTCCTCGGCCTGCGCCGCCTGCAATTGCGACTGCTCGTCGGCCGAGCGCAGCGCCTCGGCAATGCGCTCCAACTCGGCATCGGCATCGGCCTGGCGCGCGGCCCACTGGTCGTTCTGCGCCTTCAGCTCGGCCAGGCGGGCCTGCGCACGTTCGCGGCCTTCGACCACGTAGCGGATGCGCTCTTCCAGCCGGCTCACCTCCAGTGCGGCCTCGGCCAGCTCACCCTGGCGCTGATGCAGCGCATCGCCGCCGGCATAGTGCGCCTGGCGCACGGCTTCCATCTCGGCCTCGACATGTCGCAACTCGGCCACGCGCGCTTCCAGTGCGGTGGTGGCTTCCAGCAACGCGGCATGCACGCGCTGCTCTTCGTTGGCCGCGTCGCGGTGCTTGAGGAACCAGAACTGGTGCAGTTTCAGCGTGCCCTGTTCCTGCAGCGTGCGGTAGGTCTGCGCCACCTCGGCCTGCTTCTCCAGCTTCTCGAGATTGGCGTTCAGTTCGCGCAGGATGTCGTCGACGCGCGTGAGGTTCTCGCGCGTGTCCTTCAGCCGGTTCTCGGTCTCGCGGCGGCGTTCCTTGTACTTGGACACGCCGGCGGCTTCTTCCAGGAACAGCCGCAACTCTTCCGGCCGCGATTCGATGATGCGGCTGATCGTGCCCTGGCCGATGATCGCGTAGGCTCGCGGCCCCAGGCCGGTGCCCATGAACACGTCCTGCACGTCGCGGCGGCGCACCGGCTGGTTGTTGATGTAGTAGCTGGAGCCGCCGTCGCGCGTGAGCACGCGCTTGACGGCAATCTCTCCGAACTGGTTCCACGGTCCGCCGGCGCGCGCGTCGCTGTTGTCGAAGACCAGTTCCACGCTGGCGCGGCCAGCCGGCTTGCGCAGGCCCGAGCCGTTGAAGATGACGTCCTGCATCGACTCGCCGCGCAGCTCGCTGGCCTTGCTTTCGCCCAGCACCCAGCGCACCGCGTCCATGATGTTGGACTTGCCGCAGCCGTTGGGGCCGACCACGCCGACGCGCTGGCCGGGCAACGCAAAGGTGGTGGGGTCGCTGAAGGACTTGAAGCCGGAGAGCTTGATCTGGTTGAGGCGCATGGGCGGGCCGCGGAAGCGGCAGTCAGACCCGTCAAATCACTCTAAGTATTTGATTTGAAAGGATATTTGTCATTTCTTCGAAGCCGCGATGATAACACCCACGCTAGAGCATCTGCTCCGGCACGAACGGCGCCAGCAGGTCCAGCAGGACGCGGCTGCCCAGGTCGGTTTCCGGTTCGAAGTCGTGCTCGCTGCCGTCGCCGTTGGCCAGGCTCCATCGCAGCGATTCGCCATCCTCGGCCAGGCGCACACGATAGGCCGCACGCAGCAGCACCTCGTCGATCAAGGCCAGCACCTGCTCGGCCAGCACGGGGCTGTCGATGAGCAGGCCGAACTCGGTGTTCCAGTCGCGCGAACGCGGGTCGAAGTTCATCGAGCCGAGGTAGACGCGCCGCCGGTCGATGACTGCGCACTTGGCATGCAGCCGCAGCACCGTGCCGCCGGCGACGATCTCGCGCAGCACGCGGCCGCCTTGCGCCGGGCTCCATTCGTAGAGCTCGGCGCCGGCGCGCAGCGCATCGACGCGGTGCTGCCGGTAGCCCACGTGCACCAGTCGCTCGTCGGTGGCCGCCAGCGAATTGGTCATCAGCCTGACGCGCACACCGCGCTTCACGAACGCCGTCAGCGCCTCGACACCGCTCGGCCCGGGAATCAGGTACGGCGACACCAACACCAGGTCGGACTGCGCACTGCGGATGGCCTGCTCCACCAGCAGCCGCACCTGCGATCCGGCCTGCGCCAGCCCGGCCAGGTCGAGCCCGCCCACGTTCTCGATCTTCGTCGGCACGTCGAAGGCGACGATGGCCGGCGCCAGCAGCATGTCCAGCCGCTGGCGGCCGAACTCCTGCGTCAGCGCCCCGCCCGCGGCGCGGAACTGCGGCGGGTTGTCGGCTGCGTGCTCGTCCAGCCGTGCCATCAGCGCGGCCAGGCGCGAGTCCGGCGCCTGGCCGTCGTCGGCGATGCGGCGCACGTCGTGGCTGTACTCGCTGTTCCAGTACTCGTCGAAGGCCTCGTTCATGCGCGACACCAACGCGCCGGCACACAGCAGGTCCAGGTCGAAGAAGCCCTGCGCGGCGTCGCGCAGGAAATAGGCATCGCCGATATTGCGCCCGCCGGCCACCGCGAGCACACCGTCGGCCACCAGCAGCTTGTTGTGCATGCGCCGGTGCAGCCGCTCGTCGCCGAAGGCCGCGTCGACCAGCCGGCCGAAGTGGTTGTCGCGGCCGGCCAGGAAAGGGTTGAACAACCGCACCTCGACCCCGGGCATCGACGCCAGGCCGAGCCACAGGCCGTCGTCGCCGGCGGTGTACATGTCGTCGAGCAGCAAGCGCACGCGCACGCCGCGAGCCGCCGCGTCGCGCAGCGCGCGCACCACGCGCAAGCCGGTGAGATCGCTCCTGAACTGGTAGACCTGCAGGTCCACGGACACGCGCGCCTGCTGGATCAGCGCCAGTCGCGCCTGCAAGGCCTCGGTGCCGGAGACGAGCAGCCGGAAGCCGTTCGCGCCGGCCTGCGGCAGCGAGCTGGCGGCGAGCACGGCCAGCGGGCCCTCGGTGGCCGGCGGCAGGGCTCGCACGATCTCGCGATCCTCGACGGCGGGCAACGACATGCAGGCACCCAGCGTGGGCAGCAACGCCAGCAGCAGCCAGCGGTGCAGCGTGGCCCTCCAGCCCGCCCGGCGCATGGGGATCAAAGGGCGGGGCGCAAGCTGCTTCACGTCGAGCCGATGCTAGCATTGCGCCCCCTCGCCGACCGTCGAGCCCACAGCGCCAATGCCCCGCAAGAAGACCCCCACAACCGGTACACAGCGGCCCGCCCCGGCGACTCCGCCGAGCGTGCCGAGCAAGCAGTTGCAGGTGTTCCCGAACCCGGCGCCGCAGCGCGATTACCTGATCGCCTTCCAGTTACCCGAGTTCACCTGCCTGTGCCCGCTGACCGGGCAGCCGGACTTTGCGCACTTCCGCATCGAGATGGTGGCCGACCAGCTGTGCATCGAGCTGAAGAGCCTGAAGCTGTACTTCTGGAGCTACCGCAACGAAGGCGCCTTCCACGAAAAGGTGACCAACACGGTGCTCGACGACATCGTCAAGGCCACGCAGCCGCGCTTCATCCGTGTGACCGCCCGCTGGTACGTGCGCGGCGGCATCTATACGGATGTGGTGGCCGAACACCGCAAGAAGGGCTGGAGGTCGTCCCGGCCGGTAGAGCTGCCATCGACCGGCCACGCCACCGGGCTGGTGGTCTGAGCCACCCATGCCGGCGCGCGCCGCGCCCGGCACACCAGCCGCATCGCTGACGCAGACCCAGGCTTCGGGATAATCTGGCGATGAATCCGCTGCTGGCCCGCCTGCACCCTTACCCCTTCGAGCGGCTGAAGTCACTGACGCGCGACATCACGCCGGCCGCCGGCTACAAGCCCATCAGCCTGGGCATCGGCGAGCCGCGCCATGCCACGCCCAGCTTCATCGAACGCGCGCTGATCGATGCGCTTCCCGGCCTGTCGTCGTACCCGGCCACCGCCGGAGAACCGGCGCTGCGCGAGGCCTTCGCCGGCTGGCTGCTGCGGCGCTATGGCGTGAGCGTGGACCCGTTCACGCAGACGCTGCCGGTGAATGGCTCGCGCGAAGCGCTGTTCGCGCTGGCACAGACGCTGATCGACCCGACGCGGCCCGGCGCCACGGTGGTCTGCCCCAATCCCTTCTATCAGATCTACGAGGGCGCAGCGTTGCTGGCCGGTGCGCAGACGGCCTTTGCCAACAGCGACCCGGCACGCAACTTCGCGGCCGACTGGTCGTTGATCGACGCCGCCACCTGGTCGCGCACGCAACTGCTGTACGTGTGCTCGCCCGGCAACCCCACCGGCGCGGTGATGCCGCTGGACGAGTGGAAGATGCTGTTCGAACTGAGCGACCGGCACGGCTTCGTCATCGCCAGTGACGAGTGTTACTCGGAGATCTACTTCCGCGACGAGCCGCCGCTGGGCTCGCTGCAAGCGGCCAAGGCCCTGGGGCGCGACGACTTTCGCAACCTGGTGGCCTTCACCAGCCTGTCCAAGCGCTCCAATGTGCCGGGCCTGCGCGCCGGCTTCGTCGCCGGCGACGCCGCGCTGCTCAAGGCCTTCCTGCTGTACCGCACCTACCATGGCAGCGCGATGAGCCCGCTGGTGCAGCGTGCGAGCATCGCCGCCTGGAGCGACGAAGCGCATGTGCGGACCAACCGGGACATGTACCGCAGCAAATTCGCTCAGGTCGCCCCGCTTCTGGCCGATGTACTGGATGTGCAATTGCCCGATGCCGGTTTCTACCTCTGGGCCGCGGTGCCGAAGCCGGCGGGCGCCGCCGCGGGCGACGACATCGGCTACGCGATGCAGTTGCTGGCTCAATACAATGTCGCGGTTCTTCCCGGCAGCCTGCTGGCACGCGAGGCCCACGGTCACAACCCGGGGGCGGGACGCATCCGCATGGCGCTGGTCGCGCCGACCGACGAATGCGTCGAAGCCGCGCGACGTATCCACGCCTTCACTTCATCACGGCTCGAGCGCCCATGACACACAAATTGCAGGACCTGATCGAACTGGCCTGGGAAGGCCGCGCGCAGATCACCGCGGCCTCGGCGCCCGATGTGCGCCAGGCCGTCGAAGAGGTGATCGGCGACCTCAACGCCGGGCGCGTCCGCGTGGCCGAGCGCCAGGGCGTGGGCCAGTGGACGGTGAACCAGTGGGTAAAGAAGGCGGTGCTGCTGAGCTTTCGCCTGAACGACAACCGCGTGATGCGCGCCGGCGACCTGGGATTCTTCGACAAGGTGCCCACCAAGTTCACACACCTCGACGAAACCGCGATGCGCGCCACCGGCGTGCGCGTGGTGCCGCCGGCGGTGGCGCGGCGCGGCAGCTACATCGGCAAGAACGTGGTGCTGATGCCCAGCTACGTGAACATCGGCGCCTATGTCGACGAAGGCACGATGGTCGATACCTGGGCCACCGTGGGCTCGTGCGCGCAGATCGGCAAGAACGTGCACCTGTCCGGAGGCGTGGGCATCGGCGGCGTGCTCGAGCCGCTGCAGGCCGGGCCGACGATCATCGAGGACAACTGCTTCATCGGCGCGCGCTCCGAGGTGGTGGAAGGCGTGATCGTCGAGGAGAACTCGGTCATCAGCATGGGCGTGTACATCGGCCAGAGCACGAAGATCTACGACCGCGCCAGCGGCGAGGTGAGCTACGGCCGCATTCCCGCCGGCTCGGTGGTCGTCAGTGGCAACCTGCCCAGCACCGACGGCAAGTACAGCCTGTACTGCGCGGTCATCGTCAAGCGCGTCGATGCGCAGACGCGGGCCAAGACCAGCATCAATGAACTGCTGAGAGCGTGAACATGCATTCCAGACAGCGCGCACTGCGGGACGAGCACCGGGCCGATCCCAGGCCGGCCCACATCCCCGCGGGGGATCGGCCGACGTATCCGACGGACGAGGGGCAGACATCATGAGTGCTGGCAACATGGAAAAGGTCTTGCGGCTGATGTCCGACAAGAACGCCTCGGACGTCTACCTCTCGGCCAACACGCCGATCCTGATCCGCATCAACGGCCAGATCCTGCAGCTGTCGGACCAGGTGCTGGCGCCGCCGCAGATCCGCCAACTGCTCGGCGAGTTGCTCTCGCCGCAGCAGTTCGAGGAATACGACGACACCGGCGAGTTGAACCTGGCCATCGGCCTGCCGGGCATCGGCAGCTTCCGCATGTCGGCCTTCCGCCAGCGCGGCACGATGGCGGCAGTGTTCCGCTGCATCCCCTTCGACATCCCGGCACTGGACACACTGGGCCTGCCGCCGATGCTGTCGACGCTGGTCCTCGAAAAGCGCGGCCTGATCCTGATGGTCGGCGCCACCGGCACCGGCAAGAGCACGACGCTGGCGTCGATGCTCGAGTGGCGCAACCAGCAGGCCACCGGCCACATCCTGACCATCGAGGACCCGATCGAGTTCCTGTTCAGCAACAAGAAGTCGGTGGTCAACCAGCGCGAGGTCGGACGTGACTGCGAGTCGCTGCAGGTGGCACTGAAGAACGCGCTGCGCCAGGCGCCGGACTGCATCCTCATCGGCGAGATCCGCGACCGCGAGACCATGACCTCGGCGATCTCCTATGCACTGTCCGGACACCTGGTGCTGGCCACGCTGCACGCCAACAACAGCTACCACGCACTCGGCCGCATCCTGTCCTTCTATGCGCCCGAAGCGCGGCCAGCGCTGCTGGCCGACCTGGCAGCGGGCCTGCGCGCGGTCATTTCTCAACGCCTGCTGCGCGCGCATGCCGGCGGGCGCGTGGCAGCGATGGAAATCCTCCTGAACACCGTGCTGGTGGCCGAGCTCATTGCGCAGGGCAACATCGCGGGTGTGAAGGAGGCCATGGAAAAGTCGCTGGCCGAAGGCTCGCAGAGCTTCGAGGCCGACATCGCCCGCCTTATCACCGAAGGGGTGGTGTCGCGCGACGAAGGCATGGCCTATGCCGATTCACCCACCAACCTGATGTGGCGCCTGCATAACGACATGGCGCCAGTGTCGAAGGCCAGCGCGCTCAAGGAGGAGCCCGAGGGCGCCTCCTTCACCGACATCACGCTGGACGTGCTGCCGCCGGAATCGCGTCAGGCGCCGCTCGGCCAGCGATGAACGCGCTGCGCCTGGCCGAGGCGCTGATCGCCCGCTCCAGTGTCACGCCCGAGGATGGCGGCTGCCAGCCGTTGCTCGGTGAACGGCTGCAAATGGCCGGCTTCGCTTGCGAGACGCTCGTCTGCGGGCCGGAAAGCTTCCGCGTCACCAACCTGTGGGCGCTGCGCCGTGGCAGCCGTCCCGGACCGACCCTGGCCTTCGCCGGCCATACCGACGTGGTGCCCACCGGGCCGCTGGAGCGCTGGCGCAGTGACCCCTTCGTACCGACCCATCGCGACGGCCAGCTCTACGGCCGCGGCGCGGCCGACATGAAGACCTCGATCGCCGCGATGGTGGTGGCGACGGAAGAATTCGTGCAGCAACATCCGACCCATGCCGGCGCCATCGCCTTCTTGCTGACCAGCGACGAAGAAGGTCCTTCGGTCGACGGCACGGTGCGCCTGGTCGAATTGCTGCAATCGCGCGGCCAGTCGCTCGATGCCTGCATCGTCGGCGAGCCCACCTCGGTGGACCGGCTCGGCGACATGATCAAGAACGGCCGGCGCGGCACGCTGTCTGGTCGGCTCATCGTGAAGGGCATCCAGGGCCATATCGCCTACCCGCACCTGGCGCGCAATCCGATCCACGACGCGGCGCCGGCGCTGGCCGAGCTGGTGGCCACGCGCTGGGACGAGGGCAATCAATTCTTCCCACCCACCAGCTGGCAGATGTCGAACATCCATGCGGGCACCGGCGTGGGCAACGTTATCCCCGGCGAGCTGGAATTGCAGTTCAACTTCCGCTTCAGCAATGAATCCACGGCCGAATCGCTGCGGCAGCGCGTGCATGCGCTGCTCGACCGGCATGGGCTGGACTACCAGTTGGCCTGGACGCTGGGCGGCGAGACCTTCATCACCCCGCCCGGCAGCCTGAGCCAGGCACTGACCCGGGCCATCGAGAGCGAAACCGGCCTCACGCCGCTGCTGTCCACCACCGGCGGCACCTCGGACGGACGCTTCATCGCCCGCATCTGCCCGCAGGTGGTGGAGTTCGGCCCGATCAACGCGAGCATCCACAAGATCGACGAGAACGTGAATGTGGATGACATCGAGCGGCTGAAGAACATCTACCGGCGCACGCTGGAAAACCTGCTGTTGTGAAGCTGCTGCCCCTGATCGAGCGCTGCAGCGCCCGCCTCCAGGAGGCGGGCGTTTGTTTTGGGCATGGCACGACCAACGCCTTCGACGAAGCGGTATGGCTGGCGCTGTGGCGCCTGGGCCTGCCGCTGGACGACCTGGACGGCGTGGCCGACCGTGTGCTGTCGCGCGAAGACCAGGCCGCCATCGAGACGCTGGTCGAACAGCGCATTGCCACGCGCAAGCCGGCCGCCTACCTGACCGGCGAAGCCTGGCTGCAGGGCCTGCCTTTCCATGTCGACGAACGCGTCATCGTGCCGCGCTCGCTGATCGCCGAGCCGCTGGCCGAAGGCGCGCTCGATGCCTGCCTGGTCGAGGCACCGCGGCGGGTGCTCGACCTGTGCACCGGCAACGGCAGCCTGGCGGTGCTGGCGGCGTTGGCCTGGCCCGGCGCGGCGGTCGATGCCACCGATCTGTCGGCCGACGCGCTGGCGGTGGCGCGGCGCAATGTCGAACGGCATACGCTTGCCGATCGCATCCACCTGCGCCAGGGCGATGGCCTGGCCGCGGCTGAGGGCCGCTACGACCTGATACTTTGCAATCCGCCCTACGTGAACCAGGATTCGATGGCCACGCTGCCCCCTGAATACCGCGCCGAGCCCGCATTGGCGCTGGCCGGCGGCGCCGACGGCATGGACTTCGTGCGCACGCTGCTCACCCAGGCGGCGGCGCACCTGCAACCGCAGGGTGTACTGGTGCTGGAAATCGGCCATGAGCGGCCACATTTCGAGGCCGCCTTCCCCGCGCTGCAGCCGCTGTGGCTGGACACCAGTGCCGGCGACGACCAGGTGCTGCTGCTGGGCCGGGAGCAGCTGGCTTGATCACGCTTCGCAACCTGACGCTGCGCCGCGGCACCAAGGTCGTGCTGCAAGGCGCCAACCTGACGCTGCACCCGGGCGAGAAGGTCGGGCTGATCGGCCGCAACGGCGCCGGCAAGTCCAGCCTGTTCCTGCTGCTCACCGACAAGCTGCATGCCGACGTCGGCGACGTGGAAATCCCGCCGCGCTGGCAGATCGGCGAGGTGGCGCAGGCCATGCCCGAGACCGAGGACGGTGCCACCGACTTCGTGCTGCAGGGCGACCTGCCGCTGCAGCGCGCGCAGGCGGCGCTGCAGGCGGCCGAGGCCAGCGGCGACGGCCACGCCATGGCCGATGCGCACATGCTGCTGGACGAAGCCGGCGCCTTCGACGCCAACGCGCGCGCACAGGCGCTGCTGCTCGGCCTGGGCTTCCGTATCGACCAGCTCGACGCGCCGGTGAACAGCTTCTCCGGCGGCTGGCGCATGCGGCTGCAGCTGGCGCGCGCGCTGATGTGCCCGGCCGACCTGCTGCTGCTGGACGAGCCCACCAACCACCTGGACCTGGACGCACTGGTCTGGCTCGAAGCCTGGCTCAAGCGTTTCGAGGGCACGATGATCGTCATCAGCCACGACCGCGAGTTCCTGGATGCGATCACCCGTGTCACCGTGCACCTGGACGAGAGCACGCTGACCCGCTACACCGGCAACTACAGCGCCTTCGAGGAGATGCGCGCCGAGCGGCTGTCGCAAGCCGCAGCCGCCTTCGGCAAGCAGCAGGAGCGCATCGCCCACCTGCAGCGCTTCATCGACCGCTTCAAGGCCAAGGCCAGCAAGGCCAAGCAGGCGCAGAGCCGCGTCAAGGCGCTGGCGCGCATGGAAAAGCTCGCGCCGGTGTTGACTGCTTCAGACTTCGAGTTCGAGTTCCGCGAGCCGCAAAGCCTGCCCAACCCGATGCTGGCCTTCGACGGACTGAGTTGTGGTTACGGCCATACCGCCATCGTCAAGGACATCGACCGCTCGGTGCTGGCCGGCCAGCGCATCGGCATCCTCGGCGCCAACGGCCAGGGCAAGTCGACGCTGGTCAAGACCATCGCCCATACGCTGGCACCGCTGCATGGGCAGATCGTCGAAGGCAAGGGCCTGGTCATCGGCTATTTCGCACAGCAGGAGCTGGACGTGCTGCAGCTCGACGATGGGCCGCTGATGCACATGGTGCGCCTGGCGCGCGATGTCGGCCCCGCTGCGCGCGAGCAGGAGCTGCGCGACTTCCTCGGCCAGTTCCGTTTCACCGGCGCGATGGTGCACCAGGCAGTGGGTTCGCTGTCCGGCGGCGAGAAGGCCCGTCTGGTGCTGGCCATGCTGGTGTGGCAGCGTCCCAACCTGCTGCTGCTGGACGAACCGACCAACCACCTCGACCTGACGACGCGCGAGGCGCTGTCGATCGCACTCAACGAGTTCGAAGGCACCGTCATGCTGGTCAGCCACGACCGCGCGCTGCTGCGCGAGGTATGCGATGAATTCTGGCTGGTCAGCAACGGCACGGTGATGCCCTTCGACGGCGACCTGGACGACTACCAGCGCTGGCTGCTCGAAGTGTCGCGCGCCACCGCGCGCGGCCTGCCGCCGCCGGCATGGCAGCGCCCGAGCGAAGCCGAAGCCCCGGCCGCAGTGCCGGTACCGGCGACAACCCGCACCGCGGCCAGCGCGGCGCCGCCTGGCGCCAAGCGCGATGAACGCAAGGCAGACAAGCAGTCGCGCGCGAAGCAGTCCGAGCGCACGCGGCCCTTGCGTGTCGAACTGCAGCAAGTCGACACGCGACTGGCACGGCTGGTCGCGGAAAAGACCGAGGTCGAGGCCGCACTGGCTGGCGCGGCGATCAAAGCCGACGACTTTGCCGAGCTCGGTCGCCGCCTGGTGCACATCGCCGCCGAAACCCATCTGCTCGAAGAACGCTGGTTGGCGCTGCACGCCGAGCTGGACGCCCTGGGCACCGGCTGAGGCCGACCGTCGCCAGGGTCACTGCCTCGCCGCGGGCCTTGGCGCTGCCCCGTGCGAGCGCTGGGCTGCAGCATGGCATCGAAACCACCTGGCCCCGCGCCGCGCAGGGCGCGCCATCGGGTCGATTCCTTGTTCTGCGTTTTTAGCTTGCGCACAATCTAATTGCTCGCTATACTTCACCGCATGCACACGCCGCGCCCCTCTGCCACAGCCGCCAAGCGCCGCAATGCCGGCAAGAGCCCGCAGGCCGATTGGCTTGCCCTCGACCATCAGCTGTGCTTCGCGCTGTACGCCAGTTCGCTGGCCATGACCAAGCTGTACAAGCCGCTGCTCGACCCGCTGGGCCTGACCTATCCGCAATATCTGGTGATGCTGGTGCTGTGGCAAGGCGACGGCATCACCGTATCGCAGCTCGGCGAGCGCCTGGCGCTCGATTCCGGCACGCTGACGCCGCTGCTGAAGCGGCTGGAGTCCTCCGGCCTGCTGCAGCGCCTGCGAGACAACGCCGACGAACGCCGCGTCCTGCTGCACCTCACCACGTCCGGCCGCGCCCTGAAGGCGCTGGCACATCGCGTGCCCCGGACCATGGCCGCCGCCACCGGCTGCGACCTCGACGAACTGAGCACACTCACCGCTACGGCTGCAGACGCTGCGAACCAGACTCACCACTTCCCTCCCCCAGGCGGCCTGAAGGCTGCACCCCACCCACGCGGCACCCCACACCGCAATGCCACACAAAGGAAACGATCATGGCCATCGACAAAGCCCTCTACACCGCACACGCCACCTCCACGGGCGGGCGTACCGGCAGCACCGAGTCGTCGGACGGCAAGATCAAGCTGCAGTTGTCCACGCCGAAGGAACTGGGCGGCGACAGCGGCCCGGGCACCAACCCCGAGCAACTGTTCGCGTCCGGCTACTCGGCCTGTTTCATCGGCGCAATGAAGGCCGTGGCGGCGAAACAAAGGGTCGTATTGCCAGCCGAGGTATCGATCAAGGCGGACGTATCCATCGGGCCGATGGCCGGCAAGCCGGGGGCCTTCGGCATCGCCGTAGCGATGGCCGTGTCGGTGCCGGGCATGGACCGTGCGGCGGCCGAGGCGCTGGTGAAAGCCGCGCACGAGGTCTGTCCCTATTCGAACGCGACGCGCGGCAACATCGACGTCGCGCTGAGCGTCGCCTGACGCCGCACGACCGCTGCCTGCGGCGCATCAGCAGCGCAGGCATGTGGGCGCTGAAACGCCTGCGGGGTTCAGACTTCGGGCCGGGGCTGGCCCGGGAACTCACAACTCTTCGTTGAAGATCAGCTTCCAGGCGGCCTTGTAGGCGACGATCTCGCGCACCGGTTCGGGCAGGCTGTCGAGCACCGCACGCTGCATGGCCACCTTGCGCGCGAAGCTCTGCATGATGAATGGGTTGAGATCGAGCGCGGTCATGAAGCGCCAGGGATGGTCGGCGATCAATTTGACCCACTCCGGCTTCAGTCGACCCGTCGTGCGGTCCCAGTACTTGCCGGGGTATTCCTTGCTGGCCGGATAGATGTGCTCGGGCGGGCCCGCGAACAAATCGAAGTAAAGATTCGGATGCTGTTCGATCAGCCTGCGCACGTAGTCGGGACCGTACAGCGTGTTGCGCCCCTGGTAGCGCATTTGTGCCAGATGGCACCAGACGACCTTGGCCTTGGGGTAGCTCGACAGCATCTTCTCCAGCGGCGGCAGGTACTGGTCTTCGATCTCCTGATGGATCTGAAACGGGATGCCCGACTGCGCCGCGAACTCGAACAACAACTGGCCCGCCGGGCCGTCGATCGGCAGATCCTCGTCGCGCCTGAAGTTGCCACGTTGGATCTGATCCGGCGACGGATAGTGGCGAAACTCGTATTCGCCCATCATCGGGTAGCCGTCCTTGACGATGCGCTGCCGGGTCGTGCGGGCGAATTCGACCGGGTCCTTCTTCCAGTCCGGCGGAATGCCGCCATCCCCCGCCGGGATATAACGCCACGGGTCGGCCGCCACCGCGTATCGGGCCGCATCGCTCCAACCGCGCCCTTGCGCCAGTCCGGAAAACGCGATCAGCGCCACGCCTTGCTCGTCCATCTGGCGCGCAAGGGACTGCAGGTCCAGTTGTTCGTCCAGGGTCGATTCGACATCGATCATCGGCATGACACCCGCTGCACGCATCGCGTCGATGCGCTGCTTCCAGTTGCGCTTGAGTGTGGACAGGTCGAAGGGCACAGCGGCCTTGGCGCTGTCGGTCATGCGCGAAACGCTGGGTATGGGACTGAATTCAGCGGCACAAGCCAGCCCGCAAGACCAGGCAATGCAGAAGAGCCACACGCCGCGGATCAGGTACATGATGGAGTCGCTGTCCGGTGTACGCCAGGAAACACCTGCAGCACGCTATCCGCGGTTCAGCATCAATTGCAGCATCAACTCGATGCGAGCTTGCGGCGCAGCCAGCGTCGGCAATGCATCCAGGCCCGAAGCGTTCGAGCCGACGACACCCCCGAAGGCACAGCGCGACACGCGCGACACCGCAACGCCTGTGGCTGCTGCACGCAGCAATGCGGCTTCCAGCAATGTGTGAACCGTGCCGTTGCCGGTGCCCGCGACCACGATGCCGCGCACGCCGGCGGCAACCAGCGCTTGAACTTCCGTGCCATCGGCACCGGCATGGCTGGTAAGCACGGCCACGCGCGGCCAGCGCTGCGTTTCGGGTGGCATGAGGGCCAGCCCCAGCGGCAGGCCCTCGGGCCAGTCCCGAAAGCGGCGAACACGCCCTTCTTCGACCACGGCAATCGGCCCTGCCACGCCGGCATCGAATGCATCCAGCCGGTAACTGTCGACCTTGCGAACTTCGCTGCCCGCGAAGACCCGCCCAGCCACCACCGCGAGCACGCCACGTGCGCCAAGCTCGCGCGCCACGGTCACGGCATCGAGCAGGTTCTGCGGCCCGTCGGCCAGCAACGAGGTCGCAGGCCGCATCGCCGCCGTCAACACCACCGGCTTGGCCGGCGCGAGCACGCGATGCAGGAAATAGGACGTTTCCTCCAGCGTGTCGGTGCCATGGGTGATGACGATGCCATCGACCTCGGGGCGCGCCAGGTGATGTGACACGCGCTGCGCCAGGATCAGCCACAGCGCATGGCTCATGTCCTTGCTGTCCACCTGCGCGACCTGCTCGCATTCGATCGGCAGCCGCGCCAGCGGCGGCACCGTCGCCACCAGGGCCTGCACACCGAGCTGCGCCGCTCTGTAGCCGACGTTGTCGGCCGCATCGGCAGCGGTGCCGGCCATGGTGCCACCGGTACCCAGGACCACGACCGTGCCATCAATGCTTGCCATGCATGCCTATCTGGATGAAAATACAGCTACTGGACAAATCGACAGGCGAATTCCCATGATCGAAAGCCCCAAGCTCACCGACCGCCAGCAGCAGATCCTCGACCTGGTGCAAAGCGCCATCGAGCGCACCGGGGCCCCGCCGACCCGCGCCGAGATCGCCGCCGAACTGGGCTTTCGCTCGGCCAATGCCGCCGAAGAGCACCTGCAGGCCCTGGCACGAAAAGGTGTCATCGAACTGGTCGGTGGCACCTCGCGCGGCATCCGCTTGAAGTCTGACACATTGCGTGCCCTCAATGCCGCACGCCTGAGCCAATACGGCAAGCAATACAGCCTGCCGCTGCCGGGCATTGCCCAGCTGAGCCTGCCCCTGGTCGGGCGCGTCGCGGCCGGTTCGCCCATCCTGGCACAGGAGCACATCGACCAGACCTACCTGATGGAAGCCAGCCTGTTCGCGCGCCGGCCCGACTACCTGCTCAAGGTGCGCGGCATGAGCATGCGCGACGCCGGCATCATGGACGGTGACCTGCTTGCGGTGCAGAAGTCGCGCGAGGCCAAGAACGGCCAGATCGTGGTCGCGCGCCTGGGCGACGAGGTCACGGTCAAGCGCTTTCGCAAGACCAAGGCGGGCATCGAACTCATCCCCGAGAATCCCGATTTCGAAACCTTGCACGTTGGCCCCGACGACGAGAACTTCGAGCTCGAAGGCCTGGCCGTGGGCCTGATCCGCAACACCATGCTGATGTAGGCCGGCCGGCTGTGGTCAAGTCGCCCAAGGCGGCCTGCGCCGCCGATTGCCTGAGTCTGGAGCAGTTGCCCAACATCGGCCCGGCCCTGGCCGGCAACCTGCGGCTGCTGGGCATCAGACACCCGGGCGAGCTGCGCGCACGCGACCCCTTGGTGTTGTACCAGGCCTTGTGTGCCGCCACCGGTAGGCGCCAGGACCCTTGCGTGCTCGACACCTTCATGGCGGCCACCGACTTCATGCGCGGCGCGGCACCCTCGCCATGGTGGCACTACACCGCGCAGCGCAAGCGCGTCTACGGCGCGATCTGAGCGCCCCGCCCGCGGCGGCCACGCGGGCCCGAACTGGGCCCCGTTGAACCCTTTGTTTCGCCCTTAACACGGCGGCCGGGGTCGAACAATGCGCTCAAGTTTGCTGCGTTGTGTCCGAAGTCACAGTCATGATGTCTTTCAGCCTGCTCCTGCGTCCACGGTATCGCGACTCGCTCGCCTCGCGCCTCGGCTGGCGCGCCGAAGTCTGCCCGCCATCGTTGCGCCAAGCGCCGCGCTCGGCCTGGAACCGCCTGTGGTTCTGGCTGCTGGCGCCGGGCCCGCTGCAGGCCTCGCCGGGCGTGAGCCGCCTGCCGCCCGTGCGCCAGGACTTCCTCGACAGCCTGGGTGACATCCGCAACGAAGCCGCTTGCACGCTGTGCACGCGCATCGGCCAGTCGCACTCGCTGCGCGAACTGTGGCATCTGCGCGCTGAGCTCTTCAGCGTGGTCGCGCTCAACCACAGCCAGCACGAGGCCGAACGCCGCCTGGCGCGGCTGAACCGGCACTTCCCGACGCGCGCGCCGCGCTCCGGCTTCGTGCCGCTGCTGCCATGAACACGGCGCGCAGTCCCAACGGCGCCAGCGGGAGCGCAGGCCGCGAGGACTGCCGCAAGCGGCACGCGGCGCCACGCCATCACCTGTCGCGTGCCGCGCTCTGTGGCGCGGGCATGCCACAGGACCGGCAGGCGCGCATCGCTGCGCGCCGCGCCTTCGTCAACCTGAAGCAGACCTACTTGCTGGCCATCGAGGCCCTGCCCGGTCCGCGCGCCGACTGGCTGCGTTTCCAGATCCGCCACGCCGAAGATCCGGCCGACCTGTGGCTGCTTCGCGCCGCCGTGTTCGACGCCCTGCCGAGCCGGTCCTTTCGCAGCGAGCGCGACACGCTGCAGCGCGGCATCGAGTCGCTGTTCCCGCGCCAGAGCCCGAGCAGCGGCTTCGCACCGCTGTTCTGATCGCCCGCGGCCACCGCGCGCCGCGCTCGAGCGGCGGCGCCGCGCCGGATGCCTCAGCGCCCCAGGAAATCGACCTTGCCGAGCTCCACGCCGGCATGCCGCAACAGCATGTAGGTGGCGCAGCTGTGGAAGTAGAAGTTCGGCAGGGCATAGTGCTTTAGGAAGTTCTCGCCGCTGAAGTTCAGCGCCTCGCCGCTGCGCATCGGGATGGCGATGGCGCGCGAGTCAGACCCGTCGATCTGTGCCGCGGAGAACGACTGCACATGGTCCAGCGTCTTGCGGATGCGCCCACGCAACTCGTCCAGACTGCCTTCGGTGTCTTCCCACTTGGGAATCTCCATGCCCGCGAGGCGCGACATGCAAGCTTTGGCGCCATCGCTGGCGATCTGGATCTGCCGCGCGAACGGCAGCATGTCCGGCGCGAGGCGCAGTCCCAGGTAGTTGTTGGCGTCGAACTTGCGTGCCTCGGCATGGGCTTGCGCCTTGTCCAGCCAGGCCAGCATGTTGCCGAGGCCGCGGCTGAAGACCGGTGCGCTGGCGGAATACATCGAAAGGCTCATGGGCATCGATCCGAATGGGCTGAGGGATGCGCATGCTAGCGCCGACGGCGCGGCCGTGCAGCGGGCGCCCGGGCGGGCGCGGCGGCGGCCTCGGGGCAAAATGCGCTCAGCCATGAACATCATCATCCTCGACGACTACCAGGACGCGGTGCGCAAGCTGAAGTGCGCGTCGCAGCTTGAAAGCCTCAACGCCAAGGTCTTCACCAACACCGTCAAGGGCATCGGCCAGCTGTCGGTGCGGTTGCGCGATGCCGACGTGCTGGTGCTGATCCGCGAGCGCACGCATTTCCCCCGTCAACTGCTGGAGAAGCTGCCCAAGCTGAAGCTGATCGCGCAGACCGGCCGTGTCGGCGCGCACATCGACGTCGCGGCCTGCACCAAGCTGGGCATCGCGGTGGCCGAGGGTGTGGGTTCACCGGTGGCCCCGGCCGAACTCACCTGGGCGCTGATCATGGCCTCGATGCGCCGGCTGCCGCAGTACATCGGCAACCTGAAGCACGGCGCGTGGCAGCAGTCCGGCCTGAAGACCGCGTCGATGCCGCCGAACTTCGGCATCGGACAGGTGCTCAAGGGCCGCAGGCTCGGCATCTGGGGCTACGGCAGGATCGGGCAACTGGTGGCGGGCTATGGCCGTGCCTTCGGCATGCAGGTCAGCGTGTGGGGCAGCGAATCGGCAAGAGGCAAGGCGGTACTGGACGGCCACGACGCGGCCAAGTCCTGCGAGCACTTCTTCGAAGCCTGCGACGTGCTCAGCCTGCATCTGCGCCTGAGCGATGCCACCCAGGGCATCGTCAAGCACGACGACCTGTCACGCATGAAGCCCACCGCGCTGTTCGTCAACACCTCGCGCGCCGAACTGGTGGAAGAGCATGCACTGGTCTCGGCGTTGAACCGCGGCCGCCCCGGCATGGCGGCGATCGACGTGTTCGAGAGCGAACCCATCCTGCAGGGCCACCCGCTGCTGCGCCTGGAGAACGCGGTATGCACGCCGCACATCGGCTATGTCGAGCAGGACAGCTACGAGATGTACTTCGCCGCGGCCTTCGACAACGTCGTCAACTTCGTCAAGAACACCCCGACGAACCTGATCAACCCCGAAGCACTGAAGGTGCTGCGCTGAGCGCGGCCGGCATATCCGTCACGCCGCGCTGGGCACTGCTCTTCGGCAACTTCGCCATCGGCTGCGGCGTCATGGTCACGGCCGGCGTGCTCAACGACATCGTGCGCTCGCTGCAGGTGTCGGTGGCCCTCGGTGGCCAGTTGGTTGGCGCCGCGGCCGCGGTCATGGCCATCGGCTCGCCAATGCTGGCGGCCGCGCTGAGCGGCTGGGACCTGCGCAAGCTGCTGATGTTGGCGCTGCTGTGGTTTGCCGCCGGACACGCCGTGTCGGCGCTGATGCCGGGTTACGCTACCTTGCTGCCGGTACGCTGCCTGTGCATGCTGGGCGCGGCAGCGTTCACGCCGCAGGCCGCGGCCGCCATCAGCGCGCTGACGCCGCAGGCCGAGCGCGGTCGTGCCATCACTTTCATCTTTCTCGGCTGGTCGGTGGCCTCGGTGCTGGGCATGCCGATTTCAGCCTACATCGGCGAGACCTGGGGCTGGCGTTGGGCTTTTGCGCTGGTGGCGCTGCTGTCGCTGATGGCCGCCGCAGGCGTCTGGCGTGCGCTGCCCGACGGCATGCGCCTGGCGGCGCTGTCGCGCGCCGACTGGCACCAGGTGCTCACGCATCCGGTGCTGATGGGCATCGTGCTCGTCACCGCGATGAGCAGCGCCGGTCAGTTCACGCTGTTCAGCTACTTCGCGCCGTACTACAGCCAGGTGCTTGGCGCCAGCGCCGCGCAGATCAGCCTGCTGTTCCTGTGCTTCGGCGCCGTCGGCCTGGTAGGCAACGTATTGCTCACGCACACCATCGATCGCATCGGTGCCGCCACGGCGGTGGCGCTGGCGCTGGCCTGCATGGCGTTGTCGATGCTGGCCTGGCCGCTGGCGGTGGGCGTGGGCAGTGCGCTGCTGGTCATCACCCCGTGGGCGCTGGGCTGCTTCTCGTCGAACTCGGCCCAGCAGGCACGGCTGGCACTCGCCGCGCCGGCCCTGGCCACGGCGCTGATCTCGTTGAACTCCTCGGCCATGTACTTGGGCCAGTTCGCCGGCGCGGCCAGCGGCGGCGCAATGATCGCTACCAGCGGCTACGCCGGGCTCAGTTGGGTGGCGCTGGCCTGGATGAGCGCGGCGCTGGGCACCAGCTTGTGGGCCGCGCGGCGCATGCGCGGCGGCCCGCATGTCTGAGCCGGGGCGCGACGAGGGCCCTGCCGCCCTGCGTGCGCCGCAGTCCGCGCTGGAGATTTTCCGCGTCTTCAATCGGCTGGCGCTGCAGGGCTTCGGCGGCGTGCTGGCGGTGGCGCAACGCGAACTGGTGGAGCGCCAGCGATGGCTCGACGCGACACAATTCCTGGAACTGCTGTCGCTGGGCCAGGTGCTGCCGGGGCCGAACATCGTCAACATGGCCTTGATGATCGGCGATCGCTTTCTCGGCTGGCGCGGTGCCGCAGCAGCGCTGGGCGGGCTGATGTGCGTACCGCTGATCATCGTGCTCGCCCTGGCGGCGCTGTACGGGCAGTTCGTCCATCAACCGATGGTCGCCGGAGCGCTGCGCGGCATGGGCGCGGTGGCGGCCGGGCTGGTCATCGCCACTGCGCTGAAGCTCGTGGGTACGCTGCGCAGCAACGTGCTCGGCTGGAAGCTCGGCGGGCTCTTCGCAGCGCTCGCGCTGCTGGCCATCGGCGTGCTGCGCTGGCCGATGGTGGGCGTGGTGCTGGGGCTCGGCGGGGCGGCGGTAGCAACGGCCTGGGCGCGCCTGAAATGACGAGCGCCATGTTCTTCGGCGCGCATGGGATGGAAACCGGCGTGCTGGTTTCGCTGTTCCTGCACTTCGGCATGCTCTCGCTGCTCGCCATCGGCGGCGCCATCACCACCGCTCCGGACATGCAGCGTTATGTCGTGGGCGACAGGGGCTGGCTCAGCGACGCGCAGTTCACCGCCTCGGTGGCCATCGCGCAGGCCGCGCCCGGGCCGAACGTGCTCTTCGTCGCCGTGGTCGGGTGGAACATCGCCGGCCTGGCCGGCGTCGCCGCCACGCTGGCCGGCAGCCTGCTGCCATCGACCACGCTGGCGCTGAGCGCAACGCGTTGGGGTGCGCAGCGACGCGAGTCCCGTGCCGTGCGTGCCTTCACTGCCGGGTTGGCCCCGTTGACGCTGGGGCTGCTGTTGGCCACCGGCTGGATCCTGACCGAACCAGTGCGTAGCAGCGCGGGGGCGATGCTGCTCGTCCCGTTCACCGTAGCACTGATGCTGAAGACGAGGATCAGCCCGATCTGGCTGGTGGCCGTGGGCGCCGTGGCGGGGGCACTCGGCATGGCTGGCTGAACCTGCAGATCCTCGGGAATGGAGGCTTCAGATGGCTGGGACTTCTTGCAAATCAGGAGAGGATTCACTGTCGCCGATGAAACTGTTCGAGTTGCAACGCATGCTGCGTTACCACTTCAATCGGCACCGGTTCAGGTGCTCGAGGGGCGCGGCAACAGCGTTGGCGTCAAGCCCTGAGAAGTCATCGCCACCAACGACAACGGCCCCATCGGGGCCGTTGCGTGTGGTGTTACCTGGGGTGGCTGATGGGACTCGAACCCACGACAACAGGAATCACAATCCTGGACTCTACCAACTGAGCTACAGCCACCGTCGAAGGCGCAAATTATAGTCCCGCCCCCCGCCAAGTGCCGGCCGCGTGCGCCTCAGCGCGACGCGCCTGCGGCCGCGGTGTCCGCCGTCAGAGCCGAGGCCTTGATTTCGGCCTTGTAGCGCGTCTTCAGCGCCGCCAGATAGGCCTGCGCCTCGGCATTGGCGACGGCCTGCGCGTACTGCCCCTGCAGATTCTCCTCGCTCGCCACAGCGGGGTCGCGCGGCAGCACCTGCGTGACCCGCGCCACCAGGTAGCCCTGGTCGCCGAGGTCTATGCCCACCGGCGCCGGCAACCTGCTCGCATCGGCGCCGAGCACGGCATCGATGACGTTGCGCGGCAAACCCTGTGCCGACGCACGGCTGACGACCGCGCTTTCCGGCAGCGTGAGTTCACCACCCTTTTGCAGTTGCGCCAACAGCGCCAGCCCCTCTTGCCTGGCCAGCGCGGCGGCCTGTTCCGCCACCAGACGTTCGCGCACCTGGTCTTTGACTTCGGCCAGCGGCAGCGTGCGCGCCGGCGTGTACTCGACGATGCGTGCCGACGCCAACTGGCTCGGCCCGACCTCGACCGCGTCGGTGTTGCGCTTGTTGCGAATCGCATCGTTGGCGAACACCGCTTCCAGCAACTTGGGGGAGGCCACTGGCCCGCTGGCGCCAGCGGCCGGCGTGCGCTGCACCGTGGCCGTGCGCTTGTCGAGCTTGAGCTTGTCCATCGCCGGCTGAAGGCTGTCGGATTGTTCGTAGACCGTGTTAGTGAACTGTTCGGCCGCCTCGGCGAAACGCTTCTGCGCCAACTGCTTGCGCACCTCGTCCTCGATCTCGGCCCGCACCGTCTCGAAGCTCTTCTTCTCGCCGCCGCGCTGCGCCGTCATTGTGATGATGTGGTAGCCGAAGTCGGTCTCGACCACGTTGCTGATTTCGCCGGGCTTCATCGCGAACACTGCATCCTCGAAGGGCTTGACCATGCCGCCGCGGCCAAAGAAGTCGAGGTCCCCGCCGCGTTCGGCACTGCCCGGATCGTTGCTGTTCTTCCTGGCAATCTCGGCGAACTGCGCCGGCGACTTGCGCACCTGCTCCAGCAGCGCCTCGGCCTTGGCGCGCGCCTTCTGCCGCTCGGCTGCGGGCATGTCCTTGTCGGCGGCAACCAGAATGTGGCTGGCACGGCGCTCCTCGGCCGCCGTGTAGCGGCTGGCGTTCTCGCCGTAGTAACGGCGCAGGTCGTCCTCCGGGACCGAGATGCCCTGTTTCAGCGCCTGCTGGTCCAGCACGATGTATTCGATACGCGCCTGCTCGGGTGCGCGGAACAGCGCCTCGTTGGCCTTGTAGTAGGCCTCGATATCGGCGTCGCTCGGGTTGACCTTGCTGCGATAGTCCTTCGCGTTGAAGCGCTGCATCTGCACCTGGCGGCGCTGCAACAGCGGTTCGAGCGACTGGTCGACCACGGCCTTGGGCGCCAGCACGGTGCCTCCGATGCCCTGAAGCACCTGGCGCATGGCCATGTCCTGGCGCAGGCTTTGCGCAAACATCTCCGAGTTCATGCCTTGCGCGGCGAGCAGGTCGCGGTTGACGCTGCCGTCCGGGTTGCGCAAGCCTGCAAACTGCGGGTCGGTGGCAAACTGGCGCTGCAGCCGATCGTCGCTGACTCCCAGGTTCATGTGCTCGGCAGCGGCCAGCAGAACACGCTCGCGCACGATGCCGTCCAGCGTGTCGCGCCGCATTTCCGGCGTGTCCAACAGCTTCACGTCCAGATTCGGCATCTGCTGGCGCAGTCGTTCGATGTTGCGCTGGTGCGCGTTGTCCAGTTCTATGCGCGAGATGTCCCGTCCATCGACCTGCGCCACCTTGGCGTTCGATTCGCTGGTGAAGCTGGAGTAGCCCTGCACTCCGAAGAACACGAAGGACGGAAAGATCAGCAGCACCAGGATGCCCTGGAAAAGGCGGGTGTGCGAGCGAACGAAATCGAACATGGTGGCCCTTGGCGCGACGTGGGTCTAGATCGGCATGCTGCGCAAGCGAAGAAGGCGAACCGCGGTGGTTCGCCTTCGATCGACTTGCCTGAAGCCAGACGCGAATCGAATCGCGTCGGGCTCCGTACCTCTGGCTCGGGATTCTAAGCCAGCGTGCATCGGGCCCGATGGCCACGACCTTGAGATGGTGGGTGCTGAGGGGCTCGAACCCCCGACCTACGCCTTGTAAGGGCGCCGCTCTACCAACTGAGCTAAGCACCCTGCACAGGTGCCCCGGGGCAGCCTACTTGAGTGCGTCCTTCAGGGCCTTTCCGGGCTTGAACTTCGGCACCTTGGCCGCCTTGATCTTGATCGCCGCGCCAGTGCGCGGGTTGCGGCCGGTGCGCGCTGCGCGCTTGCTGACCGCGAAAGTGCCGAAGCCGACGATGGTGACACTGCCGCTCTTCTTCAGCGTGGTCTTCACGCCGCCGACGATGGCGTCCAGGGCGCGCGTCGCGGCGGCCTTGGAGATGTCGGCCTGCTTGGCAATGTGTTCGATCAGATCCGACTTGTTCATTAGTAAGCCCCTCTCGCTGTCTTCTGGAGAATTTCGGTTGGATGGTGGATGTCGGCCGCGCAATGCCCCGCGCGTGGCCTTCAAAGATTACAGCCCTGCGTTATCGCAGTGTCAAGACCGGACGCGATTCTATTCGTAATCACCCCGCATTCCAGGGGTATCGTCGTGTGCTTCCACCCTTGACAAGCGGCCCGAATTGCCACGTACGATCGCCTCCAGCGCGCAGCCGACGTCGGCGGTACCGGCTGCGCCACCGATGTCCGGCGTGCGCGGTGCCTGGGTATCGGAAAGCATGGCCTCGACAGCGCCGACGATCCGATCGTGCGCATCGCTGATGGCCCAGGAGGTCGAGTATCAGCGCGGCCGACCAGACCATCGCGATCGGGTTGGCGATGCCGCGCCCGGCGATGTCGGACGCCGACCCGTGCACCGGCTCGAATGGCGAGGGCCACGCCAGCGTCGGGTTGATGTTGGCCGACGGCGCGATGCCGATGGTGCCGATGCACGCTGGGCCCAGGTCGGACAGGATGTCGCCGAACAGGTTTCTGGCCACCACCACGTCGAAGTGCTGCGGGCGCTGCACGAAATGCGCGGCGAGAATATCGATGCGGAAACGGTCCACACTGACATCCGGATACGACTCCGCCGTCGCCGCGACGCGTTCGTCCCGGTAGGGCATGGTGATCGCCGCTGACAGTGATGTCGCGCGTCGACGTGGATCGGATGCTGAAGTTTGCCTTCGAGGCAGCGATGCAGCGGCCGCGGCGCAAGCTGACCTCGGCGACCAAGCGCAGCGGCAGGTTGACGTACTGGTCGAAGTCGCGGGGGAACTTCGGCAGCGAACCCCACAGCGACACAGGGTCGGGCACGGTCGCCGGCCAGCCGATGACTCCGATGAAGATCGTGTCGTGGCCGCCGATGCGCTCCTTCAGTCGGCCGGCATCATCTCGCCGTGCTTCGCGAATCAAAATTTCAGTTGGCGATGTCGAAGGTGTCGACCTGCAGAGTGATGCCGTGGCAGCGCGCCGCGGCGTCCAGCACGCGCAGCCCCTCGGGCATGACCTCCTTGCCGATGCCGTCGCCGGCGATGATGGCGATGCGATGGGTGCTCATGTTGTGCCCTCCCTTGCTGGAGATTCGTGCCTGACGGGTTCACGCACCACCAACCCGACACCCAGCGCCGTCATCACCAGACCGGCCAGCACCAGCGGCGTCAATAGCTCATCGAACAGCAGCCAGGCCAGCAAGGCGGTGCACGGCGGCACCAGGTACATCAGGCTGGTGACCCGCGTGGCCGCGCCACGCTGCACCATCATGTACAGCAGCGAGCTGCCGCCCAGCGTCAACACCAGTACCGACCAGGCCATCGCGCCCAGCAGCGCCGGCTGCGGCTGCACCGCCTCATGCTCCCGCAGCGCCAGTGGCAGCACCACGACGAAGGCGGCCATCAGCTGCACCGCGTTGGCGGTGCGCACGTCACAGGGCGCCACAAAGCGCTTCTGGTACAGCGTGCCGATGGTGATGGCCAGCAGAGCCATCAGGCACATCGAGAGGTTCAGTGGTGTCACCTCGCCATGACCGAGCTTGTTCCAAACCACCAGCACCAACCCGGCCAGGCCAAGCGCAAGGCCCAGCCACTGGCGCGGGGCAACGCGGTGCTCCTGGCCTGTCGCCGAGACCCACAGTGCCGTCAGCACCGGCTGCAAGCCGACGATCAGCGCCGAGGTGCCGGCGCCGATGCCCAGCTTGACGGCGCTCCACACACCACCAAGGTAGCCGGCATGGATCAGTGTGCCGATCACTGCCAGGTGCATCCACTGCGCGCGGCCCTTCGGCCAGGCTGCGCGCGACAGCAGCACCCACACGCCGAAGGCCAGCACCGACAACGCGAAGCGCCAGGCCAGGAAGCGCATCGGCGGCGCGAAGGGCATGCCAAAACGTGCCACCACGAAGCCGGTGCTCCAGATCAGCACGAACACGCCCGGCATGAAGGCCGCCAGGTCGGCGGGGCGGCTGCTTGCCGTCATCGCGCCTTGGCGCGGATCTCGGGCAGGGCCTTGCGCATGTAGTACACCATCGACCAGATCGTCAGCACGCTGGCGATGTAGATCAGGCCGGTGCCCCAGATGCGCGTGTCGATGATGCCGAGGAGCGCCCCGTCGTAAAGCAAGAACGGGATAGCCACCATCTGCACCACGGTCTTGAGCTTGCCGAGCATGCTCACCGCCACGCTGCGTGACGCGCCGATCTGCGCCATCCATTCGCGCAGCGCCGAGATGGCGATCTCGCGGCCGATGATGATGAAGGCCACCAGCGCGTTGACGCGGTCCAACTGCAGCAGGATCAGCAGCGCGGCGCAGACCAGGAACTTGTCGGCCACCGGGTCGAGGAAAGCGCCGAAAGACGAGGTCTGGTTCATGCGGCGCGCCAGCCAACCGTCGAGCCAATCGGTCAGCGCCACGACAATGAACAGCACCGTGGCTACGACGTTGCGCGTGGCCCCGTCCAGCGGCAGGTAGAACACACCGACGACGAGCGGGATGGCAATGATCCTCGCCCAGGTCAGCAGCGTCGGGACGGTGAGAAACATCGGGGCATTGTGCCCCGAGACGGCGCGACCGAATCCGCGCGAACTTTCAGTGCAAGGCCCGATAGATCGCCTCGGCCAACTCGCGCGAGATACCGTCCACCGCCGCCAGGTCGTCGACGCCGGCATCGGCCACGCCGCGCACGCCGCCAAAGCGCTGCAGCAGCAGCGCACGCTTCTTCGGGCCGACACCAGCAATGTCCTCCAGCCGGCTGCCGCCGGTGCGCACGCTGGCACGCCGGGCACGCATGCCGGTGATGGCGAAACGGTGCGCCTCGTCACGGATCTGCGCCACCAGCATCAGCGCCGCCGAGTCGTGGCCCAGCGACACCTTGGGCCGGCCGTCAGCGAAGACCAGTTCCTCCAGGCCGACCTTGCGGCCCTCGCCTTTCTCGACGCCGACGATGAGCGAGAGGTCCAGGCCCAATTCCTCGAACACCTCGCGCGCCACCGACACCTGCCCTCGCCCGCCGTCCACCAGTACCAGATCGGGCAGCCTGGCCTGACCGCTCGCACCGTCACCTTGGTTGACGAGTTCGGCGAGCTTGGCGTATCGCCGCGTCAGCACCTGGCGCATCGCCGCATAGTCGTCGCCGCCGATGATCGCCTGAATGTTGAAGCGCCGGTACTGGCCGTTTTGCATGCGATGGTCTTCGTACACCACGCACGAGGCCTGCGTCGCCTC
Organism: uncultured beta proteobacterium; assembly: GCA_963824005.1. Classification (GTDB taxonomy): domain Bacteria; phylum Pseudomonadota; class Gammaproteobacteria; order Burkholderiales; family Burkholderiaceae_C; genus Rubrivivax. The sequence goes on from CAWGOK010000053.1 coordinate 426,373, forward strand.
GCCGGCGGTATGGCTGATGTCGAAACACTCGATACGAAAGCGCTGCGGATCGGGCAGGTCGAGATCAAGTGCCTCGGCCAGCGCACGCGTGCGCTCGCGTTGCGAACCCTCCTCGGCCAGCAGGCGCGCCAGTGCAATGCCGGCGCCCTTGATGGCCATGTCGAGCCAGATGCGCCGCTGCTCTCGCGGCTGATGCACCGTGCGCACGCGCGTGCCGGCGTGCTCGGCCAGCGCCTCGATCAGCGCATCGTCGACGGCATGGCTCAGCACCAGCAATGCCGGCACGCTCTGGCCCAGATAGTGCTGGGCGATGAAGGCCTCCAGCACCTGCTGCTCGCTGCTGCGCGGCGCGCCGGTGGGCTCCTTGGTGTCGCCATCGCCGTCAGCTTCGGCTGCCATCACCGTGGCCTCGTCCACGTGCACCGGAAAGTAGGCGCGGTCGCCCAGGTGGCGGCTGCCGCGCACCATCGCCAGGTTGACGCAGGCCCGCCCGCCTGCCACCCGCACCGCCAGGATGTCGACGTCGCGGTCGCTGGCCGACAGGCTGCTCGCCTCGACCGACTGCTGGTGCAGCACGCGCGACAGTGCGCCGATGCGGTCGCGCCATTCGGCCGCCTTTTCGTAGTCCAGCGCTTCGGCACAGACTGTCATCTGCTGCTGCAGTTCGTCGATCACCTGCTGCGGCTCGCCGAGCAGAAAGCGCTCGGTGTTGCGCACGTCCAGTGCATAGTCGGTCACCGAGATCAATCCGACGCAAGGCCCGGAGCAGCGCCTGATCTGGTACAGCAGGCAGGGGCGCGAGCGGTTCGCGAACACCGTGTCCTCGCAGGTGCGCAGGCGGAACACTTTCTGGATCAGCTGGATGGTTTCCTTCACCGCCCAGGCGCCCGGGTACGGGCCGAAATAGCGGTGCTTGCGATCGACACTGCCGCGGTAGTAGGCCACGCGCGGGAAACGCGAGGCCGGCGTCGCCGCTGTGCCATCGCCGGTGCCGGTGATCTTCAGATACGGGTAGCTCTTGTCGTCGCGGAACAGGATGTTGAACTTCGGGTTCAACGTCTTGATCAGGTTGTTCTCGAGCAGCAGCGCCTCGGCCTCGGTGCGCACCACGGTGGTCTCCAGCCGTGCGATGCGCGTCACCATGTGGCCGATGCGCGTGCCGCCGTGGTCCTTGTGAAAGTAGCTGGACACGCGCTTCTTCAGGTTGCGCGCCTTGCCCACGTAGAGCACCTCGTCGCGCGCGTCGAAGTAGCGGTACACGCCGGGCAGGCCGGGCAGGCCCGCCACCTCGGCCAGCAGCCGCTCGCGCAGCGCCGCGGCGGCCTCGGGCTGGCTTTCGGCAGCGGCAGGGATAGGCGCGTCGCTCATCGGCGTCGATTTTGAGGCCTTCGATAATCGCTCGCATGCCAACGCTGCCGCAGTGGGACCTGTTCTGCCATGTCGTCGACAACTTCGGCGATATCGGCGTGTGCTGGCGCCTGGCCTGCAATCTGGCCGTGCGCGGCCAGTGCGTGCGGCTGTGGGTCGACGATCCCTCCGCACTCGCCTGGATGGCGCCGCAAGGCGCTGCCGGCGTCGAGGTGATGCGATGGAACGCCCGCACGCCGGCGCCCGAACCGGCCGAGGTGGTGGTCGAGGCCTTCGGCTGCACACTGCCGAGCGCGTTTGTCGAGCGCATGGCCGCCAGGGCCACGCCGCCGGTGTGGATCAACCTCGAATACCTCAGCGCCGAAGCCTACGTGCAGCGCAGCCACGGCTTGCCGTCCCCGCAGCTGAGCGGGCCCGGCCAAGGCCTGCGCAAGTGGTTCTTCTATCCCGGATTCGGTGCCGGCACAGGTGGCTTGCTTCGCGAGCCCTTCTTGATGGAAGAGCGCCGCAGCTTCGACGCCGGCGCCTGGTTGCGCGCCCGCGGCCTGCAGGCCGCGCCCGGTGAACGGGTGGTCAGCCTGTTCTGCTACGACAGTGCGCCCGTGGCGCAGCTGCTGGACCATCTGGCCGCAGCGCCGACACTGTTGCTGGCGACACCGGGTTCAGCCCAGCGCGCCTTGCGGGCATGGGAGGCGTCGCACGGCGCCGCGGCAAGGCTGCGCAGCATCGATCTGCCCTGGTTCACGCAAGCCGATTTCGACCGGCTGCTGTGGGCCTGCGATCTGAACTTCGTGCGCGGCGAAGATTCGTTCGTGCGCGCCATGTGGGCGGGCGCAGCTTTCGTCTGGCAGATCTACCCGCAGCATGATGCAGCGCACGCTGGCAAGCTCGAAGCCTTCCTGGAGCGCTTTCTGGACGGCGCCGCACCCGGCTTGCGCGCGGGCGTTCGGGCCACCTGGCAGGCCTGGAACGGGCTGGCGACCTGGCCGGACGCGATGGCGCCGCTGGCCCCGTGGGCAGCAGCAGGCCCGGCGCTGGCGCGACGGCCTGCTGGCGCAGCCGGACCTGGCGACCCAACTGCTCGGCTTCGTGAGCGAAAGGCGCTAAAATTACAGGCTTTGCGCGCCGGCCACAGCAGCCGGGTGAATGCGCCACTACAAGGGAACTGACCATGAAACTCGCTCAGGAAATTCGCGCCGGCAACGTCATCATGCACGGCAAGGACCCGATGGTCGTGCTGAGATGCGAATACAGCCGCGGCGGCCGCAACTCGGCCACCGTACGCATGAAGCTGAAGAGCCTGCTCAACGCTTCCGGCACCGAAGTCGTGTTCAAGGCCGACGACAAGATGGACCAGATCGTGCTGGACAAGAAGGAGTGCACCTACTCCTACTTCGCCGACCCGATGTATGCCTTCATGGACGCCGAGTACAACCAGTTCGAGGTCGAGTCCGAGAACATGGGCGACGCCATCCAGTACCTGGAAGACGCGATGCCGGTGGAAGTGGTGTTCTACGACGGCAAGGCCATCTCGGTCGAATTGCCCACCACCGTGGTGCGCGAGATCATCTACACCGAGCCGGCCGTCAAGGGCGACACTTCGGGCAAGGTGATGAAGCCGGCCAAGCTGGCCACCGGGCTGGAGATCCCGGTGCCCTTGTTCGTGGCCACCGGCGACAAGATCGAGATCGACACGCGCACCAACGAGTACAAGAAGCGCGTCTGACCGCGCCGCAGGCGCAGTCGGTCACTGCGTCGACAGCCATGCTCGATCACATCGCGTCCGCGCCGCCGACACGGCACCAGGCGGCACCGGCATCGACCCGTGCGGATGCACCGGCCATGGTGAGCAGCCCCCAGCGCCGTCGCATCAGCGACGCCTTCGACTTCCTGGCCGCGGTGCAGGCACCGTTTCGCATGCAGCCTGGGCTGCGCCGCCTGGCCGAAGGCTCGCACCAGCTGCACCCCAATGCGCGCGACAGCCGCCATCTGCTGGAAAAGCTGCAGGCCCTGGGCACGCCGGCGCCTACGGCCTTGCAGTGCGTGCCCGGCTACGACCCGCTGCCTGGGCTGCATGCGCTGGCCGCTCATGCCGCGGCCGAACATCCCACCGCCTTCGCCTGGGACGGCCGACACCGCCAGCGCGCTGCGAGCTGGGTTGGTCGGTGCGCGACGACGAACTGCGGCCGATACGGCGACTCCGCGCCGATGCCCGAGGTCGGCGCCTGCCTTGCCCAGCTGCCGCCGGCGTGGCGGCTGGCCGGCCTGCTGTCGCTGGCCTTCGCCGAGGACTTTGCGCTGATCGACGCACGCACGTGCGCAGATCCCCTGGCTGGCGGTGGCCCTGCCCTCGCACTGGGCGCCGGAACAGAAGGTCGGCCTGCACTTCGCGCAGGTGCATGCGCCGGTGGCCGACAACGCCGTGCTGCTGGCGGCGGGTGACGCATTGGCCCGGCTGGTCAGTGCACCCACGCGCTGGGAGCGCTTCGTCTGGACCGTCACGCCGCGGCCGACGCTGAACGCGCACCCGGACCTGCAGCCGGCCGCGCACTGGCAGGCAGTCGACGCCGACGGCATCGCCGCACAGGCCTGGTGGCGCACCGAGCGCCAGACCTTCATCCCGGCGCCGCAGGCCGCGCTGGCGGTGTTCACCATCCTGGTCGACACGCCAGCCGCTGGCCCAGGCCATCGACCGCGCCGACAAGGCACAGCGGCTGCACGACGCCATGGCCTCGATGAGCCCAGCCGTGCTGCAGTACCGCGGCCTGGCCGCCGTGCGCGACCCCTGCTCGACTGGCTGACGCGCGGCGCGCGGCGGGCGGCCTGATGGACGCTGGCCGCACGCTCGGGCGCGTGTTCTGCAGGTCGGGTTCGGCCTGGGCCAGGCCTTCCTGCAGGCCTGGCACGACTGGCGCCAGGACGCCGGCCGCGCCACACGGCTGGACTTCATTGCCCTCACGCCGATCGCCGCCCGATGCCGAAGCCTTGCGCCGGGCGCATCGCGGCGCCGCGCTGCAGGCGCTTGGCCGAGGAGCTGGCGGCGCAATGGCCACCGCTCACACGCAACCTGCACCGACTGAGCTTCGACGACGCGCGGTGCACCTGCTGCTGGGCGTCGGCGAACCGCTCGATCTGCTGCCGCAACTGCAGGCGCAGGTTCACGACTTCCTGATCGACGAGTTCGCGCTGCCGACCGATCCGCAGCGTGCGCCGCTGCGGCTGTGCAAGGGCCTGGCGCGCCTGGCCGCCCCGATGGCCCGGTGCGTGCAGCGGCAGCCTGCAGAGCGCTGCGACCGGCCCTGGCCAGCGCCGGCTTCGAAGTGGAGCCCGACGATCGGCGACGAACTGATCGCGCCGTGTACAGCCCGCGCTTCAAGCCACGGCGGCGCGGCCGCCATCGCCGCCAGGAGGCGAGCGCCACGCGCTGATCGTCGGCGCCGGCCTGGCCGGCTGCGCCACCGCCTGGGCATTGGCCGAACAGGGCTGGCGCAGCACGCTCATCGACCGCGCGAGTGCGCCGGCGACGCAAGGCTTCGGGCAACCCGGCCGGGCTGTTCCACGGCATCGTCAACCCGCAGGAAGGCGCGCATGCGCGCTTCAACCGCGCCGCCGCGCTGCTGGCGCAGCGCACGGTGCAGCGCGCCATCGACAGCGGCATGGCGCGCGGCAGCGCGCAGGGCTTGCTGCGGCTGGACACGCGCGGCCTCGACGTGCAGGCGCTGCGCGACGAGCTGGCGGCACTGCAATTGCCGGCGGACTACGTCCAGGCGCTGGATGCCGCCGAGGCCAGGGCGCGCTGCGGCCTGCCGCTGCAGCACCCGGCCTGGTTCTATCCCGGCGGCGGCTGGGTTCGAGCCGGCGGCGCTGGCGCGTGTGGTTCCTGCAGCAGGCTGGCTCCGGCCACGAGTTCCGCGGCGACCTTCAAGGGCAGTCGCTGCACGCCGATGGGGGCCGTTGGCAATTGCTCGACGCCACCGGCCAGGCTCATCGCCGAGGCCGGCACCGTCGTGCTGGCCAATGCCGCCGACGCGCTGCGGCTGATGCAGGCATGCGCACTGGCCGGTGCAATCGGTGCGCGGCCAGATCAGCCTGTACCGCGCTGCATCGCCGGACGCGGCGATGAATCTGCCCCGGCTGCCCTTGGCGGGCGCCGGCTACCTGCTGCCCGACATCGACGGTCTGGCCTTGTTCGGTGCCAGCTCGCAGCCGGGCAATGCCGACGCCGACGTGCGCGATGCGGACCATGCCTTCAACCTGCAACGGCTGGCGCAGTTGAGCCCGGCGTCGCTGCCGACATCGGGCCTGCACACCGCCCGCCTGCTGGGCCGCGTCGGCTGGCGCTGCATGGCCGACGACCGGCTGCCGCTGGTGGGCGCGGTGCCCGATGGAGTGGCGTTCTTGCGACGGCCGGGCGAGCGTCTGGACGAAGTCCCGCGCCGGCCGGGCCTGTACGTCTTCAGCGCCCTGGCTTCGCGCGGCATCAGCTGGGCCGCCTTGGGCGCCCAGGTACTGGCGGCGCAGATCAGTGGGGCACCGGTGCCGCTGGAGTCGTCGCTGGCGAATGCACTGGACCCGGCGCGCTTCGCGATGCGGGCCGCGCGCCGCGCGCAGCCGCGTCGGCTGAAGTGGCGTCGCCTCAGTGGCCCGATGGCGCGCCTGCGGCGCCACCTTCTGGCTGCACTGTCGGCCGCCGCGCCCTCATCCTGACTGGCGTCGTCGCCTGTGCCGGAGCCGGTCTTGCGCTCGGCCTTTTCCTTCAGCTTCTCTTCCTTCTTCTTCTTCTTGGCCAGCTCGCGCTGGCGCTTTTCGAACGAGTAGTTGGGTTTGGCCACGGGCCGTCCTTCCGTTGATTTGCAACCGGGGTGAACAACACCCCGAAGGTTACGCGCTTTTTGCCGCGCTCCCGCCGTGGAACCGCAGCGTCTGTACGCCTTGCGTGGTGCCCAGCAGGCACACGCTGGCCTTGTGGCGAGCAAAGATGCCCACCGTCACCACGCCGGGCCACTGGTTGATCTCGCATTCCAGCGCCAGCGGGTCGGCGATCGACAGACCGTGCGCGTCCAAGATGTGCCCGCCGTTGTCGGTGACGTAGCCCTCGCGCGTCCGCACCTTGGCACCCTGCTCGGCCAGGCGACGCGCCACCTGCGCCGCGGCCATCGGAATCACCTCGATCGGCAACGGGTAGGCCCCGAGCACCTTCACGCGCTTGGACTCGTCGGCAATGCAGACGAAGCGCTCGGCCAGGTCGGCGACGATCTTCTCGCGCGTCAGCGCACCGCCACCGCCCTTGATCATGCAGCCCTGGCCGTCGATCTCGTCGGCGCCGTCAACATACACCGGAATGCGCTCGACGCGGTTGCTGTCCAGCACCTCGATGCCCAACGCACGCAGGCGGCGGCTGCTCTCCTCGCTGCTGGACACCGCACCGGCGATGCGCTGCTTGATCGTGCCCAGCGCCTGGATGAAGTGGTTCACCGTCGAACCGGTGCCCACACCCACCACGGTACCCGGCTGCACATAGGCCAGCGCGGCCTGCCCGACCAGGGCCTTGAGTTGATCTTGTGTCATCAAGCAATTATGGCAACGGCACGGCGGCTGACGCCGCCTTCACATCGCTGACGCGATATGAACCTGCGCCGCAACGCACTACGTGCGTTGTCGGTGGGCGAGAATGCCGGCCCATGCCGCTGATGCCCTACGCCCTGACCCGCCCCTTGCTCTTCGGCCTGGATGCGGAAGCCGCGCACGACCTGACACTCGGCGCGCTGGCGCGGCTGCAGAACACGCCGGCGCAATGCCTGTGGCAGGGCTCGCGCGTTGACGACCCGGTGGAACTGGCGGGGCTGAGGTTCCCCAACCGCGTCGGTCTGGCCGCGGGGCTGGACAAGAACGGCCGCTGCATCGATGGCCTCGGCGCAATGGGCTTCGGCTTCATCGAAGTCGGCACGGTCACGCCAAGAGCCCAGCCCGGCAACCCCAAGCCACGCATCTTCCGCCTGCCGCAGGCGAACGCGCTGATCAACCGGCTGGGCTTCAACAACGAAGGGCTGCAGGCCTTCGTGGCCAACGTGCAGCGTGCGACGAGCTTCCGCAAGGCCGGCGGCGTGCTCGGGCTGAACATCGGCAAGAACGCGGCCACGCCAATCGAGCGTGCCGCCGACGACTACCTGCTGGGCCTGGACGCGGTGTATCCCCATGCCGACTACGTGGCGGTCAACATTTCGAGCCCCAACACCAAGAACCTGCGCGAACTGCAGGGCGATGCCGCGCTGGACGAACTGCTCGGCACGTTGCAGCAGCAGCGGTTGAAGCTGCAGAAGGCGCACAAGCGCAAGGTGCCGATGTTCCTGAAGATCGCACCCGACCTCGACGAAGCGCAGGTCGGCGTCATCGCCGACACGCTCAAGCGCCACCGCATCGACGGTGTCATCGCCACCAACACCACCTTGGAGCGCGGCGCGGTGCAGGGTCTGCCGCATGCGGGCGAGGCTGGCGGCCTTTCGGGCGCACCGGTGCTGCGCTCCAGCAACCGCGTCATTGCGCAACTGCGCGCCGCACTGGGCACGCGCTATCCGATCATCGGCGTTGGCGGGGTGATGAGCGCCGAGGACGCTCTGACGAAGATCGCCGCCGGTGCCGACCTGGTGCAGATCTACACCGGGCTGATCTACAAGGGCCCGGGGCTGGTCGGCGAAGTGGCGGCGGCGCTCAAGCGCCCCGTGGGTAAGACCCGGTAGCCGTGGCGCCGGTGTACAGGCTAGCCTTGCTTCGATGAATCCCACCCGAACGATCCTCGACCATGTGTTCGACCATGAGGCCCAGCAGCCCGAGCGCATCTATCTGACCCAGCCGCTGGGCCAGGGCCGGGTCGCCGACTACACATGGGCCCAGGTGCTGGAGCAGTCTCGGCGCATGGCTGCACACCTGCACAGTCGCGGCTTCCCGCGCGGCGCGCGCATCGCCATCCTGTCGAAGAACTGTGCGCACTTCATCATGGCCGAACTGGCCATCTGGATGGCCGGCTACACCACGGTGGCGATCTTCCCCACCGAAACCGCCGACACCGTGGGCTATGTGCTGCGGCACAGCGAGGCGAGCCTGCTGTTCGTCGGCAAGCTCGACACCTGGCCACAGCAGCAACCGGGCGTGCCGAATGGCCTGCCCTGCATCGCGCTGCCGCTGGCGCCGCCCACCGAATTCGACACCTGGGACGCCATCGCTGCGCGCACCACGCCGCTTTCCGGCCGGCCACAGCGCGCCGAGGACGAGCTGGCCATGCTGATCTACACCTCGGGCTCCACCGGCCAGCCCAAGGGCGCGATGGTCAGTTTCGGCGCTATCACGCGCGCGGCCGAAGGCATCGTCGGTGACTTGCGGCAGCGCCTGGGCCAGCGTGACGACAGCCGCGTGCTGTCGTACCTGCCACTGGCGCACAGCTATGAACGCTCGTGGGTCGAGGCCTCGTCGCTGGTGGATGGCGGCACACGTGTGTTCTTTGCCGAATCGCTGGACACCTTCTTGCAGGACCTGCAGCGCGCACGGCCCACGATGTTCCTCAGCGTGCCGCGGCTATGGCTGAAGTTCCAGCAAGGCGTGTTCGCGAAGATGCCGCCGGCCAAGCTGGACCGGCTGCTCGGCATCCCCATCCTCGGCCGCATCGTCGCGAAGAAGGTGCTCAAGGGCCTGGGGCTCGATGCCGTGTTGCAGGCCGGCAGCGGCTCGGCGCCGATTCCGGCGGATCTGATCGCCTGGTACCGCCGGCTCGGGCTGAAGCTGCACGAAGGCTACGGGATGACCGAGGACAACTCCTATTCGTACAGTTCGAACGAACAGTTCGGCGAGCCCGGCTACGTGGGCGTGCCGATGCCGGGCGTGCAGGTGCGCATCAGCCCCGAAGGCGAGATCCTGATCAAGTCGCCCGGGCAGTTCAGCGGCTACTACAAGCAGCCCGAGCTCACGGCTGCATCCTTCACCGAAGACGGCTTCTTCCGCACTGGCGACCTGGGCGAACGCCGCGCCGATGGGCTGCTCAAGATCACCGGCCGCGCCAAGGAACTGTTCAAGACCGCCAAGGGCAAGTACGTGGCTCCGGCGCCGATCGAAAACCGCCTGCTCACGCACACGATGCTGGAGCTGGCCATGGTGTCGGGCGTGGGCCAGCCGGCGCCCTACGCGCTGGTGGTGCTGAACGAGACACTGCGCCCGCGCCAGCGCGATGCCACCGTGCGCGCCGACCTGCAACAGCAGTTGAGCGCGCTGCTGCGGCAGGTGAACGACGGCCTGGCCGACTACGAACAACTGCAGATGATCGTCGTCGCCGGTGAGCCCTGGAGCATCGAAAACGGCTGCCTGACGCCGACGATGAAGATCAAGCGCAACCGCATCGAAGCCGCGGTCGGCCCGCAGGTGGAGGCCTGGTATGCCAGCGGCGCCAAGGTGGTGTGGGCATGACCGAAAACCCACGCCACGGCGGCGACCGCGTGGCCGAGGTATTGCAGGCCCACGGCGTGCCCTGCCTGTTCACGCTGTGCGGCGGGCACATCTCGCCGATCCTGAGCGCGGCCAAGGCGCGCGGCATCCGCGTGGTGGACGTGCGCGACGAGGTCACCGCGGTGTTCGCCGCCGACGCCACCGCGCGGCTGTCGGGCCGTCCTGGCGTGGCCGCGGTCACCGCCGGACCGGGCATCACCAACACCATCACCGCGCTGAAGAACGCGCAGCTGGCGCAGTCGCCGGTGCTGCTGATCGGGGGCGCCGCGCCTACCGCGCTGCAGGGCCGCGGCGCGCTGCAGGACATCGACCAGCGCCCTCTGGTGGCGCCGCACGTCAAGCGCTTCTTCAAGCTGAAGCGCGTGCGCGAACTGGGCCCGGCCGTGGCCGAGGCCCTGGCGCTGGCGCAATCGGGCGTGCCGGGTCCGGTGTTCATCGAATGCCCGGTGGACCTGCTGTACGACGAAGCCTCCATCCGTCAGTGGTACGCCGACGCCGCCGGCAAGGGCACTGCCTTGCCCGACCGCGCGCTGCGCTGGTACCTGAACCGCCACGCGCAGCGCATGTTTGCCGGCAGCCACGACACCACGCCGACACCGCCGCGCACAGTGGACACTCCGCGCGCGGCCGACAGTGTGCTGCAGGCCGCACGCGCCGCGCTGCAAAAGAGCGAACGGCCGTTGATGGTGATCGGCAGCCAGGCGGTGGTGCGCGCCGCCGAGGCCGATGCGCTGGCCAGCGCCGTGCAAGCGCTGGGCATGCCGGTGTACTTGTCGGGCATGGCACGCGGCCTGCTGGGCCGCGACCACGCGCTGCAGATGCGCCACCAGCGCCGCAACGCGCTGCGCGAGGCCGACTGCGTGCTGCTGGCGGGCGTGCCCTGCGACTTCCGCCTCGACTACGGCAAGCACGTGCGCCGCAACGCCACGCTGATTGCCGCCAACCGCAGCGCCAAGGACGCACGGCTGAACCGCCGCCCCGACGTGGCCGCGTTGGGCGACGCCGGCTTGTTCATCCAGGGCCTGGCTCAGGCCCTGCCCGCGCCCGGCGCACGCTGGGCCGGTTGGTGCAACAGCCTGCGCAAGCGCGACGCCGAGCGCGAGGCCGAAATCGACACCCAGGCCGCGGCGCGGGCCGAATACGTCAACCCGCTGGCCTTGTTCCGCGCGCTGGAGGCCGAGGCCGGCGACAACGCCATCTTCGTGGCCGACGGCGGCGACTTCGTGGCCACCGCCAGCTATGTGCTGCACCCGCGCGGGCCGCTCAGCTGGCTTGACCCAGGCGCCTTCGGCACGCTCGGCGTGGGGGCGGGCTTCGCGATGGGCGCGGCGCTGGCGCGGCCGGGCAGCGAGGTGTGGATCGTCTGGGGCGACGGCGCCTGCGGCTGGGGCCTGGCCGAGATCGACTCCCTTGTGCGCCAGGGCATCCCGCTCATCGCCGTGGTGGGCAACGACGCTGGCTGGACGCAGATTGCCCGCGAGCAGGTGAAGATGCTTCACGACGACGTGGCCACCGTGCTGGCGCGCACCGCATACCACCAGGTGGCCGTCGGCTTCGGCGCCGAAGGCCTGCTGGTGCAACACGCGGACCAGGTGCGGCCGGCGCTGCATCGCGCGCGCGAACTGGCGCGGCAGGGCAAGCCGGTGCTGGTCAATGTGTGGCTCGACAAGACGGAATTCCGCGAGGGGTCGTTGTCGATGTGAGCGCCAGGGCGCATGTTCGGCGCAGGATGTACTGCCATATGAACCAGCCGCCACCTCCGCCGCGGCGCGCGCGAACTGGCGCGGACAGATTCAAGGTCATCATGTCTGTTATCAGGCGATAAGAATTCATGCCAATGATCTGATTCTCTGCAGGGTCACGGGGTCGCAGTGGTCAATAGAATGATTCGCCAGAATGCTTTCAGCCGCGACACGCGCTTCGGGTCGCTTTCGGGCGGCGCGTTGATGCCTTCCTCGATGCCCCCGGGACCGAAGCGGATGGCGACGCTGTCGATTCCCCCGGCCCGTCGACCAGCAGCGCGAAGTGGATTTCGACCGCATGATCGACTACGGCTTCGCCGAGACGCAAGGAACTTGCGCCGTGCCCGCACGCTGTTGAGCCTGATGGCGACAAGTCGGTGAAAAGATGCGCCGCGAGCAATGACCAAGGCACCATCGAAGTTTCAAGTTGTTCTGGCCCGACTGGTCGTTGCACTGTCGGTCGCTGCGCTCGTCTTCGGCCTCGTGATGTACGGCTTGTCGGTAGAGGTCTTCATGCGCATCTGGCAGAACCTGCTCGATCGCCCGGGTGGGCCGTTCGTGTTTCGCTTCATCCTCCAGCCCATCATGGCGACGATGGCGGCGCTGCGCGATGGCATTCATGACGCGCGCACCGGGCGCGCGCCCTTTCTCTGGACCGTGCTCACCGATCCGGCGCGGCGCCGCGGTCGACTGGACGAGGCCTTGGTCGCCACGTCGCGAATCGTTCTTCTCGGGCTGGCCATCGATACGGTTTACCAGTACATCGAGTTCGAGACCTTCCATCCCGCCGAGGCGCTGATCATCGCCCTGTTGCTCGCCTTCGTGCCCTACTTGGTGTTGCGTGGCCTGGTCACGCGCGTCGCGCGCCGGTGGGTCGGCCGCGGCTCCGCAAGCGACAGCCGATGAACCGCGACAGAGCCCCGGACTCATGACGGATTCGACGCGCTTGGAGAGTCTTCGGGCGGCGGCCCATCGCCTGAAACCCGAACGCAGCCACCTCGCATCCGACCTGGTGGCCGCACTTACCTTCGCCGTGGTCAACGTGCCGCAGGCCATGGGGCACGCGTTGCTGGCCATGGTCAACCCGGTGCTCGGCATCTACACGCTGATGGTCGCGGTGCCGGTCGGCGCGCTCTTCAGCAGCTCGGTCTTCATGAATGTGTCGACCACCGGGGCGCTGTCCGTCGCCGCCGGGGTCGTGCTGATGGACTTTCCTGCCGGCCAGAGGGCGGAGGCACTGGTCGTGCTGGTGCTGTTGGTGGGTACGATTCAGGCGCTCGCCGGCCTGTTCCGGTTGGGCTTCCTGATCCGCTTCGTCTCCAATGCCGTGATGACCGGCTTTCTCAACGGCGTGGCGGTGTTGATCATCCTGGGCCAGTTGAGCGATCTGACGGGATACCAGAGTGCCTTCTCGAACCGCGTGGCCCAGGCGCTGGACCTGCTGCTGCGCATCGGCCAGGTCAATCTGCAGGCCACCGCCATCGGCGTGTTCACGCTGGCGCTGATCGTGGCGCTACTGTGGCACAAGGCCTTGCAGCGTTTCGCCTTCATCATCGCCATTGCCGTGGCCACCGTGCTGTTGGTCCTGCTGACCCTGCCGGCCCTGCCCACGTCGGCCAACTTCGCCGCGGTACCGACCGTCGGCGACATCGGGGCCATCCCAAGCTACCTGCCGCAGCTGACGTTGCCGCAGTTGTCGCTGATCGGGTCGCTGTGGCTGCCGGCCCTGTCGATCGCCATCATCGGTCTGGTGCAGGGCGCCGGTGTCAGCCAGGGCACGCCCAACCCCGACGGCCGCTACCCCGACGTGTCGCGCGACTTCCTCGGCCAGGGCGCCGCCAACATGGCGACCAGCCTGGTCAGCGGCATTCCGGCCGGCGGCTCGGTCTCGGGCACGGCGCTGATCGTCGGCGCCGGCGCCCGTTCGCGCTGGGGCAACATCTTTGTCGGGCTGTTCGTGGCGGTGATCGTGCTGCTTGCCGCGCCGCTGGTCGAGCGCGTGCCTATGCCGGCGCTGGCCGCATTGCTGATCGTCGCCGGCTTCCAGGGGCTGCGCGTGGAACAGGCGGTGATGGCCTGGAAGACCGGGCGGATTTCGCGGCTGGTCATGCTCGCAACCTTTCTCGCCACCCTGGCCATCCCGCTGCAGTTTGCGGTCCTGTTCGGCGTGGCCATGAGCATCCTGCTCAACACCATTCGCCAGTCGAACAAGGTGGTCGTCACCCAGTGGGTGCTGCAGCCACAAGGCTTCCCGCTGGAACAGCCGCCGCCGCAACGCCTGCCCAGCCAACGGCTGACCGTCCTGCATGTCTACGGCAGCCTGTTCTTCGCCGCGGCCAGGAACATGGAAGAGATGCTGCCGACCGTGGGCGATGCCACCCGCGCGGTGGTGGCCATCAATCTGCGCGGCAAGAGCGAGATCGGCAGCACCTTCGTGACCGTGCTGCAGCGCTATGCCCAGGCGCTGCAGGCGCGGCAAGGCAAGCTGATGCTGGTGGGCCTGGATCCGCTGGTGCGCGACCAGCTGGCCAAGACCGGGGTGCTCGCACTCATCGGCGATGAAAACGTCTTTCTGGCCACGCCTCAGCTGGGCGAGGCGCTGAACCGGGCAGTGGCCGCGGCCAGCGCCTGGCTGGGCCAGCCCTCAGGCGGCGCCGCCCCCGACAATGCCCGGCAAGCGAAGGAGTGAGCTCTTGACTGCCCTGGCCGACCCCATCGTCATGCCCTCGCCGCCGCCCGCGAACGCGCCGCCGGGCTTCCACCTGCTGGCCAAGCCCAGCGGCTCGACCTGCAACATCGATTGCAGCTACTGCTTCTTCCTGTCCAAGGAGGCGCTGTATCCGAACGACAAGCACCGCATGTCGCAGGACACGCTGGAGGCCTACCTGCGCCAGTTGCTCGAGTCGCACCGCACGCCGCAGGTCACGGTGGCCTGGCAGGGCGGCGAGCCCACGCTGATGAAGCTCGAGTTCTTCCGCCGCGCGGTCGAACTGGTCGACAAGCACCGCCAACCCGGCCAGACCGTGCAGCACACCTTCCAGACCAACGGCCTGCTGCTCGACGACGCGTGGTGCGCGTTCTTCAAGCAACACAACTTCCTCGTGGGCTTGAGCGTCGACGGCCCGCGCGAGCTGCACGACACCTACCGCGTCGATCGCCGCGGCCAGGGCACCTTCGACCTGGTGATGCGCGGCTGGCGCTTCCTGCGCAAGCACGGCGTGGACTTCAACATCCTGTGCACGGTCAATGCCGCCAACCAGCAACACGGCCGCGCCGTCTACCGCTTCTTCCGCGACGAACTGGACGCGAAGTGGGTGCAGTTCATCCCGATCATCGAGCGCGCCACCGAGCAGACGATCCAGATCGCCAACAAGGGCTGGAGCGAACAGCCCGGCCGAGCACGCGTGCTCTACACGCAGACCGGCAACCTGGTCACCGAGCGCACGGTCGGCGCCGAACAGTACGGCCGCTTCCTGATCGACGTCTTCGAGGAATGGGTGCGCCACGACGTGGGTCGGGTGTACGTGCAGTTGTTCGACGTCACGCTGGAGGCCTTCTTCGGCCGCCACCTGCTGTGCATCCACGCGCCCACCTGCGGCTACGGCCCGGCGCTCGAGCACAACGGCGACCTGTACGCCTGCGACCACTTCGTCGAGCCGAAGTACAAGCTCGGCAACATCCACCAGACGCACATGATCGAGTTGATCGCTTCACCCGAGCAGCGCAAGTTCGGCCAGGACAAGCGCGACACGCTCACCAATCAGTGCCGCAATTGCAAGGTCCTCAACTGGTGCAACGGCGGCTGCCCGAAGGACCGCTTCGCGCTGTCGCGCGACGGCGAGCCGGGCCAGAACTACCTGTGCGCGGGCCTGGAGCTGTTCTTCACCCATGTCGGGCCGACCTTCAACGTGATGGTGCAGCTGCTGCGGCAGGGCCGGGCGCCGGCCGACGTGATGCCGTGGCTGGCCGCGGAAGATGCCAAGCAGGGGGCCTATCGCCCGTGCCCCTGCGGCAGCGGCAGGAAGTTCCGCTTCTGCCATGGCGACAAGGCACCGGCTTCACCCTTCAGCAGGGTCGATCTCGCCACGCCGGCGGGCGACGCCGCAACGCCGCGATGAGGGCGAAGACTATTTTGGAACCGGGCTGCTTTGGGCAGTTCCGGAGTTTGTGTCAGCACTGAAAGGGAATGACGATGGCAGCGAAGAAACCGAACATCCTGATCCTGTGGGGCGACGACGTGGGCTGGTGGAACATCAGCTACAACAGCCGCGGGCAGATGGGCTACCGCACGCCCAACATCGACCGTGTGGGCAACGAGGGCGTGGCCTTCACCGACTACTACGCGCAGCAGAGCTGCACCGCGGGGCGCGCCGCGTTTATGACCGGGCAGAACCCGATCCGCACCGGGCTGACCAAGGTGGGCATGCCTGGCGCCACCAATGGCATGCAGGCGGAAGACCCGACCATCGCCGAGCTGCTCAAGCCGCTGGGCTATGCCACCGGCCAGTTCGGCAAGAACCACTTCGGCGACCGCGACGAACACCTGCCCACGGTGCATGGCTTCGACGAGTTCTTCGGCAACTTGTACCACCTGAACGCCGAGGAAGAGCCCGAGGACCCGGACTACCCGAAGGACCCGGCGTTCAGGAAGACGCTTCGGCCCGCGCGGCGTGCTGCATTGCAAGGTCAGACGGCAAGGGCGGGCAGACGGTCGTGGACACCGGGCCGCTGACGATAAAGCGCATGGAGACCATCGACGACGAGGTGACCGAGCGCGCGCTGCGCTTCATCGACGAGGCGCACAAGGCCAAGACGCCGTTCTTCCTTTGGTACAACACCACGGCGATGCACTTCCGCACGCATTGCGCCGAGAAGCACAAGGGCAAGAGCGGCCAGGGCGACTACAACGACGTGATGGTGGCGCACGACGAGAACGTCGGCCTGATGCTCGACAAGCTCGATGCGCTGGGCATTGCCGACGACACCATCGTCATGTACTCCACCGACAACGGCGTGCACTACAACACCTGGCCGGATGCCGGCATCACGCCGTTCCGATCGGAGAAGAACACCAACTGGGAAGGCGGCTGGCGCGTGCCGTGCTTCGTGCGCTGGCCGGGCAAGTTCAAGGCGGGCACGGTGCTCAACGGCATCGTGTCGCACCAGGACTGGTTGGCAACCTTCCTCGCCGCCGCCGGCGAACCGGACATCAAGCAGAAGCTTCTCAAGGGCCACAAGGCCGGCAAGAAGACCTTCAAGGTGCACCTCGACGGTTACAACATGCTGCCCTATCTCAAGGGCGAGGTGGCTGACAGCCCGCGGCAATCGTTCTTCTACATCAGCGACGACGGCGAGATCATTGGCGATCCGCATGCAGGACTGGAAAGTGGTGCTGATGGAGCAACGCGCCAGGCAGCTGGCGTGCTGGATGGAGCCGTTCGTGAAGTTGCGGGTCCCGAAGATGTTCCATCTGCGCCGCGACCCCTTCGAGCGGGCCGACGAGAATTCGAACACGTACTACGACTGGATGATCTCCCACGCCTACATCGTGTATCTGATGCAGGGTGTGGTTGCCAGCCAGATCGAGAACTTCGTCAAGTTCCCGCCACGGCAGAAGCCCGCCTCGTTCAACCTGGATGCCGTGATGCGCGACCTGGAAGCAGCCGGCGGCGGCGGCAACCACTGAGCCCTGGCGCGCTGATGCAGCAGACCCGACGCGCCGATGGATCGGACGCCCGGGTCTCTTTTCTTATGATGTCATCACACCCTGGGAGACTGCCTTGAAGAAGGACTCGCCTGGCGGAGTCACGCCCGGTCCGCTGTCGCCTACAGACGCGGCCTTGGCCACCGACGCTCTGCCATCCTGGAACGACGGGCCGGCAAAGCAAAGCATCTTCAGCTTCGTCGAGAAGGTGACGCAGGAAGGCTCGCCCTCCTTTGTCCCCGTCGCCGAACGCGTCGCCACCTTCGACAACGACGGCACGCTGTGGTGCGAGCAGCCGGTGCCCGTGCAGGTGTACTTCGCACACGACCGTGTGCAGGCCCTCGTGTCGCAGCACCTCGAGTGGCAGACCACCGAGCCGTTCGCCTCGCTGCTCAGGGGGGACTTGAGCGCCACGCTCGCCGCCGGCGAAGAGGCGCTGCTCGAAGTCGTCATGGCCACCCACGCGGGCATGACCACCACGGAATTCGGCCGGATCGTCGAGGATTGGATCGCCACCGCGAAGCATCCGCGCACCGGCAGGCTCTTCACCGAGATGGTCTACCAGCCGATGCTCGAACTGCTGGCGTACTTGCGTGCCAACGGGTTCAAGAACTTCATCGTCTCGGGCGGCGGCATTGAGTTCCTGCGTCAATGGGGCGAGCGCGTCTACGGCGTCGCGCCGGAGCAGGTCATCGGCAGCAGCATCAAGACCCGGTTCGAGGCGCGCGATGGCAAACCGGTTCTCATGCGCCTGCCGCAGTTGAACGTCAACAACGACAAGGCTGAAAAGCCCGTCGCCATCCACCAGCACATCGGTCGCTGGCCCATTGCCGCATTCGGCAATTCGGTGGGGGACCAGCACATGCTCGAGTACACGCATGGCGGCAGTGGCGCGCGCTTCGGACTGCTGGTGCTGCACGATGACGCGGCACGCGAATACGCCTACGGCCCGGCTCTGGGCCTGCCGACGCCCCAGACGGGCGCCTTCACGCCGGCGCTATACGAGCAGGCGAAGACAGCCGGCTGGACCGTCGTCAGCATGAAGGACGACTGGAAGCAGGTGTTCCCGTTCGAGGCGGGCCCGGTCACCGCCATCAACATCCTGCTGGAGCCTGACGCCACGATGCACGGCGCGCCAAAGCCAACAACGCCCGCCTGCTCAAAGTGTTCCCGCAGGGTTTCGCGCTGGATGCGACGCGCCGTCCGCATGTCACGCTGCTGCAGCGTTTCGTGCGCTCAGCAGACCTCGACAAGATCTACGCGGCCGCTGGCAAGGTGTTTGCCGGCACCGATGTGCTCGGATTGCGCATGGAGGCCTTCGACTACTACTACATCCCGAGCGGCAGCCTTGGACTTGCGGGCATTGTCGCCAGGCCGAGTCCTGAACTGCGCGAGCTGCAACAGGGCTTGATCGCTGCCGTGGCCCCGTTCACTCTGGCAACCGGACTGTCGGACGCCTTCGCCACGACGCCAGACGATCCCGTCATCGACCCGCTCCTGATCGACTACGTTTCGACCTTTGTGCCCAAATCAACCGGCGAGCATTTCAGTCCGCACGTCACCACGGGCATATCGCCGCGTGATTGCCTCGACAAGATGCTCGCCGAACCGTTCGAGACGTTCACGTTCTCGCCGGCAGGCGCAGCCGTCAAAGTAGGCCATGGCCCCAAGACGACTCAGCGGCCGGCGTGTCGCAACGTCTGCACGAGCATGCGGTGAAGGCTGTCCACGGCCTTCGAACTGTGCGAAGCCCGGCTGCGGTAGACGGCCACTTGCATGGGCTCCAACGGCCCCAGCCCGTGCTCCAGCCCCAGGACCTGCAGGTGCGATGGGGCACTGCACTGCGTCAAGGCCGCGACGGCCAGCCCGCTCTCGACGGCTGCGATCTGCCCTGCCAGGCTCGAACTGTTGTAGACCACCTTGTAGGGCCGACCCTGCAGCGCGAGCGAGTTGATGGCGCTTCGACGGCCCAGGCTGGTTTCCTCGTACACGGCGATGGGCAGCGGGTTGCGGCTCCAGGTGTCGAACTGGGGCGAGCCCACCCAGACCATCGGCTCGTGAAACAGCAGCGTTCCGCGCCGGGCGTGGTCCCGTGACACCAGGGCCAGGTCGAGTTCGCCTCGGGAGACACGCGGGATGAGCGAGGTCGATTGTTCGCAGTCCAGCTGGATCTCGACGCCTCCATGACGCGGGGCAAAGCGTTTGAGCACGGGCGTCAGGTACTTGCTCGCGTAGTCGTCGGGAACTCCCAGTCGCACCAGGCCGCTGACGACCTCGCCCTGCAGCGCCGCCTGCGCCTCGGCCTGCAGATCGAGCATGCGCCTGGCGTAGCCCAGCAGCACCTGGCCGTCTTGCGTGAGTTGAAGCTGCCGGGGTCCTCGGACCAGCAGTTGGCATCCCACGGCCGATTCCAGTTTCTTGATCTGCATGCTCACGGCCGACTGTGAGCGGTGGACTTCCGGCGCAGCGCCCGACAGCGAGCCGGCGTCCACCGCGGCGACGAAACACTTCAGCCAGTCGGTTTGCAGGTCGTGCACGCATTCGATTATCGGATGGCAAGTTGCCGAATTATCCGCTTCTCAAAGATCCGCCGGAACGGCACAGTGCGAGCCACCATGAATTCGCATACCGCCTATTCCACGGCAGCAGTCAGCGGCAGCCCGACCTTGACTCGACTTGCCTCCCCCGGCGCCCTCGACCCGCGTGCGATCGGCGTCATGACGCTGTTGTGCCTGGTCTGGAGCCTGCAGCAGATCTCCTTGAAGGCCGTCGCCGACCAGGCCAGCCCGATGCTGATGATCGCGCTGCGATCGCTCATCGCGCTGCTGCTGCTGGCGCATGTTGATGTATCGCCGCGGCGAAGGTCTGAGCCGTGGCCGCTGGAAGCCGGGTGCGGTAGTCGGTGCCCTGTTCGCGGTGGAGTACCTGCTGGTGTCCGAGGCGCTGCGCCTGACCCACGCCTCGCACGTGGTCGTCTTCCTCTACACAGCGCCCATCTTCGCGGCGTTGGGGCTGCAGATCCGGCTGCCGGCAGAGCGGCTGGGCTTCGTGCAGTGGGGTGGCATCGCACTCGCCTTCGGCGGCATCGCGCTGGCATTCCTTGGTGGCGCAGGTCCGTCAGGTGGCACTGACGGTCGGGTGCTGCTGGGCGACGCGCTGGCACTGATGGCCGGTGCCGCCTGGGGAGCCACCACGGTGGCGATCCGTTGCTCGGCGCTGGCATCCGCCCCCGCCACGGAGACGCTGCTCTACCAGTTGCTGGGGGCCTTCGTGCTGCTGTTGCCCGCCGCATGGCTGACCGGTCAATGGCAGTTCGAGCCGTCCGCGCTCGTCTGGGCGCACTTGGGTTTCCAGAGCTTGATCGTCTCCCTCGCCAGTTTCCTCACATGGTGTTGGCTCCTGCGCCGCTATCTGGCATCGCAGCTGGGTGTGTTCTCGTTTCTCACGCCGCTGTTCGGCGTCGTGCTGGGCGTCTGGCTCTTAGGTGAGTCCCTCGAGCCCCAGTTCATCGCCGGCAGCGGCCTCGTGCTTGCGGGGATCGGGGCCGTCAGCGGCCATGCCGGGTTGTCGCGCAGGCTGGCGGCGCTTCGTCGGCTGGCGCAAGCAGGAGGCTAGGCCGCGCATTGACATCTCGGGCTATTCACAAGCCAAGCTCAACGCTGTGGCCAGCCAATTGAATCAAAGGCCGAGGAAGACTCTCGGCTTCCACACGCCTGCTGCGATGTTCAGCCAAGCCGTTGCGTCGACCGGTTGAATTCGCCCTGCATTGCGGCCGCCCAAGAAGTGCAGCGCGACAGTCGTTCGTGGGTCGAAGATCGTCAGGCGTGACGAAGGCTCAGTGCAATGCGGTCAGCAGTCGCGGCCTGTGCAAGGCCCTCCAAGCCAACCCCGCCCCCACCAGCCCGCAGGCCATCAAGACCGCCGCCAGCCCGGGCAGCCCGGCACGGTCGAACAACCAGCCCCCCAGCGCTGGGCCGCCGGCGGTGCCTGCGGTGTAGGCGGTCACCAGCAGTCCCATGGCCTTGACCAGTGCGCCGCCACTGAGGCGATGGCCGAGTTCGATGACCACCAGCGTGTACACCGCGCCGCCCACGCCACCGAGCACGAAGCCCACGGGCCACAGCACCAGCTGCGGCGCGCCGGACCACCACCACAGCGCCAGCGTCGCGCACATCACCAGCGTCCAGGCGAGTGCCATGGCGCGGCGCAGGCCGATGCGGTCAGCCAGCGCGCCGAAGGGCGCCTGCATCAACGCACTGCCCGCGCCGATGAAGGCGCCCAGCCAGGCCGCCGCATCCATCGCGTAGCCCAGGCGCATCGCAATCGACGGCAGCAGCGAAGACACGCCGCTTTCCATCAGCCCACTGGCGGCAACCACCGCGGCCAACGGCATGGCATAGGCGTGCCAGCCGCTGCGCCCGCCGGCAGCGTCGGCCGGCACGGCGCGTTGGTCCACCGCGGGTTCGGCCACGTACAGCAAGGGCCAGGCGCAGGCAAAGCCACCGGCCATGAAGACCAGCGCCACACCCAGCGGCGACACGCCGGCCCACAGCGACAGCGGCAGCAGCGCCGGGCCGGCCAGCATGCCCAGGCCGACCGAGGTTTCGAACAGGCCGATCAGCAGCCCGCGGCGTTCGCGCGGCGCCGCCTCGGCCAGCCAGGCTTCGCCGCTAACCCAGACCAGCCCGCCGCCCAGGCCCATCACCGTCGCGGCGGCCAGCCAGCCGCCGTAGGCGTCGTGCGGCAACAGGCTGGCCACGGCCAGTGCCGACGTGGCCATGGCCGCCAGGAAGCAGCGCGCGTGGCCCAGCTGCTGCACCACCGCATGCGCGGCGATGCTGGCGACGAAGATGCCCACCCAGAATGCCGAGGCCAGCGCGCCCACCGCAAAGGCACTGGCGCCGTTGGCCGTGAGCGTGAGCGCCAGGCGCGTCAGCACCACGAACTCGGCCGCCACGAACAAGAAGTACACGCCCGGGATCAGCCACAGCGCGGCCGGGAAGCTGGTCGCGGGTGCGGCGCTGACGGGTGCGTGCGGCGGTGGGCTCAAGGGCGGCGCTTGGCGGCGTTGGGCCCGCCAGTGTCGCCCAGGCGCGGCGCCGTCAGTGGCGCAGCTGCTGCAGCGCCGTCAGCAAGCCGATGAGCACCGGCTGGTGCAGCATGTAGAAGCTCAACGACCAGCGCCCCAGCAGCGCCAGCGGCTGCGCCGGCGCGGCCAGCGGCCCGCTCAGCCAGCCGGGCCGAGTTCTAAGCGTCCATTGGCCAGCCGCCAGACCAAAGAGCACCACGCCCAGCCAGGGCAGCACGGGCACGAAGTCCTCGGTCACCGGCTTGTGCGTGACCAGGCCCACCCAGTGGGTCCAGGGCGAATCGAAGAACGGGTGCTGCACGAAGGCCGGCAAGGCGATGCACAGCGCACCCAGAGGCCACAGGCCCCGCCCCAGCGGCGCCGCCAGCCGGGCCAGCACCAGCATGGCCGCGATGCCGTGCAGCACGCCGAAACTGATCCAGCTCTTGGGGAACATCAGCGCCGAACCAGCGCTGACCAACAGCGCACAGCCGGCCACCTGTACCCAGCGCCGCCAGAAGCGCGGCCATCTCTGACCGGCGTGCACTGCGACGGCCAGCGACAACCCTGCGCAGAACAGGAACAGGCTGACGATGCAGCTACGCTGCACGGTCCACAGCGGATCGTGATAGAAGTTCTGGCGCGGGTCGAGCCAGCCGAAGTAGTTCAGGTCGAACGCCAGGTGGAACAGTGCCATCCAGACGATGGCCACGCCGCGCAGCGCGTCCAGGCGGTCGAAGCGCTCAGCTCTTTGCACCCAGCGCCTTGCGCAGCGTGGCGTTGATGATCCGCAGCTCGGCCAGCGTGGCGTCGATGTGCGAGCGCCTGCGTTCCAGGTCGGCAATGACCTCGCCGGTGCGCTCGGCCGCGAAGCGCAGTTGCTGTGCGCGGCCTTCGCCATGCGCACCGTACAGATCCAGGTAGTGCTTGATCTCGGCCAGCGACGCGCCGATGGCCTTGGACCGCAATATCAGCGCCAGCCGCGCTCGGTCGCGCCGGGTGTACACGCGCGCGGCATTCACGCGCCGCGGCTGCAGCAGGCCCTTGTCCTCGTAGAAGCGGATGGCGCGCGGCGAGATGCCGAACTCCTGGCCCAGCTGGGTGATGCCGAAGAGCTCGCCGGTGTCGTCCTGCTGGTGCGCCGCCACCATGTCCCGGGCGGTGGGCGGCGCGCTGCCCCTGGCCTTGGCGGCCGGGGCGCGATGGCGCTCGCGCGTGGGGCTGGGTATGGTCATCGGAAGCGAAGTTCCGGCGAAAGGCTCAGAGCATGCGCTGCAGTGTCCCGGCCTGGCGCAGGTCGCCCAGGGCCTCCAAGCCGCCGGGCAGGCGCGTGAGGCTCGGGCCGCCCGAGACACGCACCTCGGCGCGCAGCGCGTCGGTGCAGACTTGCATGTCCATGCCGGTCTCCGGGAATGCAGGCCAAGTCGGCGAAGGCGCCGATGCTATCGACCGCCGCTTCCTTCAGCATCCGCATTATCCCCTAACAGGCATCTAGTTGACGTTAAGGTCATGCACAGGCCTAATGCGTGGCTCGACTGACTCGATGTGGAAGGCGCCATGCCCGACTCCTCCCCTGCCCCCGCGCGCTACCGCAGCGTGTTCCATCCGGGGCTCTTCGCCGGCCAGGTGCACTGGGTTACCGGCGCCGGCAGCGGCATCGGCCGCTGCGTGGCGCACGAACTGGCCGCGCTGGGCTCGACGGTTGTCCTCAGCGGTCGTACGCAGCAAAAGCTCGACCGCGTGGCCGCCGAGATTGCCGAGGACGGCGGGCGCTGCGACACGGTGGCCTTCGATATCCGCGACGAAGATGCAGTCAAGGCTGGCGTCGCCACGGTGGTGGCGAAACACGGCCCGGTGCACGGCCTGGTCAACAACGCCGGCGGGCAGTTTCCGTCGCCGCTGATGATGATCAGCAAGCGCGGCTTCGACGCGGTGGTGGCCAACAATCTGACCGGCGGCTTCCTGATGATGCGCGAGCTGTTCGTGCAGAGCATGCAGAAACACGGCGGCGCCATCGTCAACATGACGGCCGACTTTCGCAACGGCATGCCCGGCATGGGCCACTCCGGCGCCGCGCGCGCCGGCACGGCCAACCTGGCGCAGACCGCGGCCCTCGAATGGGCGCATGCCGGCGTGCGCGTCAACGCGGTGGCCCCTGGCTGGGTGGCGTCCAGCGGCATGGACAGCTACGGCGAGGCCATGCGTCCGATGATCAAGAAGCTCAAGGCACACGTGCCCTTGCGCCGCTTGGCCACCGAGGCCGAGATCAGCGGCGTGATCTGCTTCCTGCTGTCGCCGGCCGCCGCCTTCGTCACCGGCATCACCGTGCAGATCGACGGCGGCGCCTCGCTCGGCCATGCCGAGTTCCCGACGATGGACCACGACAAGTCGAAACCCTTCGAAGGTTTCCACCGTGCCGTGACACCCGAGGCACTCAAGTGATGCCGGTGCCGAAGAGCGCGCCGAACCCGAGGGCGGCCGTAACATCGGGCGCATGATCACGAGCCACCCCCTGGTGCGGCGCAGCGCTGCCGAACAAGAGAAGTTCCACGATGCGATGGCCGAGTTGTGGGAGCAGCGCATCAGCTTCAACAAGCTGCTGGGACTGAAGATCCAGTCGCTGGACCCCTCCGACGTGCGCGTGCGTCTGGACATGCGGCCCGAGCTGGTGGGCCACTACGCCTACGGCCGGCTGCACGGTGGCGTGATCAGCGCCTCGCTCGACGCGCTCGGCGGCATGGCGCTGATGGTCGCGCTGGGCGAAAAACACAGCGACGAGAGCGCCGCGCAGGTGATGCATCGCTTCGGCCGCATGGGCACGATCGACCTGCGCGTGGACTTCCTGCGCCAGGGCATCGGCAGCCATTTCATCGGCCATGCCGAGGTCACCCGACTGGGCGGGCGCATCGGCTCGACGCAGATGCGCATGCTCAACGACCAGGGCACGCTGATCGCCACCGCGGCGGCGTCCTTCGTGGTGTCCTGAGCAGCCAGCCAATCGGCCGATTGAGGCAGCGCAATGCGTGCCGGCCCGGGCGGGCCGAAGATGCGACTGAAAGGGGATTGGCATGAGCCGCAAACGCATTCTCGTGATCCAGGGTCATCCCGATGCGAAGGGTGGTCACTTGTGCCATGCGCTGGCGCAGGCCTACGTCGATGGCGCTGCCGAAGGCGAACACGATGTCTGGCGCATCGATGTGGCGCAGCTCGATTTCCCGCTGCTGCGCAGCGCCGCCGAATGGGAAGAGGGCACGCTGCCCGCCAGCTTGCTGCCGGCACAGCAGGGCATCGAATGGGCGCAGCATCTGGTGGTGTTCTTCCCGCTGTGGCTGGGCGACATGCCGGCGCTGCTGAAGGGCTTCCTGGAGCAGGTGGCGCGCCCGGGCTTCGCCTTCCACGACGACGGCAACGGCGGATTCGGCAAGAAGGGCCTGTCGGGCCGCTCGGCACGCCTGGTCGTGACCATGGGCATGCCGGCGCTGGTGTACCGCCACTTCTTCCGCGCGCACAGCGTGAAGTCGCTCGAGCGCAACGTGCTGGGTTTCGTCGGCATCGCGCCGGTGCACGAGACGCTGATCGGCATGGTCGACAAGCTAGATGCACCGGCAGTGCAGAAGTGGCTCGACAAGCTGCGCGACATGGGCCGCAAGGCCGAGTGATCGAGATCGGGCAGGCGTCGGTCGTCGGATGCGGGCGTACGTGGTTGGCAACAGACTCGGTCTGGATGGCGTTGCATTGCGTCCACTCAACGCCGATCGATCGAGTGGCGGCAGACTGTCGTTGCGTGGCTCCGGGAGAGGGACATGAACTGCGTCTGTAACTTCAAGTGGATCGTCGCCGCCGTCGGGGTTGCGACATTCGTGCTGGTCAATGGCTGCACCACGCCAGCGCCAAAGGCCGATCGATTCGTGAGCGCACCTGCCGGTACGACGATGAGCTATTTCAGGCGCAGCAGCGGCAGTTTCGGCACGGCCGACGGCCCGGTCGACTGGACGCTGGTGGACCGCGAGTGGCAGGGCAAGGCGGTGCGCGCCATGGTGTCGCCACAGGCGGGCACGACGCTGCATGACCCGGCGAGCAACAACTTCGGCATGCTTGCCGTGCTCAACCGCAATGGCGAAGCCATGTTCTCCTTCGACCCGCCGGTGGGCTACCGTTACCCGCTGGAAGTGGGCAAGGCGTGGACCAGCAAGCACCAGATGACGCTGTACCCAAGCCGTGAGGTCCGGCCCTACGAGTTGAGCTACACGGTCGAGGCCCAGGAATCGCTGACCGTGCCGGCCGGCAGCTTCCAGACCTATCGAATCCTGATCACCGACAACTTCGGGCAGGTGGATCGCTACTGGATCAGCCCCGAGACAGGCATCCTGACCATCAAGCGCACGCAGACGCGTCCGGCGACCCACCCGCAAGGCGCGGGCCAGTTGAACGGCGAGTTGATCTCGCTGAAGGTGGCGAAGTAGCGTCGCGGGGCCGCCGCCGTGACCTGCGAGGTCATGGCGCCGCTGCATCGGCTGCGCTATCGTGCCGCCATGCAGAAGCTTCAACCCGTCGGCACGCAGTTGCGTGAATGGCGTCAACGGCGCCGCCTGAGCCAGCTCGATCTGGCCGGGCATGCCGATGTGTCGACACGGCACCTGAGCTTCATGGAGACCGGGCGCTCGCTGCCCAGCCGCGAGATGGTGCTGCGCCTGGCCGACCGGCTGCAGGTGCCGCTGCGCGAGCGCAACCGGCTGCTGACCGCAGCGGGTTACGCGCCGCTGTATGCCGAACACAAGCTCGACGACCCGGCGCTGCAGGCGGCCAAGCAAGCCGTGGATCTGGTGCTGAGGGCGCACGAACCCTGCCCAGCGCTGGCGGTGGACCGCCACTGGAACCTGGTGTCGCACAACCGCATGCTGCCGCCGCTGCTGGCGGGGCTGCCGCCCGAGTTGCTGGCGCCGCCGCTGAACGTGCTGCGGCTGAGCCTGCATCCACAGGGGCTGGCACCACGCATCATGAACCTGGCGTCATGGCGTGCGCACCTGTTGCACCGCCTGCAGCAACAGGTGCAGGCCAGTGCCGACCCGACGCTCGCGGCGCTGGCGGACGAACTGTGCGCCTACCCGGCACCGCCGCTCGAAGGCGGTCACGCGGCGCCGGCCGATGCCAGCGTGTATCTGCCCTTGCAGTTGCGCTCGAGCGTCGGCTTGCTGAACTTCATCAGCACCGTCACCGTGTTCGGCACGCCCACCGACATCACCCTGTCGGAGCTGGCGATGGAGACCTTCTTCCCTGCCGATGCCGCCACGATGCAGGCACTGCGCCAGCTGGCCGACACGCTGCGGTAGCATGCGCGCCGAACGCGGCCGGCCTCGGCCGCGGCTGTTTCTTGGAGTCGTGAATGCAGGTGCTTTGCCTCGACATGGAAGGCGTGCTGGTCCCGGAGATCTGGATCGAGTTTTCCAAGCGCACCGGCATCCCCGAGTTCTCGCGCACCACGCGCGACGAACCCGACTACGACAAGTTGATGCGTTATCGCATCGGCCTGCTCGACCAACACAAGCTGCGGCTACCCGACATCCAGCAGGTCATTGACGGGATGGGTCCGCTGCCCGGCGCGCGCGAGTTCCTCGACGACATGCGCACGCGCTTCCAGGTGATCATCCTGTCGGACACCTTCTACGAGTTTGCCGATCCGTTGATGCGCCAGCTGGGCCGGCCCACGCTGTTCTGCCACCGGCTGGTGGTCGACGCCGATGGCCGCGTGCGCGACTACAAGTTGCGTCAGCCAGACCAGAAGCGCGCCGCGGTGAATGCGCTGAAGAGCCTGAACTACCGCGTCATCGCCGCCGGCGATTCGTACAACGACACCGGCATGCTGCTGGCCGCCGATGCCGGCTTCTTCATCCACGCGCCGCCGGCCATTGCGGCGCAATTTCCGCAATTCGCGGTGACCGGCAACTATGCCGAGTTGGGTGCAGCCATCGAGCACGCTGCCGCCGGGCTTGCCTAGGCCAGCGCGCGCCTCGCGTTGTGGAACATGCGCATCCACGGGCTGTGCGCGCTGAGGTCACCGCTGGTCCAGCTCATCTGCAGGTTGCGGAACACCCGCTCGGGGTGCGGCATCAGTACCGTGAAGCGGCCGTCGGCTGTGGTCACTGCGGTCAGGCCGTCGCGGCTGCCATTGGGGTTGGTCGGATAGGCCTCGGTCGGCTTGCCCGAGGAATCGACGAAGCGCATGGCGCGCTGCACCGCCGCAGCGTCGCCACGTTGTGAGAAGTCGGCATATCCCTCGCCATGCGCCACCGCGATCGGCAAGCGGCTGCCGGCCATGCCGGTGAAGAACAGGCTGGGGCTCGCCAGCACCTCCACTTGTGACAGCCGCGCCTCGAACTGCTCGCTGCGGTTGCGCGTGAACTTCGGCCAGGCGGCGGCGCCGGGGATGATCGGCGACAGCGCGGCCATCATCTGGCAGCCGTTGCACACGCCCAAGGCCAGCGTGTCGCCGCGGTTGAAGAAGGTGGCAAACTGTTCGGCCAACGCAGGGTTGAACAGGATCGACCGGGCCCAGCCTTCACCCGCGCCAAGCGTGTCGCCGTAGCTGAAGCCACCGCAGGCGACGAAGGCCTGGAACATGTCGAGCCGCGCGCGGCCGGACTGCAGGTCGCTCATGTGCACGTCGAAGCAGTCGAAGCCGGCCTGTGCCATGGCATAGCTCATCTCGACATGGCTGTTCACGCCCTGCTCGCGCAGGATCGCCACCTTGGGACGAGCGAGCAGCACGGCCGGCGCCGACGCAGGGTCGAAGCTCAAGCGTACCTGCAGCCCGGCATCGTCTTCGCTGCCAGCGGCGGCATGTTCGGCATCCGCGCCCTCGGGGTTGTCGCGCAGCCTGGCGATGCGCCAGCTGACCTCGTCCCAGGCCCGCTGCAGATCGCGCAGCGGTGCGCTGAATACGGCCTTGGCGTCGCGCCAGACCTCGACGATCCGCTTGTCGTTGGTCTTGCCGATGGCATGGCTGATGTGCCCCAGGCCATGGCGGCGCAGCGTGGCCATGACCGCGTCGCGCATCGCACGCGGCACCTGGATGAGCACGCCGAGTTCCTCGTTGAACAGGGCCTTCAGCGTCAGCTCGCTGCGCCGCGCGCCGATCTGCGTGGTCCAGTTCTTGGAATCGCCATACTCGGCGCGGCTGTCGGCGATGCCGTCACTCTCGGTGACCAGCAGGTCGACGTTCAGGCTCAGGCCGAGCTGGCCGGCGAAGGCCATCTCGCAGGCCGCCGCCCACAGCCCGCCGTCGCTGCGGTCGTGATAGGCCAGCAGTTGGCCGGCCTCACGCAGTTCGTTGACGGCCGCCACCAATGTCTTGAGCAACTGCGCATCGTCCAGATCGGGCACGACATCGCCGAAGCGGCCCAAGCACCTGCGCCAGCATCGACCCGCCCATGCGCATGCGCCCTTGCCCCAGGTCGACCAGGATCAGCGTGCTATCCACCGGCTGCAACTGCGGCGTCAGCGTGCCGCGCACGTCGTCGAGCGTGGCGAAGGCGCTGACGATCAGCGACACCGGCGCGGTGACCTGCCGGGTCTGGCCCTCATCGGCCCAGCGCGTGCGCATCGACAGCGAATCCTTGCCCACCGGCACGCCGATACCGAGCGCCGGGCACAGCTCCATGGCCACGGCCTTGACGGTGTCGTACAGCGCCGCGTCCTCGCCGGGCTCGCCGCAGGCGGCCATCCAGTTGCAGCTGAGCTTGATACGGCCCAGCTCGATCGGCGCCGCCAGCAGATTGGTGATCGCTTCGCCCACCGCCATACGACCCGAGGCCGGCGCGTCGATGCTGGCCAGTGGGGTGCGTTCGCCCATGGCCATGGCCTCGCCGCGAAAGCCAGCATAGTCGGCCAGCGTCACCGCGCAGTCGGCCACCGGCACCTGCCAGGGGCCGACCATCGGGTCACGGTGGCTCAAGCCGCCGACCGTGCGGTCGCCGATGGTGATGAGGAAGCGCTTCGACGCAACCGTGGGGTGGCGCAGCACGTCGAAGGCCACCTGCTCCAACGCCACGTCAGTCAGGTCCAGTGGCGGCTCGCGGCGCGCGATGCGCAGCACGTCGCGTTGCATCTTCGGCACCTTGCCTAGCAGCACCTCCATCGGCATGTCGATGAAGCGCTCGCCGGCGGGGCCGTCTTCCAGCACCAGCTGCCGCTGCTCGCTGACCACGCCCACGACGGCGAAGGGGCAGCGTTCGCGCATCGCCATGGCCTGGAACAGCGGCAGGCTGTCGGGCCCGATCGCCAGCACGTAGCGCTCCTGGCTTTCGTTGCACCACGCCTCCTTCGGCGCCAGGCCGCTTTCTTCGACCGGCACTTGGCGAAGGTCGAAGGTGGCACCACGGTGTGAACCATCCACCAGTTCGGGAAAGGCATTGCTGATGCCGCCGGCACCGACGTCGTGGATGGCCAGGATGGGATTCACCTCGCCGAGCGCCCAGCAGTGATTGATGACCTCCTGCGCGCGGCGCTGCATTTCCGGGTTGCCGCGCTGCACCGAATCGAAATCCAGCGCCGCCGTGTTGCTGCCCGCGGCCATCGAGCTGGCGGCGCCGCCGCCCATGCCGATGCGCATGCCCGGCCCGCCCAGCTGGACGAGCAGCGTGCCGGCATCGAAGGGCAGCTTGTGCGTCAGCGCGTCGCTGATCTGCCCCAGGCCGCCGGCAATCATGATCGGCTTGTGGTAGCCGCGCATCACGCCGGCCACCGGCTGTTCGAAGACGCGGAAGTAGCCGCCCAGGTTGGGCCGGCCGAACTCGTTGTTGAAGGCCGCGCCGCCGAGCGGGCCTTCGATCATGATCTGCAGCGCGCTGGCGATGTGGGCGGGCTTGCCAATCGGCGAACGCTCCCAGGGCTCGGCGGTGCCCGGCAGGTGCAGGTTCGACACCGAGAAGCCGGTCAACCCGGCCTTCGGCCGCGCGCCGCGGCCGGTGGCGCCTTCATCGCGGATCTCGCCGCCAGCGCCGGTGGATGCCCCCGCAAAGGGCGAGATCGCCGTCGGGTGGTTGTGGGTCTCCACCTTCATCAGCACATGCGCGACCTCGTCGCGCGCGCTGTACATCGGCGCATTGGTATAGCCCTGCGGCAGCCAGCGCTGCACCGGGCCGCCATGCATGACCGCGGCGTTGTCGTTGTAGGCCACCACCGTGTGCTGCGGCGACATCCTTTCGGTGTGGCGAATCATGCCGAACATCGACAACGGCTGATCCTGCCCGTCGATGCGAAAGGCGGCGTTGAAGATCTTGTGGCGGCAATGCTCGCTGTTGGCCTGCGCGAACATCATCAGTTCCACGTCGCTGGGGTTGCGCTTCAGCGTGGTGAACGCGTCCACCAGGTAGTCGATCTCGTCCTCGCTCAGCGCCAGGCCGAAGCGCACATTGGCCTGTTGCAACGCGGCGCGACCCTGGCCGATCACGTCCACATGCTCCAGCGGCGGCGCCGGTTGCTCGTCGAACAGGTGGCGAGCCGCGTCGCGCTCGAAAGCCACGCTCTCGGTCATGCGGTCGTGCAGCAGCGCGGCGCAGGCCTCCAGCTCGGCCGCGCTCAGCGCCTTGGCGCCGCCGAGCAGGCCACGCGCCATCGACAGCCGGTACTCGGTAACCCGCTCGACGCGCTGCACCGGCAAGGCGCAGTTGTGCGCGATGTCGGTGGCCTTGCTGGCCCAGGGTGACACTGTGCCCAGCCGCGGCATCACCACCACCAGCGCACCCGATGCGGGGTCGGCTGCCGGGTCGCCGTATTGCAGCAGCGCCGCCAGCTTGTCGTGCGCGCCTGCGTCCAGCGGCAGGGCACAGCGTACCCAGTGCACATGGCGCGCCGCGACCGCGGTGATGTTTGGGTTGACCGTCTGCAAGGCAGGCAGCAGCGCCAGCGCGCGAAAGGCCGACAGGGCGTTGCCGCCTTCGAAATGCGTCAGGTGCTGTGAGGTGGAAGCCATGCGGTCCCGGGTGGGTGGGCGATGCGGACGGGAAGCCGGTGCCAGGTGCGGGGCATCGGTTCGTGAACCGGGCATTTTATTGGCTCGATGGGATAATCCAGACCCATGACGATCACATTGAAGAGCGGCGCCGAGATCGAAGGCATGCGCCTGGCCGGGCGGTTGGCCGCCGAGGTGCTGGACATGCTCACGCCGCATGTCAAGGCCGGGGTCTCCACCGACGAACTGGACAAGCGGGCGCACGACCATATCGTGGGCGTGCAGGGCGCGGTGCCCGCACCGTTGAACTACGCACCGCCGGGTTATGTGCCCTACCCCAAGTCGATCTGCACCTCGATCAATCACCAGGTCTGCCACGGCATCCCGAACGAGCGGCCGTTGAAGGACGGCGACATCGTCAACATCGACGTCACTGTCATCAAGGACGGCTGGCACGGCGACACCAGCCGCATGTTCATCGTCGGCGAGGGCTCGATCCAGGCGCGGCGGCTGTGCCAGCTGACCTACGAGGCCATGTGGAAGGGCATCGTGCGCGTCAGGCCCGGCGCGCGGCTGGGCGACATCGGCCATTCGATCCAGAGCTTCAGCGAGAACCAGGGCTTCTCGGTGGTGCGCGAGTTCTGCGGCCACGGCATCGGCCGCAAGTTTCACGAGGAACCGCAGGTGCTGCACTACGGCCGCCCGGGAACGCTCGACGAGCTGCAGCCGGGCATGATCTTCACCATCGAGCCGATGATCAACGCCGGCCGGCGCGAAATCCGCGAGCTCGGCGACGGCTGGACCATCGTCACCAAGGACCGCTCGCTGTCGGCGCAGTGGGAGCACACCGTGTTGGTCACCGACACCGGCTACGAGGTACTGACCTTGTCGGCCGCGAGCCCGGCCCCGCCGGCGTTCGTCGGCGGCTGAACATGTCTGCCGTACCCGAGAGCGCGCTGCCGCGCGAGCCGCACGCAGCGCGCAGCGTGACCTCGATGCGCGCGCGCTTTCGCGACGGCAAGGCCGCGCTGTTGGAGCACTTCCGCGAGTCGCGTGCCACCACGCTGGCGGCGACGCGGTTGACCAAGGCGCTGACCCGCCATGTCGACGCAGTGCTGATCGAGCTTTGGGACCATGCGGCGCTGCCCGCAGGTGCCGCGCTGGTGGCCGTGGGCGGATTCGGGCGCGGCGAGCTGTTCCCATACTCGGACGTCGACGTGCTGGTGCTGCTGCCAGCCGGCGCGGGCCTGGACGCGGCTCGCGCCGAAGGCCAGGGCGACCGTGGCGCGGACCCCTTGCGTGCCGCGGTCGAGGGTTTCATGCACGCTTGCTGGGACATCGGGCTGGAGATCGGCTCGTCGGTGCGCACCATCGACGAATGCGTCGAGCAGGCGCGGCGCGACGTGACGGTGCAGACGGCGATGCTCGAGTCGCGCTTCATCTGCGGATCGCGCCGCATGTACACCGCCTTTCGCCAGGCCACCGACGCGGTGATGGACGCGAAGAGCTTCCTGCGCGCCAAGGTGCTGGAGATGCGACAGCGCCACGTCAAGTACGAGGACACGCCCTACTCGCTCGAGCCCAACTGCAAGGAGAGCCCGGGCGGCCTGCGCGACCTGCAGTTGGTGATCTGGGTGGCACGCGCCGCAGGCCTCGGCCGCAACTGGACCGAACTGGCGGCCAAGGGACTGGTCACGCCTTTCGAAGTCAGCCAGTTGTACAAGCACGAAGGCGCGCTGAAGCTGATCCGCGCCCGGCTGCACCTGATCGCCGGACGACGCGAGGACCGGCTGGTCTTTGACCTGCAGACTGCCGTGGCCGAGAGCTTCGGCTACAAGGCGACCAAAGGGCAACGTTCGTCCGAGGTGCTGATGCACCGGTACTACTGGGCGGCCAAGGCGGTGACGCAGCTGAACCAGATCCTGATGCTGAACATCGAGGAGCGCATCAACGGCTCCGAAGAAGCGCCGATGCGGCCGATCGACGCGTTCTTTCTCGACCGCGGCGGCATGCTGGAGGTGGCGCACGACCGGCTCTACACCGAGCACCCGCACGCCATCATGCGCACCTTTCTGGTCTACGAGCAGACGCCGGGCATCAAGGGGCTGTCCGCGCGCACGCTGCGCGCGCTGTACAACGCGCGCAACCTGATGGACGCCGGCTTCCGCAGCGACCCGGCCAACCGCGCAGTCTTCATGCAGATCCTGCGCGAGCCCCAAGGCATCACGCATGCGCTGCGACTGCTCAACCAGACCTCGGTGTTGGGCCGCTACCTGTGGGTCTTCCGCCGCATCGTCGGGCGCATGCAGCACGACCTGTTCCACGTCTACACGGTGGACCAGCACATCCTGATGGTGGTGCGCAACGTGCGCCGCTTCTTCATCCCCGAGCATGCGCACGAGTACCCATTCTGTTCGCAGCTGGCCAGCCAGTGGGACGAGCCGTGGCTGCTGTACGTGGCCGCACTGTTCCACGACGTGGCCAAGGGCCGCGGCGGCGACCATTCCGAACTGGGTGCCGCCGAGGCGCGGCGCTTCTGCCGCGACCACGGCGTGTCGCGCGAGGACAGCGCGCTGATCGAGTTCCTGGTGCGGCAGCACCTGACGATGAGCCGCATCGCGCAGAAGGAAGACCTCAGCGACGCCGACGTCATCCAGTCCTTCGCGCGGATGGTCGGCACCCCGCAGCGCCTGGCGGCGCTGTACCTGCTGACGGTGGCCGACATCCGCGGCACCAGCCCGAAGGTGTGGAATGCCTGGAAGGGCAAGCTGCTCGAAGACTTGTACCGGCTGACGCTGCGCGCGCTGGGCGGCGACAAGCCGAACTTGGACGCCGAGATCGAATCGCGCAAGCAGGAGGCGCGGCAGCTGCTGGCCTTGCATTCGGCCCTGCCCGGCACCGAAGAACAGCTTTGGAAGACGCTGGACGTGAGCTACTTCGCGCGCCACGACGCGGCCGACATTGCCTGGCATGCACGGTCTCTGTGGCGCCACCTGGACACCCAAGTGCCGGTGGTGCGCGCGCGGCCCTCGTCGGTCGGCGAGGGGCTGCAGGTGATGGTGTTCTCCCCCGACTGCCCGGACCTGTTCGCGCGCATCTGCGGCTACTTCGACAGTGCCGGATTCAGCATACAGGACGCGAAGATCCACACCACCCGTGCCGGTTTTGCGCTCGACACCTTTCAGGTCATCAGTACGCGCATCGAACCCGGCGACCCGAGTGCCTATCGCGACCTGATCTCGCTGGTGGAAACCCAGGCCGTGATGGCGTTGTCGTCCAGCGGACCGCTGCCCGAGCCCGGCCGCGGCCGCGTGTCGCGGCGCGTGCGCTCGTTCCCGGTGACACCACGCGTGACGCTGAACCCGGACGAACGCGCGCAACGCTGGCTGCTCACGGTGAGTGCCAGCGACCGCTCGGGGCTGCTGTATGGCATTGCCCGCGTGCTGGCGCGCCATCACATCAATCTGCATCTGGCCAAGGTCAGCACGCTCGGCGAGCGCGTCGAGGACACCTTCCTGGTGGATGGGCCGGCGCTGCAGCATTCGCGCACCCAACTGCAGGTGGAAAGCGAACTGCTCGACGCGGTGGCACCGGCATGAGCCCCGCACGGCCGCCCGAAGGGGCTCATTCCCGCCCGGCGGGACCGGCCGAAGGCCGCAGGGTGCACCAGTGAGCCTGAGCAGCGTCGGCGCGGCCGAAGTGGCGGCCGATGCGCGACGTTTCGACAGCGTGATCGACGTGCGCTCGCCAGCCGAATTCGCCGAAGACCACCTGCCTGGCGCGCTCAACTGGCCGGTGCTGGACGATGAGCAACGGCGTGTCGTCGGCACACTCTACAAGCAGGTGTCGACGCTCGAGGCGCGCAAGGTGGGCGCGGCCATGGTGGCGCGCAATATCGCCGGCCACCTCGAGCGCTGGGTGCACGACAAGCCGCGCGACTGGCAACCGCTGGTGTACTGCTGGCGCGGCGGGCAGCGCTCGGGCAGCCTGGCCTGGTTCCTGGGGCAGATCGGCTTTCGCAGCGCGCAACTGAGCGGTGGCTACAAGGCCTGGAGGGCCGTGGTGCGCGAGGATCTACTGGCCTTGCCGCTGCGCTTTCGCTTCCATGTCCTGTGCGGCCGCACCGGCAGCGCCAAGACCCGGCTGCTGCAGGTGCTGGCGCAAGAAGGTGCGCAGACGCTCGACCTGGAGGGACTGGCCCGACACCGCGGGTCGGTACTGGGCTCGGTGCCGGGTGAGCCGCAACCCAGCCAGAAGCACTTCGACACGCTGCTGTGGCAGGCGCTGCGCGGCTTCGAACCGGCACGGCCGGTTTTCGTCGAAGGCGAAAGCCGCAAGATCGGCGCGTTGCGCGTCCCCGAGGCGCTGATTCAGCAGTTGCGCGAAGGCGGTCGATGCGTGCGCATCGAATTGTCCGAAGCCGCGCGGCTGCAACTGCTGTTGCAGGAATACGCCCACTTCGCGGACGACGTGGAGGGCTTCTGCCGGCTGCTCGACGCTCTGGTGGCATTGCGCGGCCGCGAAACCGTCGGCGCCTGGCAGGCCATGGCGCGCGCAGGCCGCTGGCCGGAAGTGTTCGCTGCGCTGATGCGGCAGCACTACGATCCGTTGTACGAGCGTTCGATGCATCAGAGCTACAAGCAACTGGCGCTGACCGAGCCGCTGGTGCTGCACGACGCCGAAGGGTCCACGCTGCGCGAGGCGGCACACCGGCTGATGGCCTGAACGGGTGATGCGCAAGGCGATGCGACCTCGCCGCCGTGGCGCCGTGCCGTGCTGCACCGACAATAGCGGCAAGGCCGATGCGCGGCAGGCGCAGCGGTGTCGGTGATCGATCCAGGACCTTGCCCATGTCAACCGAATCCGCACTCGAAGAATCGCGCCGTTGCCGCCTGGGCGCGATCAGCTATGCGCAGCCTTTCGACTGGCTTGCCAAAGGTTGGTGGGACATGCTGAAGAAGCCGCTGCCGGCACTGGCGCACGGCCTGGTCGTCGCGCTGTTCGGCATCGCATTGCTGCTGCTGGCGCACCGACAGTTCTGGCTGCTGGCCGGGGCCTTCAGCGGCTTCCTGATGATCGGGCCGCTGGCGGCCACGGGGTTGTACGCCGTGAGCCGGGCGCTCGAACAAGGACGCGACGCCACCTTGGGCACCGCATTGGCGGCCTGGCGACCGCGCGACCATCGCCTGGTGCTGTTCGGCCTGCTGCTCGCGCTGGCGGGCACCTGCTGGGTGCTGACCTCGGCCTCGCTGATCACCGCCTTTGCACCCCGGCCGATACGGGATCCGGTGGACTTCCTGCATGTGGTGGTGCTGAGCGAGCAGTCCTGGCTGTTCGAGGCCTGGCTCAGCCTGGGCGGCGTGCTGGTGGCGCCGGTGTATGCCTCGAGCGTGGTCGCCATCCCGCTGCTGCTGGAGCGGCGCATCAGCGTGCTCGGCGCGGTGTTGACCAGCTGGCGTGCGGTGATGCAAAGCCCCGGACCGATGGCGCTGTGGGGTGCGCTGCTGATGGCCATCACGCTGGTCGGCATGAGCACGCTGCTGCTCGGGCTGGTGGTGGCCGTGCCCTGGCTGTCCTATGCCAGCTGGCATGCCTACCGCGACTTGGTGCCCAGTGCCGACCTGCCGGAAGTGAACTGAAATGGGACCCCCACGCTCACTTCGTTCGCTGCCCCCCAAGGCGGCGCCCGGTACCTTCGGAACGGCCGGGCGGTACTGAGATGTTCGGCTACAGCGAAGACCAGATCGCGCAGTTCGGGCTGAGCTTCGGCGTCAGCGCGTTCATGCTGTACATGGTGTTCATCATCTTCCAGCTGGCGCGTGAATCGAAGGCCGGGAAGTTCGGCACCTTCGTGCTCTTCCTGGCCCTGGGCTTCGGCCTGGTGGGCTTCGCCGCCAAGGGGCTGATCAAGTTCTTCATCGGCGGCGTCGAGTAGTCTGGGTTGCCCAGGAGCTGGCGTCGCAACGCGGAACGCAACAAGGCCGGCGAGTGCCGGCCTTTACTGGCGCCCCTCCCGGAGGGGGCTCGGGGGAGCGGTGTCTTCACCCGATGGGATAGCGCGCCAGCGCGCTATCCCATGTGCAGGCCGCCGTTGCAGCTGAAATCGGCGCCGGTGGTGAAGCCGGAGTCCTCGCCGGCCAACCAGGCGACGACCGAGCCGATTTCTTCGGGCGTGCCCAGGCGCTTGACCGGGATCGTGGCAATGATCTTTTCCAGAACCTCGGGCTTGATGGCGCGCACCATGTCAGTGCCGATATAGCCCGGGCTGACGGTATTGACCGTCACGCCCTTGCTCGCCACTTCCTGGGCCAGCGCCATGGTGAAGCCGTGCATGCCGGCCTTGGCGGCCGAGTAGTTGGTCTGGCCGGCCTGACCCTTCTCGCCATTCACCGACGAGATCTGGATGATGCGGCCCCAGCCCTTTTCCACCATGCCCGGCACCACCTGCTTGGTGACATTGAACATGCTGTTCAAGTTGGTGTCGATAACCGCCTTCCAGTCGTCGGGGGTCATCTTCAGGAACATGCGGTCGCGGGTGATGCCGGCGTTGTTCACGAGCACGTCGATCGGGCCATGCGCCTCGCGCGCCTTGGTGAACGCGGTCACGGTCGAATCCCAGTCGGCCACGTTGCCTGCCGACGCGTGGAAGCTGTAGCCCAGCGCCTTCTGTTCGTCCAGCCACTTCTGCCAGTCGCGCGTCGGGCCACAGCCGGCAATGACGTTGAAGCCCTCCTTGTGCAGGCGCTGACAGATCGCGGTGCCGATGCCACCCATGCCGCCAGTCACGTATGCCACTTTCTTTGCCATGCTCATCTCCTTGATGTGTAGATTGAAAGGGTCGCCCAGCCGCCAAGGCTCGTCAACCGGGTTCGCCCTGTACTGGCGATGAATTCAGGTTCGCAACCCCCTGAAGCTCGCGTCTTGCCTGCCAGACCGATCAGGCCTTTTGCTTGACGTAGCGCCCTGGTGCCGCTTCGATGGGCGGGTACTTGCGGCTGCCCGGCGCCTTGGGCGCCGCCACCAGTGCACCGGACAGTGGCTGGAGCCAACCCGTCCATTCGCCCCACCAGCTGCCCGGCACCTCGGTGGCGGTGTCGAACCAGTCGTCGGCGGCGGCCGGCAAGGTGTTGTTCATCCAGTAGTTGCGCTTCTTCTTCGCCGGCGGGTTGATAACGCCGGCGATGTGCCCGGAGGCGCCCAGCACGAAGCGCTTCTTGCCGCTCATGACCCGGGTCGAGGCGTAGGCCGCCTTCCACGGCACGATATGGTCCTCGCGCGACGCGTAGATGAACACCGGCGCCTTGATGCTGCTCAAGGAGAGCTTCTCGCCGCACACCGTCAGCAGGCCCGGCTGCTTGAGATCGTCCTGCAGATAGGTGTGGCGCAGGTACCAGCAGTACATCGGCCCGGGCAGGTTGGTGGCATCGCCGTTCCAGTACAGCAGGTCGAAGGCCGGCGGCGCTTCGCCCTTGAGGTAGTTGCCGACCACGTAGTTCCAGACCAGATCGTTCGGGCGCAGGAAGCTGAAGGTGGTCGCCAGTTCCTGGCCCTTCAGCAATGCCGGCCCGGTGGGCGACTTGTCGCCCAGCGTCATCTCGCGCAACTGCACGCCGGCTTCGTCGATGAACAGGTCGAGCACGCCGGTATCGCTGAAGTCGAGAAGCGAGGTCAGCAGCGTCAGCGAATGTGCCGGCTGACGGCCCCGAGCGGCGAGCACGGCCAGCGCCGTGGCCACGATCGTGCCTCCGACGCAGAAGCCCAGCGTGTTGATGGACTTCGCGCCCGTCAAGTCCTGCACCACGTCGATGGCGCGGATGGCCGCATGCTCGATGTAGTCGTCCCAGGTCTTGTCGGCCAGCGACGCGTCGGGGTTGCGCCAGCTGACCACGAACACCCGGTGCCCCTGCTCCACCGTGTAGCGGATCAGCGAGTTGTCGGGCTGCAGGTCCATGATGTAGAACTTGTTGATGCATGGCGGCACGAAGAGCATCGGCCGTTCGTACACCTTCGCGCCCAGCGGCTTGTACTCGATCAGCTGGAACAACTCGTTCTCGAACACGACGGCGCCTTCGGTGGCGGCCACGTTGCGCCCGACTTCGAAGGCCGCCTCGTCGGTCTGCGACACATGGCCCTTGCCCGCGTCGCCGAGCAGGTGCTGCATGCCGGCCGCCAGGCTCTGGCCCTGGGTCTTCAGGGCCAGCTGCTGGGCCTCGGGATTCAGCGCGAGGAAGTTGCTCGGTGCCATGGCATCGACCCACTGCTGCACGGCAAAGCGCACGCGCGCCTTGGTCTTGGCATCGCCCTCGACGGCTTCGGCCAATTGCATCAGCGTGCGCGAGTTCAACAGGTACATTTGTGCGGTGTAGGCGGCGCCTGGATTGGCCGCCCACTCCTTGGCAGCGAAGCGGCGATCCGGCACTGCCGCCGGCTCGCCCTTTCCGTTGCCGCCCAGGCTGTGCAGCGTCTGGTTCCACAGCAACGTGGCACCCTCGACGTAGCCGCGCTGCAGTTCGGCCAGCGTGGTGGCCGGCAGGTTCAGGCCGGAAATCCGCTTCCAGGCATCGCCCATGACGGCCGTCATGGCCTGAGGGTTCAGGTCGGGCAGGAACGGGTTAGTCTTGGCCATGCGAGAGGTCTCCATTGTTTTCGGCGCTTGCGGAAGTGAGATCCGGGCTCCGCGCCGGGGTCCCGATTCTTAGCGAAAAAGCTTAGTTCAGGCTGACCACTCAGTCATTCGACGAAACACGATATATCGTTGGACATGCACCTGGTGGCAATGGCCTGGATCTACGTGGTGCTGATGATGGCGCTTGCAGAGGGACTTGCGCCCAACGGCACTGTTGTGGGCGCGGTCTTCACCTTCTTGCTCTATGGCGTTCTGCCGCTGTCCATCGTGTTGTATGTCATGGCCACGCCGATGCGCCGCCGTGCACGGCGGCGGGCACAGGCCCAGGCGGACGCGCGCTCAACCGCGGATCCACACGGCGGCGGCGAGCCGCCCGGTGACGCCGTCGCGCCGATAGGAAAAGAACCGTGAACGGTCCTCGACGGTGCACCATTCGCCGCCGCTGACGCGCAGCACGCCCGCCCGGCGCAACCGGTCGCGCGCCAGTTGCGGCAGGTTGGCCAGCCAGCGCGGCGCGCCGTCGGCCGCGGCCCGCGGCACGAAACGCGACGGGTCCGGATGCGCCGGGGACTGGCCAAAGGCCTGCAGCACGTCGGCGCCCACCTCGAACTGCCTCGGTCCGATGCAGGGACCGAGCCAGACATCGACCTCGGCCGGCGGGCAACCGGCACCGACGCAAAGCGCCTGCAGGGCAGACTCGAGCACGCCGCCGGCCAGGCCACGCCAGCCGGCATGGGCCGCTGCTACCGCGCGGCCCTGCGGCGCGGCCATCAGCACCGGCATGCAATCGGCCACCTGGACGGTGCAGGCGAGCCGCGGCTCGTCGGTCCACGCCGCGTCGGCGGACACGGGCTCGGCTTCGAGGCGTGCGGAACTCAGGCGCACGACATGCTTGCCATGTACCTGATGCAGCCACACCGGCGTGACCCCGAGCGCGACGGAAAAGCGGCGGCGGTTCTCGGCCACGGCCGAGGCCTGGTCACCGACCGCCGCGCCAAGGTTCAGGCTGTCCCAGGGCGGCGCGCTGACGCCGCCGCGGCGCGTGCTCATCCACGCGCCGACACGCTCGCTCGCCGCCCAAGCCGGGCTCCATCCGCCGGCGACCGGCTCAGAACGCATCCGGGCAGGCTTCGGGGCGGGTCTTCTCGAACGCGTCCAGCTGCATGCAGGCGTCGAACACGCGCATCACTTGGGGCACATGCTCGGTGCGGCAGTGGAAGCGTTGCGCGTTGAAGATCTGCGGCACGAGCACGCAGTCGGCCAGCGTGGGCGAGTCGCCGTGGCAATAGCGCGCCGGCTGCCCTGCCAATTGACGCTCCACCGCCTCCAGACCCGTCTCGACCCAGTGCCGGTACCAGCGGTCCTTGTCCTCCTCGGAAACCTTCAGCGATTGCACCAGATAACGCAGCACGCGCAGGTTGTTCAAAGGGTGGATCTCGCAGGCGATGTCCAGCGCCAAGGCACGCACGCGCGCACGCCCGGCGGCATCGGCCGGCAGCAGGGGTGGTTGCGGGTGGGTTTCGTCGAGGTATTCGATGATCGCCAGCGACTGCGTGATCACGTGCTCGCCATCGCGCAGCAGCGGCACCAGGCGCGCGGCCGACACCGCGGCGTAGGATTCGGCGAACTGCTCGTTCTTCGCGATGTGCACGGCCTTGTAGTCGAAGGCCAGACCCTTCAACGCCAACGCAATGCGCACACGGTACGAGGCCGACGAACGAAAGTAGTTGTACAGCTCCATGGGGGCCCCTCCGGTCGACCTTAGCTCACCATCACACGCAGCTTGCCCAGCCCATCGATGTGGCCTTCCATCAGCTCGCCGCGCTGCACCGCGCCGACGCCGGCCGGTGTGCCGGTGTAGATCAGGTCGCCAGGCTGCAGCAGCCAGGCCGCGCTGAGATGCTCGATGATCTCGTTGACGCTCCAGATCAGGTCCGCCAGGTCACCCTTCTGCCGCTGGACGCCGTTGACGCTGAGCGTGATCGCGCCCTTGAGCAGCCGCCCGGAACGTGCGATCGGGTGGATCGGCCCGATCGGTGCCGATTGTTCGAAGGCCTTGCCGATGCACCAGGGCCGGCCCTGCTTCTTCATGTCGTTCTGCAGATCACGGCGCGTCATGTCCAGACCGACGGCGTAGCCCCAGATGTGTTCGGCCGCCTCGGCCGCGGGGATGTTGCGGCCACCTCGACCGATGGCCACGACGAGCTCGATCTCGTGGTGTAAGTTCGTGGTCAGGCTGGGGTACGTCATCGCGCCCGTCTGGCCTTCGGCTACCGGCAACACGGCATCGGCCGGCTTCAGGAAGAAGAACGGCGGCTCGCGGCCGGTGTGGCCCATCTCCACCGCATGTTCGACGTAGTTGCGGCCGACGCAATACACGCGGTGCACCGGGAAAGACCGGCCATCGGCGGTGGGCACGACGGTGGTTGCGGGCGGGGTCAGGACGAGGCTCATTGCAGATCCTTGGAAGCGGCGGCTGAAGCGCCTTGAGGCGGGCCTGGCGATGATGCCATGTGCGCCAGCCGGCTAAACTGCAACGCATGTTCGACATGCGCCGCATCAAGCACTGCCGCGTCTGCGGCGCGCCGACCCAATACCGCGTGCCTGCCGACGACAACCGTGACCGCGCGATCTGCACCGCCTGCGGCGAGGTGCACTACGAGAACCCCCTCAACGTGGTGGGCACGGTGCCGGTCTGGGGCGAGCAGGTGCTGCTGTGCCGTCGCAACATCGAGCCGCGATACGGCCTGTGGACGCTGCCGGCAGGTTTCATGGAACTGGGCGAGACCACGGCCGAGGGCGCGATACGCGAGACAGTCGAAGAAGCCGGCGCGCGCATCGAACTGCAGGATCTGTTCACGCTGCTCAACGTGGTCCGGGTCGGACAGGTGCACCTGTTCTATCGCGCCAGGCTGCAGGACACACGTTTCGAGCCCGGCCCGGAAACCATCGAGGCGCAGCTCTTCCACGAGCATGAGATTCCCTGGGACCAGCTGGCCTTTCGCACCGTGCGCGAGACGCTGCAGCGCTACTTCGCCGATCGTGTGCAAGGCCGCTTCGGCCTGCACGTGGCCGATATCGGCTAGACCAGCGTCACAGTCCCCGCGTGGCGCAGCGCCGGGCCGCTGGCGCCGTCGAGGCCCAGTGCCCACAGCGCCGCCAGGTCGGCGTCGTCATGCACGGCGTCGGCCAGGATCAGCAGTTCCATGCTGTGCAGCAGCGTCACCAGGCCACGCACCAGATCGCGCAGCGCCGGCACGGTGGCGATGCCCTGCACGACACCGCCGTCGATCTTGATGTAGTCGATGCCCAACGCATGCACGCCGGACAGTTGGCGCAGTTCGGTGCCGGCATATTGCAGGCCGAGTCGCACGCCCAGGTGGCGCCACGACGCGCTGGCCTCGGCCACGCGTGTGGCCTGCATCACCGCGCCGTCGGCAAGTTCGATCCATAGCCCCGTGGCGCAGCGAGGTGCCGCCTCGAGTTGCCGCTGCACCTGCGACACGAAACCCGAGCTGGCCATCGAGCCAGCCGCGATCCTGACGCAGCGTGGCCGGCCGTCGCGCTGCAGCGCCGCAAGCGCAAGGCGAATTGCCGCCAGGTCCGCCTCGGCAACGAGCCGGCACCACCGCGCCATCGCCAGCCAGCTTGTTGCCGGTTCGAAGGGCCCGCCGGGCTCGAGCTGCAGTCCGGGCCGGCACTCCAGGTGCAGCAGCACACCCGTGCGGTCCTGCACCTCGGTCTGCGTCAGCGCCAGGCGCCCGGATTGCAAAGCGTCAACCAGCCGC
Organism: uncultured beta proteobacterium; assembly: GCA_963824005.1. GTDB lineage: Bacteria > Pseudomonadota > Gammaproteobacteria > Burkholderiales > Burkholderiaceae_C > Rubrivivax. The sequence goes on from CAWGOK010000053.1 coordinate 471,108, forward strand.
GCTTTCCATGGATCCTTGCCCAGCGCCGGGCCATTTGCATCGTCGCCAGCGAGAATCTCGACCGCGAAGGGCCCGCGGCTTTCGGCCTGGGCCAGCGCGGCGTCGGCCGACGACAAGGCGGCGGCCACGTCGGTGGCGAGTGGGAGATCGGTACCGCCGATGACCATTTCGGCTCCCAGGTCGACCGTGGCCAGCGCGGCACGAAGGGCATCCACCAGGGAGCTGGCCGTCTCAGCGGCCAAGCCTGCCGCAGGCAGGTAAAGCGCGAAGTCGGCCCCGTTCAGGCGGCCGGTCAACGCCCCCTTGACGCGCCGTGGGTAGGACAGCAGCACCTGGGCCACGGCAGCCAGCAGACGATCGGTGGCCTCGTGCCCGATGCGCTGGTTCATGGCCTGCAGTTCGCGCACGCGCACGAGCAGCAGGCCCGCGCCGCGATGACGCCGGGCCTGCAGTGCCGCGTCCAGCTGGGCCATGAAGTGGCGCCGCTTCGACAGGCCGGTGAGCGCGTCCAGATGGGCTTGCACGCGCAGTTCGTCCAGCTGTGCTGCCTGGTGCTCGAACACGCGCTGCAGCCGTCGCACCAGCGAATTCATGCTGCGGGTCAAGCGACGCAGTTCGGGCAGCTTCGGCTCGTCGGCGATGATGAAGCGGCGCTCCTCCAGGGCCTGCGCCTGGGCAGCCGCGGCTTCGAGCGACCGCCGCCAGGTGCGCAAGGCGAGCGCCGCCATGGCCGTCGCAGCCAGACCAAGCACGGCCAGCCAGCCGGCCATGCGCCAACAGCCGGCCCACAACTCGTCGTTGGCCCAGCTTGCCTGGCCATGCAACTGCACGCTGCCCAGCGGGCGCCGACCGTCGGCGATCATCGCCACACCGGGTTTGACCGCCACGGGCAGAAGTTGTGCAAACCACGCCGGCGCGGCCCCGGCCGGCGCCGCCTTTTCAAGCTCGAACAGCACCTTGCCATCGTTGTCCAGCAGGCGCAGCTGCTGGTAGTGCCCGGCGTCGAACTGCGCCACCGCCAGCGGCTGCATCCGCCCGACATCGCCTTGTTGTTGCGACAGCGCCAACGCCAGGATTGCCGCGCCCTCGTCGTTGTGCAGTTGCATCAGGGTGCGCAGCGATTGCTGTGTCGCGACGGCCTGGATGGTCACGCTGCCGACCAGCGCCAGCAGAAGCACGCCAAACAGCATCAGCCAGATCTGGCGGATCAGCGTCATGATGTGTGCCGGCTGTTGCTCACAGCAAGGCCTCGGCGCGGGCAGGCGGCAGCAGCAATCGACGCGGATGCAGCGTAGACAGTGCGACTTGCGCACGCAACCCGGTCAAGGCGGCACGGCGCTGCATGCGCATCGTCAACGCATTGGGCGCCGGCAGCGAATCCGAGCGACAGCCCGCACAGGCCGCGTGGCAAGCGGCGCGCAAACGGGTGCGGCGCTTGCGGAGCTGATGCGGGAAGGGGACGACACAAGATGGGGACAGGCCGATGCGCAGGATGGGCCAGTGCCGGTCGACGACCGGATGGATCTACCTGTGCAGCATCGACCGCGCCGAGTCCGACTTGAGTCCTGACGTGCGTTTCAAGCCACGTCGCGTGCCATGGGCACGCATTGCGCGGCAACGCACCGCCTCGCCAGCGGCCTATTTGCGCGCTGGCGGCAGGTCGGTGCAGCTGCCGTGCGCGACTTCGGCCGCCATGCCGATGCTTTCCCCAAGCGTCGGGTGCGGGTGGATGGTCTTGCCGATGTCCAACTCGTCCGCGCCCATCTCGATGGCCAGCGCCACCTCGCCGATCATGTCGCCGGCATGTGTGCCGACGATGCCGCCGCCGAGAATGCGATGGGTTTCGGCATCGAAAAGCAGCTTGGTGAAGCCTTCGTCGCGACCGTTGGCAATGGCACGGCCCGAGGCGGTCCACGGGAACAGGCCCTTCTTCAGCTTGATGCCCTGTGCCTTGGCTTCGTCCTCGGTCAGGCCGACCCAGGCCACCTCGGGGTCGGTGTAGGCCACGCTCGGGATGACGCGCGCGTCGAACAACGCCTTGCTGTCACCGGCAGCCACCTCGGCCGCGACATGTGCCTCGTGCACCGCCTTGTGCGCCAGCATCGGCTGGCCGACGATGTCGCCGATGGCAAATATGTGCGGCACGTTGGTGCGCATCTGCTGGTCCACCGGAATGAAGCCGCGATCGCCGACGGCGACGCCGGCCTTGTCGGCGCCGATCTTCTTGCCATTGGGGCTGCGGCCCACGGCCTGCAGCACCAAGTCGTAGAGTTGCGGGTCCTTCGGTGCGCTCTGGCCTTCGAAGTTGACCAGGATGCCTTCGGCCGTGGCCTTGGCGCCCACCGTCTTGGTCTTCAGCATGACGTGGTCGAAGCGCGGCGCGTTCATCTTCTGCCACACCTTGACGAGGTCGCGGTCGGCGCCTTGCATCAGGCCGTCGAGCATTTCCACCACATCGAGCCGCGCGCCGAGCGTGGAGTACACGGTGCCCATCTCCAGCCCGATGATGCCGCCGCCGACGATCAGCATGCGCTTGGGCGTGGCGCGCAACTCGAGCGCGCCAGTCGAATCGACGATGCGCGGGTCGTCCGGCAGGAAGGGCAGGCGCATGGCCTGCGAGCCGGCGGCGATGATGCATTGCTTGAAGCGGAGGGTCTGCGTCTTGCCGGTCTTGTCTTGCGCGCTGCCGGTGGTCTCTTCAACCTGCACATGGTGCGGATCGATGAAACTGCCGTAGCCGCGAACGACCGTGACCTTGCGCATCTTGGCCATCGCGCCCAGGCCGCCGGTGAGCTTGCCCACCACCTTGTTCTTGTGGGCCAGTAGCTTGGCGTTGTCCACCACCGGCGCAGCGAAGCTGACACCCAGGTCGGCGAAGTGCTTCACCTCGTCCATCACCGCGGCCACGTGCAGCAGCGCCTTGCTCGGGATACAGCCGACGTTGAGGCACACGCCGCCGAGCGAGGCATAGCGTTCGACCAGCACCACCTTCATGCCCAGGTCCGCAGCGCGGAAAGCGGCCGAGTAGCCGCCCGGCCCCGCGCCGAGCACGAGCATGTCGCATTCCAGGTCGGCGCCGCCGGCATAGCTGGCGGCTGGGGCGGCGGCCACGGCCGGCGCAGCAGCGGGTGCCGCCACGGGGGTTGCCGCGGCTGGCGCGGCAAGCGCGGCGCCCTCGCCTTCCAGCAGCAACAGCAGCGAACCCTCGTTGACCGTGTCACCCAGCTTGACCTTCAGTTCTTTGACCACGCCCGCAGCCGACGACGGGATCTCCATCGACGCCTTGTCGCTCTCGACGGTGACCAGGCTCTGTTCGAGCTGGACGCTGTCGCCCGGCCTGACCAGCAACTCGATCACCGCGACGTCCTTGAAGTCGCCGATGTCCGGAACCTTCACTTCGATGAGTGCCATGTTCCGTTCCCCTTAGAGCAGCACGCGGCGGAAGTCCGCCAGGATCGCGCCCAGGTAGGCGTTGAAGCGCGCCGCGGCAGCGCCGTCGACCGCGCGGTGGTCCCAGCTCAGGCTCAGCGGCAGCATCAGCCGCGGCTGGAAGGCCTTGCCGTCCCACACCGGCTCGATGTTGCTGCGGCACACGCCCAGGATCGCGACCTCGGGCGCGTTGATGATCGGCGTGAAGTAGCGCCCGCCGATGCCGCCCAGCGAGCTGATCGAAAAACAGCCACCGGCCATGTCGTTAGGCCCGAGCTTGCCGTCGCGCGCCTTCTTCGCCAGATCGCTCATCTCGGTGCTGATCTGCAGCACGCCCTTCTTGTCGGCGTCCTTGATCACCGGCACCATCAGCCCGTTGGGCGTGTCGGCGGCGAAGCCGATGTGGTAGTACTGCTTCAGCACCACCTGCTCGCCGTCGAGCGAGGCGTTGAACTCGGGAAACCTTTTCAGCGCAGCGACGCAGGCCTTGATCAGGAAGGCCAGCATCGTCACCTTGACGCCTGACTTCTCGTTCTCCTTGTTGGTGGCCACGCGGAAGGCCTCGAGCTCGGTGATGTCGGCATCGTCGTGATTCGTGACATGCGGGATCACGACCCAGTTGCGGTGCAGGTTGGCGCCGCTGATCTTCTTGATGCGGCTGAGGTCCTTGCGCTCGACCGGCCCGAACTTGGCGAAGTCCACCTGCGGCCAGGGCAGCAGCCCCGGGAAGCTGCCGCCTGCGGCTGGCGACGCGGCCGCCTTCGGCGCCGAGGCCTGGGCAATGACCGACTTGACGAAAGCCTGCACGTCCTGCTGTGTGATGCGGCCCTTCGGCCCGCTGCCCTTGACCTGTGCCAGCGGCACGCCGAGTTCGCGCGCGAAGCGGCGGATCGACGGTGACGCATGCGGCAGCGCGGCGCTGGGCGCGGCAGGCTGGTGCGGCGCCACGGCTGCCGCGGCCGGGGCGACCTCGTGCGGCGCCGGCGCGGCGACCGCCTCGACCTTGGCGGGCGCAGCGGCCGCAGGCACCGTGGCGGCGGCGGCCCCGCCCGAGGCCTGCATCACCGCGATGAGCGTGCCCTTCGACACCTTGTCGCCGATCTTGACCTTCAGCTCCTTCAACATGCCGGCGTGCGAGGACGGGATCTCCATCGAGGCCTTGTCCGACTCGACCGTGATCAGGCTCTGTTCCAGCTTGATGGCATCGCCTGGCTGCGCGAGCAGCTCGATCACCGTGACCTCGTCGAAGTCGCCGATGTCGGGCACGACGATGTCCACCATCCCACCGGCGGCGGCCGGCGCCGCAGGGGCGGACGTGGGAGCAGCCGCTGCGGGCGCGCCAGCCGCCGGCGGTGTCGTGGCGACAGGCGCGGCTTTCGGCGCCACGGCATCGGCTTCAAGCATCAGCAGCAGGCTGCCTTCGCCCACCTTGTCGCCGAGCTTGATCTTCAGCTCCGTCACCACGCCAGCATGCGAGGACGGGATCTCCATCGATGCCTTGTCGCTCTCGACAGTGATCAGCGACTGCTCGACCTTGACCGTGTCACCGACGCCGACCAGCAACTCGATGACCTCGACATCCTTGAAGTCGCCGATGTCCGGGACCTTGACTTCCACCAGGGCCATGTTCGTCTCCTTCTTTGTTTTGTCTGTGGTGTCAGGCGTACAGCGGATTGGTGCGCTCGGTGTCGATGCCGTACTTCTTGATCGCCTCGGCCACCTTGGCCACCGGCACGGCGCCTTCGTCGGCCAGCACCTTCAGCGCCGCGACCACGATGTAGTGGCGGTTGATCTCGAAGTGCTCACGCAGTTTCGAGCGGAAGTCGCTGCGCCCGAAACCATCGGTGCCCAGCACCTTGTAGCTGCGACCCTTGGGAATGAAGGCACGAATCTGCTCGGCATAGTTCTTCATGTAGTCGGTGGACGCGATCACCGGCCCGGCGTGCGGGTCGAGCTGTTGCGTGACGAAGGGCACGCGTGGCTTCTCGGTCGGATGCAGCAGATTCCAACGTTCGCAGTCCTGCCCGTCGCGCGTGAGCTCGTTGAAGCTCGGGCAGCTCCACACGTTGGCGGCCACGCCCCAGTCCTGGGCCAGCAATTCACGTGCAGCCTGCGACTCGCGCAGGATCGTGCCGCTGCCAAGCAGGTTGACGCGCGGCGTCTTCTTCGCGCCCTCTTGCAGCAAGTACATGCCCTTGATGATCTGTGTCTCGGTACCCGGCTTCAGCCCCGGCATCGGGTAGTTCTCGTTCAGCAGCGTGATGTAGTAGTACACGTTCTCCTGCCGCTCGACCATGCGCTTCAGGCCGTGGTGCAGGATCACCGCCACCTCGTGTGCGAAGCTCGGGTCGTAGCTCACGCAGTTGGGGATCGTGCCGGCCAGGATGTGGCTGTGTCCGTCCTCGTGCTGCAGGCCTTCGCCGTTCAGCGTGGTGCGGCCGCTGGTGCCGCCGAGCAAGAAGCCGCGCGCCTGCATGTCGCCGGCGGCCCAGGCGAGATCGCCGATGCGCTGGAAGCCGAACATCGAGTAGTACACGTAGAACGGCACCATGATGCGGTTGTTGGTGCTGTAGCTGGTGGCCGCAGCGATCCAGCTGCTCATGCCGCCTGCCTCGTTGATGCCTTCCTGCAAGATCTGCCCGGCCTTGTCCTCCCGGTAGTACATGACCTGGTCCTTGTCGACCGGTTCGTACAGCTGGCCCAGGGGGTTGTAGATGCCGATCTGGCGGAACAGGCCTTCCATGCCGAAGGTGCGCGCCTCGTCGACCAGGATCGGCACGACGCGCGGTCCCAACGCCTTGTCGCGCAACAGCTGCGTCAGGAAGCGCACATAGGCCTGGGTGGTGGAAATCTCGCGACCTTCGGCGGTTGGGTCGGTGACCGACTTGAATGCTTCCAGCGACGGCACCGTGAAGCTCTCGTCGGCCTTGCTGCGGCGCTTGGGCAGGTAGCCGCCCAGCGCCTGGCGGCGTTCGTGCAGGTACCTCATCTCCGGCGTGTCGTCGGCCGGCTTGTAGAACGGAATCTTCGGCAGCTCGCTGTCGGGGATCGGCAGGTTGAAGCGGTCGCGGAATTCCTTGATGTCCTCGTCGGTCAGCTTCTTGGTCTGGTGCACCGCCATCTTGCCCTGGCCGGACTTGCCCATGCCGAAGCCCTTGATGGTCTTGATCAGCAGCACCGTCGGTTGGCCTTTGTGGCTGACCGCCCGGTGGTAGGCCGCATATACCTTCTGCGGATCATGTCCGCCGCGGCGCAACTGCCAGATGTCGTCGTCGCTCATCTTGGACACCATCTCCAGCGTGCGCGGATCGCGGCCGAAGAAGTGCTTGCGCACGTAGGCGCCGTCATTGGCCTTGAAGGCCTGGTAGTCGCCATCCACCGTGTCCATCATGACCTTGCGCAGCGCGCCTTCCTTGTCGCGCGCCAGCAGTGGATCCCAGTTGCTGCCCCACAGCAGCTTGACCACGTTCCAGCCCGAGCCGCGGAACTCGCCTTCGAGCTCCTGCACGATCTTGCCGTTGCCGCGCACCGGGCCGTCCAGGCGCTGCAAGTTGCAGTTGACGACGAAGATCAGGTTGTCCAGGTTCTCGCGCGCCGCCAGACCGATCGCGCCCAGGCTTTCGGGCTCGTCCATCTCGCCGTCGCCGCAGAAGACCCAGACCTTGCGGTTGGCGGTGTCGGCGATGCCGCGGGCGTGCAGGTACTTGAGGAAGCGCGCCTGGTAGATCGCCATCAACGGGCCGAGCCCCATGCTGACGGTGGGGAACTGCCAGAAGCCGGGCATCAGCTTCGGGTGCGGATAGCTCGACAGACCCTTGCCGTCCACCTCCTGGCGGAAGCTGAGCAGTTGCTCCTCGGTGAGCCGGCCCTCCATGTAGGCGCGCGCATAGATGCCGGGCGAGACATGGCCCTGGAAGTAGATGCAATCACCGCCATGCTGCTCGGACTCGCCGTGCCAGAAGTGGTTGAAGCCAGCACCGAACATGTGTGCCAGCGAAGCGAACGAGCCAATATGGCCGCCCAGGTCGCCGCCGTCCTCGGGATGCAGGCGGTTGGCCTTGACCACCATCGCCATCGCGTTCCAGCGCATGTAGGCGCGCAGACGCTCCTCGATCTCGATGTTGCCCGGGCAGCGCTCTTCCTGGTCGGGCGCGATCGTGTTGACGTAGCTCGTGGTGGCCGAGAACGGCATGTCGATGCCCGACTGACGCGCCTCCTCGATCAGCCTTTCCAGCAGAAAGTGCGCGCGCTCGGTACCTTCGGACTGGACGACGGCAGAGAGCGCGTCAAGCCATTCGCGGGTCTCGAGCGCGTCGGCATCGTTGGCGGCGGCAGCGGGCAATGATTCGGGAATTGCGGACATGTCGTCTCCTTGTATCTGTCTTGTTGAATGGGCCATCTTGCAGCAAGGCACAGTGTCGCATAAGTCCAATGTCATTTCAAATAGTAGTCTCTGATTTCATATTGCGAACTTTCAGGGAAGACGATCCCACCCTGAAGTCGCATCCAGCGACGTCCGCCCGGGATAATCGCCGATATGTCGTCGACCCCCATCCCCACCAACGCAGCGCCATCGTCCTGGCAACGCCTGCAGCGCTGGCTGGGCCGCTGGTGGGTGCACCAGCCGGCCGCGCGGCAGGACCGATTGGTGACCTTGGCGCCGCTGGTGTCGGTGCTGCTATTCCTGGCGGCCATCATCTCGGCCTTCTGGTATTTGCGCAACGAAGAAATCGAACGCGAGACCGAGTCCCTGAAACGCGATACCGAGATTGCCCAGCAGCAGATACGGCTGCACCTGATCGAGAACCAGGAACTGCTGGTGCGCATGGCCAGTGAACTGGTGAAGCGCGAAACCGACGCGGACGACTTCGCCGGCCAGGCCCTGGGCTTCGTGCGCGAACGTCCGACGGTGACGCAGATCGCCTGGCTGGACGTCAACCGCAAGCGCAAAGCGAGCCGCTGGGCCAACCTGTACCGAGAGGAAAGCGCCCCCGGCAACGACGCCACCGATCCGTCGCTGCCGCACCCCGAGAAGCGCAACGAGCCCGAGGTCGCCTTTGTCCAGGCCCGCGACATGCGCCAGCCGGTGTACTCGCGCGCCTTCGTCGACAGCACCGGCTCGACCGTATTCCAGATGCAGGTGCCACTGGTAGCGCGCAATACCTTTGCCGGCACGCTGCTGGTGGAGTACTCGGTCGAATCACTGCTGCGCCACTTCGTGACGCCCGACATTTCGCGCCGCCATTCGATGTCGGTGGTGGACGATCGGCAGCGTGTCCTGGCCGATACCGTCACCCCGATGCCGGGACAGAAAGTCGCGCGCAGCGCGCCGATCCTCTATGACCTGCCCATGGCGCCGGCCGTCAACGGCCTGCTACTGCGCGGACAGGGCTACCGCACCTCCATCGGCCTGATCAGCAGCACGCTGTTCTGGATGGTCGTGGCACTGTCTGTGCTGACTGTGTGGATGCTGCTCGGCAGCTGGCGCCACCTGCGCCGGCGCGCGCAGATCCAGTCGGCGCTGGTGCAGGAGACGAACTTCCGCCGCGCGATGGAGAACTCCATGCTCACCGGCATGCGCGCGATGGACCTGGAAGGCCGCATCACCTATGTCAACGCCGCGTTCTGCGCGATGACGGGGTTCGCCGAATCGGCGCTGATCGGCCGCGCGCCGCCCTTCCCGTACTGGCCGCACGACCGCCTCGACGAGAACTCCCGTCTGCTGCAGCAGGAGTTGAGCGGGCGCAGCCCGGCCGGCGGAATCGAGGTGCGCGTGATGCGCAAGGATGGCTCGATGTTCGACTCACGCATGTACGTCTCACCGCTGATCGACCCGCGCGGCCAGCAGACCGGGTGGATGACCTCGATGACCAACATCACCGAAGCCAAACGCATCCGCGACCAGCTGTCGGCCTCGCACGAGCGCTTCACCACCGTGCTGGAAGGCCTGGACGCGTCGGTATCGGTACTGTCGGTGCCGCAGGGCGAACTGCTGTTCGCCAACCGCTCGTACCGGTTGTGGTTCGGTGCCGATGCCGGCGGCCATGCGCTGCTCACCGGCGACCTCGGCGTTGCGGACCACCTGCCCGACGCCGAAGACGTGGTCGACGGCCTGTCCGGATTGCCGACGCAGGAGATCACCGAGTCGGGTTCCGATCCGCGCGAGGTGTTCGTCGCGCCGCTGCAGAAGTGGTTCGACGTGCGCGCGCGTTATCTGCAATGGACTGACGGGCGGCTGGCGCAGATGCTCATCGCCACCGACATCACCGCACGCCTGCGCGCCGAGGAGCAGGCCGCCTTGCAGGCCGAGCGCGCGCAGGTCACCAGCCGGCTGGTGACGATGGGTGAGATGGCTTCTTCGGTGGCACATGAGCTGAATCAGCCGTTGACGGCCATCACCAACTATTGCAACGGCATGGTTTCGCGTGTCGATGCCGATTCGATAGCCAAGGCTGACCTGGTGGCCGCGCTGCGCAAGACCGCGCGCCAGGCCGAACGCGCCGGCCAGATCATCCGGCGCATCCGAGCCTTCGTGAAGAAGAGCGAACCCCAGCGCCAGGCGGCGCATGCGCGGCAGATCGTCGAAGACGCGGTCGAACTGGCCGGCATCGAACTGCGCCGGCGCAACGTCGCCATCCGCACCTATGTGGCGCAGCGTCTGCCGGCGCTGGACGTCGACCCGATCCTGATCGAGCAGGTGCTGATGAACCTGCTGAAGAACGCTGCCGAGGCCATCGACAGCGCGCAACTCCCGGTGTCGCGCCGCAACATCGAACTGCGCGTGGTGCCCCGCCACACACCGGAAGAGGGTGGTGTCATCGAATTCAGCGTCACCGACATGGGACCGGGGCTGAAGAACGAAGTCATCGGCCGCCTGTACGAGGCATTCTTCTCCACCAAGGCCGAGGGCCTGGGCATCGGTCTGTCACTGTGCCGCAGCATCATCGAGTCGCACCGCGGCAGGATGCGTGCGCAGAACCTCTACAATGGCGAGGCGGTTTCGGGGTGTCGTTTTTCCTTCACCCTGCCCGTGGAAGTGTCAGTCCGCAGCGAGTCTGCCAGTGCCGTTGCCGAGGCGCAGCGCGATCCCAACCCGAACTCCACCGTGGCCTCCTGAATGAGCTTGATTCCAAAGAAGGGCACGGTCTACGTCGTCGACGACGATGAGGCCGTGCGTGATTCGCTGCAGTGGCTGCTCGAAGGCAAGGACTACCGCGTCAAGTGCTTCGATTCGTCCGAGTCCTTCCTGTCACGCTTCGACCCGCGCGAAGTGGCCTGCCTGATCGCCGACATCCGCATGGACGGCATGAGCGGGCTGGAACTGCAGGACCGGCTGCTCGAGCGCAAGAGCCCGCTGCCGGTGGTCTTCATCACCGGTCATGGCGACGTGCCGATGGCGGTCACGACGATGAAGAAGGGTGCGATGGATTTCATCGAGAAACCCTTCAAGGAAGGGGAACTGCTGGGTCTGGTGGAGCGCATGCTCGACCAGGCGCGCAATGCCTTCAGCCAGCACCAGGAGCAGGCCAGCCGCGATGCGCTGCTGTCGCGGCTGACCACGCGCGAGGCGCAGGTGCTCGAACGCATCGTCGCGGGCCGGCTGAACAAGCAGATCGCCGACGACCTCGGCATCAGCATCAAGACGGTCGAAGCACATCGCGCCAACATCATGGAAAAGCTCAACGCCAACACCGTGGCCGATCTGCTGAAGATTGCGCTGGGCGCGCAGAGCAAGGCCTGATCGAAGCCAATTTCTAGCGGGTCGCGCGCCTTCGCGATCTGTTCCCTCACGAAGCTGGTAGGCCATGACGGCGCAACTCATCGACGGCATCGCCCTTTCGCGCCAGATGCGCGGGCAAGTGGCACAACGCGCGGCGACGCTGAGCGCGCGCGGCAATCCGCCGGGTCTGGCCGTGATCCTGGTCGGCGACGACCCGGCGAGCCAGGTCTACGTACGCAACAAGGTCAAAGCGTGTGAGGAATGCGGCGTGCGCTCGATCTTCGAGCGCTACGACGCCAGCTTGCCTGAAGCCGAATTGCTGGCGCGCATCGCCGCTCTCAATGCCGACATGGCCGTGCACGGCATCCTGGTGCAGCTGCCATTGCCACGCCACATCGACCCGCAGAAGGTCATCGCCGCCATCGCCACGCACAAGGATGTCGACGGCTTCTCGCTGCATTCGGCTGGCAGCCTGATGGCCGGCGCACCCGGCCTGCGACCGGCCACGCCCTACGGCTGCATGAAGCTGCTGCAAAGCACGGGTGTGGATGTGCGCGGCAAGCACGCCGTGGTCATCGGCCGCAGCAACACCGTCGGCAAACCCATGGCGCTGTTGCTGCTGCAGGCCAACGCCACCATCACCGTCTGCCACAGCGCCACGCCCGAGCTGGGCGTGCATACGCGCCAGGCCGACATCGTCGTGGCCGCGGTCGGGCGGCGCGACACTCTGCGGGCCGACATGGTCAAGCCCGGCGCCGTGGTCATCGACGTCGGCATGAATCGCAACGAACACGGCAAGCTGTGCGGCGACGTCGACTTCGAGGGCGTTCGCCAGGTCGCGGGCTGGATCACACCGGTGCCCGGTGGTGTCGGGCCGATGACCATCACGATGCTGCTCGTCAATACCCTCGAGGCCGCCGAGCGTGCCGCAGGCTGAACCGGGACCTGCGTCGACTGGCAATCCGTTGCTGCAGGCCAGGGGGCTGTACGCGTTCGATCGCATCGAAGCGGCCCATGTCGGCCCGGCGCTGGATCAGTTGTTGGCCGCCGCCGACGCGGCGCTCGAACTTGCGGTGAGTGATGCCGTGCCCGCCGACTACGATGCCTTGTCGAGGGTACTGGATGTGCCGGTCGAACGCCTGGGCCACGCCTGGAGCGCGGTGGCCCATCTGAACGAAGTGGCGGACACACCGGCGCTGCGCGCTGCCTTCAACCAGGGCGTGCCCAGGGTCACCGACTTCCACACGCGCTTGGGCGCCGATGAGCGGCTGTATCGCAAGTACCGCCAGATTGCGGCGTCGCCATCGGCGCAGGATCTGTGCGCGGCCAAGCGCCAGGCGCTGCAACACAGCTTGCGCGACTTCGTGCTGGGCGGCGCCGAGTTGCAGGGCGGGGACCGACAGCGATTTGCGCAGATCCAAGAGCGTGCTGCCGAACTGCGCCAGCGCTACTCCGAGAACGTGCTCGATGCCACCGACCGATACGCCTACCTCGCCACACGGACCGAGATGACCGGCGTACCCGAGGACGTCGCCGCTGCCGCGCAGGTCGCGGCCGTCGCCGAGCATGGCGATGATGAGCGTCGCTTCAAGCTCACGCTGCACGAGCCCTGCTATGTGCCGGTGATGGAGTATGCGCACGATCGGATCTTGCGCGAGAGGCTGTACCGCGCCCATGTCACGCGCGCCAGCGAGCTGGGCGATCCGGCGCTCGACAACACCGCGCTGATGCACGAGTTGCTCGAGCTGCGGCAGGAAGAGGCGCGGCTGCTTGGCTACCCGTGTTACGCCGAGTTGTCGCTGGTGCCGAAGATGGCGGACTCGGCCGCGGGAGTGCATGGCTTTCTTTCCGATCTGGCGCAGCGTGCCCGGCCCTTCGGCGAACGCGATCTGGCCGAACTGCGCGCGTTCGCTGCGCGCGAGCTGGCACTGCCCGATCTGCAGCCCTGGGATCTGCCTTACGCCAGCGAGCGCTTGAAGCAGGCGCGCTTCGCGTTCAGCAGCAACGAGCTGAGGCAGTACTTCACCGAGGCGCGGGTGCTTGACGGCCTGTTCCGCATCGCTGCGACGCTGTTCGAGATCGACATCCAGGCCGACACCGCACCGGTGTGGCACGACAGCGTGCGCTTCTTCAGTATTCGCCGCGCGGGCACGCTGATCGGCCACTTCTACCTCGACTTGCATGCCCGCCCGGGCAAGCGCTCGGGCGCCTGGATGGACCATGCGCAGCAGCGCTGGAAGCGTCCTGACCATGGCCAGCTTCAACTGCCGGTGGCAATCCTGGTATGCAACTTCGCGCCGCCGGTGCAGCAAGACGGTCGGCTTCGACCCGCGCTGCTGTCGCACGACGACCTGATCACGCTGTTCCACGAATTCGGGCACGGCCTGCACCACCTGCTGACCCAGGTCGACGAACTGGCGGTATCGGGAATCTCGGGCGTGGAGTGGGACGCGGTGGAGTTGCCGAGCCAGTTCATGGAGAACTTCTGCTGGGAATGGCAGGTGCTGCAGGACCTGAGCGCCCATGTCGACACCGGCCAGCCGTTGCCGCGTGAATTGTTCGACAAGCTGTTGGCGGCCAAGAACTTCCAGAGCGGGCTGCGCATGCTTCGCCACATGGAATACGCGCTGTTCGACCTGCGCATCCACCACGAAACCGACGCGGCCGAGCGATTGCAGCAGATTGCCCACGAGGTGCGAGAGCATGTGGCGCTGGTGCCGGTGGTCGCATTCAACCGCTTTGCGCATAGTTTTTCACACATCTTCGATGGCGGTTACTCCGCCGGCTACTACAGCTACAGCTGGGCTGAAGTACTGTCGGCGGATGTGTGGAGCGCATTCGAAGAAGCCGGCGTGTTCGACCCCGAGACGGGCCGGCGCTACCGCCAGGCGATCCTCGAAGTCGGCGGCAGCCGCAGCGCGATGGACAACTTCAAGGCCTTCCGTGGGCGCGAACCGCGCATCGATGCGCTGCTGCGGCACCAGGGCATGGCCTGAAGCGTGCGTCGCGACGGCGTCCACCGCCCGCCCATCCCCCTGACCCCGACGCACGCCCTCGCCATGAGTCGAATGTCCCCTGCCCGTCGCCGACACGCCTTGCGCACCGTGTCCCTGGCATTGGCCATGACCTGCCTGGCGATGCCGGCAGCGGCACAGTACAAGGTGGTCGGCCCGGACGGCCGCATCACCTACACCGACCGGCCGCCGAGCGACACCAGCGCCCGCGTCACCACCATCGGTCGGAGCGGCAGCGTGATCGAGGCTTCGCCTCAGGAGGCGCTGCCACAGGAGCTGCGCCAGGCCGCGACACGCTATCCGGTGACGCTGTACAGCGCCGCCGACTGCGCGCCCTGTGAAGCCGGACGCCAGCTACTGGTGCAACGCGGAGTGCCATTCACCGAAAAGCGCATCGTCAGCGACGACGACGCGGCGGCCCTGGACCGCGTCGTCGGTGCGCGTACGGTGCCTTCGTTGACCATTGGCTCGCAAGCGCTGCGTGGCCTGTCGCCAACCGACTGGAACGCCTATCTCGACGCTGCCGGTTACCCGCGTGAGTCGCGCCTGCCGCGTGGCTGGCAAGCGCCGGCCGCCGCACCGATGGTCGAACGCAGCCCGCCACGCGCGGCGGCAACGCCCGCGTCGGCGCCGGCTGCGGCTGCGGCTGCTCCCGTGGAACGTGCCCCCACGGCACCTTCAGGCCTGCGTTTTTAGTGCGCGCCTGAAGGCAGGCGCCGCGCCACCCAGGACCCCGAGGCCACCGCGCCGCCCACCAGCCAGAACAGCGCGGCTGCGCCCAGCGCCGTACCGGTGGCGCCGAAGATCAACGGCATGGCCGTGCTCGACGCGTTCATGACCATCGAGCGCATCGCAATCGCCTCGCCATAGCGGCCGTCGGGCGTCAGGTGGTGCAGCGTGGACATGATCATCGGTTGCACCGCGCCCAGCGTCAGCCCCAACAGTGCCGCGCAGCCGCCCATCAGCCAGGGTGAATGCGCCAACGGGTACAACCCGAACACGACGCCGGTGCCGACCATCGCCGTGCGCAGCACGACGATCTCGCTGATGCGGTGCGCCCACAGCGGGATCAGCAGGCGCACGCCGCTGACCGCCAGCGTGAAGGTGCCAACGATCAAGCCGATGGTGGTGGCGCTGAAGCCGCGCTCGAAGCCGAGGATCGGCACCGCGAACATATGCACGTCCCAGCAGGCCGACAGCACCCAGTTCACGACCAGCAGCCGCTTCAGCCCGGGTGCGGACAGCAGCGACCAGGAGCTCTGCGGCGCGACGGCCCCGGCCCGCGCCGCTGCCTCCACCTCGCGCGGGATCAACCGGGTGCACCACCAGGTGATCAGTGGCAGCGTGAGCATCAGCGCATAGGCCGCGCCGAAGCCGCCGGCGTCGATCATGAAGCCGGCCGCCACCGGCCCGACCACGTTGGACAGCGACGGCGCAATGCCCAGCCAGCTGAACATGCGCATGCGCTCGGTGTTGGTGCTGACGGCTTGGCCGGCGCGGCGCTGGATGACGATCAGCCCCATGTTGGCGCCGCTGCCGACGAACACGGCCGACGCACACAGCAGCGGAAAGCGTGACGCCGTGCCGACGAAGGTGGAACCCACCGCCAGCAGCGCACCGAACAGCGACAGGCCGATGGCGATGTGCACCGGCCGGTGGTAGCCATGCCGGTCGGCCATGCGGCCGGCATGCAGCGACAGCAGCACCGGCGCGGCGGCGTACAGCGCCATCAACACGCCGACGCTCCAGGCGCTGTGGCCCTCGCGCAGCGCCTGCAAAGGCGCGGCCATGCGCACGCCGGCCATGGTGGCATGCAGGCCGATCTGGCCGACGATCAACGCCAGCAGCATCTGGCCGAAACGGGCCGGCGCGACGCCCTGCCCTTCAGGCACGCGGTGCCTCGGCGGGCTCGTCCTCGTCGGGCACGCCGGGCAGCAGCAGTTGCGCCTGGGCCTCGGGCAAGGCCTCGACCTCCTTCAGCGCCCGGTTCATCTGCCGCGTGCGCGTGCCCGCTTCGCCCAATGTCTTGAGCACCGTCTCGGTCTGCGCCGTCGCCTTGGCCAGAAATCCGCCGAAGCGCGTGAACTCGGTCTTCACCGCACCCAGCACCTCCCAGACCTCGGCGCTGCGCCTTTCCAGCGCCAGCGTGCGAAAGCCCATCTGCAGGCTGGTCAGCGTGGCCAGCAGCGTGGTCGGGCCGGCGAGCATGACCTTGTGCTCGCTCTGCATCGCCTGCACCAGTCCGGGCCGGCGCAAAGCTTCGGCATACAGGCCTTCGGTGGGCACGAAGAGGATGGCGAAGTCGGTGGTGTGCGGCGGTGCGATGTACTTGTCGCGGATGGTCTTCGCCTCCAGCCGCAAGCGCGTCTCGATGCCTTTGGCCGCGATCTCCATGGCCGCCAAGTCGGCGCGCTCCTGCGCCTCGAGCAGCCGCTCGTAGTCTTCGCGCGGGAACTTCGCGTCGATCGGCAGCCACAGCGGCGCGCCGTCCTCGCGCTGCCCGGGCAGCCGAATGGCGAATTCCACGCGCTCCGCACTGCCCGGCACGGTGGCCACGTTGGTGGCGTACTGCTCGGGCGTGAACACCTGCTCCAGCAGCCCGGCCAGCTGCACCTCGCCGAAGATGCCGCGGGTCTTGACGTTGGTGAGTACACGGTTCAGCGAACCGACGTCGCGGGCCAGCGTCTGCATCTCGCCCAGGCCCTTGTGTACCTGCTCCAGCCGGTCGGCCACCTGCTTGAAACTTTCGCCCAGGCGCTGCTCCAGCGTGGCGTGCAGCTTCTCGTCCACGGTGGCGCGCATCTGTTCGAGTTTCTTCTCATTGCCTTCCTGCAACGCGCCAAGCCGTGACTCGACCGCGCTGCGCACCTCGCCCAGGCGGCGCTCGTTGGCGTCGGACAGCGTGCGCAGCTGCTCGCCCAGGCTGTCGGACAGGCGCTTCAACGCCGCATCCTGCGCGTCGCGCGCCGACTGGCTTTGCTGCGACAGTGCCTGGGTCGCACCGTGCAGCGCGTCGCTCACCTGCTGCTGCATCGCCGCCAGTTGGGTCCGGAATGAATCGATCTGCTCGTTCTGCGTGCGCGCGACATCGCCGCTCTGTGCCAGAAGCGTCTGCTGGAACAGCGACAGCGTGCCGGCCAGTTCCTGGCGCGTGCCGCGCGCGCTGTCCTGCACCTCGGTGCGCAACTCGCGTTCCAGCCGTTCGGCGTCTTGCTTCAGGCCATCGCCCAGCGCCTTCAGCGCGCGCCTGTCGCCGCGGCGCAACACCAGCCACAGCAGCAACATCAGGATCAGGCCCAGCAGTGCGGGAACCAGCCATTCGCTCATGCGCGGCATTGTCTCAGGCGCTATCGGCACCTTGAGGCGCCAGGCGGGTTCAGCCGCGGCAGACGATGGTGGCCTGCGCCTGATTGCCCGGCATGCCTGACAACCAGTCGCCCGCCTGCTGCAGGAACTGTGTGCCGCCGTTGTCGTCGGGTTCGGGCCGGGCATAGGTCTGCGACTGGCGCAGCGTCTGGAAGCCCCTGGTGCACAACCGTGCCGCCTCGGCCTCGATGGCGGCCAAGCTGGTACCGCGCAACTCGTAGGCCGGCGCGCCACCGCCGTTGCCCACCGCGCGCACCTGTGGTCCCGAACAGGCGGCAACATTCAGTGCGGCAAGGGTGGTGAGGATCAGTCGACGGACGTTCACGGGCAAGCTCCGGGCAGGCGTTGCGCCCACCCTACTCCGAGATTGTCGGCAACTGCAGCTGCCACTCAGCGCAGGAGCAGCCAGGCAAAGCCGCGCCAGTTCCGGCGGATCAGCGCGCGGCGCGAAGCACCTGCGGGTTCAATGCGGTCGGCGGCGCCCCGGCCTGCGGCCCGGCGCCGAGCGCGGCGATCAGGTTGTCCGCGGCCAGATGGGCCATCGCCCGCCGGGTCGGCAGACTGGCGCTGGCGATGTGCGGCGTGAGCACGACGTTCGGCAGCGTCAGCAGATCGGGGTGCACGGCGGGTTCGCCTTCGAACACGTCGAGTCCAGCCGCGGCGATGCGCCGCGCGCGCAGCGCCATCGCCAGTGCCGCGTCGTCGACGATGCCGCCGCGCGCGACGTTGGTGAGCGTGGCGGTGTGCTTCATCAGCGCCAGTTCGGCCGCACCGATGGCATGGTGCGATTGCGGGCCGTAGGGCAGCACCAGCACCAGGTGATCGCTGTCGCGCAGCAGCTGATCCTTGGCGACGTAGCGCGCGCCGAGCTGCGCCTCAATGGCCGCGTCGAGCCGCGACCGGTTGTGATAGATCACCGGCATGCCGAAACCCAGCGCGCCGCGCCGCGCAATGGCCTGGCCGATGCGCCCCATGCCCAGCACGCCGAGCGTGGCGCCGTGCACATCGGCACCGGCGAACATGTCGTGGCCCCAGCGCGTCCAGCGGCCGGCCCGCAGGAAGTGTTCGCTCTCGGTAATTCGCCGTGCGGCGGCCATCATCAATGCGAAACCGAAGTCGGCGGTGGTTTCGGTGAGAACGTCCGGCGCATTGCTCACCAGCACGCCGTGCGCGGTGCACGCGACGACGTCGATGTTGTTGTAGCCCACCGCCATCGAGCACACCGCACGCAGCTGCGGGCAGGCCGCCAGCAGCTTCGCGTCGATGGCTTCGGTACCGGTGACAAAGGCGCCGTCGATGCCCTGCAGGCGCTGGATCAGTTCGTCCTGCGACCACACGGCATCGTCTTGGTTGTGCTGCACCTCGAAATGCCGATGCAGGCGTTCTACGACGTCGGCGAACACGGCGCGGGCGACCAGCACCCGCAACTGCAGGCCGGGCACGTTCATGACAGGAAGCGGGCGAACACCGCCACTGGTTCACGCTCGGTGTCCAGCCGGTCAGCCAAGGCCGTCGCATCGGCGTAGCCCAACGACATGCCACACACGAACATCTCGCTGGCAGGTGCGCCGATGTGCTCCATGATGATGCGGTGGAAGCGCACGAACGCCGCCTGGGGACAGGTGTCCAGGCCGCGGCCGCGCGCAGCCACCATCAGGCTTTGCAGGAACATTCCGTAGTCGAGCCAGCTGCCCTGACGCAGCGCGCGGTCGATAGTGAATATCAGCCCCACCGGCGCATCGAAGAACTCGTAGTTGCGCCCGTGCTGCCGGTGCATGCCGCTCTTGTCAGTCTTGCCGATGCCGAGCAGCGCATACAAGTCCCAGCCCACCTTGCATCGCCGCTCGACATACGGGGAACTCCAATCGGTGGGGTAGTAGTCGTACTCCTCCTGGTGTTCGCCCAGCGCCACCGGGTCGTCGAACACGGCGCCGATCTTTGCCGACAGCGTGGCCTTGGCCTCACCCGTCAGCACGGTCACTTGCCAGGGCTGCGTATTGGTTGCCGACGGAGCGCGTGCAGCCACGCGCAGGATGTCCTCGACGACCTCGCGCGGCACTGGCGTGGGCAGGAAGGCCCGCACCGAACGGCGCGTGGTGATGGCCGCATCCACGGCTTCGTTATGGATGGCGGTCTGGGTATCGCTCATGGGGCGCATTGAGGTGGCATTGCAGGCGGCACGGCTTCGGGCGCGCCGGATTGTTTCACCCTTCAGCGGCTGGGTTGCGCTGCCCACGCGCGCCAGCTGAGCAGTGCCTCGTGCAGCGTGCGCCTGTGCACGGCGACCGTGTGCTCGATGTTGCGGCCGTATCCGCCGGCCATCGACACGGCCACCGGAATGCCGCGCTCGTGCAGCGCCGCGAAGACACTGCGGTCACGCTCGGCCAGGCCGCCGAAACTGAGCTTCAGCCGGCCCAGCCGATCGCCTTCGTGCGGGTCGGCACCGGCGACGTAGAACGCCAGGCCGGGCAGGCCGTCGGTATGCCGACACCACACCTCGTCCAGCGCTGCGTCCAGCGCTTGCAGATAGTCGGCATCGCCGCAGCCATCCGGCAGTTCGACGTCCAGGTCGCTGGCTTCCTTGCGCGCAGGAAAGTTCCTCGCGCCATGCACAGACAGCGTGAACACGGTCGGGTCGTCGCGGAAGATGGCCGCGGTGCCATTGCCCTGGTGCACGTCCAGGTCGATGACCAGCACGCGCAGCAGTCGCCGCTGCGCACGGCGCCATTCGGCCTGCATCAGCCGCGCGGCGACAGCCACATCGTTGAAGACGCAGTAACCCGAGCCGCGGTCGGAGTAGGCATGGTGCGTGCCGCCAGCCAGGTTGGCCGCCAGGCCTTCGGTCAGGGCAGCACGCGCGGCGGCGATGGTGGCGCCGACCGAACGCCGCGCACGCCCGGCCATGCGTGGCGACCATGGGAAGCCGATCTCGCGTTGCTGCCCCGGCGACAGCAGCCCTTCGGCGACGGCGGTGACGTATTCGGGGCTGTGTACCAGCGCCAGTTCGCCGTCGCTGGCCGGCTGCGCCTCACGCACACGAATCGCGGGCAACTCCCGTTCGACCGCCTCGCGCAGCAGGCGGTACTTGCTCATGGGAAAGCTGTGGCCTGGCGGCAGCTCCAGCGTGTAGTGGTCGGAATGGAAGGCCAGCATCGGGGCCGCGCTAGGTGTTGTGCTCTAGGATGTTGCGTTGCAGCAAAAAGGTCTTGCAATCGTCTGCCGGATCTCTATACTTCAGTCCATGTTGCAGTGCAGCAAAGTTTGCTGAACCGCAAATCCTCAACCCAACCTGGAGATTCCACCATGCTGACCGCTGAACAAGTCGTTGCCGCCCACAAGGCCAATGTCGAGACCCTCTTCGGCCTGACGAACAAGGCTTTCGAAGGCGTCGAAAAACTCGTCGAACTGAACCTGCAAGTGGCCAAGGCCGCGCTGGGCGAAGTTGCCGACACCACCCGCGCCGCGCTGTCGGTAAAGGACGCGCAGGAGTTGCTCGCCCTGCAATCCACGCTGCTGCAACCTGCCGCCGAAAAGGCCGCTTCGTACAGCCGCCACCTGTATGACATCGCTGCCGCCACGCAGGCCGAAGTGGCCAAGGTCGCCGAAGCCCAGTTCGCCGACGCGCAGAAGAACTTCGCCTCGACGGTGGACTCCGCGCTGAAGAACGCCCCCGCCGGCAGCGAGAACGCCGTGGCGCTGGTGAAGTCGGCCATGGCCGCCGCGAACAACGCCTACGAAAGCGTCAGCAAGGCCGCCAAGCAGGCCGCCGACGTGGCCGAAGCCAACTTCACGGCCGTGACCAACTCGGCGGTGAAGGCCTCCCAAGCCGCCACCAAGGCCAAGCGCGCCTGACTTCGAAGGTGCCGCGGGGGACATCGACCCAGCGACTGAACTTTCCGGGGCGACGCTGTATCTGAGCAGAGTCGTGGCTGACAAGGCCACGGCAACTGTGGATGGTTGTCTCCTCGGTACCTTGCAAAAACCCCTTTCAAGGTATCTTCGGCCCGGCGCATGCCGGGCCGCTTCTTTTTGGGCGACCGTTCACCGCGTCTGGCTCAGGATGAGCACGCGCAGATCCGGCAGCGCCGCCAGCGCCGCCTCGCGTCCCGCCTGGATGGAGCGTGCCCGGGCCGAGAAGTCGGCACTGGACACGCCCGCCAGCTTGGGCCGCAGCACGATGTCGGCCTCACGCAGTTCGAACTGGTTGATGCTGCGACCCATGATCGAGAAGGTCTGCAACAGCATGCGCATGGCATCGCCGGTGGCGGCGCCATCCGGCGGCGTGCTGATGTCTACCGCGATCACCAGCGCGGCGCCCATCTGGCGCGCGTAGTGCACCGGCACGGGCGCGACCAGCCCGCCGTCGACGTACTCCCGCGAACCGATGCGTACCGGTTGGAACACCGCCGGTACGGCGCTCGATGCGCGCACTGCCACGCCCGGGTCGCCGACACGGAACAGGATGCCATGGCCGTTGTCCAGGTCGGTGGCGACGATGCCCAGCGGCAACGTCATCTGCTCGATGCTGCGCCCGCCCGTGTGCAGGCGTACGTAACGCGCCAGCGCCTCGCCGCGGATCAGGCCGCGCCCAGGAAACGACCAGTCGGTGATGGCGGTTTCATCCATCGACTGCGCCAGCGTCGCCAACTCGGCGCCGCCCTTGCCCGAGGCGTACATCGCCGCCACCAGACTGCCGGCCGAGGTGCCGACCACCAGGTCGGGCCGTATGCCGGCCTCCTCCAGCACCTGGATCACGCCGATGTGGGCAAAGCCCCGCGCCGCACCACCGCCCAACGCCAGGCCAATGACCGGCGGTCTCGCGGGCGGCTTGGGTAGCGCGGCCGACAGCACTGGCATGTCCGGCGGGGGCGGCGGCGTCTGACACGCCACGAGGCACAACAGCCCGCTGCCCGCCAGCCACACTCGCCAGCGAGCGAAAGCCCCTGAGCCAATTCGTCCGGCGAATGCCAGCGACGATCTGTCCTGGCGCGGCGACCAGACAGAAATTCACCATAGGCATATGAAAAGAAGAAAACTGTAGTTTGGAAATATAAACAGCCCACCTAGAGTCCGCTGCGTTCACGGGCCCTTCGTCCGTGCTGGGGGCATGGCGGGTCATGGACGGGCTGGCGGTACTGAGTGGCTTTGGCGTCGGCGCAATCGTCGGGCTGACCGGCGTGGGCGGTGGATCGTTGATGACGCCGCTGCTGATCGGCGTGTTCCGGCTCCACCCGGCACTGGCCATCGGTACCGACCTCTGGTTCGCCGCCATCACCAAGTCGGGCGGCGCGGTGGCGCACCAGCGGCATGGACATGTGGACTATCGCATCACCGCGCTGTTGCTGGCGGGCAGCATACCCGCGGCCGTCGCCACGCTGGCCACGATGCATTTCACCGGGGCGGCCAAGGGGGCACTGGGCACGCTGACCTTGGCTCTGGGCATCGCCTTGCTGCTGACGGCAGTGACCGTCGCCTACCGGCCGGTGTGGCACCGCGTCGCGCTGCGGCTGGAGCCCTGGCTGACCGACACGCGCAGGGCCGGGTGGACGCTGGGCTGTGGCGCCGCCCTGGGCGTGCTGGTATCGCTGACCTCGATCGGCGCCGGCGCACTGGGTGCCACGATGATCCTGCTGCTGTATCCGCGGCTGCCGACGCAGCGCCTGGTCGGTACCGACATCGCCCACGCTGTGCCGTTGACGTTGGTCGCGGGAATCGGTCATGCGTGGATGGGACATGTCGACTGGATGCTGCTGCTTTGGCTGCTGCTGGGTTCGCTGCCCGGCATCTGGCTCGGGGCGCAGTTGACCCGGCGCCTGCCTGAACAACTGGTGCGCGCGCTGCTGTGCGTGTCGCTCGTCACCGCCGGACTGAAAGTGATTCACTGACCATGTACCAATACACCGACTTCGACCGTCACTTGGTACACGCCCGCGCTGCGCAGTTCCGCGACCAGTTGCAGCGCCACCTGGATGGCGAACTGCCCGACGAGGAGTTCCGCGCGCTGCGCCTGCAGAACGGCTGGTATGTGCAGCGCCATGCACCGATGCTGCGCGTGGCCGTGCCCTATGGCGAGCTGAGCAGCCGGCAGTTCCACCGGCTGGCACACATTGCACGCGAGTTCGACCGCGACTACGGCCACTTCACGACGCGCCAGAACCTGCAATACAACTGGATCCCGCTGGCTCGCGCCGCCGACGTGATGGACCTGCTGGCCGAGGTCGACATGCACGGCATCCAGACCAGCGGCAACTGCATCCGCAACATCACCAGCGACGCGCTGGCCGGCATCGCCCCGGACGAGGTGGTCGACCCTCGACCCTACTGCGAGATCCTGCGTCAGTGGAGCACGCTGCACCCTGAGTTCGCCTTCCTGCCGCGCAAGTTCAAGATCGCCATCACCGGCGCGCGCGAGGACCGCGCCGCCATAGCCTGGCACGACATCGGCCTGCAGCTGCTGAAGAACGCCGCCGGCGAGGTGGGCTTCAAGGTGCTGGTGGGCGGCGGCATGGGGCGCACACCGATCGTCGGCAGCATCGTCGGCGAGTTCGTGCCCTGGCAGCAGATCCTGGTCTTCATCGAGGCCATCGTGCGCGTATACAACCGGCTCGGCCGGCGCGACAACCTGTACAAGGCGCGCATCAAGATTCTGGTCAAGTCCGAGGGACAGCGCTTCGCCGACGCCGTCAATGCCGAGTTCCGGCACATCCTCGAAGACGACCACGAAGGCGCGGCGCAGCTGATTCCGCAGGCCGAGCTCGACCGCGTGTCGGCGCACTTCCTGCTGCCGGTGGGCATCGACCTGCGCCAGCCGGCCGCCACGCAACGGCCGCAGGCCGATGAACCGCTGGCCTACATCCGCTGGCTCGAGCGCAACGTGCAGGCGCACAAGCTGCCAGCCTACCGCGCGGTGACGCTGTCGCTGAAGCGTGCCGGCCAGGCGCCGGGTGATGCCACCGGCGACCAGATGGATCGCGCCGCCGAGCTGGCCACGCGCTTCAGCCACGGCGAGCTGCGCGTCACGCACGACCAGAACCTGCTGCTGCCCTGGGTGCACGAAAGCGAGCTGCACGCGCTGTGGCTCGCGGCGCGCGAGGCCGGCTTCGCCACGCCCAACATCGGCCTGCTGACCGACATGATCGCCTGCCCAGGCGGCGACTTCTGCGCGCTGGCCAATGCGCGCTCGATTCCGGTGGCCGCGGCCATCACCGAGCGCTTCGAGGATCTGGACCGCCTGTACGACATCGGCGACATCGACCTGCACCTCAGCGGCTGCATCAATTCCTGCGGCCACCACCACAGCGGACACATCGGCATCCTCGGCGTGGACAAGGACGGCGCCGAGTGGTACCAGGTCACCCTGGCCGGATCTGACGGCAGCACGATCAGCGGCGCACCCACTCCCGGCAAGGTGATCGGCCCGTCCTTTGCCGCCGAGGAGGTGCCCGACGTGATCGAGGCCGTGATCGAGACCTATCGTCGCGAGCGCCAATCTGGCGAGCGCTTCATCGACACCAGCAAGCGCCTCGGCAGCGGGCCGTTCCGCGCCGCTGCCGACGCCGTGCGCCGCACCACCGCCGGCGTCGCCGCCTGAAGGAACCCTCATGCAATTCATCGACCCACGACACGACCGCTGGCACCGCGTGGAGGGCGAGGACGGGCCGATCCCGCACCCCGATCCGCAGCCCGGCCGGCTGCTCACGCTGGAACAGTGGCACGCGGTGCGCGACAACTGGCCGCAAGGCCTGCCCACCGGCGTGATGCTGCCCAACACGCTGGACGTCGACACGCTGGCCGACGACGTTCGCGGCCCGCGCTCCCGCCTGTCGCTGGTGGTGTTGCAGTTCCCCAAGTGGACCGACGGGCGCGCCTATTCGCAAGCGCGGCTGCTGCGCGCCCGCCACCGCTTCGACGGCGAAGTTCGCGCCATCGGCGAGGTGCTGGTGGACATGCTGCCGCTGCTGCAGCGCACCGGCTTCGATGCGCTGCAGTTGCGCCATGACCAGCGCGTGCAGGCCGCGGTGCGCGCGCTGGGCTTCTTCGCCGGCCACTACCAGGGCGATGTGCGGCAGCCGGCGCCGGCCTATGCGCGCGATCTCGCTGCAGAACTGGCTGTCGAGAACCAGCGCGATCGCGCCGAGCTCTTCGCCGGCCAGGGGATCTGAGCATGAGCGCCATCACGCTCTATGCCCGCGCAAGCGCTCAATTCGACGAGCGCGAGGCCCATGCCGTGGCCGTGCTGCAGTCGGCCGCGACCGAGCATGCCGGCGCCGTCGTGCAGGCCACCAGCCTGGGCGCGGAGGACATGGTGCTCACCGACCTGATCGCACGCCACCAGTTGCCCATCGCCATCGGCACGCTCGACACCGGCATGCTGCATGCGCAGACGCTGGCGCTGATCCCGCGCATCGAGGCCCGCTATGGCTTGAGCCTCGAGCGCCACGCGCCGCAGGCCGAGGCCGTGGTGCAGTTCGTGCGCCAGCATGGCGAGCAACCGATGGTTCGCAGCATCGAGTTGCGCAAGGCCTGCTGCGAGCTGCGCAAGTTGCAGCCGCTGGCGGGCATGCTGGCCCGGCGCAGCGCCTGGGTCACCGGCTTGCGCCGCGAACAGTCGGCCCACCGCGGCGTCGTGCCCTTCAGCGAGCGCGACCACGCCGGGCGCATCAAGTTCAACCCGCTGGCCGACTGGAGCTGGAACGACGTGTGGCACTACATCGCCACGCACAACGTGCCCTACAACGAATTGCACGACCAGTTCTTCCCGAGCATCGGCTGCGCGCCCTGCACCCGGGCCATTGCCGTCGGCGAGGATTTCCGCGCCGGCCGCTGGTGGTGGGAAAACGAAGGCGCGAAGGAGTGCGGTCTGCATGTCGACAAATCCAAAGAGGAAACCCACGCATGAACGCCCCGCTGAGCATCGAACGCCTGCTGCCCGCGCTCGACCACAAGCATCTCGACTGGCTGGAAGAAGAGGCCATCTTCATCCTGCGCGAGGTGGTGGCCAGCTTCGAGCGCCCTGCCCTGCTCTTTTCCGGTGGCAAGGACTCCTGCGTGGTGCTGCGCCTGGCCGAGAAGGCCTTCAAGACCCGTGTCGCGGGAAATGACTTCAAGGGCCGCCTGCCCTTCCCGCTGCTGCACGTGGACACCGGCCACAACTTTCCTGAAGTGATCGAGTTCCGCGACCGCCGCGTCGCCGAGATGGGTGAGCGCCTGGTCGTCGGCCACCTGGAGGACTCGATCCAGCGCGGCACAGTGCGCCTGTCGCACCCGCTGGAATCGCGCAACGGCCACCAGACCGTGGCGCTGCTCGAGGCGATCGAGGCACACCGCTTCGACTGCCTGATCGGCGGCGCGCGCCGCGACGAAGAAAAGGCCCGTGCCAAGGAACGAATCTTCAGCCACCGCGACGGCTTCGGCCAGTGGCAGCCGAAGGAGCAGCGGCCCGAGCTGTGGACGCTGTTCAACACGCGCATCCGCCCGGGCGAACACTTTCGCTCCTTCCCGATCAGCAACTGGACCGAGCTCGATGTCTGGCTGTACTTGGCGCGCGAGAACGTTCCGCTGCCCGAGCTGTACTACGCGCATCCGCGCGCAGGTGGTGCGGCGCAAGGGGCTGCTCGTGCCGGTGACCGGGGTCACGCCGCTGCAGCCCGGCGAACAGGCCGAGACCGCCACGGTGCGCTTCCGCACCGTCGGCGACATGACCTGCACCTGCCCGGTGGAAAGCAACGCAGCCAGCGCGGTGGACATCGTCGCCGAGACGCTGACCGTCACCGTCAGCGAGCGCGGCGCCACGCGCATGGACGACCGCACCAGCGACGCCTCGATGGAGCGGCGCAAGAAGGAGGGCTATTTCTGATGAGTGCGCTGCTGAAGGAGCCAATCCAGGCCGCCGACGAACAGCTTGCGGCTGCCACGGTCGAGGACCACCGGGCGCTGCGCTTCCTGACGGCTGGCAGCGTCGACGACGGCAAGAGCACGCTGATCGGTCGGCTGCTCTACGACAGCCGCGCCATCCTCGCCGACCAGCTGGACATGCTGGAACGCAAGGCCGACGGCGAGGCCATCGACCTGTCGCTGCTGACCGACGGCCTGGAGGCCGAACGCGAGCAGGGCATCACCATCGACGTGGCCTACCGCTATTTCGCCACGCCGCGGCGCAAGTTCATCATCGCCGACGCGCCGGGCCACGAGCAGTACACGCGCAACATGGTCACGGCCGCGGCCGGCAGCGACGCCGCCATCGTGCTGGTGGACATCACCAAGATCGACTGGGCGGCCGACACGGTGGCGCTGCTGCCGCAAACGCGCCGTCATGCGCTGCTGGCGCATCTGCTGCGCGTGCCGAACATCGTGTTCGCGGTCAACAAGATCGATGCGCTGGCGCAGCCGCAGCAGGCCTTCGACGCGGTGCGCGCCGCGCTGCAGGCCTTTGCGGCCGAAGCCGGCATCGCGGTGGCGGCCATCGTGCCGGTGTCGGCGCTGCGCGGCGACAACATCACGCGGCCGCTGCACACCACCTGGTACCAGGGCCCGTCGCTGCTGCAACTTGCTGGAGAGCCTGCCCACCACGCAGGAGCGCGTCGATGGCTCGCTGCTGCTGCCGGTGCAGTACGTGGCGCGCGAGCCGGGCGAACAGGCCGACGGCACAGGCCACCAGCCGCGCACGCTGTGGGGTCGCATCGCCCACGGGCGCGTGCGCGCCGGTGAGGAGGTCGAGCTGTTCCCCAGCGGCCAGCGCGCCACGGTGCTGGCGCTGCGCCGCGCCGGCAGCGTGGTCGATGCCGCCGAGGCGGGCCAGTCGGCAGGGCTGATCCTCGACCGACAGCTCGACGTGTCGCGCGGCGACTGGATCGGCACGCCGCAAACGCTTCGACCCGCACTGCGCTTCGGTGCCACGCTGGCCTGGCTGGACACCGAACCGGCCGTCATCGGCCGCAAGTACATGGTGCGCCATGGCAATCGCTGGGTGCAGGCGCGCATCGTCTCGATCGAGCATCGGCTGGACATCGGTACGCTCGAACCCACCGATGCGCACGAACTGTCGGTCAACGACATCGGCCAAGTGGTGGTGGAGCTGCAGCAGCCGCTGCCGCTGGAGCCCTATGCGGACAATCGTGTGGCCGGCTCGCTGATCGTGGTCGACCCGGCGAGCAACCGCACCAGCGGTGCACTGCTCGTCAACGTGGTGCGCTGATGGGACAGGTCGTCTTCGTTGGCGCCGGACCCGGCTCGGCCGACTTGATCACGCTGCGCGGTGCACGCGTGCTGGCCCGCGCCGACGTGGTGCTGTTCGACGCCCTCACCGACCCGGTGCTGCGCGAGCTGGCGCCGCGGGCGCAGTGGCTCGACGTCGGCAAGCGCGGCTTCGCGCATGCCACGCGGCAGACCGCCATCAACGCACTGCTCGTGCGCATGGCCCGCCGGCATGCGCTGGTGGTGCGTCTCAAGGGCGGCGACCCGAGCCTGTTCGGCCGCCTGGAAGAAGAGCTCGAAGCGCTGGCGGCACAGGGCATCGAATGCGAGGTGGTGCCGGGCGTCACCGCTGCGCTGGCCGCGGCGGCCGCGGCGCGGCGGCCGTTGACACGCCGCGGCCGCGGCCGAAGCGTCGCCTTCAGCACGGCGATGACACAGGACGGCGAACTGCGCGCCACGCGCAGCGCCGACAGCGAGGTCTTCTACATGGCCGGCAAGCAGCTGGGCGCCTTGTCGCGGCGCCTGCAGGCCGCCGGCTGGTCGGCCGATACGCCGGTGTGCGTGGTCTCGCGCGCCGGCTGGAGCGACCAGCTGGTCAGCGAGCACCGGGTCGACACCCTGCCCCAGGCCACCGTTCTGCACGCCGGGCGCCCGACCATCGTGACCGTCGGTGCAGCGGCGCGAATCGCCTGCCCCGCAATCAAGACCTTGGGGTCCAAGAGGCATCCTGCCGCGTCGACCACCGTGTCGTCTTAAAATCGGCGCCTTGTTGCCCCAGACCGCGGCAGCGGCCTGCCCTGGCACCGCTTGCGGCGCCCGGCCCAAACCCACCCGAAGACCCCGCCCGAGCTGTCCATGACCCATGTCGTTCTCGAATCGTGCATCCGCTGCAAGTACACCGACTGCGTCGATGTCTGCCCCGTCGATTGTTTTCGCGAAGGTCCCAACATGCTCAGCATTGACCCGGACGAATGCATCGACTGCGCGGTGTGCATCCCGGAGTGCCCGGTGAACGCGATCCTGCCCGAAGAAGACGTGCCGCAGGACCAGCTGCACTTCATCAAGCTCAATGCCGAGCTGTCGCGAGGCTGGCCGAGCATCACCAAGCGCAAGCCGGCACCACCCGACGCCGACGAATGGAAGGACAGGAAGGACAAACTGTCCGAACTGATCCGTTGAAGCTCGATCGCTAGCCTGCACGACTCGCCGCGGACAAGCCCCTCTTTCGACCATGGACCCGAACCTGAACCCCGAGGTAGCCGACACCGCACGCAGCCACGATGGCCCGATCGAAACCGATGCGGTCATCGTCGGCGCCGGCCCTGTCGGCCTGTTCCAGGTGTTCGAACTGGGGCTGCTGGAGATCAAGGCGCACATCATCGATTCGCTGGGCTATGCCGGCGGGCAGTGCATCGAGCTGTACCCGGACAAGCCGATCTACGACATCCCGGCCGTGCCGATGTGCACCGGCAAGGAACTCACCGACAACCTGCTCAAGCAGATCGAGCCCTTCGGCGCGACCTTCCATCTGGGCCAGGAAGTCTGCGGCCTCGACAAGCAAGCCGACGGCCGCTTTCTGGTGAGCACCAGCAAGGGCACGCGCTTGCTCACCAAGACGGTATTCATCGCCGGCGGCGTGGGCTCGTTCCAGCCGCGCATGCTGAGACTCGACGGCCTGGATAAGTTCATGGACACGCAACTGTTCTATCGGGTGCGCAACCCGGCCCAGTTCGCGGGCAAGAACCTCGTCATCGTCGGCGGCGGCGACTCGGCACTGGACTGGGCGCTGAACTTCGTTCAGGAAGGCCCCGACTGCGCTGAAAGCGTGATCCTGGTGCACCGTCGCGACGGCTTCCGCGCGGCGCCGGCCTCGGTGGCCAAGATGCGCGAGTTGTGCGAAGCGCTGGAGATGCAGTTCGTCGTCGGCCAGGCTACCGGCTACGAGGAGAAGGACGGCCGCCTCACCGGCCTGAAAGTGACCGGCGGCGATGCGGTCACGCGGCTGGTGCCGCTGGACATGCTGCTGGTGTTCTTCGGCCTGAGCCCGAAGCTCGGGCCCATTGCCGAATGGGGCCTGGGCATCGAGCGCAAGCAGATCGTCGTCGACACCGAGAAGTTCGAAAGCAGCATCCCCGGCATCTTCGCCGTGGGTGACATCAATACCTATCCGGGCAAGAAGAAGCTCATCCTGTCGGGCTTCCACGAAGCTGCGCTGGCGGCTTTCGGCGCGGCGCCGTACATCTTCCCGGAAAGGCGCATTCTGCTGCAGTACACCACCACCAGCCCGAAGCTGCACAAGGTGCTGGGCGTGGAGTCGCCGGTCTTCGATTAGCGCCCGCGGCAAACAACGATTGCGGGCCCGGGCTGCGAGCCCTTTCCCTTTTCTGGGTATAGTTCTTTCGCGCTGCGGTTCGCCGTGGCGCCTTCGCTAGGGGTGTTGGTGCAGCCGCAAGGCGGCATCGACTGAGAAAGTCCCTTTGAACCTGATTGAGGTAATCCTCGCGCAGGGAAGCATGCCCCCAACGGCCGCCGTGCCGCGCGGGCGCCGCCGACCTGCCATCGACACGGAAGAAGCGATGGCATCCACGACAAGGCCCGCAACGCCGCGGCGCCGCAACACCCTTCGCCTGGTAGCGCTGCTGGGGGCCCTGATTTGGCCCCAGGCGGGCCGTGCGCAGACCGAAGCCCAGACCGATGCAACGGTACCCACTGCGGGCACCCAGGTCATGGTGGTAGGCACCAAGACCGTGGCTGGCATCGCCGGCTTCGGCAACCTGCCGCTGACGAGCCTGCCGATGCAGCTAGACGTGACCACCGCCGAGCAGATGAAGGACCTGGGTATCCGCCGCCTGTCCGACATCGCCAGGATCGACGCGGCGGTGGGCGACGGCTACAACGCCGAGGGCTACTACGACTTTCTCAGCGTGCGCGGATTCGTCATCGACAACCGCTTCAACTACCGGCGCGACGGCCTGCCGATCAGCGCCGAGACCTCGATACCGCTGGACAACAAATCGCGCATCGAGGTGCTCAAGGGCACCAGCGGCATGCTCGCCGGCATCGGATCTCCCGGGGGCATGGTCAACCTGGTCGTCAAGCGCCCCGGCGACACGCCGATCCGTGAGGCCTTTGTCGGCTGGCGGCAAGACGGCAGCGTGCTCGCCTCGACCGACCTGGGCGAGCGCTTCGGCGAGCAGCGCGAGTTCGGCCTGCGCCTGAACGCAGCTTACGAGCACATCGACCCGCAGACCTATGTGGCCGAAGGCAGCCGCTACCTGCTGGCGCTGGCCGGCGACTGGCGGATCAACGCCGACACGGTGCTGGAGGCCGAGATCGAGAACTCCCGCCGCTCGCAGCCCAGCGTGCCGGGCTTCAGCGTGCTGGGATCGGTGGTGCCGCAGCCAGGCAACCCGCGCATCAACCTGAACAACCAGCCCTGGTCACAACCGTCGATATTCAATGCCACCACCGGCTCCATCCGCTGGCGCCAGAACATCGACGCGCAATGGAACTGGGTGGTGCAGGCCGCCACGCAGCAGCTGAAGACCGACGACAACATCGCTTTCCCCTACGGGTGCAGCGCTGAGGGCTTCTTCGACCGCTATTGCAGCGACGGCACCTACGACCTGTACGACTTTCGTAGCGAGGACGAGCGCCGCCGCAGCAGCGTGGTCGACTTGGCCCTGAATGGCACGCTGCTCACCGGCACCATTCGCCACGCATTGACCGCGGGCCTGCAATACAACCAGGTGAGAAACCGCTTCCAGGGCCAGGCCTTCAACTATGCCGGCACCGGCAATGTCCAGGGCACGCTATTCACGCCGCCGGCGCCCGACCTGACCGGCACCAACACCAACCGCGAGGCACGCTCGACCGAGGCCTATCTGCGCGATGCCATCGCCTTCGACGAGCGGACCACGCTGTGGCTAGGCCTGCGCGCCACGCGGCAAAGCGTGGACACGGTGCGCACCGACGGAACGGAAAGCACGGCATACAGCCAGAACTACAACGCCCCGTGGCTGGCCCTGAGCCACAAGCTGTCCGGCGGCACGATGCTGTACGCCAGTTGGGGCACTGGCTACGAACCGGACCTGGCGCCGAACAACCCGCGCTACATCAACCGAGGAGACCTGCTGCCCGCGCTGCGCAGCCAGCAGTTCGAACTGGGCATCAAGGGCGGCCTGGAGAACGGCGAATGGTCGGTAGCCGGCTTCGACATCGAGCGGCCGGTGTCCGGCGACGTCGGCAGCTGCGACGTCGACGACAGCTGTACCTGGGCCCGCGACGGCAGCGCCGTGCACCGTGGCGTGGAAGCCAGCATCGCGTCGCGCTTCGGC
Source organism: uncultured beta proteobacterium (assembly GCA_963824005.1). GTDB lineage: Bacteria > Pseudomonadota > Gammaproteobacteria > Burkholderiales > Burkholderiaceae_C > Rubrivivax. The sequence goes on from CAWGOK010000053.1 coordinate 504,167, forward strand.
GCATGGTTCGTCGGCGGCGGCGCGATGGCGCTGCACGCCCGGCGCGAAGACAGCGCCAACGCCAGCCTGAACGGGCTGCGCCCGACCAACGTGCCCGCCTACACATTGAAATTGCAACTGGGCTACCGGGTGGACGAGGTGCCCGGGCTGGAGCTGATGGCTAACGGCCTGTACGAAAGCGACCGCATCGTCATGCCCGACAACAGCCTGGGCATCCCGAGCGTGACCCGAATGGACCTGGGCCTGCGCTACGAGCAGCCGTTGGGCAAGGGCTTGCTGGTGTGGCGCGCCGGCGTCGAAAACGTGACCAATCAGAACGCCTGGCGCGAATCGCCGTTCCAGTTTGGTCATTCGTACCTGTTCCCGATGACGCCGCGCACCTTTGCGCTGTCGCTACAGGCCAGCCTCTAGGCGCCGAACGACAAGCTATAATTTTCGGCTATTCCTCGATAGCTCAGTTGGTAGAGCGCCGGACTGTTAATCCGTAGGTCCCTGGTTCGAGCCCAGGTCGAGGAGCCAGTGTTTACGGGGGTGAGGCTGATAGTGCCCACCCCCACCAGGCCTGCAACAGGCCTGTTGGTGCCAAGATCTGGTGCCAAATCCACCTCCAGACCAAATCACGCAACCGCGCTAAGTGCGCGCCCAGCACCAGATTTTCTTGGTGCCAGAGTTGCCCAGCCGGTGCCAAGATTGGTGCCAAATTCTGGGCCATTCTCATCGATGCAAAGTTTGCTAACATACTCCCTGTATTTGGATGATTTGCAATCAGCTGTTTATTATTGGAGTCAATCACCTCGCACAAACCCGGCCCTAAGATGGCACATCAGCTCACAACCATGAAGGAGCGCCATGGCCCCGATCACCACCAGTCAGGCCCGCCTGGAGGCCCAGTTTGATCTCGAGCCATCGATGTCGATTTGGGCGTCGAGAAGTACCGCAAGTTCTCGCCAGGGTGGCAAGAGTGGGCTGCACCCCGGTCTGAAGCTCATTTCGTTCACGCCGACCCTGAATGGATTGCTGCCCTGGATCAATGGAAAAAAGATACAGGCGCAGGCGATGCCACCGCTCCGCTGGTGTCTTGCAGCTCCTGGAGCAGGTCGAGCCACACGACAACCTGGCCCTGGACCTCATCGCCAGCTAAACACCGCTCCCTATCCAGGGAATGTTTACGCTTGACAAGTCAAAAGAGGGCCGGCGGTAGGCCGCGAACATGGCCCCGCAAGGGCATAGGGGTTGTTTGCCTCACCCACCGCCGCATTGATCTCGACGGCGTCCGCCAGACGACGAGGTTTGCAGGCGCCTGCCCAATTCGCAAAGGAAGCATGCCAATCGGCAAACGACGAGACCAACCTGAACCCCGGCCTGAACGGCCGCGACATGCGCAAGGCCTTCGACACGCGCGACTACCGCGTGATGATCGTGGCCAACAAGTTCCAGACCGGCTTCGACCAGCCCAAGCTGGTGGCGATGTACCTGGACAAGAAGGTGTCGGGCGTGGAGGCGGTGCAGACGCTGTCGCGGCTGAACCGCACCTGGGCGGGCAAGGACAAGACCTTCGTCATCGACTTCGCCAACGAGCCCAACGAAATCGAACAGGCGTTTCGCACCTTCTACCGCGACGCGCGCATGTCCGGACGTGCAGGACCCGAACATCGTCTACGACATCAAGCACAAGCTCGATGGCGCCCTGCTCTACGACGCCGCCGAGGTGGCGGCCTTTGCCGCGGCGGTGGTGGACAGCGGTGTCACGCACCAGAAGCTGTACAGCCTGACGCAGGCGCCGACCGACCGTTTCAACAGCCAGCTGAAGGCGCTGACCGAGGCGGTGGAAACCTGGGAGCGCGCCTGGCGCAGGCCGACGAGGCCGGCGATGCCACGGCCGCGGCCCATGCCGACGCGCAGCGCTCGGAGCTGGCCAAGCAGCGCGACGCGCTGCTGGCCTTCAGCGAGGGCCTGGGCAAGTTCGTGCGCAGCTACGAGTACGTGGCGCAGCTGGTCGACTTCGGCGACCCGTCACTCGAAGGATTTGCCAGCTTTGCGCGGCTGCTGCGCAAGCGCCTGGCCGGCGTGGCGCCCGAGCAGGTGGACCTGTCGGACCTGAGGCTCACCCACTACAAGCTCTACGCCAAGGGCGGGCTGGACGGCGTGCTCAAGGCGGGCGAGCCGCCGGCGCTGGACCCGATCACCGACAACGGGCTGCGCGAGGCGCGCGACCGCGAGAAGGCCTACCTGTCGGAGCTGATCCAGCGCCTGAACGATGCGTTCGGCAAGGAGATCGGCGACACCGATCAGGTGGCGTTCGCGGTGCACGTGTCCGAACGGCTGCGCGGCGACGACGTGGTGATGGCGCAGGTGCGCAACAACCCGAAAACGGAAGCGATGAAGGCCAAGCTGCCCGGCGCGGCGGTGCAGGCCATCGTCGGCGCGATGGCCACGCACAAGGAGTTGGCCAACAAGCTGCTCAGCGACGAGGCGACGCGCGGGGTGTTCCTCGATGTCGTCTACGAGTTGTTGAAGCAGGACGGGGCCGGCGGGTTGTTCGGGGCCGCCGCGGCGGGACCTGCCGGCCCGCCGACCTGAGGGCTCGTCGGCAGCGGGGAGCAACGCAGCCCCGGCATTCGCAGCGCCCAAACCTCAGGCCGCAGGCTTCTTCCGCACGCTGCGCTTGACGGTGGCCTGCCCCGGGCGGCCCGCCACCGGCTTGGGCCCTCGGAATGACTTCTCGCACGGGCGTATCGAGCTCGTCATCCGGCACATACACCGCAAGGTCGCCGACCTGGCAACCGAAGTACCGGCAGAGCGCATCCAGGTTGTTCGTCGACGCGTTGTAGCCGCGCACGTTGAGCATGCGCGACAGGGTTGTCCTGTGGATCCCTGCTTTGGACGCCACTTCCTGCCACTCGATACGCCGCCCTTCGCTGAAGGAACGCTCGCTGAGCAGTTCGTTGAGTTTGAAGCGGATCAAGGCGGTCTCCCCGGGGTCCATCGCGCCAATCTGACGCGCATTGTATCAACGACGGATGTTGCACATACGCCACATTCATGGCGTATAAGATGCCTTGAGCTTGCATGTAGCGTATCAGGCACGTACAGTTCATATACGCCAACACGACCGAGCATCACCAAGGACTATCGACATGGACTTTACAAGCGCATTCACCGCCTCCGAGGATCGCGGACGTGCACGGGCAAATCGCGGGAAGGCTCTCGTTCGAACGATTCGTCGACATCGTCTGGGCCGCGGGCTTCGCCGACGGAGAAGCCTGCATCCACATCTCCAAGACCCAACTCAAGGATCGAGCCAACCCGACCTACCGCCTCGTCGTATCGCTCTGCCAAAACCACCTCGGCAGCCTGCGCCGCTTCGCACGAGCACTGGACCTGCCCGAGCGCTTCTATGACGTGAAGCGGACCGCGACCATGAACCGCGACGCGATGACCTTCGTCGTCGGTGACAAGAAGGCATACCACGCACTGCACCTTCTTCTCCCCTACCTGACGCGCAAAGGCTCCGGAAGCAAGGATGGCCATCGAGGCCTATGAAGTCGGCCAGATGGACGTGCACCCCGGAGCCAATGGGCACCACGCGCGCGTATGGAAGGTCCGGGAAAAGTACTACCGCAAGCTTCGCAACATGAAGTAGCCACCACGCATGCGCAGAACCCACTGGGACCTGCGCGGCAAACGGCCGAACGCCAGCGAAGTTGAAGTGAAAGAGCTACCCATGCCACCGAACCATCACATTAAGACCCTCTGCACCGGCACGCCGCATACCCGCAGTTGGCGTCGCGCCGACCGGGACATGCTGCGCCAGGTCACCTGTATCAGGCGTCTGGCAGCAGATCTGGCGCAGGCCGAAGCAAACCCGAAGCCCAGGCGGCAGTTGTTCGCCGCCCGTGACATGAAGGCGCAGGTCGACTGGGCCCGCAATTTGCGGGGCGAGGCCCAGAAGATGGTTCGCGCGCCAACTCGATCACGCCAATTCACTGGGGGCGTGGCGGACAGTGACGCAGGCGCCGTTGCCGGCTGCCCTTGAACGGCTGCACAAGCGCTTTCCGAACTGCGGCGCGGTGACATCGCTGATCCAGCGCCATCTTTCGCTTTGCCAGCGCAATCCCGATCGGGTGCTGCGGCTGCCGCCGATGCTGCTGGCCGGCGAGCCAGGTGTCGGCAAGACTGCCTACGCACGCCAACTGGCGCATTTGCTTGGCGCGCCGATGGTGGATGTGACGGTGTCCGCGTTGAGCGCCGGCTTTTCGCTGGCTGGCCTGGATGCGAGCTACGAGTCATCCAAACCCGGGCAAATCTGGCATGCACTCGACACCGAATGCATGTCGCCGGTTGTCGTGCTCGACGAAATCGACAAGCCGCCACGCGATGACCCCGCGATGCTCGGCTGTCTTGTACCCCCTGCTCGAAAGGCACACGGCCAGACGCTTCACCGACCAGGCATTGCTGCTGCCGGTAGATGCTTCGTACGTCACCTGGGTGGCAACATGCAACGACCTTGCGGGAGTCGAGCCCGCATTGCGATCGCGATTCGAAATCATGCACATCGAAGCACCATCCAAGGCGCAGATGCCTTTCGTGATCGCCAGCGTACAGCGCGAACTGATCAACGAGAACGAGTGGGAAGCCGGTTTCGACCACGAGCTTTCCGATGGCGTGATGTCGGCGCTGACGGCAATGACACCTCGCGAACTGAGACGGGCACTCGAAGGCGCATATGCCGCCGCAGCCCAGGCCGGACGCGATCGCATCACCGTCAAGGACCTCGCTCCGACCGCCGAACCAACTTCGTCGCACCACCATCGGATTTCTGCAATGACCAACCACCAAGATACAGCTGACACCCACACGACGAACGGCGTCGTAGGGCCGGAGCTCACGCCCTTTGCACGCAGCCTCATCGCGCTGCGAGACCGATCGAAATCCGTCCCGGCAGGATGGCGTCCGAAGTTCGACAAGGCGGTGCACAAGCTGCAGGGCATGGACTGTGAACAACGCGCGGACCTGTGCGTGACCGGGCCTTGGGTGGCCAACGGCACGATCAGCTTCAGCCTGTCACGAGCGGACCGATGTGTCGCTGGCTTGGTTCGACGGACCGCGGCACAGTTGCAGGCGCGCTGTGAGCTGTGTGGTCGGCCGGGCCGCATGCGCGTGTTCGGCATCAAGGCGCGTGTCCTGTGCGCAGAGTGTTATGCACCACGGGGCCTGGAGCGCGATGTCAATCGGCTGCTCGACCACGGAGGCGCGCGCTCCGAATCGCACTCGATTCTTTTCGAGGCCGACATTCCCGATCGCGTCCGGGCCTTTGTTCAGCCAAGCGCTTGGCGCGAGCATCGCGATGCCCGGGGGTACGTCGTCCGATATCTCCTGCGCGAAGACACGCGGGACTGGCAAGACCTGGTACTCGGCATTACAGAACGTTCCGGTCGCGCCGCCATGTAGATCCACATGGCCGTCTTGGCACTGCGCTCTTACCACAAAGGCACATCGATTCTCGTTATGTCGGCCGCGATCGACGTGGCTCATTTCAAATTGGCCCAAAAAATAGCCAAAGAAATCAGTGTCGAAACGGGACTTGCGAAAAAAAAATGCGTGCGTGCCGACCTAGCATTTCACTCTTGATCTCGAGCGTCAACAGTCGACGGCAAAGCCGAGGTTGACCAACTGTAGGGTGTAGGAACACTGTAGGAACTGTAGGAACTGTAGGAACTGTAGGCACCGTAGGCCACCAGCCGATCACATTCAGGAGCAATAGACAATGTCCACGAAGATTGCAAGTCAACAGGCTGTGTGTGCCGTAGCCGATGGGCTGAAGGCACAGGGCGAGGAACCCACCTACGAACGGATCATTGAAATTCTTGGCGGGGGCAGCAACAGCACGGTAGGGCCGCACCTGCAGCCTGGCGGCAGAAGACCAGTGCCCCGCCCCGGCCCGTGCCAGCACCCGTGACCGTTCGAGCCACGATCCTTGCCGAGGCTGTCTGGATGGCGGCGCTCAACGAGGTTCAAGCCGAGATCGAACAGGCGAAGCAGGCGGCCGCCGCCGAAGTTGACCAGGCCAAATGTGCGCTGTCTGCATCGATCGCGTTCAACGAGAAGCTGGAGGAAGAACGCGACTCGCTGGCCAAGCAGGTCGAGTCGTTGAAGTCGGATTGCCTGAAGGCCAATCTCGAGCTTGCTCAGGTTGATGAGCTCAAGCTCGCGCTGGCTCGGGCACAGCAGTGCTCGGAGGATCGTCGACGCGATGGCGAAACCCTGCAGCGTGAGATCGCCATGCTCAAAGGGGAGAACGTCTCCCTGAAGCAGCAGGGAGAACTGCTGCTTGCGCAGCTTGGCCCGGCGAGATCGAGAGCTCGAACCGCACCGCGGCGCGCCGGCAAGGCTGCCTCGTAGCCGGGGGCGGTCAGACTTCCATCCGACGGACGCGGTGCGAGAACTTCATGACCAAGCGCTTTCACCTGACGCTGAATCGTGCGATTGCAGATGAGGCATCGCTGCTCGAACATTTGGAGGAAGTACCCAAAAGTCGACGACAGCAACGCATCAGATTGCTGCTCGAACGAGGCATGAAAGTCCAGAACGTTGGCCAGCGACTCGGCGACCCGTTTGCGCCCAGCATCGAGAGCGCTACACGCACGCCGCTGATGATTCATCTGCAGCCGGACATACCCGATGATCGGCAGGTGCTAGACGCTTTGGACAAGATTCGCTCCCACCAGGAGAACGCGCTGGCTGACGGAGGTGCTCATCAGAGGGTTGCTGCTGCGGACGCCCGATATCGATCTCAGCGAAACCGAGGATCAGCGTGCGGCAACAACACCAGTCTCCAAGCGGATCGAAATTCGGCATGAAGCGGAACAGCCCGAAGTCAGCGCCGAAGATGTTGGCGAGGTTTCGGCGCCTGCAGAACAGGCCGGGGCCGAAAGGCCCAAACTGCCGTTTCTCAATGGCCTCTTTCAGTGTCGGCAGCACGGTTTGGCGTTGTGCGGCGCCCTCGCCTTCAGAATGAACCGCCCCGCGAACTGTGGAGTTGGTAGACGCGCATTGGCGCGGTGTAACGCGACGTGGTGACCATGGACGTAGGCCATCGGTCGGCCCTGCCCGTGGCCAGCAGCATCAGTCTCGCGCAACGCTGGACCATTGCCGCGACTGGCGACAAGTCCGAGGCCGAGCGCGATGATGTCAAGCGCATTGCCACCACGCTGGGCGGTCAGCCGCCGGGCTGAACATTCCGGCGCTGATGCAGGACGTGCCGCTCAAGCGCCTGGGCGTGAGTGAAGCCGTGGCCCCGCTGGAAGCGCAGGGACACCGCCAGCTGGACTACGAACTGGCCGTGTGTGTCTGCGATGCCGACGACACGCAGTCGCCGGACGAGCGCCAGTTTCTGGCCAGCCTGAAGGCCGAACTCGGTGGCACCCTGGATACGGCGTTCGAAGCCCTGGCCGATGGCTTGGCGCGCGAGACCGATGCGTTTGCAGCCGTGAGCGCTGGCGCAGCGGCCGCCGCCCCGATCGACCGCGCTGCGCTGGACAAGAGCATCTTCAACCGCGCCGTGCTCTGCGGCGCGCTGGAACTGCTGCCGCAGAGCTGGGCCAGCATGGCCATCATCCCGCTGCAGGTGAAGCTGGTGTATGGCATCGCCCAGCAACAGGCGCGCACGCTCGACGCCGCCAAGGTGTTGGAGATGGTGCGCCAACCGATGGCCTGAGCCTTGCGCCCACGGCTGGCGCGCCATCGAGGGTGGCTCCAATGACAAAGGCCGGCGGCAGCACCTGAATGCCACCGCCGGCCCGAGCTCGACCTTCGGTCTTGTCAGCTCACGTTCGACAGCGACATCGAAGTCATCACGCCTTGGAACATCGACTTGAAGCCGGCGTCTGACGCGTTCGTGTTCGTGGCCCCGGCCAACGCACAAAGGCTCGCCCCAGATGCGCTGGTCGGGCTCGGCGAGTTGCCGCCCGAAGCACCCACTGGAACAAAGAGATGAGGCATGCCCTGCCCAGAGTCTTGTTCCTGTCGCGCCTGAGCACTGCCGCTTGGTTGGGCAGTGGCCCAGCGGGGCCGATCGGCACGGCCCAAGCCGTCGTCGGCGCACCGGCCACGCCGGTGAGCTATGCAGGTGTGGCACGCCGTTCCACCGTCGGCGCCGGATCGCCGGGCGCCGGCGTCGCGCCGGGCGCTCCGAGCTTCGGCGTTGCCCGTGGCGTCGGCGTGGGCGCACCGGGTCCGCGTGCCGCTCCCATGAATCGGCGGCTGACGGCCTTGATTTCTGCGCACGTAGTCGAAGGACTTTTCGTCGAAGTTTCCGAGCATCGCGATCTCCAAGGCAACCTGACGGCGTGGCGGCGGCATGCTGCCGACGTCGCCTTGTTGACGCGCGACAGGCGCACAATCAACTGCGCAAGCCCAGCGCTTGCATCACCTCGCCGATCTCGTCGCTGTTCTTCTTCATGAACTTTTCATAGGTGTCGGCAGCGCCCCAAACGGGGGTGAAACCACGCGCCTTCATGAAGTCCTGGAATTCATGCGGCACGTTGCCGACGATTGCTCGCTAACATGGCCCATGAGTCCTGGCCGCAGCTTATGCCGAATGGCACAGGCTTCACAACGGACAGCGTGCACGCGCAGAGCAAAGGATGGGAAGCATGAAGGTTTTCATCACCGGTGCGACGGGTTATATCGGCGGCTCGATCGCAGTCAAGCTGATCGCCCAAGGCCATCGGGTCAGTGGGCTGACGCGCACGGCGGACGGCGCCGCCAAGCTGCGCGCGGCGGGAATCGAGCCGGTGGTCGGCGCGCTGATCGACGGCGAAATCCTGCGCGAAGCCGCCCGCAGCGCGGACGCGGTGATCAACGCCGCAAACTCGGATGACGCCAACGCGGTGGAACTGCTGCTGCCTGCGCTGCACGGCTCGGGCAAGACCTTCATCCAGACCAGCGGTTCCAGCGCCATCGGCGATCGCGCCCTGGGTGAACCCAGCGAATTGCGCTTTCACGAGGACTCGGTGTTCGAGCCGCTGCCGGAGCGTGCGGGCCGGGTTGCCATCGACCGCATGGTGCTGGCGGCGGCACACCGCGGCGTGCGCAGCATGGTCATCCGCCCGAGCCTGATCTACGGCATCGGGCACGGCGCGCACCGCGACAGCGTGCAGGTGCCCAAGCTGATTGCACTGGCCAGGAAGCACGGCGTGCCGCTGCATGTGGGGCGCGGCCTGAATATCTGGTCGCACGTGCACATCGACGACGTGGTCGATCTGTACCTGCTGGCGCTGGAGCGCGCCGCGGCCGGCTCGCTCTTCTACATCGAGAACGGCGAGTGCTCGATGAAGGACATCGCTGCAGCCATCGGGCGCGTGCAGGGCAATCTCAAGCCCCAGGATTGGCCGATCGAAGCGGCCTTCGCCGAGCTTGGCGCAGGCGCCTACACCACCTACGGGTCCAACAGTCGCATCAGCGCAGCCAAGGCGCGCGCCATGCTCGGTTGGAATCCACGCGGGCCGGCCCTTATCGAGCAGATCGAACACGGCTGCTACCGGCAGGACATTCTCGGCGGCGCTTGACGGGCGCTCGACCGTCGCTCGACTGGCGCCACACTGGTGTGCGCGACGAACTGGGCGCGGCCCTTTGCGCCTCGCGCTGCAAGCCTGGGCCGCTGGAACGCCCGATGAAGGGGGGCTGGCTCGCCGCAGGCTTTGCCGTCCGTGCGGCGCTCAGAGCAGGAAACGGCCGTCGAAGAAGGCCTTGCGCCAACGCGTGACGATGACCTTCTCAAACAACCCGGCCTGCGTGTACGGGTCGCCGGCGATGAAGGCTTCGGCCTCGTTGCGCACGTCGGTGTCGAGCAGGATCACACCGCCTTCTCCGGTGCCGCCGTCGTCTTGCAGCATCGCGCCGGCAGCGAGCAGCCGGTGCTGGTTCTCCTTCAGATAGACCAGGTGCTGGTCACGGGTGTCGGCGCGCACCTTGGCGCTGCCGGGCTTGTCGAAGGTGATGATCGCGTAGGGCATGGTGGGGTCTTTCGTCGGTGGGTTGGGATCACAGCGGCGGCAGGGCGACGCCGATCTGCTCGAAGATGCCGCGCGGCGCGCCGCCGGGCACCGGGTCGGGACGAATCTGGCGCAGCCCGCGCTCATCGACCGTGTAGTAGAAGTCATGCGGCGGAATGCGCACCGTGCGCAGGGTGGGCTCGACGGCCGGAAAACCGGGCAGCGCCAGCGTATGCGTGTGAGTGCCACCCTGGCGCCACAACACGCCCCAGCTACCGTCTGGCATCACCCGGGGCGGGTCGTTGTCATAGTGCCAGTCGGGGAAGCCGCTGTACAACGCGTGCAAGAAGGCGAGCGTCTGCGCGCTGTCCATCGTGCGCACCGGCGTGACGAAGCGCAGATCGGGCGCGAAGCTGTTGGCGATCATCGCAATGTCGTGCCGGCGCAGGCCCTCCATGTAGACCAGTAAGGGCGTTGGTGGTGTCGATGTCATTTCACTGGCCGCTGGATTGGAAATCGCCCATTCTCCGCCGGGCCAAGGTCTTCGCGCGTGGCCGCGCACCCTATCGGACTTCAGACATA
>CAWGOK010000054.1:0-15539 GCA_963824005.1 uncultured beta proteobacterium
GGTGGTCGATTTCAACAATCATCGTGGCCGGCCGTAAATTACCCACTTCACTCGACCCAAGGCCTCGACATGTTGCCCATTGCCCGACAGTTCATCGTTTCACTGACCTTGCTGGCCTGCGGTATCGCGCAGGCCGACTGGCCGGACAAGCCGATTCGCGTCATCGTGCCTTACCCGCCCGGCGGTCCCAGCGACATCGTGCTGCGCGGGGCGATGGAGAAGATGCAGGTGACGCTGAAGCAGCCCTTCGTACTGGAGAACAAGCCCGGTGCCGGTGGCAACCTTGGCGCTGCCGAGGCCGCACGCGCTGCACCCGACGGCTATACCTGGTTCTTCGCCACCGACACGGTGGTCACAGTGAACCCGCATGTCTACAAGAAGCTCCCCTTCAAGGTCGACGATCTGGCGCCCGTGTCCGTGGCCAGCAGCTTCAGCCAGACGCTGGTGTGCAACCCGGCGGCCGGCGTCAAGACCGTGGCCGAGTTGGTGAGGGCGGCGAAAGGCGGCACCCGGCTCGCCTACGCGTCGGGCGGCGCCGGTGTGCCCGGGCACCTGGCCATGGAGCTGCTGCTGTCCAGCGCCGGCATCGAGATGGAACACATCCCGTACAAGGGCCCGGCACTCGCGGCCCAGGACGTCATCGGTGGCCAGGTGCCGTGCGGCTTTCTTGCCGGTCCGACGGTGCTGCCGCACATCAAGAGCGGGCGGCTGGTGGCGCTGGCGGTGTCGGGCGCAAAGCGCTCGTCGGTGCTGCCCGAGGTGCCCACGGTCGCCGAGGCCGGATACCCGGGTTTCGACGCCACCTTCCTGCTCGCCATCTTCGCGCCGCGCGGCACGCCCGAGCCCATCGTCAAGGCGTTCCACCAGGCGTTCGTGGAAGCGCTGCGCCAGCCCGACATGGCGACGAAGCTGCTGGCCACCGATCAGAGCATCGTCGCCGGCACGCCCGCCGAGGCGGCTGCCCAGCTGGCCGCGATCTCGAAGAAGTGGGGCGAGGTCGCCAAACGCATCAACCTGAGCCTGGACTGATGAATGTCACGCAATCGCGCGCGCCGTAGCGGCTGCCGGCGCGGGCATTGACCATCACGATCTCCAACGGCGCCAGCGTGTGGCAGGCGGATCGGCAGCGACATCGTTTTCGTGATGGATCGACAGGCCGACAAGACGCCGGCTCATGGGGTGCGTGCCCTTCGTCGGACTGGTCCAGGGCGGGGGCTGGCGGGTGCGGCGCCGAACGTGCCGCGAAGGCCCGCGGCGACGAAGGTCTGCAGCATGTCTTTGCGCGCCGGGTCGGCCGACATCGCCGTGCCCAGCGACAGCCGCTCGATGCGCACGTCGGACAGGAAGTGCAGCACCGCGCCGAGCATGAACTGGTAGCCCCAGGCCACGTCCGCCCGACTGCGCTTGGGAAACAGCCGGTGCAGTGCGTCGATGAAGGCATGCGCCATCGGATCGAAAAACTCGTGCTGCGCCTGTTCGGATTCGGGCGTCGGCGCCGCCGGGTCGCGCGCGGCCATCCGGGCGAAGCACTGCCCGGCCGGGTCGGCATGCAGCGCCACCAGCGGGCCGATGACGGCATCGAGCACGCGCTCCAGCGCATCCATCGGCGGGCTTGCGCTTGGTGGTCCAGGCCAGCACGCGTGCCTCGATGCGCTCGGTCACCTTGTAGCGCTCGCGCCCAGCATGGTGGGCGAACAGGCCCGCGAGTCGAGCTGAAACGATGTAGACCTGCCGTTCCGAGTGCCCGCAAATGGCCGAGACTGCCAAGTCGCCGTCGATGAAGTCAGCAGTCATTCGATCGAACGCCTACTGAACGGCCGGTCGTCGAGGTGATCACCTCAACATCTCGACCCGTTGCCGTCACTCAAGGCGGCAGGAAGCGCGAACGCCCCGCTACCGCAATGGCGCGGCGCAGGGGTTCGTAAAAGGGTTCGTGCAAGGGCTTGCCCAGCGCGCTACAGCGCTCGACATCGTCAACCACGACTCCTATAGTCGAGTGTCGTCTGCGCAGCAGGCGATGCGCATGGGCGGGTGGCAACGCTCAAACGCCGCACAAGACCCCCGGAAGTACAACCGCAACTGAAGGAGACGATATGCACAAGTCAGTTTCCATTTTCATCAGCGCGGCACTCGTCGCGCTGGCAGCCGGCCCGGCGATGGCGCAAAAGAAGACCCTCGCCGTGGTGGTCAAGGGTTTGGACAACCCGTTCTTCACCGTGCTCGGCGATGGCTGCGCGCTCTGGAACAAGGAGAACCCGAACTCCGAGTACACCTGCCTGTACACCGGTCCGGCCTCCAGCGCCGACGAAGCCGGCGAGGTCAAGTTAGTCGAAGACTTGATCAACAAAGGCGTGGCTGGCATTGCCATCTCGCCGTCGAACGCGCCGGCGATGGGCAACATGCTCAAGGCCAAGGCACCGAAGATGCCGATCATGACCATCGACGCCGACCTGTCGGCCGCCGACCGCTCGCTGCGCAAGACCTACCTCGGCACCAACAATTACGACATGGGCGTGCTGATGGCCAAGTACGCCAAGGAGCTCAAACCCAAGGGCGGTACGGTATGCATGCAGCTTGGCAACGTGGCGGCCGACAACATCAACGCCCGGGCGGCCGGCTTTCGCGACACCATCGCCGGCAAGAAGGGGGTGACACGCCTGAGTGGCGACGGCGGCTGGACCGAGATCCCCGGCTGCCCGGTTTTCACCAATGACCAGATCGACCTGGCCAACCAGCAGATGGCGGATGTGTTCACCAAGAACCCGAAACTCGATGCCTTCATCCTCGTCGGTGGCTGGGCACAATTCGGTCCGCAGGCCTATGCGCAGGTGACCGACCAGGTCATGCCCAGACTGAAGTCGAAGGATCTGATCATCATCGCCGGTGACACCTTGCCGCCGCAACTGGCGGCTCTGAAGGCCGGCCGCAGCAATGCGCAGATCGGACAACGCCCGTTCGAGATGGGCCACCGCGCGCCGGCGGTATTGATCGACCTGATCAACGGCAAGTCGGTGCCCGATCCGCTGTACACCGGCCTGGACGAGTGCCTGCCGACGAACCTGGACAAGTGCCCGGCGAAGTAGCCTGAGCCTGTGGGCCGTCTCCAAGGGCGCTCGCAGGCGCCCTTGTTTCGTGCACAAAGAGTGATCGGACCATGGCCCTTCTCGAGCTCACGCGGGTCTCCAAGCATTTTGGCGCCATCCAGGCGCTGATCGAAATGTCGCTGACGCTTCAGGCCGGCGAGGTGGTTGGCCTGATGGGCGACAACGGTGCTGGCAAGTCCACGCTCGTCAAGATCATTGCCGGCAACTACCCGCCGAGCGAGGGCACGATGACGCTGCAGGGGCAAAAGGTCGCCTTCCACAAACCGGCCGACGCGCGGCAAGCAGGCATCGAGATCGTCTACCAGGACCTCGCGCTATGCGACAACCTCAGCGCTGCCGAGAACGTGTTTCTCGGTCGCGAGCTGATGCGCGGCTTTGGTCCGTTGCGGGTACTGAACTACGGCAGCATGTTCAAGCGTGCCGGCGAACTGTTCGCCGAGCTGAAGTCCGAAACCCGGCCGCGCGACCTGGTGCGCAAGATGTCCGGTGGGCAGCGCCAGGCTGTCGCGATCGCCCGCACCCGTCTGTCCGATCCGAAGATCGTGTTGATGGACGAGCCCACGGCCGCGATCAGCGTGCGCCAGGTAGCCGAAGTGCTAAACCTGATTCGCCGCCTGCGCGACCACGACATCGCCGTCGTGCTGATCAGTCACCGCATGCCGGACGTCTTTGCGGTGGCCGACCGCATAGTCGTCATGCGGCGTGGCATGAAGGTGGCCGACAAGGTCATCGCGCAAAGCTCGCCGCAAGAGGTGACAGGCCTCATCACCGGCGCCATTGAGACCGCATAGTGCGCCCAGCAGCAAAGCACTCCCGCGATCGTGAGCCGCCATGGCCCTGAGTCTCGAAGAATCGATCGCGAAGCAGGAGCATCGCAACTGGTTGAGCTGGCTCGCCAGCCAGCAGACATTCTGGGTCTCGGTGGCGGCCGTGCTGGCCTTTGTCGGCATGGCATTTGCCAGCGATGTGTTCGCCACGCAGCAGAACCTGTTCAACGTGACGCGCAACTTTGCCTTCGTCGCCATCATCGCCATCGGCATGACGGCCGTGATCATCACCGGCGGCATCGATCTGTCGGTGGGAGCGGTGTTGGTGCTGTCGGGCATGGTGATTGGCATGACGATGAGCGAGGGCATGTCGATCTGGCTGGCGGTGCCGCTCGCTCTCGGCGCGGCGCTTGCCGTCGGTGCCTTCAACGGGATCTTGATCGCCTACGTCGGCGTGCCGCCCTTTGTTGTCACCTTGGGCATGCTGTCGATCGCACGCAGTCTGGCCATGGTTTTGTCGAACAACAAGATGGTCTACGAATTCGGGCCTGATCAGCCGCAACTGCTCGCTCTGGGCGGTGGCTTCGTCAGTGTGTCGCTGCCCTTCGTCGCCACCATCCAGGTGCCCAGCCCGGTGTTGTTCCTCTTGGTGATGTTGCTCTTCGCCGGCTTTTCGTTCCGCTGGACACGTTGGGGCCGCTATCTGTTCGCCATCGGCGGCAACGAACGCGCCGCCACGGCCACCGGCGTGCCGGTCAAGCTCGTCAAGGTCAGTGTCTACATGTTCTGCAGCCTGTGCGCCGGCATCGCCGGCATCCTTGAGGTCGGCTGGCTCGGCACCATCACCACCAGCCTCGGACAAGGAATGGAGTTGTCGGTGATCGCCGCGGCGGTGATCGGTGGCGCCAACCTGATGGGTGGCGTGGGCACGGCCTTCGGCGCCGTGGTTGGCGCGGCGCTGATCGAGGTCATCCGCAATAGCCTGATCCTGCTGGGCATCAGCACCTTCTGGCAAGGCACCTTCGTCGGCAGCTTTATCGTCATCGCCGTGTTGTTCGACCGGATGCGGGCGCGCGGCGCCAACGAGTGACGCCATGCGTGGACAGTCTCAGCCCCTGACATACGGAGTACGGCAATGGCGAACCCGACGACATCCTGGGCGACTCGGTGCGACCGATCATCGATGCGGGCCTGGCCGAACTTGTTGAAACGGATCACTGCATCACCGACGAGGTCTGGATTGAGCCGACTCCGAGCCGCACGAGCCTCAAGTTTCGGGCAGCGAGATTGTTCTATTCGAAGTCCGCCTGGGGTCGGATCCGTGAGTTCGGCGCCGTAAGCAGCAGTCACTGGATGGGCCCTGAACGACGCTGGCCCAGCACCGACTCTGGCCATGTCAGCAGTACCTTGGATAGCGGTCGTTGGCGCCGCTGAAGGCCGCACAGCGACAGCTTCCTGATGGTGTACCTCCCCAAGGAGCGGCTGCTCATCGAAGCCGATGCGTTCACGCCAGCCGCTGCGGGCACGCCACCGCCAGCGGTGCCGAACCCGAACCATCTGACCCTGATTGCCGGTGGACCGCTTGTGCTTAGCGGGGGGCCTGGCCACTCCTTGCTCGGCCAGGTCCGTGCGCACCCGCCGTTGCAGACGACCCCGAACAATGCGCACGCACGCAGCAGCTATGCCGCGGCGGGGAAGCTGGACTCCAACTGGGTGTACAGGCTCGCGAATCGCCGGCGGCGCGCATTGAACCACGCGTGGCGCTGCGCGTCCGGTTCATGTAGCGCCAGCAATGCGGGCGCCGGGCACACATCCACCGCCAAGGCCTGGTCGATCGCCATCCAGGCCAGCCGGGCGGCGCCCAGCGACGGGCCGACGTCCCCGCCGGCTCTGCGCTGCAGCGTCCTGCCCGACAGGTCGGCAAGCATCTGCGCCCAATAGGGGCTGCGGCTGCCGCCGCCGATCAGACTGATGCTGTGCGCGGCCACGCCGGTGGACTCCACCGCCGCGATGCCCTGCACCAGGCCGTGCCCCACGCCTTCGAGCGTGGCGTTCACCAGGTCGGCGCGCTCGGTGCTCGCACCCATGCCGAAGAGCACCGCCTGCGCGGCTGGGTTGTTGTGCGGCGTGCGCTCGCCGTTGAGGTAGGGCAGGAACAACGGCGTGTCGTCGTTCAGGCCGCGGGCCTGCGCTTCTGCCAGCAGCTTGCCGATGTCGGTTTCTCCGCTCAGGCGTGCGGTGAAGTCCAGGCACGCCGCGGCCGACAGCATCACCGACATCAGGTGCCAGGTGTGGGGCAGGGCGTGGCAGAAGCTGTGCACTGCCTGCGCCGGGTTGGCGCGGTAGCCATCGGTTGCGACGAAATAGACGCCCGAGGTGCCCAGCGACAGCATGGCCTGGCCCGGCTGCACCACGCCGGCACCAAGTGCACCAGCGGCGTTGTCACCAGCACCGGCGACCATCGGGACCGGCTTCAGTCCGAAGCGGCGCGCAACGTCGCCGCGCAGCCGGCCGGTGACCTGCGGGCCTTCGTGCAGGCTGGGCATGTGGGCACGCGTCAGGCCGGTGGCCTGGAGCATCTCGTCGCTCCAAGCGCGGCGGGCCACATCGAGCCACATCGTGCCGGCGGCATCGGACATGTCGCTGGCGAAGTCGCCGCTGAGGCACCAGCGCAGGTAGTCCTTGGGCAGCAGCACCTTGTCGATGCGCTTGAACAGATCCGGCTCGTGCTGCGCCAGCCACAGCAGCTTGGGCGCAGTGAAGCCCGGCATCATGAGGTTGCCGGTGATCTGCCGCGACCTGGGCACACGCCGCTCCAGTTCGGCGCATTCATGGTGCGCGCGCCCGTCGTTCCAGAGAATGGCCGGACGCAGCACGCCGGCCTGGGCATCGAGCAGCGTGGCACCGTGCATCTGGCCGGTCAAGCCGATGGCCTCGATCGACGCCGCGGGGATGCCTTGCGCGCCTGCCGCGGTCAGCGCGGCTTGCAGGGCCTGCTGGCAGGCGGCCCACCACTGCGCAGGATCCTGCTCGCGCCACAGGCGCTGCGGCTGCGCCACCGTCAACGGTACCGACGCGCTGGCCCGCACCTCGTGCGCGCGGTCCAGGACGATGACTTTCAGGCTCGAGGTGCCCAGATCGATGCCGATGAACACGGCCGCCCCCTCAGTCCATCCGCGTCCACTTGTGCTCGCTGCGCGCCGACTCGACCGTCTTCTCGATGAAGCGCACGCCGCGGGCACCGTCGGCCAGCGTCGGGTAGTCGGCTTCGATCGCCAGCGGCGTGATGCCGGACTGCAGCGCACGGATGTGCGCGGCCACGCCGAGGTAGACGTTGGCAAAGGCTTCGATGAAGGCCTCCGGGTGGCCGGTGGGCAAGCGGGTGGCACGGCGCGCCGCCTCGCCCAGCCAGGCCGACCCGCGTGTCAGCACGCGGCGCGGCCCGTCGATGGGAGAGTGCAGCAAGGTATTCGGTTCCTCCTGGCGCCAGTCGAGCGTGCCGGTGCTGCCGAATACGCGCAAGCGCAAGTCGTTCTCGCAACCCACCTCGATCTGCGAGGCGATCAGCACGCCGCGCGCGCCGTTGGTGAAGCGCAGCAGCAGGTTGCCGTCGTCGTCGAGCCGGCGCCCGCCGACAAAGGTGGTCAGGTCGGCGCAGAGGCTTTCCAGCTGCAGCCCGGTGACGGTGGCCAACAGGTTCTCGGCGTGCGAGCCGATGTCGCCGATGGCCCCGGCAATGCCGCTGCGCGCCGGGTCGGTGCGCCAGTCGGCTTGCTTCTGCAGCGTTTCTTCCAGCCGCGTGGCGAGCCAGCCCTGGTTGTATTCGACGATGACCTTGCGCACCTCGCCGATGGCGCCGGCTCGCACCAGGTCGCGCGCCTCGCGCACCATCGGGTAGCCGGTGTAGTTGTAGGTCACGCCGAAGACGACGCCGCGGCGCGCCACCACCGCGGCCAGTTCGGCGGCCTGCTCGCTGCTGTGCACCAGCGGCTTGTCGCACACCACGTGGATGCCGGCGTCGGCAAAGGCGCGCGCCACCGGAAAATGCATGTGATTGGGCGTGACGATCGCAACGCAGTCGATGCGCTCGTCCTTCGGCCGCTTCAACTCGTCGGCCAGCAGCGCCTGCCAGTCGGCATGGTTGCGGTCGTCGGCCAGGCCGAGGTCTCGGCCCGAGGCACGCGACTTGTCGGGGCTGGACGACAGCGCGCCCGCGACGAACTCGAACTCGCCATCCAGCGCCATGGCCTTGCGGTGCACCGCGCCGATGAAGGCATCGCGCCCGCCGCCGACCATGGCGTATCGCAACTTCTTCATGCTGCCGCCTGCTTGCTCTTGTCGAAGGCGGCGTCGAATGCGCCGGCCGCCGGCTTGTAGTCCAGTCGCTTGCAGAAGGCCGCGCTTTCGGTGGCACCGTGCACGCGGTCCATGCGGCTGTCTTCCCACTCCACGCTGAGCGGGCCGCCGTAGCCGATGTCGTTGAGCGCGACGATGATCGATTCAAAGTCGATCATGCCGCGGCCGACGCTGCGGAAGTCCCAGAAGCGCTGCGCGTCTCCGAAGCTGGTGTGGCCGCCGAACACGCCCGCCACGCCCTCGCCCTTGCCCCACCAGACGTCCTTCATGTGGGCGTTGTAGATGCGGTCGGCGAAGGTGCGCAGGAACTTGACGTAGTCCACGCCCTGGTAGCCGAGGTGGCTGGGGTCGAAGTTGAAGCCGAAGCGGCGGTGGCCCTTGACCGCGTCGATCGCGCGCCGCGCGGAGGCAATGTCGAAGGCGATCTCGGTCGGATGCGCCTCGAGCGCGAAGTTCACGTTGACCGACTCGAACACGTCGAGGATCGGTTTCCAGCGTCTGGCGAAGTCGGCGAAGCCCTTGTCCCAGTAGGACTGCGGCGTCGGCGGGAAGGGATAGGTCGCATGCCAGATGGACGACCCGGTGAAGCCGACGACGGTCTTCACGCCGAGGGCCGCCGCCGCGCGCGCAGTGTCCTGCATCTCGCGGGCGGCGCGCTGGCGCACGCCTTCGGGCTTGCCGTCACCCCAGATCTCGGCGCTGAGGATGGCCTGATGGCGCTCGTCGATCAGGTCGCACACGGCCTGCCCGACCAGGTGGTTGGAGATGGCGAAACACTGCAGCTTGTGCTTCTTCAGCAAGGCCCACTTGTTCTTTACGTAGGCCGGGCTGGACAGGGCTTCCTGGACGTTGAAGTGGTCACCCCAGCAGGCCAGTTCCAGGCCGTCGTAGCCCATGCTCTTGGCCAGCGGCGCCAGTTCTTCGAGAGGCAGATCGGCCCATTGGCCGGTAAACAAAGTGACGTGGCGTGCCATGATTTTCTTTCGCTCTCTATCGGGTTGGGGAATGCCCCCCGCCTGTCAGCCCACATCGGCGTCCTGGCGGGGAGCGAACCGGGTCGCGACTCAGAACGGCGAGTCGGGAACGTAGTAGTCCTTGGCGTTGTCCTTGGTGATCAGCACCGACGGGATGATCGTGGTCGCGGGCATCTTCTCGCCCTTGACGCGGGCGGCCGCGGTCAGGTTCATCGCGTCGGCGATCATCTTCGGCGAGTAGGTCACGTCGGCAGTGACGATCTTGTCGCCGTCCATGACCTTCTTGATGTAGTCCTTGGAGCCTGCGCCGCCCAGCACCAGCTTGATGTCGGTGCGCTTGGCCTGTTCGATGGCCTTCTGCACGCCCACCGCCATGTCGTCGTCCGAGGCCCAGACGGCATCGATGTTCTTGAAGCGGGTCAGGTAGTCCTGCATCACCTTGAAGGCGTCGTCCCGGTTCCAGTTGCCATGCTTGGCGTCGAGGATCTTGATGCCGGGGTGGGTCTTCATGACGGCATTGAACGCATCGACGCGCTGGTTGTCGATCACGGTGGGGATGCCGCGCAACACCACGATGTCGCCCTTGCCGCCCATCGCCTTGGCCATGTAGTCAGCGGCGACCTTGCCGAAGCCGGGGTTGTCGCCGGCCACGTAGGCGTCCTGGGCCTTCGGGTCGTTCAGTCCACGGTCGACCACCGTGACGAACACGCCCTTGCTCTTGACCTGGGCCACGGGCTGCGTCAGCGGCGCGGACTCGAAGGGCAGGATGATCAGCGTGTCGATCTTGTTGGCCGTCACCATGTCCTGGATCTGGTTGGCCTGTTCAGCGGCCGAGCCGGCGGTCTTGACCGTGACCTTCAGCCCGGGATACTGCTTCTCGAGTTCACCCTTGGTGCGGTTGGCCCAGTAGACGACCCCGCCGGTCCAGCCGTGCGTGGCCGCCGGAACGGCGACACCGATGTTCGGCTTGTTCTGCGCCAGGGCAGGGGCCGTGACGCCGAGCGTGGCGAGGATCATGGCACTGAGTGCCAGTCTGCGGTTCAACGATTTCATGCTTATCTCCTTGGTGTGAAAGCAATTGCTTGGGCTAGGGTCGAACACGAGGGCCCACCGCTTCAGTGGCGCCCCCTTTGGAAAAACGCAACGGCGATGATCACGAAGCCCTGGACGGCCGCGTTCAGATAGACGCTGATGATGCTGGTGAGGTTGAGGATGTTGCTGATGACCGAAAGCAGCACCGCGCCGATGACCGTGCCGGTGATGCCGCCCGCGCCACCCTTGAGCGCCGTGCCGCCGACGATCACCGCCGCGATGGCTTCGAGTTCCCACAGCAAGCCGGTGCTGGGCGACGCCGAGCCCAGGCGCGGCACGTACAGCAGGGTGGCCACGCCGACGCACACGCCGAGCAGCACGTAGGTGATGATCTTGACGCGGTCGACTTCGACGGCCGCATAGCGTGCCACCTGCTCGTTCGAGCCGATGGCCTGCACGTAGCGCCCGTAGGCGGTTCGGTTGAGCACCAGCGCGCCGATCAAGGCCACGCCGATGAACACCCACACCGGGATCGGAATGCCCAGGAACGCGCCGTAGTACACCGGGCTGTAGGCCGTGGACAGCGTGCCTTCCAGCGTGATGGCGCCGCCGTTGGCGAAGTAGGTGAGGTAGGCGCGGAAGATGCCCAGTGTGCCCAGCGTGACGATGAACGGCTCGATCTTGCCCTTGGTGATGAGCAGGCCATGCGCCAGCCCGAACAGTGCGCCGAGCGCCAGCGCGAACGCCATGCCCAGCGCGACCACCAGGGCCGGCGACCCAATGCGGCCCACCATGGCGTTCATCAGCAGGATGGTGCAGCCGGCAATGAGCGCCGCCATCGAGCCGACCGACAGATCGATGCCGCCCGACACGATGACGAAGCACATGCCCACGGCGATGATGCCGATGAAGGCCGTGCGCGTCATCACGTTCATCGCGTTGTCCACGGTAGCGAAGCTCGGGTTCAGCAGCACGCCAGCCAGGCACAGCAGCAGCAGTCCGATGAAGGGGCCGCTACCGTGCGGCAGCGCGCGCCGGACCTGACGCTCCACGCCACCGCCATGGGCGGCCGAGGCAGGCGGCGCGACGATTTCAGTGTGTGCCGGTTGCATGGGCGATCAGATCTTGCTCGTTGAGGTCGTTGGCGGCCAGCGTGGCCACGATGTGTCCGGAACGCATGACCACCACGCGGTGGCACAGACCGATCAACTCCACCAGTTCGGAGGAGATGACCACGACCGCGCGCCCTTCGTTGGCCAGGCGTTGGATGAGGAAATAGATGTCGCGCTTTGCGCCGACGTCCACCCCTCGCGTGGGTTCATCCAGGACGACCACCTTGGGCGCGGGGTGCAGCACCTTGGCCAGCGCCAGCTTCTGCTGGTTGCCGCCCGACAGCGAGGACGCCGGGTTGTCCAGCGAGCCGGTGCGGATGTCGAAGTCCTTCACCGCCTGGTCCAGCGCCGCGCGCTCCGCCTTCGGCGACAGCAGCGGCCGGGCGTAGCGCTCCAGCGCCATCAGCGTGAGGTTCTCGCACAGGCCGAAGCCCACATGCAGGCCCTTGCTCTTGCGGTCCTCGCTCAGGTAGCTCAGGCCGCGCTGCACCGCCAGCTTCGGCGTGCGGTGCTCCCAGGCGCTGCCCGACAGCACGACCTGGCCGCCGGAGGTCTTGCGCAGCCCGACCAGACCTTCGAAGAGCTCGGTGCGGCCTGCACCGACCAGACCGGCAAAGCCCAGGATCTCGCCCGCCCTGACTTCGAAGCTGATGTCGCTGGCCCAGCCCGGAACGCTCAGGTGCCGGACCTCCAGCAACGGGTTCACGGCCTCGGGCTGCGCCGTCTTGGGCGGGTACAGGTCGGCCAGTTCACGGCCCACCATCAGGCTGGCCATCTGCCGCGTGCTCAGGCTGGCGGTGCCTTGCCTGGTGATGAAGCAGCCGTCGCGCATGACTACCACCTCGTGCGTGACGCGCTTGACTTCGTCGAGCTTGTGCGAGATGTAGACGATGGTCACGCCATCGCCGTGCATCTGCTCGATCAGGGCGAACAACCGCTCGGTTTCGCTAGGGGTCAGAGTGGCCGTCGGCTCGTCCATGATGAGCACGCGGGCCTTGCGTAACAGCGCCTTGGCGATCTCGACCAACTGCCTTTCAGCGACGATGAGCTCCGCGATGCGCCGCCCGGGGTTGGTCTTGAGGCCCACCTGGTCGAGCACACGCGCGGTCTCGCGGTGCATGGCGCCATCGTCGAGCAGCCAACCACGGCGCAACTCGCGGCCCAGGAAGATGTTCTGCGCGATGCTCAGGTCTTCGGCCAGGTTGAATTCCTGGTGAATCATGACGACGCCGGCCGCCTCGGCCTGCCGGGACCCGCGAAAGCTGGTGCGCTTGCCGTCCAGCAAGAGCGCGCCGCCGCTCGGCGCCTCGTAGCCGGCCAGGATCTTCATCAGCGTGGACTTGCCCGCGCCGTTTTCGCCGACCAGGCCGTAGACCTTGCCGGGCGCCAGTTCGAAGCTGATGTCGTGCAGCACCTCCACCGGGCCGAAGCTCTTGACCAGCTTGTCGAAGCGTATCGACAGGCTCATCGGCAGCCCCCCGATCTGCGAAGGTCTTGCATGGGCGTTGCATTCATGCAGCTCGCGCAAACCTCAGGCCACACCACCGAAGATGGCCGCGTTGACGCGGTTCTCCAGCCATTCCTGTCGGCCACTGACCGGCTTCGGCTGGAAGTCGTTGACGAACGCGTGCTCGGCCACTTGCGCCAGCGTCATCTCGCCGTTGAGCAGGCGCTGGCCCAGTTCCGTCTGCCAGCCGGCGTAGCGCTGCTGGGTGAACTGCGCCAGCACGTCCTGCTCGATCAGACGCGCCGCGCTCTTCAGCGCCAGCGCCAGCACGTCGATGGCGCCGACGTGCGCATGCACGACGTCGATCGCGTCGATGCTCTGGCGCCGCACCTTGGCGTCGAAGTTGAAGCCGCCGTTGACGAAGCCGCCTGCCTTCAGGATTTCGTACAGGCCCAGCGTCAGGTCTTCCACGCTGTTGGGGAACTGGTCCGTGTCCCAGCCGTTCTGCGGGTCGCCCCGGTTGGCGTCGATGCTGCCGAACAGACCCAGCGCCACGGCCATGGCGATCTCGTGCTGGAAGCTGTGGCCGGCCAGCGTGGCGTGGTTGGCCTCGACATTCAGGCGCACTTCATGTTCGAGATCGAACTGCTGCAGGAAACCGTGCACGGTGGCGCAGTCGAAGTCGTACTGGTGCTTGGTCGGCTCCATCGGCTTGGGTTCGATCAGGATGTCGCCCTTGAAGCCGCTCTTGTGCTTGTGCTCGACCACCATCGCCAGGAAACGGCCGAATTGCTGGCGCTCCTGGCGCAGATCGGTGTTGAGCAGCGTGTCGTAGCCTTCGCGTCCACCCCAAAGCACGTAGTTGGCACCACCGAGCTGGCGGGTTGCGTTCATCGCGCTGAATACCTGCGTGGCGGCGTAGGCGAAGACCTGGGGATCGGGGTTGGTCGCCGCGCCGGCGGCATAACGCGGGTGACCGAACAAGTTGGCCGTGCCCCACAGCAGCTTGACACCGGTGGCTTCCTGCTTCTGCCCCAGCACGTCGACCATGGCCGCCAGGTTGCTGCGGTACTGCGCCAGGTTCTCGCCTTCGGGTGCCACGTCGGCGTCATGGAAGGTGTAGAACGGCACGCCCAGGCGTGTGAAAAGGCCGAATGCGGCGTCGGCCTTGCGCCGCGCCAGCGTCATCTCGTCGCTGCCCTGGTGCCAGGGGCGGCCGAAAGTGCCTTGGCCGAAGACGTCGCTGCCGGGCCAGACGAAGGTATGCCAGTAGCACACCGCCAGGCGCAGATGGTCCTTCATGCGCTTGCCCAGCACCAGTTCTTCGGGGTTGTACTGGCGGTAGGCCAGTTCCGTGGAGCTGTGGGGTCCGGCGAATTCAACTGGTTTGACGGCGTCGAAGTAGCTCATGGCATGGGCCTGTTTGGGGCGGGCCGAACCATCCTAGGGCGTGCCAGACAGCGAGTCGATTATGTTTTTCGCGATGCGACTGTCAGAATTCGGTGTTGCATCGCAAGATTGACAAGGCTCAACCGTGTCCCCACCGCGGAAGGCAGTTCATAACTCCGAGGAGCCCGCGATCCACCGGCAGCGCGGTGCACCGGGTGGCACTGCTGTTCCACGCCAGCAAGAGCTACGACCGTGAGGTCATCGCCGGCATCGGTTCATACGTGAACCAGACGCGCGTGGCCTGGGACCTGTTCCTGGAGGAGGACTTCCGCTTTCGCCTCGACGGCATCGAGGACTGGGACGGCGACGGCATCATCGCCGACTTCGACGACCCGGAAGTCTGCAAGGCGCTGTCGACGATGAAGCTGCCCATCGTGGCCGTGGGCGGCTCCTACGAGGACCAGACCCGCTACCCGAAGGACGTGGCCTACGTCGCCACCGACAACCGGCGACTGGTGGAACTGGCCTTCGAGCACCTGGTCGAGTCGGGGCTGACGCGCTTCGCCTGCTACAGCCTGCCCGAGTCGCCGTTGAACCGTTGGGCGCAGGAGCGTGAAGGCGCCTTCCTGCGCCTGATGCATGGCCTGCACCTGCCCGGCCAGGTGCACCGTGGACTGGCGACCAGTGCACCCACCTGGAACAGCGCAGCGCATCAAGCTGATCGACTGGCTGGGGGCGCTGCCCAAGCCCATCGGCATCATTGCCGTCACCGACGCACGCGCCCGGCAGGTGATGCAGGCCTGCATCATGGCGGACATCTCGGTGCCGGAAGAAGTGGCGATCGTCGGCATCGACAACGACACTCTGGGACAGCATTTGACGCGCATCCCGTTGACCTCGGTCAGCCAGGGCACCCACGAGATGGGACGCGTTGCCGCGCATCGGATGCACCAGATGCTGGGCGGCGCGCTGGTGCAGGCCGGGCACGTCGTGGTGCGCCCGGCAGGCATCCAGCGGCGCGAGTCGAGCCGTCGCGAAGTCCCCACGGGCCACGTGTCATGCGTGCGCTGCAGTTCATCCGGCAATACGCCTGCCAGGGCATCAAGACCGAACAGGTGGCCGCCTACCTGCGCCTGTCGCGCTCGTCGCTCGAGGCCTGCTTTCGCAAGGAACTCGGCCGCTCGGTGCACGACGAGATCATGGCCTACAAGTTGTCGCGCGCGCAGGCGCTGCTCGAGGACGCCCAGCTCCCCGCGTCGGAAGTGGCGCGGCAAGCCGGTTTCGGCACTCGATCAGTACTTGAACACCGTCTTCAAGCGCGAACTCGGCTGCACGCCGGGTGAGTTCCGGGATGCGGC
>CAWGOK010000055.1:0-11834 GCA_963824005.1 uncultured beta proteobacterium
ATTGCCGCCCGCCGCCAGGCCAAGCCGACCTACAGCTTCTTGCAGCCTCACGCCATGAGCCTCGGGCACCATAGTCTGCCGGCCATGGCTGAACAGGTGTTCATCGCCATGCCGATGCCGTTCCTCGGCATGTATCGCCCGTGGCACGACGGTGGCACGCACTGCGTGCACTGCCGGTGGGTCGATGTGACACCGACCGGCGGGATGGGCTGCCTGTGCCCGAAGTGCCTCTACGGCCAGGCCTCACCCGAGCGGACTTGCTGCTCGTATGAGCGCGAACCCGGCGCCGATGATGCGTTGATCTGACATGCAAGGCATCGTTGCAACGTCCGCCCAGTCATCATTGGCAGATTGGCTCGGTCAGTGCGGAGGTCTGGACAGCAGCGCCTCCAGCAGCGCGACCCGGAAGCGGCGGGAAAACGGACCCGACGCGCCCAGCACGGCCTCGCCGGCGTCGAAGCCCTGCATGCCATCGGACTCGGCCCGCAGCCGCTCGGCGACCTCGCGCGGCGACACCTCTGAGGCCGCGTCGACGGTGTGCAGCAAGCGCAGCGCCGGATGCAGCTGGAAGAATTCGGCCCAGTCGATCGCTCGCGGCCCGCCGTTCGCGGCCATCACGCGCAGTCGCTGCAGCAATTCGTGCGGCGTAAACAACGCGGGCAGGACGAAGGCGGGCGCGACGCGGTGGGCAAGGGTCTCGTCGACGTTAAGCGCCAACCGCCTCAGCCGGTCGTGTCGGGCGTCGTGCCATCGGCCCGTGACCTCGACCGCATACTGGGCCTCGATGGCTTCGCGCGCCAGCGACGCCAGCTTCATCGCCACTGCGCCGTACAGGGCCGCGAGGTAGGTGGCCTGCATGTAGCCGGCCACGTTCATGGCCGTCCGCCGTTCGAGCAGGTCCAGGATCACGACAGTGAGGTGCTCGACCGCGTCCACGCTCGCGTCGGCCGCCCCGCTGTCGCCGTGCACGCGCACGCCCGGCAGTGCGTGCAGCGTGAACATGAGTGTTGCCATCACGCTGGAGGCGACGTCGCCGTGCGCTTCGAAGGCGAGGAAGCTGTGCGCGCACATCTGCACTGGCTCCTCCAGCGCGCCGAGCTTCACCTCGCCGTTGCCGCCGCCGCGCCAGGCAGCCTCGATCATCGCGACACCTCGCTGCGACGCCTCGCGCACCCAGGTAGCGTCGTCGCCGGGCGTAACGGCAAGGCCGATCCGGTGGCGGACCGCGTAGAAGCGCTCGCGCGGCAGCGACCCTGCCGTGATCAGGACATCGCCGCTGGTGATGAATGCCCGCCACAGCGGTGACGCGTGCAGGTCCAACGGCGCCGGCGCGACCTCATACACCGGGCCCGCGCCTTCCGGCGGGGCACCGGCGTCGACCTGCCTCGGTCCTTGCCGATGAACACGTAGACCGGCGGCCGCCCTCCCGACGCATGCACAACCCGGTTCCAGCCCTCGACATGACCTAGGCGGCCGCCGGTGGCGAGATCCGCGGTCGCGACGCCGAATGCCGGATCGCGCTGAAGCAGGGACCGGCAAGCCGCGTCCCACTGGCACTGCGCGACCCAGTGGCCCCAGATCATCGCCCGATCATCGCCTCGGCCACGGCCATCACCTTGGCGGCTTCGACTTCGGCCTGCGGAGGCACTGCTCCGGCATCGACGAAGGCCTCGACGAGTGCGTCGCGCGCTGCCCCCTGCGCCTTGGCATCGGGCCCGTGTTCACGCAGCGTCCGGACCGACTCGTCG
Source organism: uncultured beta proteobacterium (assembly GCA_963824005.1). Taxonomy (GTDB): domain Bacteria; phylum Pseudomonadota; class Gammaproteobacteria; order Burkholderiales; family Burkholderiaceae_C; genus Rubrivivax. The sequence continues at coordinate 1,749 of CAWGOK010000055.1, forward strand.
AAGTCGAACCGTGCCTTGTCCAAGACCAAGTTGGGGCCGGACCGTAGCTGCGTCAGCAGCGCGCGCGTCTTTTCACCATGGCGGGTCGCCGCGGCGTCAAGGCCCAAGCCCTTCAGGTAGCCGTCGGCGTACTTCTTAAGCAGGTAGAGCGCCACCGCCACGAGCGTCGTCTCGGCGAGGAAATAGCGCTCGCCGTCCTGGCTGACGAGCAGCGTAGCCGACGGCCTGTCCAGTTGCATCCCCAGCGCTTCGACTTCGTCCATCGCGACTCCGTGCCACTTCGCGCGCCACCGCGCCATGCGGCCTGTGTACGCCATCGGGAGCACGAACGCAAGCCGGACCGGCGGCGCCGTCCGGCATGGCCCGTCGCCACCCGCCCGATGGCACCATCGGTGCGATGTGCGCGCTCCGATTAGGGAGTTCCTTCAAGCGCCTGCGTTCGAGTCCGAACGTCGGCTCTACGGCAACGAGATCAGGTGACCGGATTGGGTCGACGGCGGGTCTACGCGAGCCCAATGTTGATGCCGTAGACCTGCCGGTCGAAACATACCGCAAAGTACCTGATGTACTGAGGCAGTGGGCCTCGTCCACGTCCTGCCGCTGGCCACGGGTGGCTTCCTGGCTGTCACCTGCCCTGCCCGCGGCGCAGGCGACTACGACTCGTCGCCAGAAGGTAGGCACGCAGAGGTAGGTACCCACAGGAGACCGCTGCGTGGTGCATGCCGCAACGGTCGGCTACCAAGGCCATGTGCTGCTGATGCATCGCGCATCACATTGGCCCAGCGCGGCGTTGCGTCGCGCTGACTTCCCATTTGCTGGTCTTCCGCCCAGGGGTGGCCTGCTGCGCGGATGACATCGCTCAAAAGCGTACTATGGTCCGGCGCCAATTCGTCGACGGGGTGTTTGAGAATGAACGTGATGCTGGGAAGCCCTGCCGACAGGCGCATGACACTGATGCGCATGGCTGCGATGGCAACCAGTACGCTGCTGTTGGGCTCGCCGCTTGCGAGCATGGCCCAATCACCGGAGAAGAAGGTCCATATCGGCATCCTGGTCGGCGGCAGCCAGGCGCAGCGCGGTCATCTGGAGCAGGCGCTGTTGCAGGGCCTGCGCGAGCAGGGCTATGTCGAGGGCAAGAACCTCGTCCTCGAGCGCCGCTACGCCAACGGCCAAGTCGAGCGGACGCCAGAGTTTGCGCACGAGTTGGCGGCGATGAATCTCGATGCCGTGGTCACCACCTGCACGCCGACGACACGCGCTGCGCAGCAGGCTCTCGGCTCGACGCCCATTGTCATGGCTGCGGTCGCCGATCCTGTCGGCCAACACCTGATTGCGAGCCTCGCCAGGCCGGGTGCCAACACAACCGGGCTCTCCAGCCAGGCCCAGGACATCATGGCCAAGATGCTGAACCTATTTGCGAGCGTCCTGCCCAGGCCAATGACTGTCGCCGTTCTTGCCGACGCGAGAAGCGAGGTGCATCCGCGCATGTGGCAGGCGCTGGTCCCGGTCGCGCAAGCGCTGAATATCAAACTGTTGAAGGTCGAAGTCGGAAGGCCCATCGACTTGGCTCTGCCCGCCGCCTTCGAGACGGCGCTGCGCGAGAAGGCGGGCGCGATCTTCGTCCTACCCGACGAGCCGCAGTTTCTCAGCAGGCGTGCGGAAATCGTGGCGCTTGCGGCCAAGCACCGCTTGCCTGCCTTTTATGGCGTGAGAGAAGCCGTGGACGACGGCGGCCTGATGAGCTACGGCGAGAACCTGCGTGCCGCCTACCGCAATGCAGCCTCTTACATCAGTCAAGTGGCCCGTGGCGTGACCCCGGGCGACATCCCCGTCCAGCAGCCGACCCGCTTCGAGCTGGTGATCAACCTGAAAACCGCCAAGGCGCTTGGCATCAGCGTCCCACAATCGGTTTTGCTCTCTGCCGACGAAGTGGTGCAGTAGATCCAGGCGAAGCACCCCATGACCACGCGGCGGGCAGTCACCGTTGCACTGGGTGCCGGTGCGATCGAATGGCCGCTCAGGGCATTGGGCCAGCTCCCTCCGGCCAAGATCGCGCGCGTGGGTTGGCTGTCATACCTGACGGAGCCAAACACCGTGCCGCGCAACGATGCCAGCCGACATCGATGGCATGGCGGCAGCCCACCAGTGCCGGCAGCCGAGCGAACGCTTCTGCCACCCACAGTCTGGTCGCCTGCCAGCCGCTATCTCGAGTCTCGCCTGCAGCGGCGGCCGTGATCAACGATCAGTGACCCGCTGGAGACCAGCTCATCCGCGCCAATGCCCTGAAGGCCAGCTCGAAGTGGCTACAACCCACACTCGAAGTGGAGGCACTCAACATGAATCGTTGGCAGATTGGAAACGTCAGGGTGTCGCAGGTGGTGGAGATCGGTCCTGTGCCGACATCACCGAAGTTCTTCTTCAAGGACCCACCCGAAAACCTGGTTGCACGCCATCAGTGGCTCAAGCCGCACTCCGCCGACGAACAGAATCGATTGCTGCTGTCGATTCACTGCTTCGTCATCGAGTCTGCCGGCCGGCGCATCGTGGTCGACACCTGCGTCGGCAATGACAAGAAGCGCCAGCATCCGGCCTGGAATCAACTGAAGGCTCGTTCCTGCACGACATGACCGAGTCCGGCTTTGCCCCCGACACGATCGACACGGTACTTTGCACGCATCTGCATGTCGATCATGTCGGCTGGAACACGCGGCTGGCCGATGGCCATTGGGTACCGACATTCGAGAATGCGCGCTACCTTTTGCGCGCAAGGAGTGGGACTGGTCGATGCTGGCCAAGCCGCGCTTGCAGTCCGAATACGGCAATGGCGAACCCGATGACGTCCTGGGCGACTCGGTCCGGCCGATCATCGATGCGGGCCTGGCTGAGCTTGTAGAAACGGATCACCGCATCACCGACGAGGTCTGGCTCGAGCCGACTCCGGGCCACACGCCTGGCCACGTCAGCGTCCGCATCCAGTCCGATGGCCGGCGGGCGGTGATCACAGGCGATCTGATGCATCACCCGATCCAATGCAGCGAGCCCGATCGCGCCGTCAACTTCGACACCGATCGCGACCTCGCGCGCTCGACGCGACGCAACTTCCTCGCATGTTGCGCAGCCGATCGCGTGCTGGTTCTCGGCACACATTTCGCGCATCCGACGGCAGGGCGCGTGGTGCCGGCGGGAGAGGTGCGGCGATTCGAGATCCTGTGAACTTGGGCGGTACTTTGAAAACAGGCTGGATGTTCGAAGATCGAGCGTCAGGTTTGAGGCAGCGAGATTAATCTGTTCGACGTCCGCTTGGGGTCGAGGCTCGACAGTCGGTCCAATGAACTCGCCGCCTCGGAGCCGTCGTCCAAGCTGAAGATGCCGGTCAGCTGACGTTCACTGGCGATGGTCCTGGCGAATTGGCGTCGCGCACGACCGTCAGCAATGCGGCACTCAAAGCGCGTGCGCGCCGTTGCTATGGATCGATCAAGCCGCAATCTGCAGCTGGGCCGGGTCGAGCAGAAGATAGCTGGCAGAGCGTCCTGCATCCCTGTCCCCGTCGTCGCTGACGATGACAATTCGCGCCATGCCGCCGACGATGGCCGGGCTCACCCCTTCGGCCTTCTCAAAGCTTCGTAAGCCGGGAAGCGTCACACGGTGCGCTGGCGCACCTGGCTCGCCGCTCCAGCGCCAGAGGTCAAAGTCGTCCGGTTCGCGTGAAGCAGGTCCACCTATCACCAGATACGCGTCCATGGTGGGAACGTAAGACAAACCACGGATGCCGTGCCCGCCGAGATCCAGTTCCTCGAGCAAAGGCGCGATCCGAGGCGCCTCATCCGATTCGAAGATTGCAGCAGCGTTCTCGACACTGGCGATGAGCGCTCGACCGTCGCGCAACGGGCTGCGGAAACCAATCAATAGTCTCTTCTGGTCGGGGCTGATTTCCAGGGCTTCGATATTGAGGCCACCGCTGGCTTTGACGTCCCGTACCTCGGCTGCTGCCGCCAGCACGGCATGTCGCATCGTCAGGGCTTGCTTCAATCCAGTGACAACCTTGGGGTCGACCACCCGGTTGCCCTCGACCCGGAACCGAACCAGCTTTTCGCGAGCCTTCTTCTCGTCGCCATCGTCATCGCGCGAATGGGATGTGATGCCGTAGACAAAACCCGCGCGATCGAGAGCGAGTCCCTCGAGGTCATCGAGCTTCCAGAACCCGCTGAACATCTGAAACAGCCCGGCAGTGAGCGCCGTGCTGTCGACGCTGCCATCGGCACCGATGGTGACCAAACTCAACGGATGGCTCTTCTCGTCCTCGACCACGAGAAAACGCCCGTCCGGCAGCTGCTGTATCGCCGACGGCTCGTAGATGTCGGTCAACGGCTGGAAGGCCGGAACTTGATCGTTGGTCACCTGGGCATTGTCTACCCAGCCGTTCAGATGCGTACCCCGGTGGATGCAATCTCGGTGCCTCTATCAGGGCGGGGGCGACTTGGGCGTGTCCGGATTGCTCTCGGTGAGCGGCAACTTCGACCGTCAGCGTGATTGACCGGTGGCCGCGCAGGCCCGGTGCCCACACCCTGTCAAGTTCATCGGAGCAGTGATTTCATCGCATCAGACTTCCCCGAAGTCACCACCATCAAAGTCGCCAACGTCGCTTCCCGCATCGGCGCTGGTATCGGCGCTCATGTCGCCAGAACTGCTCTCGCCCCCTGCGGTGTCGCCATGTCCGGAATCGCCGAGGAAGGATTGGGCGATGGCGCTGCCGATGACCACTCCGGCGATGCTGGCCAGGAAACTGCCCGCCATCATGCTGCCCACTCCCATGCCGCGACCGCCCATGCCTGCGAAGGTACGCTCCATCGCGCCGGGTTGGCGGACTTCGGCACGCGTAGCCAGACGGGCCAGCGATTGCGGATCGTCTTTCACCGCGACTCCAGCAGCGCGGCGTTCCGCATCCGGCATGTCGGCGGACAACTGCTGCAAGAGCATGCTGCGTTGCTCCGGCGTGAGCTTCGCAAATGCTCCGGCGTGCGCCTGCTCGATGGTTTCCGGCGGTGCGGTCTTCAGCATGTAGCGATAGCGGGCGATGGCTTGCTCATCCGCGCTTTGCGGCGCACCTGCCCCGGGCGACTGTGCTGGCCTGGGCTGCGGTGCTTCGTCGCGCCCGAACAATTTGTCGAGGATTCCCACGTTTACTCCCTGAACGGTGCGGCCACTGCCGCGAAGATGCGAGGCGCGCTACGAGATCCATGCCCCACTGCGCCGTGCGTTGGAGAAGCCGCTTCCGAAAAGGTTCGCAGGCCCATTCGTTGGCTATAGAGGTGGGGCGAGCCAAGAGCGCTGCTGGTGCGACTCTGAAATGATGGTCACAGCGATTCCGAATGACGGTGATTGAGCGGGCCCTCCACTCAAGGGAGGCGACGCCCACAGCTTGGTCCGGATTCTGCGTCGAATGACAGCTTCGGGGTAGCGAACTCCGCAACCTGTAGTTCGGGTTTGGGTCGGCAGTGCCCGTTCGACGTCGTGAGCAGCGGACGGTCGGCGGGACTTTGGCGTCGACAAGCATCGAACGGCTGCTTTCGGGATTTCGACCCTGCGAACGGACGACGGCCTATGTCCGCAGTACCTCGTAAACCTGTCGCTGGCGACGCCATTTTTCCGCCGCCTGTACGTCCGGTTGTGGCCGGGTGCGGGTGCTCCATTTGTCGATTTCATCGCCACATTGCTGACTGCCGGCGCGCACCTCGAACGACCGCTCTGGAGTGGGCCGATCGAACGGTTGAGCGACCGGACCCAGTCTTCTGCTGCCGTTCAACCTGCCGCCACGAACGACAGCAAGGTGCCGAGACGAGCCAACGAAATTTCCAGGCGATCGAACGCAATCTCGCATCGGATCTCAGGCCATCCGCGGCGTCGACCGGCGCAGCTTCAGCGCCGCCAGCGCCAGCGTCGGCAGCAGGATCGCCAGCCCGATGCCGGTGATCTGTGCAGTGCCGAAGCCGAGCACGCTGCTGCCCGGCATGGCCAGCACCACGCCACCCACGATCAACAGCAAGCGCAGCGGCCATTCCAGTGCACCGGCACGGCGCAGGTGGCCGACGAACACCTGGTAGCCCTGGATGCCACCGCAGATGAACAGCGTGCCGATCGCGACCTTGATCGCCAGCGTTATGCCCTCGATCCACGAGCCCTGCAGGACGAGCGCCGGGTTGAGAACGAAGAAAAACGGCAGGAAGTAGATGATCGATCCGACGCGCATCGACTCCCAGCCGGTCTTCATCGCCGGTGAACCTGCGATGCCCGCAGCGGCGAACGACGCGATGGCCACCGGCGGCGTGATCGCCGACAGCATGCCCCAGTAGAAGACGAACATGTGCACGGCCATGCGGTTCAGCCCGAGTTGTTCGAGCGCCGGCCCGACCAGGATCGCCAGGAAGATGTAGCAGGCGGTCGTCGTCAGCCCCAGGCCGAGCACCAGGCTGGTCAGCGCGGTCATCGCCAGCAGCAGCAGCACGTCGCCGCCGGCGATGCGCAGCAGATCGCCGGCCAGGCTGGAGATCACCCCGGTCATCGAGAAGGCGCCGATCAGCAGCCCGCAGCCCGCCAGGATGCCGGCGAGTTCGACAAACGTGCGGCCGTTGACCTCGAGAAACTTGCCCACCTCACGCCAGCCCCACTTGTCGCGATTGAAGGCCTGGTTGAGGACCAGCAGCAGCAGCGTCGCCCAGAACGGCGCATGGCTCTCGCGCTTCATCACCAGCAGTAGGTAGACCAGCAGCGCGATCACGAAGACGTAGTACCAGCCTTCACGCAGCGTGGTGGCCACACGCGGCAGTTCGCTGCGCGGCAGGCCTTCAAGGCCGTGGCGGGCGGCGTAGGCGTCCACCTGCATGAACAGCCCGGTGTAGTAGAGCAACGCCGGCAGCAGCGCCGCCAGCGCCACCTCGCCGTAGCTGACGTTCAGGAACTGCGCGATGACAAACGCGGTGGCGCCCATCACTGGCGGCGCGAGCACCGCGCCGGTCGATGCGCAGGCCTCGATCGCCGCCGCGTAGGACGCGCGAAAGCCGGTCTTCTTCATCACCGGGATGGTCATCGTGCCGGCGGTCAGCACGTTGGCGACGATCGATCCCGACATCATGCCCAGCAGTGCGCTGGCAAAGATGCACACCTTGGCGGCGCCGCCGCGAAACGTGCCGCACAGCGCAAACGACAGGTTGATGAAGAACTTGCCGGCGCCGGTCATCATCAGCGCCGTGCCGAAGACAAGGAAGCCGATGACGGTTTCCGCAAGAGCCTGCAAGGGGATGCCCAGCAGGCTCTCGGACGACAGCATGTGATACGCACTCGCCTGGGCCAGCGTCGACCCCATACCGCGCAGCGGCCCCAGCCAGCTGGCGTCGGCGAACAGCGGGTACAGCGTGAAGGGCAGGATCGACAGCACCAGCGCCCAGCCGCCGGTGCGGCGCAGCGCCTCCATCAGCAGCGCCCACATGCCGAAGCCGGCCCACACGACAGGCGTGGGCGCGCCGCTGAATTCCCAGCCCAGTTCCGCCGCCTTGCGGATGTGCAGCATCAGGTACACCGACACCCCGATCGTCGCCACGAACAGCAGCGCGTCGTACCAGGGCACGCGGTCATAGGAAGCGCTGCCGGCGCTGGGAAACACCAGGAACACGAACGGCAGCGTCACCAGCACCAGCGCGTAGTAGTACTCGGTATTGAGCGGCGTGAAGCCGATGAAAAAACGCAGCGCGAACTGCTGGTTGATGCACAGCAGCACCGTGGCCAGTGCGCTGGCCATCAGCAACCAGCGCCACGCGCCGCGCAGCGCTCGCACCCGCGTGACCTCGGCGTCCAGCGGCGCAGCGAGGTGCGGGTCGCTGTTCAGGTCGCTAACCCTCGGGGACTGCGATGGGCCGGGTGGGGCGTCGCTCATCGTCGTGGCCCGAGCGAGCGCCGCGGCTTCACTCGAACACGGGGTCGAAGCCGGCCTTCTTCAATGCCGCCGCACGCGCCACCATCCAGCCCTTGCGGAACTCCTCGGCGTCGGCGGGGGGTTTCGACTTGGTGAAGGCCGACCACGCCTCGGCCAGCTTGTCCTGCCGCTCGATCAGCCGCTTGTTGTGCGCCTCGAACTCGGGCTTCCAGACACCGGCCTCGCGAAACGCCTTCACCGCGCCTTCGTGATAGGGCAACTGCCAGGTAAAGTCCTGGCGCGACAGCTCCAGGCCATCCGCCCCCGGCGCGCCGGCCTTGTAGTCGTCATAGTTGACGATCATTGCCTTGGTGATGCCATGCACCAGGTCGGCCGGCTGGCTGGCGTAGGCCATGAAGATCGGATAGGGGTACGACGGCAGCACCACCGGGTTCTGCGCGCTGATGCCCGGCCCGCAGGTGGTCTTGTGCGGCACGTAGTAGGGCGCCACGGCATTCACCCGGGCCCAGGCGTCCTTGTCCGCTGCCGGCGCGGGCGGGAACACCAGCCCGCGCGGCGAGGCCTCGGCTTCCTTGGCCTGGCCCGAAATCGTCGAAGCGATTGCGGCATCGACGTCGTTGTTGATGATGCCCTTCCACATCGCCCCGTAGCTGGAGAACTCGACCAGCTTGACATCGTTCTTCGTCAGGCCGGCGTAGGCCAGCACGGCGAAGGCGTTTTGGTTCAGCGCCGGCGAGCCGACGACCATGCCCACGCGTTTGCCCTTCAGATCCTTGATCTCCTTGACACCGGTGTCCTTGGCGACGCCCAGCGAGACGGCGTTGCAGGCGGTGGCGGCGAGCATCAGGCGAAGCGGCTGCGGGCCCCATTCGGCGGTGGCGAACTCGAACACGCCTTCCTGCGCGAAGTACGAGCCCACGCCCATCGCCGATGCCTGCGCGCGGCCGGCTTTCAGCGGCGCCAGGCGGGCCACGTCGTTGCCCGCGGGCAGCACCCGCAGGTCGCTGCCCTGCTTGTCCTTGAAGGTCTTGCCGACGGCCACCGCCATGTTGAAGCCCGATGAGCCAGTGTCGTAGGCGGTCATGGTCAGCGTGGGCGGCAGCTTGATGTCCTGCGCCTGCGCCGGTGTCGACAGCGCGAACGCGGTGGTGAGCGCCGCTGCGAGTACCTTTGTCGTGTGTGTCATGTGTTTTCCCAATGGTGCATGCCGGAGTCGCCGAACCGAAGATGGCCCAACGCTCGCCGCAAGCTTAGGCGAACAAGTCCGGGGTTCGCAAACCAGGATTACCCGCGCGCGCCGAGCCGGTTTCGGCCAGACGGAACTGCGGCACACTGAACCTTCGCGCATGAACGCGATCGCATGCACGTCGTAACCCGAATGAGCAAGAAAGGCGGCCATATGACCCCCCAAGAAATTGAAGCCATCCTCAGCCTGAGCCTGCTGGCCGCCTTTGTCGATGGCGACAAGCACGATCGAGAGCGAGCAGAAATCAAGCGCATCGCGCAAGCGTTGGCCGCTGACGAGCGCGTGAACCTGCCCTCGCTGGTCCAGGACGTTCTGACGAAGCGCATGACGGTGGCGTCCGCTGCAAGCCGGCTAAGCAGTCTGGAATCCAGGCAGCTGGCCTTTGAGATGGCGGTGTGCGTCTGCGACGCGGATGGCGCGCAGTCCCAGGCCGAGCAGCGCTTTCTGGAAGACGTGCGCGCGGCATTGGGGTTGGCCGCACCGACTGCGGCGGCGTTCTCCCGCGACGCGGAGGAGCTTGCCGCGTCGCCGCTGGGCACTGAAGGCGGCAACGCCGCCGGTGCGGTGCCGCGGGCGGTGTCGATCGACGAAGCCGAACTCGACCGCGCGATCCTCAATGCGTCGATCCTCAATGGCGCGCTCGAGCTGCTGCCCGAGACGCTGTCGACGATGGCGATCATTCCGCTGCAGATGAAACTGGTCTACCGCATCGGCCAGGCGCATGGCTACGAACTCGACCGTGGGCATGTGAAGGACTTTCTTGCGACCGCCGGCGTCGGCCTGACATCGCAATACATCGAACAGGCCGGCCGCAAACTGCTCGGTGGTTTGCTCGGCAAGCTGGCCGGTGGCATCGGGCGTGGGCTGGGCAACCAGGCGGCCAGCTCGGGCATGAGCTTCGCCAGCACCTATG
>CAWGOK010000056.1:0-29093 GCA_963824005.1 uncultured beta proteobacterium
CAGCCGCATCTGCAAGCCCACCGGCGCCATCGCGAACATCAGCCGCTCGGCCGGCTCGCTGCCGTCTGCCGTGCCGACGAAGTCGATGTCGAAGTGCGTCAGCAGCGTCAGCAGCACCATCTTCATTTCCTGCAGCGCCAGGTAGCGTCCCGGGCAGATGCGCGGGCCGGCGCCGAACGGCATGGAGATGCGCTTGGCCGAGCCAGGCGACACGCCCTCCTCGCCCAGCCAGCGTTCGGGCTTGAAGGCCAGAGCTTCGGGAACGAAGGCGTCGTCGATGCTGTCGTGGCGCAGCAGGCTCAGGACCACCGTGCCCGCGGGCACGGCCACGTCGCCGACCACCGTGTCCATCAGCGCCTGCAGCGGCAGCTGCGGCGCTACCGGCTTCAGGCGCATGGTCTCGTGCATGCAGCCCTCGATGTAGTCCAGCCGGGACAGGTGGTCCAGCGTCACCATCGTGTCCGCGCCCATCACGCCGCGCGCTTCGGCGGTGGCACGCGCCAGCGCCTGCGCGTGGCGGTGCAGCAGCCAGATGCACCAGGCCAGCGTGTTGGCCGTGGTGTCCTCGCCGGCCAGCAACATGGTGAGTACATTGCCCGAAACCTGCGCGTCGTCGATGCCGCTGCCGGGCTCGTCGGCGGCGACGAGCATGGCCTGCAGCAGGTTCTGCGGCGCGCGGCGCCGCGCCGGGTCGGCCGCCAGCTGCTGCCGCGCGTTGGCGATGAAGCCGTCGATGGCGGCATTCACCGCCCGCAGCGCACGGTCCAGCTCGCGGTCCGATGGCAACTTGAAGAAGCGCCAATAAGGCACGCCGATGATGCGCGTGAACAGCTTGGGGAAGATCTTGTCCAGGTGCCGCTGGATGATGTCGTCGTCGGACTCCAGCGTGTTCACGTCGGTGCCGAAGGCCAGCCCGGCGATGGCGTCCACCGTGAAGCGCATCAGGTCGGCCTGCAGGTCGATGACCGTGCCGGCGCGTGCCGCCTGCGTCCACCGGCCCGCCAGGCGCTCGCCGCACTTGACCAGCGACGGGTAGTACGCCTTCACGTGGCCCGGGTCGAAGGCCGCCATGACCATGCGGCGCTGGCGCTTCCAGGCGTCGCCGTTGACGCCGAACAGGCCAGGCTTCAGGCCCATCTCCAGCCCGATCGTCTCGCGCCGGTCGGTGCGCCGGAAACCGTCGGGGCGATCACGCAGCACCGCGGCCACGGCTTCGTGGTCGGCCACCACCAGGATGCGCCGCTTGCCCATGCGCAACTGGAACAGCCGTCCATGCTTGCGCGCCCATTGGCCGAGCTGCAGGTGGAACTCGGCCGGCTTGATCTGCGCCAGGTTGCCCAGCAGCGGCCAGCCCTTCGGCCCGGGCGACGCGCAGCCGCCTCAGCGTGACGGTGTCGCGTGCAGCAGGAAGTCCACCCCCTGCTGCCACCAGGCCGCATCCACCCTTGCCGGCCAGTCGTTGTGTCCGGCGCGCGGCAATACCATCAGCCGCCGCGGCTCGGCCAGCGTCTCGTACAGCGCCTTGCCGAATCGTGCCGGCACGATGTCGTCGCGCTCGGCCACCGTCACCAGGATCGGGCGGCCGAACCGTGCCAGGTGGGCGGCGCTGTCGTAGCGGTCGCGCAGCAGCCAGCCCACCGGCAGCCAGGGATAGTGAAACGCTGCCACGCTGTGCAGCCGGTCCCACGGCGTGATCAACCACAGGCCCGCCACGAGCTCGCGCTGGCGCGCGGCGGCAGCTGCAGCGACACCGGCGCCAAGCGATTCGCCGATCACCAGCAGTGGCACGCCGTGCATACGGTGCGCGCGCTCGAGGGTCTGCGCCGCGTCCGCCACCAGCGAGGCTTCGCCGAGCTCACCGTCGCGTGGGCCGTAGCCCGGGTACTCGGCCAGGATCACGCGCAGGCCCAGCCGCGTCAGGGCCGCGGCATAGAAACCGCGCTGCCCGGCATGCCCGGCGTTGCCGTGGAAGACGATCGCCGTGGCGCGTACGGCCCCCGGCGGCGTGGCCACCAGGCCGCGGAATTCGCCCGCCGCGGGCCAGGGCTGCAGGCCGCCGACGCTGAGCTCGGCCACCGTGGCGCGGGCCGGAAAGTACAACAGTCGATCCTGCATCAAGGCGGGGCCTCCCACGGCAATCGATGCGGCCGCCACCAGCCCCAGCACCATGGCACGCCGCGTCATCGAAAGGGCTTGGGCCAAGCGCTCGCGTGCTGTTGCAGGCGCCCTATACCGAGCGCGTCAGCCCGCCATCGATGCGGATGTTCTGCCCGGTGATGTACGCCGAGCGCGGCGACGCCAGGAAGGCGATCAGCTCGGCCACCTCGTCGGCGCTGCCGTAGCGGCCCATCGGAATGCGCGCACGGCGCTCGGCCTTCTCGGGCAGGCTGTCGATGAAGCCTGGCAGCACGTTGTTCATGCGCAGGCCCTCGGCGGCGTACTGGTCGGCATAGAGCTTGGCAAATGCGGCCAGCCCGGCGCGAAACACGCCCGAGGTCGGGAATGCGGCCTCCGGCTCGAAGGTGGCATAGGTGCTGACGTTGACGATCGCGCCGTGCTTCTGGCGCTGCATCTGCGGTGTCACCAGGCGCGCGATGCGCACCACGTTGAGCAGATAGAACTCCATGCCCGACTGCCAGTCGGCATCGCTGATCTGCAGCAGCTCGCCTTTCGGCCCGTGGCCGGCGCTGTTGACTACCGCGTCGATGCGACCCCAGCGCTGCAGGGCGCCGTCCACCAGCTGCTGCAGGGCATCGGCATCCTGGTTGGAGCCGGTGACGCCCAGGCCGCCCAGCTCGGCAGCGAGCGCGGCACCGCGGCCCGAGGGCGACAGGATCGCCACCTGCCAGCCTTCGGTGGCCAGCTTGCGCGCCGCGGCGGCGCCGATGCCGCTGCCGGCGGCGGTGAACAGGGCGACGGGTTGTTCCATGGCGGCGATTATCGGCACGCCGGCCCTCAGCGTTGCCCCGGCGTCAACGCGCCCGGCACGCTGCGCAGAACGCCGGCCGCGCCGCGCACCACCCCGGTGGCACCGCGCGCGACGCCGCTGACGGTGCCGATGGCCGCGTTCGGCACCGACAGCGCCGCCACCGCGGCAGTCACGGTGCCCCAGCGCACCTGCCACTCGATGTTGCCGAAGGGGCCATGCAGTTCCACCGGCACGGTCACATTGTTCAGCATCACCATCTCCGGCCCGGCGCGGCCGCCGGCGGCGTTGACCACGCGCGCGCGCAGCAGGTAGTCGATGCGGCCCTGCACCAGGTCGACGCTGCCTTCGCCGCCGACGCGCAGGAAGTCGCTGCGGCCGTCGAGGTCGCTGCTTTGGCCGACGCCGTTGCGGATGTCGAAGCTGCCGTCGAGCTGGCTGAAATCGGTCTGGCGCGCGGCGTCCGAGGCCACGCTGTCCTGCGTGGCGGTGCGCCAGCCGCGCAGTGTCTGTGCCAGGTCCACACCGCGGATCGCGGCCGGCCGCAGCGCCAGTGTCAGCCGGCCATTCAAGCCGGCGCGCACCGCGCCCATCGTCGCGCCCTGGCTGCGCAGGTCGGCCTCGATGCGGCCGCGGCCGCGCAGGCCGTCGTAGCCGGTGGTGTCGGCCAGCAGCGCGCGCAGGTCCACCTCGTCGGCGCGCAGGCGCAGCGCCAGGCGCCCCGAAGCGGCATCGGCGCTGCCGCTGGCGTTGAAGCTGCCGCCCCAGGCACGGCCGGCCAGGCGCCGCAGGTCGAGCGCGCCGTTGTCGATCTGCGCCTGCAGGTCCAGGCCGTCGATGCGGTACGGCGCTCGCAGCAGCCGTGCCACACTGATCTGCAGCCGCGCATCGGCGGCGCGCAGCGGCTGCAGGTCGATCGGCATCGACGCTGCCGCAGGGGCCGCAGCGGCGCCGCGCTGGGCCGGCGCGACGAAGCGGTTGACATCGAGCGTGCCGAAGTTGGCCTGCAGGTCGACGAAGGGCCGCACCCGGTCCAGTTGCGCGTCGATGCGGGCATCGACACGCTGGTCGTTGATGCTGCCCTCGACCCGGCCGGCGGCAGCGCTCGCGCTCAGCTGCGCCTGGCCGTCCAGCGACAGCTGCAGCGGCGGCAGGCTGGGGTCGTCGAGGCGCAGGCGCAGGCGCATCGCCTCCAGCGCCACGGCCAGCGCCTTGGGTTGCAGCACCAGCGTGGCACCGGCCTGGCCCTGCACCGCGCTCGAGCCCAGCTGGCCGTCGACGTCGAGCTGCAGCCCGGGCAGCGTGATGCGCTCGAAGGCGCCGCTGGGCGGCTGCGAGCTGACCTTCAAGGCGAGCCGCTGGTCGCCGCCCAGCGTCAGCTGGCCGTCGAGTGCGCTGCCCTGCAGCGCATCGCCCTGCACCTCGAGCTTCGCCCATGCCAGCTGCCCCGCCAGCGTGGTCGCCAGGCGTTGGCCCTTGAGCTGCAGCGCCAGCTGATCCAGCTCCAGCCGGCGCTGCAGGATGTCCAGGCGCAGCCGTGCCAGGCCGAGCTGGCCGCTGTCGATCTGCCAGCCCAGGCGCTTGCCGCCGAACTGCAGCTTGGCACCGTCGATCTGCACGTGGCTGTCGCCCAGGCCCAGCTCGTTGCCGTATTCCAGGCGGACGGTCTCGGCCTGCAGGCGCGCGTCCAGGCCTTCCACCTCGAAGCCCTGGCCGCGCAGCCGCAAGCCGGCCTTGTCCAGGCGCACGACCGGCGAGGCGCCGGGCTGCGGCGGCGGCAGCAGCGACAAGCCGGCATCCAGGTCGAGCGCGGCGTTCAGCGCTGGCTGCGTCAAGTCGGCCTGCGCCTGCAGATGCAGTGGCGACACCTTGCCGGGGCCGAAGGCACCCAGGTCGAGGCGGGCGATGGCCAGCCGGCCGTGCACGCCGGCATGCGCGTCGTCGACCTGCAACGCCACGTCGGCCAGCTGCAGGCTGTCCAGCGTCAGCGGCTTGCCGGCCCGCGGCTCGCCGCTGGCCACGCGGTCGAGCAGGTCATCGATGTTGCGCTGGCCGTCGGCGTCGCGCTGAAAGTGCAGCGTCACGCCGCGCGCCGATACGCTTTCGACCTCGATTTCGCGCTCGAGCAGCAACGGCCGCAGGCGCAGCGACAGCGCCGCGTGATCGATGCCGGCAAAGATCTGCTGCGGCCGGCCGCGCTCGGACAGGCGCACGCGCAGCACGGCCACTGCAGGCTGCGGCCACAGCTGCAGCGTCACGGGCCCGTCGAAAGCCAGTTCGCGCGCATGGTGGGTTTGCATCCAGGTGCTGGCTGCGCGTTTGAAGTATCCGGCATCGAAGCTGAACAGCAGCCATGCCGACAGCCCTGCCAACAACATCAGCAAGGCGGCCAACACGTACAAGATTCGACGCCACAGGGGTCGCATGGAGACAGCGCGCGCAGCGCATGGCGGGCCTTCGCTGGCCGCATCGCATTCTGCATGACGACTGCGCGATCGGCCGAATGTGCAGGGGTTAGCGCCTCGCTCTGGTGCTTGCAGGCTGGGCACGACTTGTCGCGGTGGCGTGTCGCCTGGTTACCTTTGCGCCCAGTTTCGAGATCATGCCGGGAACGGCCCCGAAAGCGCCTTCGAAGCCGCTGAACCCGTTCGAGGTTCCCGAATTGCTGCCACCGCATTCGGCCGGGGATTGACGCCCGGAACATCAGCAGGCATGGCGGCGTTCCAGTCGGCTAGGATCCACCTTCCCAAAAACTGCAATCACACAAGGAGCGAATTCATGAAGAAGCGCAATTTCATCGCGGCGGGTGCATCCCTGGCAGCACTTGCCCTGGTGACAGCCGGCTGCACTACCACCAGCGGCAGTTCGGGCGACCCCGCCGCGCAACGCGCGGCTATCGATGCCGCAATCGACAGCGCGCTGACGCGCCTGTATGCGCAAGCGCCGGGCTCTCAACAGCTCGTGGCGTCAGCCAAGGGCGTACTGGTCTTCCCATCGCTCGTGTCGGCCGGGTTCATCGTGGGTGGAGGCTCTGGCCAAGGCGCCATGCGCAAGGGCGGCAAGTCCACCAGCTACCACCGCATGACCGAGGCCTCGGTCGGCCTGCTCGCGGGCGCACAGTCGCAGGCGGTGTTCATCCTCTTCCTGACGGATGACGCACTGAAGCGCTTCGAGTCCAGCAATGGCTGGACGGTGGGTGCGGATGGCTCGGTCGCGCTGCTGAATGTCGGCGCCACCGCGCAGGTCACGTCGCAGACTGCGCAGCAACCGATCGTCGGATACGTGCTGACGAATTCTGGCCTGATGGCGAACCTGAGCCTGAACGGAAACCGCATCACGCCACTCGGCATCTAGGCCTGCGCGATACCACCACGTCCGCGGCGCCATGGCGCCGCGGACGATGGCGGTGATCGCCGCTGCGCTCAGGTGCAGGTGGAGCGCAGCTGCCGCAAGGCCTCGTTGGCCGCAGGAAGATCGGCCGGATTCTCGTTGGCGAAATAGCGTTGCCCGTGCGGCAACTCGTTGCTGCCTTGTGGCGGCCAGCCGCGAACGGCCACCACGCCCGGCGCCAGGCGCGCCGGATTGACCTTGCGATTGTCGATGTCACGCTGGCACACCAGCAGCACACCGTTGGCGGCCACGACACGATCACGCAGCCGGGCCCGCGACCCGGTGGCCGAGGCCTCGAGCGCGGCGGTTTCTGGCGGCAGCGAAAGCACGAAGAAACGGCGCCCGCCGGGGTTCTGCGCCAACGCCCTCTCGGCCGCCACCTGGAAACTGAAGCCGGCCCCGGCAATGTACAGGCCGCCTTCGGACTGCGCCCATGCGGCCGAGGCGCCGGCCGCGGCAATGGCGACGAGCCAGGTCGAACGAAGTGCACTTGCCAAGCCACGCAGCAGCATGCCGGATCTCCTGAATGCCCGAGGACGGGTGACGGGTCGGGGTCGTCGGCAAATGCTAGTGCACTGCCGCGGCGCCACGGCACCGAAGCTGTGGCAAATGCCTCATGCCGCTTCCACCTTGCAGCGCGGTGCGCGGCGCGGGGTAGCTGCGGGCGTGCGCATCAGCAGTGAGCAAACTCAATGCAGACCCTGCATCTGCGACCGAATATGCCAGTCAGCCGGATGTTTTCGGTCGATGCAATGGCAAGAGGAGATGCATGATGCGCAAGTCGCCTGTTCCAAGACTCAGCAGCGTGGCCGTTGCGGCGGTCGCCGTGGTAGCCACGCTGGTCGCCGGCCCGGGCTTCGGTGCCGGTTTCGCGTTGCAGGAAAACTCCGCCAGCGGCTTGGGCAATGCCTATGCCGGCGGCGCCGCGGCCGCGGAGGATGCTGCGACCGTGTGGACCAATGCAGCGGGCATGGCCAGACTGGGCACGGGCCAAGTGGCGGGAGCGTTGAACCTGATCCAGCCCTCGATGAAGTTCAGCGATGGGGCGTCGCAGGCTGCGGCCCAGCAGCCGCTGGGCAACAACGGCGGCGATGCCGGCAGTTTGAATTTCGTGCCGAATCTGTACCTGACGATGCCGCTCGACAAACAGTGGTCGATCGGCCTGGGCCTCAACGCCCCCTTCGGCCTGGTCACCGAATACGAGAACGGCTGGATCGGGCGCTTCCAGGGGCTGAAGTCCGAGATCAAGACGATCAACGTCAACCCGGCCGTGTCGTGGAAGGCCAGCGACAGCGTCGCGCTCGGACTCGGCCTCAACGTCCAGCGCCTCGAGGCGACGTTCACCAGCAATGTCAACTACTCGGCAGCGCTGCTGTCTGCAGCGGCGGCGAACGGCATCGCGCCAGGGTCGGCCACCTTCAATGCCATTGCGCAATCCACGGCCGGGCTGCAAAGCAACGCCAATGTCACCGGCAGCGACTATGGCTGGGGCTGGAACCTGGGCATCCTGGTCGATCTGGATGCGTCCCAGCGCATCGGTGCGCAATACCGGTCGGCGATCAAGTACACCGTGTCGGGCGACGTCGCCTTCACCAACCCGGCCGTGCCCGCGCTGGCGCCACCACTGGGCACTGTCGTCGAACAGCTGGCCACGGGCATCAACACCCAGTTGCTCTACAACTCCGGCATCAGCTCGCAGATCAAGCTGCCCGAGATCGTCAACCTGTCGTACTTCGGCAGGATCAACGAGCAATGGGACCTGATGGCCGACGTGCAGTACACCGGTTGGGGCTCGATCCAGCAGCTGACCTTCACGCGTGACGACGGCAAGCCGCTGCAGAGCACCAACGAGAACTTCAAGGACGCCTGGCGCTTTGCCGTGGGTGGCAACTATCGCCACGATGGGCAATGGCTGTTCCGCGGTGGCTTGGCCTATGACCAATCGCCGGTGCAGGATGGCTACCGCACGGTGCGCCTGCCCGATGCCGACCGGACCTGGCTGGCGCTGGGTGCCCGCTACCAGTGGAACCCGCAGCTGTGGTTCGACTTCGGCGCGGCCTACATCTGGGTGCGCAGTGGCAACGTCAACGAGATCGGGTCCAGCAACCTCGGCTTGCCGCCCAGTGCCGCGCAAAGTGGTTTGGTCAACGGCAGCTACGACAACTACACCGTCATCGTCTCGGGCCAAGTCACCTACGCGTTCTGACGGCTGCCCGGCGCCGTCTGGACCTGTACCACGCACGCAGCATCGAAGGCCACGTTCTCCGGCATGGGTTGGCCTCGCCACTGGTAGCCACGCGGGTTGCACAGCACGCGGCAGCCGCCCACCTGATAGTCGTGGCTCGTGTGGGTATGGCCATGGACCCACAGCACCGGCACGTCGAAGAAGTGCATGGGCAGTTCGCTCAGATAGCCCGTCGACACCCAGTCGGCTGCAAATCGTGGCGCCAGCGAACCGCGGTGCGGGCCGTGGTGCGTGACCACGACGGTGCTGCCATCGAAAGGTTCGGCCAACGCGGCGTCGAGCCAGGCGCGCTGCGTGCGATGCAGGCGCAGCGTGTCGTAGGGCGTGAGCTTGCGCAGCGCCATCCCGTCATGCGCTGCCGCCTCGTCGAGCCAGCCGATGGTGCGGTAGTCGGCCATGCCGCGGCCGGCCACGGTGATGCCTTGCCGAGGGTCGGAACGCGGGCCTTCGAGGGTATCGACGTGCAGCGCGAAGTCGGTCCACAGGGTGCAGCCGAGAAAGCGCACGCCGTCGACGACCACCTGACCGCAATCCAGCAGATGCAGCGGCGGCGACTGCAGTGCGCGTGCGGCCGCGTGCATCGCCGCGGTCTCGTGTTGCATGACACGGTCGTAGTGCTCATGGTTGCCGCTGACCGCGACGATGGCTCGGGCCCGCTGCAACGCCGGCGTGGCCCGCACCCAGGCCGACAGGCCGGAGCCGGGGTTGACGATGTCACCGGCAAGGATGGCCACGTCGAAGTCGACGCTGTCAGGCAGCGTCAGGTCGGCATACTCCAGGTGCAGATCGGACAGCACCAGCAGTTTCATCGTCACAGCCGTTCGACGTAGCCGAAGGTGCCCTGGTCCTTGATTTCGACCGCGGCCTGCCGCAGGCCGGCCATGGCCGCACGGTACAGCGAGGTCGCCAGACTGATGCGGCGCACGCCGGCCGCCTGCAGCTCGGCCACGCTGAACGAACGTCCCTTCATGCCAACCATGAAGTTCACCGGCTTGCCCACGGCCGCGCACACCGCGCGCACCGCCGCCAGGTCGGGCAGCGCAGGCGCGAACAGCACGTCGGCGCCGGCCTTCTCGTAGGCCTGAAGCCGTGCGATGGTGTCGTCCAGGTCGGGGTTGCCGCGCAGGAAGTTCTCGCAGCGCGCGGTGAGCGTGAAGGGGAACGGCAACGCACGCGCCGCCTCCACCGCGGCAGCGATGCGCTCCACAGCCTCGCCGAAGCCGTACAGGCGCCGGTCGGCCACGCCACTGGCGTCTTCGATCGAGCCGCCGACCAGGCCGCATTCGCCGGCCAGGCGAATCGTCAGCGCGGCATCGGCCGGCGCATCGCCGAAGCCGTTTTCGAGGTCGCCTGCCACCGGCAGCTCGGTGGCCTGGACGATGGCGCGGGCATGGGCCAGCGCCTCGTCGCGCGTGAGCTCGCCGTCGCGCCGGCCGAGCACGCCGGCCGCTGCACCGCTGGACGTGGCCAGCGCGGCGAAGCCCAGGCCGGCCAGCGCGCGCGCACTGCCGGCGTCCCAGGGATTGGGGATGACGAAGCAGTTGCCGGAATGCAAGGCACGGAAGGCCTGGGCTTTGTCGTGTTGGCTGACGGACATGGTGCTCTCCTGTTGGGCCTGCCGGGAGCCTTGGGCCGATCCGGCGATCGTGGGTGCCGACGCGGCGCCGGCTCAAGTCCGTGGCGGCGCTTCGATCGATACCGGCGCCGGGTCGTAGAAGAATCGCTCGCGCACGATCTTCGCACCGCGCCAGTGCTGCAGCGCCAGTTCGTCGAGGCGGAAGCATCGGCCGTTGCGGTCGGTGATGTCGAAGACCCAGTGGATGACCACCTCGTCGCCGCGGATGAAGTACTCGTCCACCGGATGCGCGAGCACCGCCTGCACGGACGTGAGCAGTTTGCTTTCGTGCGCCAGCAGCGCCGGCAGC
This sequence comes from uncultured beta proteobacterium, assembly GCA_963824005.1. Lineage (GTDB taxonomy): Bacteria > Pseudomonadota > Gammaproteobacteria > Burkholderiales > Burkholderiaceae_C > Rubrivivax. Next base: position 10,487 of record CAWGOK010000056.1, read on the forward strand.
CCGATGCGCGGCGGCCGCTGGTTCTCCTGCATCGTCGCCTCATCGGCGTAGTAGACCCGCATCGCTTCGAGCGTCTGCCCGGCGCGCACCATTGCGATCAGTCCGTCGACCTGTTCCTGGCTGGGCATCTTGCCTCCTTCAACGGCATGCGCAGCATAGCGCCGGGCTTCGCGGTAGAGTCGTCGGCCCGAAGCCCTTGGCAACTCTCGCCGCACCGCAACCGAGGCCCACGATGATCAAGTTCTACTTCAACCACGCCCCCAACCCTGCCAAGGTGGCGCTGATGCTCGAAGAGACCGGCCTGGCCTACGAGCCGGTGCCGGTGGACACGCGCAAGGGCGAGCAGTTCGCGCCGGCCTTCATGGCGCTGAACCCGAATGCCAAGGTGCCGGTGATCGTGGATGGCGCCGCAACCGTGTTCGACAGCAATGCCATCTTGCTCTACCTCGCGGAAAGAACCGGCCGCTTCCTGCCCGAGGACACGCCCGCCGCGCGTGGCGCCATGCTGTCGTGGCTGATGTTCGTGGCCAGCGGCGTCGGGCCCTTCTCGGGGCAGTCGGTGCACTTCAGGCACTACGCGCCCGAACCCAACGTGTATGCCAAGAACCGCTACAGCGTGGAAGCGCGTCGGCACTACGGCATCCTCGACGACCGACTGGCGCGGCAACCCTTCATGCTGGGCGACAAGTACACCCTGGTAGACATGGCGGTGTGGGGCTGGGCGCGACTGGTGCCTTTCGTGCTGGGCGACGAAGTCTTTGCCGAACTGCCGCACCTGAAGCGGCTGGTCGATGCGGTCGGCGAGCGCCCTGCGGCGCAACGCGTGGCCGCGCTGCGCGACAAGTACAAGTTCAAGACCGAGACCGACGACGAGGCGCGGCGCTTCCTGTTCCCGCAGAACGCATCGCTGCCGGCCTGACCGGGCCGTGGTGAGGACCGTCGAGGCCACACGCTACCTGACGCCGCTGCGCGAGGGCGGCTCGCTGCCGGCCATCGTCGAGGCCGACGACGACGGCCTGTACGTGCTGAAGTTCCGCGGCGCCGGCCAGGGCCCGAAGGCGCTGATCGCCGAGTTGGTGGCCGGCGAGCTGGCCCGCGCGGCCGGCCTGCCGGTGCCGGAGATCGTGTGCATGCAACTCGACGTGGAGCTGGCGCGCACCGAGCCCGACCCGGAGATCCAGGACCTGATCCGCGCCAGTGGGGGTCTGAACCTGGCGCTGGACTACTTGCCCGGCGCCTTGAGCTACGACCCACTGACGATGCCGGTGGATGCCGCGCTGGCCTCGGCCGTGGTCTGGCTGGATGCGCTGGTGGGCAATGTCGACCGCACGGCGCGCAACGTCAACATGCTGTGGTGGCATCGTCAGCTGTGGCTCATCGACCATGGCGCGGCGCTGGTGTTCCAGCACCAATGGGCCGGCTACCTTACGCGCAGCACGCTGCCCTTCATGCCGATCAAGGACCACGTGCTGCTGCCGCTGGCCAGCGCGCTGGCCGAGGCCGATGCGACGCTGTCGCAGCGACTGACGCCACAGCTCATCGATGGCATCGTGCAGCAGATTCCGCAGGCCTGGCTGGCCGACGATGCGCAGTTCGCCAACCACGACGCACAGCGCGATGCCTACCGCCAGCACTTCCAGGCGCGGCTGCAAGCACCGCGCGCCTTTGCCGAAGCAGCCATCCGTGCCCATGCACAGCTATGACTACGCCATCGTGCGCGTGCTGCCGCGCGTGGAGCGCGGCGAGCAGCTCAATGCCGGCGTGATCCTGTCCTGCGCCGCGGCCGGCTACCTGCGCGCGCGATTCGAGCTCGACGAGGCGACGCTGCGTTGCATGGCGCCGGGCCTGGACCTGGAGCCGCTTCGTGCCGCGCTGGCCGGCATCGAGGTGGTCTGTGTCGGTGGCGCCGCGGCCGGGCCACTGGGCCGGCTGTCGACCCGCGAGCGTTTCCACTGGCTGGTGGCGCCGCGCAGCACCAGTGTGCAGGTGTCCGCCGTGCACACCGGGCGCTGCGACGACCTGGACGCGGCGCTCGGCGACCTGATGCGCAAGATGGTGCGACGCTGACTACAGTTGGAAGCCGACCCACAGCACCATGCCTTCGGCCACATCGCGCGCCAGCCCCGGCTTGTGCGCGCTGAAGGCCTGCGCCGACACGCGCTCGCGTTCGAACCAGGTGCCGAACTGGCGCACGTCGTCGCCCTCGTGAAAGGCGACCATCAGCTCGTAGTTCAGGAACAGGCTGCGGCTGTCGAAGTTGGCTGAGCCGGCCAGCGCCAGCTGATCGTCGATGACCGCCAACTTGGCATGCAGCATCTGCGGCGCCAGCCAGATGCGCGCCCCGGCCTGGGCCAGCGCACGCAGTGCGCGACCACGGGCGATGTCGGACAGGCGGTGGTTGGAGCGCGCCGGGATCAGCAGCTCCACGGCCACACCGCGCCGCGCCGCCAGGCACAGCGCCATCAGCAGCGCCGAATCGGGCACGAAGTACGGCGTCACCAGCGCGATGCGCCGGCGCGCCTGGTAGGCGGCAGTCAGCAGCAACGCGTAGACCGTGTCGTCGACCTGATCGGGACCCGATGCGACCAGTTGCGCGCCATGCGCCGGCGCGGTGTCGACGCCTTCTTCGGGGGGCATCTCCTGCGGCGCGCGCTCGGTGTTGGCGAAGGCCCAGTCGCGCTCGAACAGCGCCAGCGCCTGCATCACCAGCGGGCCGGCGAGGTCGAAGCTCAGGTCGTGCCAGGCCGTCTTGCCGGGTTCGCCTTCGAAATACTCCGAGGCCAGGTTGCGCCCGCCGCTCCACAGTCGCCGCGATTCGGTCGCGCCGTCGATGATCAGCATCTTGCGATGGTCGCGCAGGTTGGTGCGACCCTTCAGCGGCGAATGCAGCGGCGGCACGAACAGCACCACGCTGACGCCGGCGGCGCGCAAGGGCTTGAGGTTCGGGCGGCCGGCCATCAGGCTGCCCATGCCGTCGAGCAGCAGGCGCACGCGCACGCCGGCGCGTGCCTTGGCACACAGCTTGTCGATGACCTGCTGGCCCACCGCGTCGCGGCCGAGAATGAAGGTGCACAGGTCGATCGACTGCTGCGCAGCGTCCAGGTTCTGCCACAACGCCTGCAGCGCCAGGCCTGCCATCAGCATGGATGCGCAGGTCGCGGTACGCGGCCGGCGCCGGCTGGCCCAGCGCATGCAGCGTCTGCAGCGCCCACGAGCCGCCCGGCGCCAGCGGCTCGACAGTCTGCCCGCGTGCCGAGCGCGGCCGCGCCAACTTGCGCGAACCGAAGGCCAGGAACATCGGCAGCGCCGCGTAGGGCAGCAGCACCATGAACAGCACCCAGGCAATGGCTGCCGTGGGGTGGCGCCGCTGCTCCAGCAGGTGCGCGGTGACGACGTAGGTCAGCAGGCCGGCCATCACGACCAGGCCGTGCAGCGTGAGGAAAGGGTCCATGTTCTGGGCGCGGAGCATACCCGCGCCCGCCTGGTGCCATGATCGCCGACGGGCTTGCCGGCGCTGCGGATGGCGGCGTCGGCGTGCGGTGCGCAAGAATCAGCACCTGCTCTCAACCCCACCGGACTTCATGAACGCACTGACATTGCAGCAGGCGCAGAGCCTGATCACCGCCGCCCTGAGCGAAGCACGCGCCCAGGGCTACAAGCCGATGGGCGTGGTCGTCGTCGACGCGGCCGGCCAGGTCAAGGCCCTGGCGCGCGAGGACGGCGCCTCGGCGCTGCGCCTGGACATCGCCACCGGCAAGGCCTGCGCCGCACTCGGCATGGGCGTCAGCTCGCGCGTGCTGACACAGCGCGCCAAGGACCTGCCGGCATTCTTCATCTCGCTGGCCAGCGTGTCGTCACAGAAGTTCGTGCCGCAGACCGGTGCGGTGCTGATCAAGGACGCCGCCGGCGATGTGATCGGCGCGGCCGGTGCCTCCGGCGGCACCGGCGACGAGGACGAGGCGATCTGCATCGCCGGCATCGCCGCCGCGGGGTTGAGCCATGGCTGAGGCCGGCCGCAAGGTGGTGGTCACCGGCAGCATCCAGGCGCGGCCGGAGCGCATCGACGAGCTGCTGGCCCTGAGCCTGGAGCATGTGCGACGCTCGCGCACCGAGCCGGGGTGCCTGTCACATGCGGTGCATCGCGACGTGGAAGACCCGCTGCGCCTGGTCTTCGTGGAGGAGTGGGCCGACCGCGCGGCACTGTGGGCGCACTTTGCGGTGCCGGCATCGCGCGCCTTCGTCAAGGCCGCCGCCGCCTGCGCCACCGGCGCACCGGCGATGGCCATCTACGAGGTCGACGCGCTGAAGCTGTGAGCGGCGGGCCTTACAGGCCCAAACCGCCGTCGACGCGCAGCGTCTGGCCGCAGACATAGGCGGCCAGCGACGAGGCCAGGAACAGCACCGCGCCGGCCATCTCGGCAGGGGTGCCGAGCCGCTGCACGGGGATCTGCGCCAGCGCGCGCTGCAACCGCTCGGGGTGCTCGGTGGTCACCTTGGTGAGCTTGGTGTCCACCAGCCCGGGCGCGATGCCGTTGACGCGGATGCCCTGCCCGGCCCAGGCCACCGCCAGCGTGCGCGTCAGGCTGATGACGCCGGCCTTCGATGCCGCATAAGCCGGGTTGCCGACGTTGGCGCCGTAGCCGGCCACCGAGCTGACGGTGATCAGCGCACCGCGCGTGGCCGCCAGCATCTCGCGAAAGCGCGAGGCGCAGGCCATGACGCTGTGCAGGTTGACATCGAGCACGCGCTCGAAGCCCGGCATGGTGAACTCCTGCCGCTTGTACAGCACCGTACCCTGGCACAGCACCAGCACGTCCAGCGCCCCGAACGGCGGCCGCACGGATTCGACCGCGGCGAAGTCCGATGCGTCCACCTGCGCATAGTGCAAGCCGGACAGGTCGGAGCCTTCGTCGGCACGGTAGGCCGCGGCACTGTCGCGCGTGCCCCAGACATGCACGTCGGCACCGCGTTCGCGGAAGGCATGGGCGATGCCGTTGCCGATGCCACTGGCACCGCCGACCACCAGCACGGTCTTGCCGCTGAAGTCCAGATCGTTCATGGCGTGAAGTTCCTTCGTTGGGCCTGACGACGCACAGCAACATGCATCATGCGCGATCTGCGCGACACCTTTCGGAGGAGACGAAACGTGAAGACCCTGGACCTGAGCCGCTCGGTGCGCGGCAGCACCGTGCTGATCACCGGCGCGGCCAGCGGCATGGGCCGCGCTGCGGCGCGTGTCTTCGCTGCCGAAGGTGCGAACGTGGCCGTCACCGACCGCGATGCCGAGTGCGCGACGCAGGTGGCCGAGGCCATCGTGAGTTCCGGTGGCAACGCCCGGGCCTGGGCACTGGACGTGGCCGATGCCAGCGCCATCGAACGCGTGGTCGCCGAGGTGGTGAGGGCCTTCCAGGGGCTGGACATCGTCATCAACAACGCCGGCGTGGCCCAGTTCCTGGCGCTCGACGACCCCGGCTACGACGCACAGTGGTCGCGCGTGCTGGACATCCTGCTGACGGCGCCGCAGCGCGTGGTACGCGCCGCGCTGCCGCACCTGCGCCGCTCACGCGCCGGGCGGGTGATCAACATCGCCTCTACCGAGGCACTGGCGGCGCAGAACAAGGACAGCATCTACTGCGCCGGCAAGAGCGGCGTGCTCGGCCTGACGCGCGCGATGGCGGTGGAACTGGGGCGCGACGGCATCACCGTCAACTGCATCTGCCCGGGACCCATCCACACGGGCATGACCGCCGCCATCGCCGACGCCGACAAGGCCACCTTCGCGCGCCGCCACACCGCGCTGCGCCGCTACGGCGAGCCCGAGGAAGTGGCCCACGCGATGCTGAGCCTGGCGCTGCCGGCCAGCAGCTACATCACCGGCGTGGTGCTGCCAGTGGACGGTGGGCAAACGGCGCGCAGCGCCTGAGAGGCAGGCCCAGCAGCCCTTCCTGCAAACCCCTCTTCACGCCTGGGTGGCCAAGGGCCCAGCCGTAAACGCGTCGTGCAGCGCGGGCTTGCTGCCTGCGCACGCGATGCAACGCCCGCCGGCGCGTTTCGGGACTCAGGCGGGTCCAATGCAAAGGTCATCAGGCCCTTGAAACCGAACCAGGCGCAGCGTAGCGCGCCATCGTCAGGCCATCGATGTCGATGTCCGGCTTGCGGCCCGAGATCAGGTCGGCAATCACACGGCCGGTGCCGGCGGCCATGGTCCAGCCGAGCGTGCCGTGGCCGGTGGCCAGCAGCAGGTTGGCCAGCGGCGTGGGCCCGACGATCGGCGTGCCGTCGGGCGTCATCGGCCGCAGGCCGCACCAGAAGCTGGCCTTGGACACATCGCCGCCCTTGGGAAACAGGTCGTCGACCACATGCTCCAACGTGGCTCGCCGCGTCTCGCGCAGCGCGAGGCTGTAGCCGGCCAGCTCGGCGGTGCCGCCGACGCGAATGCGATCACCCAGGCGGGTGACGGCCACCTTGTGCGTTTCGTCCATGATGGTCGATTCGGGCGCGAATTTCGCGTCGCTGATCGGCACGGTGATCGAATAGCCCTTCACCGGGTACACCGGGATGCGGATTCCCACCGGCTGCAGCAGCAGTGGCGAATAGCTGCCCAGCGCGAGCACGTAGCGGTCGGCGCGCATCACGCCGGCGCCGGTGCGCACGCCGGCGATCTGGCCACCCTGCATCTCCAGGCGCTGGATGTCCGTGCTCCAGCGGAAGCTCGCACCCAGTGCCAGGGCCATTTCCGCCAGCCGGTTGGTGAACTTGAAACAATCGCCGGTCTCGTCGCCAGGCAGGCGCAGCGCACCGACGAACTTCTCCTGCGTCAGCGCCAGCGCCGGCTCGACCTTGACGAAGCCTTCGCGGTCGAGCACCTCGAAGGGCACCTTGTAGTCCTTCAGAACCTGAATGTCCTTGGCCGTGCCGTCCAGCTGGGCTTGCGTGCGAAACAGCTGCAACGTGCCCAGCGCGCGGTCGTCGTAAGCGATGCCGGTGTCGGCACGCAGCGCCTTCAGGCAATCGCGGCTGTACTCGGCGATCGGCACCATGCGGCTCTTGTTCAGCGCATAGGCGCGCTCGGTGCAATTGGCCAGCATGGCCGCACCCCAGCGCCACATCGCGGGGTCGAGCAGCGGCCAGATGACCAGCGGGCTGTGTCTCATCAGCATCCACTTGATGGCCTTCAGCGGCACGCCCGGCCCGGCCCACGGCGACGAATAACCCGGCGAGACTTCGCCGGCATTGCCGAAGCTGGTCTCGAGTGCAGCGCCGGGCTGCCGATCGATCACCTCGACCTCATGCCCGGCGCGGGCCAGGTAGTACGCCACTGTCGTGCCGACGACACCGCTGCCCAGTACAAGCACTCGCACGTTGCTGCTCCTTGTCCGCCCTGCAATGTAGCCGCGGCGATACCGGCCATCGATTTCAGCTAGATTCGACGCATGATTCCTCAATCCGCGAACGCCCCGGTGCGCCTGTCGATGACTCAGGTGCTGCTGTGCGGCGCGGTCGTCGTCACGCTGTCGATGGGCATCCGCCACGGCTTCGGTCTGTTCCTGCAGCCGATCACGATGGATCGCGGTTGGTCGCGCGAGACCTTCGCCTTCGCGCTGGCGATCCAGAACCTGGCCTGGGGTCTGGCCGGGCCGTTGGCCGGCATGGTGGCCGACCGCTACGGCGCGTTCCGCGTGCTGCTGGTCGGCGGGGCGCTCTATGCCGGCGGGCTGGTGTTGATGGCCTTGTCGACCTCGGGGCTGGCCTTCACCGGTAGCGCCGGGCTGTTGCTGGGCATGGCGCAGGCCGGCACCACCTATGCGGTGGTGTATGGCGTGATCGCGCGCAATGTCGACCCCGTCAAGATCTCCTGGGCGATGGGTGTCACAGCCGCGGCCGGCTCCTTCGGGCAGTTCCTGATGGTGCCGGTGCAGAACTGGCTGATCAGCGGCTGGGGCTGGCAGAACGCGCTCTTCGTGCTCGGCCTGGCGGCGCTGGCGATGTTGCCGCTGGCCTTCGGCCTGCGCGAGGCGCCGCAGCACGCCCACCCTTCGCAGGGGCCGCAAGGCATCGGCGCGGCGTTGCGCGAGGCCTTTGCCTACCCCAGCTTCCGGCTGCTGACGGCCGGCTACTTCGTCTGCGGCTTCCAGCTGGTGTTCATCGGCCTGCACATGCCCAGCTACCTCAAGGACCAGGGTCTGGACCCGAGTGTGGCGGCGACAGCGCTGGCGCTGATCGGGCTGTTCAACGTCTTCGGTACCTACGCCGTGGGCAGCCTGGGGCAGCGCTGGCCCAAGCCGCGCATCCTGTCGGCGATCTACTTGCTGAGATCGCTGTCGATCGTGCTCTTCCTGGTCGTGCCGGTCAGACCGTGGAGCGTGTACCTGTTCGCGGCGTCGATGGGGCTGCTGTGGCTGTCCACCGTGCCGCCGACCAACGCGGTGGTGGCACAGATCTTCGGCGTGCGCCACATGTCGATGCTCAGCGGCTTCGTCTTCCTCAGCCACCAGCTCGGCTCCTTCCTCGGCGCCTGGCTCGGCGGGCGGCTGTACGAGATGACCGGCAACTACTCCCTGGTGTGGTGGCTGACCGTGGCGCTGGGCGTGTTCGCCGCGCTCATCAACCTGCCGGTGCGTGACACGCCGATCGTGCGCCCGGCGCTGGCCGCGGCATGAAGCAGCTGCGTCCCCGGTTGCGCCGGGCCGCGTTGGCACTGGCCTTGGTGGTGCTTGGCGCGGTGTTCCTCAGCTACCTGAATCCGCACCTGGCCGTCGACCTGGCCAACCGTTTCTGGGCCTGCTTCTGATGCATGCGCCGTTGTCGCTGCCCTCGCCTTGGGTATGCCGCTGGTCGGCGCTGATCCGCCCCGGCGGCAACGTGCTCGACGTGGCCTGCGGCAGCGGTCGGCACGTGCACTGGCTCGCGCAGCAGGGATTTCGCGTCACCGGCATCGACCGCGACGCAGCCGCCATCGACTCGCTGCGGGGCATTGCACAAGTGCATGTGGCCGACCTGGAGGGCGGCGCCTGGCCGCTGCCCGGTGCACGCTTCGACGCCGTGGTGGTGACGAACTACCTGTGGCGCGCGCTGTGGCCGGCTCTGTTGGAGGCCTTGGCCGACGGTGGCGTGCTGATCTACGAGACCTTTGCCGACGGCAACCAGAGCGTGGGCAAGCCTTCGCGCGCCGATTTCCTGCTGCGCCATGGCGAGCTGCTCGAGGCGGCCCACGGTCTGCGCATCGTGGCCTACGAAGACGGATTCCTCGACGGACCGCCCCGCTTCGTGCAGCACATTGCCGCGGTGAGGGCGGCCGACGCGGTCGGCGACCCGGTGCGCTATCCGCTTTCGGTCGGACCATGCACGGGCGCGTAAAATCGGCCGATTGCAAGGAAAGCGCATGAAACCCATAGTTGGCAGCATCGTCGCCCTGGTCACGCCGATGCATGAGGACGGCAGCGTCGACTACCCGTCGCTGCGGCGTCTGATCGACTGGCACATCGCCGAAGGCACCGACTGCATCGGCGTGGTCGGCACCACCGGCGAATCGCCCACGGTCAGCGTCGACGAGCACTGCGAAATCATCCGCGTGGCGGTGGCGCATGCCGCCGGCCGTGTGCCGATCATGGCCGGTGCCGGCGGCAACGCCACGGCCGAAGCCATCGAGCTGTCGCGCTTTGCCAAGCAGGTCGGGGCCGACTGCACGCTGCAGGTGGTGCCCTACTACAACCGGCCGTCGCAGGAAGGCATCTACCGGCACTTTCGCGCCATCGCCGAGGCGGTGGACATCCCGGTGGTGCTGTACAACGTGCCTGGCCGCACCGTGGCCGACATGCACAACGACACCGTGCTGCGCCTGGCGCAGGTGGACGGCATCGTCGGTCTGAAGGACGCCACCGGCGACATCGGTCGCGGGTCGTGGCTGGTCAAGCAGGCGCCAAAGGAGTTCTCCATCTACTCGGGCGACGACAACACCGCCGTGGCATTGATGCTGCTGGGCGGCCGCGGCAATGTCAGCGTCACCGCGAACGTGGCGCCGCGCGCGATGCACGAGTTGTGCGTGGCCGCCATCGAGGGCCAGTCGAAGCGTGCAAGCGAGATCCACCTGCGCCTGCTGCCGCTTCACCGTGACCTGTTCTGCGAGCCCAGCCCCGCACCTACCAAATGGGCCATGTCGCAGCTGGGTCTTTGCGGCGCGAGCGTGCGCCTGCCGATTCTGCCGCTCACCCCCGCCGGCCAAGCGGTGGTGGACCAGGCCCTGCGCGCCAGTGGCCTGCGCTGAGCGGGCCGCGCGGGACCCTGCGGACTTGAGCGCACCCCCAATCGATGCCCTTGTCGCGCGCCCCCAGCGGCGTGCTGGAGATCCGAACGTGAATCGTTTTGCTGGTGGCACGCCACCTGTCCTGTACACGCTGGCGCTGTCGCTCGCGCTGGCCGGCTGCAGCTCGAACAGCCTGTTTTCGGGCGACCGGGTCGACTATCGCAGCGCCTCCACCAAGATGAACCCGCTGGAAGTACCTCCGGACCTGGCGCAACTCTCGCGCGACGGGCGCTATCAGCAGCAGCAGCGTGGCGTGATCAGCGCCAGCACCATGCCCGCGGCCGGCAGCACCGTGCGCACCAGTGCGCCGGCGGTGGCGCCGGGCGAGGTGGCCGGATACAAGGTCGAGAAGGACGAACACCGGCGCTGGCTCAGCGTACCGAAGCCGCCCGAGCAGGTGTGGCCGCTGATCGTCAGCTTCTGGCAGGACCTGGGTTTCACTCTGACGAAGAACGATGCATCCGCCGGCGTGCTGGAGACCAACTGGGCCGAGAACCGCGCCAAGCTGCCGCAGGACATCATCCGCAAGTCCCTCGGTTCCTTGCTCGACTCGGCCTACTCCACCGGCGAGATGGACCAGTACCGCACGCGCATCGAGCGCACGCCCAACGGTAGTGAGATCTTCGTCACCCACAGAGGCATGATCGAGGTCTACACCAACCCTCAGAAGGACTTCACCAAGTGGGAGCCGCGGCCCAGTGACCCCGAGCTCGAGAACGAGATCCTGTCGAAGTTGCTGGTCAAGCTGGGCGCATCGGAGACCATCGCTCGCAATGCCGTCGAAAACCCAGTGTCGGCCGCGCCGAAGAAGGACCGTGCACGCGTGCTGACCGACAAGCCGGCAGCAACGCTCGAAGTCGACGACAACCTCGACCGCGCCTGGCGCCGCGTCGGCATTGCCCTCGACCGCTCCGGCTTCACTGTCGAGGACCGCGACCGGGCGGCGGGCCTTTACTTCGTCCGCTACGTGGACCCGAAAACCGCTGGGCAGGACGCCACTACCGGCTTCTTCGCGAAACTCTTCGGCGGCAGCAGCGATACCAGCGGCGCTGCGCTCAAGTACCAGGTGTCGCTGAAGAGCGAGGGCTCGAAGACCATCGTATCGGTGCTCAACGCGCAGGGCACACCCGACGCCGGCGAGAACAGCCAGCGCATCGTCACGCTGTTGGCCGACGAGCTGAAGTAGGCGCGACGCGCCAAGTCAAGAAGCCGCCCTCGGGCGGCTTCTTTTCGTTCCGGCGTGAACCGGAAAGCGGTTGCTACTTGCCTGCCGAGGCGGCGGGGGCAGCGGCCGACGCGGCCGCGGCCGCGTCGGCAGCGGCTGCCACGGCCGAAGCGGCGGCAGCAGCCGGGGCGGTTGCGGCAGCGGGAGCCGCGGCGGCCGGCGTCGCTTCTTCCTTCTTGCCGCAAGCGGCCAGGGCAATGGCGGCAACCAAGGAGGCCAGGATGAGTGACTTGTTCATGAAGAGATTCCTCGAGTGTTTGGATGTGACACGGACCAGGGTTCTTGCCGATCCAGCGCCTGCTTGCGCGGCCCGGCAATGAAGACAGGGCCAGATCGCTCTGCCCAAAGCCCAGCCTTGAATTATAAACGGACTAGTGGATTTCCCTATAAGCCCAGGGTCGTGACCGGGAAGGCGGGTGTCGACCGTTGCAGGAATGCATCAATCCGCTCGCGCCATTGGCGTTGCTGAAGCGCATCCGACACAGCCCAACCGCGCCAATGCACCGCGTCCAGCAGATGCACCAGGCCGGCGCCTTCGGCCAGCAGCACGCACGGCAACTCGGCGACATCGTCCTGCGACGGGCTGAAAGTGGTGACTGCATGCGACCACAGGCGGTACCAAGCCGTGAAGCGCGCGCGGCGCCGCCGCATGTCATCGTAGTTTGCGGCTAACAGCACCAACTGCCGCTGCGGCAGGCGCACCCAATCCGTCAGCGCCTGAAGCAAGGTCGGTTCGTCCAGCGGCCACTCGGCGAAATCCAGCGTCCACCCAGACCATGCGGCGCGTCGCACGCGCCAGCGCGAGGCTCACGGCGTCACGCACCGCGGCCACGAAATCGACGCGCGATTCGATCGGCCGTTGCTGCGCCGTAGCCGCTTCGGCACCCGGTTCGTTCATCCGCAGCCCCCTTCCAGCCACCCGGCCGAGGCCCATTCGTCGAGTGTTGCCCGCGCCTGTGCGCTCAGGCGCAATACCTCGGCAGGCGCCAGGCGACGCCGGTCCGCCAAGCGCCTGAGCAGGATGGCATCCCGCCCGCCCGCGCGAAAGGACTCGCCGTTGATGAAGACATGCCGCGCGTCGTACATCATGCGCGTGCGGCGGTCCAGCCGCAGCCCTTGCGACAGGTCCACGCGCCGCGCCGGCGGGTCGAACCAGACCCGCGCCTTGGGCTCGCTCAGCAGCTCGCCCAACGCAGCGTGCAGCAGGTGCGGGTCGCGCAGGGCCTGCTGAAGGACATGCGCGGCGAAATCCTGCAGCGCCGGCGGGATGGCGCCCGGCGTGGCGGTCCCCTCTTGCGACGCATCCGCGTAGAGGCGCTCGCGCGCCGCGGGCTCGATGTCTTCGGCCAGATGCATCAACAACTCGCGCGCCAGCTCGGCCGGCGCCGGGGCACGAAAGCCGGCCGACGCCGTCATGCACTCGCCCACCGCCACACCGTCGTGCGCCCATCGAGGCGGCAGATAGAGCATGTCGCCGGGCTCGAGCAGCCATTCCTGTTCGGCCTCGAAGTGGCACAAGATCTTCAACGGCACGCCTTCGACCAGGCTGCGGTCGCGCGGGCGGCCGATGCGCCAGCGGCGCCGGCCATGCACCTGGATCAGGAACACGTCGTAGGAATCGAGGTGCGGCCCGACGCCGCCGCCGTCGCTGGCATAGGACAGCATCAGGTCGTCCAGCCGCGCGTCGGGCACGAAACGGAAGCGCGACAGCAGTTCGTGCGCCGCCTGCACATGCAGGTCCAGGCCCTGCACCAGCAAGGTCCAGCCGGGCTGCTTCAAAGGGGGCAGCGCGCGCCGCGGCACCGGCCCATGGCGCAGCGTCCAACCCATAGCGCCGTGGACCACCAGGCGCGACTCCACCTCGTCACGCGCGGCCAGCTCGAACAGCTCGCCTCGAGCCAACGGCGCGCGAACGCCCGGCAGCGCCTGGCGCACCAGCAGCGGCTTCTTCTGCCAGTGGCGGCGCATGAAGCCGGCCGGCGACAAGCCGCCCAGCAGCGGCAATGGTCGGTTCACGTCCATGCCGACATTGTGTCGGTGAACGCCGCACGCGAAAGGCGGTATGCGATGATTCCGCGATGAAGATTTCCGCACCCTGCGTCGTCAGCCTGAGCTGGACGTTGTCCGATGCACAAGGCCAGACCATCGACGAACTGGCCGAACCGGTGGAGTTCTTCTACGGCGGCCAGGACCTGCTGCCCAAGGTCGAGGAGGCGCTGCTCGGCCAGGAGGCCGGGCATGAGGCACACCTGCACCTGGAGCCGGAGCATGGCTTCGGCGAGTACCGCAGCGAACTGGTGTGCTTCGAGGCACGCGCGCTGTTTCCCGAGAAGCTGGAAACCGGCATGCATTTCGAGGGCCTGCCGAGCGGCAGCGTCACGCCGGGCATGCCGGCTGACCTGCTGTATGCGGTGACCGAGATCTACCCGGAGCACGTGGTGCTCGACGGCAACCACCCGTTGGCCGGCATGGCGTTGCGCGTGCAGCTGAAGGTGCGCGATGTGCGCGAAGCCCGCGACGAAGAAATCGAAGCCGGCACGCTGGGCGCCGCCGGCATCACGGTGCTGAACACCGCGCCGCCGGGCACGCCGACACACTGAATCAGTGCTTGCCGGTGGAGCCGAAGCCACCCTCGCCGCGCGAGGACTCGTTAAAGGCCTCGACACGCTGGAAGCGCGCCTGCACCACCGGCACGATCACCATCTGCGCGATGCGCTCCATCGGCTGCACGGTGAAGGCCTCGCGGCCGCGGTTCCAGCAGCTGACCATCAGCGGGCCCTGGTAATCACTGTCGATCAGCCCGACGAGATTGCCGAGAACGATGCCATGCTTGTGGCCCAGGCCCGAGCGCGGCAGCAGCATCGCCGCCAGGCCCGGGTCGCCGATGTGCATCGCCAGCCCGGTGGGAATCAGCGTCGCTTGCCCCGGCTCGACGACCACTGGCGCGTCCAGGCAGGCGCGCAGGTCCAGGCCGGCGCTGCCGGGTGTGGCATACGCGGGCAGGTAGTCCGCCATGCGCGGGTCGAGCAGCCTGAACTCGATGGTGCTCATGACTTGGCCGAGTCCAGGCGCGTGGCGATCTCGGCCACCAGCGCGCGCGCCAGATGCAGCTTGCCGGCGCTGGGCAGTTCGCGCTCGCCCTGTTCGTCCACCAGCAGCAGCGTGTTGTGATCACGGCCGAAGGTGGCCGGGCCGATGTTGCCGACGATCAGTGGCACGCCCTTGCGCACGCGTTTCTCGCGCGCATGTTTCGCCAGCTCGTGGCTCTCGGCCGCGAAGCCCACGCAGTAGGGTCGCGCGGGCAGCCGCGCCACAGCCGCCAGGATGTCGGGGTTCTCGGTCATCGGGATGCTCGGCGCACGGCCGCTGCCGTCCTTCTTGATCTTCAGCGCGCCGCATTCGGCCGGCCGCCAGTCGGCCACCGCCGCGGTAGCCACGAAGACATCGTGACGCGCCGCCAACGGCAGCACCGCATCGTGCATCTGCATCGCGCTTTGCACATCGATGCGCGTCACGTGGCGCGGCGTCGGCAGTTGCACCGGGCCGGCGACCAGCGTCACCATCGCGCCGGCCTCCTGCGCCGCGCGCGCGATGGCAAAGCCCATCTTGCCGCTGGAAAGGTTGGTGATGCCGCGCACCGGGTCGATGGCCTCGAAGGTGGGCCCGGCGGTGATCAGCACACGCTTGCCGGCCAGCCGCTTGGGCTGGAAGAAGGCCACCAGTTCCTCGCACAGCTCGGTGGCTTCGAGCATGCGGCCATCGCCGATCTCGCCGCAGGCCTGGTCGCCCGCCGCCGGGCCCAGGATCGTGCAACCGTCGGCGCGCAGTTGCGCCAGGTTGCGCTGCGTCGCCGGGTGGGCCCACATCTCGCGGTTCATCGCCGGCGCCAGCAATAGCGGGCAGCGTTCGATCGGCCGCGCCAGGCACAGCAGGCTCAGCAGCTCGTCGGCCCGGCCCATCGCCAGCTTGGCCATGAAGTCGGCGCTGGCCGGTGCCACCAGCACCGCGTCGGCCTGCGCGCGTCAGGTTGATGTGCGCCATGGCGTTGGGCTCGCGCGCGTCCCACTGGCTGGTGTAGACGCTGCGGTTCGACAGCGCCTGCATCGTCACCGGGGTGATGAACATCGCGGCCGCCTCGGTCATGACCACCTGCACGGTGGCGCCGTGGCGCACCAGCTCACGCACCAGCTCGGCCGACTTGTAGCAGGCGATGCCGCCGCTCAAGCCGAGCACGATATGGCGGCCTTGCAGGTCCAGGGGTTCGCTCATGATGGCGCGCACTCTAGCTCAAGGCGTGGCACCGCCGCACCATGGCACTTCTTGTACTTCCTGCCGCTGCCGCAGGGGCAGGGGTCGTTGCGGCCCGGCACCGGCTCGACGCGCCGAGGCGCGTGGCGCGGCGCATGCTCGACCCAGTAGCAGCGCAGGTCCTGCACGGCGATGCAGGCTTCGTCCACCAGGTCCTCGCGGCTCAGGGTCTTGCCCGGGTAGCGCAGTTGCAGGTCGGCCTTCAGCGCAGCCTCGTCGCGCAGCGTCAACGCTTCGATGGCCAGCAGGCAACCGTCGTACCAGGCGGCGTCCTCGTCGTCCGGCGCCGGATCGACCCAGTCCTCGACGAAGTTGTCGATGGTCTCCAGGAAACCGAGGGCCCACAGCTCGCCCAGCAGCGGCCAGTCCGCCGCCTGCTCGGGCGTCAGCTTGCCTTCGGCCACGAGCGCATCGCGTGTCTCGGCGGGGTACTCGGTCAGCAGCGGCGACAGGCGCAACTCGTCGGGCGCGTCGAACAAGGCTTCGGCATCCAGTTGCGACGCGATCACGTTCCAGCGGCCCAGCACCGTGTCCATCGCCTGCTGCACATCCTGCGGGTCGGCGAAGGTGCGCTCCCAGGCGTCGCCCAGCAGGCGCGGCAGCCACTCGTGCGGCGAAAGGGCACGCGGGCCGGCCCGCAACGCGGCCATGCAGCCGTCCAGCCACTCGAGCGACACACGATCGTCGAAGCCGTACAGGCGATCGCACAGCAGCTTCCAGCGCCTGGATGTCGGCATCGCTGCTGTCGCGGGGTGTCATGGCCTGGCCTCGGTTATTGGGCGTGTGCGGCCGCATGATGTCATGGCCGCGCTCGAGCCGATTGCCGCGCCGCAGCCGCGCTGGCCGCGACATTGCTGCACACTCCCGGCCCATGCATCGCCCTATTCCCCGCTTCATTGCAGCTGGCGTCGCGGGCTGGGCGCTGGTCTTCGCTGCGTCGCCTGTGGCGGCCGCGCCCCCGCGGCTGCTGGTCTTCGGTGAGCAACACGATCAGCCCGATCAGCAGCGCCAGGTGGCCGCCGAGGTGCTGCAGCTCGCGGCCGAGGGGCGCCTGGCGGCGGTGGTGCTGGAAATGGCCGAGCTGCCACACAACACCGCTGCGCTGACGCGCAGTGCCACCGACGCCGAAGCGCGCGGCGCCTTGCACTGGAATGGCTGGCCCTGGGACGCCTATGCCGCGGTGGTGATGAACGCGGTGCGCGCCGGCGTGCCGGTATGGGGTGGCAACCTGCCGCGCACCGGCAATCGCGCGGCGATGGCCGACGCAGCGCTCGACGGCCGCGTCGCCGACACTGCCCGCGAGTCCATCGCCGAGGCGGTGCGCAACGGCCACTGCAAGCTGCTGCCGGCGTCGCAGGAGCCGGGCATGGTGCGCATCCAGATCGCCCGCGACCGCGCGATGGCCGAGGTGGTGGCCACGGCCTTGCACAAGGCGCCGCCGGGTTCGCAGGTGCTGCTGCTCACCGGCGCGCAGCATGCGTCGCGCGACCGCGGCGTGCCGCTGCATCTGCAACAAGATGCCGGCATCGCAGCGGCCGACATCCGCGTGGTGATCTTTGGCGAATCCGAGGTCGACCTCGTAGCCGACGAGTGGCGAGCCGCTGTCGTCACGCCGCAGGAGGACCACTGCGAGGCCTTGCGCAAGCGCCTGGCCGCGCCACTGCCAGCGTCGGCCGCAGCGCGCTGAGGCTGCGCGCGTGCCGCCGGAAGGCGGCGCGCGGCTGCCGAAGGCCCGGGCGCAATGCAAGCGACTGGGCTGAGGCGCCGCACCATCAGACCCGCTCGGCCACCCAGCCGCGCACCGAATCCAGTGCCGCAGTCAACCGCGACGGTCGAAGCCACCGGCCATCGCCATGTCCGGTTTGCCGCCGCCCTTGCCGCCGACCTGCTGGGCGACGAAGTTCACCAGTTCGCCGGCCTTGATCGTGCCGATGCGGTCGGCGGTGCATCCGCCGCCAGTTGCACGTTGCCACCTTCCACCGTGGCGAGCACGATGGCCGCGCTCTTGAGCTTGTCCTTCAGCCGGTCCAGCGTGTCGCGCAGCGCCTTGGCGTCAGCGCCATGCAGCGTCGCGGCCAGCACCTTGAGGCCGCCGACGTCGACCGCACGGGCCAGCAGTTCGTCGCCCTGCGTCGAGGCCAGCTTGCCCTTCAGCGCGTCGAGCTCCTTCTCCAGGCCGCGCACCTGCTCGAGCAGCGCATTGACGCGCGCCGGCACCTCGGGTTTCAGCACCTTCAGCGTGCCGGCGACGCCGCCAAGTGCGCTTTCCATGCCTTGCACATAGGCGAGAGAGTTGTCGCCGGTCAACGCCTCGACGCGGCGCACGCCGGCCGCCACGCCGCCTTCGGCAACGATGGTGAACAGGCCGATGTCGCCGGTGCGCTGCACATGCGTGCCGCCGCACAGCTCGCGGCTCGTGCCGATGTCGAGCACGCGCACCTCGTCGCCGTACTTCTCGCCGAAGAGCATCATCGCGCCGGCCTTCTGCGCGGCCTCGATGGGCATGACCTGCGCCTTCACCGGCACGTTGGCCAGCACCTCGGCATTGACCCGCTGCTCCACCTTGCGGATCTGTTCGTTGCTCAGCGGCGCGTTGTGCGCGAAGTCGAAGCGCGTGCGCTCGGCATTGACCAGCGAGCCCTTCTGCTGCACGTGCGCGCCAGGACCACCTCGCGCAGTGCCTTGTGCATCAGGTGCGTGGCGCTGTGGTTGCGCACGGTCTTGGCGCGGCGCTCGGCGTCGACCCGCGCGATCAACTCGTCGCCGATCTC
>CAWGOK010000057.1:0-26088 GCA_963824005.1 uncultured beta proteobacterium
GTCGCTGTCGCACAGCACCTTGCCGATCTCGATCGAGCGGTCGGCATCGGCGGTCAGAATGTTCAACACGCCGGCCGGCATGCCGGCGCGCTGCGCCAGTTCGGCCACGGCCAGCGCCGACAGCGGCGTCTGTTCGGCCGGCTTGATGATCACCGGGCAGCCTGCCGCCAGCGCCGGCGCCACCTTGCGCGTGATCATCGCTATCGGGAAGTTCCACGGCGTGATCGCCGCGCACACGCCGATCGGCTGCTTGATGACCAGGAAGCGCTTGCTGTTGTCGGTGCTCGGGATGGTCTCGCCATAAATGCGGCGCGCCTCTTCGGCAAACCACTCCAGGAAGCTGGCGCCGTAGCCCACCTCACCCTTGGCTTCGGCCAACGGCTTGCCCTGTTCGGCGGTCATGATGCGCGCCAGGTCGTCGGCATGCTGGTGCAGCAGCGCAAACCACTTCATCAGCACGGCAGCGCGTTCCTTCGCGGTCTTGGCGCGCCAAGCCGGCCAGGCCTTGTTCGCGGCGGCGATGGCGGCCTGTGCGTCGGCTGGGCAAAGGTTGGCCACGTCCACCAGACGCTGGCCGGTGGCCGGGTCGTAGACCTCGAAGCGCGCGGCGCCCTTGACCCAGTCGCCGCCGATCAGCGCGTCGGTCTTCAGCAGGCTGGGGTCGTTCAGCAGGGTCAGCGGCGAGGTCTTGTCATCCATGATCAGGGGTTCCTTCGTTCGTTCAGCGCAGTTCGATCTCGATGAACACCACCTCGTGGTCGGTGTTGTTGATGACGTTGTGCTCGACACCGACCTGGCGCGTGTAGGACTTGCCTGCCACCAGCGGTGCCTTGAGTTCGCCCTCCGGCGTTTCGAGCAGCAACTCGCCGTCGGTCTGCGGCACCACCACGTAGTCGTGCGCATGGCGGTGCCAGCCGGTCTCGGCGCCGGGCGCAAAGCGCCACTCGGTAACGATCACGCGCTGATTGTCGATCTGCACGGTGGGGACGGCCTGCGCTCGGGTCATCGGCTTCCTCGAAGGATTCAACGCACGGCGACGCCAGGCAACACGCACAGCATCTCGTACAGCAGGTTGGCGCCGAGCAGCGCGGTATTGCCGCTCGGGTCGTAGGGTGGCGAGACCTCGACCAGATCCGCGCCGACCAGGTTCAGGCCCTTGCAGCCGCGGATGATCTCCAGCGCCTGCGACACGGTCAGGCCGCCGATTTCCGGTGTGCCGGTGCCGCCGGCGAAGGCCGGGTCGATGCCGTCGATGTCGAAGCTCAGGTAGGCCGGTGTCGCCGACCCGATGCGCTCGCGCACCTGATCCATCAGCGGCGCGAGCGAGCGGTACCAGACCTCGTGCGCCTGCACGACGGTGAAGCCCTGCGCGCGCGGCCAGTCGAAGTCGTCGGCCGCGTAGCCGCTGCCGCGCAGGCCGATCTGCCAGACCTTGTCGCACTGCAGCAGGCCTTCCTCGACCGCGCGGCGAAACGGCGTGCCGTGGGCAATGCGTTCGCCGAACATGTCGTCGTTGACGTCGGCATGGGCGTCGACATGCACCAGCGCGACCGGGCCGTGTCGGGCCGCGACGGCGCGCAGGATCGGCAGCGCGATCGTGTGGTCGCCACCCAGGGTCAGCGGCCGGCAAGCGGCCGCCAGCACGCGCGCGTAGAAGTCGCTGACGATCGGCAGCGACTTCTCGAGCGAGTAGGTGTTGATCGGCACGTCGCCCAGGTCGGCCACCTGCAGCGTGTCGAAGGGCGCGGCGCCGGTGGCCATGTTGTAGGGTCGGATCAGCGACGATTCGGCGCGGATCTGGCGCGGGCCGAAGCGCGCCCCGGGCCGATGGCTGGTGCCGATGTCCAGCGGCACCCCGATGAAGGCCGCGTCCAGCCCCGCGGGCGACTCGGCCAGCGGCAGCCGCAGCATCGTTGCGATGCCGCCGAAGCGCGGCATCGCGTTGCCGCTGAGGGGTTGGTTCTTCTCGCTCATGGTCAGGCGCGCTTGCCGCGGATCCACTCCAGCACCAGCATCAGGCTGGTGGTGAAGATCGTCAGCAGTGTGGCCACCGCGGCGATGGTCGGGTTGATGTTCTCGCGGATGCCGGTGAACATCTGCCGCGGCAGCGTCACCTGTTCCGGTCCGGCGATGAACAGCGTCACCACCACCTCGTCGAAGGAGGTGGCAAAGGCGAACAGCGCCCCCGAGATCACACCCGGTGCGATCACCGGCAGCGTGACGCGGAAGAAGGTCTGCACCGGCCCCGCCCCCAGGCTCAGCGAGGCGCGCACCAGGTTGTGGTTGAAGCCCTGCAGCGTGGCCAGCACGGTGGTGACGACGAACGGCGCACCGAGCGCCGCATGCACGATGATCAGCCCGGTGTAGGTGTCGGCCAGACCGATGCGCGCGAAGAACAGGTAGCAGGCCACGCCGACGACGACGATTGGCACCACCATCGGCGCGATCAGCACGCTCATCAGCAGCCCCTTTCCAGGGAACTGAATGCGCGCCAGGCCCACCGCGGTGAGTGTGCCCAGCACGGTGGCCACGAAGGTGGCGGCGGGTGCGACGATGAAGCTGTTCTTCGCGGCGCGTGCCCAGTCGCTGGAGGTGAACAGATTCTGATACCACTGCAGCGACCAGCCCGGCATCGGATAGGCCAGGAACGAACTGGCCGAAAACGACAGCGGCACGATCACCAGGATCGGCAGCAGCAGGAACCCCAGCAGCGCGATACCGAAAGCGCGCAGCGCCCACCAGCCGAGCTTGTCGATCGGCGCGTAGTAGGCGGGGAAGCGCGGCAGGCGGGACATCGGCTTCAACCCAGGCTCAGTTCGGCCTTGACGACGCGACGGTAGACGGCGTACAGGATCAGCGTGGCCGCCAGCAGCACCGTGCCGAGCGCACAGGCCATGCCCCAGTTGACGTCGACGTTCGTGTACTGGGCGATGTAGTAGCTGAGCATCTGGTCGTCGGCACCGCCGAGCAAGGCCGGCGTCACGTAGTAGCCGATGGCCAGGATGAACACCAGCAGCCCGCCGGCACCGATGCCGGGCCAGGTCTGCGGCAGGTAGACGCGGAAGAAGGCCGCCAGCGGCGGGCTGCCCAGCGACACCGCGGCGCGCAGGAAGGTCGGTGGCACCGACTTCATCACGCTGTACAGCGGCAGGATCATGAACGGCAGCAGGATGTGCACCATCGAGATGATGACGCCGGTGCGGTTGAACAGCAGCGTCAGCGGCTCGTCGACGATCGACAGCGCGAGCAGCGACTTGTTGACCAGCCCCTCGCGCTGCAGCAGCACGATCCAGGCCGCGACGCGCACCAGGATCGAGGTCCAGAACGGCACCAGGACCAGGATCATCAGCACGTTGGCCTTGCGTGCCGGCAGCGTCGACAGCCAGTAGGCCAGCGGGTAGGCCAGCAACAGGCAGCACAGCGTGACGATCGCACTGATCTGGAAGGTGCGCCCGAGGATGCGTCCGAAGACGCGCTGGTCCGGCGCCACCTGTTCGATGCGACCGCCGGGGCTGCGCTTCAGGTCGACGGCGGTGAGCAGGTAGTCGGGCGTCCAGCGCGACGCGTTCTTCGCGATCGCCTGCCAGTACTTCAGCTCGGCCCAGCGCGCATCGAGTGCCAGCATCCTCTCGCGCGCCTGTTCCGGCGTCAGGCCCTCGCCCAGCGGCAGGGCGCGGTAGGTGCCCATGATCAGCGAGCGCGCGCCGGCCACTTCGGTGTTCAGCCGCCGCGCCAGCGCGCCGGCGTCGGAGGCTTCCTTCAGCGCACCGAGGTCGGTCGCCACCGCGGCGAAGGCCGCCGCCGGGGCCTCGGACCTGCGGTCCCAGCCGGCCAGTGCCGCACCGGTGCGCGGCAGCGTGCCGGCGATCTCCGGGTTCTCGATTGCGCGCACCAGCAGCGCGCCGATCGGCACCAGCAGCGTCGCCAGCAGGAACACCAACAAGGGCAGCGTCAGCGCGATCGCGAGCACGCGCCGCCGCGTCTCGACGCGCTGCAGCGAGCGCCGCAGTTCGGCCGAGCCCAGGGCGGCGACGGCGTTCATGGCCGGCTCGCGCGGCGCTGCCTACGCGGCCTCTACTGCGCCGCCCACGAGGCGAAGCGCTTCTCCAGTTCCTCGCCCTGGTCGGCCCAGAACTTGATGTTGAACTGCAGCGCGTCCTTCGAGTTGGCCGGCGAGGTCGGCAGCATCGCCAGCACCTTGGCGTCGAGCTTGGCCAGCGCCTTGTTGTTGGTCGGGCCGTAGCTGATGTTGCGCGCGTACTCGGCCTGCGCGTCGGGCGACGAGGCGAAAGCGATGAACTTCAGCGCTGCGTCCTTGTTCGGCGAGCCCTTGACGATGGTCCAGTAGTCCAGGTCGTAGATGCCGCCGGTCCAGCCGATCTTCAGGTTCTTGCCTTCGCGCTGCGCAGCGTCGATGCGGCCGTTGTAGGCGCTGGTCATGACCACGTCGCCGGCCACCAGGAACTGTGGCGGCTGCGCCCCGGCTTCCCACCACTGGATGCTGGGCTTGAGCTCGGTGAGCTTCTTGAATGCGCGGTCGGCGCCTTCCTTCGTGGCCAGCACCTTGTAGACGTCGGCCGGCTTCACGCCGTCGGCCATCAGCGCGAACTCGAGGTTGTAGCGTGCACCTTTGCGCAGGCCGCGCTTGCCGGGGAACTTCTTCGTGTCCCAGAAATCGGCCCAGGTCTGCGGGCCGTCCTTCAGCTTGTCGCCGTTGTAGGCCATCACCGTCGACCAGACGAAGATGCCGATACCGCACTCATGCACCGCGGCCGGCTGGAAGTCGGCCTTGTTGCCGATCTTGGCATAGTCGAGCTTCTCGAACAGGCCTTCGTCGCAGCCGCGGCTGACGTCGGGGCTCTCGACCTCGACCACATCCCAGGTGATCTTCTTGGTCTCGACCATGGCCTTGATCTTGGCCTGCTCGCCGTTGTACTCGACGGCCTGGATCTTGGCGGCGCCGCTCTTCTCGAAGGGCTCGAAATAGGCCTTCTTCTGCGCGTTGCCGTTGGCGCCGCCGAAGTTGACGATCGTCAGCTGCGTCTGCGCGAGGGCCGGCAAGGCCAGCAATGCGGCCAGGCTGGCCATCAGGCGGAGGGATTTCATGGGCAGTCTCCTCTTGGGTGGTGGAGTGAATGTCGGCAACGCCCGTCAAGAATAGATGCGCAGCGTCGCCTCGGGAAAACGCAACCATACGCTCTGTCCGGCGGCGGGGTGCGCACCCGAGCCGAGCGGCAGCTTGACGGTGGCCTGGGCCTGGCCGGTCACGGCGCAGCGCAGGCGCAGGTGGTCGCCGAAGTAGATCACGTCGTCGACTGAGGCCTGCAGCACGTTGGCCGGATCCTCGGGCACCCGCAAGTGCGCATCGATGCGCTCGGGCCGCACCGACGCAACCACCGCAGTACCGGTCGCCGCCGCATTGACGTTAAGGCCCGCCAGCCGCTCACCGGTCGGCAGCACCAGTTCGCAGTGCGGGCCGTCGGCGCTGCCGACCGTGCCGGTGAGCTGAGTGCTGTCGCCGACGAAGCCGGCAACGAAGCGGTTGGTCGGCGTTTCGTAGAGGCGCTCGACCGCGTCGATCTGCTGGATCGCGCCGTCGTTGAAGACGGCGACGCGGTCGCTCATCGTCAACGCCTCACCCTGGTCATGGGTGACGTAGACGAAGGTCACGCCGAGTTGGCGGTGCAGTTCCTTCAGTTCGATCTGCATGTGCTCACGAAGCTGCTTGTCCAGCGCACCGAGCGGCTCGTCCATCAGCACCAGCTGCGGCTCGAATACCAGCGCGCGCGCCAGCGCGACGCGCTGCTGCTGGCCGCCGGACAGCTGCGACGGGTAGGCCTGGTCGCGGCCGCCAAGCTGCACCATCGCCAGCGCCTTGGCCACGCGTTGTGCGATCTCGGCTTTCGGCACCTTGCGCACCGTCAGCGGGTAGGCCACGTTGTCCGCGACGCGCAGATGGGGAAACAGCGCATAGTTCTGGAACACCATGCCGAAGTTGCGCTTGTGCGGCGGCGTGCGCGTGATCGGCTGGCCGTCGAGGAAGATTTCACCCGCGGTCGGCGATTCGAAGCCGGCCAGCATCATCAGGCAGGTGGTCTTGCCCGAACCTGAGGGCCCGAGCAGCGAAAGGAACTCGCCGCGCCGGATGTCCAGGTCGAGCGAGCGAACGACCAGAGTCTGGCCGTCGTAGGTCTTCTGCACGCCGGCAAAACGCACCAGCGCGTCGGTGGCGGCCATCAGCTGAAGGCCTGGATGCCGGTGATGGCGCGACCCAGGATCAGCGCATGGATGTCGTGTGTGCCCTCGTAGGTGTTGACCACTTCCAGGTTGACCAGATGCCGCGCCACGCCGAACTCGTCGCTGATGCCGTTGCCGCCCATCATGTCGCGCGCCAGCCGCGCGATGTCCAGCGCCTTGCCACAGGAATTGCGCTTCAAGAGGCTGGTGACTTCCACCGAGGCCGTGCCCTCGTCCTTCATCCTGCCCAGGCGCAGGCAGCCCTGCAGCCCGAGCGTGATCTCGGTGAGCATGTCGGCCAGCTTCTTCTGGATCAGCTGGTTCGCGGCCAGCGGCCGGCCGAACTGCTTGCGATCGAGCACGTACTGGCGCGCACGGTGGAAGCAGTCTTCCGCCGCGCCGAGCGCGCCCCAGGCGATGCCGTAGCGTGCGCTGTTCAGGCAGGTGAAGGGCCCCTTCAGTCCACGCACGTCCGGAAAGGCGTTTTCCTCAGGGCAGAACACCTCGTCCATGACGATCTCGCCAGTGATGGACGCACGCAGCCCCACCTTGCTGTGGATCGCCGGGGCACTCAATCCCTTGGCGCCCTTGTCGAGGATGAAGCCGCGGATCTGCCCGCCGTCGTCCTTGGCCCAGACGACGAAGACATCGGCAATGGGTGAGTTGCTGATCCACATCTTGCTGCCCGACAGCGAATAACCGCCGGGCACCTTCTTCGCGCGCGTGACCATGCTGCCCGGGTCGCTGCCGTGGTTCGGCTCGGTCAGGCCGAAGCAGCCGATCCACTGGCCCGAGGCCAGCTTGGGCAGGTACTTCTGCTTCTGCGCCTCGGTGCCGAAGGCGTTGATCGGCACCATCACCAGCGAACTCTGCACGCTCATCATCGAGCGGTAGCCGGAATCGACGCGCTCGACCTCGCGTGCCACCAGGCCGTAGCAGACGTAGTTCAGCCCGGCGCCGCCGTAGGCTTCGGGGATGGTGGTGCCGAGCAGGCCGAGCTCACCCATCTCGCGGAAGATGGCCGGGTCGGTCTTCTCGTGGCGGAAGGCTTCGACCACGCGCGGGGCCAGCCGCTCCTGGCAGTAGCTGCGCGCGGCGTCGCGCACCGCGCGTTCGTCGTCACTGAGCTGCTGGTCGAGCAGCAGCGGGTCGTCCCATTCGAAGCGGGCGGAGGTCTTGGCCATGGTCGTGTCCTACTTCAGTGAGGTTGGAGTCGCGCTATCAAGTCAGCGCGCGCATTGTGTCGGCCAGGATCGCCATGCCTTCGTCGAGCAGCGCGTCGCTGGCGGTCAGCGGCACGAGAATGCGGATGACATTGCCGTACACACCGCAGGACAGCAGGATCAGCCCGCGCCTGGCCGCCTCGGCGACGATGGCCTTGGCCAGATCGGCGTCGGGCTGGTGCACGTCACCGTGCTTGAACAGCTCGATCGCCACCATCGCACCGAGGCCGCGCACGTCGCCGATGGCCTTGTGCTTCGCCGCCAGTGCCTTCAGCCCGGCGGTCAGGCGGTCACCCACGGTGCGGCTGCGTTCGAGCAGCTTGTCCTTCTCGAACACCTCCAGCACAGCCAGGGCCGCGGCGCAACCCAGCGGAGAGCCGGCATAGGTGCCACCCAACCCGCCGGGTGCCGGTGCGTCCATGACCTCCGCGCGGCCGACCACCGCCGACAGCGGAAAGCCGCCGGCCAGGCTCTTGGCCATCGTCACGATGTCGGCGGCCACGCCCATCTGCTCCATGGCGAAGAAGGTGCCGGTGCGGCCGGCACCGGTCTGCACCTCGTCGGCAACCAGCAGGATGCCGTGCTGGTCGCACAGTTTGCGCAGCCGCTGCATGAAGGCCGCGGGCGCGACGTAGAAGCCGCCTTCGCCCTGCACCGGCTCGATGACGATGGCTGCCACCTGTGTCGCTTCGATGTCGTTCTTGAAGATGCTTTCGATGGAGGCGATGGCCGCGTCGACGCTGACGCCGTACAGCGCGTTCGGGAACAACGCGTGGAACACGCTGCCCGGGAAGGGCCCGAAGCCCAGCTTGTAGGGCGCCACCTTGCCGGTCAGGCCGAGCGTGAACATCGTGCGGCCGTGGTAGCCGCCGGTGAAGGCGATGATGCCCGGCCGCCCGGTGTGGGCACGCGCGATCTTCACGGCGTTTTCCAGCGCCTCGGCGCCGCTGCTCAGCAGCAACGTCTTCTTGGCAAAGTCACCCGGCGCCAGCGCGTTGAGCTTTTCCGCCAGCGCCACGTAGGGCTCGTAGGCCAGCACCTGGAAGCAGGTGTGGGTGTACAGCTCGAGCTGCGCCTTCACCGCGGCGATCACCTGCGGGTGGCGGTGACCGGTGTTGAGCACGGCGATGCCGCCGGCGAAGTCGATGTAGCGTTTGCCTTCCACGTCCCAGACCTCGGCGTTGTCGGCGCGCGCCGCAAAGATCTGGTGCGTGTGGCCCACGCCGCGGGCCACGGCGGCGTTGCGCCGGGCCAGCAGCTCGGCATTGGTCTTGCGGCTCAGGTCGGGTGGGGTATCGCGTTGCATGGCATCGCTCCTTGGGTGTCAGACAGTCATCCTGCCACAGCGGCCGGCCCCCGCCGCCTGACATGGCCTGCCGTCGAGCTGCTCGGACAGAGTTAGAATCTGGTCGTTTAAACCAGAACGATGGCTGATCCATGAGCACGCAGACCATGGGCCTGTTCGAGGCCAAGACGCACTTGTCGGAACTGGTCGCCCGGGTCGAAGCCGGCGACGAGGTGGTCATCACGCGTCACAACAAGCCGGTGGCGAAGATCGTGCCGATTGCGGGCATCAGCGCGGAGTTGCTGGAGCGCCGGCACCGGGCACTCGAGCGCATGCAGGCCATAGGCGCCGAAGTGGCCGCGCAAGGCCGGCCGATCACGCAGGAAGAGATCATCGAGTGGATCCGCGAGGGCCGCCGGTGATCGTCATCGACTCGTCCTATGCGTTGTCGCTGGTCATGCCGGACGAGCGGCGCCCGTCCAGCATGCAGCAGGTGCTGCGTGACCAGTTGGCCACGCCGGTGATCTGGCCCTTGGAGATTGCAAATGCCATGCGCTCCAGCCTGCGCCGCGGTCGGCTCGTGCACCGGCAGGTGGTCGGCTTGTTCACCGAACTGACCGAGTTGGCAGTGGACGTGGTCGCACCGGGCCACTCGCTGCCGCAACGCCACTTCGAGGCCGCCCAGACGCACGATCTCACCCCCTACGACACGATGTACCTGGAACTGGCCCTGCAATGGCGTTGCCCACTGGCCACGTGCGACGCAGGATTGGCGAGCGCCGCACGCCGCGCCGGCGTCGAGGTGCACGAATGACCCAAACATTTACGACTCCCATGGACGCCTCCGACATCCGCTCCACCTTCCTGAAGTTCTTCGAATCGAAGGGCCACACCGTCGTCGCCTCGAGCCCGGTGGTGCCCGGCGACGACCCGACGCTGCTGTTCACCAACGCCGGCATGAACCAGTTCAAGGACGTGTTCCTGGGCTTCGACAAGCGGCCCTACACGCGTGCGGCCACCAGCCAGAAGTGCATCCGCGCCGGCGGCAAGCACAACGACCTGGAGAACGTGGGCTACACCGCGCGCCACCACACCTTCTTCGAGATGCTGGGCAACTTCAGCTTCGGCGACTACTTCAAGCACGACGCCATCAAGTACGCCTGGGAACTGCTGACCGAGGTCTACCAACTGCCGAAGGACAAGCTCTGGGCCACGGTCTATGCCGAGGACGATGAGGCCTACGACATCTGGCTCAAGGAGATCGGCCTGCCCGCCGAGCGCATCGTGCGCATCGGCGACAACAAGGGCAGCCGCTACATGAGCGACAACTTCTGGATGATGGGCGACACCGGCCCCTGCGGCCCGTGCAGCGAGATCTTCTACGACCATGGCCCCGATGTCGCCGGCGGCCCGCCGGGCAGCGAAGAGCAGGACGGCGACCGTTACATCGAGATCTGGAACAACGTCTTCATGCAGTTCAACCGCGATGACGCGGGCGTGATGCACAAGCTGCCCAAGCCCAGTGTCGACACCGGCATGGGCCTGGAGCGGCTGGCGGCGGTGCTGCAGCATGTGCATTCGCAACTACCAGATCGACCTGTTCGTCCATCTGCTGGCCGCGGCCAAGGCCGCGGTGGATGCGGCTGGCGGCGGCGACTGTGACAAGGACGCGCCGAGCCTGAAGGTCATTGCCGACCACATCCGCGCCTGCGCCTTCACCGTGGCCGACGGCGTGATCCCGGGCAACGAAGGCCGCGGCTACGTGCTGCGCCGCATCGCGCGCCGCGCCATCCGCCATGGCTACAAGCTGGGTGCGCGCAAGCCCTTCTTCCACACGCTGGTGGCCGCGCTGGCCGATCAGATGGGCGAGGCCTACCCCGAACTGAAGCGCGACCGTCTGCGCATCACCGAGGTGCTTCGCCAAGAGGAGGAGCGCTTCTTCCAGACCATCGCCAATGGCATGGAGATCCTGGAAGGCGCCCTGGCCGGCGGCACGAAGGTCATCGACGGCGAGACCGCTTTCAAGCTGCACGACACCTTCGGCTTCCCGCTCGACCTGACGGCCGACGTCTGCCGTGAGCGCGGTGTCACGGTGGACAGCGCCGGCTTCGAAGCCGCCATGCAGCGCCAGCGCGAGCAGGCGCGCTCGAAGGCCAAGTTCAAGATGGCGCAGGGGCTGGACTACGACGGCGCGGCCACGGCCTTCCACGGCTACGAGCACCTGGTGTGCGAGCACTCCCATGTGACGGCGATCTACATCGACGGCTCACCGGTGCAGCGCGCGCGCGCCGGCGATGACGTGGTCGTCGTGCTCGACCACACGCCCTTCTATGCCGAGAGCGGCGGCCAGGTCGGCGACAGCGGCGAGCTGCGCAACGCGCGCTCGCGCGTGCTGGTCGAGGACACGCTGAAGATCCAGGCCAGCGTCTTCGGCCATCATGGCCGCATCGTCGAAGGCGAGCTCGAGATCGGCGACGAGTTGATCGCGCGGGTCGACGCCGAGCGCCGCGCCAAGACCGTGCGCAACCACAGCGCCACGCACCTGATGCACAAGGCACTGCGCGAGGTGCTGGGCGCGCACGTGCAGCAGAAGGGCTCGCTGGTCAATGCCGAGCGCACGCGCTTCGACTTCGCGCACAACGCGCCGCTCAGCAACGAACAGATCCGCAAGGTGGAGCAGCGGGTCAATGCCGAGGTGCTGGCCAACGTGCCGGTGAAGGCGCAGGTCATGCCCATCGAGGCCGCGCAGAAGGCCGGCGCGATGATGCTCTTCGGCGAGAAGTACGGCGACGAGGTGCGCGTGCTCGACATCGGCACGAGCCGCGAGCTGTGCGGCGGCACGCATGTGCAGCGCACCGGCGACATCGGCCTGTTCACCATCGTTGCCGAAGGCGGCGTGGCGGCCGGCGTGCGCCGCGTCGAGGCGTTGACCGGCGACAACTCTCTCGCCTATGTGCAAGGCATGGAAAGCGCACTTGGCGGCGTCGCCGGCACGCTGAAGGTGCTGAAACCCGAGGTGCCGGCGCGCGTCAATGCGCTGCTCGAGCAGGTGCGCGGCCTGGAGAAGGAGCTCGACGCGCTGAAGGGCAAGCTGGCCTCGACGCAGGGCGACGAATTGCTGGCCCGCGCGGTGGACGTCGGCGGGCTCAAGGTGCTGGCCGCGACGCTGCAGGGTGCCGATGCCAAAGCGCTGCGCGAGACGCTGGACCGGCTGAAGGACAAGCTGAAGAGCGCGGCCATCGTGCTCGCCACGGTGGAAGGCGGCAAAGTGCAGCTGGCGGCCGGCGTCACCGCCGACCGCATCGGCACGATCAAGGCCGGCGAGCTGGTGAACTTCGTTGCCCAGCAGGTCGGTGGCAAGGGCGGCGGCAAACCGGACATGGCGATGGCCGGCGGCACCGATCCGTCGAGGCTGTCCGCGGCACTGGATTCGGTGCGCGCCTGGGTGGCCGAGCGCGCCTGAGGGTGCAGCGCCTCAGCCCAGTCGCTTGCATCGCGCCATGGCCTTCGGCAGCCGCGCGCCGCCTTGCGGCGGCACGCGCAAAGCCTCAGCGCGCTGCGGCCGACGCTGGCAGTGGCGCGGCCAGGCGCTTGCGCAAGGCCTCGCAGTGGTCCTCCTGCGGCGTGACGACAGCCGCTCGCCACTCGTCGGCTACGAGGTCGACCTCGGATTCGCCAAAGATCACCACGCGGATGTCGGCCGCTGCGATGCCGGCATCTTGTTGCAGATGCAGCGGCACGCCGCGGTCGCGCGACGCATGCTGCGCGCCGGTGAGCAGCAGCACCTGCGAACCCGGCGGCGCCTCGTGCAAGGCCGTGGCCACCACCTCGGCCATCGCGCGGTCGCGGGCGATCTGGATACGCACCATGCCCGGCTCCTGCGACGCCGGCAGCAGCTTGCAGTGGCCGTTGCGCACCGCCTCGGCGATGGATTCGCGGGCAGTGTCGGCGACGCGGCCGTCGAGCGCTGCGTCGGCCATCGCCGCGCGGTTGCCGGTGCGCGGCAGGTTGCCACCCCATACCGGCACACCGGCGCGCACCGCGTTCATCACCACCGCGGCATAGGCGTCCCAGGGCCAGCCATTCCAGTGCAAGGCGCCGCGCGCTTCGGCGTCGGTGGCACTGCGCGTCAGCGCAGCGGTGTTATGTGGCAGCTCGGCCATTTCCAGCACCACCGCCGCCAGGCGCCCCTCGGCCGCGAGCTGCAGCACCTCGGCGGCCACCTGGCGCTGCTGATCGGGCTGATCGTGTTGCTCACCGAAGACCAGCAGCCGCGGGGGCGCGGCCGCCACAGGCGATGCAGCGAAGACCAGCGCCCAGCCCGCGACGCCAGCTGCAATGAAACGGGGAATAGGGCGATGCATGGGCCGGGAGTGTGCAGCAATGTCGCGGCCAGCGCGGCTGCGGCGCGGCAATCGGCTCGAGCGCGGCCATGACATCATGCGGCCGCACACGCCCAATAACCGAGGCTAGGCCATGACACCCCGCGACAGCAGCGATGCCGACATCCAGGCGCTGGAGCTGCTGTGCGAACGCCTGTACGGCTTCGACGATCGTGTGTCGCTTGAGTGGCTGGACGGCTGCATGGCCGCGTTGCGGGCCGGCCCGCGCGCCCTTTCGCCGCACGAGTGGCTGCCGCGCCTGCTGGGCGACGCCTGGGAGCGCACCTTCGCCGATCCGCAGGATGTACAGCAGGCGATGGACACGGTCCTGGGCCGCTGGAACGTGATTGCGTCGCAACTGGATGCCGAAGCGTTGTTCGATGCGCCCGACGAGTTGCGCCTGTCGCCGCTGCTGACCGAGTATCCCGCCGAGGCACGCGATGCGCTCGTGGCCGAAGGCAAGCTGACACCCGAGGAGGCGGCGGACTGGCCGCTGCTGGGCGAGCTGTGGGCCTTGGGCTTCCTGGAGACCATCGAGATCTTCGTCGAGGACTGGGTCGATCCGGCGCCGGACGACGAGGACGCCGCCTGGTACGACGGTTGCCTGCTTGCCATCGAAGCCTTGACGCTGCGCGACGAGGCTGCGCTGAAGGCCGACCTGCAACTGCGTTACCCGGGCAAGACCCTGAGCCGCGAGGACCTGGTGGACGAAGCCTGCATCGCCGTGCAGGACCTGCGCTGCTACTGGGTCGAGCATGCGCCGCGTCATGCACCCCGCCGCGTCGAGCCGGTGCCGGGCCGCAACGACCCCTGCCCCTGCGGCAGCGGCAGGAAGTACAAGAAGTGCCATGGCGCGGCCGGTGCCACGCCTTGAGCTAGAGTGCGCGCCATCATGAGCGAACCCCTGGACCTGCAAGGCCGCCATATCGTGCTGGGCTTGAGCGGTGGCATCGCCTGCTACAAGTCGGCCGAACTGGTGCGTGAGTTGGTGCGCCACGGCGCCACGGTGCAGGTGGTCATGACCGACGCGGCCGCGATGTTCATCACCCCGGTGACGATGCAGGCGCTGTCGAACCGCAGCGTCTACACGAGCCAGTGGGACGTGCGCGAGCCCAACGCCATGGCGCACATCAACCTGACGCGGCAGGCCGACGCGGTGCTGGTGGCACCGGCCAGCGCCGACTTCATGGCCAGGCTGGCGCTGGGCCGGGCCGACGAACTGCTGAGCCTGTTGTGCCTGGCGCGGCCGATCGAACGCTGCCCGCTATTGCTGGCGCCGGCGATGAACCGCGAGATGTGGGCCCACCCGGCGACGCAGCGCAACCTGGCGCAACTGCGCGCCGACGGTTGCACCATCCTGGGCCCGGCGGCGGGCGACCAGGCCTGCGGCGAGATCGGCGATGGCCGCATGCTCGAAGCCACCGAGCTGTGCGAGGAACTGGTCGCCTTCTTCCAGCCCAAGCGGCTGGCCGGCAAGCGTGTGCTGATCACCGCCGGGCCCACCTTCGAGGCCATCGACCCGGTGCGCGGCATCACCAACCTTTCCAGCGGCAAGATGGGCTTTGCCATCGCGCGCGCGGCTCAGGAGGCCGGCGCGATGGTGACGCTGGTCGCCGGCCCGGTGCAACTGCCGACGCCGCGCCACGTGACCCGCATCGATGTGCAAAGCGCGCTGCAGATGCACGATGCGGTGCTGCCGTTGGCGGCGCGTCACGATGTCTTCGTGGCTACCGCGGCGGTGGCCGACTGGCGGCCGGCCGAATGCGGCGCGCTGAAGATCAAGAAGGACGGCAGCGGCCGTGCGCCGAGCATCCCGATGACCGAGAACCCCGACATCCTGGCAGCTGTGGCGCGGCTGCCCGCGCGACCCTACTGCGTGGGCTTCGCGGCCGAGAGCCACGAGCTGGCGAAACATGCGCGCGAGAAACGCGTGCGCAAGGGCGTGCCACTGATCGTCGGCAACATCGGCCCGGCCACCTTCGGCCGTGATCACAACACGCTGCTGCTGGTGGACGAACAGGGCGAGCGCGAACTGCCCAGCGCCGGCAAGCTGCATCTGGCGCGCGCGCTGGTGGCCGAGATCGCCACGCGCCTGGACTCGGCCAAATCATGAGCACCATCGAGTTCAGGCTGCTCGACCCGCGCATGGCGGACTACCTGCCCGCGTATGCCACACCCGGCAGCGCCGGCCTGGACCTGCGCGCCTGCCTGGACGCGCCAGTGGTCGTCGAGCCGGGGCAAGCGACGCTGATTCCCACCGGGCTGGCGATGCACATCGGCGACCCGGGCCTGGCGGCGATGCTGCTGCCGCGCTCGGGCCTGGGCCACAAGCATGGCATCGTTCTCGGCAATCTCGTCGGGCTGATCGACAGTGATTACCAGGGCCCGCTGATGGTCAGCTGCTGGAATCGCGGCCGCGAGGCCTTCACCGTGCAGCCGATGGAGCGCATCGCGCAGATGGTGATCGTGCCGGTGGTGCAGGCGCGCTTCCAGCGTGTCGAGGCCTTTAACGAGTCCTCGCGCGGCGAGGGTGGCTTCGGCTCCACCGGCAAGCACTGATTCAGTGTGTCGGCGTGCCCGGCGGCGCGGTGTTCAGCACCGTGATGCCGGCGGCGCCCAGCGTGCCGGCTTCGATTTCTTCGTTGCGGGCTTCGCGCACATCGCGCACCTTCAGCTGCACGCGCAACGCCATGCCGGCCAACGGGTGGTTGCCGTCGAGCACCACGTGCTCCGCGTAGATCTCGGTCACCGCATACAGCAGGTCAGCCGGCATGCCCGGCGTGACGCTGCCGCTCGGCAGGCCCTCGAAATGCATGCCGGTTTCCAGCTTCTCGGGAAACAGCGCGCGTGCCTCGAAGCACACCAGTTCGCTGCGGTACTCGCCGAAGCCATGCTCCGGCTCCAGGTGCAGGTGTGCTTCATACCCGGCCTCCTGGCCGAGCAGCGCCTCCTCGACCTTGGGCAGCAGGTCCTGGCCGCCGTAAAAGAACTCCACCGGTTCGGCCAGCTCGTCGATGGTCTGGCCTTGTGCATCGGACAACGTCCAGCTCAGGCTGACGACGCAGGGTGCGGAAATCTTCATCGCGGAATCATCGCATACCGCCCTTCGCGTGCGGCGTTCACCGACACAATGTCGGCATGGACGTGAACCGACCATTGCCGCTGCTGGGCGGCTTGTCGCCGGCCGGCTTCATGCGCCGCCACTGGCAGAAGAAGCCGCTGCTGGTGCGCCAGGCGCTGCCGGGCGTTCGCGCGCCGTTGGCTCGAGACGAGCTGTTCGAGCTGGCCGCGCGTGACGAGGTGGAGTCGCGCCTGGTGGTCCACGGCGCTATGGGTTGGACGCTGCGCCATGGGCCGGTGCCGCGGCGCGCGCTGCCCCCTTTGAAGCAGCCCGGCTGGACCTTGCTGGTGCAGGGCCTGGACCTGCATGTGCAGGCGGCGCACGAACTGCTGTCGCGCTTCCGTTTCGTGCCCGACGCGCGGTTGGACGACCTGATGCTGTCCTATGCCAGCGACGGCGGCGGTGTCGGGCCGCACCTCGATTCCTACGACGTGTTCCTGATCCAGGTGCATGGCCGGCGCCGCTGGCGCATCGGCCGCCCGCGCGACCGCAGCCTGGTCGAAGGCGTGCCGTTGAAGATCTTGTGCCACTTCGAGGCCGAACAGGAATGGCTGCTCGAGCCCGGCGACATGCTCTATCTGCCGCCTCGATGGGCGCACGACGGTGTGGCGGTGGGCGAGTGCATGACGGCGTCGGCCGGCTTTCGTGCCCCGGCGCCGGCCGAGCTGGCGCGCGAGTTGTTGATGCATCTGGCCGAAGACATCGAGCCCGCGGCGCGCGAGCGCCTCTACGCGGATGCGTCGCAAGAGGGGACCGCCACGCCGGGCGCCATCCCGCCGGCGCTGCAGGATTTCGCCGCGCATGTCCTTCAGCAGGCCCTGCGCGACCCGCACCTGCTGCACGCTGCGTTGGGCGAGCTGCTGAGCGAGCCCAAGGCGCGGGTCTGGTTCGACCCGCCGGCGCGGCGCGTGGACCTGTCGCTAGGGCTGCGGCTGGACCGCCGCACGCGCATGATGTACGACGCGCGGCATGTCTTCATCAACGGCGAGTCCTTTCGCGCGGGCGGGCGGGATGCCATCCTGCTCAGGCGCTTGGCGGACCGGCGTCGCCTGGCGCCTGCCGAGGTATTGCGCCTGAGCGCACAGGCGCGGGCAACACTCGACGAATGGGCCTCGGCCGGGTGGCTGGAAGGGGGCTGCGGATGAACGAACCGGGTGCCGAAGCGGCTACGGCGCAACAACGGCCGATCGAATCGCGCGTCGATTTCGTGGCCGCGGTGCGTGACGCCGTGAGCCTCGCGCTGGCGCGTGCGACGCGCCGCATGGTCTGGGTGGACCTGGATTTCGCCGAGTGGCCGCTGGACGAACCGACCTTGCTTCAGGCGCTGACGGATTGGGTGCGCCTGCCGCAGCGGCAGTTGGTGCTGTTAGCCGCAAACTACGATGACATGCGGCGGCGCCGCGCGCGGTTCACGGCTTGGTACCGCCTGTGGTCGCATGCAGTCACCACTTTCAGCCCGTCGCAGGACGATGTCGGCGAGTTGCCGTGCGTGCTGTTGGCCGAAGGCACCGGCCTGGTGCATCTGCTGGACGCGGTGCATTGGCGCGGTTGGGCTGTGTCGGATGCGCTTCGACAACGCCAATGGCGCGAGCGGATTGATGCATTCCTGCAACGGTCGACACCCGCCTTCCCGGTCACGACCCTGGGCTTATAGGGAAATCCACTAGTCCGTTTATAATTCAAGGCTGGGCTTTGGGCAGAGCGATCTGGCCCTGTCTTCATTGCCGGGCCGCGCAAGCAGGCGCTGGATCGGCAAGAACCCTGGTCCGTGTCACATCCAAACACTTGAGGAATCTCTTCATGAACAAGTCACTCATCCTGGCCTCCTTGGTTGCCGCCATTGCCCTGGCCGCTTGCGGCAAGAAGGAAGAAGCGACGCCGGCCGCCGCGGCTCCCGCTGCCGCAACCGCCCCGGCTGCTGCCGCCGCTTCGGCCGTGGCAGCCGCTGCCGACGCGGCCGCGGCCGCGTCGGCCGCTGCCCCCGCCGCCTCGGCAGGCAAGTAGCAACCGCTTTCCGGTTCACGCCGGAACGAAAAGAAGCCGCCCGAGGGCGGCTTCTTGACTTGGCGCGTCGCGCCTACTTCAGCTCGTCGGCCAACAGCGTGACGATGCGCTGGCTGTTCTCGCCGGCGTCGGGTGTGCCCTGCGCGTTGAGCACCGATACGATGGTCTTCGAGCCCTCGCTCTTCAGCGACACCTGGTACTTGAGCGCAGCGCCGCTGGTATCGCTGCTGCCGCCGAAGAGTTTCGCGAAGAAGCCGGTAGTGGCGTCCTGCCCAGCGGTTTTCGGGTCCACGTAGCGGACGAAGTAAAGGCCCGCCGCCCGGTCGCGGTCCTCGACAGTGAAGCCGGAGCGGTCGAGGGCAATGCCGACGCGGCGCCAGGCGCGGTCGAGGTTGTCGTCGACTTCGAGCGTTGCTGCCGGCTTGTCGGTCAGCACGCGTGCACGGTCCTTCTTCGGCGCGGCCGACACTGGGTTTTCGACGGCATTGCGAGCGATGGTCTCCGATGCGCCCAGCTTGACCAGCAACTTCGACAGGATCTCGTTCTCGAGCTCGGGGTCACTGGGCCGCGGCTCCCACTTGGTGAAGTCCTTCTGAGGGTTGGTGTAGACCTCGATCATGCCTCTGTGGGTGACGAAGATCTCACTACCGTTGGGCGTGCGCTCGATGCGCGTGCGGTACTGGTCCATCTCGCCGGTGGAGTAGGCCGAGTCGAGCAAGGAACCGAGGGACTTGCGGATGATGTCCTGCGGCAGCTTGGCGCGGTTCTCGGCCCAGTTGGTCTCCAGCACGCCGGCGGATGCATCGTTCTTCGTCAGAGTGAAACCCAGGTCCTGCCAGAAGCTGACGATCAGCGGCCACACCTGCTCGGGCGGCTTCGGTACGCTGAGCCAGCGCCGGTGTTCGTCCTTCTCGACCTTGTATCCGGCCACCTCGCCCGGCGCCACCGCCGGCGCACTGGTGCGCACGGTGCTGCCGGCCGCGGGCATGGTGCTGGCGCTGATCACGCCACGCTGCTGCTGCTGATAGCGCCCGTCGCGCGAGAGTTGCGCCAGGTCCGGAGGTACTTCCAGCGGGTTCATCTTGGTGGAGGCGCTGCGATAGTCGACCCGGTCGCCCGAAAACAGGCTGTTCGAGCTGCAGCCGGCCAGCGCGAGCGACAGCGCCAGCGTGTACAGGACAGGTGGCGTGCCACCAGCAAAACGATTCACGTTCGGATCTCCAGCACGCCGCTGGGGGCGCGCGACAAGGGCATCGATTGGGGGTGCGCTCAAGTCCGCAGGGTCCCGCGCGGCCCGCTCAGCGCAGGCCACTGGCGCGCAGGGCCTGGTCCACCACCGCTTGGCCGGCGGGGGTGAGCGGCAGAATCGGCAGGCGCACGCTCGCGCCGCAAAGACCCAGCTGCGACATGGCCCATTTGGTAGGTGCGGGGCTGGGCTCGCAGAACAGGTCACGGTGAAGCGGCAGCAGGCGCAGGTGGATCTCGCTTGCACGCTTCGACTGGCCCTCGATGGCGGCCATGCACAACTCGTGCATCGCGCGCGGCGCCACGTTCGCGGTGACGCTGACATTGCCGCGGCCGCCCAGCAGCATCAATGCCACGGCGGTGTTGTCGTCGCCCGAGTAGATGGAGAACTCCTTTGGCGCGTGCTTGACCAGCCACGACCCGCGACCGATGTCGCCGGTGGCGTCCTTCAGACCGACGATGCCGTCCACCTGCGCCAGGCGCAGCACCGTGTCGTTGTGCATGTCGGCCACGGTGCGGCCAGGCACGTTGTACAGCACCACCGGGATGTCCACCGCCTCGGCGATGGCGCGAAAGTGCCGGTAGATGCCTTCCTGCGACGGCCGGTTGTAGTAGGGCACCACCTGCAGCGTGCAGTCGGCCCCGACCTGCTTGGCAAAGCGCGACAGCTCGATGGCTTCGGCCGTGGCGTTGCCGCCGGCACCGGCCATGATCGGCACACGGCCGGCGGCATGCGCCACCGCTACGCGGATGATTTCGCAGTGCTCGTCGACGCTGACCGTGGGCGATTCGCCGGTGGTGCCGACCACGCCGATGCAGTCGGTGCCTTCGGCGATGTGCCAGTCGATCAGACGCCGCAGCGACGGGTAGTCGACGCTGCCGTCCTCATGCATCGGCGTGACCAGGGCGACGATGCTGCCAACTATGGGTTTCATGCGCATTTTCCTTGCAATCGGCCGATTTTACGCGCCCGTGCATGGTCCGACCGAAAGCGGATAGCGCACCGGGTCGCCGACCGGCGTCGGCCGCCCTCACCGCGGCAATGTGCTGCACGAAGCGGGGCGGTCCGTCGAGGAATCCGTCTTCGTAGGCCACGATGCGCAGACCGTGGGTCGCCTCGAGCAGCTCGCCATGGCGCAGCAGAAAATCGGCGCGCGAAGGCTTGCCCACGCTCTGGTTGCCGTCGGCAAAGGTCTCGTAGATCAGCACGCCACCGTCGGCCAAGGCCTCCAAGAGAGCCGGCCACAGCGCGCGCCACAGGTAGTTCGTCACCACCACGGCGTCGAAGCGTGCACCGGGCAGCGGCCAGGCGCCGCCCTCCAGGTCGGCCATGCACTTGTGCAATGCCCCGCAGCGAGTCGATGGCGGTGGCGTCGTGGTTGATGCCGGTGACGCGAAATCCCTGCTGCGCGAGCCAGTGCACGTGCCGACCGCTGCCGCAGGCCACGTTCAGCACGTTGCCGCCGGGGCGGATCAGCGCCGACCAGCGGCATACCCAAGGCGAGGGCAGCGACAACGGCGCATGCATCGAGAAGCAGGCCCAGAAACGGTTGGCCAGGTCCACGGCCAGGTGCGGATTCAGGTAGCTGAGGAACACCGCGCCAAGCACCACCAAGGCCAGTGCCAACGCGGCCCGGCGTACCGGGGACGCAGCTGCTTCATGCCGCGGCCAGCGCCGGGCGCACGATCGGCGTGTCACGCACCGGCAGGTCGACGAGCGCGAACACGCCCAGCGCCACGGTCAGCCACCACACCAGGAAGTAGTTGCCGGTCATCTCGTACAGCCGCCCGCCGAGCCAGGCGCCGAGGAAGGAGCCGAGCTGGTGGCTGAGGAAGACGAAGCCGCTGAGCATCGACATGCGGCGCACGCCGAAGATCTGTGCCACCACCGCGTTGGTCGGCGGCACGGTGGACAGCCACAGCAGCCCCATCGACGCCGCGAACAGGTACACGCTCCACGGTCTGACCGGCACGACCAGGAAGAGCACGATCGACAGCGATCTCAGCAAGTAGATCGCCGACAGGATGCGCGGCTTGGGCCAGCGCTGCCCCTAGGCTGCCCACGACGTAGGTACCGAAGACGTTGAACAGCCCGATCAGCGCCAGCGCTGTCGCCGCCACACTCGGGTCCAGACCCTGGTCCTTGAGGTAGCTGGGCATGTGCACGCCGATGAACACCAGCTGGAAGCCGCAGACGAAGTAGCCGGCCGTCAGCAGCCGGAAGCTGGGGTAGGCAAAGGCCTCGCGCAACGCCGCGCCGATGCCTTGCGGCCCCTGCGAAGGGTGGGCGTGCTGCGGCGCCTCGCGCAGGCCGAAGGCCAGCGGCAACATCGCCAACGCCGCCAGGCCGAGCACGAAGAGCGCGTTTTGCCAGCCCCAGCCGCCGATCAGCCAGTTCTGCACCGGCACCATCAGGAACTGCCCGAAGGAGCCGGCCGCGGCCGTGACACCCATCGCCCAGGAGATCTTGGCGGGGTCGACATTGCGCGCGATCACGCCATACACCACCGCATAGGTGGTGCCGGGCGCCATGCCCAGCAACAGCCCGGCGCTACCGGTGAAGGCCAGCCCCGAGGTCGACAAGGCCATCAACACCAGCCCGCCGGCATAGAGCGCCCCGCCGACCAGCAGCACGCGGAACGCGCCGTAGCGGTCGGCCACCATGCCGGCCAACGGCCCGGCCAGACCCCGGAGGCCAGGTTCTGGATCGCCAGCGCGAAGGCGAAGGTCTCGGCGACCAACCGCGATCCATCGTGATTGGCTGCAGGAACAGACCGAAGCCGTGGCGGATGCCCATCGACAGGGTGACGACGACCGCGCCGCACAGCAGCACCTGGGTCATCGACAGGCGTACCGGCGGGTTGGTGGATTGCGCAATCATGTGTCGAATCTAGCTGAAATCGATGGCCGGTATCGCCGCGCGACATTGCAGGGCGGACAAGGAGCAGCAACGTGCGAGTGCTTGTACTGGGCAACAGCGGTGTCGTCGGCACGACAGTGGCGTACTACCTGGCCCGCGCCGGGCATGAGGTCGAGGTGATCGATCGAACTGGCGCTGCACTCGAGACCAGCTTCGGCAATGCCGGCGAAGTCTCGCCGGGTTATTCGTCGCCGTGGGCCGGGCCGGGCGTGCCGCTGAAGGCCATCAAGTGGACGCCGATGAGACACAGCCCGCTGGTCATCTGGCCGCTGCTCCACCCCGCGATGTGGCGCTGGGGTGCTGCGACGCTGGCCAATTGCACCGAGCGCGCCTATGCGCTGAACAAGAGCCGCATGGTGCCGATCGCCGAGTACAGCCGCGATTGCCGAGGCGCTGCGCGCCGACACCGGCATCGCTTACGACGACCGCGCGCTGGACACGTTGCAGCTGTTCGCACGCAAGCCCAGCTGGACGGCACGGCCAAGGACATTCAGGTTCTGAAGGACTACAAG
Organism: uncultured beta proteobacterium; assembly: GCA_963824005.1. Lineage (GTDB taxonomy): Bacteria > Pseudomonadota > Gammaproteobacteria > Burkholderiales > Burkholderiaceae_C > Rubrivivax. The sequence continues at coordinate 22,930 of CAWGOK010000057.1, forward strand.
GTGCCCTTCGAGGTGCTCGACCGCGAAGGCTTCGTCAAGGTCGAGCCGGCGCTGGCGCTGACGCAGGAGAAGTTCGTCGGTGCGCTGCGCCTCGCCGAGACCGGCGATTGTTTCAAGTTCACCAACCGGTTGGCGGAAATGGCCCTGGCACTGGGTGCGAGCTTCCGCTGGAGCACGGACATCCAGCGCCTGGAGATGCAGGGTGGCCAGATCGCCGGCGTGCGCACCGGCGCCGGCGTGATGCGCGCCGACCGCTACGTGCTCGCGCTGGGCAGTTATTCGCCACTGCTGCTGCAGCCGGTGGGGATCCGCATCCCGGTGTACCCGGTGAAGGGCTATTCGATCACCGTGCCGATCAGCGACGCGAAATTCGCGCCCGAATCAACCATCATGGACGAAACGCACAAGGTGGCCGTCACCCGCCTGGGTGATCGCATTCGCGTTGGCGGCACCGCCGAGCTGGCCGGCTACAGCCTCGCGCTGCGCGAGACGCGGCGAGCCACGTTGGAGCATGTGGTCGACGACCTGTTTCCCAAGGGCGGCGATGTGTCCAAGGCCAGCTTCTGGTGCGGCCTGCGGCCAACGGCACGCCGACGGCACGCCGATCGTCGGGCCCACGCCGCGCGCCAACCTGCTGCTGGCCACCGGCCACGGCACGCTCGGCTGGACCATGGCCGCCGGCACCGGCCGTGTGATTGCCGACCTGATCTCGGGCCGCAAGCCGGACATCGACATCGATGGCCTGACGATGGCGCGCTACGCTGCGCCTGGTCTGGTTTCAAGGGCCTGATGACCTTTGCATTGGACCCGCCTGAGTCCCGAAACGCGCCGGCGGGCGTTGCATCGCGTGCGCAGGCAGCAAGCCCGCGCTGCACGACGCGTCTACGGCGGCCTCGGCCACCCAGGGGTGAGAGGGTTTGGTTTGCAGGAAGGGCCGCTGGGCCTGCCTCTCAGGCGCTGCGCGCCGTTTGCCCACCGTCCACTGGCAGCACCACGCCGGTGATGTAGCTGCTGGCCGGCAGCGCCAGGCTCAGCATCGCGCCGGCCACTTCCTCGGGCTCGCCGTAGCGGCGCAGCGCGGTGTGGCGGCGCGCGAAGGTGGCCTTGTCGGCGTCGGCGATGGCGGCGGTCATGCCCGTGTGGATGGGTCCCGGGCAGATGCAGTTGACGGTGATGCCGTCGCGCCCCAGTTCCACCGCCATCGCGCGCGTCAGGCCGAGCACGCCGCTCTTGCCGGCGCAGTAGATGCTGTCCTGTTCTGCGCCGCCAGTGCCTCGGTAGAGGCGATGTTGATCACCCGCCCGGCGCGTGAGCGGCGCAGGTGCGGCAGCGCGGCGCGTACCACGCGCTGCGGCGCCGTCAGCAGGATGTCCAGCACGCGCGACCACTGTGCGTCGTAGCCGGGGTCGTCGAGCGCCAGGAACTGGGCCACGCCGGCGTTGTTGATGACGATGTCCAGCCCCTGGAAGGCCCTCACCACCTCGGCGACCACGCGTTCGATGGCGCTGGCATCGGCCACGTCCAGTGCCCAGGCCCGGGCGTTGCCACCGGAACTCACGATGGCCTCGGCCACCTGCGTCGCGCACTCGGCATCGCGGTCGGTGACGGCCACGTTCGCACCTTCGGCAGCGAAGACACGCGCCGCAGCGCGGCCCATGCCGCTGGCCGCGCCGGTGATCAGCACGGTGCTGCCGCGCACCGAGCGGCTCAGGTCCAGGGTCTTCACGTTTCGTCTCCGCCGAAAGGTGTCGCGCAGATCGCGCATGATGCATGTTGCTGTTCGTCGTCAGGCCCAACGAAGGAACTTCACGCCATGAACGATCTGGACTTCAGCGGCAAGACCGTGCTGGTGGTCGGCGCCAGTGGCATCGGCAACGGCATCGCCCATGCCTTCCGCGAACGCGGTGCCGACGCGCACGTCGGCACGCGCGACAGTGCCGGGCGGCGTACCGTGCCGACGAAGGCTCCGACCTGTCCGGCTTGCACTATGCGCAGGCGGACGCATCGGACTTCGCCGCGGTCGAATCCGTGCGGCCGCCGTTCGGGGTGCTGGACGTGCTGGTGCTGTGCCAGGGTACGGTGCTGTACAAGCGGCAGGAGTTCACCATGCCGGGCTTCGAGCGCGTGCTCGATGTCAACCTGCACAGCGTCATGGCCTGCGCCTCGCGCTTTCGCGAGATGCTGGCGGCCACGCGCGGTGCGCTGATCACCGTCAGCTCGGTGGCCGGCTACGGCGCCAACGTCGGCAACCCGGCTTATGCGGCATCGAAGGCGGCGTCATCAGCCTGACGCGCACGCTGGCGGTGGCCTGGGCCGGGCAGGGCATCCGCGTCAACGGCATCGCGCCCGGGCTGGTGGACACCAAGCTCACCAAGGTGACCACCGAGCACCCCGAGCGGTTGCAGCGTGCGCTGGCGCAGATCCCCGTGCAGCGGCTCGGCACCCCTGCCGAGATGGCCGGCGCGGTGCTGTTCCTGGCCTCGTCGCTGGCCGCCTATGTCTGCGGCCAGACGCTGCGCGTCGACGGCGGTTCGGGCCTGTAAGCCGCTCACAGCTTCAGCGCGTCGACCTCGTAGATGGCCATCGACGGTGCGCCCATGGCGCAGGCGGCGGCGGCCTTGACGAAGGCGCGCGATGCCGGCACCGCAAAGTGCGCCCACAGTGCCGCGCGGTCGGCCCACTCCTCCACGAAGACCAGGCGCAGCGGGTCTTCCACGTCGCGATGCACCGCATGTGACAGGCACCCGGGCTCGGTGCGCGAGCGTCGCACATGCTCCAGGCTCAGGGCCAGCAGCTCGTCGATGCGCTCCGGCCGCGCCTGGATGCTGCCGGTGACCACCACCTTGCTGCCGGCCTCAGCCATGGCTCAACCCCGCGGCGGCGATGCCGGCGATGCAGATCGCCTCGTCCTCGTCGCCGGTGCCGCCGGAGGCACCGGCCGCGCCGATCACATCGCCAGCGGCGTCCTTGATTAGCACCGCACCGGTCTGCGGCACGAACTTCTGTGACGACACGCTGGCCAGCGAGATGAAGAATGCCGGCAGGTCCTTGGCGCGCTGTGTCAGCACGCGCGAGCTGACGCCCATGCCGAGTGCGGCGCAGGCCTTGCCGGTGGCGATGTCCAGGCGCAGCGCCAGGCCGTCTCGCGCGCCAGGGCCT
>CAWGOK010000058.1:0-34696 GCA_963824005.1 uncultured beta proteobacterium
TCGGCCCGAGCAGCGCCGCACCTTCGGCGACGCCGGTGTGCAGCAACGCCGCCACCTGCTGCAGCGATCGGCCGCCCAGCGCAGGCGCATACCAATTCTGCAGCGCGATCATCCCGCCGGCCAGGTCGGCCGCATCGCGGGTCGCGCCCAGCGCATTGCGGCTCGCATGGCAGGCGCTGCAATGGCCCAGGCCCTGCACCAGGTAGGCGCCGCGGTTCCAGTCGCGCCGCTTGCCGGCCTGCGGCTCGAAGCGCCCGGGCGCGGAAGTACAGCGCGCGCCACACCGCCAGCGCCAGCTGCGTGTCGTAGGGAAAGCGCAGCGCATGCGGCCGGTTCGGCTGCGTCACCGCCGACAGGCTGCGCAGGTAGGCGAAGAGTGCATCCGCGTCTTGCGCACTGATGCGCGTGTAACTGTCGTAGGGGAAAGCCGGGTAAAGCAGCCTTCCGTCGCGCGAGCGGCCGTTGTGCAGCGCGCGCCGGAACTGCGCCGCGTTCCACGCGCCGAGGCCGGTCTGCGGGTCGGGCGTCAGGTTGGAGCTGTAGACCATGCCGAAGGGCGTGGGGATGCCGCGCCCACCCGAGAACGGCGCGGCGCCGCGCGGCGTGTGACAGTCCATGGCAGTTGCCGGCGCGCGCCAGGTAGGCACCGCGTTCGATGAGGGCTGCGACTGTCCAGCGCGATCGGCACGGCGCTGCAGTGTCGCCGTCGCCGCGGACGTTCAGCCACCACAGGGCGACGGCCAGCACGAGCGACCAGTCCGCACCAGCGCCGGCCAGGGCCCGTCTTCATCGTGTGCCGCTCCATGCTGCCGCAGCGCATCGGCGCTGGGCCCGGCGCGCTTCGGTGCGGGCTGCGCCGGCACCGGCTGTGCGGCCAGCCAGTGCGCCAGCGCGTTCACGTCCTGCGGGCTCAGCCGCTGCGCGATCTGCGCCATGCAATCCGGCGCGTCGGCGTGGCGCGTGCCGGTGCGCCAGGCGCCCAGCTGCGCGTTGAGGTAGTCCACCGGCAGGCCCAGCAACCCGGGCACGTCCGCGCCCAGGCCGGTGAGCGCCGTGCCATGGCAGGCCTGGCAGGCTGGAGCTCTGCGCGCCGCATCACCTTGCTGCGCGAGCACCTGGCCATGACGCAGTGTGGCCGCATCGGCGCGGCTGGGCGGCGGGGCCGCATAGGGCAGCTCCAGCGTGGCGAAGTGACTCGCGATCTCGCGCAGGTAGGCGTCGTCCAGAGGCGCCAGCAGATTGCCCATCAGCGCGTAGCGGCGTTGCCCGTCCCTGAAGGCGCGCAACTGGCGGAACAGGCAGCCCTGCCGGCTTGCCGGCGATGCGCGCGGGCAGAGCCATCGCCTGCCGCGCGCCCGTCCTTGCCGTGGCAGCCGGTGGCAGGCCAGCAGGCGTTGCGCCATCGTGTCTTCGAAAGCGGGCGCGGCCCAACTCGCCGCCACGGCCAGCCAAAGATTGCAGGCCAGCCAGCCGATGAAACGCCAGGCGCGGTCCGGTCCGGCGTCTACTTGGCGCGGCTGGCAATTCGTCTTGGTGCAGGCGGTGTACAGCGCCAGCGAATGCTCGTGCAGCTCGAAGCCGCGCTCCAGCGCGATTTTCTCGTCGCGCTGCTCGATCTGCGGGTCGAAGAACTCCTCGACGCGCCCGCAGGTCAGGCACACCAGATGGTCGTGGTGTTGGCCTTCGTTGAGTTCGAACACCGACTTGCCGGATTCGAAGTTGCTGCGCGTCAGCAGCCCCGCCTGCTCGAACTGCATCAGCACGCGGTATACGGTGGCCAGGCCGACATCGGCGCCTTCGGCGAGCAGTGCCTTGAACACGTCCTCGGCCGTCATGTGGCGCTGGCGCGAGCGCTGGAAGACCTCGAGGATCTTGATGCGCGGCAAGGTGGCCTTCAGGCCACTGTTCTTCAACTCGTCGGCATTGTTCATCGCAGCTATCGCGTCCAGCCCAGCGGGCGACGGCCCGCTAGAATTCGCCGATGATATCCAGCCGCCGCCGGCGCGCGCCTGCTTTCTAGCCCGATACCCATGCGACGCTTACCCGCTTTTCGCGGCGCCGCCGCGGCGTTCGCCGTCACGGTGCTGGCCGGCTGCAGTTCGTGGGGTTCCGGCAGCGATTCGATTCTCGGGCTGGTGTCGCCGCATCGCGTCGTCATCCAGCAGGGCAACGTGGTCACGCAGGAGCAACTGGCGCGCGTCAAGCCGGGCATGAACCGCCTGCAGGTGCGCGACATCCTGGGCACGCCGCTGCTCACCGATGCGTTCCACGCCGACCGCTGGGACTATGTCTTCACGCTGAGCCAGGCCGGCAAGCCGCTGCAACGCCGCAATGTCGTGCTCAGCTTCGATGGCGATGTCCTGAAGAACATCGAAGCCCCCGAACTGCCGACAGAGCGCGAGTTCATCGATTCGATCGCGCGCGGCGGCCGCATGGTGGCCGCGTCGCAGCTGGAACTTTCGCCCGAGCAGCTCAAATCCTTGCCGATTCCGGCGAAGACGCCGCCGTCCGTGCAGGACGTGACCACGCCGACGGTGTCGCCACGGATCTATCCGCCGCTGGAACCGTAGTGAGCACGTCTGCCGATGTGTCGATGCCAACCGCCCGGCCCGTGATGAAGATCGCCGTGGCCGGTGCCTCGGGGCGCATGGGCCGCATGCTGGTCGAGGCCGTGGCCGCATCCACCGACAGCACACTGAGCGGCGCGCTCGACGTGGCCGACTGCCCGGCGTTGGGCAGCGACCCGATGGCTGCCCTGGGCAACCACAGCGCGGTGCGCATCACTGCCGACCTGCATGCCGGCCTGGCCGGTGCCGACGTGCTGATCGACTTCACCCGGCCCGAGGGCACGCTGGCCCACCTGGTCGTTTGCAGACAGCTGGGGGTGAATGCGGTCATCGGCACCACCGGCTTCAGCGAGGCGCAGAAGGCGCAGGTGGCCGAGCACGCGCGGCACATGGCCATCGTCATGGCGCCGAACATGAGCCTGGGCATGAACGTCGTGTTCAAGCTGCTGGACGTGGCGGCGCGCGCGCTGAATACCGGTTACGACATCGAGGTCATCGAAGCCCATCACCGCCACAAGGTCGATGCACCCAGCGGCACCGCGCTGGCCATGGGCGAGGTGCTGGCCAAGGCGGTCGGCCGCGAACTGCGTGACATCGCGGTGCATGGCCGTCACGGCGTGACGGGCGAGCGCGATGCCTCCAGCATTGGCTTTTCGGTCATCCGCGGCGGCGATATCGTCGGCGACCACACCGTGCTTTTCGCCGGCACCGGCGAACGCATCGAGATCACGCACAAGAGTGCCAGCCGCGCCACCTATGCCCAGGGCAGCCTGCGCGCGGCGCGCTTCCTGGCCGGGCGTGCGCCGGGTTTGTACGGCATGAACGACGTGCTGGGTCTTTAGGCGGCGGATGCAGGAATTCAGCGACTTCTGGGGGCAGGCCGATGCCGTGGGCCGTGCCGTGGCCGCACTGCTGCTGCTGATGTCGATCAGCGCCTGGGTGGTGATCTTCTGGAAGGGCTGGGTGCTCAGGCGCGCGCAGCGCGATCTTGCCCGCGCCGTGCCGGCCTTCTGGGAAGCGGGCACGCTCGAAGACGGGCGCCAGCGGCTGGACCACATGGACCGCGAAGCCGTGCTCGTGCCCTTGCTCGATGCGGCCACGGCGCGCCCCGTCAGCGGCACGCTGCAGACCTCGGGCCGGCTCGATTCGCAGCTGACCCGGCGCTTGCGTGACGCACTTCACCGCGGTCTGGCGCATCTGCAGTTCGGTCAGGTGCTGCTGGCGTCGATTGGCGCCACCGCGCCCTTCGTCGGCCTGTTCGGCACGGTCTGGGGCATCTACCACGCGTTGGCCAGCATCTCCATGGCCGGCAGCATCACCATCGAGAAGGTCGCCGGCCCGGTGGGCGAGGCGCTGATCATGACGGCTGCCGGCCTGGCCGTGGCCATCCCGGCGGTGCTGGCCTTCAACATCTTCGGCAAATGGGTCGGTGCCTGCGAAGCCGAGCTCGAAGGCTTTGCGCACGACTTGCGCGAGATGGTGCTCGACGACCAGCGGGCCACCGCCTGAGCAATGGCATTCGGCCGCCTCGAACGCAACGCCGGCTCGCGGCCGATGAGTGACATCAACATGACGCCGCTGATCGACGTCATGCTGGTGCTGCTGGTGATCTTCATGATCACCGCGCCATTGATGACCACCAGCCTGAAGCTCGACCTGCCCCGGACCGAGGGCGCGCGACCGTCCGATGCGCCGCTGTTCATCGCCGTGGCCATCAACGCGCAGGGCCAGCTGTATGTCGGCGACGAAGCGGTCACGGCCGAGGTGCTGCTGCAGCGCGCGCGCGAAGCGGCGCGCCGCGACGCATTGACCGAGGTGCAGTTGCGCGCCGACACCAGCGTGGCCTATGGCCGCGTGGCCGAACTCATCGGCCTGGTGCAGCAGGCGGGGCTGTCGCGCATCGGCTTCGTCACCGAGGCGCCCGCGGGGCCGCCGGACAAGTAGCCCCTCCTACAATCGCGGCGATGAACGACAAGTACATCCCCGCCGAGGTCGAAGCGACAGCACAGCGCAGCTGGACGGCGAGCGACGCCTACCGCGTCGTCGAAGATGCGGCCAAGAAGAAGTTCTACGCCTGCTCGATGCTGCCCTACCCCAGTGGCAAGCTGCACATGGGGCATGTGCGTAACTACACCATCAACGACATGCTCGCGCGCCAGTTGCGCATGCAGGGTTTGAACGTGCTGATGCCGATGGGCTGGGATGCCTTCGGGTTGCCGGCCGAAAACGCGGCGATGAAGAACAAGGTGCCGCCGGCGAAGTGGACCTACGACAACATCAGCCACATGAAGGGCCAGATGATGGCCATGGGCCTGGCCATCGACTGGAGCCGCGAGGTGGCGACCTGCAGCCCCGAGTACTACAAGTGGAACCAGTGGCTGTTCCTGAAGATGCTGCAAGCCGGCATCGCCGAGCGGCGCACGCAGGTCGTCAACTGGGACCCGGTGGACCAGACCGTGCTGGCCAACGAGCAGGTCATCGACGGGCGCGGCTGGCGCTCCGGTGCGCTGATCGAAAAGCGCGAGATTCCCGGCTACTACCTGAAGATCACGCAGTACGCCGAGGAACTGCTTGAGCACGTGGACAAGCACCTGCCCGGCTGGCCAGAGCGCGTCAAGCTGATGCAGGAGAACTGGATCGGCAAGAGCGAAGGCGTGCGCTTCGCCTTCACGCACGACATCCGCGGTGACGACGGGCAGCCGATCCAGGGCGGGCGCATGTACGTCTTCACGACGCGCCCCGACACCATCATGGGCGTCACCTTTTGCGCGGTGGCGCCCGAGCACCCGCTGGCCACGCAGGCGGCCAAGGGCAACGCCGCGCTGGCCGCATTCATCGAGAAGTGCAAGCAAGGCGGCACGACCGAGGCCGAACTCGCGCTGCGCGACAAGGAAGGCCTGCCCGCCGGCCTGACGGTGACGCACCCGCTGACCGGAAGCGCGGTGCCGCTGTGGGTCGGCAACTACGTGCTGATGAGCTACGGCGACGGCGCGGTGATGGGCGTGCCGGCGCACGACGAGCGCGATTTCGAGTTCGCCAACAAGTACGGCATTCCGATCCGCCAGGTCATCGACGTCGAGGGCCGCGACTTCAGCACCGTCACCTGGGCCGACTGGTACGGCGACAAGCAGCTCGGCCGCTGCATCCATTCGGGCCGCTACGACGGCCTGGGCTTCAAGGCAGCGGTCGATGCCGTCGCCGCCGACCTGGCGGCGCAGGGCTTGGGCGAGAAGAAGACCACCTGGCGGCTGCGCGACTGGGGCGTCAGCCGCCAGCGTTACTGGGGCACGCCGATCCCGATCATCCACTGCGCCGAGCATGGCGCGGTGCCGGTGCCGGAGAAAGACCTGCCGGTGGTGCTGCCCGAGGACCTGATCCCCGACGGCAGCGGTAACCCGCTGAACAAGTGCGAATCCTTTCTGAACGTGCCCTGCCCGGTGTGCGGCGCGCCCTCGCGGCGCGAGACCGACACGATGGACACCTTCGTCGACTCGTCCTGGTATTTCATGCGCTACTGCGACCCGAAGCTCGGCGGCGCGATGGTTGGCGCCGGCACGAAGTACTGGATGCCGATGGACCAGTACATCGGCGGCATCGAGCACGCCATCCTGCACCTGCTGTACGCACGCTTCTGGACCAAGGTGATGCGCGACCTGAAGCTGGTGAGCATCGACGAACCCTTCACCCGGCTGATGACACAGGGCATGGTGCTGAAGGAGGCGTTCGTGCGCAACAGCGACGAGGACGGGCGCCGCTACTTCTGGGAGCAGGACCTGGACATCGTGCGCGACGAATACCAGAAAGTGGTCTCGGCCACCTCGCGCGCCGACGGTCAGCCGGTGCAGTACGAAGGCTGGACCACGATGTCCAAGTCGAAGAACAACGGCGTCGATCCGCAGGCGGTGATCGAGCGCTACGGCGCCGACACGGCGCGGCTGTTCGTCATGTTCGCCGCGCCGCCCGAGCAGACGATGGAGTGGAACGACGCCGGCGTCGAGGGCGCGAACCGCTTCCTCAAGCGGGTGTGGAGCTTCGGCCGGCGCCTGGCCCAGGCCCCTGCCGGCAGCGCCACCGGCGACGCCGCGGCACTGCGTTTCGAGCTGCACACGGTGTTGCGCCAGGTGAGCTACGACTACGAGCGCATGCAATACAACACCGTCGCCTCCGGCGCGATGAAGATGCTCAACGCGCTCGAGGCCTTCAAGGGCGACGCACCGGCGGCGCTGCGCGAAGGCTACTCGCTGCTGCTGCGCGTGCTGTACCCGGCCTGCCCGCACATCAGCTGGCTGCTGTGGCGCGAGCTGGGTTTCGCCTCCGTGCACGGCGACCTGCTCGATGCCCCTTGGCCGCAGGTGGACGAGACCGCGCTGGTGCGCTCGCAGATCGAGCTGGTGCTGCAGGTCAACGGCAAGATGCGCGGGGCCTTGCGCGTCGATGCGGCAGCTGAACGTTCGGCCATCGAGGCCGCGGCCATCGCCAGCCCGGACTTCGCCAAGTTCGCCGAAGGCCGCGCGCCGAAGAAGATCATCGTCGTGCCCGGACGCTTGGTGAATGTGGTGGTCTGAGCCTGCCGGCCTACGCCGCCGACTGCTGCAGGCGGTACCGTTGCTGCTGCTGGCCGGCTGCGGCTTCGAGTTGAAGCGCGCCGCGACGCTGCAGTTCCAGAGCATTGCGCTGACCGGCTTTGCGCCGCGTTCGCCGTTGGCCGAGGAGCTTCGGGTCGCGCTGGCGCGCAGTGTGACGGTGCTCGAGTCGCCGGCCCAGGCGCAGGTGGTGTTCCAGGCGCTGAGCGACGAGCGTACGCGCCGGGTTGTGGCCTTCACCGCGTCGGGTCAGGTGCGCGACATCCAATTGCGCATGCGGCTGAAGTACCGCGCGCAGACTCCGGCGCAACGTGAGCTGGTGCCCGACTCCGAGATCCTGCTCATTCGCGAGATGACCTTCATCGAAGCGAAGGCGCTGGGCAAGGAACAGGAAGAACAGGACCTGTTCCGCGAAATGCAGTCCGACTTGGTGCTGCAGGTCCAGCTGCGCCTGTCGGCCATCCGTCTCTAGACAGGCATGCAGGCGCGCGCCGACCAGCTTGCCGCGTCGCTGCAACGCGGCCTGAAGCCGCTGTACATGGTGCATGGCGACGAGCCGCTGCTGGCGCAGGAAGCCTGTGACCTGATCCGCGCCAGCGCGCGTGCTGCCGGCTACGACGAGCGCAAGGTCTTCAACGTCAGCGGTGCGCACTTCGACTGGAGCAGCGTGCTCGGTGCGGCGCAGGAGATGAGCCTGTTCGCGCAGCGCCAGCTGATCGAGATCCGCATGCCCACCGGCAAGCCGGGCAAGGACGGTTCCGAGGCGCTGCAGCGTTATGTCGAACTACTGTCTGACGACGTGCTGACGTTGGTGCAATGCCCGCGCCTGGACGGCCAGCAGACCAAGAGCGCCTGGTTCGCCGCGCTCGAAGCTGCCGGCCTGGTCGTGCGCGTCGAGGCGGTGGAGCGTGCCGCGCTGCCGGCCTGGATCGCGCAACGCCTGGCGCGCCAGGATCAGCGCGTGATGGGGGGCGAGGCCGGCCAGCAGACCCTGGCTTTCTTCGCCGATCGCGTCGAGGGCAACCTGCTTGCCGCGCACCAGGAGATCCAGAAGCTCGGGCTGCTGCACCCGCGCGGCGAGCTGAGCTTCGAGCAGGTCGAATCGGCGGTGCTGAACGTGGCGCGCTACGACGTCTTCAAGCTCGGTGAGGCGGTGCTTGGCGGCAAGGTGGCGCGCGCGCTGCGCATGCTCGACGGGCTGCGCGCCGAAGGCGAGGCCGCGGTGCTGGTGCACTGGACGCTGGCCGAGGACATCCGCGCGCTGAAGCATGTGAAGGACGCGGTGGGCGAGGGCAAGCCACTGCCGCTGGCACTGCGCGAGGCACGGGTCTGGGGCGCTCGCGAAAAGCTCTTCGAGCGCGCCCTGCCGTTGCTGTCACCCCCCGTGCTCGAGCAACTGATGCGCGCGGCCAGTCTCTGCGACGGGCTGGTCAAGGGACTGAAACACCCGGACTGGCCGGCCGACCCGTGGGACGGCCTGCGTGCGCTGATGCTGGGCCTGCTGCAGCCGTTGGCCCGCTCGACCCCGGCGGGCGCGCCGCTGCGGTTGCTGCTGCACGCCTGAGGCGTTTCAGTAGCCGCGCTCGAACTGCACCAGGTGGGCTAGCGGGCGGCCCTCGGCCAGCGCGCGCACGTTGGCTGCGACCACCTGCGCCGCGCTGTTCGGGTCGGTTTGCGCGGCCACGTGCGGCAGCACCGTCACCCGCGGGTGGGACCAGAAGGCATGCCCGGCCGGCAGCGGTTCGGTGTGGAACACATCCAGCACCGCGTGCTGCAGCTGCCCGCAGTCCAGCGCGGCCAGCAGGTCGGCATCGACCACATGCGCGCCGCGCGCCAGGTTGGCGATGCCCGCACCGCGGGGCAATGCAGCGAACAAGCCGGCGTCCAGCAAGCCGGCCGTGGCCTGGGTCAACGGCAACAGGTTGATGACGATGTCGCTGGCCGGCAGCAGGCTGGCCAGGGCGTGTGTGCCGCTGTGGCACTCGATCGCGTCCGGCCCCGCCGGGGCCTCGCGTGGCCGCAGGCTCCAGCCGTGGACGCGGTAGCCCTGCAACGCGATGCGCTTCGCCGCGGCCAGGCCCATCTGCCCCTGCCCGAGCACGAGCACCTGTAGTGCCGCGGCCCGCTGCTGCGCTTGCTGGCGCCACACGCCGGCGCACTGGTCGCGGGCATTGTCGAAGAAGCCGCGATGCAGCGCCAGCGTGGCCCACAGCGCGGTTTCGGCCATTGCCGCGGTCATCGCCGGATCGACCATGCGCGCGATCGGCACGCCTGGTGGCAGCGTCGGGTCGCACAACAGGCGGTCGACACCGGCCCACAGCGACTGGATCAGCCGCAGCTTCGGCAGCCCGAGCAGGCTGCCCGGCGGCGGATTCGCGACCACCGCCACCTGCACCGAATCGGCCACGGCCAGCGCCTGGGTGCGGTCCAGCCAGTGGACCTGCGGCAACGCCGCACGCAGCGACTGTTGCCAAGCGTGAAGTTCCGCCGCTTCGAATTCGCCACTGAGCAGGATGTTCATGTCCTGCTAGGGTAGCGCAGGCGAAAATGCCCGGCATGCAGCCACCACGCATGCGGGCTTGGCCGGTTGCGCCCGCCGTGGCGCAATGGATGCTGCTCGTAGCTTGTGCTGTGGTGTTCGCGCTCGGGGCGGTGCCCCGTGCCGATGCGCAGACCTTGACGCTGCACTACCAGGAGCGCGCGCCGTATTCCACGACCCAGACCGACGGCAGCGTGGCCGGGCTGACGGCCACCCCTGCGGCGCAGGCGTTGCAGCAGGCCGGGCTGGCATTCGCCTGGGCGCGCACGCCGAGCCAGCGGCAGCTGGCGCTGATCCAGGAAGGCGAAGGCCTGCATTGCGGCGTGGGCTGGTTCCGCAACCCCGAACGCATCGCGTTGGGCAAGTTCAGCAAGGCGTTGTACCGCGACCGTCCCTTCGGCGCGCTGGCGCGCAACGACAGCCACCTGCGCAGCGGCCTGCGCGGCGAAGAGGCCCTCGCCCTGGCCGGCGAAGTGCTGCTGGTGAAGGAGGGCTACTCCTACGGTCAGGTGCTCGACCGCTTGATGGCGCAGCGCACACCACCCCCGATCAAAACCAGCGTGGAGACGGCGCAGATGGTGCGCATGCTGCTGGCCGGGCGTGCCAGCTGGATGATCGTGGCACCTGAGGAATCGCTGGTGCTGCGCCAGGAGATGGGCGCGGCGGGCGCGGGGCTTCGCAGCGTGGCCTTCGCCGACATGCCGGCCGGCGAGGCACGCCACCTGTATTGCAGCCGCGCCGTGCCCGATGTGTGGCTGGAACGAATCGATCAGGCCCTGGCGGCCGCCTCGCGTTGAGTAGCCTGATGCCATTGCGCTGGCCCTCGTTGTCGATCCGCAGCACGGTGCTCATCGCCATCGTCGTCGGCATGGTGCTGCCGGCGCTGGTGGTGCTGGGCGCGGACAACGTCATCTCGCGCAGTGCGCACGAGCCGCTGGTGCAACGCAACCGTGCGGCGGTGCTGGTGCTGGCCACGGCCGTGGTCACAGAGCCCGCCTGGACACTCAGCGAAGAGGGGTTGAAGGCCGCGGCCCAGCGCATCCTGCAGGAGCCGTCGGTGTGCGCGGTCGAGGTGCGCGACCTGCAACCCACCCAGGGCCCGCTGACGATCGCGGCGCAGCGTTGCGCGGCCAGCCTGCCGGTGGTGGTGCGCGACGCGCCGGTGCTGCACGAAGGCCAGCTGGTGGCCAACCTGCGCCTGAGCTTCGATGCCACCGAGATCGACCAGATGCTCACGCAGCGCCAGGGCATCATGTGGGCTCTGGTGGCGGCACAGGTGGTGGTCGGCGTGGTGGTGCTGCTGGGCGTGCTGTCGCTGCGGCTGCTGCGGCCGATCCACCGCCTGAAGCTGCAGGCCAGCACGCTGGCCGCGCGCGAGTCGGTGCCGGCCCTGCCATGGCGCCAACGCGACGAGCTGGGCCAGTTGGGCCAGCACCTGAACACCGTGCGTGCGCGCATCCAGGAGTTGTTCGAGGAGCTCGAGGCCAAGAACAAGCAGCTCAGCAAGATGGCCATGTACGACCATCTCACCGGCCTGCCCAACCGCACCCTCTTCCGCGAGCTGTTCCAGCATGAGGCGGGTGCGGCGCGGCGCGGCCATCGCAGCTGTGCGCTGCTGTTCATCGACCTCGACCGCTTCAAGGCGGTGAACGACACCATGGGTCACGCGGCGGGTGACGAGCTGCTGCTCGGTGTGAGCCAGCGGCTGAGCTCGACGCTGCGCGAATCCGACATCGTCTGCCGCGTCAGCGGCGATGAGTTCCTGGTGCTGCTCACCCAGGCCGGCAGCTGGGAGCAGGTGTCGATCACCGCAGAGCGGCTGCTGCGCGCGATCCAGACGCCGATGCCGTTGGCGCGTGCCGCGGGCACGGCGCAGGTCAGCGCCAGCATCGGCATATCGCTGTTCCCCGGCGACGCCGACGACTTCGAGGCGCTGGCGCGCTGCGCCGACCTGGCGATGTACAAGAGCAAGGACATGGGCAAGGGGCGCTACAGCTTCTACCAGCCCGACCTGGACACCGCCTTCCGCTCGCGCCTGGCGCTCGAGCGCGAGTTGTTGCAGGCCATCGCCAAGCACGAGCTGCTGTTGCACTACCAGCCGGTGTTCGACGTACAAGAAGGCCGCCTGGTAGGCTGCGAGGCGCTGGTGCGCTGGATGCACCCGCAGCGCGGCCTGCTCATGCCGGGCACCTTCATCCAGACCGCCGAAGAGACCGGCTTGATCCGCGAACTGGGGCTGTGGACACTGGATGCCGCCTGCGCGCAGCTGGCGTCGTGGAAGGCGGCCGGGCTGCACCCCGGGCGCATCGCGGTGAACGTGTCGGCGCTGCAGTTCCGCGACCAGCGGCTTCCGCAGATGCTGAGCACGGCGCTGCAGACCTACGATATCCAGCCGGGCGAGCTGGAGCTCGAGTTGACCGAGAGCACGCTGATGGACGACACCGAGGCGGCACAAGCCACCGTGGCGAGCCTGCGAGAGCTGGGCGTGGCGCTGGCCATCGACGACTTCGGCACCGGCTATTCGTCGCTGTCCTACCTCAAGCGCTTGCGGCCGGGCAAGCTGAAGATCGACCGCAGTTTCGTCAAGGACCTGCCCGCCGATGCCGACGACCGCGCGCTCACCGAGGCCATCGTCAGCATCGCGCAGGCGCTGTCGATCACCGTGGTGGCCGAGGGCGTGGAAACAGCCGAACAGCGCGACTACCTGCTCAGCCTGGGCTGCAGGCTTCAGCAGGGCTATTTGCTCGGCCGGCCAATGCCCGCAGAGTGCTTGCTGGCGCTGATGGCAGAGCGCGAAGCGGAAGCATTGGCCTGACTATGAAACTAGCCGAGCGCTGCGTGCGCGCGCTGTAGAGCCAGCCGCACCGTCTGTTCACGTACCGCCGCGCGGTCGCCGTCGAACTGCAGCCGTAGCGCCGTCACTTCCGGCGCGCCCGGCCTGCCACGGGCGGCCACGGCCAGCCACACCGTGCCCACCGGCTTGCCGGGCGTGGCGCCGCCCGGCCCGGCGATGCCGGTCACCGCCACGCCCAGCTCGACCCGCGCGCGTTGCAGCGCGCCCAGCGCCATGGCGCGGGCCACGGCCTCGCTGACGGCACCGTGCTCGGCAATCAGCGTCGCATCCACGCCGAGCATCTCGGTCTTGGCGGCGTTGCTGTAGCTGACATAGCCGCACTCGAACCAGTCGCTGGAGCCGGCCACCGCGGTGCAGGCCGCGGCGATCAGGCCGCCGGTGCAGCTTTCGGCCGTGGCCAGGCGCCAGCCACGCCGACGCAAGGTCTCGGCCAGCGCCAGTACCTCGGTTTCGAAGGCTTTCAGTTCCATAGCGGGCGTACCAGGGCCATGACGAGCAGCGTACACGCGGCGGCGACCAGGTCGTCGAACAGAATGCCGAAACCCTGCGCCCAGCCGATGCGACCGCCCGGCGCGAGCTTGAACAGCCGGTCGGCCCAGCCCACCGGGCCGGGCTTGGCGGCATCGAAGAAACGGAACAGCCCGAAGGCCAGCAGCTGGGGAACCCAGCCGGCGGGCGAGATCAGCCACAGCACGGCCCAGAACGCGACGATCTCGTCCCAGACGATCGAGCCCGGGTCGGCCACGCCCAGGCGTCGCGCGCATTCGGTGCAGGCCCACACGCCGATCAGCAGGCCCAGAGCCAGCACGGCGGCCCATTGCATCTCGCTCAACCAGCGGTCGAGCACGACGAAGGACAGCCAGGCCCACAGCGTGCCCACGGTGCCCGGCGCGCGCGGTGCCAGGCCGCTGCCGAAGCCCAGGGCCATCAGGTTCGCCGGGTGCGCCAGCATGAAGCGCGCGCTGGCGCGTTGCGGCGCCTGGGCACCGTGCGCTCGGGTGTTCATGCGCGAAAGTGATCGAAGCCGGTGGCGCGCTCGTCCTGCACCCGTCCCGAACCATCCACCACCACCAACGCTGCCCCGGCCTCGAGCTGGCCGATGCAGGCGACGGACACGCCGGCCGCCCGCGCGGCATCGAGCACGGCGGCGCGCTGCGACGGCGCCGCGCTGAACAGCAGTTCGTAGTCGTCGCCGCCATGCAGCGTGCAAGTGCGCTGCGTGGCCGGTGGCAACGTGGCGAGCAGCGCACTGCGTGGCACGGCGTCGAGATCCACTCGCGCGCCCACGCCGGAGCGCCGCATCAGATGGCCCAGGTCACCGAGCAGGCCGTCGCTCAGGTCGATGGCGCTGCTGGCGATGCCGCGCAGCTGCTGGCCCAGTGCCACGCGTGGCTCGGGCATTTCCATCGCCAGGCGGGCGCGGTCGAAGCTGTCCCCCGACAGCGACAGCGTGCCGCGAAAGCACTCCAGCGCCGCGCGCGCATCGCCCAGCGTGCCGCTCACCCAGAGCTCGTCGCCGGGGCTTGCGCCGCTGCGCAACAGCGCGGTGCCTGTGGGCACCTGGCCGAACACGGTGATGCAGATGGTCAGCGGCCCGGCGGTCGTGTCGCCGCCGACCAGTTCGATGGCATGACGTTGCGCCAACGCCCACAGGCCCTGCGCGAAAGGTGCCAGAAAGGCATCGTCGGCGCGCGGCAGCGCCAGCGCCAGCGTGAATGCCAGTGGCTCGGCCCCGCAGGCGGCCAGGTCGCTGAGGTTCACCGCCAGCGCCTTGTGGCCCAGTCGCTCGCGGCGACACGGTGGACAGGAAGTGCCGACCTTCGACCAGCATGTCGCTGGAGACGCACAGCTGCATGCCCGGCGTCGGCGTGAGCAGCGCGCAATCGTCGCCCACGCCGAGCGCGGCACGGCGCGCCGGCCGCGTGAAGTACTTTTCGATGAGCTCGAATTCGCCCAATGCCATGGCGCGAATTGTGGGCCCGTCGCGGGCCATCGACGGGACGTCGGCGCGATTGCTTTGGCCGGTTGGCTGGCGACTATGCCGGCGGCTCGCGCAGGAGGTTGGCCAGCTCCACCGCCGACTTGACGTTCATCTTCTCGAACACGCGCGCGCGGTGCACTTCCACCGTGCGCACGCTGATGCCCAGCGCATCGGCTATGAGTTTGTTCGGCCGGCCGTCGATGACCAGACGCATGACCTCGGCCTCGCGCTCGGTCAGGTCTGCCGTGCGCCGCGCCAGCGTACGCTGCTCGCGCCGCCGTGCCAGCTCGGCCGCGCTCGCGGCCAGCGCCTGCTCGATGCGGTCGACCAGCGCGTTGTTGGAAAAGGGCTTCTCGACGAAGTCGAATGCGCCTCGCTTGACGGCGGCCACCGCGGTGGGCACGTCACCATGGCCGGTGAGGAAGATCACCGGCAGTACCGGCAAGAGCCCGGCTTCGGCGAGCCGCTCGAACAGCTCCAGTCCGCTGGTGCCGGGCATGCGCACGTCCAGCACCAGGCTCACCGGCGCGCCCGGCCAGGCACCATCACCGCCGCGCCGCGATTGAAGGTGCGTCCAGAAGGCATCGGCGCTGCCGAAGCCTTCCGACAGCAGCCGGCGCGAGCGTAGCAGCCAGGCGAGCGCGTCGCGCACCACGTCCTCGTCGTCCACCAGGTAGACCACGGGCAGGCCCAGCGTCGGGTCCAGAGTCAGGCTCATGTCACAAGGGTCCGTGGGTCGCTCGCCTCGGTGTCGGCCTGCACCGGCGCGGGCGCTGAGGGCAGCGTGAACCTGAATTCTGTACCCGTGCGCATGCCCGGCACCGGCGAATCGAAGTCCATCGCTCCGCCATGCTGCTCGACCACGGTGCGGCACAGGCTCAGCCCCAGGCCCATGCCTTCGCTGCGCGTGGTGAAGAAGGGCGTGAACAGGCGCGCGCCGATCTCGCGGTCGATGCCCGGGCCAGCGTCGGCGACGTAGAAGGTGACCCAGCGCTCGTGCGTCTGGCGCACCCGGATGCGCAGCACGCGCGCGACCGGGTCGGTGTGGTTCTCCATTGCCTGGATGGCGTTGCGCGCCAGGTTCAGCAGCACCTGCTCGACCATGGTGCGGTCGCAGACGACGCGCGGCGCCGGTTGCGGCAGGTCGGTGTCCACTCGGGTGCCGCTCTTGCGCGCCTGCAGTCGCACCAATGGCAGCACGGCTTCGAGCAACAGGTCCGCGCCGATCGATTCGCGATGCTGCTCGCGCCGGCGCACGAAGTCGTGCACGCTCTTGATGACGCGGCCGGCGCGCTCGGCCTGCTCGCCCACGCGCTGCATTGCCTGGCGCAGCAGCGCCGGCGTCTCGGCATCGGGCTGCTCCATCAGGTTCAGCGAGCCGCTGGCATAGCTGGCGATCGCCGCCAGAGGCTGGTTCAGCTCGTGGCTCAGCAGCGAAGCCATCTCGCCGATGGTGGCCAGCCGCGCAGTGGCTTGCAGCCGTTCCTGCTGCTGGCGCGACAGGTCTTCGATGCGGCGTTGCGCGCTGACGTCGAGCACCGCGCTCATCCAGCCGGTGTGCTGGCCCTGACCGTCGACCAACGGCGCCTCGTAGATCATCACGGCGAAGCGTTCGCCGCTCTTGCGCATGAAGAGTGTCTCGAATCCCTCGCGCGTTGCGGCTTCGCCCGGGCCGTTGGCGGCGAGCCGCGCGAGCTGGCGCTGCTGGTACTGGCCCGCCAATTCGGGTGGCCAATAGGGCGGCGTGCCCGCCTGGCGAAGTTCGTCGGCCGAAAAGCCGACCATCGCGCAGAAGGCCGGGTTGACATAGCTGATGTGCCCGTGCAGGTCACGGGCGCGCAGACCGGTGATGAGCGAATCCTCCATCGCCTTGCGAAATGCCAGGGCCTCGGCCAGCGCTGCCTCGGCACGCGCGCGCCGACCGACATCGCGCGCCAACAGCAGTACCAGGGCAAACAAGGTCACCGACAGGCCGAGCACCAGCGCCGTGGCCAGGTTGGGGATCAGGCTGGGCGGCCCGGCCGCGCTGTCGATGCGCAGGCGCAGCGTCGTGCCCGGCAGGTCGACCAGCCGCTCGGCCATGTACACGCCCGTGCCACGCGGCATGCCGGCGCGCGCCAGGCGAGCGCCGTCGACTTCGACGAACGACAGTTCGTGCCCGCGCGCCGGCTCGGCCGGCAGTGCCGACTGCAGCAAGGCCTGCAGCGACAAGGTGGCGATCTGCACGCCCTCGTCGCGCCCGCCCGAGCTCACCGGCAGGCACAGGTCGATGACCTCCAGGCCGGCGCCGTCGGATTGCGGCACGAAGTAGCTGCGCGAAAACACCGGCGCCGCCGTGCGCCGCGCCGCCGCGCACGCCGCGGCGGCGTCCAGGTCGATGTCGCGCCGTGGGATGGTGTTGAACAGTTCCGGCCCGAAGGGCGAGTCGAGACTGTCGACGATCCGCCAATCCGGATTGCGGCGTTCGACGCGCAACAGCTCGCGCTCGCGGCGCAGCAGCTCGGCGACGTCGCTTCGCCAGCGCTCGGGCAAGGGTGGGCCGAACACCAGCGCCTGCAGGCTCTGCTGCGCGCGCAGCAGGTTGCTGCGGATCTGCGAGGCGCCCTCCCCGGCCAGTGCATCGACCTGTTCTTGGGCGCGCGCGGCCTCGTGCCGCACGGTCAACACCACCAGCAGCGTCAGCGCGACCAGCAGCAGCAGGAACAACGCGCCCCACAACGCCACGCGCCGATGGCGACGAGCGGCTGGGACGCTCGATGGTGGCGGGGCGGCGGGGGATGGATTCATGACGGCAGCCGCCGCAGTATTGCCGGCGGCCGGGCCGGTGCCGATACGCAGTTTCGCGCATGGTTGGGGCCGCGCGCGGGCGCACACTCCCGACCGGGGCGCACCGCCGGTGCAGGCTCCTAGAATTAGCGCCCCTCGACGAACGACCACTCAGCGGAGACAAGCGTGCCCCACATCGAGAAGAAGTCAGCCGAACTGCGCCAGGCCGCGCTCGAGTACCACGAGTTTCCGGTGCCGGGCAAGGTGGCCATCGCCGCCACCAAGCAGATGGTCAACCAGCACGACCTGGCGCTGGCCTATTCGCCCGGTGTTGCCGCGGCTTGCGAAGAGATCGTCGTCGATCCGGCGAATGCGTTTCGCTACACCGCGCGCGGCAACCTCGTGGCCGTGATCACCAATGGCACGGCCGTGCTCGGCCTGGGCGACATCGGCCCGCTGGCTGCCAAGCCGGTGATGGAAGGCAAGGCCGTGCTGTTCAAGAAGTTTGCCGGAATCGATGTCTTCGACCTCGAGCTGAACGAGAAGAACGTCGACCGGCTGGTCGAGGTGATTGCCGCGCTGGAGCCCACCTTCGGTGGCATCAACCTCGAGGACATCAAGGCCCCGGACTGCTTCACCGTTGAGCGGCGCCTGCGTGACCGGCTGAAGATCCCCGTCTTTCACGACGACCAGCATGGCACGGCGATCGTCGTCGGCGCGGCGATGCTGAATGCGCTGAAGGTGGTGGGCAAGGACATCGGCGCCGTGAAGGTGGTGGCCTCGGGGGCTGGCGCGGCCGCGCTGGCCTGCCTGGGCCTGTTGCGCAAGCTCGGCGTGAGGCGCGAGAACATCTGGGTCACCGACCTGGCGGGCGTGGTCTACCAGGGCCGCACGGAATTGATGGACGAAGACAAGGCCGTGTTTGCGCAAGACACACCGCATCGCACGCTGGCGCAGGTCATCGTCCAGGCCGACGTGTTTCTCGGCCTTTCGGCCGGCGGCGTGCTGAAGAAGGACATGGTGGCGAAGATGGCGGGCGCGCCGATCATCTTCGCGCTGGCCAACCCGACGCCGGAGATCCTGCCCGAAGAGGTGCTGCAGGTGCGCAGCGACGCCATCATCGCCACCGGTCGCACCGACTACCCGAACCAGGTGAACAACGTCCTTTGTTTCCCGTACATCTTCCGCGGGGCGCTGGATTCGGGCGCGACGACGATCACCGAAGGCATGGAAATCGCCGCGGTGCATGCCATCGCCGAGCTGGCACAGGCCGAGCAGAGCGAAGTCGTGGCCGCGGCCTATGTGGGTGCCACGCTCAGCTTCGGCCCCGAGTACCTGATTCCCAAACCATTCGATCCGCGATTGATGATGAAGATCGCACCGGCCGTGGCGCGGGCGGCGGCCGAGTCGGGCGTGGCATCGCGCCCGATCAAGGACCTGGACGCCTATCGCGACAAGCTGCAGACCTTCGTCTATGCCTCGGGCACGACGATGAAGCCGATCTTCAACCTGGCCAAGCGCGCCAAGACCAAGCGTGTGGCCTTTGCCGAGGGTGAGGACGAGCGCGTGCTGCGCGCGCTGCAAATTGTCGTGGACGAGGGTCTGGCGCGGCCGACCCTGATCGGCCGGCCGCAGATCATTGCCCAGCGCGTCGAGAAGTTCGGCCTGCGCCTGCTCGAGGGCCGCGACTTCGGCGTCGTCAATACCGACAACGACCCACGCTATCGCGACTTCTGGCAGACCTACCACCGCATGATGGAACGCAAGGGTGTGACGGCGCAGTTCGCGAAGATCGAGATGCGCCGGCGCCTCACCCTTATCGGCGCGATGATGCTGCACAAGGGCGAAGTCGACGGCATGATCTGCGGCACCTGGGGCAGCACCGCGATGCACCTGCAGCACGTCGATCAGGTCATCGGCCTGCGCGAAGGGGTGAGTACTTACGCCTGCATGAACGGGCTGATCCTGCCCGGCCGGCAGGTCTTCCTGGTGGACACGCACGTGAATGCCGATCCCGATGCCACACAGCTGGCCGAGATCACTGTGCTGGCTGCGGAGGAGCTCAAACGCTTCGGCATCCAGCCCAAGGCTGCACTGCTGTCGCACTCAAACTTCGGCTCCAGTCAGTTGCCTTCGGCGGTGAAGATGCGCGACGCCCTGGCGCTGATCCAGCGACGTGCCCCATGGCTAGAGGTGGACGGTGAGATGCACGGCGATACCGCGCTGGACGGCAAATACCGCGCTGAACTCATGCCGCGCAGCACCCTGGTCGGCGAGGCCAATCTGCTGGTCATGCCGAACATCGATGCCGCCAACATCGCCTACAACCTGCTCAAGACCGCCAGCGGCGGCGGAATTGCGATCGGCCCGGTGCTCTTGGGCGCCGCCAAGCCGGTGCACATCCTGACTCCTTCGGCCACCGTCCGGCGCATCGTCAACATGACGGCACTGACCGTCGCCGACGCCAACGCTGCGCGCTGACGGTTCCTGCTACACCCGTACTTTCGCCCGCTCTGCTCGAGCCGAGGTGATTCGGCTGGCGCTTGCTGCGAATGTGTGTGCACACTACGTTGACATTGGTAATGCCCCAACTTGAGGCTGGCGCTTGAGCTTTTTGCGCGATTCCGCTAACATTGACGCTTCAGATTCGAGGGTTATCCCGTGGTTTTGTCCCGTCTGCCCTCGCCGAGGCGGTCATTCGATAAGTTGGCGCTTGCAATCGCGGTCACGGGGTTCCTGGTTTTTGGGGTTGCCACCGCTGCCCGAAGCTCGGCAGGGTCCTCCGGCATGTCCACGGTGACTCTGGCGTCGCTGCCGGCTGAGGCGCAACAGGCTGAGGCGCGGATTCGTAGCGGCGGGCCGTTCGCATATTCCAAAGATGGCAGCGTATTCGGTAATCGGGAGAAGCTTTTGCCGGCAAATGCTCGCGGTTACTACCGCGAATACACCGTGACGACACCCGGTGCGCGCGATCGAGGCGCGCGCCGCATCGTCTGCGGGGGCAGTCAACCCGTGAAGCCCGATGCCTGTTATTACACCGGCGATCACTATGCGAGCTTTGCGCGCATCGTGCATTGAGCGCCGGTTCGCAGCTTTTGTGTTTGAAGGAGGAACGTGACCATGCTGTTGCAAACAGTCCGTCCCAATATCGTGCAGGCGATTCGCGCCTACAGGGTGGAGGATCTGATGCAGGCCGCCGAGGGTGTGGGCCAGCATTTCCTGTATGCCAACCTGTCTGCCGCGCAGACCAAGCAGGACGTGCTCGACCGCATCGCCGAGGCCTTCCTGTTTCCTGCCCACTTCGGCAAGAACCTCGACGCGCTCTACGACTGCATGACCGACCTGGTGCACAAGGCCGGTGCGCAGCCCGGCTTCGTCGTGGTGCTCGAGCAGTTGCCCGACAACCCCCGCTTCGACCGCGAGGCACGTGAGCAGCTGCTCGACGTGTTCCGCGATGCCGCCGACTTCTGGGGGGAACGACGAATACCATTCAGGTGTTTCTATTCTTTTCAGTAGCCCGCTCCCTGGAAATCGGGTCAGGGGAGCGGGCGGAGATGACCCAGGTGGTGGCCGACAAGCCGGCGCCGAAGGTGGCTGTATCGAAGAACGGGACGAATCCGAACTTCGGCATGAACATGCCGCTGATGAGCAGCGCCTTCGATACGGCGATGTGGCTGAGCGCAGCCTAGCGTTGGCGTAGCGCCCATTGCGAGCGGCCCTTTCGGGGCCGCTCCTTCTTGTGCGGGATCAGTCTGCAGCGAGTTGCTGCGCCAACGCGACGTATTGCGCCACTGGCACTTCCTCGGCGCGGCGCTGCACATCGAAGTCGCCGGCAAAACCACGTGCTTCCAGCCAACGCCCGAGCGTATGGCGCAACAGCTTGCGCCGCTGGGAAAAGGCCACCGACACCAGTTCCGGCAGCAACGCCAGCCCTTGTCCGGCCGGCGCAGGCAGCGGTTGCATGCGCACGATGGCCGAATCCACCCGCGGCGGTGGATCGAAAGCCTGCGGTGGTACTTCGAGCACGGTGTCGATGTGGTAGCGCCACTGCAGCATCACCGACAGCCTGCCGTAGTCCTTGCCGCCTGGCGCTGCGGCCATGCGGTCTGCGACTTCCTTCTGCAGCATGAAGTGCTGGTCCGCCACGCGATCGGCCGACTCCAGCAAGTGAAACAGTATCGGTGTCGAGATGTTGTACGGCAAATTGCCCAACAGGCGCAAAGGCCGTGACATGAGCTGGGCGAGCGCATCGAAGTCGACCTGCAGCACGTCGGCCTCGATGACTGTCAAGCCGCCGCGCCGGCGCAGCCGGGTGGCCAGGTCGCGGTCGAGTTCGATCACCGTCAGCGCGCCGCAGCGCTGCAGCACAGGCCAGGTCAGCGCGCCCAGCCCGGGCCCGATCTCGACCAGGGCCTGGCCGGGCTGAGGATCGATCAGGTCGACGATGGCGCCGAGCACATAGTCGTCCGTCAGGAAGTGCTGCCCGAAGCGCTTGCGGGCGGTGTGCTTCATGGCGGCTCTATGGCGGATCACGCATTTCCACGTAGGCGCGCGAGCGCAGCTCCTTCAACCATTCGAGATAGGCCTGCTCGAACTTCTGCTCACGCAGCGCGTTGCGCGCCTGTTCGCGCACCTGCTTGGCATCCAGTGTCACCTCACGCCGCTCGACCACCTCGATCAGGTGCACGCCGAAACGCGACACCACCGGCTGGGAAATGCCGCCGACACTCAACCGGTTCATCGCTTCCTCGAACTCGGGCACGAAAGCGCCGGGGTTGACCCAGCCGAGGTCGCCACCCTGAGCGGCAGAGGCGTCCTCGGAGAACTGGCGCGCCAGGCTTTCGAAATTGCTGCTGCCGCGTTCGATTTGCGCGCGCATGTCGGACAGCCGCTGCCGGGCCACGTCCACGCTGAGCTGGGCTGACGGGCGCAGCAGGATATGCCGGGCGCGGGTCTGCGTGATGCGCACGCCGCTCATGTCGCGCCGCTCGAGCAGCTTCAGTACATGCAAGCCGGCGCCGCTGCGCAACACCGTGGGCGACACCTCACCGGGCCGCAGACCGCGCACCTGTTCGACGAACAGGTCGGGCAGCCGCGACGCCGTGCGCAGGCCGATCTCGCCGCCGCGGGCACGATTGCCGTCTTCCGACACCTCGCGCGCGACGGTGGCGAAGTCCTCGCCGCCGAGCACGCGCGCCAGGGCCGCGTCGGCACGTGACTGACGCTGCGTCAGCACATCGGGGCTGGCCCCTTCGGGCACGCTGACCAGGATCTGGGCAATGTTCAGCTCGGCATCCTTGGCGTTGATCACGTTGCGTTCGGCCAGGTACTTGTCGATGTCCACATCGAGCACGCGGGTGCGCACCCCGACCTCGCGCTCGCGCACCCGCTCCATCAGGATCTGGTCGCGCAGGTTGGCGCGGAAGCGTACATAGTCGATTCCGTCGGCGCGCAGGCGCTCGCGCAGCTGGTTCAGGGTCAGCTGGTTCTGCGTCGCGACGCTTTGCACCGCGCGGTCGAGTTCGGCGTCGTCGACCTTGATACCGCTCTCGCGGGCGTAGGTCATGATCACGCGTTCCTCGATCAGCGATTGCAGCGCCTGCTGGCGCATCTGCTCGCTGGCCGGCGGGAGCGCCGCGCCTCGCGGCACGGCGGCAGCCCGGATGCGGTCGAGCCGCTGCTCGACTTCCCCGGCCGTGACCAGGTCGCTGTTGACCACGGCGACGATGTAGTCGCCATTGAAGGCCGGTCCGCGGATCTGCACCGTCGGTGTGCCGGCCGGAGCGCGCAGTTGCAGTTGCGCAAGACCAGGCGCGGCGTACAAGCCCATCGCCAGCGCCAGGCCGAGCAAACGAATTCGAAGGAGGATTTCAGTCATAGAAGGCCGAGGCCGGCGTCGCGCTGCGGCTGCTGCGCAGCAGCTGATAGCCCGGGATATTGTCCCTCAGGACGCTGATCGCATTCGTGCCCAGGCGCGACAGGCCCACCAGCTCCAGTTGAAACAACACCTGGGTCGAAGCGTCGCTGACCCCGGTGGACAAGCGGCTCACCGCCATGCGGGCAATCCAGCAGCCGGCGTCGTACTCCAGGCCGAAGACCGAGTCGGTGACGCGGCTGTCGGTGGTGTTGTAGGTGACGCGCCCCACGGTGTACCAGGCGCTGGTGCAGGCGCCAGTGCGGCCGCCGTCGAGCCGCCGCTCCGCGGCACCGGCCGGCTCGTAGATCGGCCATTGCCAGGAGGCCTCGACCTGCGCGCTGATGTCACGCGCATAGCGGTAGGTCAGGTTGAGTGTGCGAAACGGCCCGGGCGCGTACTGTGTCGCCGAGAATCGCGCGCACCACGCGGTCGACGCTGGGGCTGTAGCGCACGTAGCCTTCCAGGTTGAAGGGCTGCAGCACACGCGTCGAACCGCGCAGCAGCACATCGGAGTAGCCCCTGTTCTCGGGGATACCGCTCTCCGTCACCAACTGGTCGTTGAACAGATAGCGCTGCACGATGCCCAGTTGCAGCAGTTCCGCGCCCGTGCCGGCGTCGAGCAGCCGCGTGGTCACGCCGGCGGTCAGCGCGTTGGTGTCCGAGACCCGGTCGATGCCGGAGAACACGTTCTCCGAGTAGATCGAGGCGAAGCTGTAGTCCTTCACCGCCGAGTCGAAGTTCGGATAGTTCGACTGGTCGACGAAGGGCGTGTTCACGTACAGCAGGCGCGGCTCCAGCGTCTGCCGCAGCGCGCGGCCCATCCATTCGGTCGGACGTTCGAATTCGGCGCCGCCACCCAGGCTGAAGGTGGGGATGAGGCGCGACGCGGTGCTGCTGCCGTCGGGCATCGGCTCGTCGGTGTAGTAGCTGGCGGCGTTGAACAGCAGGCTCGGCGTGATCCACCAACCGGGCTCGCGCCAGGGCCGGTTGATCCAGCCCTGCGCGTGCAGCCGCGAGCCGTTCGACGGCGTGGCAGCGGCGCTGTATCCCGGGTTCTCGGGCAGCGTGAAGCGGTTGGCCTCGGTTTCGAAGGCGTACTGCGCCCCGGCGATCAGCTTGCCGTTGCTGCGAAAGCCCACCTGGGCCGCGCGATCGAAGGGCGCCTCCATCGTGTTCGGGTATTGCAGCACCTGCCAGCGCTGCGTGCGCGCGTAAATCCCGTTGCCCAGGGTCGATGGCCCCAGGTCCTGCTCTGCCTGCACCACCAGCGGCAGCAGTCGCGGCGTCAGGCTCAGGTGCCGGCGCGGAAAATCGTTCCACCATTCATCGTCCGACACTCGCTCGACCGTGGCGCTGTAGCGCGCGCTGTCGGAGATGCGACCCAGATGGTCGAAGCTCAGCCAGTAGCGGCTGCGGTCGGCCACCTGGTCGTGCGGCAGCCAGTCCAGGCCCAGGCGACCGGCAAATGCCGGCTCAAGGTAGCGCAACTCGCCGTTCACCGCGAAGCCGCGGCGCGTCGAGATCGACGGCGCAATCGTCGCGTCGCGGTTCGGCGCAATGTTCCAGTAGTAGGGCACGCCGAGCTCGATGCCGCTGCCGGTGGTGAAGTCCAGGGTCGGCGGCAGCCAGCCGGACTTGCGCTGATCGCTCAACGGGAAAGCTCAAGGTGGGCAGCACCAGGATCGGCATGTCAAAAAAACGCAGCACGGCACCTTCCGCGACGCCGACGCCGGCGTCCAGGTCCAGGTCGAGTTGGCGCGCACTCAGTATCCAGTCCGGGTTGTCCGCGCCGTCACGCTGGCAGCTGGTGTAGTTGCCGTTGATCACCCGCGACTGCCCGGGCCCGAGGATGTCGACGCGGTCGGCCCGCCCGCCGGCGCCCGTCGCGGCGAATTGGTACTCGGGCTGCAGCACCACGCCTTCCATGCGCTGCACCTTCAGCCTCACCTCGGGCCCGCTGAACGCCGAACCCTCGAAGCTGATGCGCACCTTGCCCTGGGCCACCGCCAGGTCTTCCGCCTGGTCGTAGCGCAGCTGGTCGGCGCGGATCACCACGCCGGCCTGGCGCAGTTCGACATTCCCCAGCGCCTGCACTTCGGCGTTGGGCCGGCCACGCAGCTCGTCGGCACGCAGGTACAGCGGTGCCTGCTGTCGTGCTGCCTCGCCCGAAGGGGCTGGTTTCAGCGTGCGGCCGGATGTGAGCGCGGGTCCTTCGTCGTCGGCCGCGGCGCAGGGTGCCCACACGAGGCACGCGATGGCCACCGACAGCACGAGCCGTGGATGCATGGCGACGGGTGTGGACGCGACGGAAGGCAAAGGCACAGGCTGCGTCACTCATGCAGGCGCGACGCGACGCGCGCCGGGCTTCAGTCGAACGACCGATTTGTAGAATCGATTATCCAACGAGAGCGCTGTCACGGCGCCTGCCCCCATGACCCGCTCCCCATCGACCCCGAGTGCGCCGATCCCCTGGCCCGACGCGCAGCGGCACGCCGCCTTCGTGCAGTGGATCGAATCGATCGCCGAGCGCCACGGCCTGCGGCTGGACACATTGGCACCGGCCTCGGCCGACGCGAGCTTCAGGCGCTACCTGCGCATCGAATCGCAGACCGGCAGCTGCATCGTCATGGACGCACCGCCACCGCAGGAGGACGTGCGCCCCTTCGTGCAGGTGGCGCAGTTGATCCGCCAGGCCGGACTCAACGGCCCGCAGGTGCTGGAGAGCGACCCGGCACTGGGCTTCCTGCTGCTCAGCGACCTGGGCCGCGAGCTGTACCTGCCCGCACTGCAGCAGGCCAGTGCGGTGCGCGCCGATGCCCTGATGCGCGACGCCATCGCCGCGCTGGTGCAATGGCAGCTGCACGTGCCCGCGCAATCGCTGCCGCCCTATGACGAGGCGCTGCTGGCGCGCGAGCTGGCGTTGTTTCCCGAGTGGTGCGTGCAGCGCGAGTTCGGCCTGAGCTGGAGCGACGCCGAGAACGCACGCTGGAAGCAGGTCTGCCGCTTGCTGATCGACAGCGCGCTCGCACAGCCACAGGTGGCGGTGCACCGCGACTGGATGCCGCGCAACCTGATGTTGGCCGAACCCAACCCCGGCATCCTCGACTTCCAGGACGCGGTACGCGGCCCGGTCAGCTACGACATGGCCTCGCTGCTGCGCGACGCCTTCATCTCCTGGGACGAGGAGCGCGAGATCGACTGGGCCGTGCGCTACTGGAGCCAGGCCAAGCGCGCCGGCGTGCCGCTGGGCGAGCCCATGGCCAGCGACTTCGGCGAGTTCTGGCGCGCGCTCGAATGGATGGGCCTGCAACGGCACCTGAAGGTGCTGGGCATCTTCTGCCGCCTGAAGCACCGCGACGGCAAGCCCGACTATGCGGCCGACCTGCCGCGCTTCTTCGCCTATGCCACCCGGGTGGCGACGCGCTACGCGCCGCTGCGGCCGCTTCTGGCGCTGATCGAGCCGATGAGCGGCCTGCGCGCGACCACCGCGTATTCGATGCGCTGAGCGGCAGCGCCTACGGGCAGGCCGCCACCGCCTGCGCCACCGCCGCGGTGAGCTTCTTGCCATAGGGCACGTGCAGGAACTCGTTCGGCCCGTGCGCATTGCTCTTCGGGCCGAGCACGCCGCAGACCATCATCTGCGCCTTCGGGAAGCCCTTGCCCAGCATGCTCATCAGCGGGATCGTGCCGCCCTGGCCGATGTAGCCCAGCGGCGCGCCGAAGTGCGTGTTCGACGCGGCATTCAGCGCCTGCTCGAGCCACGGCGCCAGTTCCGGCGCGTTCCAGCCGGTGGCACCCAGCGCGCCGGCCCGGCCGTCGGGGTGGAAGGTGACCCTGGCGTTGTAGGGCGCGTTGTCCTCGAGCAGCGCCTTCAGCTTGATCGAGGCCTCGTGCCCGTCCACCAGCGGCGGCAGGCGCAGGCTGAGCTTGAAGGCGCTGTAGGGGCGCAGCACGTTGCCGGCATTGCCCAGCTCGGGAAAGCCGTCCACGCCGGTGACGCTGAGCGTCGGCCGCCAGGTGCGGTTCAGCAGCACCTGCACCGGGTCGGTGGTGGTGGGCAGCACCGAGCCGCCGTCGGCACCGCAGGCCCAGGGGAAGCGCTTGTAGACCTCGTCCTTCAGGATCGCGGCGGTGGCGCGGGCCTGCTCGACGCGCTGCGCCGGCACCTCGCAGTGGAAGCTCTGCGGCAGCAGCTCGCCGCTGCGCGAGTCCTCCAGCCGGTCGAGCAGCTGGCGCAGGATGCGGAAGCTCGACGGCACCACGCCGCTGGCGTCGCCCGAATGGATGCCTTCGCTCAGCACCTCGACCTTGAGCACGCCGCTGACCATGCCGCGCAGGCTGGTGGTCAGCCACAGCTGGTCGTAGCTGCCGGCGCCGCTGTCCAGGCACACCACCAGCGCCACTTGGCCCATGCGCGCACGCAGTGCGTCCAGGTAGGCCGGCAGGTCGGGCGAGCCGCTTTCCTCGCAGGTCTCGATCAGGCCCACGCAGCGCGGCCGCGCGATGCCCTGCGCGTCGAGCGATTCGATCGCCGTGATCGCGGCATACACGGCATAACCGTCGTCGGCGCCGCCGCGGCCGTAGAGCCTGCCGTTCTCGTACTTCGGCGTCCACGGCCCGAGGTCGTGGCGCCAGCCGTTGAACTCGGGCTGCTTGTCCAGGTGGCCGTAGAAGACCACGGTCTCGTCGCCTTGCGCGCGTGTGGCCGGCACGTCGAAGAAGATCAGCGGCGTGCGCCCTTCCAGGCGCAGCACCTCCAGCTTCAGGCCCGGCACCTTGCGCCCTTCCACCCAGGCGGCAGCGTCGCGCACCACGCGGTCGAGGTAACCGTGGGCCTGCCAGTCGGCGTCGAACATCGGGCTCTTCGCCGGGATGGCGATGTAGTCGGTCAGCGCCGGCACGATCTGCTCGTCCCAACTGCGCTGCGCATAGGCCGCCAGCGCCTGGCTTTGTTCGCGCTCCAGCGGCAGCTTCGGGTCACGTGCGTTCATGCTTGTCTCCGGTCGATCGCGCGCAGTGTAGGACCTTGGTGGTTCGCGTGCGGCCCTCCTCGGGTGCACGACGAAGCGGTTCATCGTGCCGTCGGCGCTGGCGATGTCGAGGTGCTGTTCGATCATGCAGGCGCCTGCGTGCACAGCCTCAGTCCGGGGCCCGGGCCGCCGCGGCGGCATCCAGCGCACCTTCGCCACGCGCGATGGCGGCGTCGAACATGGCGGCCACGCCGGGCATGACGAACAGGTCGACGCCGCCGCGCGCGGCTTCCTCGATCATCAGCCGCACGTCCTTGCGCGCCATCGCCATCTCGAAGGAGGGCGTGGCGTACTGGCCGGCTTCGATGCGCGCGGCACGGGCCGGCAGCGTCTGGCCCGGGTTGAAGTGCTTGAACAGCGAGAAGGCATCGGCCGTGGAGATGCCGACCGCGTGCGCCAGGCGATTGACGTCGCCCAGCACGCCGAGCATGCCGATCAGCGTCATGTTGCCGAAGAGCTTGAAAGCCGCGGCACGCTCGGGCGCCTCGCCCAGGTAGAGCACGTTGCCGGTCATCTGCTGCAGCGCCGGCAGCAGTGCCTCATGGCGTGACTTGTCGCCCGACAGCAGCATCAGCCCGGTGCCGTCCGTCGCATTGGACGGGGCCATGAACACCGGGGCATGCACGAAGACCTTGCCGCGTGCGTTCCAGCGCGCGACGCGCTCGGCCGTGGGCCGTACCGCCGTGGTGGTGTGGTCGACGATCCAGGTGGCCGCGGGGATGGCCGCGGCGATGGGCTCGAGCACCGCGTCCACCGACGCGTCGTCGGCCAGCGACAGGTGGATGCGCTCGACACCCGCCAGCGCCGCGGCCGCATCGTCGAAGGCCTTGGCGCCATGCGCCTCGAGCGCGCGCGCCTTGGCGCCGCTGCGGTTCCAGACATGGACCTGGTGGCCGTTGGCGAGCGCGCGGCGCACGAAGCCGGTGCCCATCAGGCCGGCGCCGAAGAAGGCGATCTTCATGGGGTGGTTCCTCCGTTGGGGTGTGAAATCAGGGGCTGCCGGCGCCGATCTCGAGCCGCGCCAGCCAGTCGCCGAGCACGGCAAACACCTCTTGCTGCTCGGGCTCGTTGAAGATCTCGTGGAACAGCGGCTTGAACTCAAACGCGCGCAGCACCGCGGCGGGTGCGGCGGCGGCAAAGGCAGCGCTGCCGGCCGGGGCCACGCAGCGGTCGCTGCCGGCCCACATCAGCAGCGTCGGCACGCGCCAGGCTGGGGCGCGCTCGCGCACCCGCACGCCGCCATCGACGATGAAGCGCACCAGCCGCGGCGCGATGCGGTCGTGCACCAGCGGGTCGGCCAGGTAACGTTGCACCACCGTCGGGTCGCGGGAGATCCACGCGGGATCGAGCCCGTTGTTCACCGCCAGGTTGGGCGCCAGGCGGCCAAGCAGCGCGAGCAGCAGCTTCTGCCCGGCGTTCATGCCGGGGTCGAGCGCCGGCGACGACAGCACCAGCGCGTCGACCTCGCGAAACCACGGCTCGGACGGGCCCAGACCGCCGGCAACGAAGCGCGCGGCCACCAGCCCGCCCATGCTGTGGCCCAGCAGCAGCAGGGGTCCGCCATGCGATGCACGCACCGCATCGATCACCAGGGCCAGGTCGCGCAGCAAGCTGTCGTCGGTGCCCAGCCGACCGCGCGGTCCTTCGCTGCGGCCGTGGCCGCGCTGGTCGTAGCCCACCACCGACCAGCCCCATGCATTGAGGTGCGCGGCGACATGGTCATAGCGGCCGATGTGCTCGCCCAGCCCGTGCACGATGAGCGCCGTGCCGCGCGCATCGGCCACGGGCCATTGCCGCAGGTGCAGCGCCAGGCCGTCGTGCGTGAGCCGCTGGCCGGGCAGCACCGGCCGAAGCTCGGCATTCACCGCATCGTTCATTGCCCGCAGTGTAGAGGTGCCGGGATCAGTTCACGCTGCCCGTCCAGCCGCCGCCGAGCACCTTGTAGAGCGTCACCAGGTTCTGCTGCTGCGCGGCCTGCACCACCACCGCCGCCTGCTGCGACTGGAACAGTGCGCGCTGCGCCTCCAGCACGTCCAGGTAGCTGGAGGCGCCGTTCTGGAAGCGCAGGTCGGCCAGGCGGAAACGGGTCTCCTCGGCCTGCACCTGCGCCTGCTGCGCGCGCAGCTGCTCGCCCAGCGTGGCGCGGCCGGCCAGCGAGTCGGCGACTTCGCGGAACGCAGTCTGGATCGAGCGTTCGTACTGCGCCACGGCGATGTCGCGGTTGGCTTGGCTCAGCTCCAGGTTGGCCTGGTTGGCGCCGGCGTCGAAGATCGGCAGCGTGATGCGCGGCGCGAATTGCCAGGCGCGGTTGTCGAACAGGCCGCCCAGGTCGTCGCTGGCCAGCCCGACGCTGCCGGTGAGCGTGATGCGCGGAAAGAAGGCCGCACGCGCCGCACCGATGTTGGCGTTGGCGGCGAGCAGCTGTCGCTCCGCCTGGCGCACGTCGGGACGCTGCGCCAGCAGTTCCGACGGCAGGCCGGCCGGCAGTTCGGCCAGCAGGCCCTGGCCTTGCAGCGGCAGCCCGGCGGCAGGTCGGCCGGCAGCGGCTGGCCGATCAGCAGCTCCAGCGCGTTGTGGTCCTGCGCACGCTGGCGCGTGAACAGCGCCAACGCCGCGCGCGCGCCTTCGACCAGCGACAACGCTTGCGCCACCTCTAGTCGGAGCTGGCGCCGTTGTCGAGCTTGAGCTTCAGCAGCCGGTAGCTCTTCGCGCGTGGCCAGCGTCTTGCGCGTCACCTCCAGCAGCAGCTCGTCGGCCAGCAGGGTCAGGTAGGTGTTGGCCACGGTCGCCACCAGGCTGATCTGCGCCGCCTTGCGCGCCTCCTCGCTGGCAAGGTACTGCTGCAGCGCCGCGTCGCTCAGGCTGCGCACGCGGCCGAAGAGGTCGAGCTCGAAGCCGGTGATGTTCAGTCCCGCGGTGTAGTAGCTGGTGCTGCCGTTGCCGTCGCGGTTGGGCTCGGCCAAGCCGGTGGCGCCCAGCAGCACGGTGGGCAGCTGCTCGGCGCGCTGGATCTGGTACTGCGCGCGTACGCGCTCGACGTTCAGCACCGCGACGCGCAGGTCACGGTTGTTCTCCAGCGCCAGCTCGATCAGCCGCTGCAGCCGCGGGTCGACAAAGAAGCCTGCCAGGCGATGTCGGTGGCCGGCACCGCCGCCGGCGCGCCCGCGGCGGCGCGTCGGGGAAGGCCTCGGCCACCGGCGCTGCCGGGCGCTCGTAGGGCGGCGCCATCGACGCGCAGCCGGCCAGCAGCGCGGCCAGCAACGCGGGCGCAGTGCGCGCCATCATGCGGCGCGTGCTCCCGACTTGAGCGCCGTCGGCGCCGTCGAGCTCGTGCGCGTACAGCTTGCGCTGGCGCTCGCTGCCCTTGAACCAGCGGCGCACCACGACGAAGAAGACCGGAACGAAGAGCACCGACAGCAGCACGGCGGTGAGCATGCCGCCCATCACGCCGGTGCCGATGGCGCGCTGGCTGGCCGAGCCCGCGCCGGTGGCGATGACCAGCGGCACCACGCCCAGGATGAAGGCCAGCGAGGTCATGATGATCGGGCGGAAGCGCAGGTGCGCGGCTTCCAGCGCGGCTCGCACGGCGTCTTGCCCTGGGCCTCCAGGTCCTTCGCGAACTCGATGATCAGGATCGCGTTCTTCGCCGACAGGCCGATGATGGTGATCAGGCCGACCTTGAAGTACACGTCGTTGCTGCAAGCCGCGCAGCACGGTGCCCAGCACCACGCCGAGCACGCCCAGCGGCACGACCAGGATCACCGCGAGCGGGATCGACCAGCTTTCGTACAGCGCCGCGAGGCACAGGAACACGACCAGGAGCGGAAGCCGAACAGCACCAGCGCGGTCGCGCCGGCGAGCTTTTCCTCGCGCGACTGGCCGGTCCATTCGTAGTCGAAGCCGGGCGGCAGTTGCGCGACGAGGCGCTCCATCTCGGCCATCGCGTCGCCGGTGCTGTACGCCGGGCGCGGCGTCACCGGAGATGCGCATCGACGGGTAGCCGTTGTAGCGCAGCAGTCTGCGTCGGCCCGCTGATCCAGCGCGTGCTGGCGAAGGCCGACAGCGGCACCAGCTGCCGTGGTGCCGATGCGTTCAGCCGCAGCAGGTCCTCGCGGCTGCATGCGCTCGGGCGCGTCGGCCTGCACCACCACGCGCTGCAGGCGGCCTGGCTCGGGAAGTCGTTGACGTAGCGCGAGCCCAGCGCGGTCGAGAGCGGCGTTGATGTCGTCGAAGGACACGCCGAGCGCGCTGGCCTTGTCGCGGTCGATGTCGAGCTGCAGCTGCGGCGCGTCCTCCAGGCCGTCGGGGCGGACGCCGGCCAGCACCTTGCTCTGCGCGGCCATGCCCAGCAGCTGGTTGCGCGCCGCGACCAGCGCCTCGTGGCCGTTGCCGCCGCGGTCCTGCAGCCGGAAGTTGAAGCCGGAGGCGGTGCCCAGCTCGGGAATCGGCGGCGGGCTCAGCGGGAAGATGAAGGCGTCGCGCATGCCCGTCAGCGCGCCGAAGGCGCGCCCGGCCAGCGCCTGGGCCGACTGCTCCGGGCGCCTTGCGCTCATCCCAGTCCTTGAGCGTGACGAAGGCGAGCGCCGGCGTTCTGGCCCTGGCCGGAGAAGCTGAAGCCGAGCACGCCGACCATGCTCTGCACCTCGGGCTGCTTCAGGATGAAGCCTTCGACCTGCTCCATCACCGGCGCGCGTGCGCTCCTGCGTGGCGCCGGGCGGCAGCTGCACGTTGACGATCATGTTGCCCTGGTCTTCGGCCGGCAGGAACGAGGTCGGCAGGCGCAGGAACAACAGCCGACCGCGACGACGATGGCGGCTAGATGATCAGAGCGGCCGTCGCGCCGAGGATGCGCGCGAGGCAGGCTCTCGTAGCGCTCGGCCGTGCGCGGGAAGCCCCGGTTGAAGCCGCCGAAGAAGCCGCCCTTGGCGGGATGGTGTCCGGCCTCCACCGGCTTCAGCAAGGTCGCGCACAGCGCCGGCGTCAGCGACAGCGCCAGGAACGCCGAGAACAGCCGATCGATGGCCACCATCACCGCCGAGAACTGGCGGTAGATGTTGCCCAGCGAGCCGCCGAAGAACGCCATCGGCACGAACACCGACACCAGCACCACCGTGATGCCGATGATGGCGCCGGTGATCTGGCCCATCGCCTTGCGCGTGGCCTCGCGCGGCGGCAGGCCCTCCTCGCTCATGATGCGCTCGACGTTCTCGACCACGACGATGGCGTCGTCGACCAGGATGCCGATCAGCCAGCACCATGCCGAACATCGTCAGCACGTTGATCGAGAAGCCGAGGACGCAGCAGCACCGCGAACGTGCCCATCAGCGCGACCGGCACGACGATGGTCGGGATGAGCGTGTAGCGGAAGTTCTGCAGGAACAGGAACATCACCAGGAACACCAGCGCGATCGCCTCGACCAGCGTCTCGACGACCTGCGTCGATCGAGATCCGGACGAAGCGCGAGCTGTCGTACGGGATGTCGTAGCTCATGCCCTCGGGCAAGTAGCGCGTGCAGCTCGCTCATGCGCGCTGGATCGCGGGGCCGTGGCCAGCGCGTTGCCGGTCGGCGAGAGCTGCACGCCGATGCCGGTGGCGGTTGCCGTTCAGCCGCGCCGAGGTGGCGTAGGTCTGGCCACCGAGCTCGATGCGCGCGACGTCCTTCAGCCGCACGGTGGAGCCATCGGTGTTGGCCCGCACGACGATGTTGCCGAACTGCTCGACGCGTGCTCAGCTGGCCCGTTGACGATGATCGTCGGCGTACATCGTCTGCCCGGCGACGTCGGCAGGTCGCCGATCGTGCCGGCCGAGACCTGCGCGTTCTGCGCGCGGATCGCCGCGTTGACGTCGGCCGTCGACAGGTTGTAGCCGACCAGCTTGGCCGGGTCGATCCAGATGCGCATCGCGCGCTCGGTGCCGAACAGCTGCGCCTGGCCGACGCCGGGGTGCGCTGGATTTCGGGCAGCACGGTGCGCGAGGCGTAGTCGCCCAGCGCGATCGGGTCGATGCCGGATCGTCGAGGACAGGATCGTGAACAGCAGGAAGTTCGAGCGGGACTTGTCGACGCGCACGCCCTGCTGCGTGACCGCCGCGGCAGGCGCGGTGACGCCCGCCCGAGCCGGTTCTGCACGTTGACCTGCGCCAGGTTGACGTTGGTGTCGGGGTCGAAGGTGAGGGTGATTGCCCGGAGCCGTTCGCCTGGCTGACCGACTCCATGTAGATCAGGCCCGGCGAGCCGTTCATTTCGTGCTCGATGACGGCTGATCACTGGTGTCTTCAAGGGTTTGCGCCGACGCGCCGGGATAGCTCGCCGTGACGACGATCGACGGTGGAGCGACGGTCGGGAACTGCGTACCGCAGTTTCTTCACCGCCACGCCACCCAGCACGACAATGAACAGCGCAATCACCCAGGCAAAGATCGGCCTGTCGATGAAGAAATGAGCCATGGTGTGCGGCCTTC
>CAWGOK010000059.1:0-15139 GCA_963824005.1 uncultured beta proteobacterium
TTGCCGCCGGGCGCGCCGGACTTCGCCGCCGTGATGGCCCTGGTGCAGCGTCTGCAGCATGGGGGCCGCGCGCTGCCGTCGGCGCTGCGCGTGGCGCGTCAGCTGTGCCTGGAGCGGCTGGCTTGCCTCGACACCGAGCAGGCCGCGCCGCTGCAGACCATCACCGCCAGCATGACCGCGCTGGCCGAGGCCACGCTCGAACTGGCGCTGGCCCAGGCGCTGGCCGATGCCGAAGAACGGCATGGCGTGCCGCTCGACGCGCAGGGACAGCGCATCGAGTTCTGGATCGTCGGCATGGGCAAGCTGGGGGCG
Organism: uncultured beta proteobacterium; assembly: GCA_963824005.1. Lineage (GTDB taxonomy): Bacteria > Pseudomonadota > Gammaproteobacteria > Burkholderiales > Burkholderiaceae_C > Rubrivivax. Next base: position 313 of record CAWGOK010000059.1, read on the forward strand.
CGTGAGCTGAACGTGTCCTCCGACATCGACCTGATCTACGTCTACGAGGACGACGGCGAAACCAGCGGCCCGTTGCGCATCAGCGCGCACGAGTTCTTCGCGCTCGTCGCCAAGCGCCTGTATGCGCTGATCGGCGAGACCACCGACGACGGCTTCGTCTTTCGCGTCGACCTGGCCTTGCGGCCCAACGGCAATTCAGGCCCGGCGGCGGTGAGCCTGCCGATGCTGGAGGAGTATTTCCAGGACCAGGGCCGCGAATGGGAGCGCTTTGCCTGGCTGAAGAGCCGCGTGGTGGCGCCGGCCGCCAGCGTGGCCAGCGGGCGCGCGTTGGCCCTGCGTTCGCTGGTCGCGCCTTTCGTCTATCGGCGCTATCTCGACTACAGCGTGTTCGAAGGCCTGCGCCAACTGCACCGCAAGATCCGCGACGAAGCGCAACGCCGCGCGGCCGGTCGGCCCGAGCGCGCCAACGACGTGAAACTGTCGCGCGGCGGCATCCGCGAGATCGAGTTCATCGTGCAGTTGATGCAGGTGGCGCGCGGCGGGCAGTTCCCGGAGATCCGCACCCGCTCCACGCTGAGAAGCCTGCAGCGCTTGAGCGCGCGCGCGCTGATGAAGCCGGCCACCGCGGAAGCGCTGGCGCAGGCCTATGTCTTCCTGCGCCGCGTCGAGCACCGCATCCAGTACCTCGACGACCAGCAGACGCACCTGCTGCCCACGGCCGACGCCGACCTGGGCTGGATCGCGCACAGCATGGGCCTGTCCTGCGGCGCCGACGCCTGCGAGTTGCTCGATCGCCTGGGCGAGGTACGTGAACTGGTGGCCACCGAATTCGACGCGCTGCTGCACGATGGCCAGGCGCCAGCGCCAGCCTCGGGCGGCCGCAACGGTTGCGTCACCTGTGGCGGTGCGCCGCTGCCGGTCGACAGCGATCGGCTGCTCGAGACCTTGCCGCAGGAGTTCGCCGAACGGGTGCGCCAATGGATCATGCATCCGCGCGTGGTCGCGTTGCGCGACGAGAGCAAGCTGCGGCTGGGGCGACTGGTCAAGCGCGCGGCCGATTGTGTGGCCGACCAGCGCTGCAGTGTCACTGCGGCACTGCGCTTCGTCGACTGGCTCGAGCCGCTGCTGCGCCGCGAGAGCTACCTCACGCTGCTGGTCGAGCGGCCCGCCGTGCAGCATCGGCTGCTGCGTCTGCTGGGCATGGCGCGCTGGCCGATGCAGTACCTGATGCGCCACCCGGGCGTCATCGACGAACTGGCCGACGAACGGCTGCGCCACGGCCGCTTCGAACCCGCGATGTTCATCGCCGACCTGCAGTCGCGCCATGAGGCCTGGGCACGCTCGGGCCAGGCCAACGAGGAGTGGTTGCTCGACACGCTGCGCCATGCGCACCATGCCGAACTGTTCCGCACGCTGGTGCGCGACGTGGAGCGCGAGCTCACGGTGGAACAGGTGGCCGACGACCTGTCGGCGCTGGCCGATGCGGTGCTCGACACCACGCTGCGCTGGGCCTGGGCGCTGCTGAAGCAGCGCCATCGCGAAGCACCGCGCTTTGCCGTCATCGCCTACGGCAAGCTCGGCGGCAAGGAGCTGGGCTACGGCAGCGACCTCGACGTGGTCTTCCTCTACGACGACAGCGACGAGGACGACAAGGACCGAGCGCAAGAGGTCTACGGCAACTACGTGCGCAAGCTGATTACCTGGCTGACGCTGCGCACCGCGGCCGGCGAGCTGTTCGACATCGACACCGCGCTGCGGCCCAACGGCGGCTCGGGGCTGCTGGTGACCTCGATCGAGGCCTTCGAGCGCTACCAGGCCGGCCGCGGCAGCAACACCGCCTGGACCTGGGAACATCAGGCCATCACACGGGCGCGCTTCTGCGCCGGTGCGAGCGAACTGGCCGGCCGCTTCGAGAACGTGCGCCGCGGCGTGCTCACCGCGCCGCGCGACGCCGCGGCGTTGCGTGACGAGATTCGCGCCATGCGCGAGAAGGTGCGTGCCGCGCACCCGGTCAGGCCTGGCCGCTTCGACGTCAAGCACAGCCCCGGCGGCATGATGGACGTCGAGTTCGCGGTGCAGTACCTGGTGCTGGCGATGGGCGCCGCACAGCCGGGGCTGCTCGACAACGTCGGCAACATCGCGCTGCTGCAGCGCGCCGAGGACGCCGGCCTGTTGCCTGCCGGCGTGGGCCATGCCGCGGCCGACGCCTACCGCGAACTGCGCCGCGCGCAGCACATGGCGCGCTTGGACGAGCAGCCGACGCACTTCGAGCCGCAGGCGCTGGCCCCACAGGGCGCGGCTGTGCTCGCGCTGTGGCACGCGGTCTTTGGCTGACGGGCCTGCGCGCAACCCGGCTGGCGTGCTGGCGCAGCCCGGCGCCCTGTGGCTGCTGATCTGCGCCGGCCTGGGGTCGGCGGCGGTGCTGGCCTGGTGGGCCGACAGCGCTGCCATCGACTGGCAGCCGCGGCGCGCTTGGCCCGAGGCCTGGCGCTGGTGGAGCGCGGCGTTGGTGCACTGGACACCGATGCACCTGGGCGCCAACATTCTGGCCACCGCGCTGGTGGCCGCCTACGGCTGGGCCGCGCGCGTGCCGCCCGTGGTGGCGCTGGCCTGGGTCGTGTCCTGGCCTTTCACCCACCTGATGCTGCTGGCCAAGCCGGAGCTGTTGCACTACGGCGGCCTGTCCGGCGTGCTGCATGCCGGCGTGGCCGCCGCCACGGTCTGGCTTGTGCTGCGCTGTCGGGGGGCGCCACGCACGATCGGCTGGATGATGCTGGTCGGGCAGAGCGTGAAGTTGCTGGTCGAGCAGCCCTGGGGCGCGGCGCTGCATGCCCCCAGCGACCTGGATGTGGCGGTGGCGCCGCTGGCGCATGCCAGCGGGTCGATCGCCGGCGCGCTGCTCGCGTTGCTGGCATTGCGGCTGACCCGGCCGGCGCGCACGTAGACTATTGCCACCCCACAACCCCAAGGAGACAGGCGTGATCACACTGTGCGGCTTTTCGGTATCGAACTACTACAACAAGGTGAAGATGGTGCTGCTCGAAAAGGGCATCCCCTTCAACGAAGAACGGGTCGCGACCAAGTCGAAGGACGACGCGGTGCTGGCCGCGTCGCCACTGGGCAAGATTCCGTTCATCCGCACCAAACAGGGCACGCTGTGCGAGAGCCAGGTCATCGTCGATTTCCTGGACGCCATGTCGCCGCAGACGCCACTGACGCCGGCCGACCCGTGGCAAGCCGCCAAGGTGCGCGAGCTGGTGACCTTCATCGACCTGCATCTGGAACTGGTGGCACGCGAGCTGTATGCGCAGGCCTTCTTCGGCGGCACGGTCAGCGAGGAGACGCGCGAGCGTGTGCGCAAGCAACTCGCCAAGCACATCGCCGGCTTCAAGCGGCTGGCGAAATTCTCACCCTATGTGGCCGGCGACACCTTCACGCAGGCCGACTGCGCTGCCTACGTGAACCTGCCGCTGGTGGCCATGGCCAGCAAGGCGGTGCTTGGCGAGGACCTTCTGTCCGCCGCCGGCATCGACTGGAAGGCCTATGTCAAGCTGATCGGCGAACGGCCCAGCGCGCAGCGCGTGGCGGCCGACCGCAAGGCCGACACCGAGCGCATGGCGGCCGAAACCAAGAAGGCCTGAAATTGCGCGCAGCAGGCCGCCGGCCTCAGGTCGGCAGCGGCTGCACCGCGGACGCGGCCTGTGCCAGCCGGGCGCTGACTTCCTTGCGGTAGCGGTTGAGCTCCTGCACGCTGGCGAAGCTGCGGTCGAGCAGCAGGCTCAAGTTGTGCAGGATGCGCTCGACGACCTTGGTCTCCCAGACGGCGTCGAACTGGATCTGCTTGTCCAGCCAGCGCTCCAGCCAGGCCGGGTCGGGCAGGCGGCTCTGGATGGTGTCGCGCGGAAACAGCCGCGCGTTGACGTGCAGGTTGGTCGGGTGCAGCGCCTGCGCGGTGCGCCGCGCACTGGCCATCAACACGCCCACCTTGGAAAACGCGGCGCGCGCCTCGTCGCCGAAGCGCTGCATCGCGCGCTTCATGTAGCGCAGGTAGGCGCCGCCGTGGCGCGCCTCGTCCTTGGCCAGGGTTTCGTAGATGTGGCGGATGACCGGCTCGGTGTGCCATTCGGCGGCACGGCGGTACCAGTGGTTCAGGCGAATCTCGCCGCAGAAGTGCAGCATCAGCGTCTCCAGCGCCGGCGCCGGGTCGAACTCGAAGCGCACCGCATGCAACTCGGCTTCGGTGGGCACCAGATCGGGACGGAAGCGCCGCAGGTATTCCATCAGCACCAGCGAATGCTTCTGCTCCTCGAAGAACCACACGCTCATGAAGGCCGAGAAGTCGCTGTCGCCGCGGTTGTCGCGCAGGAACATCTCGGTGGCCGGCAGCGCCGCCCACTCGGTGATGGCGTTCATCTTGATGGTCTGCGCCTGCTCGTCGCTCAGGCTCGCGGGATCGAAGCGGTCCCAGGGAATGTCGGTGTCCATGCTCCAGCGCACGGCCTCGAGTTGCTTGAAGAGTTCGGGGTAGAGCATGGCGATGACCCGGGTTTGTTGCGATGTTAATCGCATGTGGGCTATTTGGCTGGGTGCGGATGCGAACCCGGCGGATGCGGTGCCTGCACATGTGCCGCGTGCGCGCGCCAACGCTGCAGCGCCTGCGGCACATCGCTCAGCAACTGCATCGCGGTGACACCCGGCAGGCTGTGGCGGCGCAGCGCCGGTGATGACCCGCCGACCCACAACTCGACATCGGCCGGCAGCTTCAGACGCAAATCGGCCAGCGCGCCCAGCACCTGCTTGCTGCTCAGGCAGGCGGTGAAACTCAGCGCCAGCACGTCGGCGCGATTGGACGCGACTGCCCGCAGCAGATCACCCACCGGTGTCTGCACGCCCAGCGAGCAGCAGTTCGCGCCTTCGGCGGCGCACAGGGCTTCGACCATGAGCAACCCGATGCCGTGCGGCTCGCCCGACAGCGTACTGAACACCATGCGCGGCCTTTGCCCCATGGCCGCCTCGGGCAGGCTCTGAATGCCACCGCGCAGCGCCCGTTGCACGGTCTCGGTATAGCCGTGCTCCTGGTAGATCTCCAGGTCGCCGCGCATCCAGGCGTCACCCACCAAGGTATTGAACGGGGCCACCACTTCGACGACGAAGGCGCTCAGCCCCAGCCGCACCTGCGCCTGCCGGAGCTCCCCGCGCAGTCCGGCCAGATCGTCGCAGCGCAGCATCTCCATCAAATCGGCGAGCTTCAGCGCAGCGTCGCTCGCCGGCGGGGCGCGCGCCATGTCCGCACTGCGCTGGCTGAGTTCCTGGAGTTGTTCGATCGACAACGCCATCAGCTGGCCAGGGCGGTGCCCTGCGTCGAGCAGACGCTTGATGGCGCGAAGCTTCTCCAGGTCGGCAGCACCGTACTCGCGTTCGCCCGTGGCGTCGCGTCGCGGCATCGGGAAGCCATAGCGGCGCTCCCAGACGCGCAAGGTGTCCTTGCCCAGTCCGGTTTCGCGCTGCACCGCAGAAATCGTCAGCCGCGATCGCAAGGCTTCGTCTAAGTTGTCCATGACGAAATTGTGCACGAAACGCAGTTTCTTGCTACCATCGGACCAAAATCATCTTTTGTCCATGACAATAACCCTATCAAACCCCTTCAGCCGCGGCGACAGACGGCATCGCGTGACGGCTCGCTTGGCGCGTCGGGCAAGGAGCTGAAGCGATGCGTCGCATTGCCGTCGTCGGCTCGGGCATTTCCGGCTTGGCCGTCGCGCATGAACTGGCAGGTTCAACTCCGATCACGCTGTTCGAGGCGGGCGGGCACTTTGGAGGCCACAGCCATACGGTCGACGTGCGCTTGAAGGGCCTGCGCCATGGCGTGGACACCGGCTTTCTGGTCTTCAACCACCGCACCTACCCGCGGCTGGTTGAGCTGTTCGATGCGCTTGGCGTGACCACTGCGCCCTCGGAGATGTCGTTCTCGGTGCAGCTGCCGCAGCAGGGCATCGAATGGAGCGGCTGCGACCTGAACACGGTGTTCGCACAGCGCCGAAACCTGCTGCGCCCGCGCTTCCTGGGCATGCTGGCGCAGATCCTGCGCTTCAACCGCCTGGCCACCGGTATCGCCGAGCATGGCGACGAGGCCTCGATGGCCGAGCCGATCGGCGACTTCCTGGCCCGCCATCGCTTCGGCGAGGCCTTCCGCGATTGGTACCTGTTGCCGATGCTGGGCTGCATCTGGTCCTGCCCCACCGACCAGATGCTGCGCTTCCCGGTGGCGACGATGATCCGCTTCTGCCACAACCACGGCCTGACCCAGGTCAGCGACCGTCCGCAGTGGCACACCGTGGTCGGCGGCTCGCGCGTGTACGTGCAGAAGATGCTGGCGCGCATCCCCGACGCGCGGCTGCGCACGCCGGTGCGCGCGGTGCGGCGCGTGGCCGGCGGCGTGATCATCGCCACCGACGCCGGCAGCGAACGCTTCGACGATGTGGTGCTGGCCTGCCACAGCGACCAGAGCCTGGCCTTGCTCGCCGACGCGCGCGACGACGAGCGCGCGTTGCTCGGCGCCATCCGCTACCAGCCGAACCGCGCCGTGCTGCACACCGACGCGTCGGTGCTGCCCCGGCGCCAGCTGGCCTGGGCCGCCTGGAACTACGAACGCGCGGCCGACACGGCGCGCGAGCAGTCGGCGGTGTGCCTGCACTACCTGATCAACCGGCTGCAGCCGCTGCCGTGGCGCACGCCCGTGATGGTGTCGCTGAACCCAGGCCGCGCCATCGCGGCGGACAGGATCATCGGCGCCTACGAGTACAGCCACCCGGTGTTCGACGCCGCGGCCATCGACGCGCAGCGCCGGCTGCCGCGCATCCAGGGCCGCGCGAACACCTGGTTTTGCGGCGCCTGGACACGCTACGGCTTCCACGAGGACGGCCTGATGTCGGGCCTGGCCGTCGCCGCCGCGCTACGCGAGCGGCTGCGTACCCACACGCCTGTGCGGGAGGCGGCATGACCGCGACGGGCGGGGCGCAGATCGGCACGGGTGTGGTGCGCCACCGCCGGCTGCGGCCGGTGGACAACGCCTTCGCCTACCCCACCTATTTCCTGATGCTGCCGATGCGCAGCCTGCGCGACGCACCCTGTGCCGCACTGGTGCGCAACCGCTTCGGGCTGCTCGCCTTCCACGACCGCGACCATGGCGACGCCCGCGGTGACGCACTCGCCTGGCTGGACGAGCTGCTGCAGGCCGAAGGCATCGCCGATGCCGATGGCGAGGTCTGGCTGCAGACCTACCCGCGCGTGCTGGGCTATGTGTTCAAGCCGGTCAGCTTCTGGTTCTGCGAACGCGCCGACGGCGCGCTGGCGGCGATCGTCGTCGAGGTCAACAACACCTTCGGCGAGCGCCACTGTTACCTGCTCGCAGGCGAGCGGCTGGCCTATGGACGCGACCTGCAGGCGCGCAAGGTGTTCCACGTCTCGCCCTTCAGCCACATCGTCGGCGGCTACCGCTTCCGCTTCATGCGCAGCCGCTCGCCCGACAGCGAGCGCTGCGTGGCCCGCATCGACCACGAAGACCTCGAGGGCGCGCTGCTGCAGACCAGCCTGTCGGGCCGCCTGGCGCCGCTGACGCGGGCCAGCGCGCGCGCCGCGTTCTTCGGCGTGCCGCTGATGAGCTTCGGCGTCATCGCCCGAATCCACTGGCAGGCGCTACGCGTATGGGCCAAGCGCGTGCCCTACGTCGCCAAGCCGGCACCGCCCGAGCGCTTCGTCACTCGTTGAATCCCTTGTCTTCCCCGCCACCATGAGCAGCAGCACCACCGTCCCGTCCCTGTCCTTGCCCAAGGCGGCGCCCGCTGCCGCGCGCGCCGCCTTGGGCTTGCTGCGCCAGTTGCGCAGCGGCACGCTCGATCTGCAGCTGCCCGACGGCACGCAGATGCGCTTCGGCAGCGGCGCCAAACACGAGCCGCGCGGCGCGATGCGCCTGCGCAACTGGAAGGTCTGCGGTGCCGCGCTGCGCAGCGGTGACATCGGCTTTGCCGAATGTTTCATCGACGAGGACTGGAGCTCGCCCGACTTGGTGGAACTGCTGAAGGTCTTCATCGCCAACCGCGAGGCGGTCGAATCGGCCATCTACGGCAGCTGGTGGGGTTCGCTGCTGTACCGCATCAAGCACCTGCTCAACGGCAACTCGCGCCGCGGCAGCCGCAAGAACATCCATGCCCACTACGACCTGGGCAACCCGTTCTACAAGCTGTGGCTGGACGAGACGATGAGCTACTCGGCCGCCTGGTTCCAGGGCGACCTGGGGGGTGACTTGGCGCAGGCGCAATGGGCCAAGGTGCGGCGCGCGCTGGACGAATGCCGGGTGAAGCCGGGCCAGCGTGTGCTCGAGATCGGCTGCGGCTGGGGCGGCCTGGCCGAGTACGCGGCGCGCCACTTCGGCGCCCATGTCACCGGCGTCACGCTGTCCACCGAGCAGTTGGCCTTTGCGCAGCGGCGGCTGCACGATGCCGGGCTGGCCAGCCAAGCCGATCTGCGGCTGCAGGATTACCGCGACCTGGCCGACGGCCCGTATGACGCGGTGGCCTCGATCGAGATGTTCGAAGCCGTCGGCCGCAAGTACTGGCCCGGCTTCTTCGCCCAGCTGAACGCGCTGCTCAAGCCGGGCGGACGCGCCTGCATCCAGAGCATCACCATCCGCGACGATTTGTTCGAACGTTACGTCGATTCCACCGACTTCATCCAGCAGTACATCTTCCCCGGCGGCTTGCTGCCCAGCCCCACGGCCTTTCGCGAGCAGGCCGACCGTGCCGGGCTGCGCATCGTCAACGAGCTGCGTTTCGGCGCCGACTATGCCGAGACGCTGCGCCGCTGGCGCGTGCGCTTCCTGGCGCAGGAAGCCGCCGTACGCCGGCTGCGCTTCGACAGCCGTTTCATGCGCGTCTGGGAGTTCTACCTGGCGTATTGCGAAGTGGCCTTTGCCACCGGCAACAGCGACGTCATGCAATTCACGCTGGAAAAGGCATGACGCCAGACGTTCGACTCCCGCGCCGAACCGCGCTGCGGCTGTTGGCCGCGCTGCCAGCCACTGCGCTGGCCAGCCGCCCGCCGCCAGCCCTGCCACCGGAGCTGAAGGGCGAGTTGCGCGATGCACAACTGCTCGGCGAAGGCCGGCTGCGCTATCTGGGCCTGCATGTCTACGACATCCGCTTGTGGGCCGAGGCCGAGCTCAGCGGCCGCGACCTGTTGTCGCAGCCATTGGCACTCGAACTGGAGTACGCGCGTGCGCTCGAAGGCAAGGCCATCGCCGAACGTTCCCTGAAGGAAATGCAGGGCCTGGAGTCCATCGACGCCGCGCTGGCCGAACGCTGGCTACAGCAGATGCGGCAGATCGTGCCCGACGTGAAGAAGGGCGACCGCATCACCGGCGTGCAGCGACCGGGCGAGGCAGCGCTGTTCTTCGTCAACGGCCAGCCGCGCGGCGAGGTGCGCGATGCCGAGTTCACGCGGTTGTTCTTCGGCATCTGGCTGTCGCCGCGCACCTCGCAGCCCAAGCTGCGCGAAGCGCTGCTCGGCACGCGGGTCGCCAGCTCGTGAACGGCAGCCTGGCCGCCACGCCCGCCGCACCGCGGGCACCAGCCACCGGCTGGCGCGACGGCTGGCGCAGCGGCCTGAGCTACGGCGCGCTCGGCCTGCCGCTGGCCTTCGTCGCGCTGCCGCTGTACGTGGTGCTGCCCAACCACTATGCCGAAGCTTTTGGCGTGCCGCTGGCCTGGCTGGGCGCGTTGCTGCTTGCGGCACGGCTGCTCGACGCCTTCGTCGACCCGTGGATCGGCCGCCAGTGCGACCGCTGGTTCGCGCATTCCACACCGCGCGTGCTGGCCATCTCGGTGGGCGCCGCGCTGGCCCTGGCTGTGGGCTTCGTCGCACTGTTCTTCCCGCCGATGCGCGATCTGCCCGGGCTGCTGGCCTGGTGCGGGGCGACGCTGGCGGTGTGCTACCTGAGCTACAGCCTCCTCAGCATCGTGCACCAGTCGTGGGGCGCGCGGCTGGGCGGTGATGCACCGCAGCGCGCACGCATCGTCTCCTGGCGCGAAGGGCTGTCGCTGGCCGGCGTGCTGCTGGCCAGCGTGCTCAGCTCCACGCTCGGCTTAGGCGTGACCAGCGCGGTGCTGGCCGTGTCGCTGGTGCTGGCCTTGGGGGCGCTGTGGAATGCGCCGCGCGCAACCGCCGGGCTGGCCAGCGCCGCAGAAACACCGATGCGGCTCGCGCTGGCCAACCCTTCGTTCCGCCGGCTGCTGGGCGTGTACCTGGTCAACGGCATCGCCAGCGCCATCCCGGCGACGCTGGTGCTGTTCTTCATCCGCGACCGGCTGCAGGCCCCCGCCTACGAGCCGCTGTTCCTGGGCAGCTACTTCCTGGCCGCGGCACTGTCGATGCCGCTGTGGCTGCGCGCCGTGTCGCGCTTTGGCCTGGCGCGCAGCTGGCGGGCGGGCATGCTGCTGGCCATCGCCAGTTTCGTCTGGGCGGCGGGCCTGGGCGCGGGTGACGTGGCCGCCTTCGTCGCGGTGTGCGTGGCCAGCGGCGTGGCCCTGGGCGCCGACTTAGGCCTGCCCGGCGCGCTGCTGGCCGGAGTGATCCGCCGCGCCGGCCACCAGGGCCGCTCCGAAGGCATGTACTTCGGCTGGTGGAACTTCGCCACCAAGCTCAACCTGGCGCTTGCCGCGGGCATCACGCTGCCGCTGCTGGGGCTGTTCGGCTACGCGCCGGGCAGCCGCGACGCAGGCGCGCTGGATGCGCTGACTTTGGCCTACTGCGCGCTGCCTTGCGTGTTGAAGCTGGCCGCGGTGGCGCTGCTGTATTTCGGCTGGATGCGCAGCCCGGAGGGATCGACCGAATGAGACGAACCTCTCTCGCCGCTGCCGCGGCCCTGCTGCTGGGCGCCTGCGCGGGGCCGAGCGTGAGCGACTATGCCGACCAGAAGCCGGTGCTCGACCTGAAGACCTACTTCAACGGCGAGTTGGTCGCGCACGGCCTGTTCACCGACCGCAGCGGCAGCGTGCAGCGCCGCTTCACCGTGCAGATGACGGGCACGTGGCAGGGCACCCAGGGCACGCTGGACGAGCGCTTCACCTACAGCGACGGCAAGACCGAGCGCCGCGTCTGGCGCCTCACCGACGAGGGCAATGGCCGCTGGAGCGGCCGTGCCGACGATGTGCTCGGCGTGGCCGAAGGCCGCGCCGCCGGCAACACGCTGAACTGGCGCTACACGCTCAAGCTGCCGGTGGATGGCGCGATCTACGAGGTGCAGTTCGACGACTGGATGTATTTGATGGACGAGCGTGTGATGCTCAACAAGGCGGTGATGACCAAGTTCGGCATCCGGCTCGGCGAGGTCACGCTGGCCTTCTACAAGCAATGATCGGCTCCCCATGTCCCTGAACCCGCGCTTCACCGACTGGAACGGTCGGATCGTCTGGCTGGTCGGCGCTTCCACCGGAATCGGCCGCGCCACCGCCGCGCTGCTGCACCAGCGCGGCGCCCGGGTCATCGTCTCGGCGCGCACCGGCAGCGCGCTGGACGGCTTCGTGCGTGCACACCCCGGTAGCGAGGCGCTGGCGCTGGACGTCACCGAGCGGCAGTCGCTGGCCGAGGCCGCCACCGAGGTGGTGGCGCGACACGGCCGTTTCGACCTGGTGGTGTACAGCGCCGGCGTCTTCAGGCCGATGCGCGCCACCGCCTTCGACCTGGACGAGGCGCTGCGCCAACTGCAGATCAACTACGTCGGTGCGCTCAACCTGCTGGCCGCGGTCCTGCCGCAGCTGCTGCAGCAGGCCGATGCCGGCCACAGCGGGCACCTGAGCCTGGTGTCCAGCGTCACCGGCTACCGCGGGCTGCCCACCGCGCTGGGTTACGGGCCGACGAAGGCGGCGCTGATCAACCTGGCCGAGACGCTGTACCTGGACCTGAAGCCCAAGGGCGTGGGCGTGTCGCTGGTCAACCCGGGCTACGTGGACACGCCGGCCACGGCGCAGAACGCTTACCCGATGCCGGCGCTGATCGGTGTCGACGAGGCCGCACTGCAGATGCTGCGCGGCTGGGAGCGCGGCGAGTTCGAGATCCACTTCCCCAAGCGCTTCACGCGCGCGCTCAAGCTGGCCAGCTTGATCGGCGACCGCCTCTACTTCGCCGGCGTGCACCGCGTCACCGGGCTGTGAAGACACTCGATCCGCGCGTGCAGCGCATCGTCGAGGCTTTCGAGCGGCTGCAGCCGGCCGATGTCGAGCGCCTGGCTGAGCTGTACAGCGCCGACGCGCGCTTCAAGGACCCTTTCAACGAGGTGCAGGGCCTGCCGGCGATCCAGCAGGTGTTCCGCCACATGTTCACGGCGCTGATCGAGCCACGCTTCGTCATTCGCGATGTGCTTTGCGACGGCGACCAGTGTTTCCTGAGCTGGGACTTCCTCTTCCGCATGCGCCGCTTGCGCCATGGCGAGCAGTGCATCCGCGGCGCCACGCACCTGCGCCTGGCCGCCGACGGGCGCATCAGCGAGCACCGCGACTACTGGGACGCAGCCGAGGAGCTGTATCAGAAGCTGCCGCTGGTGGGCGCGCTGATGCGCTGGCTCAAGCGGCGTGCCAACCGCTGAGACGCTATATTTGCCCTTCAGTCAGCGAGTGCACCTGGAACTGACCGGACCTGTCCACCAGCCAGACTTCGACGAACTTGACGCGCCCGATGCGCGCCGGCGGCGGCAGCGGCGAAGCACGGCGGATCATCGACACCACCCAGGGCGTGACCTCGCGCGCCGCGGCCGGCTGGCGCACGATGCGCACCCTGAGCACCTTGCCGCGGGCGTCAATCTCGGTTTCGGTGACCAGGATGGCGTAGACCAGCGCTGGCACCTTGCCCTTGAGGATCTGCGCCGGATAGACAGCGTAGAGGTGCCGGGCCGCGTCGATGCGGTAGGCCTTTTCGTTCAGCGCGTCGGACGGCTGCAGTGCGGCCACCTTCAGCGGCTGCGGTGAGGCTGCGAATTGAGCGCGGGCCGACGCGCCGCCCAGCGCAAGGACCGCCAGCAACACGAGCCCGCATGCACGCTGAATCAACTTGGCCGAAGACATGCCGCAGCGTAGCGCTGCAAGTTGTATCGCCAGGTGCTCGAGTGCTGCCGGATGTGACGCACTCAGCGCAGCCAGCCCTTGCGCCGAAAGTAGATGAAGGGTGCGGCCACCGACGCGAGCATCAGCACCAGCGCGAAGGGATAGCCCCAGGCCCAGTCGACCTCGGGCATGAAGCGGAAGTTCATGCCGTAGATGCTGGCGATCAGCGTCGGCGGCAGCAGCGCCACGCTGGCCACCGAGAAGATCTTGATGATCTTGTTCTGGTTGATGTTGATGAAGCCGACGGTGGCGTTCATCAGGAAGTTGATCTTGTCGAACAGGAAGGTGGTGTGGCTGTCCAGCGAGTCGATGTCGCGCAGGATCTGCCGCGCCTCCTCGAACTGCTCGGCATTGAGCATGCGGCTGCGCATCATGAAGCTGACCGCACGCCGCGTGTCCATGACGTTGCGGCGAATGCGTCCGTTCAGGTCTTCCTCTTTTGCGATGGCCGACAGCGCCTCGCCCGCCGCCTGGTCGTTGACGCCCTGCTTCAGTACGCTGGCGCTGACCCGCTCCAGGCTGTCGTAGATGCCTTCCAGTGCGTCGGCGGAGTATTCAGCGTCGGCGTCGTACAGCTTCAGCAACACGTCCTTGGCGTCCTCGATCAGCGCCGGGATGCGTCGGGCGCGCAGGCGCAGCAGACGGAACACCGGCAGGTCCTCGGCGTGCACCGAGAACAGCATGCTGCGCCACAGGATAAAGGCCACGCGCACGTTGCGCGGCGTGACGTCGTCGTCGATCAGGAAGTCGGAGCGGATGTGCAACTCGCCGTTGTCTTCTTCATAGAAGCGCGCCGATTCCTCCAGGTCGTCGTCGACGATGTTGTCGGGGATGTTCAGGCCGAACTGGCGCGCCACCCAGGCCTTCTCTTCGCCGGTGGGCGCCTCCATGTCCACCCACACCGGCGGCTGCTGGCCGGGCAGGTCCAGACGATCGACTTCTTCCTGGAAGATGCGGCCGCTCAAGCGACCGTTCTCCAGCGTGAACACGTTCAGCATCAGCGACTCCGGCGCGCTTGGGCGGCTGCCTTGCGCTCGCCATGGGGACTGCGGGAAGGATCGGCATGAACCGTCTCACCCCCGCGGACCTGGCGCGACATCCGCGCTGGGTCACTGGCTGCCGGAGTGGACGGTCACCGAGGGTGACTCTGGTCCAAGAAGGCCTCTGAGAAGACTGCAAAGAGCGATTATCACACCCCGCAGACGGCCTTCCGGACGGCGTTGCGAGATGCGCATTGGGTCACTTGTCAGCGCCGCATTTCGGTAGCACACTGGGCTTGACGACCGGGTGCATTGGCGCCCCACCCCTCAAAGCTCCGCTCCCCCTTCCCCCTTCGAATTCCCACCACCCCTGGAGAGGAGGCCTTGATGAACCTGACGATCAGCGGACATCATCTTGAAGTGACTTCGGCGTTGCGAGAGTATGTGCTTACCAAGTTGGAACGCGTCACGCGTCATTTCGACCAGGTGGTGGATGTGAACGTCTTGCTCACCGTTGAAAAGCAAAAGGAGAAAGAGCGAAGGCAGCGTTGCGAAGTCACGCTGCATGTGAAGGGCCGCGACATCTTCGTCGAACAATCGCACGAGGATCTGTACGCTGCCATCGACCAGCTCATGGACAAGCTGGACCGCCAGGTGGTGCGTCACAAGGACCGTACCCAGGAGCACCACCACGCC
>CAWGOK010000060.1:0-66460 GCA_963824005.1 uncultured beta proteobacterium
CGCGGACGCGCGCTCAGGCTTCGAGCGCCAGGCGGTACAGGCGGCCGGACCTGCCGCCGGAGCGGCAGAACATCAGCATCGGGCGGGGCAGTTCCTGCAGCAGGCGCGCCATCGCGGCAGCGTCCTGTGGCGTCTGGTTCGTGGGGCTGACCGGCAGATGGCGGTATTCAAGGCCAGCGGCCTTGGCGGCGGCTTCGATCTGCGCGCTGGTGGGTTGTGTCGGCCCTTCTTCGAAATCGGGCCGGTTGTTGACCACGCTGCGGAAGCCGACACGCGCCGCCTCGGCCATGGCTTCGGGCGTGAGCTGCGGGGCCACGCAGACGTCTTCGGCAATGGCTTGAAAGGGCAGGGTCGTGTTCATGCGCGAGAGCTTACTTCGACAACGCCGTCTTGACGGCGGCCGACACCGATGCCATGTCGGCCTTGCCGGCAAGCTGGGCCTTGGCGGCCGCCATCACCTTGCCCATGTCGCCGGGGCCGGTGGCGCCGAGCGAGGCCACGATCGTGGCCACCGCGGCCGCCGTTTCCTCGGCGTTCAGCCGCTGCGGCAGGTAGGCCTGCAGCACCTGGATTTCGGCGCTCTCCTTGGCCACCAGGTCGGCGCGTCCGCCTTGTTCGAAGGCGGCGATCGAATCCCTGCGCTGCTTGATGAGCTTGTCCACCAGGCCGATGACCGCAGCGTCGTCGAGCACGATGCGTTCGTCCACCTCGCGCTGCTTGCATGCGGCCAGCAGCATGCGGATGGTGCCCAGGCGCTCGGCGTCCTTGGCGCGCATGGCCGCCTTCATGTCCTCGGTGACGCGTTCTTTCAGGCTCATGGCGAAGTCCCTTGCCAAACAAACAAGCCCGCAGCGGCGGATGCCTGCGGGCTCGTGGGGTGCGCTGGGCGCAGTGTCAGAACAGCTTCTTCGGCAGCTGCATGCTGCGCACGCGCTTGTAGTGGCGCTTCACGGCCGCAGCCTTCTTGCGTTTGCGTTCGGAGGTGGGCTTTTCGTAGAACTCGCGCGCGCGCAGTTCGGTCAGCAGGCCGATCTTCTCGATGGTGCGCTTGAAGCGGCGCAAGGCAACGTCGAAGGGCTCGTTTTCTTTGACGCGAATCGTGGTCATGAATCCTCGGGGTCGATCTTTCCTGCAGTCGCCGACCAGGGCATGGTGCGGTGGCAGGGCTGGCCCGACATCGGGCGGGAAGGGCCCGGCGTGGCTACGCCGGGCGACAAAACGCGCATTCTAGCCTGAAATGGCGGCGTCGGGATGGGCTTGCGGGCACGCCACCAGGGCGCGCGCGCAGGCCGCGGCGCTGGCCCAGGCCCATTGGAAGTTGTAGCCGCCCAACCAGCCCGTGACATCGACGACCTCGCCGATGAAGTGCAGGCCCGGCACGCGCCGGCTTTGCATGTCCTGGCTGCCGAGTTCGCGCGTGTCCACCCCACCCAGCGTGACCTCGGCCTTGCGCCAGCCCTCGCTGCCGCTGGGCACGAGCTGCCAGTGGCGCAGGCTGTCCGCCAGGCGAGCGAGGTCGCGGTCGCGCACCTGCGGCATGGGCAGCGCGCCGTCCAGCCCGAGTTGCCGCAGCCAGGCATCGCCCAGGCGCTGCGGCAGAAGCAACGCCAGTTCGTTGTCGAGTTGCCGGCGTGACGCGGCCTTCGCCTGGGCAAGCCGTTCACCGAGGTCGAGCGCCGGTGCCAGGTCGATGCGCAACGACGTACCTTCGCGCCAGAAGCTCGAGGCCTGAAGCACGGCGGGCCCGCTCAGGCCCCGATGCGTGAACAGCAGATCCTCGATGAACCGCGCCTTCGCCTTGCCCGTGCCGGCTTCGATGGCGACTTCGAGTGACACGCCGGCCAGTGCGGAGAACGGCGCCCAGGAGGCGGCGTCGAAGCACAGCGGCACGAGCCCCGGCCGAGGCTCGACGACGCGGTGTCCGAACTGGCGGGCCAGGCGGTAGCCCAGGTCGCTGGCGCCGATCTTCGGGACTGACAGGCCGCCGGTGGCGACCACCAGCTGGGCTGCACGCACGGCACCGCGCTCGGTGTCGAGTTCGAAGCCCGCCGCCACGTGGCGCACCTGGTGCACGGGACACGGCTGCCAGTGCAGCACCGCACCGGCGGCGCATTCGGCCTGCAGCATCGTTATGATCTGTTCAGCCGAGCCGTCGCAGAACAGCTGGCCGCGATGTTTTTCGTGGAATGCGATGCCGTGGCGTTGCACCAGCGCCATGAAGTCGGCCGGCTGGAAGCGCGCCAGTGCCGAGCGGCAGAAGGCGGGGTTCTCGGACAGGAAGTTCGCCGGCCCGCAGTCGCGGTTGCTGAAGTTGCAGCGTCCGCCGCCGGAGATACGGATCTTCTCGGCCACATCGGGCGCATGGTCGAGCAGCAGCACGCGCAAACCACGCTGTCCCGCGATGCCGGCGCAGAACAGTCCGGCTGCGCCGGCGCCGAGCACGATGACATCAAAGGACTGCATGTGCGGGCATTGTGGACGCTGGCGGTCGGACCCGCGATGGCCTGCGGTCCACACCGGGTTAGCATAGCCGCGAGTATCAAATTAGGGGGAAACGCCGGGCGGCGCCCGCAGATGCTTGATCTGCCCGGCCGCAGCAACCAAGATCAGCATCCGGCGATCCGGCAGCCAGAGGCCGGGCCGCTGGATGCCGCCGCCGAGTGTCGCAACGATTCATGGATACACCGTCCAAGCTGAACGAGCCCGACCGTGCCGAGGTGATCGAGCCGCGCTTCGCGTCGGTGATGGCGAGTGCCTTCGACGCCCTGTTGGCGCGCCAAGGGTCGATGCTGGCGATCAAGGATTGCGCGACGGGTCGTTACGCGTACGTCAACGCGGCGATGGCCAGGTTCCTGGGGCGCACGGCCTCCGAGATCCGCGGGCACAGCGACGCCGAACTGGTCGATCCGGTGCTGGCGACGGCGTGGCGTGCGGCGGAGCAGACCGCACTGGCGCAAGCGCAACCCTCGAGCAGCGAGCATCGTTTCGAATGGGCCGGTGCGCGCCACGACTACCTGGTGCTGCGGCTGGCCTGGAAGGGTGATGTCGACGGGCAGCGCTGGATGTGCAGCGTCTGGACCGACCAGTCGCCGCGGCGACAGAAAGATGCACAGTTGCGCGCTGCGCTGGAACAACTCGAGCAGCAGCAGCGTGCCAATGAAAGACTGCGGCTGGAGTTGTCCGACCAGGGGCTGCGTGACAGTGCCACCGGCCTGCACACACGGCCGCATTTCGACGACCAGTTGCGGCGCGAGGTGGACCTGTCCACGCGCGAGCACCGTGAATTTGCGATGGTGCTGATCGAGATCGACCCCTTCGCGGACAAGGTGAGCGCGCTGGGTGCGCCGGCCGAGGCGCGTGTGTTCGAGGCCATGGGTCGCCTGCTGCGCGGCAATACACGCGCCATGGACGCTTCGTGCCGTCTCGACGAGCGTTTGTTCGGCGTCTTGCTGTCCGGCGTCGGCCTGGCCACGGCACACTCGCGCATGGAGGGCCTTCGCCGCCAGTGTGCGACGCAGATCGTGGTGCTGGATGGCCAGGAACTGGGCTTCAGCGTGTCGATGGGAGTGGCCAGCTTTCCGCACACCGCCGCCTCGCAGCAGGACTTGCTCGACGCCTGCGAAGGCGCCCTGGCCGAAGCCCGGCGTCGTGGCGGCAACCACCTGACGCTGGCAAGCATTCGCTTTGAACCTGTCTGAGCTCGCACCTGCACTTCCCGCAAGGCGTCGCTCGGCGGCCGAAGGCCGTGATCGGGTTGTGGTCGCGCCGGTCGCCTAGGCGGTGACGGCCCGGTACAGCATGTAGCCCGCGAGGGCGAACAGCACCAGCGCAAAGCGCCGCTTCAGCTGTTTCACGTCCATCGCATGCGCCGTGCGTGCCCCCAGTGGCGCCATGCTCACACTGGCCATCGAAACGATCAGCAACGCCGGCAGGTACAGGTAACCGAAGGCACCAGGCAGGGCATTGGACAGACCCCAGCCGCTGATCAGGTAGCCCGCGGTACTGGCCAGCGCCACGGGAAAACCGAGCGCAGCGCTGGTGGCCACCACCTGGTGCATCGGCACGTTGCACCAGGTCATGAACGGCGAGGCGATGAAGGCGCCGCCGGCTCCGACCAGCCCGGAGAGCAGCCCGATGCCACCGCCCAGTGCGGTCTGGCCGAGCCTGCCGGGCATCTGGCGCGTGGCCTTGGGTTTGCGGTCGCGCATCATCTGCACGGCGGAAAAGCTGATGAAAAGCGCGAACACGATGGCCAGTTCCGGGCCCTTGATGAGTGCGAACACGCCGGCACCGGCAAGCAGGCCGCCGGCCACGATGCCCGGGGCGATGCCGCGCGCCAGATCCCAGCGCACGGCACCGCGCAGATGATGTGCGCGCAGGCTCGACAAGGACGTGAAGACGATGGTGGCCATCGACGTGGCGATGGCCATCTTGATGGCCAAGCCGGAGGGCACGCCCTTGTTCGACAGGATGATGGTCAGGAAGGGTACCTGCATCATCCCGCCGCCCACACCCAGCATGCCGGCGAGGAAGCCGGTGCATATGCCAAGCGCGGCCAGCTCGGCCGCCAGCCCCGGGTCAAGGGGCATCAACGCGCCAGCAGCCGGCCCACGGCACGCCATTCCTGCGGCGTGACCGGTGTGATCGACAGGCGATTGCCGGTGGCCAGCACGCGCATCGTGGCCAGTTCGGGGGAGGCACGCATTTCGCGCAGCGGCAGCAGCCGGGTCTTGCGCGTCAGCGTCACGTCGAGCTGTACCCAGCGCGGTTTGTCGTGACCGGACTTGGGGTCGAAGTAGGGGCTGGCGGGATCGAATTGCGTCGCGTCGGGGCAGGGGCCGCCGGCAATGCGCGCCAGCCCGGCCACACCCGGTTCGGCACAGGACGAGTGATAGAAAAGCACGCCATCGCCGATGCGCATGTCGTCGCGCATGAAGTTGCGGGCCTGGTAGTTGCGCACGCCGGTCCAGGGCAGCGTCTGGCCGGGAGCCGCGACGAGGTCGTCGATCGAGACCTCGGAGGGCTCACTTTTCATCAACCAGTAGCGCGGCATCGACGGCGGTGTTCGAAGAAGGTGTCCGCCGCGAACCGTGAGCCGCATTCCTGAACCCAGGCGAAGTTCAGGTGGGCGAGGTCAGCTTGGCTTCGGGTTCATCTGACGCGAGACGATCACACCCGCCAAACGATGTTCCAAGCCCTTGCTCAAAGAGCATCGGTTCAAGGAAATATAAGACTCCCGCGAACGCGACGGACGAACACATTCTAGGGCCGGCACGCGCTGCGAAGTGCAGCCAATTTCACAGCAGGTGGCCGTCGTCGCCGAGTGCAGCGTCGATGCGCTGGATCAGGGCGTCGAGATCCGGTGGTTCGTCGGCAGCTGACGATGCCTGCACACGCCGCGCGGCAGCTTGGGCAGGCGGTGGTCGGTCGGCCAGTTGGTAGGCCAGGTTCAGCGCGGCCAGCACGGCAATGCGCTCGCGCGCCCTGACCTTGCCAGCGTCGCGGATGCCACTCATTTCGCGGTCGACGCTGGCGACCGCGGCGTTGAGCAGGGCCTCGCCGCCGTCGGGACAGCCGAGTATGTAGCTCTGCCCAAGAATGGTCACTTCGAGTTGTTTCATTCGCCGGCCCCCGCCGCGCCGTTGCCGGCCGGCAGTCGCTCTAGCAACAGGTCGATGCGCGACCGCGCCGCGCTCAGGCGCGAGCGCAGGCTGTCGCGCTCGCTGGTCATCGCCGCAAGTTGCTGCTCAAGCAAGGCATTGGTGCGCTTCAGTTCCTCATGCCGCAGCACGAGTCGTTCGACACGATCGGCAAGGTCTTCGAGCTTGGACATGGCGTCGCAGGGCGGCAGGCAAAAGCATTGTATGGGGCCCACCTCGGCACACCGCCGCCACACGGCAGCGCAACGCCGTCAATTCGGCACGGCCTGGGCGCGTGCGTGGTCGCAGCAACGGCTGACGCTGCACTGTTCGCACAACGGCTTGCGCGCCACGCAGACATAGCGCCCATGCAGGATGAGCCAATGGTGAGCATCGCTGCGGTAGGGCGCCGGTACGCGTTGCTGCAAGCCCGACTCGACCTCGAGCGGCGTGCGCCCAGGCGCCAGCCCGGTGCGATTGGCCACGCGAAAGACATGCGTGTCGACGGCAAAGGTGGCTTCGCCGAAGGCCACGTTCAGCACCACATTGGCCGTCTTGCGCCCGACGCCGGGAAGCGCCTGGAGGGCTTCGAGCGTGCGCGGCACTTCGCCGCCATGCTGCTCGAGCAGCATGCCGCAGGTGGCGATCAGGTTGCGAGCCTTGGTGCGGTACAGGCCGATCGTGCGGATGTACGGCTCGAGGCCGTCGACGCCGAGAGCCAGCATGCGCCGCGGCGTGCCGGCGTCGGCGAAAAGCTGGCGCGTGGCCTTGTTCACGCTGGTGTCGGTGGCCTGAGCCGACAGCAGCACGGCGGCCAGCAATTCGAACACGCTGCTGAACTCGAGCTCGGTCACGGGGTGGGGATTGGACGCCTTCAACGTGGCGAAGAAGTCCTCGACTTGCGCGTCGGTCATGGGTGAGCTCAGGATCCTCGCGCAGCCTTGGCGCGCGCGATCGCCGCCTCGATCACCGCGCGCTTGCGCTCCAGAAGTTCGGGGTCGGTGATCTGCGATTGGCCTTCCAGATCGGCCAGCTTGGCCTGGGCCTTTGCGGCCAGGCGCTCGTCGTTCTCGCGTTGCTCGCGTTCGAAGCGATGGCGATGGAACGCGTAGCGCTCGCGGGCTTCGTCGGCCTGCGGCGCGCTCCAGGCGTCCCAGCCGCTGCGCTTGCCGGTCACCTCAACCATCGCGATGCAGTCCACCGGGCACACGGGAACGCACAGGTCGCAGCCGGTGCACAACTCGTCGATGACGGTGTGCATCTGCTTGGATGCGCCGACGATGCAATCCACGGGGCAGGCCTTGATGCACAGCGTGCAGCCGATGCACCAGGCTTCATCGATCACCGCCAGGCGTCGCGGGCCCTCCACGCCGCGTGCGGCGTCGAGCGGCTTGACGGCGCGCCCGGTCAGGCGGGCGAGGCGGACGATGCCCTCGGCACCGCCTGGCGGGCAGCGATTGATGTCGGCGCCGTCCTGCGCCATGGCCAGGGCATAAGAACGGCAATCCGGGTAGCCGCAGCGCGTGCACTGCGTCTGTGGCAACGCCGCGTCCAGTGCCTCCACGAGGGCGTCGGTGCTGCCCGGCAGGTCGGCGGCGGGATTCACCGCGCGCCCGGGTTCAGGCGCGCCGCGCCGCCTTGCGTGCGGGTGCCTTGTTCGTGGCGCGCGTGGCCGGGCGGGCGGCGGCCTTGGCACGCAACGGTACAACGATCGGCTTGGCAGCTGGCGTCATGTCGTAGGTGGCGATGAATTCACGCACCCGCGGGTACACCATCTCGCGCCAGCGCCGTCCGGAGAAGATGCCGTAGTGGCCGGCGCCTTCGGCGTCGTAGTGGAATTGGTGTGCCTTCGGGATGCCGGTGCACAGATCGTGCGCCGCGCGAGTCTGCCCGGCGCCCGAGATGTCGTCGAGTTCGCCTTCGATGGTCAGCAGCGCAGTGCGGGTGATGTCTTGTGGGCGCACCGGCTGGCCATGGACCACCCAGCTGCCGTTGACCAGCGCGAACTCCTGGAACACCTTCTTGATGGTATCCAGGTAGTACTCGGCCGGCATGTCCAGCACGGCGTTGTACTCGTCGTAGAACTCGCGGTGCGACTCGGCGCTCTCCTCGTCGCCGCGCACGAGGTCGAGGAAGTAGTCGTAGTGCGAGGTCACGTGCCGGTCGGGGTTCATGGCCACGAAGCCGGAGTACTGCATGAAACCCGGGTAGACGCGCCGCCCTGCGCCGGGGAAGTTTTGCGGCACGCGGTAGATGACGCTGTTCTCGAACCAGTTGTGGCTCTTGTCCGTGGCCAGGTTGTTGACCGCAGTCGGGCTCTTGCGCGCGTCGATCGGGCCGCCCATCATGGTCATGGTCAGTGGCGTGGTTTCGCCGTTGCTGGCCATCAGCGACACCGCTGCGAGCACGGGCACGGTCGGCTGGCACACTGAAATCACATGCACGTGCGTGCCGACATGGCGGATGAAGTCCTGCACATAGGCCACATAGTCGTCGAGGTGGAAGGGCCCGGCGTCGACCGGCACCATGCGCGCGTCGGTCCAGTCGGTGATGAATACCTTGTGGTCGTGCAGCAGGCTGCGCACGGTGTCGCGCAGCAGTGTGGAATGGTGGCCCGACAGCGGCGCAACCACCAGCACCGTGGGCTGCGATTTCATCCGATCCAGGGCCACCGGGTTGTCGGTGAAACGCTTGAAGCGCAACAGCCGGCAGAAGGGCTTGTTCAGAGCCACCTGCTGCTGCACGGCCACCTCGATGCCGCCCACCGTGGCACTGGTGATGCCGAATTGCGGCTTTTCGTAGTCCTTGGCCAGGCGGTGCATCAGGTCCAGCCCGGCGGAGATGCGCTGCGCCAGCGGCGTGTGCGTGAACGGTGACAGCGGGTGGTTGTAAAGCTTGGCCGAGGCGCTGGCGAACTCGGAGAACGGCGCCATCAACGCCCGTTGGGTTTCATACCATTGGTACAGCATCGGGTTCGGCCTTGTGGTGTTGATTGGAGTGGAGGTCTGTCTCGCAGTGCTGCGGTTCAGCCGGTCGCGGCATACCCTTACCTATGGTGCGCTGCACCAATTATGTTCCGAAAGCTGCCGGCGCGCCATATCGGCAAATGCGAAGCCGAGCAAGCACCGACCAAGATTCTTCTCTGGATTGACGCGCGTCATGCCAGCCATCGGCTTGACCGGCGCGGACTGCGGTTTCACACCACCTTCGCAATGGCCGCGGCGACCGGGCCCAGGTTGCGCTCGTTCAGCGCTGCGACACAGATGCGCCCTGAATCGATGCCATAGACGCCGAATTCGCTGCGCAATCGCTGCATTTGCCCGGCGCTCAGCCCGGAATAGCTGAACATGCCCTTCTGCTGCAGGATGAATCCCATGTCCTGGGTCACGCCCGCGGCTGCCAGGCCCTGCACCAGCGCCTGGCGCATGTGGCGGATGCGTTGGCGCATGCCTGCAAGCTCTTCCTCCCACATGCGGCGCAGTTCGGGCGTGGTCAGCACCAGGGCCACCACCTGAGCACCGTGGGTGGGCGGATTGGAGTAGTTGCCACGGATCAACACCTTCAGGCGCGACAACACGCGCGCCGCCTCGTCCTTGCTCGCACACACCACGCTCAGCGCGCCGACCCGTTCGCCGTAGAGGGAGAAGCTCTTCGAGAAGGACGTCGCGACGAAAAAGTCGACGCCGGCCGCCAGAAGCTGCTGAACGGCCGCGCCGTCTTCGACGATGCCATCGCCGAAGCCCTGATAGGCCATGTCCAGGAAGGGCACAAGTCTTCGCGACTTGAGCACCGTCACGAGCTGTGCCCACTGCTCGGCATCCAGGTCGCAGCCGGTCGGGTTGTGGCAACAGGCATGCAGCACGACCACGGTTCCGGGCACGGCCACATTCAGCGCCGCCAGCATGGCCTCGAAGCGGATGCCGCGGGTGCCAGCGTCGTAGTACGGATAGGTGCCGACCTCGAAGCCCGCCTGGGTGAACAAGGCGCGGTGGTTTTCCCAGCTGGGATCGCTGATCAGCACCTGGGCGTTCGCACTCAGGCGCTGGAGGAAATCGGCACCTACCTTCAGGCCGCCGGTGCCACCCAATGTCTGCACCGTGGCGATGCGCCCGTCGCGCAGCGCCTCGGTCTGCGCGCCGAATACCAGCTCCTGCACGGCGCGGTCGTAGGCTGGAATGCCGTCGATCGGCAAGTAGCCCTTGGGTTTCGGCGACGCGGCCAGTTGCCTTTCGGCGGCCAGCACGCATTGCAGAATCGGCAGCTTGCCCTGTTCGTCGAAATACACGCCGACGCCCAGGTTGACCTTCGCCGGGTTCGGGTCGGCGTTGAAGGCCTCGGTCATGCCAAGGATCGGGTCGCGCGGGGCCAGCTCGACAGCGGAAAAGAGCGACATGGAGTTCAGCCTTCGAAAGGGGGTGAAATTGCGCGGAACGGCAAAGCGCATCCCGCATGCGGCGTGCTGCGTTACTCTGCATGGTTTTGCGTCGCCATGTGCAGCGCAGCAATTCTAGAGGGAGGAGACTGATGATCGAGTTGTCGGAAGTCGAAGCGGCGGCCGCCATGGTGCCGGGCGAATTCGTTTCCTTCCCGGGTTCGCCGTTCCAGCTGTTCCAGCCTTACGCGCCGGCCGGAGACCAGCCCCAGGCCATCGAGCAGCTGGTGGCCGGGCTGAACGACGGCCTGAGCTACCAGACGCTGCTGGGCGTCACCGGCTCGGGCAAGACCTTCACCATGGCCAACGTGATCGCGCGGCTGGGCCGCCCGGCGATCGTCTTCGCGCCCAACAAGACGCTGGCCGCGCAGCTGTACAGCGAGTTCCGCGAGTTCTTCCCGAAGAACGCGGTGGAGTACTTCGTCAGCTACTACGACTACTTCCAGCCCGAGGCCTACGTGCCGCAGCGCGACCTGTTCATCGAGAAGGACAGTTCCATCAACGAGCACATCGAGCAGATGCGCCTGTCGGCCACCAAGAGCCTGCTCGAGCGGCGCGACGTGCTCATCGTGGCCAGCGTGAGTGCGATCTACGGCATCGGTTCGCCGCAGGACTATCACAAGATGGTGATGACGCTGCGCGTGCGCGACAAGATGGGCCAGCGCGACGTCATCGCCCAGTTGATCCGCATGCAGTACCAGCGCAACGAGACCGACTTCTCGCGCGGCACCTTCCGCGTGCGCGGCGGCACCATCGACGTCTTCCCGGCCGAGCATTCCGAGCTGGCGATCCGCATCGAGCTGTTCGACGACGAGGTCGAGTCATTGCAGCTCTTCGACCCGCTCACCGGCCGCATCCGGCAGAAGATCCCGCGCTTCACCGTCTACCCGTCGAGCCACTACGTGACGCCGCGCGAGCGCGTGGTGGCCGCCATCGAGACCATCAAGACCGAACTGCGCGAGCGGCTGGATGAACTGGTCAAGTCCGGCAAGCTGGTCGAGGCGCAGCGCCTCGAGCAGCGCACGCGCTTCGACCTGGAAATGCTGCAGGAGGTGGGCCACTGCAAGGGCATCGAGAACTACACCCGACACTTGAGTGGTGCGGCGCCGGGTGAGCCGCCACCGACGCTGGTGGACTACCTGCCAACGGACACGATCATGTTCCTCGACGAGAGCCATGTGCTGATCGGGCAGTTCGGCGGCATGTTCAACGGCGACCGTGCGCGCAAGACCACGCTGGTGGAGTATGGCTTCCGCCTGCCCAGTGCGCTGGACAACCGGCCGCTGAAGTTCGACGAGTTCGAAGCCAAGATGCGCCAGGCGGTGTTCGTCTCGGCCACGCCCGGGCCCTACGAGCAGCAGCATGCCGGCCAGGTGGTGGAGCAACTGGCGCGCCCCACCGGGCTGGTCGACCCCGAGGTCGAAGTGCGTCCTGCGCTGCGCCAGGTGGACGATGTGCTGCAGGAAATCCATGAACGCGTGAAGCTGAATCAGCGCGTGCTCATCACCACGCTGACCAAGCGCATGGCCGAGCAGCTGACCGACTACCTGTCGGACAACGGCGTCAAGGTGCGTTACCTGCACTCCGACATCGACACGGTCGAGCGCGTCGAGATCATCCGCGACCTGCGCCTGGGCGTGTTCGACGTGCTCGTGGGCATCAACCTGCTGCGCGAGGGACTGGACCTGCCGGAGGTGTCGCTGGTGGCCATCCTCGATGCCGACAAGGAAGGATTCCTGCGCTCGGAGCGCTCGCTGATCCAGACCATCGGCCGCGCGGCGCGCCACCTGAACGGCCGCGCCATCCTCTACGCCGACAAGATCACCGATTCGATGCAGCGCGCGCTGGACGAGACGCGGCGCCGGCGCGAGAAGCAGAGCGCACACAACCTGGCCGAGGGCATCACGCCGCGCAGCATCAGCAAGCACATACGCGAGATGATCGACGGTGTGGTTTCGGACAAGACCGCGCGCGACGACTTGAAAGCCGCGCAGGCGGCGGCCGAGGTCGAGGCGATGAGTGAGAAGGACCTGGGCAAGCGCATCAAGTTGCTGGAAAAGCAGATGCTCGAGCACGCGCGCAATCTGGAGTTCGAGAAGGCAGCCCGGGTGCGCGACCAGTTGGCGCTGCTGCGCGAGCAGGCTTTTGGCGCTGCCGGGCACGATCTGCCGCCCGCCGCGCGGCCGGGGGCGGCGTAGCGCGCCGCCGCCTCGTGTCACCCACGGAACTCTTCGCGGCAATCTTGACCAAATCAGTCGGGTTCGTTTATACTTGACTGCGTTAGTAGGATTAAACAAGGGGTTTGCCCTTGCCTGGGTCCGATCACCACCCAGTGACGGCCTGGAGCAACCCGATGTTCGTTCTGCTGCTTTGCCGCGAGGCTGATTGGAGACTTCGATGCGATTGACCACCAAAGGCCGCTTTGCCGTCACAGCCATGATTGATCTGGGTCTGCGCTCGCACGCCGGGCCGGTGGCGCTGGCCGCGATCAGCCAGCGCCAGCAGATTTCGCTGTCCTACCTCGAGCAACTGTTCGGCAAGCTGCGCCGGCACGAACTGGTCGAAAGCACCCGCGGGCCGGGCGGCGGCTATTCGCTCGGCCGCAGTGCGGCCGAGATCACCGTGGCCGACATCATCGTGGCGGTGGACGAGCCGATCGACGCCACCGGCTGCGGCGGCAAGGAAAACTGCATGGGCGACGACACCGGCCGCTGCATGACCCATGACCTGTGGGCCAGCCTGAACGCCAAGATGATCGAGTACCTCGATTCGATCTCGCTGAAGAAGCTGGTCGATGAGCAGATCGCCAAGGGCGTGTCGATCCAGGACACGCCGGTCAAGCGCGCCATCTCGTCGCAACCGGTGGTGCGGCCGATCAAGATCACCGCACCGAACTCCGTGTTCGCGCTGGGCAGCGCGCTGACCAAGTAGGCGCGGGCCGGGCACGCCACGGGCACCGCACAATTCACACAACCCACAGATTCGATCCATGACCCCGCATTTCCCGATCTACATGGACTACGGTGCCACCACGCCCTGCGACACACGCGTGGTCGACGCGATGGTGCCCTGGCTGCACGAGCACTTCGGCAACCCGGCCTCGCGCAGCCACGCCTGGGGCTGGGAAGCGGAAGAAGCCGTGGAACGCGCGCGTGGCCAGGTGGCCGCGCTGGTCGGGGCCGACCCGCGTGAGATCGTCTGGACTTCGGGCGCCACCGAGTCGATCAATCTGGCGCTGAAGGGTGCGGCGCACTTCTACAGCACGCGCGGCAAGCACATCGTGACGGTGAAGACCGAGCACAAGGCGGTCCTGGACACGGTGCGCGAACTCGAGCGCCAGGGCTTCGAGGCCACTTACCTGGAAGTGCAGGAGAACGGCCTGCTCGACCTGAACCGGCTGGAACAGGCGCTGCGCAAGGACACCATCATCGTCTCGGTGCTGCTGGTCAACAACGAGATCGGCGTCATCCAGGACATCGTGGCGATCGGCAAGATGTGCCGCGAGCGCGGCATCATCTTCCACGTCGACGCGGCGCAGGCCAGCGGCAAGGTGGACATCGACCTGGCCCAGTTGCCGGTCGACCTGATGAGCCTGGCCTCGCACAAGACCTACGGCCCCAAGGGCGTGGGCGCGCTGTACGTGCGGCGCAAGCCGCGCGTGCGCATCGAGGCGCAGATGCACGGCGGCGGCCACGAGCGCGGCATGCGCTCGGGCACGCTGCCCACGCACCAGATCGTCGGCATGGGCGAGGCCTTTGCCATCGCCAAGGCCGAGATGGGTGCCGAGCGCGAGCGCATCCACATGCTGCAGCAGCGCTTGCTGCGCGGGCTGTCCGACATCGAGCAGGTGTTCGTCAACGGCGACCTGGAGCGGCGCGTGCCGCACAACTTGAACGTCTCCTTCAACTACGTCGAAGGTGAGTCGCTGATCATGGGCGTCAAGGGCATCGCCGTGTCGTCCGGATCGGCCTGCACCTCGGCCAGCCTGGAGCCCAGCTACGTGCTGCGCGCGCTCGGCCGCAGCGACGAGCTGGCGCATTCCAGCCTGCGCATGACCATCGGCCGCTTCACCACCGAAGCCGAGATCGACTACGCGGTGAAGACGCTGCAGGAGCAGGTGGCGAAGCTGCGCGACCTGTCGCCGTTGTGGGAGATGTACAAGGACGGCATCGACATCAGCACCATCCAATGGGCGGCCCACTGAGGCTGCGCACTGAGTCTGAACCAGGAGAATCGACATGGCATACAGCGAAAAGGTCGTTGAACACTACGAGAATCCGCGCAACGTGGGCTCCTTCGACAAGGGTGACGAAAGCGTGGGCACCGGCATGGTCGGGGCCCCGGCCTGCGGCGACGTGATGAAGCTGCAGATCCGCGTCAACCCGGCCACCGGGCTGATCGAGGATGCGCGCTTCAAGACCTACGGCTGCGGCTCGGCCATCGCATCGAGCTCGCTGGTCACCGAATGGGTCAAGGGCAAGACGCTCGACCAGGCGATGGACATCAAGAACACGCAGATCGCGCAGGAGCTGGCGCTGCCGCCGGTGAAGATCCACTGCTCGATCCTGGCCGAAGACGCCATCAAGGCGGCGGTGCAGGACTACAAGGCCAAACACGGCCAGGGCGAGACCGAGCAGGCGCACTGACATGCCGGTGACCCTGACGGAAGCCGCGGCCCGCCACGTCTCGCGCTACATCAGCAAGCGCGGCAAGGGCGTGGGCGTGCGCCTGGGCGTCAAGACCACCGGCTGCTCGGGCCTGGCCTACAAGCTGGAATACGCCGACGAGGTGGCGCCCGAGGATCTGGTCTTCGAGGGCCACGGCGTGAAGGTGCTGGTCGACCCTAAGAGCTTCCCCTACCTCGATGGCACCGAACTGGATTTCGTGCGCGAAGGCCTCAACGAGGGTTTCAAGTTCCACAACCCGCGCGAGAAGGACCGTTGCGGCTGCGGCGAGTCGTTCCGCGTCTGAGCCCGACCCAGCCGCACCCCGTACCCCGGCACGGCCGCTGCGCCGCGCCATGAACCCGAGCGCGATGCCGCGCTTCCGTGTCCCGGCCATGGTCCAGTCCCCGCTCACCCGCGAACGCCTCGATATCCGCAACGAAAGCCCGGACCAGCCGCAGGTGCGCGCGCTGCTGCAGGCCTTGGACGACTACCTGGGCAGCCTGTATGCGCCACACGACAACCACATCCTCAGCGTGGACGAGTTGCTGTCGCCGCAGGTGTGCTTCCTGGTCGCACGCAGCGAAAACCGCGCCGTCGGCTGCGGCGCCTTCCGGCGCATGCCCGGCGAGGCCGCCACCGCTGGCCAGGCCTATGGCGAGATCAAACGCATGATGGTCGAACCCGCGGCGCGCGGCAACGGCATCGGTGCCGCGCTGCTGGCGCGGCTGGAGCAGCAATTGCTCGACCAGGGCCTCGGCGTGGCGCTGCTGGAAACCGGCGCCGCGCAGGCGCAGGCGGTGGCCTTGTACGAACGCTGCGGCTATCGGCGCCGCGCGGCCTTCGGCGCTTACCCGGACAACGGGCTGTCGCTGTTCTATGAAAAGCGCCTGGGCCAATGAACATCGACGACGACGACTTCACGCTGTTCGGCTTGC
The DNA here is from genome assembly GCA_963824005.1 of uncultured beta proteobacterium. Taxonomy (GTDB): domain Bacteria; phylum Pseudomonadota; class Gammaproteobacteria; order Burkholderiales; family Burkholderiaceae_C; genus Rubrivivax. The sequence goes on from CAWGOK010000060.1 coordinate 15,674, forward strand.
CCGAGCGCTTTGCGCTCGACGCGGCCCAGTTGGACAAGCGTTGGCGCGAACTGCAGGCTTCAGTGCACCCGGACCGCTTTGCCGCCCAGGGTGCCGCGGCGCAGCGCATCGCCATGCAATGGTCGGTGCGGGTGAACCAGGCTTACCAGCGCCTGAAGGATCCGCTGAAGCGCGCGGCCTATCTGTGCGAGCGCCGCGGCACGTCGATCGATGCCGAGCGCAACACGGCCATGCCGCGTGAGTTCCTGATGCAACAGATGGCCTGGCGCGAGGCGCTCGACGAGGCCGGCGATGGTGCGCAGGTGCAGGTGCTGGCGCACCAGGTGGAACAGCACGAACAGGCGCAGCTCGGACAACTGCAGGACCTGCTCGACGAGCGCGACGACGTCGCCGCCGCAGCGGCGCAGGTGCGCGCGCTGATGTTCGTGGCCCGCTTTCGCCAGGACATCGACCAACGCCTGGAAGCCCTGGAACAATGACTCCCTTTTTCCGCTGACATGGCGCTGCTGCAGATTTCCGAACCCGGCCAGACGCCCGACCCGCACCAGCGGCGCATTGCCGTGGGCATCGACCTCGGCACCACCCATTCGCTGGTGGCGGCCGTGCGCCATGGCGTGGCTGAATGCCTGCCCGACGCGCAGGGCCGTGTGCTGCTGCCGTCGGTGGTGCGCTATCTCGATGGCCAGCGCCGTCAGGTCGGCTTCGACGCGCGCGCGCACCAAGCCGAGGATGCGGCCCACACCATCGCCTCGGCCAAGCGCTTGATGGGCCGGCGCCTGGCCGACCTGCAGGGCGCCGCGCAGCTGCCCTACCAGTTCGTCGACCAGCCCGGCATGGTCGCGGTGCACACGCGCCAAGGCCTGAAGACCGCGGTGGAGGTGTCGGCCGAGATCCTGGCCACGCTGCGCCAGCGCGCCGAAGACAGCTTCGACGACAAACTGTTCGGCGCCGTCATCACCGTACCGGCCTATTTCGACGACGCGCAGCGTCAGGCGACCAAGGACGCCGCGCAGCTGGCCGGCCTGAACGTGCTGCGCCTGATCAACGAACCGACTGCGGCCGCCGTGGCCTACGGGCTGGACCACGGCAGCGAGGGCCTGTACGCGGTCTACGACCTCGGCGGTGGCACATTCGACGTGTCGTTGCTGCGCCTGACCCAGGGCGTGTTCGAGGTGGTGGCCACCGGTGGCGATGCGGCGCTGGGCGGCGACGACTTCGACCAACGGCTCGCCGCCTGGGCGCTGCAGCAAGGTGAGCGCAGCGCCGTCAGCGCGCGCGACAAGGGGGCCTTGCAAATGGCCGCGCGCCGCGCACGCGAGGCGCTCACCGAGCATGTGCTGGCCACGCTGCATTGCCCGCTGGACGGCGGCGATCTGCGCATCGACGTCACGCGCGAGCAACTCGAGACGCTGACCCGGCCGCTGCTCGATCGCACGCTGGCCGCGCTGCGCAAGGTGCTGCGCGACGCAAGAGCTCAGCGCGACGAAGTGATCGGCGTGGTCATGGTCGGCGGCGCCACGCGCATGCCGGCGGTGCGCCGCGCGGTCGGCGAGTTTTTTGGCGCTGACGGGCATGCGCGCGTGCTCACCGACGTCAACCCCGACGAGGTGGTGGCGCTGGGCGCGGCCATCCAGGCCGACGCGCTGGCCGGCAACGCCAAGGACGGCCAGTTGCTGCTGCTCGACGTGATCCCGCTGTCTCTCGGCATCGAAACCATGGGCGGCCTGGTCGAGCGCATCGTCGAGCGCAACACCACCATCCCAGTGGCCAAGGCGCAGGAATTCACCACCTACCAGGACGGCCAGACGGCGATGGCCATCCACGTGGTGCAGGGCGAGCGTGAGCTGGTGGCCGACTGCCGCTCGCTGGCGCGCTTCGAGCTGCGTGGCATCCCGCCGATGGCCGCCGGGGTGGCGCGCATCCGCGTCAGCTTTCAGGTCGATGCCGACGGGCTGCTCAGCGTGTCGGCGCTCGAAACCGTCAGCGGCGTGATGGCCAGCGTGGTCGTCAAGCCCAGTTACGGCCTCGGCGACGACCAGGTGGCGCAGATGCTGCGCGACGGCTTCACCCATGCACAAGGCGACATGCAACTGCGCGCGTTGCGCGAGGCCAGGGTCGATGCCGAGCGGCTTCTGCTGGCCACGCATTCGGCGCTCGACGCTGACCGTGACCTTCTGTCCGACGCCGAACGCCAAGCCATCGATGCGCTCATGGCTGGCCTGCGCCAGGTGGCCGCCGACGACGACCACGTCGCCATCAACGCGGCGGTCGAGGCGCTGGCCAAGGGCACCGAGGAATTCGCCGCCGCGCGCATGAACCGCGGCATCCGCCAAGCGCTGGCCGGGCGCAGCATCGAGGACGTCTGAGGACAAGCCACGATGCCGCACATCCGCATCCTGCCGCATGCCGAGCTCTGCCCGCTGGGCGACGACATCGAGGCCGCACCGGGCACCTCGATCTGCGAGGCGCTGCTCGAGAACGGCATCGCCATTGAACATGCCTGCGAGATGAGCTGCGCCTGCACCACCTGCCACGTCATCGTGCGCGAAGGCTTCGATACGCTGGGCGAGATGGACGAGTCCGAAGAAGACCTGCTCGACCGCGCCTGGGGCCTGACGCCCACCTCGCGCCTGTCGTGCCAGGCGATCCTGTCGCAGCAGGACGTGACCATCGAGCTGCCCAAGTACACCATCAACCACGCGCGCGAGAACCACTGACCCGCCGATGAAGGTGCTGGGCATCGAGAGCTCCTGCGACGAGACGGGCGTCGCGCTGGTCGACGCGACAAGCGAGGGCGTTCCACAGTTGCTGGCGCAGGCGCTGCACAGCCAGGTGGACATGCACCGGGCCTACGGCGGCGTGGTGCCCGAACTGGCCTCGCGCGACCACATCCGCCGCGTGCTGCCGTTGACGCGCCAGGTCGTGGCCGACGCCGGTTGCGCCCTACAGGACATCGACCTGGTGGCCTACACGCGCGGGCCGGGGCTGGCGGGGGCGCTGCTGGTTGGTGCAGGCGTGGCGGTGGCCTTGGCGGCCGCGCTGGGCAAGCCGACATTGGGCGTGCACCATCTGGAAGGGCACCTGCTGTCGCCGTTCCTGTCGGCCGACCCGCCGCACTTCCCTTTCGTGGCACTGCTTGTCTCGGGCGGACATACGCAGCTGATGCGTGTCGATGAGGTGGGGCGCTACACGATGCTGGGCGAGACCATCGACGACGCCGCCGGCGAGGCCTTCGACAAGAGCGCCAAGCTGCTCGGCCTGGCTTACCCGGGTGGGCCGGCACTGGCGCGTCTGGCCGAGCAGGGTCGCGCGGACGCATTCGACCTGCCGCGCCCGATGCTGGGCAAGCCCAACCTGGACTTTTCCTTTGCCGGGCTGAAGACCGCGGTGGCCGTGCGCGTCGGCAAGCTGGCCCAGCCCTTGAGCGAAACGCAACGCACCGACATGGCGGCCAGCGTGCAGGCCGCGATCGTCGATGTGCTGTGCGCCAAGTCGATCCGTGCGCTGCACAGCACCGGTCTGTCCCGCTTGGTGGTCGCCGGCGGCGTGGGCGCAAACACCCGTCTGCGCGAGCGGCTCGATGCCGCCTGTATGCGCCTGGGCGCACGCGTGCACTACCCCGAGTTGGCGCTGTGCACCGACAACGGCGCGATGATTGCGCTGGCCGCGGCCATGCGCCTGCAGCGCGGCTTGGCCGCAGTCGAACGCCATGGAGCCTTCGACGTGCGACCGCGCTGGGATCTCACTCTGGCCTGAGTCAGGACATCAGCGCGGGTACGAAGACTCGCCGCGACGTCGACCCAGCGCTGAGTTCAGCTGACGGTGATCTGCACCGCCGACGGCGCGCCACGCTTGGTCAAGGTCAGCGTCAGCACGCCGTTGTCGAGCTTGGCCGCCGACTCGGCCTGATCCACGTCTGCGGCCACCGTGAAGCTGCGCGCATAGCTGGACACCGAACGCTCGCGGTAGACCACTCGATCGCCTTCCTTCTTCTCTTCTTCCTTGCGTGTTTGCGCCTCGATGCTGACATGTCGTCCGTCGATGGAGACCTTCACGTCTTCCTTGGCGACGCCGGGCAGATCCAGCTTGACGGTATAGGCGCGGTCGGATTCCGAGACATCGATGGCCGGGCTGCGCGGGTTGCCGTTCTGCGGAGCAGGGGCGAAGAAGCGATCAAATCCGTCATCGAAGAGGCGCTCGAAACTGCGGGCCAAGTCGGATGAATTGCGGGTCATGGGAACGAGGAACATGCTCAACTCCTAGAATCAAGACCGGTCCCGGCAATCCACAGCCGGCACCCATACTCAAGAGATGGCAGCGCGCCGACTCTTTTCAAGGCCCGAGTGTTTGCCTGCGTCAAGTGCGCGTCGGGCCGCCATCCACCCGAAACAAGCCGCCATGCGCGACACCATCGCCCAACTGCCTGGATCGAAGATTCGCGAAGTCGCCAATGCGGCCATGGGTCGCAGCGACGTGCTGGCCTTCTGGTTCGGCGAGAGTGACGAAGTCACGCCCGAGGCGGTGCGCCGCGCCGCAGCGAAATCGCTGCTCGACGGCGAGACCTTCTACTCGCACAACCTGGGGCTGCCCGAACTTCGCCAGGCCCTGGCGGCGTATTGCTCCGGCCTGCACGGGCCTGTGGACGTGGATCGCGTCGTCGTCACCTCGTCAGGCGTGAATGCGCTGATGCTGGCCATGCAGATGCTGGCCGGCGCCCTCGACGAGGTGGTGGCGGTGGTGCCGCTGTGGCCCAACCTGACGGCCCAGGCGGCCATCATGGGTGCGACGGTGCGGCGAATCGCGCTGCGGCCGCGGCACGGTCAGTGGTCGCTGGACCTGGACGAACTGCGCTCCACAGTGACATCGGCCACCAAGCTGCTGCTGCTGAACGCACCCAACAACCCGACCGGATGGACGCTGACGCGCGACGAGCAGCTGGCGATCCTGGCGCACTGCCGCCGCACTGGCACCTGGATCGTGGCCGACGAGGTGTACGAGCGCATCCACTTCGGTGGCGGACTGGCTGCCCCGAGCTTCCTCGACATCGCCACGGACGAAGACCGTCTGGTGGTGGCACACAGCTTTTCCAAAAGCTTCCTGATGACCGGCTGGCGCCTGGGCTGGCTGGTGCTGCCGCGTGGCCATCTCGACGCCGCCGCCAAGCTGATCGAGTTCAACACCTCCTGCGCGCCGGTATTCGTGCAGCGCGGTGGCTTGGCAGCGCTGGAGATTGCGCCCGACTTCGTGCCCGCGCTGGTGCAGCGCCTGCGCGCGTGCCGTGATCTGCTCGTCGGCGGTCTGGCGGCACTGCCCGGCATCGAGGTAGCCATGCCCGCCGGCGGCATGTATGCCTTCTTCCGCATCGCGGGCCAGGCCGATTCGCTGGCCTTTGCCACTCAGCTGGTCCAGCGGCACGGCCTTGGCCTGGCGCCCGGCGTGGCCTTCGGGCCAGAGGGCGAAGGCTGGCTGCGCTGGTGTTTCGCCTCGCACGACCCGCAGCGGCTGACCGTCGGGGTGCAACGCCTGGCCAAGGCGCTTGGGCTATAATCATCGATCTTTGCAGCTGCGGCTCTAACCGGGCCCGTGCGCGAAGAGCCAGCACGATGCGGGTCGGTTTCACCTGTAGTCGCAAGTAGCACCGGAAACCGTCGCAGCGCCGCAGCATGGCCTGGGCAGGCGGTTTCCAAATCAAAGGAAATCTCATGACCATGGCAGGCGCGCAAGTCGCTGAAATCATCAAATCCAATGCGCGCAGCGCCTCGGATACCGGTTCGCCCGAAGTGCAGGTGGCCTTGCTCACCGCACGCATCAACGAACTCACCCCGCACTTCAAGCTGCACCTGAAGGACCATCACGGCCGCCGCGGCCTGCTGAAGATGGTCAATCAGCGCAAGCGCCTGCTGTCCTACCTGAAGGACAAGGACGCCGACCGCTACACCGCGCTGATCGCCAAGCTCGGCCTGCGCAAGTAGATCCCCGATGAAAACGACAGCCCGCTCGCATGTTGCCGCGCGGCGCTGTCTGGAGCAGGGCACTTGAAGGGCATCCGCTTGTCATTCCACCGACGCCATGGCATGGGTGTCGTTGGAATGGCATGCCGCCAAGAGAAGGCCGCTCCTGGTCAAGGGCACCACCCCAAGTGTGCCGATTCCGCAAAGGAGTACTTCCGATGAGCATCTTCAACAAGGTCAGCAAGACCTTCCAGTGGGGCCCGCATACCGTCACGCTGGAAACCGGCGAGATCGCCCGCCAGTCCGGCGGTGCCGTGCTCGTGAACATCGACGACACCGTGGTGCTGGCCACCGTGGTGGCGTCCAAGAGCGCCAAACCAGGCCAGGATTTCTTCCCGCTGACGGTGGACTACACCGAGAAGACCTACGCCGCCGGCAAGATCCCGGGCAGCTTCTTCAAGCGCGAAGGCCGCCCCAGCGAGCTCGAGATCCTGACCTGCCGCCTGATCGACCGGCCGATCCGCCCGCTGTTCCCCGAAGGCTTTTACAACGAAGTGCAGGTGATCGTGCACGTGCTCAGCCTGAACCCCGAGGTGCAGGCCGACATCGCCGCGATGATCGGCACCAGCGCCGCGCTGGCGATCAGCGGCATCCCCTTCGATGGCCCGATCGGCGCGGCGCGCGTGGGCTACGTCAACGGCGAGTACGTGCTCAATCCGGGCAAGACGCAGCTGCTCGACTCCAAGCTCGACCTGGTGGTCGCCGGCACCGAAGCCGCCGTGCTGATGGTCGAGTCCGAGGCCGACCAGCTGACCGAGGAGGTCATGCTCGGCGCCGTGGTCTTTGGCCATGAGCAAGGCAATATCGCTATTCGCCACATCAACGAACTCGTGCGCGACGCCGGCAAGCCGGAGTGGGACTGGAAGGCGCCCGCCAAGGACGAAGCCTTCATCGCCAAGCTCAACGCGTTGGCTGAAGGCCCACTGCGCGCGGCCTACCAGATCCGCAGCAAGCAGGCGCGTACGCAGGCCTGCCGCGAGGCCTATGCCGCTGCACTGGCCGCGCTGAAAGCCGAAGGCGTCGAGTTCGACGCCGTCAAGGCCGAAGCGATGCTGTTCGATGTCGAAGCGCGCATCGTGCGCAGCCAGATCCTGTCGGGCGAGCCGCGCATCGACGGCCGCGACACGCGCACCGTGCGCCCGATCGAAATCCGCAACGGCGTGTTGCCGCGCACCCACGGCTCGGCCCTGTTCACCCGCGGCGAGACGCAGGCGCTGGTGGTGGCCACGCTGGGCACCGAACGCGATGCGCAGCGCATCGACGCGCTGGCGGGGGAGTTCACCGACAACTTCATGCTGCACTACAACATGCCGCCCTTCGCCACCGGCGAAGCGGGCCGATTCGGCAGCCCGAAGCGGCGCGAGATCGGCCACGGCCGGCTGGCGAAGCGCGCGTTGCTGGCCGCGCTGCCGAGCAAGGCAGACTTCCCCTACACCATGCGCGTGGTCAGCGAGATCACCGAGTCCAACGGCTCTTCGTCGATGGCCTCGGTGTGCGGCGGCTGCCTGGCGCTGATGGATGCCGGCGTGCCGATGAAGGCGCATGTGGCCGGCATCGCCATGGGCCTGATCAAGGACGGCAACCGCTTCGCCGTGCTGACCGACATCCTGGGTGACGAGGACCACCTCGGCGACATGGACTTCAAGGTCGCCGGCACCACGGGCGGCATCACCGCGCTGCAGATGGACATCAAGATCCAGGGCATCACCAAGGAGATCATGCAGGTCGCGCTGGCGCAGGCCAAGGAAGCGCGCCTGCACATCCTCTCCAAGATGCAGGAAGCGATGGGCGAGGCCAAGGCCGAGGTGTCGCAGTTCGCGCCGCGCCTGTACACGATGAAGATCAACCCGGAGAAGATCCGCGACGTCATCGGCAAGGGCGGGGCAGTGATCCGTGGCCTGACTGAAGAAACCGGCTGCGTCATCGACATCGGCGAGGACGGCACCATCACCATCGCCTCCACCGACAGCGACAAGGCGGCCTTCGCCAAGAAGCGCATCGAGGAGATCACGGCCGAGGTCGAGGTCGGCAAGGTCTACGAAGGCCCGGTCACCAAGATCCTGGACTTCGGCGCGCTGATCAACCTGTTGCCCGGCAAGGACGGGCTGCTGCACATCAGCCAGATCGCGCACCAGCGCGTGGAGAAGGTCACTGACTTCCTCGAAGAAGGTCAGGTGGTCAAGGTCAAGGTGCTCGAGACCGACGAGAAGGGCCGCGTCAAGCTGTCGATGAAGGCGCTGCTCGAGCGGCCCGAGGGCATGGAAGAAGAGCGCGAGCGTCCGCCGCGCCGCGAGTACGGCGACCGTCCGCGCCGCGACTATGGCGACCGTGGAGACCGCGGCGATCGAGGTGAGCGCGGCGATCGTCCGCGCCGCGAGCCGGCCGCCGAAGCCGCCCCGGTGGTGGCCCCGGTGTTGGCCGATAGCGACGTGCCGCCGCGTGACTGAGGCCCCGTCCTGCGGCTTCGGCCCTGGGTTCGTGCCGAGGAGCGAGCATGCAAGCCATTGAAATCAAGCAGCCGGGCGGCCCCGAGGTACTGCTGCCTACGCAGCGTCCTGACCCGTTGCCGAAGTCCGGCGAACTGCTCATCGCTGTCAGCGCATCGGGCATCAACCGTCCCGATGTGCTGCAACGCAAGGGCCTGTACCCGATGCCTGCGGGCGTGTCCGACCTGCCCGGCCTGGAAGTGGCCGGCACGGTGGCCGCCGGATCGGCCGAAGATCTGGCCAGCGCCGGCCTGAAGATCGGCGAGCGCGTCTGTGCGCTGGTGGCCGGTGGTGGCTACGCGCAGCTTTGCGTGGCGCCGGCCGGCCAGTGCCTGCCGGTGCCGAAGGGCCTGAGCGACGTCGAGGCGGCTGCCCTGCCGGAGACCTTCTTTACCGTCTGGCAGAACGTCTTCCAGAACGCACGGCTGAAGCGCGGCGAAACGCTGCTGGTGCAGGGCGGGTCGAGTGGCATCGGTGTCACCGCCATCCACCTGGCCAAGGCCTTCGGCGCGACGGTCATCGTCACCGCCGGCAGCGACGAGAAATGTGCCGCCTGCCTGAAGCAGGGCGCCGACCATGCCATCAACTACAAGACCCAGGACTTTGTCGCCGAAGTCAAGCGTTTCACCGCCGGCCGTGGCGTCGACGTCGTGCTCGACATGGTGGCCGGCGACTATCTGGCGCGCGAGCTCGAGTGCATGGCCGACGATGGCCGTATCGCCATCATCGCAGTGCAGGGCGGCACCAAGGCCGCGCTGGACGTCGGCGCGGTGCTGCGCAAGCGTCTGGCGATCATCGGCAGCACGCTGCGGCCGCGCTCGATCGCCTACAAGACAGTGATCGCACGCGAACTGCACGAGCAGGTCTGGCCGCTGATCGAGGCCGGCAAGGTCAGGCCGGTAATCCACACCGTGTTCCCGGCCACGCAGGCGGCGCAGGCCCATGCGCTGATGGAATCGAGCGTACACGTGGGCAAGATCGTCCTGGACTGGAAGCAAGCATGAGTGCAAGACGCAAGCTGGTGGTGGGCAACTGGAAGATGCATGGCAGTCACCCGGCGAACGCCGAGTTGCTGGCCGGCATCCTGGCCGCGCGGCCGTTCGTCGCCGACCTCGCGGTGTGCGTGCCTTTTCCTTACCTGGCCAGCACAGCGGTGAGCCTGGCCGGCAGCGACGTGCGCTGGGGTGCGCAGGACTGCTCGGCGCACAAGCAAGGTGCCTATACCGGCGAGGTCTCGCCGACCATGCTGGCCGAGTTCGGCTGTCGGTATGTCATCGTCGGGCATTCCGAACGTCGCGCGATGCATGGCGAGAGCGACCAGCTCGTCGCCGACAAGGCGCAGGCCGCGCTTTCGCATGGCGTGACGCCGATTGTCTGTGTCGGCGAGACGCTGGCGCAGCGCGAGGCCGGCGAAACGGCTGCCGTGGTCAAGCGACAGTTGTCGGCCGTGATCCACACGCTGGCGCACTGTGCCGGCGAGATGGTGGTCGCCTACGAGCCGGTCTGGGCCATCGGCACCGGACTCAGCGCCACACCCCAGCAGGCGCAGGAGGTGCACCACCTGCTGCGCGCGCAGTTGCACGCTGCAAGCGCGCGCGCCGAGCAGATGAAGATCATCTATGGCGGCAGCGTCAAGCCCGACAACGCGGCCCAGCTGTTCGCGCAGCCCGACATCGATGGCGCCTTGGTCGGCGGTGCAGCCTTGAAGGCAGCCGACTTCGTGGCCATCTGCCGCGCGGCCGGTTGAGCGCGCTGCTGCGCATCCCATTCATCAATAAGTCGATCCCAACATGCAGATCTGGACCACCGTCATACACGCCGTTCAATTGCTCGCCGCGCTGACGATGATCGGCCTCGTGCTGATCCAGCACGGCAAGGGCGCGGACATGGGCGCGTCCTTCGGCAGCGGCGCATCGGGCAGCCTGTTCGGCGCCAGCGGCAGCGCGAACTTCCTGTCGCGCTCGACGGCGGCGTGTGCGGCGGTGTTCTTCGCCTGCACGCTGGCGCTGGCCTTCATGTCCAACGACAGGCCGTCGAGCCTGCCCATCGGCGGCGGCACCAGCGTGCTCGACCGCGCGGCGCCTGCGGCCAGCGCGGCCGCCAGCGTTGCCGCCATCCCGGGTGTCGCGCCGACCGTCGCATCCGCGCCCGTGGGCGTACCGGCGGCGATCCCGGCACCGGCCCCGGCAAGCGCCGGCAAGTAGGGCCGCAGCACAAGTGCGGCCGCACGCGGCGGCCGCTTGAAAGCTGTGCCCGATGTCGTGAATGCACTGCAATTGCAGCTAGAATTCTTCGACTGAGAGGGTGTCATTTCCTCACGTCACCCGATTGAATCCGAGACGTGCGCCGACGTGGTGAAATTGGTAGACACGCTATCTTGAGGGGGTAGTGGCGAAAGCTGTGCGAGTTCGAGTCTCGCCGTCGGCACCAGCAAGGTCCCCAGCGGACGAACCAAATGGATCTGCAACCGTACTTGCCCGTCATCCTGTTCATACTGGTGGGCGTCGCAGTCGGTATTGCCCCGCAGCTCATCGGCTACGCCCTCGGCCCGAACCGGCCCGATGCGGCCAAGAATTCCCCCTACGAATGCGGCTTCGAGGCCTTCGAGGACGCACGCATGAAGTTCGACGTGCGCTACTACCTGGTGGCCATCCTCTTCATCCTGTTCGACCTGGAAATCGCCTTTCTCTTCCCATGGGCAGTGGCCCTGCGTGAAATCGGGCCGTCAGGTTTCTGGGCCATGATGATCTTCCTCGCCATTCTCGTCGTGGGCTTCGTTTACGAGTGGAAGAAGGGTGCCCTCGACTGGGAATAGCGGCAACACCATGGGAATCGAAGGCGTACTCAAGGAAGGCTTCGTCACCACTTCGGTCGACAAGCTCATCAACTGGTCGAAGACCGGCTCGCTGTGGCCGATGACCTTCGGCCTGGCCTGCTGCGCCGTGGAGATGATGCACGCCGGCGCGGCGCGCTACGACATCGACCGCTTCGGCATGCTCTTTCGCCCCAGCCCACGACAGAGCGACCTGATGATCGTCGCCGGCACGTTATGCAACAAGATGGCGCCGGCGCTGCGCAAGGTCTACGACCAGATGGCCGAGCCGCGCTGGGTACTGAGCATGGGCTCGTGCGCCAATGGCGGCGGCTACTACCACTACAGCTACTCGGTGGTGCGCGGCTGCGACCGCATCGTGCCGGTGGACGTGTATGTGCCGGGCTGTCCACCCACGGCCGAGGCCTTGCTCTACGGCATCCTGCAACTGCAGAACAAGATCCGTCGCGAGAACACGATCGCACGCTGAGGCGTCGCCCCACGCACCCACCGACGCCGCCTCCGCCTGCCGATGACACAGAAGCTCGACACCCTGCAAGCCGCGCTCGAGGCCGAACTCGGCGACGCCGTCGCAGTGCTTGAACGCGAGCGCGGCGAGATCACCATCACGGTGGCGGCCGAACGTTATCTCGACGTGGCATCGGCCTTGCGCGACCACCCGACGCTGAAGTTCGAGCAGCTGATCGACCTGTGCGGCGTGGACTATTCCGACTACAAGAATCGGCCATGGGATGGCGCGCGCTACTGCGTCGTGAGCCATCTTCTGTCGGTGAGCCACAACTGGCGCGTGCGGCTGAAGGTCTTCGCGCCCGACGACAACATGCCGGTGGTGGCGTCGGTCAATGCGCTCTGGGCTTCGGCGAACTGGTTCGAGCGCGAGGCCTTCGACCTGTACGGCATCATCTTCGATGGCCACCTCGACCTGCGCCGCATCCTCACCGACTACGGCTTCATCGGCCACCCGATGCGCAAGGACTTCCCGACCACCGGGCATGTCGAGATGCGCTACGACGCGCAGACCCAGCGCGTGATCTACCAGCCGGTGACGATCGAGCCGCGCGAGATCACGCCCCGCGTAGTGCGCGAGGACAACTACGGAGGCCTCCAATGACCTCCGAAGCGATCATCGAGCGGACGCCGCAGAGCCGGCTTTGCCGGGCTGCTGGCGTCGGCCCCCTGGGGGGGGAGCGGCGGAGCCGCTTCGGGGGGGCTGGTCAGCATGGCTGAGATCAAGAACTACACGTTGAACTTCGGGCCGCAGCACCCGGCGGCGCACGGCGTGCTGCGCCTGGTGCTCGAGCTCGACGGCGAGGTCATCCAGCGTGCCGACCCGCACATCGGGCTGCTGCACCGTGCCACCGAGAAACTGGCCGAGAGCAAGACCTTCATCCAGGCCCTGCCCTACATGGACCGGCTCGACTACGTGTCGATGATGTGCAACGAGCACGCCTACTGCCTGGCGATCGAGAAGCTGCTCGGTATCGAGGTGCCCGAGCGCGCGATGTACATCCGCGTCATGTTTGCCGAGATCACGCGGCTGCTGAACCACCTGCTCTGGCTGGGTGCGCACGGCATCGACTGCGGCGCGATGAACATCCTCATCTATGCGTTCCGCGAGCGCGAGGACCTGTTCGACATGTACGAGGCGGTGTCCGGTGCGCGCATGCACGCGGCCTACTTCCGCCCCGGTGGTGTGTACCGCGACCTGCCGGATTCGATGCCGCAGTACAAGGTGTCGCGCATCAAGAACCAGAAGGCCATCGACGCGCTGAACGACACGCGCAGCGGCAGCCTGCTCGATTTCGTCGACTCGTTCACCCAGCGTTTTCCGGCTTATGTGGATGAATACGAGACCCTGCTCACCGACAACCGCATCTGGAAGCAGCGCACCGTCGGCATCGGCGTGGTCACGCCCGAGCGTGCCTTGAATCTGGGCTTCACCGGCCCGATGCTGCGCGGCTCGGGCATCGAATGGGATCTGCGCAAGAAGCAGCCCTACGACGTCTACGAGCGCCTGGACTTCGACATCCCGGTGGGCACGCATGGCGACACCTACGACCGCTACTTGGTGCGCGTCGAAGAAATGCGCCAGAGCAATCGCATCATCAAGCAGTGCGTGGACTGGTTGCGCGTCAACCCGGGCCCGGTGATCACTGACAACCACAAGGTGGCGGCGCCGCCGCGCGTGGACATGAAGGCGAACATGGAAGAGCTGATCCACCACTTCAAGCTCTTCACCGAAGGATTCCACGTGCCCGAGGGCGAGGCCTACGCGGCGGTAGAGCATCCGAAGGGCGAGTTCGGCATCTACCTGATCAGCGACGGCGCCAACAAGCCGTATCGACTGAAAATCCGCCCGCCGGGTTTCCCGCACCTGGCTGCGCTGGACGAGATGGCGCGCGGCCACATGATTGCCGACGCGGTGGCCATCATCGGCACGATGGACATCGTTTTTGGCGAGATCGATCGATGAAGTTGAGCGACGACACGCTGGCGCGTTTTGCGCGCGAAGTGGCCAAGTACCCGGTCGAGCAGAAGCAGTCGGCCGTGATGGCCTGCCTGGCGATCGTGCAGCACGAACAGGGTCATGTCTCGGCCGAGGCCGAGAACGCGGTGGCTGCCTACCTGGGCATGGCGCCGATCGCGGTGCACGAGGTCACCACCTTCTACAACATGTACAACCAGCAGCCGGTGGGACGCTTCAAGCTCAACGTCTGCACCAACCTGCCGTGCCAGCTGCGTGATGGGCAGAGCGCTCTGGACCATGTCTGCCAGCGACTCGGCGTCGAGCCCTACGGCAGTACCGCCGATGGCCTGTTCACGGTGCAACCCAGCGAATGCCTGGGCGCCTGCGCCGATGCGCCTGTGATGCTGGTCAACGATCGGCAGATGCTCAGTTTCATGGGGCCGGAGCGGCTGGACGAGCTGCTGGACACGCTGAAGAAGGCCGCAGCATGATCGACCTTTCGAAGTTCCAGGCCACCGGCCGCGAGACCTGCTTCCACGGCCGGCACATCGGCGCGCAGATCTACGCCGGCCTGGACGGCAGCAACTGGCGCTTGCGCGACTACGAAGCGCGCGGCGGTTACCAGGCGCTGCGCAAGATCCTCGGGCTGGACGGCGGCGCGGGTTTGACGCCCGACCAGGTGGTGGCCGAAGTCAAGGCGTCTGGCCTGCGCGGCCGCGGCGGCGCGGGTTTCCCGACGGGCTTGAAGTGGAGCTTCATGCCGAAGAACTACGCCGGCCCGAAGTACCTGGTGTGCAATTCCGACGAAGGCGAGCCCGGCACCTGCAAGGACCGCGACATCCTCGCCTACAACCCGCACATCGTCATCGAAGGTATGGCCATCGCCGCCTACGCGATGGGCGTGGCCACGGCCTACAACTACATCCACGGCGAGATCTTCGAGGTCTATGAGCGTTTCGAAGAAGCGCTCGAAGAGGCACGCGCCGCCGGCTACCTGGGCGATCGCATCCTCGGCAGCGGATTCAACTTCCAGTTGCATGCCTTCCACGGCTTCGGCGCCTACATCTGCGGCGAAGAAACCGCGCTGCTCGAATCGCTGGAGGGCAAGAAGGGCCAGCCGCGCTTCAAGCCGCCGTTCCCGGCGAGCTTCGGCGTGTACGGCAAGCCGACGACGATCAACAACACCGAGACCTTCGCCGCGGTGCCGTGGATCATCCGCAACGGCGCCGCGCCCTACCTGGCCATTGGCCGGCCAAACAACGGCGGCACGAAGATCTTCTCGGTGGTCGGCGACGTGCAGCGGCCCGGCAACTACGAAGTGCCGCTCTGTACGCCCTTCCCGAAACTGCTCGAGCTGGCCGGCGGCATGCGCCCGGGCCGCAAGCTGAAGGCGGTGATCCCGGGCGGCTCGTCCGCACCGGTGCTGCCGGCGGACATCATGCTCGACTGCACCATGGACTACGACGCCATCGCCAAGGCCGGCTCGATGCTCGGCTCGGGTGCGGTGATCGTCATGGACGACACACGCTGCATGGTCAAGAGCCTGCTGCGCCTGAGCTACTTCTACCAGCACGAGAGCTGCGGCCAGTGCACGCCCTGCCGCGAAGGCACCGGCTGGCTGTGGCGCATGGTCGACCGCATCGAACACGGCAAGGGCCGCATGGAAGACATCGAGCTGCTCGGCTCGGTGGCCGACAACATCATGGGCCGCACCATCTGCGCACTGGGCGATGCCGCGGCGATGCCGGTGCGCGGCATGATCAAGCACTTCCGCGACGAGTTCGTGCACCACGTCGAACACAAGCGCTGCGTCGTCGGCACGGCGGTGAGCCACGCATGATCGAAATCCAGCTCGACGGCAAGCCGGTCAGCGTCGCGCCCGGCAGCATGGTGATGCATGCGGCCGACGCCGCCGGCATCTACGTGCCGCACTTCTGCTATCACAAGAAACTCAGCATCGCGGCCAACTGCCGCATGTGCCTGGTCGACATCGAGAAGGCGCCCAAGCCGATGCCGGCCTGCGCCACCCCGGTGGCGCAGGGCATGGTGGTGCACACCAAGAGCGAAAAGGCCATCAAGGCGCAGCAGTCAGTGATGGAGTTCCTGCTCATCAACCACCCGCTCGACTGCCCCATCTGCGACCAGGGCGGCGAATGCCAGCTGCAGGACCTGGCGGTCGGCTACGGCGGCTCGGCCTCGCGCTACACCGAAGAAAAGCGCGTCGTCTTCCACAAGGACGTCGGTCCGCTGATCAGCATGCAGGAGATGAGCCGCTGCATCCACTGCACCCGCTGCGTGCGCTTCGGCCAGGAGGTGGCCGGGGTCATGGAACTGGGCATGATCCATCGCGGCGAGCATTCCGAAATCACCACGGTCGCCGGCCGCACCGTCGATTCCGAGCTGTCGGGCAACATGATCGACATCTGCCCGGTCGGTGCCCTGACCAGCAAGCCCTTCCGCTACAGCGCACGCACCTGGGAGCTGGCGCGCCGCCGCAGCATCAGCCCGCACGATTCCACCGGTGCCAACCTGATCGTGCAGACCAAGGCCAACAGGGTCATGCGCGTGGTGCCGCTGGAAAACGAGGACGTCAACGAGTGCTGGATCGCCGACCGCGACCGCTTCAGCTACGAGGCGCTGAACAGCCCGTCGCGGCTGAGCGCGCCGATGATCAAGCAGGGCGGGCAGTGGCGGACGGTGGACTGGAACACCGCACTCGGCTATGTGGCCGACGGGCTGAAGCGCATCACCGGAGAGTTCGGTGCGCAGGGCATCGGCGCGCTGGCCACCGCGCACAGCACGGTCGAGGAATTGCACCTGCTGGCCAAGCTGGTGCGCGGCCTGGGCAGCGAGAGCATCGATTGCCGCACTCGCCACGCCAATTTCTCCAACACGGCGGCCCCTGGCTCGGCACGCTGGCTCGGCACCTCGATCGCCAGCCTGTCGACGCTGCAGTCGGCCTTCGTCGTCGGCTCCTTCCTGCGCAAGGACCACCCGTTGTTCGCGCAGCGGTTGCGCCAGGCGGCACGCAAAGGCGCACAGATCCATCGGCTGCATGCGCTGGACGAGGACTGGGCGATGCCTCTGGGCACCCGCCTCAACGTCGCGCCCTCCGGCTGGCTGCAGGTGCTGACCGACGTGGCCGCGGCCGTGGCGGCGCAGACAGGCATCACCGCGCCGCTGCCGGCAGCGCCCGACGCGGCGGCCACCGCCATTGCCCAGTCGCTGCTGGGCGCGCAGCGCAAGGCACTGCTGCTGGGCAACGCCGCCGCGCAGCACCCCCGCGCGGACGAGTTGTTGGCGCTGGCGAACTGGATCGCCGAACATACCGGCGCCAGCGTCGGCTATCTGGGTGAGGCCGCCAACAGCGTGGGTGCACAGCTGGTGGGTGCGTTGCCCGGCGCCGGTGGGCTGAATGCCGGCCAGATGCTGTCGCAGGGCATGAAGGCGCTGCTGCTGCTGAACGTCGAACCCGAACTCGACGCCGCCGATGCGCCCGCCGCGCGCGCCGCACTGCAGCGCAGCGGCCTGGTGGTGGCATTGACGGCTTTCAAGGACGCGGCCGTGGAGAACGCCGACGTGCTGCTGCCGATCGCCCCGTACACCGAAACCGCGGGCAGCTTCGTCAACGCCGAAGGCCGCCTGCAGAGCTTCAGTGGTGTCGTCGCGCCTCTCGGCGAAACTCGCCCGGCCTGGAAGGTGCTGCGCGTGCTGGGCAACCTGCTCGGCTTGCCCGGCTTCCAGCAGGACAACGCCGAGCAGGTGCGCAGCGAGGCGATCGGCGACCCATCCAACCTGGTCGCGCGGCTGGACAACCGAAGTGCGGCGCTGCCGTCGTCGCTGGGCACGCCGGCCACCGGCTTTGAGCGCATCGCCGACGTGCCGATCTATGCTGCGGATGCACTGGTGCGCCGCGCCGAATCGCTGCAGCTGAGCGCCGACGCACGCGCGCCGGTGGCCAGCCTGCCGAGCGCGCTGTGGGCCGAGCTCGGTCTGACGGCCGGCGATCCGGTGCGCATCACACTCGGCGAGCATGTGCTGCTCATCGCCGCGGTCGAGGACCCGAGCCTGGCGCCCGCAGTGGTGCGCGTGCCCGCAGGGCATGCGGACACGGCCGTGCTCGGCGCGATGTTCGGCGCCGTCAACGTCACGCGGGGCTGAGGGAACGGCATGCTCGAGTCCGTCAATCAATTCGGGGTGTCGCTGATGGGCCCGACGCTGTGGGCGGTGGTCTGGAGCCTGATCAAGATCGTCGCGCTGCTGTTGCCGCTGATGGGCAGCGTGGCCTATCTCACGTTGTGGGAGCGCAAGGGCATCGGCTTCACACAACTGCGGCCTGGGCCGAACCGCGTCGGGCCCTACGGGCTGCTGACGCCGATCGCCGACGCGGTGAAACTGATCTTCAAGGAGATCATCCGCCCCACCGCGGCGAACAAGCCGCTGTTCTTCCTGGGGCCGGTGATGACCATCATGCCGGCGCTGGCCGCCTGGGTGGTGATCCCCTTCGGCCCCGAAGTGGCGCTGGCCAACATCAATGCCGGGCTGCTGTTCCTGATGGCCATCACCTCGCTCGAGGTCTACGGCGTGATCATCGCCGGCTGGGCCAGCAACTCCAAGTACGCCTTCCTCGGCGCGCTGCGCGCGTCGGCGCAGATGGTCAGCTACGAGATCGCCATGGGATTTGCCCTGGTGGTAGTGCTGATGGTTTCCGCCAGCCTGAACATGAGCGACATCGTGCTCGCGCAGGACAAGGGCCGCTTTGCCGACATGGGGCTGAACTTCCTGTCGTGGAACTGGCTGCCGCTGCTGCCGATCTTCTTGGTGTATTTCATCTCCGGCCTGGCCGAGACCAACCGCCACCCCTTCGACGTGGTCGAAGGCGAATCCGAGATCGTTGCCGGCCACATGATCGAGTACTCGGGCATGGCCTTCGCCATGTTCTTCCTGGCCGAATACGCCAACATGATCCTGGTGTCGATGCTGGCGGTGATCATGTTCCTGGGCGGCTGGCTGTCGCCGATCGACGCCGCGCCCTTCACCTGGATTCCGGGCTGGGGCTGGATCATCCTCAAGACCTTCGTCGTGGTCACGGTCTTCCTGTGGGTGCGTGCCACCTTCCCGCGCTACCGCTACGACCAGATCATGCGCCTGGGCTGGAAGATCTTCATTCCCATCACGCTGGTGTGGCTGGTGGTGGTGGGGCTGTGGATCCAGTCGCCGCTGAACATCTGGAACTGAGGTCAGCCATGTCAGCCGTCACTTCGATCAAGGAACTGATGTCCAGCTTCATGCTGGCCGAGCTTTTCAAGGGCATGCGCGTCACCGGCAAGTACTTCTGGGCACGCAAGATCACCGTGCAGTACCCCGAGGAGAAGACTCCGCTGTCGCCGCGTTTCCGCGGCCTGCACGCGCTGCGCCGCTACGAAAACGGCGAGGAGCGCTGCATCGCCTGCAAGCTGTGCGAGGCGGTGTGCCCGGCGATGGCCATCACCATCGAGTCCGAAGTGCGCGACGACGGCTCGCGCCGCACCACGCGCTACGACATCGACCTGACGAAGTGCATCTTCTGCGGCTTCTGCGAAGAAAGCTGCCCGGTGGATTCGATCGTCGAGACGCACATCCTCGAGTACCACGGCGAGAAGCGCGGCGACCTGTACTTCACCAAGGACATGCTGCTGGCCGTGGGCGACCGCTACGAAAAAGAAATCGCCGCCGCGAAGGAGGCCGACGCCAAGTACCGCTAGTCCCCCGCGGGCCTTCGGGCGTTTCACCCCAATCATCATGTCGAGCGCGCTTTTCTACTTCTTCTCCTTCGTGCTGCTGTTCGCGGCCTTCCGCGTCATCACTGCGCGCAGCACCGTGCATGCGGCGCTGTTCCTGGTGCTGGCCTTCGGCACGGCCTCCTGCGTGTGGATGCTGCTGCGCGCCGAGTTCCTGGCGATCGCACTGGTGCTGGTGTACGTGGGTGCGGTGATGGTGCTGTTCCTGTTCGTCGTGATGATGCTCGACGTCGATGCCGACGCGGTGCGCCAGGGCTTCTGGAAGCACTTTCCGCTGGCCGGTTTCATCGGTGCGCTGATCGCGCTGGAGATGGCGCTGGTGCTGATGGGCGGTTTCCGCCTCACCGAGGCGCCGCCGCCCGACCCGCTGGAGCTGAAGCTGGGCAACAGCAAGATGCTCGGCATCGAGATCTACACCCACTACCTCTATCCGCTGCAGGTGGCGGCAGTGCTGCTGCTGGTGGCCATCATCGCCGCCATCGCACTGACGCTGCGCCGGCGCAAGGACAGCCGCCACATGGATCCGTCCCAGCAAGTCAAGGTGAAGAAAGCCCAGCGTGTGCGCCTGGTGAAGATGAAGCCCACGATCGAACTGCCGTCTGCGCCTGATGGGCAGGGGGAAAGGGCATGAACCTGGGCACCATCACGCTCGGCCACTACCTGTCGCTCGGCGGCATGCTGTTCGCGCTGTCGGTGATCGGCATTTTCCTCAACCGCCGCAATCTGATCGTGCTGCTGATGGCCATCGAGCTGATGCTGCTGGCGGTAAACCTGAACTTCATCGCTTTCTCGCATTTCCTCGGCGACATGGGCGGCCAGGTGTTCGTGTTCTTCATCCTCACCGTCGCCGCCGCAGAGTCGGCCATCGGCCTGGCGATCCTGGTGGTGCTGTTCCGTAATCGCGCCACGATCAACGTCGACGAACTCGACGCGCTCAAAGGCTAGCGCGCCCATTCATGTCTGCAACCCTGTCTCCCAACCTGCTGCTGCTCATCGCGCTGGCGCCGCTGGCCGGCTCGCTGGTGGCCGGCCTGGCCGGCAAGGCTGTGGGGCGCCGCGGCGCGCACAGCGTCACCATCCTGGGTGTGCTGGTGTCCTTCATCGGCTCGGCGTTGGTGCTGAACGACGTGGTCAAGCACGGCGCGCGCTTCAACGCCACCGTCTACGAATGGATGGTGATCGGCGGCCTGAAGATGGAGATCGGCTTCCTCATCGACGGCCTGTCGGCGATGATGATGTGCGTCGTCAGCTTCGTCTCGCTGATGGTGCACATCTACACCATCGGCTACATGGCCGACGATCACACCTCG
This sequence comes from uncultured beta proteobacterium, assembly GCA_963824005.1. Lineage (GTDB taxonomy): Bacteria > Pseudomonadota > Gammaproteobacteria > Burkholderiales > Burkholderiaceae_C > Rubrivivax. Next base: position 36,561 of record CAWGOK010000060.1, read on the forward strand.
CCGGGCGGCTACCAGCGTTTTTTCAGCTACATCTCGCTGTTCACCTTCAGCATGCTGATGCTGGTGATGAGCAACAACTTCCTGCAGCTGTTCTTCGGCTGGGAAGCGGTGGGCCTGGTGTCGTACCTGCTGATCGGCTACTACTACGCCAAGCCGACGGCGATCTTCGCCAACATGAAGGCCTTCATCGTCAACCGGGTCGGCGACTTCGGCTTCATCCTTGGCATCGGGCTGATCGTGGCTTTCGCCGGCACGCTGAACTACGCCGAGACCTTCGCCAAGGCGCCCGAACTGGCCAAGCTCGGATTCCCCGGGCAGGACTGGATGCTGATCACCGTGATCTGCATCTGCCTGTTCATCGGCGCGATGGGCAAGAGCGCGCAGGTGCCGCTGCACGTGTGGCTGCCCGATTCGATGGAAGGCCCGACGCCGATCTCGGCGCTGATCCACGCTGCGACCATGGTCACCGCCGGCATCTTCATGGTGGCGCGCATGTCGCCGCTGTTCGAGCTGTCGGACACCGCGCTCAACCTGGTGCTGGTGATCGGCGCGATCACTGCGCTGTTCATGGGCTTCCTGGGCGTGATCCAGAACGACATCAAGCGCGTGGTCGCCTATTCCACGCTGTCGCAGCTGGGCTACATGACGGTGGCACTCGGTGCCTCGGCCTATTCGGTGGCGGTGTTCCACCTGATGACGCACGCCTTCTTCAAGGCGCTGCTGTTCCTGGCCGCTGGCATCGTGATCCTCGGCATGCACCACGATCAGGACATCCGCAACATGGGCGGGCTGCGCAAGTACATGCCGATCACCTGGATCACCTCGCTGCTCGGTTCGATGGCGCTGATCGCGGTGCCGTTCTTCGCCGGTTTCTATTCCAAGGACAGCATCATCGAGGCGGTGCATTTCAGCCACCTGCCGGGATCGGGCTTTGCCTACTTCGCCGTGGTGGCCAGCGTCTTCGTCACCGCGCTGTACAGCTTCCGCATGTACTTCCTGGTGTTCCACGGGCCCGAGCGCTTTCGCCACAAGCCCTTCCCGGGCGAACACGACCACCCCGACGAGCATGGCCATGCGCACGCGCACGAGCCGCACGAATCGCCGGCCGTAGTGACGGTACCGCTGGTGCTGCTGGCGATCGCGTCGGTCGGCATCGGTTACCTGATGATCCAGCCGATGCTCTATGGCGGCTTCTTCAAGGATTCGATCGTCGTGCTGCCGCTGCACCCGGCAATGGCGGAAATGACCCGCGAGTTCCGCGGCGCCTGGGGCATGGCGATGCATTCGGTGAGCACGCTGCCCTTCTGGCTGATGGTGGCCGGCGTGCTCGTGGCCTATGTGCTGTACATCCTGAAGCCCGAGGTGCCGGCAGCGATCCGCTCGCGCTTCGCCTTCGTCTACCGCCTGCTCGACAACAAGTACTACTTCGACTGGTTCAACGAGAACGTGCTCGCGCCGCTGGCGCGTGGCATGGGTCAGGGTTTGTGGAAAGGCGGCGACGTCGCGCTGATCGATGGCCTCATCAACGGCTCGGCGCGCGCCGTGGGTGGCTTGGGCGCAGCGATGCGCCTGCTGCAGACGGGCTTCATCTACTGGTACGCACTGGTCATGGTGCTGGGCGTGTTTGCCTTGCTGAGCTGGCAGCTGTGGCCCTATCTGTCGGGCCTGATCAGCCGTTGACAACGCAGCTGCAGCGGAGAACAAGAATATGGGTCTTCTGAGTGTCGCCATCTGGCTGCCGATCATCGCCGGTGCGGTGCTGCTGGCGCTGGGCCGGGACGAGCACGCCGCTGCGGTGCGCTGGGTGGCGCTGCTCGCGGCCATCGCCGCCTTCCTGGTCACGTTGCCGCTGATCACCGGCTTCGACAGCAGCACCGCGGCGATGCAGTTCCAGGAAGACCTGTCCTGGATCTCGCGCTTCAACGTGCGCTACCGGCTGGGCGTGGACGGCATCTCGGTGTGGTTCGTGCTGCTCACCGCCTTCGTCACCGTCATCGTGGTCATCGCCGGCTGGGAAGTCATCACCCAGCGGGTCAATCAGTACATGGGCGCGTTCCTGCTGCTGTCCGGGCTGCTGGTCGGGGTGTTCTGTGCGCTCGACGGCTTGCTGTTCTACGTGTTCTTCGAGGCCACGCTGATCCCGATGTACATCATCATCGGCGTGTGGGGCGGGCCGAACCGGGTGTACGCGGCCTTCAAGTTCTTTCTCTACACATTGCTCGGTTCGCTGCTGATGCTGGTGGCGCTGGTCTACCTGTACATCAAGTCCGGCGGCAGCTTCGACATCCTCACCTGGCACAAGCTGCCACTGCCGGCGCACGCGCAGGTGCTGCTGTTCTTCGCCTTCTTCGCCGCCTTCTCGGTGAAGGTGCCGATGTGGCCGGTGCACACCTGGCTGCCCGACGCCCACGTCGAAGCGCCCACCGGCGGCTCGGTGGTGCTGGCGGCGATCATGCTGAAGCTGGGTGCCTACGGCTTCCTGCGCTTTTCGATGCCGATCACGCCCGACGCCAGCCGCGAATGGGCGGCCTTCGTCATCGCCCTGAGCCTGATCGCGGTGATCTACATCGGCCTGGTGGCGCTGGTGCAGCAGGACATGAAGAAGCTGGTCGCGTATTCGTCGATCGCCCACATGGGCTTCGTCACGCTGGGCTTCTTCATCTTCAACGAACTCGGCGTGTCGGGTGGCATCGTGCAGATGATCTCGCACGGCTTCGTCTCCGGCGCCATGTTCCTGTGCATCGGCGTGCTCTACGACCGCGTGCACTCGCGCGAGATCTCGGCCTATGGTGGCGTGGTCAACACCATGCCGAAGTTCACCGCCTTTGCCATGCTCTTCGCGATGGCCAACTGCGGGCTGCCGGGCACCGCCGGTTTCGTCGGCGAGTGGATGGTCATCCTCGGCGCGGTCCAGGCCAACTTCTGGCTCGGCCGCGCTGGCCGCCACGGCGCTGGTCTTCGGCGCGGCCTACACGCTGTGGATGGTCAAGCGCGTGTACTTCGGTGCGGTGGCCAACGAGCACGTGAAGACGCTGGCCGACATCAACAGCCGCGAGTTCCTGATGCTCTCGCTGCTGGCCGCGGCGGTGCTGTGGATGGGCGTGTATCCGAAGCCCTTCACCGACGTGATGCAGGTGTCGGTGAGCGAGCTGCTCAAGCACGTGGCTGTCTCCAAGATCAACTAGCAGAGCGCCCCCCGATGAGCCCCAGCCCCGTGCTTCCGATGAACTGGCTCGTGGTCTATCCCGAGATGCTGCTGCTGGCAATGGCCTGCGTCATCACGCTGGTGGACCTGTGGGTCACCGACGCGAAGCGCCGGCCCACCTTCTGGCTGACGCAGGCCACGCTGGCGGGGGTGGGCCTGATGCACCTGAGCTACTTCGACAGCGGCCTGACCATGTACGGCATGCAGGCCATGGTGGTGACCGATCCGCTGGGCCACCTGCTGGCCTTCTTCGCCGCGGTGGCGATGATGGTCAGCATGGCCTACGCGCAGCCCTACCTGGCCTCGCGCGACATGCTCAAGGGCGAATTCTTCACGTTGTCGCTGTTCGTCTACCTCGGCATCTCGGTGATGGTCTCGGCGAACAACTTCCTCGTCGTCTACCTCGGGCTGGAGCTGATGAGCCTGTCGCTGTACGCGCTGACGGCGATGCGCCGCGACCACGCGGTGGCCACCGAGGCGGCGATGAAGTACTTCGTGCTCGGCGCGCTGGCCAGCGGCTTCCTGCTCTACGGCCTGTCGATGATGTACGGCGCCACCGGCTCGCTCGACCTGGGCGAGGTCTTCAAGGCCATCGGCACCGGCCGCATCAACAAGGAGGTGCTGAGCTTCGGCGTGGTCTTCGTCGTCGCCGGGCTGGCCTTCAAGCTCGGCGTGGTGCCTTTCCACATGTGGGTGCCCGACGTCTACCAGGGCGCGCCGACGGCGGTGACGCTGCTCATCGGTGGCGCGCCCAAGCTGGCGGCCTTCGCCATCACCATCCGCTTGCTGGTCGAGGGCATGTCCGGCCTGGCGGTCGACTGGCAGCAGATGCTGATCGTGCTGGCCGTCGGCTCGCTGGTCGTCGGCAACCTGGCGGCCATCGCGCAGACCAACCTGAAACGCATGCTGGCCTATTCCACCATCGCGCAGATGGGCTTCGTGCTGCTGGGCTTGAGCGTGGGTGTGGTCAACGGCAACACCTTGTCGGCCGGCAATGCCTACAGCTCGGCGATGTTCTATGTGGTCACCTACGTGCTCACCACGCTGGGCACCTTCGGCTTGATCCTGTACCTGTCGTCGCAGGGCTTCGAAAGCGAGGAGATCGCCGATCTCGCCGGCCTGGCACAGCGTTGCCCGTGGGTCGCCGGCGTGATGACGGTGTTCATGTTCTCGCTGGCCGGCGTGCCGCCGCTGGTGGGCTTCTATGCCAAGTTGTCGATCCTGCAGGCCCTGGTGTCGACCAATATCGACGCCTACCTGTGGCTGGCGGTGTTTGCGGTGCTGATGTCGCTGGTCGGCGCCTACTACTACATTCGCGTCGTCAAGATCATGTACTTCGATGCACCGGCGCGCACCGCAGGCCTGGTGCGCAGCCGCGGCGTGAGCGCGCTGCTGGCACTGAACGGTGCGGCCGTGCTGGTCTTCGGACTGCTGCCCGGCGGCCTGATGAACCTGTGCCGCGACGCCATCGTCAAGGCGCTGGCCAGTTGAGCCCCCGCGGCGCCGGGCGGTACGGCCCATGAGTGACGCGCATCTGCGCGAGCACGGGCTTCGCGGCCAGGTGCTGGTCAAGGGAAACTTCCTCGACGTGCGGCGCGACGACGTGCGCCTGCCCGACGGCGCCGTGGCCACGCGCGAATACGTGGTGCACCCGGGCGCGGTGGCCATCGTGCCGTTGCTCGACGACGGCCGGCTGGTGCTGGAGCGGCAGTTCCGCTACCCGGTGGGCAAGGTGCTGCTGGAGATTCCGGCGGGCAAGATCGACCCGGGCGAATCCGTGCTGGCCTGTGCGCAGCGCGAGCTGCTCGAGGAAACCGGCTACCAGGCGCGCGAATGGGCCCGTGCCGGCGTGGTGCACAACGCCGCGGCCTACTCCACCGAAGGCATCGAGATCTGGTTTGCGCGTGGCCTGAGCGCCGGCACGCAGCGCCTGGATGTCGGCGAGTTCATCGAACTGTGCCTGATGACCGAGGCCGAGCTGGAGCAGCGCGCCGCAACCGGCGAACTCAGCGACGTGAAGACGCTGATCGGCCTGATGTGGCTGCAGAAATGGCGCGCGGGCCTGTGGAGCCTGGACTGGGTCAGCGCGAAAAGTGCCATCCCAGAGATAATCAAGCGATGAAAGTGCTGAACCTGCGTTGCGCCAACGGCCACGGTTTCGAGGGCTGGTTTGCGTCGGACGAAGAGTTCATGGAGCAGAACGGCCGCGGGCTCATCGAATGCCCGTTGTGTGCCGACCGCATCGTCAGCCGCCTGCCCAGCGCGCCGCGTCTGAACCTGTCCGGACAGCGCGAATCCGAGTCGACCGCCGCCTGCGCCGCAACCGCCGCAGTTGCAAGCCCAGTGGATGCAGGCGGTGCGCAAGATGCTGGAGACCACCGACGACGTCGGCGAGCGTTTCCCGGTGGAGGCTCGCCGCATCCATTACGGCGAGATCGAGGCGCGCGGCATCCGCGGCCAGGCCACGCTCGACGAGCGCCGTGCGCTGATCGAGGAAGGCATCGAGATCATGTCGCTGCCCATGCCGGCGGCGCTGAAGGGCCCGCTGCAATAAAGGGCGCGCCGGCCTCAACCGCACGGTCCAGCGAGCGCTGCACCCGATGCACCATCGCGCCGCCATCCGGGTGGCGCACCACCTGGAAGCCCAGGCTGCGTGCCAACGACAGCATCGCCTGGTTGGTGGCCAGCACATCGCCGACCATGCGCTTCAGCCCGGCCTCGGCCGCGCTGCGCAGCAGGCTGTGCATCAGCCGGCGGGCCAACCGCAGATGCTGCCAGTCGTCGGCCACGACCACCGCGAACTCGCATTCCTCGCCCGAGGCGTCGACCACATAGCGCGCTTCGGCCACGGCCAAGGCCTGGTCGCCGACGAAGGTCTCGACGATGAAGGCCTGTTGCAGCCGGTAGTCGATCTGCGTCAGCCGCTGCAGCCACCCGTCCGGCAACTCGCGGATCGGCGAGAAGAAGCGCTGGTAGCGCGAGGCCGGCGACAGCGCACGCACCAGCGCCTGCTCCAGTTCGGCGTCCTGCGGCAGCACCGGGCGCAGCGTCAGCCTGCGGCCGTCGGCCAGGTGCCAGACGTCGATCCAGCGCGTGGGATAGCGTTCGATGGTGTAGCTCATGGTGCGCTCTGGTCGGCATCAGTAGGCCGCCAGCGCGGCCTGCGCCTGGCGGGCGCGCAACAGCACGTCCAGCGCCGGGCGGTCGTTCGACCGCACGAAGCGGGCATCGCTGAGCGCATGAACGATGCTGAGCCCGTCGCGATCGATCTGCGCCTCGTCGCCGGCGTCGAGCACCACGTCGCGCGGGTCGCCCTCCTGCGTCAACCACAGGCTGCCGCTCAGGCAGAGCACCAGGCTGCCGCGCGCGTCTTGCAGGCGCTGCGACCGGCCGCGCTCCAGGAAGGTCGCCGCGAGATTCAGGTCGGTGTGCATGGTCAACTCCTTTGCATGCAGAATGTGCATTCGTCGTTCCCGGCCCGCCGCAGGGCTGCTGCGATGGGTTGAGCGGAGTCTGTGCCTGTACCGGCCGCCGTTCAAACGGTATTCCCGCATGCTCTGCATGCGAATCCGGAATGTGAATGCGATGCGCCACCGCCAGTACGACCTGCCGCCGCTGGACCAGCTCGAGGCTTTCGAGGCCGCGGCGCGCCACCTCAGCTTCACCCGCGCTGCCGACGAGCTGGCGCTGACGCAGTCGGCCGTCAGCCGCCAGGTGGCGGCGCTGGAGGCCTTCTTCGGCGTGGCGTTGTTCCAGCGTTTGCACCGCGCGCTGCGCCTCAGCGATCAAGGCCAGCTGCTGCAGCGCACCGTGGTCGAGGTGCTGCAGCAACTGCACCAGACCAGCACCGCACTGCGCGGCGAGACGCGGCTGAAGACGGTGGTGGTCAGCACCACCGCGGGCTTTGCCGGTCTGTGGCTGATCCCGCGGCTGGCTGGCTTCACCGCGTCGCGGCCCGACGTGGACGTGCGCATCTCGGCCACGTACTCGGTGGCGAACCTCGAGCGCGACGGCGTCGACGTCGCCATCCGTTACCACACCCAGGAAGGCGCCGCGGCCGAAGGCGTGCGACTGTTCGGCGAGGTGGTGCTGCCGGTGTGCGCGCCGAAGCTGCGCCGCGATGCCGCGCGGCCGTTGAAGCGGCCCGAGGATCTGCGCCACCACTGTCTGCTGCACCTGGACAGTGGCCCGGGCACGCAATTGCTGGAATGGCCACCCTGGCTGCGCGCGATGAAGCTCGAAGACCTGAAGCCGGCCAGCGTGCTGCACTTCTCGATGTACGACCAGCTGATCCAGGCCGCCGTCAGCGGCCAGGGCGTCGCGTTGGGCCGGCTGCCGCTGCTGAACGACCTGATCGCGCAGCGCAAGCTGGTGGCACCGTTCAAGAAGAGCGTGGTCTCGCCGCGCAGCTATTACCTGTTCCAGTCCGACGCGTCGCGCAAGAAGCCCGAGGTGCGCGAGTTCCTGAGCTGGCTGGTCGCCGAGGCCAATGCCGCCGGCTGACTTGGCCGGGGCAAGGATTCGGTGCCTTGGGCTCTGACGAAAGGTCGATTGCGGCGCTTTGCCGAACGCCAAAGTCCGCTGTCCGCGTCGCGTTCAGCGTGGCAAAGCCGGGCCCGGGCAGGCCGCGACGCCTCACTGAGGCGGTCGGCTGCGCCGACTACCCCGCGGTGCTCGGTCCCATGTCCTCGTCGCCTCAGAGGCGCATCACAACCTGCCCGGGCCCGTCTTTGCGGCAGCGCTCGTGGTGGCTCGGTCAAGTACAAACCCGGCCACGAACTCGCGGCGGGCGGTACCCGGCAAGGGGCGATTTCTGCCGCAGCATGAGCGCCTGGCGGGTACCGACTGGCGCGATGCGCTGAACACGCAAGGAAAGCGGACTCACCGGAATGGCCGCTGTGCGCCGAACGCCGTCAACGAACATCCTCTGCGATGCCTTCCTCGGCAACGCAGCGACAGCTTCCGCCGCTACAGCACCCGCCCAGGATTGAGCCGACCGTGCGGGTCGAGGGCGTGTTTGATGGCCCGCATCATCTGCAACGCCACCGGCGACTTGCGCTGTGCCAGTTCCTCGCGCTTCAGCGCACCGACACCGTGCTCGGCGGATATCGAGCCACCCACGGCGCAGACGGCGTCGTAGACCAGCGTGTTGACCGCATGCTCGTGCCGGTCCATGAACTGCTGCCCCGGCATGCCCTCGGGCGCCTGCACGTTGTAGTGCAGGTTGCCGTCGCCCAGGTGGCCAAAGTTGACCAGCCGCATGCCGGGGAAGGCCGTCGCCAGCGCGGCATCGGTGCGGGCCACGAAGGCGGGTATGGCCGACACCGGCAGCGAGATGTCGTGCTTGATGTTCGGGCCTTCCTGGCTCTGCGCCAGCGGGATCGACTCGCGCAGGTGCCAAAGCGTTTGCGACTGCGTCAGGCTTTCCGCCACCACGGCGTCGTCGATGGTGCCGGCTTCCAGTGCGGCTTCGAGCAGCGATTCGAAGCGTGCGCGTGCCTGGGCTTCGCCCTCGTTGTCCGACTGCTCCAGCAGCACCGTCCAGGCGGCTTGCGGCAGCGGCTGGGGCAGGGCAGGGAAGTGCCGCGCCACCAGATCCAGCGAAAAGCGGTTCATGACCTCGAAGCCGGTGAGACCGGCGCCCAGGCGGGCCTGGGTCAGGCCGAGCAGGGCCACGCATTGCTCCAGCGACCCGGCTGCGGCCAGCGCGGTGCCCACGGCCGCGGGCTGCGGGCTGAGCTTCAGCGTGGCCGCGGTGATGATGCCCAGCGTGCCTTCGCTGCCGATGAACAGGTCGCGCAGGTCATAGCCGGTGTTGTCCTTGCGCAGGCCCGACAGGCCGTCCCAGACCTGCGCGTCGGCGGTCACCACCTCCAGCCCCAGGCACAGCTCGCGCGCATTGCCGAAGCGCAGTACCTGCGTGCCGCCGGCGTTGGTGGCCAGGTTGCCACCGATGGTGCAACTGCCTTCGGCGGCCAGGCTCAGCGGGAACATCAGTCCGGCATCGGCCGCGGCCTGCTGCACGGCCTGCAGCACGCAGCCGGCCTCGGCCGTGAGCGTCAGGTTGGCGCTGTCTAGCGCTCGCACGCGGTTCAACCGCGTCAGGCTCAGCAGCACTTGCGTGCCGCTGGCATCGGGCACGCCGCCGCCGACCAGGCCGGTGTTGCCGCCCTGCGGCACCACACTCACGCCATGCGCCGCACAGGTGCGCAGCGCCGCCGCCACCTGCGCGGTGTCGGCCGGGCGCACGACGGCCAGTGCGCGGCCGTGGAAGCGCTTGCGCCAGTCCAGTTCATAGGCCGACAGGTCGCCGTCACAAAGCACTTGGTCGGCGCCGACACAGGCTTGCAAGGCGTGAAGCAAGGCGGCGTTCATGCCGTGGCCTCGCGTGCCGCGCGGTGCAGGCGCCAGCGCACGTGCAGCGCACAGGCGACGAACAGCAGCAGGCACAGCAGCACCTGGATGGCGGCTAGCACGGCCGAAAGCCCCTTGTCGGTGGTAGCGCGCACGACACCCTCTGCGAAGTAGATCCACACCAGCAGGCTGACCCAGCGGTAGGTATACATGCGCGCGCGCCACAGCCCCGGCAACGGCAGCAGCAGCGGCAGCACCTTGATGGCCAGCGTGCCGCTGCCCGTGGGCGCGAGCCACAGCTCCCAGGCCAGGCCCAGCACGATCAACCCCAACAGGCTGGCGAACGCCAGCCAGCGTGACCAGCGCACGACGGCGTCCATGCCCAGGGCGGTGGCGGGGCTGCGGGGCTCGACCATGCTGGCATGATATCCAGCATGACGATGCGCAACGGCCTGTGGCAGATGGGCGCCGACCAGCTTGCGACGCTGCTGCAGACGCTGCGCACTTGGCCCTGGTTCGACACTGCACGCACGCTGCGCCAGCGCTTCCGCGAAGACCACCTGGGCATCACCGCCAGCAGTCTGACCTTCACGACGCTGATTGCGCTGGTGCCGCTGCTCACCGTGATGCTGGCGCTGTTCTCTGCCTTTCCGATGTTCGCCAAGTTCCAGGGCGCGCTGCAGCAGTACTTCCTGCAAAGTCTGGTCCCGGACGGCATCGCCAAGCCGGTGCTGGGCACGCTGACGCAGTTTGCCGCCAAGGCCAACCGCCTGGGCAGCGCCGGCCTGGTGTTCCTGCTGGTCAGCGCGCTGGCGCTGATGCTGACCATCGATCGCACGCTCAACGGCATCTGGCGCGTGCGCAAGCCGCGGCCGATCGCGCAGCGCGTGCTGGTCTACTGGGCGGCAATCACGCTCGGCCCGCTGCTGCTGGGCATGAGTCTGACGCTCAGCTCCTTAGCGCTGACGGCTTCGCGCGGCATCGTCGACGCGCTGCCCGGCGGGCTGGCGCTGGCGCTGCAGACACTGGAGTTCGCGCTGCTGATGCTGGCCGCCTCGGCGCTGTTCCGCTTTGTGCCCAACACCGACGTGCGCTGGCGCCACGCACTGGCCGGCGGGTTGTTCGTGTCCGTGGGCTTCGAGGTGGCCAAGCGCGCGCTGGCCTGGTACGTGGGCGCGATGCCTGGCATCTCGATGATCTACGGCGCCTTTGCCACGGTACCGATCCTGCTGCTGTGGATCTACCTGTCGTGGTTGATCGTGCTCTTCGGTGCCGTCATCGCCGCCTATGCGCCGAGCCTGCAGATGCACCTGGTGCGCCACGGCGACGAACCGGGCCAGCGCTTTGCGCTGTCCGTGGCGCTGTTGCGCGAACTGCAGCGCGCGCGTGCCGCGCCCCCGCACGGGCTGACGGTCGCCCAGTTCGCTACCGGCTTGCGCATCGATCCGCTTCAGGTGGAGCCTTTGGTGGACCTGCTGGTCACGCTCGGCTGGGTCGGGCGGCTCGACGAAGAAGGCGGCAAGCGCCACGTGCTGCTGTGCGATGCCGGCAGCACCCTTGCCGAGCCGTTGATCGACCAGCTGCTGCTGGCCCCCGACGTGCGCACCCAGCCCTTCCGCCAGCGCGCGGCGCTGGGCCAGGTGACCTTGGCCGAGCTCATCGGCGCCTGAAACCCCGGCCGCCGGGGCTGGCGGATGCGTTATGCCGAGTCGTGATATCTGCTAGTGCCGAACAGCGGTTGTCGGCACACCTGGGGCTGCCCATAATCCGCCGCACCATAGCGCCGCGCTCCCATGCCCACCCACCGCCTGACCGGCATCTCCTCCATGGCCACCCGAGCGCTGCTGGCCGACCTGGCCGACGCCTACCGGCAGCAAAGCGGTATCGAGCTGAGCGTCGAATCGGTGGGCGGCGTCGACGCCGCGCGGCGCATCGAGGCGGGCGAGGCCTTCGATGTGGTGGTGCTGGCGGCCGACGTCATCGACAAGCTCGTGGCCTCGGGCCGCGCGTTGGCCGGCAGCCGGACCGATCTGGTGCACTCCGGCGTGGCCGTCGCGGTACGGGCCGGCGCGCCGCGGCCCGACATCGGCAGCGAAACCGCGCTGCGCCAAGCGCTGCTGGCAGCGCGCAGCATCGGCTACTCGACCGGCCCCAGTGGCGTGGCGTTGCTCAAGCTGTTCGAGCGCTGGGGCATCGCCGACGCATTGCGTGTGCGTATCGTGCAGGCGCCGCCCGGTGTGCCGGTGGGTGCGCTGGTGGCGCGCGGCGAGGTCGAGCTGGGCTTCCAGCAACGCAGCGAGCTGATGCACCTGGAAGGCATCGACCTGATCGGCGAGATGCCCCCGGGCGCGCAGATCGTCACCACCTTCTCGGCGGCGCTGTGCACGGCGTCGACTCAGGCGGCCGCGGTGCGCGAGCTGCTCGAGTACATGCAATCGCCGCAGACCGCCGCGCTGAAGCGGCGCCACGGCATGGAGCCGGCGTGAGCGCCCCGCCCGCAAACTCAGGAGAGCTTCGATGATCATCGACTGCCACGGCCACTACACCACCGCACCGAAGGCGCTGGAAAACTGGCGCAACCAGCAAATTGCCGGCATCAAGGATCCGGCATCCAGGCCCAAGGTCACCGACCTGAAGATCAGCGACGACGAGTTGCGCGAGACCATCGAGAGCAACCAGCTGCGCCTGATGAAGGAACGCGGCAGCGACCTGACGATCTTCAGCCCGCGCGCCAGCTTCATGGCGCACCACATCGGCGACTTCGGTGTGAGCAGCACCTGGGCGGCGATCTGCAACGAGCTGTGCTGGCGCGTCAGCCAGCTGTTCCCGGACCACTTCATTCCTGCCGCGATGTTGCCGCAAAGCCCCGGTGTCGATCCGAAGACCTGCATTCCCGAGCTGGAGAAGTGCATCAAGGAGTTCGGCAACGTCGGCATCAACCTGAACCCGGATCCGTCCGGAGGCCACTGGACCAGCCCGCCGCTGAGCGATCGGCACTGGTACCCGATCTACGAGAAGATGGTCGAGTACGACATCCCGGCAATGATCCACGTCAGCACCAGCTGCAACGCCTGCTTCCACACCACCGGCGCGCATTACCTGAATGCCGACACGACAGCCTTCATGCAGTGCCTGACGAGCGATCTTTTCAAGGACTTCCCGACGCTGCGCTTCATCATCCCGCACGGCGGCGGCGCAGTGCCCTACCACTGGGGGCGCTTCCGCGGCCTGGCGCAGGAGCTGAAGAAGCCGCTGCTCAAGGACCACCTGCTGAACAACATCTTCTTCGACACCTGCGTCTACCACCAGCCGGGCATCGACCTGCTGACCCAGGTGATCCCGGTGGACAACATCCTGTTCGCCAGCGAGATGATCGGTGCGGTGCGCGGCATCGACCCGGAGACCGGCCACTACTACGACGACACCAAGCGCTACATTGAAGCCAGCAGCATCGTCGTCGGCGACGACCGCCACAAGGTCTACGAAGGCAACGCGCGACGCGTGTTCCCGCGGCTCGATGCCGCACTGAAGAAGCAGGGCCGCTAAGGAACAGGGCCGCCAGACCCGCAACAAGGACAGGGCCGCAGGCCCGCTACTCCTCCCAGGAACCCTCATGTATCAACTCGGCATCGTCAAACGCAACACCGTCCGCGCCGACCGCGCGGCGGTCGACAAGCTGGCCGGCTTCGGCGTGGCCACCATCCATGAAGCCATGGGCCGTGTCGGCCTGATGCGGCCCTACATGCGGCCCATCTATGCCGGCGCGCACCTTGCAGGCACGGCGGTCACCGTGCTGCTGCACCCAGGCGACAACTGGATGATGCATGTCGCCGCCGAACAGTTGCAGGAGGGCGACGTCGTCGTCGCCGCCTGCACGGCCGAGAACACCGACGGCTTCTTCGGCGACCTGCTGGCCACGTCGTTCCGCGCGCGTGGTGCCAAAGGCCTGGTCATCGACGGCGGCTGCCGCGATGTGAAGGATCTGACTGCGATGCAGTTCCCGGTGTGGAGCAAGGCCATCAGCGCCAAGGGCACGATCAAGGCCACACTCGGCTCGGTCAATGTGCGCGTGGTCTGCGCCGGCGCCGAGGTCAACCCCGGCGACGTGGTCGTCGCTGACGACGACGGCGTCGTCGTCGTGCCGGCGGCCATGGCGATGCAGGTGGCCGAAGCCGCTGCGGCGCGCGAAGCCAACGAGGCCGACAAGCGCGCCAAGCTCGCTGCCGGTGTGCTCGGCCTGGACATGTACAGCATGCGCGGGCCGCTCGAGAAGGCTGGGCTGAAGTACATCGATTGACGATGGACGCCGATCCCAAACGTTGGCAGGTGGGCCTGGTCGGCTACGGCGAGGTCGGCCGCATCTTGGCCGAGGACCTGCGCGCCCAGGGCGTGGCCGTGCATGCGTACGACCTGAAGCTCGACGCCGAGGCTGGCGTGCCACTGCGCGAACATGCGGCCGTGCAGGGCGTGGCGCTGGCGCCCACACACGCCGCGCTGGCGGCGCAGTGCGATCTGGTGATCTCGGCGGTCACCGCCAGCCAGGCGGTGCCCGTCGCATCCGATTGCGCCAGCGGCATGCGGCGCGGTGCAAGGTTCCTGGACCTCAATTCGGCTTCGCCAGGCGCGAAGATCCGCGCCGCCGCCTTGATCGACGCCGCTGGCGGGGCCTATGTCGAAGGCGCGGTCATGACCTCCATCCCACCGTATCGCCTGCGCGTGCCGCTGCTCTTGGGTGGGACGCATGCGGCGCGACTGCAGCCGCAACTCGTTGCGCTGGGCTTCAATGCCAAGCTGGCATCGGTCAAGATCGGCGTGGCCAGCGCCACGAAGATGTGTCGCAGCGTCATGATCAAGGGCCTGGAAGCCATGGTCATCGAAAGTTTCACCGCGGCGCGCGCCTATGGCGTCGAAGACGCCGTGCTGGCTTCGCTGAACGAAACCTTTCCCGGCATCGACTGGGAGAAGCAGGGCGCCTACTTCTTCCAGCGTGTCATCGAACATGGTCGGCGGCGCAGCGAAGAAGTGCGCGAGGTGGCCGAGACCGTGCGCGAAATCGGCCTGACGCCCTGGTCGGCCGAAGGCACGGCCGCGCGCCAGGCCTGGATGGCCGACCTGGCCGATGCCGGCCTGTTCGGCACGAAGGGCCGCCTGGACTTCGCGCGCAGTGCCGACTGGCGCGTCGAGGCCGATCGCATCCTGGCCAGCGTGCTGCCCAACTCCTGAGAGCAATTTCATGGACATTCACCAAGACCCCTGGCTGGCTGGACTGGTACGCCGGCCCGAGCAAGCCGAAGTTCAAGCTGCCGCCGGGCAGCGTCGACGCGCATTGCCACGTGTTCGGCCCTGGCGCCGAATTCCCCTATGCGCCCGAGCGCAAGTACACGCCCTGCGATGCATCGAAGCAGCAACTGTTCGCGCTGCGCGACCATCTCGGCTTCGCACGCAACGTGGTCGTGCAGGCCACCTGCCACGGCGCCGACAACCGCGCGATGGTCGATGCGCTGCAAAGCTCGAAGGGCATGGCGCGCGGCGTGGCCACGGTCAAGCGCAGCGTCAGCGACAAGGATTTGCAGGACATGCATGCCGCCGGCGTGCGCGGCGTGCGCTTCAACTTCGTGAAAAGGCTGGTCGACTTCACGCCCAAGGACGAGTTGATGGAGATCGCCGCACGCATCGCCCCGCTGGGCTGGCACGTGGTCATCTACTTCGAGGCGGTGGACCTGCCCGAGCTGTGGGACTTCTTCACCGCGTTGCCCACCACTATCGTCGTCGACCACATGGGCCGGCCCGACGTGAGCCTGCCAGTGGACGGCCCGCAGTTCGAACTGTTCGTCAAGTTCATGCGCGACTACCCCAACGTGTGGAGCAAGGTCAGCTGCCCCGAGCGGCTGTCCGTGACCGGCCCGAAGGCGCTGAACGGCGAGCAAGCTGCCTACCGCGACGTGGTGCCCTTTGCCAGGCACATCGTCGAGACCTTCCCCGACCGCGTGCTGTGGGGCACCGACTGGCCGCACCCGAACCTGAAGGACCACATGCCCGACGACGGCTTGCTGGTCGATTTCATCCCGCACGTCGCCACCACGCCCGAGCTGCAGAAGAAGTTGCTGGTGGACAACCCGATGCGCCTGTACTGGCCCGAGGAGAGCTGAACCATGGCACTGCAAAAGCCCTACCTCGACGTGCCCGGCACGACCATCTTCGACGCGGAGCAGTCGCGCAAGGGCTACCACCTGAACCAGTTCTGCATGTCGCTGATGAAGGCCGAGAACCGCGCACGCTTCAAGGCGAACGAGCGCGCCTATCTCGACGAATGGCCGATGAGCGAAGAGCAGAAGCAAGCCGTGCTGGCGCGCGACTTGAACCGCTGCATTGCGCTCGGCGGCAACATCTACTTCCTGGCCAAGATCGGTGCCACCGACGGCAAGAGCTTCCAGCAGATGGCCGGCAGCATGACCGGCATGAGCGAAGAGGAATACCGCAACATGATGATCAAGGGCGGCCGCTCGCCCGAAGGCAACCGGGTGGTCGGCGAAGACGGCGACGCGCAGGCGCATCGGCAGCCCCAGGGCGCGGCGGGGAGGAAGTGAACATGGCCAAGATCACTGCGTCCGTCTACACCTCGCACGTGCCGGCCATCGGCGCGACCATCGACCACGGCAAGACCGGCGAGCCCTACTGGCAGCCGTTGTTCAAGGGCTACGAGTTCTCCAAGCAGTGGCTGAAGGACAACAGGCCCGACGTCATCTTCCTCGTCTACAACGACCACGCCACGGCCTTCAGCCTGGAGATGATCCCGACCTTCGCCATCGGCACCGCGGCCGAGTTCCAGCCGGCCGACGAAGGCTACGGCCCGCGCCCGGTGCCCAAGGTCATCGGCCATCCGGAGCTGGCCTCGCACATCGCGCAGAGCGTGATCCAGGACGACTTCGACCTGACCATCGTCAACAAGATGGACGTGGACCATGGCCTGACGGTGCCGCTGAGCCTGATGTGCGGGCAACCGCAGGCCTGGCCTTGCCCGGTGATCCCCTTCGCCGTCAACGTGGTGCAGTACCCGGTGCCCTCGGGCCGGCGCTGCTTCATGCTCGGCCAGGCGATCCGACGCGCGGTCGAGTCCTACGACGAGCCGTTGAAGGTGCAGATCTGGGGCACCGGCGGCATGAGCCACCAGCTGCAGGGACCTCGCGCCGGGCTGATCAACGCCGAATGGGACAACCGCTTCCTCGACCGGCTGATCGCTGACCCGGCCGGGTTGTCGCAGGTGCCGCACATCGAATACGTGCGCGAGGCCGGCAGCGAAGGCATCGAGCTGGTGATGTGGCTGATCGCCCGCGGTGCCATGGCCGACATCGCCGGCGGCAAGCCGCCGACCGTCAAGCATCGCTTCTTCCACGTGCCCGCCAGCAACACGGCGGTGGGCCATCTGATCCTGGAGAACAACGCATGAGCACGATCAAGGTGGCCCTCGCCGGTGCCGGCGCCTTCGGCATCAAGCACCTGGACGCGATCAAGCTGATCGAGGGCGTCGAGGTGGTGTCGCTGGTCAGCCGCGAGCTCGACAAGACCCGGGAAGTCGCCGCCAAGTACGGCATCGGCCATGTCACGACCGATCTGGCCGACAGCCTGGCCCTGAAGGAAGTGGACGCAGTGATCCTGTGCACGCCCACGCAGATGCACGCCGAGCAGTCGATCGCCTGCCTCAACGCCGGCAAGCATGTGCAGGTGGAAATCCCGCTGGCCGATTCGCTGGCCGGTGCCGAGGCGGTGGTGGCGCTGCAGAAGAAGACCGGCCGGGTGGCGATGTGCGGGCACACGCGCCGCTTCAACCCGAGCCACCAGTTCGTGCACAACCGCATCGTCGCCGGTGAATTCAACATCCAGCAGATGGACGTGCAGACCTACTTCTTCAGGCGCACGAACATGAACGCGCTGGGCCAGGCGCGCAGCTGGACCGACCACCTGCTGTGGCACCACGCGGCGCACACGGTGGACCTGTTCGCTTACCAGTGCGGCAGCCCCATCGTGCAGGCCAATGCCGTCCAGGGGCCGATCCACCCGACCCTGGGCATCGCCATGGACATGAGCATCCAGCTGCGAGGCCGCCAACGGCGCGATCTGCACGCTGTCCTTGAGCTTCAACAACGACGGGCCGCTGGGCACCTTTTTCCGCTACATCGGCGACAGCGCCACCTACCTCGCGCGTTACGACGACCTGTTCGACGGCAAGGAACAGAAGATCGACGTGTCGCAGGTGGCGGTGTCGATGAACGGCATCGAGCTGCAGGACCGCGAGTTCTTCGCCGCCATCCGCGAAGGGCGCGAACCCAATGCCAGCGTTGCCCAGGTACTGCCCTGCTACAGGGTTCTTCACCAGCTGGAGCAGCAGTTGCCCGGCCAATAATCCCGCATCCATCAACCCCGGAGACATTGCATGAAAACGATCAAGTCCTGCCTGCTCGGCATCGGCCTGTTGTCCATCACCGCGCTGCAAGGCGCTTGGGCGCAGACCGTGACACTGCGTTTCCACCAGTTCCTGCCGCCCCAGGCGACCATCCCGTCCCAGGCCATCAAGCCCTGGGCAGAAAAGGTCGAGAAGGAGAGCGGCGGCAAGATCAAGGTGCAGCAGTTCCCGAGCATGCAGCTCGGCGGCAAGCCGCCCGAATTGTTCGACCAGGCCAAGGACGGCGTCGTCGACATCGTCTGGACGGTGCTGGGCTACACCCCGGGGCGCTTTCCCAAGACCGAGGCCTTCGAGCTGCCCTTCAGCAGCGGCCTGGCCGAACCGGCGTCGCGTGCCTTCCAGGAGTTCGTCGAGAAGAACGCGATGGACGAGTTCAAGGACGTCAAGCTCATCGGCGTGCACGTGCACGGCCCCGGCTTGATCCACAGCCTGCAACCAGTGGCCAAGCTCGAGGACATGAAGGGCCTGAAGGTGCGCGGCGGCTCGCGCATCATCAACATCATGCTCGAGCAACTCGGTGCCACGCCGGTGGGCATGCCGGTGCCTGCGGTCGGTGAAGCCTTGTCGAAGGGCGTGATCTCGGCGACGACGATCCCCTGGGAAGTGGTGCCGGCCGTGAAGGTGGAGCAGATCGCGAGGAACGCCACCGGGTTCAGCGGCAACAAGGGGCTGTACACGCAGACCTTCGCCGTGGCGATGAACAAGGCCAGCTACGACAAGCTGCCGGCCGACCTGAAGAAGGTGATCGACGCCAACTCCGGCATGGCCGCGGCCACGCTCTTCGGCCGTGCCATGGACGCGGGCGACAAGGTCGGCCTGGCCCTGGCGCAGAAGGCCAAGAACAACATCATCACCCTCGATGCCGCCGAGACCCAGCGCTGGATGCGTGCCGCCAATGGCGTGCGCGCCGTCTGGTTCAAGGAAGTCGGTGCCAAGGGCATCGACGGCCCGAAGCTGGCGCAGGAAGCCGAGGCGCTGATCGCCAAGCACGCCAAGTAGGCCGCCCTGGCGCCCTCAACCCGTTCGCCGCGGCGGCTGCACGCCGCCGTGGCAGAAGAACCCGCATGAACAAACTCATCTATGGCCTGAGCCGGGCAATGGCCTGGTTCGGCTCTTTCGTGCTCGTGATCATTGCCGTGATGAGTGTGGCCAGCATCATCGGCCGCGCGCTGTCGGGCCTGGGCCTCGGGCCGGTGCCGGGCGACTTCGAGCTGGTCGAAGCCGGCACGGCGCTTGCGGTGTTCTGCTTCCTGCCGTGGGCCCACCTGAAACGCGGCCATGCGGTGGTGGACATGCTGTGGGGGAGCTATCCCGCGCCGATGCGCCGCGCACTCGACATCGTCGCCGATGGCCTGATGCTGGCGGTGTGGGTGCTGCTGGTGTGGCGCATGGGCGTGGCGCTGGGTGAATACCGGCACAACAACGAGGTCAGCTTCATCCTGCAGATGCCGGTGTGGTGGGGTTATGCGGCGTCGATGGTGCCGGCGGTGGTGGGCCTGGTGGCCTATGCCTGGCGGCTGCTCGAATGCCTGGGCCTGGCTTCGCCGCCGACCGGCTTCATCATGGCCGGGGGGGGACACTGATGGACCCGATCTGGCTGGCCAGCGCGTCGTTCCCCGTCCTGCTGGTCCTGATCTTCCTGCGCGTGCCGATCGGGCTGTCGATGCTCGTCGTCGGCCTGTTCGGTTCGTGGCAGGTGTACGGCAGCGCCGCACCGCTGCTCAACCAGATGAAGAACCTGGCCTACGGCCAGTTCTCGTCGCACTCGCTGTCGATCGTGCCGCTGTTCCTGCTGATGGGGCAGTTCGCCACGCTGGGCGGCATGTCGCAGGCGCTGTTCAAGGCCGCGGAGGCCTTCCTCGGCCACCGCAAGGGCGGCGTGGCCATGGCGGCCATCGGCGCCTGCGCCGGCTTCGGCGCGATCTGCGGCTCGTCGCTGGCCACCGCGGCCACGATGGGCCAGGTGGCGCTGCCCGAACTGCAAGCGCGCCGGCTATGCCGGCAGCCTGGCCGCCGGCACGCTGGCCGCCGGCGGCACGCTCGGCATCCTGATCCCGCCGTCGATCGTGCTCGTCATCTACGCCATCCTGGCCGAGCAGAACATCGCCAAGCTCTTTGCCGCGGCTTTCGTGCCCGGCATCCTGGCGGCGCTGGGCTACATGCTGGTGATCAACATCGTCGTGCGCATCAACCCCAAGCTGGCCGGCAGCATGGCGCCGATGCCCTGGGCCGAGCGCTGGCAGGCGCTGGGCGCGGTCTGGCCGGTGCTGCTGATCTTCGTCGTCGTCGTCGGCGGCATCTACTCGGGGCTGTTCACGCCCACCGAAGGCGCGGCGGTCGGCGCGGTGTCCACCGGCCTGCTGGCCTGGTGGCGCGGCGGGCTGACGCGCAAGAAGCTGCAGGAGGCCTTCGAGTCCACCGCGGGCGGCACGGCGATGGTCTTCATGATCGTGCTCGGCGCCGCGGCCTACAACAGCTTCCTGGCGCTGTCGCAGCTGCCGCAGGAACTGGCCGGCTGGGTCGGCGGTCAGGGCTTCAGCCCCTACATGGTGCTGTGGGCGATCCTGGTCTTCTACCTGATCTTCGGCTGCGTGATGGATTCGCTGTCGATGATCCTGCTGACCATCCCGATCTTCTTCCCGATGGTGTCGGGGCTCGACTTCGGCCTGACGCCGGAAGAAACCGCCATCTGGTTCGGCATCCTGGTGCTGATCGTGGTCGAGGTCGGGCTGATCACGCCGCCGGTGGGCATGAACCTGTTCGTCATCCAGTCGATGGCGCCGGACATCAGCATCCGCGACACCTACCGCGGCGTGTGGCCTTTCGTCGTCAGCGACCTGCTGCGCGTGGTGCTGCTGGTGCTGGTGCCGGGCATCGCCCTGGTTGCGCTGCGGCTGTAAGGCGCGCGCCAGTGGGCAGCCCCGCCTTGAATACCCGACGCATCGGCCCGTTCACCGTCTCGGCGGTGAGCCTGGGCTGCATGAACCTGAGCCATGCCTACGGCGCGCCGCCGCCGCCGCAGGTCAGCGAGCGGCTGCTGCTTCGCGCGCTGGACCTGGGCGTGACGATGTTCGACACCGCCGCGTTGTACGGTTTCGGCGCCAACGAGACGCTGGTCGGCCGTGTGCTGAAGGGTCACCGCTCGAAGATCACGCTGGCCAGCAAGGGCGGCATGGCCGGCGTGGCTTTTGACGACGCTATCAAGCGAGTCATCGACGGCCGTCCCGAGGCCATCGTACGCAATTGCGAAGACAGCCTGAAGCGCCTGGGCACCGAGGTCATCGACCTGTACTACCTGCACCGCTGGGACAGGTGCGTGCCCATCGAGGACAGCGTCGGCGCGATGGCGCGGCTGGTGGCGCAGGGCAAGGTGCGCGCGCTCGGCCTGTCCGAGGTGTCGGCGGCGACGCTGAAGCGCGCGCATGCGGTGCACCCGATCGCGGCCGTGCAGTCCGAGTATTCGCTTTGGAGCCGCAACGTCGAGATCGGCGTGCTGCAGGCCTGCCAGGAGATCGGCGCCGCGCTGGTGGCCTTCAGCCCCACGGCGCGCGGCTTCCTCACCGGCACGCTGCGCGACGTGTCCACGCTCGACGCCAAGGACATCCGCCGCGGCATGCCGCGCTTCTACCCCGAGACACTACGCGGCCAACCTGAAGCTGCTGGACGGCTATGCGCGCATCGCACAGGACGCCGGCTGCAGCATGGCGCAGCTGTCGCTGGCCTGGGTGCTGTCGCGCGGCGCGCATGTCATCGCGCTGCCCGGCACCACGAGCCTGGCGCACCTGCAGGAGAACCTCGGCGCCGACGCGGTGACGCTGAGTGCCGGCACGCTGCAGCGGCTGGACGCGCTGATCAACCGCCACACCGTCAGCGGCGCGCGCTACAACCCGGCGACGCAGGCCGAGGTCGACACCGAAGAATTTGCCTGAGGCGCCGCGCGCCAGGCCTCAAGCGGCGGCGCCGGGCTGCCCCGCCACCGGCACCGCGAACACCTCCACCGCGGCCGCTTTGCCCTTGAATTGCACCGTGCCCAGCGCCTGCAGCGCGAAGCGCCGGCCCAGGGCGGCGCTCGTGGCCTCGTCGATGAGGATCGGCTGGCCTGCCAGCTTGGTGTGCGCCTCCAGCCGCGCGGCCAGGTTCACCGTGTCGCCGATGCAGGTGTAGGTGGCGCGCTGTTGGGTGCCGGTGTAGCCGGCCACCATCTCGCCGGTGGCGATGCCCACGCCGATGCGGATCGGCGCCTTGCCGACGGCCACGCGTTCGACGTTGAACAGGTCGATCAGCTCCAGCATGTCCAGGGCGGCGTGCACCGCGCTGCCGCAGCCGTCGGCCAGCGGCAGCGGCGCGCCGAAGATGGCCATCAGGCCGTCGCCGATCATCTGGTTGACCACACCGCCGCGCCCGCTGATGGCGTCGAACATCAGCGTGTAGTAGGTGTTGAGCAGTTCGATGGTTTCTTCCGGACTCTGCTGCTCCACCAGCGAGGTGAAGCCGCGGATGTCGGAGAACATCACCGAACCGTGCACGCGCTTGCCGCCCAGCGCAAAGCCCGATTGCTGCAGATCCTGCGCCACCTCGCTGGTGGCGAAGCGGCGCACCAGCTCCTTCTGCTGGTCGCGCAGGCGCTTTTTCTCCAGGCTCGAATTGATGCGTGCGCGCAGCAGCACCGGATTCACCGGCTTGGGCAGATAGTCGTCGGCGCCCAGCTCGATGCAGCGCACCACATGCGCCACGCCTTCGAGCGAACTGGTGACGATGACCGGCAGGTCGCGCAGTTGGCTGTCGGCAACCAGATGCTCGAGCACCTCGAAGCCGGTCATCTCGGGCATTTCCATGTCCAGCAGCAGCAGGTCGAAGCTCTCGCGCCGCAGCATATCCAGCGCGATGCGGCCGTTCTCGGCACTGGCCACGCGGTGGCCCAGCATTTCCAGGCTGCGCGACAGCAGCAGCCGGTTGACCTTGTTGTCGTCGGCCACCAGCAGCCGCGCACCGGTTTCAGCCACGCGTCAGCTCCTGCAGCGTGGCGGTGACGCGCGCATATTCGGCGTCCAGCGCATCCAACGGCGCGGCAGCTGCTGGCAGGCCCGCCAGTTCCAGATCGCGGGCCATCTCGGCCAGCCGGTTGGCGCCGAAAGTGTTGCCGTTGGACTTGAGCGAATGCGCCGCGCGGCGGAACGCGTCGGCATTGCCGCCACTCAGGGCCGCGCGCAACTCGGCCAGCATCTGCGGCGCTTCCTCCAGGAAGGTGCCCACCAACTCGGCCACGAATTCGGCACCGGCAGTGTCCTGCAGTTCGGTAAAGATGGCCCGGTCGATGGGGTCTTGAGCCATGTCAGTCATCCCTTCCTTTCAAGCCCGAAGGATTGATCCGCTTCAGTCCCGATGGATTTTGCGAAGATGCCCGATGCGCGCCACCGTGACAAGCACGCGCGCGTCGGCAGATGAGGCGGTAGTCGCCCACACGATACTTCCAGTAGGCCCCGTGGCGCTCACCACGCAGCGCCTCACCGATGGCGGGCGGGTCGCCGCCATGTCGGATGCGTTCATCGAGAAACTTCAGCAGCCGTTGCGCCACCGCCCGATGGAGATTGCGCATGCACTTGGCGGCTCAGTCTTCTGGGCCAGCGTGTCCAGGCGTTGTTCGATGTTTCTAGCAGGAGAACGGCCAGCATGTAAATGCTCCGGCAAGGTGACATACAAGCATAGCGCCGATCATGGCGCACCGCGTGCCTGCGCGGCCAGCAGTGCCTCGACCAACGCATCCACCCGGATCGGCTTGGTGACGTAGTCGTCCATGCCGGCGGCAATGCACTCCTCGCGGTCGCCGGTCATGGCGTTGGCGGTCATGGCGACGATGCGTGGCCGCTTGCCGTCCGGCCAGCGTTCGGCAATGCGCCGCGTGGCTTCCAGCCCATCCATCTCGGGCATCTGCACGTCCATCAGCACCACGTCGTAGGGCTGGCGCTCACAGCATTCGACGGCCTCGATGCCGTTGGATGCCAGGTCGGCGCGGTAGCCCATCTGCTGCAGCAGCCGCAAGGCCAGCTTCTGGTTGACCACGTTGTCCTCGGCCAGCAGGATGCGCAGCGGGTGGCGCGTGGCCATCTCCTTGTCCATCACCGGCTTGGCCGGCGCGGCGGCGCGCGGCGCGGCGCCTTGCACCAGCAGCGTCATCAGCGTGTCGAACAGGCTGCTCTGGCGCAGCGGCTTGGCGAGCGTCGCCTTGAACAGATCGCCGGCTTCGGCCAGCGCCTCGCGCCGGCCCAGGCTGCTGAACAGCACCATCGGCATCGCCGCGTCGATGGTGCGCAGCTTTGTCGCCAGCTGCACCCCGTCCATGCCGGGCATGTGCATGTCGATGATGGCCAGGTCGAAACGCGCGCCGCCCTGTACCCAGGCCAATGCCTGTTCCGGCGATTCGGTGTCCTGCGGCGCGATGCCCCAGCGCGCGGTCTGCAGCCGCAGGATTTTGCGATTGGTGGCGTTGTCATCCACCACCAGCAGCCGCTTGCCGGCCAACTGCGGTTGCTCGCCGGCAAAACTGCGGCGCTGCGTCTCCAGTGGCAACTCGGCCGGTGGCGCGGCGATGGTGAAGTGGAAGGTCGAGCCGCAGCCCGACCCGGCCGAGTCCACCCACATCGTGCCGCCCATCAGTTCGGCCAGCCGCTTGCTGATGGCCAGCCCGAGGCCGGTGCCGCCGTACTTGCGCGTGGTCGAGGAATCGGCCTGGCTGAAGCTCTGAAACAGCTTGGCCTTGCCGGCTTCGCTCAAGCCGATGCCGGTGTCGCGCACCGCAAAGTGCAGGCAGCTGCCGCCCTCGGTCTGCTCATCGCCTTCGGCCGTGACCGTCAGCACGACTTCGCCGCGCTCGGTGAACTTGACCGCATTGCTCAGCAGGTTCAGCAGCACCTGGCGCAGCCGCGTCACGTCGCCGGTGATGGCCGCGGGCACCTCGCCTTCGAACAGGTAGGCCACGTCCAGGTGCTTCTCTGCCGCGCGGCCGCCAATCAGGTCTAGCGCCGATTCCACACAGTCACGCAGGTCGAAGGGATGCGACTCCACGTCCATGCGCCCGGCCTCGATCTTGGAGAAGTCGAGGATGTCGTTGATGATCGTCAGCAGCGCATCGCCGCTGTCGCGGATGGTGGATGCGAAGTCGCGCTGCTCGGCATTCAGCGGTGTGTCGAGCAGCAGCCCGCTCATGCCGATGACGGCGTTCATCGGCGTGCGGATCTCGTGACTCATCGTTGCCAGGAAGCTGCTCTTGGCCTCGTTGGCGGCTTCGGCCTGGGCGCGGGCTTCCTGTGCGTCATGGAACAGCCGCGCGTTCTGGATCGCGATCACCGCCTGGTCGGCGAAGGCCTCGAGCAGTGCGATTTCCTTGTCGGTGAAAGGCTTGGGCGGGAATCGTCCCGCATGGATCGCGCCGATGCCCTTGCCCTTCCACACCAGGGGCACCAGCAGTTGCGAACCGTTGCCAAGAGGACGCTGCGCTTCGCGCAGCACATCGGGCACGCCCGCGCCATGCAGCACGTCCGGGTGGTGCAGCACCTGGCGCTTGTGAGCCACATAGCCATGCAAGGAATCGCGGGACGGTCGGGGATGCGCGTGGCGAAGCGATTCGATCACGCGGTGGTAGTGGTCATCGGCCGCGAACTCGGGCTCGTCGGTCGCCTTCAGTTGCACCATGCCATCGGCGTCGATCAGCCCCAGGTTGACGAAGTTGGTGCCCAGCAGCCGCTGGCCGCTGCGCAGGATCTTGTCGAACACCGGCTGCGTGTCCGAAACCGAACTGCTGATGACTTGCAGCACCTCGGCGCTGGCGGTCTGCCGCTCCAGTGCCTCTTTGGTCTCGCGGAACAGCCGCGCGTTCTGGATCGCGATCACCGCCTGGTCGGCAAAGGTCTGCAGCAACGCCAGTTCCTTGTCAGTGAACGCGCGCGGTGGAACCCGGCCCACGGCAATGCCGCCGATACCGCGGCCCTGCCACACCATTGGCGCAAACGCGATCGCAAAGTCCATCCCTCGTTCGCCCATGCTGCGCAGGCCCTTCGGCACGCCCGGGGCGAGCACGCTCGGGAAGTGAACCAGGCGGCGGTCGCGGATCGCCTCGCCGAAGGCCGTGCGTTCCACCGGTGCCGGCAACGCGGCCAGTTCGGCATCGGCGGCGATGCCGCGTACCGCGGCGAATGAGAGCTGTCCGGTCTCGTCCACCAGCATCACCGCCAACTGGTTGGCATCGAACAAGCGGTGGCAGCGGTCCAGGATCTCCGCAAACACGGGGCTGGAATCCGCGACCGAACTGCTGATGACACTCAACACCTCGGCCGAGGCCTTCTGCTGTTCGAGCGCCTCCTGCGTCTCCTTGAACATCTTCGCGTTCTGGATCGCGATCACTGCCTGGTCGGCGAAGGTCTGTGCCAGCTTGATCTCGCTCTCGGTGAACGCCCGCGGCGGAACGCGGCTGATATCGATCGTGCCCAAGCCCTTGCCCTCCCACATCATCGGCACCAGCAGGATCGAGAAGTTCTCGTTTTCCGTGGCAAGCGTGCGAAAGAAGTTCGGGCCGTTCGACGCGTCGGGCACATGCATCACCTTGCCGCTGCGAAGCGTCTTGCCCTGCAAGGTCTTGTCCACCGGGGCGGGCAGCACTGCATCGAATATCTTGGCCGCCTGCGCAGAGTAGCCCGCAAAGGCCTTCGACTGAAGCATGCCGTCAGGGTCGACCAGCAGCAGGCTCACCATGTGGCCGTCGAAAAGCCTGTAGCAGCTGTGCACGATGGCGTCGAACACCGGCTGGGTTTGCGCCACGGAACTGCTGATCACGCGCAGCACCTCGGCGCTGGCGGTCTGCTGTTCCAGCGCATCCTGCGTCTCCTTGAACAGCCGCGCGTTCTGGATCGCGATCACCGCCTGGTCGCAGAAAGTCTTGAGCAGCGCAATCTCCTTGTCGCTGAAGGGCGAGGGCGGAATCCGGTTGACCGACAGTGCACCTATGCCTCGACCCTCCCACACCATGGGGGCACAGACCAAAGAGTAGTTGCCGAGCTCCTTGGCCGTTTCGCGCAAGCCGGCCGGGACGTCGGGGCCGTTCAACACATCCGGGTAGTGCAGCACCCGGTTCTTGTGCACTGCCAAGCCTTGGATCGACTCACGTGCCGGCCGTGGGAACGCGCTTCGCAGGCGTTCCACCATCGCCCGCTGTGCGGGGGTGGTTTGCGCCAGACGCTCGGAGTTGACGATCAGATGCACCAGACCGTCGTCCCCGATCAGCCCGATGCTCTGGAGTTCCGATTCGAACAGCGCCTCGCAGCTGCCGAGAATCTTGTCGAATACCGGCGCCGTGTCGGCCACCGAACTGCTGATGACCTGCAGCACTTCGGCAGTGGCCGTCTGCTGCTCCAGCGCCTCCTTCGTCTCATTGAACAGGCGCACGTTCTCGATCGCGATCACCGCCTGGTCGGCAAAGGTCTGCAGCAGCTCCACCAGGTGCGGCGCGAAGGGTCCCGGTTCGCGCCGGGTGACGCTGATCATGCCGATCAGCTGCCCGCCACGCAGAAGCGGGCAGAACAGCATGCTGCGGTAGCCGCGCTGGCGGGCCAGGTCGCGCACCACGGCGCCCGCCTGGGCCTCGTCCTCGGTGTCGGTGATGCGCACCACCGCGCCTTCGCGCAGGGGCGCCGCCGACGGCACGTCGGCCAGCGGCCTGGGAAACGACGCCTTCAGTGCGTCGTCCGCGGCCGCGTTGGTCGGTGTGAAGGCCACCAGATGCAACTGCTCGTCGAAGATTCTGAACACGGCCGTCGAGAAGCCGCCGATGAGGCGGTTCGAGCTGTTGGCGATGGCCTCGAACACCGGCTGCACGTCGTCGGGTGAACTGGCGATGACCTTCAGGACCTCGGCCGTGGCGGTCTGCCGCTCCAGCGCCTGGTTGGTTTCGCGGAACATCTTCGCGTTCTGGATCGCGATCACCGCCTGGTCGGCGAAGGTCTCGAGCAGCGCGTGTTCGGCCGGGCTGAAGCCCTGCGTGTCGTTGTGGTCGCTTTCGAGGTTTCGGGTGATGGCGATGGTGCCGATGCCACGGCCTTGCCACACTAATGGTGCAGTCAAGGCTGAGTAGCTGATGCCGATCCGTTGCGCAATGAGTCGATTCGACGGCGGCGCGTCTGGGTTATTCAGCACGTCACGGAAATCGGCGACTCCACCCCTTTCGAACAGCACCGGCAGGGCAGTGCAGGCCAGCGGCATCGGATACACCGATCGAATGCCCGTTTCCATCGCGGTCGCGACGGCGTCGCCCCACTCGATGCGACCCGACGCCGTCCATGAAAAGCGCTCGAGCCTGGCCATGCCGGCGTCATCGACCAGGAACAAGCCCATGGAGATGCAGGAAAAGAGCAGCTCGCAGCTGCCAAGGATCTTGTCGAACACCGGCCCGGGGTCGCCGATCGAACTGCCGATGATCTGCAGCACTTCCGCGGTGGCCTGCTGCGCGGCCGATGTCTCGGTGGCTTCGGCCGAGCGCTGCGCGACTTCATGCCGCAAAACGCCGGTACTGCGCAGGTGGGCCAGCGCCACCGCGGCCTGCGCGGCCAGCATCGCCAGCAGGGCCCGCTCGGCTTCTTCGAAGCGGCCTGCCTTGCCGCCTGCTTCGCCATGTGCACCATCGATGTCGGCATACAGACAACCCAGCGGGTCCTGGGCCGTCAGCAGCGGCGCCACCAGGCAGCTGCGCTGATCGGCCGGCGCTGCGCCCTCGGGGCCGTGGCGCAAGCGGCTGGCGCCGGTGTCCATGGCTTCGGCCAGCCAGGGGGCCACGGCCTGCAACAAAGCCTCTGCGCTTTCGCCGGCGGGCAGCTTCGACCTGCGATGCGGGGCGCCGCCTTGTCGGGCTGCAGCACCAGCAACACGCGCTGGGCGCCCAGCAGACGGGCGGCTTCGGTGACGATGGCCGCATGCAGCGCCGGCTCGGTCTTCAGCTTGCTCAAGCGCAGCGGCAGCTGTGCCAGGCGGTCGAGGCGCGAGGGCGCCGGAGCCCGGGCCTTTGTCGGTTTAGTTTTCATTGCGGGCCTTTGCATCGCTCAGCGCCTGTACCAGTGCATCGACGCGAATCGGCTTGGTCACGTAGTCGTCCATGCCGGCAGCCAGGCACTCCTCGCGGTCGCCCTGCATTGCGTTGGCGGTCATCGCCACGATGCGCGGGCGCGTGGCCGCATCGGGCCAGCGCGTCGTGCTGCGCGGTGGCCTCCAGCCCATCCATCTCCGGCATCTGCACGTCCATCAGCACCACGTCATAAGGCTGTCGCGCGCAGCACTCGATGGCTTCGATGCCGTTGCTGGCCACGTCTGCCCGGTAGCCCATCTGCTGCAGCAGCCGCAGTGCCAGCTTCTGGTTGACCACGTTGTCCTCGGCCAGCAGGATGCGCAGCGGGTGGCTTCAGCCATCTGTGCGTCCATGCGCGGCTTGGCTGCGGTGGGCGCGGGCTTCGGCGCCGCCTCATGCGCCAGCAGCGAGATCAGCGTGTCGAACAGCTGGCTCTGGCGCAGCGGCTTGGCCAGCGTGGCGGCAAAGACGCTGTCCGTGGCCTGCCTGGCGGCCGCAGGCTGCTGAACAGCACCAGCGGCAGCGTGTGGCCGGCTTCGCGGATGCGTGCGGCCAACATGCGTGCCATCCATGTCCGGCATGTGCATGTCCAGGATGGCCAGGTCGTAGGGTTGCCCCTGTGGGCATTTCCAGCGCCGTTGCCGGGAACTCGGTGTCCTGCACCACCATGCCCCACTTGGCCGACTGCAGCGCCAGGATGCGCCGGTTGGTGGCGTTGTCGTCCACGACCAGAATGCGCTTGCCCACGAATGCGGGCTGCTGGCCGAGGAAGTCGC
>CAWGOK010000061.1:0-86309 GCA_963824005.1 uncultured beta proteobacterium
GGCACTATGATGTTTCGAGCTCTCGGCCGGCCCGAACGTCAACGCGGAGGAACCAGACATGACTGCCCAGCATCCGATCCGTCTCACGCCTTTGTCACAGGTGTTTCGCGCCGGCATCGCCGCCGGCCTGCTGGCTTGCGCCGGACTGGCCCTGGCCCAGGAGGTGGGCGGCGGCAGCAAGGGGGCCGTCACCGGCGCTGCCGGCGGCGCCACCTCCGAGGGGGGCAACAGCTCGCTGGAGCGTTGCGACCAGGCGCTGGGCACGATCGGCGTGGTCGAGGACCAGAACGCCGGTTGGTACCGCACGCTGCAAAGCTACAAGCTCGGCTCCACGGTGCCGGTGCTGCGCATGATGATCCAGCAGTCCAACTGTTTCGTCGTCGTCGAGCGCGGCGCGGCCATGCGCAACATGCAGGTGGAGCGTCAGTTGCAGAAGTCCGGCGAGATGCGCGAGGGCAGCAACATGGGTGCCGGGCAGATGGTGGCGGCCGACTACACGATGAATCCGAGTATCCAGTTCAGCCAGAACACCGGCGGCATGGGCGGCGCGCTTGGCGGCTTGAGCCGCAGCCTCGGCGTGATCGGTGCGCTGGCCGGAGGCATCAAGACCAACGAGGCGTCGACCACGCTGATCATGATCGACAACCGCTCCGGCGTGCAACTGGCCGCGGCCGAGGGCACGGCCAAGAACACCGACTTCGCACTGTTCGGCGCGAGCTACGGCTGGGCCGCCGGGGGTGCCGCTGGCGGCTATTCCAGTACGCCCGAGGGCAAGATCATCATTGCCGCCTTCGCCGACAGCTACAACCAGCTGGTCAAGGTGGTGCGCAACTACCGCGCGCAGACCGTCAAGGGCGGCCTGGGCACCGGCGGTGCGCTCGGGGTGCAGGGCGGTTCGACGCCTGCTTCGCAGAAATAGGCGCCTGCGACTGCGTCAGACGCGGCTGCATGCCGGCATGCGCTGCCTTGGGGCGGCGCAGGCTCGGCATGGGCTCGAAAAGCACCTTGAAGCCTGGGCCCGATGGGACCAGCGCCGCGCCGAGGCGCGGCCCCAGGTCGAGCGTTGGCGTCCAGCCTTTTCGGCTCGGTGTCAAGTCCATGGGCAACCCTCGCTGCATGGCAGCCTTGAAAAAGCTGGCGGCATGCCCCAAATGCCCTTGAAGTCAAAGGAGTTATTCCATGCGTCAAGACAAACTGACCACTGCATTCCAGCAGGCCCTGGCAGAAGCGCAGAGCCTGGCGGTCGCCCGCGACAACCCCTACGTCGAACCGGCGCACCTGCTGGCGGCGATGCTGGAGCAGCCCGACGGGCCGAAAGCACTGCTCGATCGTGCCGGCGCCAACACCGCGGCGCTCAAGACCGCCATGGACAGCCTGATCGCCGGCTTTCCCAGCGTGCAGGGCGGTGGCCAGGTGCAGGCCGGACGCGACTTGGTGCAGTTGATCCAGGCGGCCGAGAAGGAAGCCGGCAAGCGCGGCGACCAGTTCATCGCCAGCGAGATGTTCCTGTTGGCGCTGGCAGACGCCAAGAGCGATATCGGCGGCATCGTTCGCGGGCATGGGTTGACGCGCAAGGCGCTGGCGGCGGCGGTCGAAGCCGTGCGCGGCGGCCAGAAGGTCGATTCGGCCGAGGCCGAAGGCCAGCGTGAGGCGCTGAAGAAGTACACGCTGGATCTGACCGAACGCGCTCGCTCCGGCAAGCTCGACCCGGTGATCGGCCGCGACGACGAGATCCGCCGCGCCATCCAGGTGCTGCAGCGACGCACCAAGAACAATCCGGTGCTGATCGGCGAGCCTGGTGTGGGCAAGACGGCGATCGTCGAGGGATTGGCGCAGCGCATCGTCAACGGTGAGGTCCCCGAGAGCCTGAAGGACAAACGTGTCCTGTCGCTCGACATGGCCGGGCTGCTGGCCGGCGCCAAGTATCGGGGCGAGTTCGAGGAGCGGCTCAAGGCGGTGCTGAAGGAAGTCTCGGCCGACGAGGGCCGCATCATCCTGTTCATCGACGAGTTGCACACCATGGTAGGTGCCGGCAAGGCCGAAGGCGCGATCGACGCCGGCAACATGCTCAAGCCGGCGCTGGCGCGCGGCGAGTTGCATTGCATCGGCGCGACCACGCTCGATGAATACAGGAAGTACGTGGAGAAGGACGCCGCGCTGGAGCGGCGCTTCCAGAAGGTGCTGGTTGACGAGCCCAGCGTCGAGGCCACGGTGGCCATCCTGCGTGGCCTGCAGGAGAAGTACGAGGTGCACCACGGCGTGGAGATCACCGACCCGGCCATCGTCGCCGCGGCCGAACTCAGCCACCGCTACATCACCGACCGCTTCCTGCCCGACAAGGCCATCGACCTGATCGACGAGGCTGCGGCCAAGATCAAGATCGAGATCGATTCCAAGCCCGAGGTGATGGACAAGCTCGACCGCCGGCTGATCCAGCTGAAGATCGAACGCGAGGCGGTGAAAAAGGAGAAGGACGAGGCTTCGCAGAAGCGCCTCGGCCTGATCGAGGACGAGATTGCCAAGCTCGAGCGCGAGTACGCCGATCTGGAGGAGCTCTGGAAGTCTGAAAAGGCCACGGCGCAGGGCTCGGCCCATGTCAAGGAAGAGATCGAGCAGATCAAGTTTCGGATCGAGGAACTCAAGCGCAAGGGCGACTTCAACAAGGTCGCCGAGTTGCAGTACGGCAAGCTGCCTGAACTGGAAAAGACGCTGAAGGAAGCCCAGGCCAAGGAGTCGGGCAAGGCCAAGGGTGCCAAGTCGGGCAAGGGCGGTCCGCAATTGCTGCGCACCATGGTCGGCGCCGAGGAGATCGCCGAGGTGGTGTCACGCGCCACCGGCATTCCGGTGAGCAAGCTGATGCAGGGCGAACGCGACAAGCTGCTGCAGATGGAAACCAAGCTGCACGAGCGCGTGGTCGGTCAGGACGAAGCGATCGTCGCGGTGGCCGATGCCATCCGCCGCTCGCGCGCCGGTCTGTCCGACCCGAACCGGCCGACCGGATCGTTCCTGTTCCTCGGCCCCACCGGGGTGGGCAAGACCGAGTTGTGCAAGGCGCTGGCCGGCTTCCTGTTCGACAGCGAGGATCACATGATCCGTGTCGACATGAGCGAGTTCATGGAAAAGCACAGCGTCAGCCGCCTGATCGGCGCGCCGCCGGGCTATGTGGGCTATGAAGAGGGCGGCGCCCTGACCGAGGCGGTGCGGCGCAAGCCCTATTGCGTGCTGCTGCTCGACGAGGTGGAGAAGGCGCACCCTGACGTGTTCAACGTGCTGCTGCAGGTGCTGGACGACGGCCGCCTGACCGACGGGCAGGGCCGAACCGTGGATTTCAAGAACGCCGTCATCGTCATGACCAGCAACCTGGGTTCGCACATGATCATGCAGATGGCTGGCCAGGACAGCGAGCTGATTCGCGAGGCCGTGATGGCCGAGGTCAAGGGTCATTTCCGCCCCGAGTTCCTGAATCGCATCGACGAGACGGTGGTGTTCCACGCGCTCGACCGCGCCAATATCGCGGCCATCGCGAAGATCCAGCTCAAGGTGCTGGAGGCGCGGCTCGAGAAGCTGGAGATGAAGCTCGACGTGTCACCCGCGGCGCTGGCCGAGTTGGCCAAGGTCGGTTTCGACCCGGTGTTCGGCGCACGGCCGTTGAAGCGCGCCATCCAGCACCGCATCGAGAATCCGGTGTCCAAGCTCATCCTGCAAGGCAGGTTCGGCCCGAAGGACGTGATCCCGGTGGACGTGGAGGGCGGCGAGTTCTCCTTCGCCCGGGTGGTGCACTAAGACCCGCCGCGCCGGCCCTGCGCCGACGCGAGCCGGGGATTGCGACGCGCCGCGCGTCTAGTGCGCGCCGGCGAGCAGTGCCAGGTCGATCTGCTGCAGCTCGGAGCGCGCCAGCGCAATATTCCCGTGGCTGCGGTCGATCAGCATGTGCAGCGCCACGCGCGGCCGGCCGGGCATCGGCCGCAGCAGCAGCAGGTGCTGTGGCAGCGTGATCGCGGCGTCGGGACTGGCCGATCCCAGGCCCAGCACGCTGGCGGTGTCGGTCATCAGGGCATGCAGCATCGCGCCTTTCGCCGCCAGACGGTCGGCCATGCGCTGCGTGCCTGCATGCGCCAGTGAACGCTGCTGATCGATGTCGAAGACGCAACACTCCGTGACGCCCTTGATGGCCTTGCAGCGCTGCACATAGTCATTCCACAGCGCGCTGCTGCTGGCGCTTTGCGGCAGCGCCGGCTGCTTGCCGGTGCTGGGCATCGGGTTCAGCTCCAGCGCCTGGGTCGGCGCATAGGCCGCCGCGATCGGCGGCGCGGCGAACGACGCAACCGCTTCACGTGGCGCGGGCGCCGCGCAAGCCGCGGCCCTGGGCGCCGCAGCGTCCATGGCGTTGCTATTCAAGCGGTTCCAGGCGCCACTGATGAAGGCCCAGGCATCCGCCGGCCGGCCGACTTGGGGCGTGGTGCGCACCATCACGCCACTGTGGCCCGCCATCGCGGTTGCCTGCGCGGGCAGGGTGGCAGCCGATGCCAGCGGCACCAGCAGCATCTGCCGGTTGGGCCAGGGACCGGCGGCGATGGCATCGCGTAGCGGCTGCAGGCTGCTGCCCAGTGCGTGCGCAGGCAACTCGCCGACCATGACCACTGCGAGCCGGCTATGGGCAAGCAGCACCTGCGCAAGCTGGTGGCGCGTCTGCGTGTCGCCGTCGATCTGCGTGGTGTAGACACGCAGGTTGCGCCCAGGCTGCAGCGGCAGCTCGACGAACTGGATCGTGGCCAGGGCCACGCCATAGCCCTGGCGGCGAATCACCAACTTCTGTACCTTTCGCGACGAGGCCGCAGCCACGGCAGCCAGCAGCCGTGCCGACGAGGCCGTGCCGACGTCATGGATGGCGATGAAGTCCGGCGCCATCTGCGAGAACTGCTGCAGCATCGCCTCGGCCGGGTGGCAAACCACGAACAGCTCCAACTGGTCGTCGGCGATGCGCCGGCCGATGTCGGTGGGCGCGTTGCCGAGATAGACGTCCTTGTCGCCGACGATCTGCGTAGCCGGCGACAGCAGTTCGGTGTCCGGTACAGCCGTGCGCCGCTCGACGAAGGTGCCTGGGGCGCCGGAATAACGACGGTCTTGCAATGTGTCGGACATGGTAGGCCTGCTTCGGTCGTGACAGTGCGGTGGGCTGCCAGGTGAGGGCGCTAGCAGTGGCTCGGCCGAGTGTACGGGTCGAGCGTGACACCGGGGTGTGCGATCCGGCACAGGTGGTCCGTCGCACCCGTGCAGCACTTGGCGGTGTGCCCACTTCGTGGAGAATGGTCCAAACCCGAAAGCGGCCGCGCCATGTCCGATGCATCCCCCAGCCCCAGCACCGACCCGGTGGTGATCGTCGGCGCCGGCCTGGCCGGGCTGGCGGTGGCGTTGCTCGTGGCGAAGGACCGCCCGGTGGTGGTGCTTGCAAAACGACAGCTCGACGAAGGCGCCACCGCATGGGCGCAGGGCGGCATCGTCGGCGTGCTTGGCGATGACGACAGCATCGATTCGCATGTGCGCGACACGCAGGATGCCGGCGCCGGGCTGGTGGACGAGCACACCGCGCGCTTCATCGCCGAGCGCAGCGCGTTGGCGGTGGCGTGGCTGGTGGACCAGGGCGTGCCCTTTTCCGCCGACCCCGGTGGCCCGCTGGGCCTGCACCTCACGCGCGAGGGCGGCCATGCGGTGCGGCGCATCGCGCACGCCGCCGATGCCACTGGCAAGGCCATCCACGATGCGCTGCTGGCCAAGGCGCGCGCGCACCCGAACATCAGTTTGCGCGAGCGCTGGATGGCGGTGGATCTGATCACCACGCGCCACCTCAAGCGCGGCGCCGGCGATACGCCGCCGCGCTGCCACGGCGTGTATGCGCTGGAGATGGACCGCAAGCGCGTGCAGACGCTGCGCGCCTCGTCCGTGGTGTTGGCTACCGGTGGCGTGGGCAAGGTCTATCGCTACACCAGCAATCCCGACACCGCCACCGGCGACGGCATCGCCATGGCCTGGCGCGCCGGCTGCCGCGTCGGCAACATGGAGTTCATCCAATTCCATCCGACCTGCCTGTATCACCCGCAGGAGCGCAGCTTCCTCATCACCGAGGCGCTGCGCGGCGAGGGTGGTCACCTCAAGCTCCCGGACGGCACGCGCTTCATGCAGTCCCATGACGAACGGCTGGAGCTGGCGCCACGCGACATCGTCGCCCGCGCCATCGACTTCGAGATGAAGAAGCACGGCCTGGACCATGTGTGGCTCGATGCCACGCACCTGGGCGAGGCCTTCCTCAAGGAGCACTTCCCGACCATCCATGCGCGCTGCCTGCAGCTGGGCATCGACATCGCACGCCAGCCGATCCCGGTGGTGCCCGCCGCGCACTACACCTGCGGCGGCGTGGTCACCGATCTGGATGGCCGCACCGACCTGCCCGGGTTGTATGCGGTGGGCGAGACCACCTACACCGGTCTGCACGGTGCCAACCGGCTGGCCAGCAACTCGCTGCTCGAATGCGTGGTGGTGGGCACCAGCTGCGCCGAGCGCATCCTGCAAAGCGCCGCTGCGCCGGTCGAAGGTGTGCCCGACTGGGACGAAAGCCAGGTCGAGGATGCCGACGAGCAGGTGGTCATTGCGCACAACTGGGACGAACTGCGGCTGATGATGTGGAACTACGTCGGCATCGTGCGCACCACGCGCCGGCTGGAACGGGCGCTGCACCGCATCAAGCTGCTGAAGAGCGAGATCGACGAGTACTACGCCCACTTCCGCGTGACGCGCGACCTGCTGGAGCTGCGCAACCTCGTGGTCTGCGCCGAGTTGATCGTGCGTTCGGCATTGATGCGCCACGAAAGCCGCGGCCTGCACTACAGCCGCGATTTCCCGCAGACCTTGCCGGTGAGCTTCCCGACGGTGCTGACGCGGCGTGCGCGCAGTGTGCAACTCGGTGCCAAGCCGCGCAAGGCGGACCGGCCGCGAAAACTCTGATCAGTCGAGCACGCGCATCGAGTAGTCGATGGCGCGCACGTCCTTGGTCAGGCTGCCGATCGAGATGCGGTCCACGCCGGTGGCCGCAATCTCGCGCAGCCGTTCCAGCGTGACGCCGCCGGACACTTCCAGCAGCGCCCGGCCGGCGGTCAGCGCCACCGCCTCGCGCACCCGCGGCAGCGGGAAGTTGTCGAGCAGCACGCTGGTCGCTCCGGAGTCCAGCGCCTGCTGCAGTTGATCCAGCGTCTCCACCTCGATCTGGATTTCGACGCCGGATTTCAGGGCCAGCGCCTGATGCATCACCTGCGGCACGCCGCCGGCCGCGGCGATGTGGTTTTCCTTGATCAGGATGCCGTGCCACAGTGCCAGCCGCTGGTTGCTGCCGCCGCCTACGCGCACCGCGTACTTCTGTGCCTGGCGCAGCCCGGGGATCGTCTTGCGCGTGTCGAGGATGGCGCAGCCGCGCGGGTTGGGCGACGCACCGGCGATGGCCTGCACATGCCGGCGTGTCACCGTCGCGGTGGCGCTGAGCAGTTGCAGGAAGTTCAGTGCCGGCCGCTCGGCCGACAGCAGCGCGCGGCCATCGGCCTCGATGCGGCAGACGATGCTGTCGGCAGGCATGTCTGCGCCTTCGTCGAACTGCCAATGCACGCGGGCCGCGGGATCCAGCGCAAGCATCACGCCATCGAACCAGTCGCGCCCGCACAGCACGGCGTCTTCGCGCACGCGCACCTGCGCCTGGATGCGCCGCGCCTGCGGCACCAGCAGTCCGGTCCAGTCGCCGGTGCCCAGGTCTTCGTGCAGCGCGTCGCGGATGTTGCGCTCGCGTGCCTGCTCTAGGGTTTCGTCCTGGTCGAATTTCATCAGGCCACACCGATGTTCGGTACGAAGCCTTGGCGCGGCTGGGCGATGCTGTCCGGATGGCGCTTGACGAAATCGAGCATGCGTTCGATGCAGCCCAGCGCGCGCGAGCGCACCGGCTCGGGAACCTGGATCTCGCCACTGCCGCCTTCCAGGCAATCGACCACGCCCTGCAGCGCATTCATGGCCATCCACGGACAGTGCGCGCAACTCTTGCACGTGGCGCTGTCGCCGGCGGTGGGCGCCTCGATCAGCGTCTTGCCCGGTGCCAACTGGCGCATGCGGTGCATCAGGCCGTTGTCGGTGGCGACGATGTATTCCTGCGCCGCGCCGTCGATCACCGCGCGCAACAGCTGCGAGGTCGAGCCGACCAGATGCGCCTGGCGCACCACGCCCTCAGGCGACTCGGGGTGCACCAGCACCATCGCCTGCGGGTGCTTGGCGCGCAGCAGCTGCAGCTCCAGCGCCTTGAACTCGTCGTGCACGATGCATTCGCCGTTCCACAGCAGCATGTCGGCGCCAGTCTGGTCCTGGATGTAGCGGCCCAGGTGGCGGTCCGGTGCCCACAGGATCTTCTGGCCCTGGTCTTTCAGGTGCTGCACGATGGCCAGCGCGCAGGAGCTGGTGACCATCCAGTCGGCGCGGGCCTTTACCGCGGCGCTGGTGTTGGCGTAGACCACCACCTTGCGCTCCGGGTGGGCATCGCAGAAGGCCGCGAACTCGTCGGCCGGGCAGCCCAGGTCCAGCGAGCAGGTGGCGTCCAGGTCGGGCATCAGCACGCGCTTGTGCGGCGACAGGATCTTGGCGCTCTCGCCCATGAAGCGCACGCCGGCGACGACCAGCGTCTTCGCCGCATGGTCGCGGCCGAAGCGCGCCATCTCCAGCGAATCGGCGACGACGCCGCCGGTCTCCAGCGCCAGATCCTGCAGGTCGCCATCGACGTAGTAGTGGGCCACCAGCACGGCGTCGCGGGCCTTCAGCAGCGCGGCCGCACGGGCCTTGGTGCTATCGCGCTGCGCCGGGCTCAACGGCACGGGCACCTTGGCCCAGGCATGGGCGGTGCAGGAGGCGCCACTGGCGTCCTGGCGGGTGAAGTCGTACAGCACGGTGCTCATGGTTGCGTCCTTCGAAGCCGGATCGTAGCGCCGGGCGCCGTTCACGACGGCGCCCGGCTTCTGGCGGCGCCCTCGGCTGGCTAGATGGGGCAACGGCCCATGCTATCAAGGCCGGGTTCGCTTCCACTACGATGCGGCCATGAGCACATTGACGCTGCCGAGGACGCCGCTGCGCAAGGACGCCACCGTCATCGGCCTGGTCGGGCTGGCGCACTGCATCAGCCATTTCAGCCAATTGCTGCTGGCGCCGCTGTTTCCCTGGTTGCGCGATGC
Source organism: uncultured beta proteobacterium (assembly GCA_963824005.1). Lineage (GTDB taxonomy): Bacteria > Pseudomonadota > Gammaproteobacteria > Burkholderiales > Burkholderiaceae_C > Rubrivivax. Next base: position 9,249 of record CAWGOK010000061.1, read on the forward strand.
CTTCCAGGTCAGCTACGCGCAACTCGGCTTCCTGCTAACCATCTTCTTCGTCGTGTCCTGCGCGGTGCAGGCGTTGTCGGGCTTCTGGGTCGACCGCTACGGGCCGCGGCCGATCCTCTTTGCAGGCTTGAGCCTGCTGGGCGTGGCCGCGCTGGGCTTCGCTTCCAGCCAGAGCTACGGCATGCTGGCGCTGTTCTCGGTGGTCGCCGGCACCGGCAATGGTGTCTTCCACCCGGTGGATTACACGCTGCTCAACCGCAAGATCGGCAAGTCGCGGCTCGGTCATGCCTACAGCGTGCACGGCATCACTGGCAGCCTGGGCTGGGCGCTGGCACCGGCGCTGCTGGTGCCGATCGCGCTGGCCTGGTCCTGGCGCGTGGCGTTGCTGTGTGCAGCGCTCATCGTGTTCGTGGTCATCGCCGTGCTCTGGCTCAAGCGGGACGAGCTGAGCGTGCCGCCGCTGCCACGTGCCGCGCCGGGCCCGACCCATGGGCCCGCCGAGGGTTCGCTCGATTTCCTGAAGATTCCCGCGGTTTGGATGTGCTTCGGTTTCTTCTTCTTCTATGCCGGCGCGCTGTCCATCGTGCAGAGCTTCGCACCCGAGGCCGCGCGCCAGTTGCACGACGTGCCGACGCGCTGGGTCGGCATCTGCCTGACGGTGTACATGGTGTGCGCCGCCGGCGGCATGGTCTTTGGCGGCTTTCTGGCGTCGGACCCGCGGCGCTGCGAACGCATCGTCGGCGTGGCCTTCGGCCTGGCTGCGCTGATGGCGATGTGGGTTGCGCTGGGCCACCTGCCGGCCTGGGCGGTGCCGGCGCTGTTCGGCGCGATGGGTTTCAGCTCCGGCATGGCCGGCCCGTCGCGCGACCTGCTGGTCAAGGCTTCGGCGCCGGACAACGCCTCGGGCCGCGTCTATGGCGTGGTCTACGGCGGGCTGGACATCGGCCAGGCGGTGATGCCGCTGTTCATCGGCACGATGATGGACCACGGCAGTTTCCGCGGCGTGTGGCTCGTGCTGGCCTTGCTGCAGGGTGTGCTGATCCTGACCGCCTTCAACGTGCGCCGCGCACGACGCACGACGCTGCAGCCGGCGTAGCGGCACTCGGGCCTGTTGACGCCGTGGGACGACTGGCGCCGGGGCGTCGTAGGCCTCAGGGCGAGCCCGTATTGATCAACCGGAGGCAGGGACCACTGGCCGGCAACGTGCAGAACGCTGCAGAGACGCGACCGTCGCTTGCAGCGCTGCGATAGCCGCGTCGTTGGGTATCGACATTGCAAATCTTGCGGCCTTGCGCAGACCCGATCGGGGAGCGCGCTGCCGCGTGCCTTCTCAGCCCCTGCGCCGCCGCGCCCATTGCACCGGGTGCACGGAGGGTGGTGCAGCCGGCGCCGCGCCACGCTCGCAGCCACCGCAGTGGCAGCCCGACGACGGCTTCGCCTGGGCCTCCAAGCGCAGGGCCAGCATGCTCGGCCAGCGCCAGTGCAGCAGTGCCAACGCGATGCGCCGCCGCATTGCGGCAGGCAGCAGCAGTGACCAGGCCACATAGGTGGCACAGCAAGCGACGATCAGCCCCGTGAACAGCGCCTGCACCATCAGCCGCCCCCCAGCCACAACGTGATGCGGTAAGTGACGAAGGCCGCTGCATAGGCCAGCGCGAACAGGTAGCCGGCCATCAGCGCCGGCCAGCGCCAGGAATTGGTCTCGCGCTTGGTCACCGCCAGCGTCGACAGGCACTGCGGTGCGAACACATACCAGGCCAGCAGCGCATAGGCGGTGGCCAGCGACCAGCCGCCGGCGATGATCGGCTCCAGGCTCTGCGCCACGTCGTCGCCTGCAGCCGACAGCGAGTACACCGTGCCCAGCGCGCCCACCGCCACCTCGCGCGCCGCCATGCCTGGCACCAGCGCGATCGAGATCTGCCAGTTGAAGCCGATCGGCGCAAACACATGCTGCAGTGCCTGGCCGATCCAGCCCGCGATGCTGTACTGGATGGCGGGCCCGGTGGCGCCATCCGGCGGCGCCGGGTAGCTGCTCAGGAACCACAGCAGCACCATCAGCGAGAAGATGATGCCGCCCACGCGCTGCAGGAAGATGCGCGCGCGCTCCCACAGTCCGAGACCCAGGTTGCGCAGCCCCGGCACGCGGTACGGCGGCAGCTCCAGCATCAGTGGCTGGTAGCGGCTCTTCATCCACAGCCGCTTGAAGCCGAAGGCCACGCCCATCGCCGACAGCACGCCGGCCACGTACAGGCCGAAGAGGGTGAGCCCGCGCAGGTTGAAGGGGCCGACGCGAGCATCGGGCACGAAGGCGCCGATGAGCAGCGCATACACCGGCAGCCGCGCCGAGCAGGTCATCAACGGCGCCACCATGATCGTGGCCAGCCGGTCCTTCCAGTGCGTGATGGTGCGTGTGGCCATGATGCCCGGCACCGCGCAGGCAAAGCTCGACAGCAGCGGGATAAAGGCGCGGCCGGAAAGGCCGACGCGGCCCATCAGGTTGTCCAGCAGGAAGGCGGCACGCGGCAGGTAGCCCGAATCCTCGAGCAGCAGGATGAAGAAGAACAGGATCAGGATCTGCGGCAGGAACACCAGCACGCCGCCGACGCCAGCAATGACGCCGTCGGCCAGCAGGCTGCGCAGCGGGCCATCGGCCATGTGCGCCAGCGTCCAGTCGCCCAAGCCGGCCATCGCGTGCTTGATCGTGTCCATCGGCGCGGCGGCCCAGGAGAACACCGCCTGGAACATCAGGAACAGCAGCAACCCCAGCAACAGCAGACCCCACACCGGGTGCATCACTACCGCGTCGATGCGGGTGTGGAAGCGCTGCGAGGGCAGCGCGCCAGGCGCCACCGCTGCCAGGATGCGCCGCACCTCGCGCTGCAATTGCGTCGGGTCCCGCGGCGCGCCGCCCCTCGGTGGTGCCGTTGCCGGTAGCGCGTCCACTTGCGCCTGGATCTGCTGCAGCAGCTGCGCATGGCCGTTGTGGCGCACCGCCACGGTTTCCACCACGGCACAGCCCAGCTCCTGCGCCAACTGCGGCAGGTCGATGGGCAGGCCCTGCGCGTGGGCCACGTCGGCCATGTTCAGCGCTACCAGCATCGGCCGACCCAGGCGCTGCAGCTCCAGCACCAGGCGCAGGTTCATGCGCAGGTTGGTGGCATCGACCACGGCAACGATCAGGTCGGGCGCGCGTTCGCCCTCGCGCCGGCCTTCGATCACTTCCACCATCACCTGCTCGTCGGGCGTGGCCGGGTCCAGGCTGTAGGCGCCGGGCAGGTCGATCACCGTGACCGTGCGCCCGTCCTGCAGCCGCGCCGTGCCGGCCTTGCGTTCCACCGTCACGCCGGCGTAGTTGGCCACCTTCTGGCGCGCGCCGGTCAGCAGGTTGAACAGCGCGGTCTTGCCGCAGTTGGGGTTGCCGACCAGCGCGACGTGCCAGTCCTGCGCGGGGCTTTCGGCGACAGAGCGCAGCGCCATCGTCAGCTCGGCTCGACGACGATGCAGCGCGCTTCGGCCAAGCGCAGTGCGAAGAGGGTGTCACCCACACGCACGGCCAGCGGGTCGCGGCCACCAGGTCCGCGGCGCAACACCTGCACCGGCTCACCGGCAATGAAGCCCAGCTCGGCCAGGCGGCGCAGCATGGCCGCGTCCAGGTCGGGCGAATCCGCGCGCACGCCGCGCACGGTGGCACGTGCGCCGTCGGCAAGCTGGTCCAGCAACAGGTTCATCAAATGAGAGTGTATCTCATTTGCATTGGCGAACTATCAGCTCAGTCGTCGAGCCGGTACACGCGCGCCGCGGTGTCGTGGAACAGCGCCGCCTTCTCGCTGGCGCTGAAGCCCGCGGTCAGGCGCTTGAAGCTGTTCCACAGCACCAGGTAGGAGCAGGACACCTTGTCCACCGGGAAGTTGCTCTCGAACATGCAGCGCTGCGGGCCGAAGCGCTCGATGGTGTGCAGGTAGTAGCGCGCAGTGGCGTCGGCCAATTGCTGCGACGTGGGCCGCGGCTCGCGTTTGTGCCAGTCGAAGCCGTTGACTGGCATGGCGAGGCCACCCAGCTTGGCCACCACGTTCGGGCACTTCGCCAGTTCGTCGATGTCGCGCCGCCAGTCGGCGTATACCGCATCGGCCTGGCCGGCATAGGGCCCGATGCCGAGCGGCCCGCCGAAATGGTCGAGGATGATGGCGGTGTCGGGAAACGCGCGCGCCAGGTTGGTGAGTTCCGGAATCTGCGCATGGAACAGCCAGGCGTCGAAGCTCAGCCCGAGCGGGGCCAGCTGCGCGAAGCCCTCGCGGAAGGTGGCGTCCAGCAGCAGATGCTCGGTCGGGTTGCTGTGCGAATTGCGGATCTGCTCGCTGGCATGCCAGCCGGCGGCATGGCGGATGCCGCGCAAGCGCTGGCGCGCGGCGTCGAGGTGCGCTTCGAGCACCTCCCGCACCGGGGCGCCTAGGCAAAGGTCGGCGAAGGCGACGATGCCCGCGGCCACGCGCGTGCCGCCGTAGCCGCCGCTGGCACTCATGGCCGCGATGCCGTTGGCGAACTCGGTCTCGCCCACCGGGCGCAGCGGTTGCGGGCCGTCGGCGCGAAGCATCGACGCACATTCCACGAACACCGTGCTGCGCACGTTGTGGCGCGCGCCGTGGGCATCGGCCTGGCCGGTGTCGGCGAGCAGCTCGTCGAGCAGGTAGCGGTTGCCGTGGCGGTCCCACAGGTGGTGGTGCGGGTCGCAGATCGGCAGGGCCGGGTCGATGACGTCTTCTGCGGGAGCGATCATGCGGCGGTCCTTCCAGGTGCGTCGTCATCGTGGTGAGGGTGTGCGGCGGCGCAGCCACCACAGCGTGAACAGCGCACCCAAGCCGATGCCGATGCCATCGGCCAGCAGGTCGCTCCATTCACCGGCACGGTTGGGCACATGCAGCTGCAACAGCTCGATCGCGCCGCCGAAGGCCAGCAGCCCGACCAGCACGGCCAGCCGTGCGGCGCGCGAGCTGCGCCAGCCGAACACCGCACACAGCGCCAGCGAGGCAAAGGCGGCCAGGTGGTTGAGCTTGTCCCAGCCCAGGCCGGCCTGCTCCGGCGGTACCGGCATCAGAGCGAGCGCAGCAATGGCCGCGGCCAGCACCAACAGAAGCCAGCGCCAGGCCCGCGTGCGTGGGTTCGACGCGGTCATACCGGGGCGATCTGGGGGAAGTGCATGGGCCGCAAGTCTAACGACGCCTAGAATCCCGCCCCTTTCCCGCGACCCGCTGGGCCATGCCCGCCTTCTGCGCCATCGACTTCGGCACCTCCAACTCGGCCATTGCGCTGCCGGCGGGCGAGGGCGTGCGCCTGGTCGAACTGGAACCCGGCCAGCCGACCATGCCAACGGCGGTGTTCTATGCGGTCGAAGGCCTGGCCGCGCACGAGGAGCCGCAGCGCCACTACGGCCGCGCCGCGGTGGCGGCCTATGTCGAAGGCATCGAAGGCCGGCTGATGCGCTCGATGAAGAGCATCCTCGGCTCGACGCTGGCCCGTCAGTCCACCGAGGTCGGCGCCGGGCGTTCGGTGCGCTACCTCGACGTCGTGGCTGGCTACCTGCGGCACCTGAAGCGCATGGCCGAATCCGAGGCCGGGCACGAGCTGACGCGGCTGGTGCTCGGGCGGCCGGTGTTCTTTGTCGACGACGACGCCGAGCGCGACGCCGCGGCCCAGGCGGCGCTGTTGCAGGCCGCGCGCGAGGCGGGCTTTCGCGACATCCACCTGCAGTTCGAGCCGATCGCCGCAGCGCTCAACTACGAGACCACCATCGCGCGCGAGCAACTGGTGCTGGTGGCCGACATCGGCGGCGGCACCTCCGACTTCTCGCTGGTGCGGGTGGGCCCGCGGCAGCGCCGGCGCGTCGATCGCAAAGCCGACATCCTGGCCAACCACGGCGTGCACATCGCCGGCACCGATTTCGACCGCCACATCGAGCTGGCCTGCATTCTGCCCAGCTGCGGCTACCGCAGTCTCGGGCCCACCGGCCGCGAGGTGCCGAGCCGGGTGTACTTCGACCTGGCCACCTGGCACCTGATCAACACGGTGTATGCGCCGGCCCGCGTGGCCGAACTGGCGCGCATGCGTAGCTTCTACAGCGACGCTGCGCACCATGAGCGATTGATGAAGGTGGTGGCCGCCCGGATGGGCCATGCGCTGGTGGCGCAGGCCGAGGCGGCGAAGATCGCCGTGGCGCAGGCGGGTTGCACGACGCTGGACCTGGGGTCGCTGCAGGCCGGCCTGCGCGTGCAACTGCAGACCGAGAGCGCTGTCGCTGCGGTGCAGGCCGACCTGCGGCGCATCGTCGCGGCGGCGATCGAGACGCTGGCTCTGGCGGGGTTGGAGCGCGCTCGCGTGGATGCGCTGTACTTCACCGGCGGATCCACCGGTCTGCAGCCGCTGGCGCAAGGCATCGCCGCGTGCTTTCCCGCGGCCACGGTGGTGCAGGGCGATCGTTTTGCCAGCGTGGCGCAGGGCTTGGGCGTGCACGCGCAGCGCCTGTTCGGCACCGCCGCCTAGGCTTCGGACCATGCCGCGGACCGCGTCCATAGCTCGTGCCGCACTGTGGATGGCCGGCTGGCTGTCGCTGATGGTGGTGATTGCCGTGGCCGGCCGCGAGGCCGCGCGCGAGCTGGCGGTGTTCCAGATCATGGCGCTGCGCTCGCTCATCGGCCTGGCGCTGCTGTACCCGCTGGTGCGCGCCAGCGGCGGACTGGCGACGATGCGCACGGCGCGGCCCTGGCACCATGCCGCGCGCAACCTGGTGCACTACGCGGCGCAGTACGGCTGGTTCGTGGCGCTGACGATGATCCCGCTGGCGCAGGTGGTGGCGATCGAATTCACGATGCCGATCTGGACCGCCTGCCTGGCGGTGGCCTTTCTCGGCGAGCGCATGAACGCCTGGAAGGCGCTGGCCATCGCGCTCGGCCTGGTCGGTGTCGGCCTGATCGTGCGGCCCGCGGCGGCCGGCCTGAATGCCGGCCAGCTGATCGCGCTGGCGGCGGCGTTGGGTTTCGCCGTGTCGGTGACCCTGACCAAGTCGCTGACGGGCAGCGACAGCGCGGTGGTGATCATTTTCTGGATGCTGGTGATCCAGTCGCTGCTGGGCGTCGTGCCGGCGATCGCCGTGTGGCGCTGGCCCACGCCTGCCGCCTGGGGCTGGGTGCTGGTGGTCGCCTTCTGCGGCACCTTCTCCCACTATTGCATGGCGCGCGCACTGCAGCATGCCGATGCCACGATGGTGGTGCCGATGGACTTCCTGCGCGTGCCGCTGACCGCGCTGGCGGGCTGGCTGGTCTATGCCGAGCGCATCGACCTGTTGACGGTGCTCGGCGCGTCGCTGATCCTGTTCGGCAACCTGCTGAACCTGCGCCGACGCGGTGTGGCGGCGGCCAGTTCACAGCGGACGTGATGTGGCCTTGGCGCGCAAGGCGCTACTTGCGCACCGTGGCGTCCTCGATAAGCACAGCGTAGGCATAACCCCCACCCAGGTTCAGGTCGGTACGCACCTTGCCCCGGGCATTGACGACGTCGCCCACGGCCACCCGATCCTGCGTGGTCACCACGATGTCGTTGCTGCCGTCCGCGGCCGAACCCGAGCCATCCTGCAGGTGCAGCCAGTTCTTGCCCATGATGCCGAGATTGACTTTCACCACCTGAGCGCGCACCACCACCGTCTTGGTGTTCAGCGCAGCCTTTCCCGCCACCACTTCGGCCACGGTCCGGGCATCGGGACCGGTGGCCTTGGTCACCTTGGCAACCGGCGTGGCGGCCGGGGCAGCCGGGGCGGCCGCTGAAGTGCCTTGCGGCGCCGTGGCCTTGGCATTCGGGTCGACGATCTGCCCGAAGACGATCGTCTCGAAGCTCCTCTTCAGCGTCTTGCTCTCGAAGTTGCGCATCGTCGAGGCGTTGCCGATCGTGACCTGGGCGCCCTTCTTCACGGTCGTGCTCGGCACTGCGGCCCAGACCTCGCCGTCGCTGGTCTTCAGCCGCAGGTAGGTGTAGCTGTCGACATTCTGGGTTTCGAGCACTTCGCCCTTGATGCTCGACGGTGGCTGGGCCTGCAGGCAGGACGCGGCGAGGATCAGGCTCGAAAGGATGACGACGGTTTTCATGGCGGGAGCTCAGTGCGTAAAGGCACGATGATGAAGCATGGGCCATGCTGCGCGCTTGCGGTCGATCAAGCCGGCGGGGCGCGTCGGCGTCGCCACCCTATGAATCGGCCGGAATCAGGGTCTTGCAGCTACGCGGCCGGGCTCGCAGCGGGTACAACCCAGGCTTGACCCACCCAACCCAGGAGATCGTCAATGATCGGCTATGTCACCCTCGGCACCAACGATCTGCCTCGTGCCACCAAGTTCTACGACGACCTGCTGGGCCCGATGGGCGGCAAGCGGGTGATGGCGCTGCCGCGCGGCCATGCCTGGTCGGCCGGTCCGGGCAAGCCGATGCTGCTGGTGTTGACCCCCTACGACAAGCAACCGGCCGAGCGCGGCAACGGCCACATGACGGCGCTGGTGTGCAGCAGCCATGCGCAGGTCGACGAGTGCTACCAGCGCGCGTTGTCGCTGGGCGCCACCGACGAAGGGCCGAACGGCCCGCGCATGCCGGGCTTCTATGCCGGCTATTTCCGCGACCCCGACGGCAACAAGCTTTGCTTCTTCCACATGGGCTGAGCCCGGACGCGAAACAAGCGTACGGGCTGAGGCCTCCAGCGCCTCGCACCGAACGCCCGGACCCGATTCCCCGGTGCCAGCGCAGCCGACGGCGGCTCACTCCGGCGCCGCCATCGGCTGCGGCGCGACAGGGGCCGCAGCCAGCGGAACGAGCACCTCGATGACCGTGCCCGCGCCGGGCTCGCTGACGATGTGCAGCGCACCGCCCAGTGCTCGCACGCGTTCCTGCATGCCCAGCAGGCCAAACGACTGATCCTTGCCGCGGTCGGACGCGCGCATCCCCTGGCCGTCGTCGCTCACGCGCAGCGCGAGGTCGCCGCCGGCCGTGCTTTCGAGGCGCAGGTGCACCACGCTGGCCCGGGCATGCTTGAGCACGTTGTTGAGTGCTTCCTGCACCACGCGATACAGCGCCGCCTTGGTCGAGGCGCTGTCCAGCGCGGCGTGGCTCAGGTCGTCGCGGGCCTCGAGATGGCAGGCGATGCCGCTGCGCTGGCTGAACTGGCGCACCAGCGCCTCGAGTGCCGCCACCAGGCCAAGGTCCTCGAGCATGCGCGGCTGCAGGTCGTTGACGATGCGCCGCGTCGAGACGATGGCGGCGGAGGCAAGGCCGTCGACCTCGTCGAGCACCTGCGCCGCACCCGCAGGATCGAGCGCCAGCTTCGCGCGCGCCGCGGCCGCGTCGATGCGGATCGCGGCCAGGGTCTGCTGCAGGTCGTCGTGCAACTCGCGCGCGATGCGGCCGCGCTCGCTTTCCTGCGCCTTGTCCAGCGCTGCCACCAGGCGCCTCAGTTCGGCGCGTGAGGCCGCCAGCTCGGCGTTGCCAGCACGCAGGTCGTTCTCGGCCTGCCGGCGTGCCGTGATGTCGCGAAGAATCACCGTGTACAGCCGTCGACCGTCGACGCTGAGGTGCGAGATCGAAGCCTCGATCGGGAACTCCTGTCCGTCGGCGCGTTGCGCCGTCACGTCACGCCGGGCCCCCATGTGGCGGGCGCTGACGCTGTCGTTGCCGAAGTCACGCACGTCACGCTGGTGCTGCTCGCGAAAGCGCGGGGGCACGTAGCGATGCAGCGGCGCACCGATCAGTTCGTCCAGCGAACAACGCAACATCGTTGCGGCCGCCGGATTGGCCTGCACGATGGTCTGGCTCTCGTCCGCGGTGATGATGGCGTCGACGGCAGAATCGAAGATGCCGCGCAGCCGGGCCTCGCTCAGCGCCCGCGCGTCCAGCGTGCGGTTGAACTGCCGGGCCACCGAACGCACCTCCGGCGGGCCGCTGATCGAAGCACGCACCGAGTCGTCTCCCGCCGCGACCCGCGCGGCGGCGCCTTCCAGTTCGGCAATGGGCCTGACGATGGCGGCGCTCAGCCGCCACGCCAGCCCGAGTGCCAGTGTGATCAGACCCACGCCGAGGCCCACGGTGCGCATCAACGTGGCGTGGTACGGCGCAAATACCTCGGCCTGGGGCAGGCTGGCGGACACCCGCCAGTCGACGCCGGGCAAGGTCAGGAAGGCAAACAGCCGAGCAACGCCGTCACGGCCGTTCGCCGCGAGAGTGCCATCGCGCGCGCCACGCGCGGGGTCCGCTTCGCCAGGGGGCGGGCGGGTGCCGATGTAGGTGTCTGCCTCGGCCGACCGGATGAGCACGGCCCGTGACGGATCGGTGACGCTGACCACCGCGTTCGCCGGCGTCGCGGTCAGCAACTGCTGGCTGAGCGTCAGCAGGTCGATCTGCAGGATCAGCACACCGATCATCGAGCCCGCATCGTCACGGACCGGATAGGTCAGCGCAATCGCCCGCCGGCCGGTGCGCGGGCCGATCATGACCTCGCTGGCCCTGAACCCGCCGGCGCGCACGGCCTGCGCAAACCAGGGGTAGCGTTCGGCGTCGAGTTGCGCGACCGGGTTCGCCAGGTAGGCACAGACGACCTTGCCTTCCAAGTCGCGCACGCCGAATGCGTTGTATTCCGGATTGAGTCGAACGTAGTCCGCAATCAGCGGGTCGCATTGCTCCGGGTCGAGCCTCTTGACCAGTGGACGCGCGGCGAGCCGCGCGAGAATCGTCTCGGCTTGTACCAGCAGGCGTTGCAGGTCTGCGGCCGTCCCGGTGGCCAGGATGCGGACCTGGTCGTGTGCGGCATCGCGCGCCTCGCTGACATCGTTGGCCAGATGCCGGACCAGGATGGCTGCGACCGGACACAGCAGGGTCAGTGTCAGCAGGATGATCCGCGTGCGGATCGACAGGCCTTCGAGCCAGGAAGCCATGTGTCCTTTCGACGATCTGCCCGTCGCGATCTGCGGGTGCTTCGAGACGCCGGATGGCAGCGCCTCGGGGTCGGAAGTCGGCGCTTTCGCGACGGCCGGATTGTGCCCGCACGCCGGCACCGGACCAAAGCTTGGAACTCCGCGATCGCCAGCGTCGAAGCGCTTGTTTTCCTTCTTCGGCTACCAATGCACGCCGCTGAAGACCTGCGAGAACAGCTTGCGGCCAAGATCGCCTGCGATTAGCAGCGGCCCGTGCGAATCGGCCCGGGCGTCGTCGCCGGCCTGGCCGCGCGCCGCCGGCGAGTCGGGGAACAGGCGGAAGGCCTGGTTCAGCACGAATTCGCTGAGTCCAGGCGTCAGGGCCTGTGCCGCGGCGCCCAGCAGGCCGAGGCCGGTGGCCACGCGCTTGGGCCTTTCGATCACGGCCTTCATCACCAGCTCGGCCGCCTCGTCCGGCGACAGTGCCGGGAAGGCGTCGTAGAGCTTGGTCGGCGCGATCATCGGAGTGCGCACCAAAGGCATGTTGACGGTGGTGAAGCGCACGTTGCTGTCGGCGAACTCCGATGCGGCACACCAGGAGAAAGCATCCAGCGCCGCCTTCGACGCCACGTACGCCGAAAAGCGCGGCGGGCTGGCCAGCACGCCGATCGACGAGATATTGATGATGTGGCCCTGCTTGCGCGACAGCATGGTGGGCGCAAAGCCGAAGATCAGGCGCAGTGCGCCAAAGAAGTTGAGCTGCATGGTGCGCTCGAAATCATGAAAGCGGTCGAAGGAATGCTTCACCGAGCGCCGGATCGAGCGCCCGGCATTGTTGATGAGGATGTCGACATGGCCATGGTCTTCCAGCACCGTCCGGCAGAACCGGTCGCAGTCGGCCAGATCGGAAATGTCGCAGGCATAGGCAAAGGCACGGCCGCCACGCTGCTCGATCCTGGCCACCGTCTCCTTCAGCTTCTGGGGTGTGCGCGCCGCGAGAATGACCACCGCGCCGGCGGCGGCCAGCTTGAGGGCGCAGTCTTCGCCGATCCCCGAACTCGCACCCGTCACGACCACCACCTTGTCGCGCACCGCCTTGCCCAGGCGACTGGACTTGCCGGCTTGAACCATCGCCTGGACGGCAGCGCCTGCCTTGCCGATCGGGCTGTCCTGGACCAGTCGGCTGGCCTGCTTGACCGCCTTGATCGCGGCCGGTACGGAGGCCTTCGGCGGCATGCTCCCGGAGCTCGCCACCGGGGCTTTTCGCACGGCTTTGGCTGGCGTCTTGGCCGTGGCCTTGCTGCGCCTGGTTGGGGTTCGTTCGCCCCTTGCTCTGCTTGTCGTGACCATAGCGGATGCTCGAATTTCAGTTGGAGGATGCATCGTAAGGGCATTGCCCGCGCGGACTCGCGGCCAGCCTGGGTCGGCCGATCCTGCCGCGAGGACCCGGCCCTGGCTGCTTCAATCCGTTAAGGTCGGCGTCCCGCCAACTTGAAAGGTCTCGACATGCCCTGGAATCTCGAGCGGGCCCCGACGCAGAAGGGGCGTCTTGCCATCGTCACCGGCGCCAACATCGGTCTGGGCTACGAGACCGCGCTGGGCCTGGCCGCAAAGGGCTGTTCGGTCGTGCTGGCCTGCCGCAACATCGACAAGGCCGAAGCTGCCAAGGCCAGCATCCTGGCGCAGCACTCCAAGTCAACCGTCGATTGCATGGCGCTGGACCTGGCAAGCTTGACGTCGGTGCGCAAGTTCGCAGCGGCCTACAAGCGGCGCCATGCCAGGCTGGACCTGCTGATCAACAACGCGGGCATCATGATGCCGCCCTTCGCACTCAGCGAAGACGGCTTCGAGAGCCAGCTGGCGGCCAACTACCTGGGCCACTTCGCCCTGACCGGGCTGTTGCTGCCCTTGATCGTCAAGACGCCGACACTCACGCATCGTCAGCCTGAGCAGCCTGGCGCACCGGTGGGGCGACATTCGTTTCGAGGATCTGCATTTCGAACGCCGCTACGACAAACGCCTGGCCTATGGGCAGAGCAAGCTGGCCTGCCTGATGTTTGCCTACGAGTTGCAGCGCCGGCTGACGCGTGCCGGACACACCACCTTGTCTGTCGCGGCACATCCCGGGGTCTCGAGCACCAACCTGTTTCAGCACCTGCCCAAGATCGTCGGCTTGTTCGCACCGCTGACACCGCTGGTCTTCCAGTCCGCCAAGGGCGGCGCTCAGCCCACGCTCTATGCGGCGCTGGGCGACGATATTCAGGGTGGCGACTATTGTGGCCCGCAGTCCCTGGGCGAGATGCGGGGAGACCCGATCAAGGTGAGCTCCAGCCGACGCTCGCGTGACGAGGCGGTGGCGGCCCGGCTGTGGACGGTGTCCGAAGAACTGACCGGGGTGCGTTTTCTGGACTGAGTCGGGACACAACGGCCCGCCTGCGCGGGACGTTGTGCTGGACGAAGGCCCGATCCCCTCCGAGGGTCGGGCTGAGACCGTCACCGTCCGCGCCAAGCGGCTGCAGCTCAGACGGTGCGTCCCAGCGCCTTGGCCTCGCTGTCATAAGCGGCGTAGGACGCCTTCAGCGTGGCGCTGTTGAGGATCATCTCGCCCACCAAGTCGCGCGTCTCGCCGTCGAAGATGCGCGTGCGCACCCACACCGACTCGGTGCGTGCGCTCTCGCTCAGCGCGATGATCTCGCGCTCGAGCTCATAGGGGTGGTCCACGAACAGCGGGCCCCGGACCAGGCGGATTTCCTGCCCGGCAAACAGGCCGACCGCCGGCCCCTTGCCGCGAAAGCCCGCGAGGTCCATGCTGCTGCCCAGCAGCACGCTGATCATCTCCATCGGGATGATGGCCCGGCCCCACGGCGACGACAGCCCTCCTTCGGGCGTGTACCAGGCGCAGGCTTCGGTGATGACCGCCAGCTTGTCGGCCAGCGTGAACGGGTAGTGCGCGCCCATGTGCTGTGTGAAGCCCATGCGCACGCGCTCGGGGTTGCCGGCGCCTTGCTGGCCGACCCGCAGCTCGCGGTTGATGACCAGTTGTGCCGGTGGCCGCAGCTTGGCCAGGCGCTGGCCGATCTCGCTGGCCCCGGCCTGCGCGGCCGACAGCGCGCCGACCGACGCGGTACCCGTCAGCACTGGGGTGCCGTCGCGCTTCTCGGCCCAGATGCGCGTGACGCTTTCGCCTGGTGCCGGCAGTTGCACGAAGGCGCGCACCTGCTCGCCTTCGACCACCATGTTCTGGTAGTGCGCACTGATGCAGCCGGTTTCGAACCAGGCCTGGCCGAACACATGGTGCAGCAGCGGGTCGAACTGGCTGAAGTGGGTCGGCCCCTCGATCGGGCCGGCGCGCAGCCCGAGCGAAGCCGCGGTGTGATCGTCGTGAATCGACTTGTGGCTGTCGTAGACCTGCTCGGCCAGCATCTGGCGCGGCTTGCGCAACGGGCCGCACAGGCTGGGGCGTTCGGCAAAGGGTGGGGTCATGGTCATCGGTTCGGATTGAATTTCGGCATCATGCCTGCAGCCGTCGTGCCGCGCTCGAAGTAGCCGCCTTGTTCTGCATCAACTTGCTGGTGCCACCGTGGCTCTATGATCTTTGCGCTCGTGCAGGATCACGCGGCGAGCGTCGGCGCACATCGGCCATCGGGGATGCAGGGATTGCAGTGAGCCAGTTGTTCGAAGGCAAGGTCGTGTTGGTCACCGGCGCCAGTTCCGGCATCGGCCGAGCCACGGCGATCGCCTTCGGCCGCGAGGGCGCGAAAGTCGTGGTCGCGGCCCGGCGCGTGGCCGAATCGCAGGAGACGGTGCGGCTGATCGAAGCCGCCGGTGGCAGCGCGTTGTTCGTGCAGACCGACGTTTCCAAGTCGCCCCAGGTCCAGGCCCTGGTGGCGCGCACGATCGAGCACTATGGTGCGCTGCACATCGCCGTCAACAACGCCGGCCAGGACCCCGATGCTTTCATGCCGGTGCACAAGTACGACGAGGCGCTGTGGGACCGCATCCTCGCCACCAACCTCACCGGCGTGTTCCTGTGCCTGAAGTACGAGCTGCCGCACATCGTGGCGTCGAAGGGCGTGATCGTGAACATGGCCTCGGTGGCCGGGCTGACGGGCGGTCCCACGGCCTCGGCGTATTTCGCCAGCAAGCACGGCGTGGTCGGGCTGACGCGCGCTGCGGCGATGGAATACGCCCACAAGGGCGTGCGCATCAACGCCGTCGCACCGGCGGTGATCGACACACCGATGGCCGAGCGCAGCTATTTCCACGACCCCGCGCTGACGGCGCGGGTCACCGCCATGCACCCGCTGGGGCGCATCGGCACCGCCGACGAGGTGGCCAATGCCGTGCTCTGGCTGGCCTCGCCCGGCGCCTCGTTCGTCACCGGCCACGTGCTGCCGGTGGACGGCGGCTTTGTCGTGCCCTAGACTCGTCGGCCGAATCGGACACGACCTTGCCGCTCCAGTGAATCAGCGCGATCGACTCCCCCGCACATAGATTTGACCCACTCGACTTGCCCAAGGAGATGCTTGCCATGAAATCCGAATCAATGTTTCGTCCACTTCGCTTGGCGAATCTCGCCATCGGCGCTGCCCTTGCCGTGTCAGCCACGCTCGCCTTTGCCCAGGCCAAACCGCTGGCTGGCCAGACGGTGAAGATCGCCTGGATCGACCCGTTGACGGGTTTGATGGGCCCGGTCGGCAACAACCAGCTCAACACGGTGCGCTTCATGGCCGAGAAGTACAACGCGTCGAACCCGGCCGGCGTCAAGTT
The DNA here is from genome assembly GCA_963824005.1 of uncultured beta proteobacterium. Lineage (GTDB taxonomy): Bacteria > Pseudomonadota > Gammaproteobacteria > Burkholderiales > Burkholderiaceae_C > Rubrivivax. The sequence goes on from CAWGOK010000061.1 coordinate 24,950, forward strand.
CGAGGTCGTCCCCTTCGACAACAAGCTCAGCCCGACCGAATCGCTGAATGCGCTGAAGTCGGCGATCGACCAGAACATCCACTACATCATGCAGGGCAACGGTTCGTCGGTGGCCCTGGCGCTGGTCGACGCCGTCAACAAGCACAACGAGCGCAATCCGGGCAAGGAGGTGCTCTACCTGAATAGCGCCGCCGTCGACCCCGACCTGACCAACAGCAAGTGCAGCTTCTGGCACTTCCGCTTCGACGGCGACACCTCGATGAAGATGGAGGCCATGACGACCTTCATCAAGGACATGCCGGATGTGAAGAGCGTCTACCTGCTGAACCAGAACTACTCGCACGGGGTGCAGGTGGCGAAGTACGCCAAGGAGATGCTGGCGCAGAAGCGCCCCGACATCAAGATCGCCGGTGAAGACCTGCACCCGGTCGCGCAGGTGCGCGACTTCGCGCCCTACATCGCCAAGATCAAGGCCTCGGGCGCCGACTCGGTGATCACCGGCAACTGGGGCACCGACTTGTCGCTGCTGGTCAAGGCGGCCAACGAGGCGGGCTACAACGGCCGCTTCTTCACCTACTACGCCACCGTGACCGGCACGCCGTCGGCACTCGGTACAGCCGGCGCCGGAAGGGTGTACTTTGTCGGCTACGGGCACTACCACATGGGTGGGCAGCCCGCGCAATGGTTGAAGGAGTTCAACCAGAAGTACAACGACGACCTGTACACCTTCGCCTACCAGCCGATGTTCGAGATGCTCGGCATCGCCATGGCCAAGACCAAGTCGACCGACCCGGTGAAGGTCGCGTTCGCGATGGAAGGGCTCAAGTTCAAGAGCTTCAACGGTGAAGTCGACATGCGCAAGACGGACCACCAGTTGCAGCAGCCGCTGTACATGACGGTGTGGCAGAAGGTCGACGCCAAGTACGCGTATGCGGCCGAGAAGACCGGCATGACCTTCGTGCCGCTGAAGGAATTCCCGTCGTACGTGTCGAGCACGCCCACCAGCTGCCAGATGAAGCGGCCCGCGCCCTGAGTCCTTCCCGCCACCACCATGCCGGCCCCGCCCGGCATGGTGCTCGTCGCCCCGCTGCGTGGGCATCGCCCGACCGACCCGGAAGCTGAGTCATGGAGTTCTTCACCGTCTCGATGCTGAACGGCCTGAGCTACGGGCTGTTGCTGTTCATGCTCAGCTCGGGTCTGACGCTGATCTTCAGCATGATGGGCGTGTTGAACTTCGCGCACGCCAGCTTCTACATGGTCGGCGCCTACGTGGCCTACAGCATCGCCGGCCTGGTGGGCTTCTGGCCCGCGCTCATCGTCGCGCCGCTGGTGGTCGGCGCACTCGGCGCACTCTTCGAACGCTACTGCCTGCGCCGTGTGCACAAGTTCGGCCATGTGCCCGAACTGCTCATCACCTTCGGCCTGGCCTTCGTGGTGCTGGAACTGGTGCAGTTGATCTGGGGCCGAATCGCGGTCGACTTCAAGCCGCCCGAGCTGCTGCGCGGGCCGGCGTTCACCTTGGTCAATTCGTCGGTCGACGGCTTGCAGATGGTGGCCGGCGCGGCGCCCGCGGCGATGTGCCAGGCCACGGACGCGGCGGTGCGCGTGGTCTGCTCGCCGTTCCCGGCGACACGCGGCTTCATGATGCTGGTGGCGCTGGCGATGCTGCTGTCCTTGTGGCTGATGCTGACGCGCACGCGCATCGGCCTGGTCATCCAGAGCGCGCTGACGCACCCCGAAATGGTCGAGGCCCTGGGCCACAACGTGCCGCGTGTGTTCATGCTGGTCTTCGGCGCCGGGGCGGCGCTGGCCGGCCTGGCGGGCGTCATCGGGGGCAGCACCTTCGTCACCGAGCCGGGCATGGCCGCGGCGCTGGGCCCGATCATCTTCGTCGTCGTCGTCGTCGGCGGCATGGGCTCGCTGGCCGGGGCCTTCCTTGCCTCGATCCTCATCGGCGTGATCCAGACCTTTGCCGTGGCGGTGGACTTCTCGCTGCTCAGCCTGGTCGAGAGGCTCGGCATCGCGCCCGGCGCGGCACTGTCCGGCAACACGCTGATGAAGCTCACGGTGTCGCAGGTGGCGCCGATCCTGCCGTTCCTGTTCCTGGTGCTGATCCTGATCTTCAGACCCAAGGGCCTGCTCGGCGCGCGCGAGGACTGACGCCATGAACACCGCGCTGGCCAGGCCGCTGCACACCGGGCGTTGGTTCATCTGGGGCCTGTTTGCCCTGGTGCTGATCGTCGCGCCGCTGGTCTTCGACAGCCCCTTCGCGCGCAGCATGCTGGCGCAGATCGGCATCGCCATCGTCGCCTGCCTGTCCTTCAACATGCTGCTCGGCCAGGGCGGCATGCTCAGCTTCGGGCATGCGGTGTACACCGGCCTGGGCACTTTCGTCGCGGTGCATGCGATGAACAGCATCGCTGGCGGCAGCTTGCCGATCCCGATCAGCCTGATCCCGCTGGTCGGCGGTCTGGCGGGTGCCTTCTTCGCGGTGATCCTGGGCTTCGTGACCACCAAGAAGGCTGGCACGCCCTTCGCGATGATCACGCTCGGCCTGGGTGAACTGGTGTTCGCGATGTCGTTGATGATTCCCGAGTTCTTTGGCGGCGAGGCCGGCGTCACGGCGAACCGCGTCGTCGGCGCCCCGGTGATGGGTATCACCTACGGCTCGGCGACCCAGGTCTACTACCTGCTCGCCGTCTATACCTTCCTGTGCACGGCGGCGATGTTCGCCTTCACCGGCACGCCGCTGGGGCGCATGCTGAACGCGGTGCGCGACAACCCCGAGCGCGTCGAATTCATCGGCTACGAGATGCAGCGCGTGCGCTACATCTCGTTCATCATTTCGGGTTTCTTTGCTGGCGTGTCGGGGGGCATGTACGCGATGAACTTCGAGATCGCCACGGCCGAGGTCGTCGGTGCGGGGCGATCAGGTGCGTACCTGCTGTTCACCTTCCTCGGCGGGGCGACGGTGTTCTACGGCCCGATCATCGGCGCGATCCTGATGGTGCTGGCCTTCGTGCTGCTGTCCGAATTCACCAAGGCCTGGCTGCTCTACCTCGGGCTGATCTTCCTCTTCATGGTGATGTTCGCCCCAGGCGGCATCGCCAGCCTGATCTTGTTGAACGTGCGCGTGGCGCGCTTCGGCAAACTCGGCCGACTGGCCCTGCCTTACCTGACATTGGCCGTCGCCGCGTTGCCAATGCTGGTGGGTGCGGCGGCGCTGATCGAGATGTTGTATCACCTGCAGCTCGAGATGGGTCTCGGGCCAGAGTTGCATTTTCTGGGCCTCTCGCTCAACGTGCATTCGCTGAGCAGCTGGCTCGGTGCGGCCGCGGCGCTGGTCATCGGAGGCGTGTTGTTCGCGATCGCACGGCGTCGCGTGGCGCGGCTGTGGAGCGAGGTGAACACCGAAATCGCCGCTCAACTCGCCAAGATCGGGGCGGCGTGAAAACCATCGCCGTTGCGCGGGTCGAATGCGGCAGGCTGCCGGGGAGGTCGTCGTGAGCAGCAGCACAGCCGTCGCACCATCGCACTTCGCCCTCGAGCTGAAGGATCTGCGCAAGGCCTTCGGCAAGACCGAGATCATCCGCGGCACCAACCTGGCCGTGGCGCACGGCGAGCGCGTGGCCATCATCGGGCCCAACGGCGCCGGCAAGTCGACGCTGTTCAACCTGATCAGCGGGCGCTTCGGTCCGAGCAGCGGCGAGATCCTGCTCGACGGGCGGCGCATCGACGGCCTGCGGCCCTACGAAATCAGCCGCCTCGGCCTGGCGCGCAGCTTCCAGGTGTCCAACCTGTTCACCCGGCTGTCGGTATTCGAGAACCTGCGCTGCGCCGTGCTCTGGTCGCTCGGCTACCGCTACGCATTCTGGAAGTTCCTTGCCAACCTGGAGGACGCCAATGCACGCGCCAGGGAACTGATGGACATGATCAAGCTTGCGCACAAGCACGACACGCTGGCGATGAACCTGACCTACGCCGAGCAGCGTGCGTTGGAGGTCGGCATCACCATCGCCAGTGGTGCGGGAGTGATCCTGCTCGACGAGCCGACGGCCGGCATGAGCAAGAGCGAAACCAAGCGTTTCGTCGAGCTGATCCGCGAGGTCACGGCGGGCAAGACCCTGTTGACGGTCGAGCACGACATGGGCGTGGTCTTCGGCCTGGCGGACAAGATCGCCGTGCTGGTCTACGGCGAGGTCATCGCCTTCGGCGAACCCGAGGCGGTGCGTGCAGATGCGAATGTGCAGGAAGCCTATCTCGGTTCGGTGCTGGCTGAACAGCAGGCCGCCGAGGCCGGCGTCTGAGCGGAGAGCGAACATGCTGGAACTCGAGGGTCTGCACGCCTACTACGGCAAGAGCCACATCCTGCACGGCGTTGACCTGCGGGTCGGCGAGGGGGAGATCGTCAGCCTGGTCGGGCGCAACGGTTCAGGCCGCTCGACCACCGTGAAGACGATCATGGGCCTGGTGCAGGGCCAGGGCTCCGTGCAGTTCAAGAATACACAGATCCTCGGCGAACAGGCCTTCGGCATCGCGCACCGCGGCATCGGCTACGTGCCCGAGCATCGCGACATCTTCCCCAAGCTCACGGTGCACCAGAACCTGCTGCTGGGCCAGAAGCGCGGCCGCGCCAGTCCGCGCTGGTCCTTCGCCGACATGTACCGCATGTTCCCGCGCCTGAAGGAGCGCGAGCACACCGAGGCGGGCGTGCTGTCGGGTGGCGAGCAGCAGATGCTGACGCTGTGCCGCACGCTCATGGGCGACCCCGACCTGATCATGATCGACGAGCCCACCGAAGGCCTGGCACCGAAGATCGTCGAACTGGTGGCCGAGTACCTCAAGGCCTTGAAGGACCGCGGCGTCTCGGTGCTGCTGGTGGAGCAGAAGCTGACCATCGCGCTCGAGATCTCGAACCGCTGCTACGTCATGGGCCAGGGCAGCATCGTCTTCGAAGGCACGCCGGCCGAATTGCGCGCGCACGAAGAGGTGCGCAAGGAATGGCTGGAGGTTTAGCCGGTTTAGCCGCGGCATTTGGCACGACCATGCGTCAACTGCCGGCTGACGACAGGATCGCACGCGGCCACCACCTGCATTGCAATTTGCAGTTCAAAGACGAAGCCAAACACAGGAGCTGAACATGGCTGACTTTCCCTGGATCAAGTCCTATCCTGAAGGCGTGCGCTGGGACGCGGAATTGCCGCTGATGCCGGTGCAGCAGATTCTCGACGAGGCGGTGGCGCGCTGGCCTCAGCACCCGGCGCTGGACTTCATGGGCCGCGTCATCGACTACCGCGAACTGGGTGCACTGGTCGACCGCGCCGCAGCCGGTCTGCAGCGGCTGGGCGTGGGCCCCGGCGTGCACGTCGGCCTGTACTTGCCGAATTCGCCGCACTACCCGATCGCCTTCTTCGGCGTGCTCAAGGCCGGCGGCACGGTGGTCAACTATTCGCCGCTCGATGCCGCGCGTGTGCTCGAGCACAAGGTCGAGGACAGCCAGACCGACATCCTGGTCACGCTCGACCTGGCGGCGCTGTATCCGCAGGTGGGGCGCTTGGTGGGCAACTCGCGGCTGCGGCGGATGGTGGTCGGCAGCCTGGGCGAGTTTTCGGCGCACCCGCAGGCGGTGCGGGCGCAGCTCGAAGGGGCCGGGCAGCTCAGCAAGACGCCGGCGGACGACATGCATGTCTCCTTCGAGCAGTTGCTGGCCAACGACGGCAAGTACCGCAACCATGGCATCGCCGACCTGAAGCAGGCCAACGTCGTGCTGCAGTACACCGGCGGCACCACCGGCCTGCCCAAGGGCGCGATGCTGACCCACGCCAACCTGTCGGCGGCCTGCGCGCAGTACGTGGAAACGACGCGCGGCAACCCGCCGATCCTGGTCGAAGGCGAGGAACGCGTGCTCGTCGTGCTGCCGCTGTTCCACATCTATTCGCTGACGGTGAACCTGCTGCTCGGCGTGCGCCTGGGTGCGCTGCTGGTGCTGCACACGCGCTTCGACCTGGACACCGTGATGCACGACCTGGCGGCCAAGAAGATCACCGTCTTTGCCGGCGTGCCGACCATGTTCACGGCCATGGTCAACCATCCGAAGGTGTCGACGCTGGACCTGAAGTCGCTGAAGTTCTGCGGCTCGGGCGGCGCGCCGCTGCCGGCCGAGATCGAACACCGCTTCTTCGCGCTCACCGGCTGTCATCTCAACGAGGGCTGGGGCATGACCGAAACCTCACCCACCGGCACCTTCACGCCGGCGCGCGGCACGCGCAAGGACGGCTCCTGCGGCATGCCGCTGCCCGGCATCCGGCTGAAGTTCGAGGCGCTCGGCCACCCCGGCCAGGAGGCGCCGCCGGGGGAGCCGGGCGAGATGTGCATTGCCGGGCCGAACGTGATGAAGGGCTACTGGAAGAACGCGGCCGCCACCGCCGAGTCGATGACCGCCGACGGCTACTTCCGCACCGGCGACATCGCCTACATGGACGCCGACGGCTTTGTCCACATCGTCGACCGCAGCAAGGACATGCTGCTGTGCGGCGGCTTCAACGTCTATCCGCGGTTGATCGAGGACGCGATCTACCTGCACCCTGCGGTGGCCGAGGTCTGCGTCATCGGCGTGCCCGATGCCTATCGCGGCCAGTCGCCGAAGGCCTTCGTCACGCTCAAGCCCGGCGCGTCAGCCTTCACCATCGACGATCTCAAGGACTTCCTGAAGGGCCACCTCGGCAAGCACGAGATGGTGCAGGCGCTGGAAATCCGCGCCGAGCTGCCGAAGACGCCGATCGGCAAGCTGTCGAAGAAGGATCTGGCCGACGACGAGCAGCGCAAGCGCGCCGCGGCATCACCCAGTTGAAACAGCGACTCCACGCCCCCAGTTGACTCGGCACAGGAGCACACTCGGTGTATGGCAGCGTGGACACCCAGGACTACGATTTCGAGTCCCCCGAAGGGGTGCGCCCGCCGGGCGTCTGCCTGCGCGCGCTCGAGGCCCGCGCGCCCTTCGAAGCGTTGTCCAGTCTGGCCTTGTGGCCGCTGCTGCAAGCCGGGCCACGCGGCGACGGGCACGCGGTGCTGGTGCTGCCGGGGCTGGTCGCGCACGACTCGTCCACGCGCATGTTGCGCGAGTTCCTGATCCAGCGCGGCTATGCGGCCCATGGCTGGGGCCAGGGCATCAACTTCGGGCCGCGCCCGCATGTGGTCGAGGCCTGCGTGGAGCGGATGCACTTTCTGTACCGGCAGTCGGGCGGACGCAAGGTCAGCCTGATCGGCCAGAGCCTGGGTGGCATCTACGCGCGGGTGCTGGCCTGCCTGGTGCAAGAACAGGTGCGCTGCGTCATCACGTTGGGCAGCCCGATCACAGGTTCGGCCTCGGCCAGCAACGCGCGGCGCCTGTACCAGGCGGTGAGCGGGCGGCATGCCCATCACCCGGCGTACTCGACGCTGCTGAAGCGCCCGCCGCAGGTGCCGACGACTTCGATCTTCAGCCGCAGCGACGGCGTGGTGGCCTGGCAAGCCAGCGTGATGGACGAGCACCCGTTGGCCGAGAACATCGAGGTATCCACCAGTCACACCGAAGCCGTTCCAGCGCGACGGCCTGCTGCAATGGATCTACGGCGACACGCAGCACCTGCGCGAGGTCGCGGCGACGGCATAGGCCGCCAACGCACAACAAGGCACCTTCAACCATGAATCCGAACGTCGCGCGCACCGCACCGGCCTTGGCACGGGCCAACGGCATCGAACTCTGTTACGACACCTTCGGTGATGCGCAAGCGCCGCCACTGGTGCTGATCATGGGCCTGGCGGCGCAGATGATCGCCTGGGACGACGAGTTCTGTGCTGCGCTGGCGGATCGTGGTTTCTGGGTTGTGCGCTTCGACAACCGCGACATCGGCTTGTCCACCCGGCTCGAGAGCTTGGGCGTGCCCAACGTCCCGCAGTTGCTGCAGGCGCACTTCGCGGGCCAGCCGGTGAGTGCGGCCTATACCCTCAGTGACATGGCGCGCGATGTGGTCGGCCTGCTCGACGCGCTGGGCATCGAGTCCGCGCATGCGGTCGGTGCGTCGATGGGTGGCGCGATCGCGCAGACGCTGGCCATCGAACACCCGCAGCGTCTGCGCAGCCTGACCTCGATCATGGCCACCAGCGGCGAAGCGTCGCTGCCGCCGCCCACGCCGCAAGCGCTGCAGTTGCTGATGACGCCCACGCCCACCGACCAGGCGGGCTATTACCAGCGCTATGTGCAGACCTGGAAGCTGCTGCGCGGCCCCGGCTTTCCGCTGGACGAGGCACGCGACCTGGAACGCGCCGCGCAGACCTTCACCCGCGGCCTCTATCCGGCCGGCGTGGCACGGCAGATGGTGGCGATCCTGGCCTCGGGCAGCCGCAAGGCGGCACTCGCCAAGGTGCGCGTGCCGACGCTGGTGATCCACGGCGACGCCGACCCGCTGGTGCCGGTGGCCTGCGGCATCGACGTCGCCGACACCGTGCCCGGCGCGCAGCGCCTGATCATCGAAGGCATGGGCCACGCGCTGCCGATCACGCTGTGGCCGCGCATCGTCGAGGCCATTGCCGTGCATGCGGGTCGGGTGCAGGCGTTGCCTGCCGACTGATCACCCACCGCAGTCCCACCTCGCGCCCGCGCGGCGTTGCCGTTGGCTACGCCGCGTGCTTGCCAGCGGGCGGTCTCTCGCGCTCAACCCGCTTCTTCGCCACAGCCTTGCGCGGTGCACGCTTGGCCGGTGCGGCCGCCGCGACCGGGGAACAGGCCACCAGTTCGTCCAGCGCCGCGAGCAGTGCCGCCGAGAGCTCGCGCGCGTCCGGTATGGCCGACCGCGCGGTGGTGAAGCCGAAGCCCATGGCGCCGGCGTAGCTCATCACCGTGATGCTCAGCGCCTGACCGTGCTGCACGATGTTCAGCGGCCAATAGCCGTCCATCAATGCGCCGCCGGCGTACAGCGGCACCTGAGGCCCGGGCACGTTGGAGATGACCAGGTTCGACGGTGTTGGCATGGCGTCGGCCACGCCCTTGCGTGCATACAGCGAGGCCATGGTCTGCATCAGCCAGGGTATGCCGATGGAGGGAAAGTCCGTCGGGGTGACGCCCCTGGCGAGCTTGCTTTGCTCCTTGACGGCAGCCGACGCATCGCGGATGGCCAGCAACCGCTTTACCGGGTCCTTGATGTCGGTATGCAGGTTCACCATCCCCATCGTGGCCTGGGTCGAGTAGTCGGTGTTGCCGGCTTCGCGCAACGAGATCGGCATGGCCGCGATCAGCGGCTTCTTCGGCAGCCCGCCATGCTTTGTCAGGTAGCTGCGCAACGCACCGCTGCACAGTGCCAGCACCACGTCGTTGAGCTTGACCTCGTGCGCCGTGGCGAGCTGCTTCAAGGTGTCCAGCGGCACGGACAGGGCAGCGAAACCCCGCTCGGCGGTGATGTGTCCGTTGAGCAGCGTCTTGGGGGCGAACTCGGCCTTCGCCACGCTCTGCAGCGGCGACTCGTCTCGCCCGGTCCCGACGACCGCGGCAATCGTCTTCACGATCTCGGGCAACTGCTTGAGCAATTTGGCGTATTGGCCGGCGTCGTGCCGGATTGCCGCCGCGGCGAGCTCGGCCCTGCCGGGATGTTCGGCGGGTGGCAGCTCGCCCCGCGGGATGCGTCGCGGCTTCGGGCTGACATCGAAGAGCGCCAGCGCCATCAGCACGCCGGCCTGCCCGTCCATCGTGGCATGGTGCACCTTGATGTAGCTGGCCACGCGGCCATCCTCCAGCCCATCGACCAAGGCGACGCGCCACAGCGGCCGGTTGCGGTCGAGCAGTTCCGAGTGCAGCTGGGCGATGCAGTCCTCGAGTTGCGCCTGGGTGCCGGGCTTGGGCAGTGTCACGTTTTGCACGTGGTAGTCCCAATCGATCCGGTCCTCGTCGACCCAGACCGGGTTGGCAAACTGCAGCGGCATCGGCGCCAGCTTGCGCACGAACGCCGGCACCCTGTGCAGCCGTTTGGCCAATTCGCGCTGGAAGTCGGCGCGGAAGTGTCCCTTGTAGCCTTTGGGCAAGACGTAGCGGCTCAGCGAGCCGACATGCTGCGGCGTTTCCGGTGTCTCGATATGCAAGAAAGTGCCATCGAGTCCGCTGACGGTCTTCATCTCGCGTAGCTCCTTGGATGGACTGCCTTTGCGCCTGCGTTGGTGCTGGCCGAGCGCAGCGCCCGCATCTGCAAAGCGCCGAGCGAAGCTATCACAGGCATCTTGTGCCAGGCGTGGGTTGGATCAAGCCGGTGTCATTGGTGGCACGACGCGCCGGCCCGCAAGCCACGGGCAGACCTTGAGTGGACGCGCAGTGTGGCCGCGCCGCAGGTACCGCCGATAGCAGCGTTGCGTCGGCTCAATGCGGCGCCGCGGTTCCCAAGGCTGAATCGAAGCCGGCAATGTCGCCATGCCCTGCGGAGATCGAGATGCCCACTTCGCTCGAGTCGTTGGCCACGAAGATCATCGTGACCGCAACGCCCGACACCACTGCAGCACGCGCTGCGCAACTGATGCGCGTCCACCATGTCGGATCGCTGATCGTCGTCGACCCAGCGGCCGACAATGGCAAGCCGGTCGGCATCGTGACCGATCGTGACCTCGTGCTGGCGGTGATGGCCGAGGAAATGGACGCCTCGCTGTTCACGGTTGGCGACATCATGTCGACCGACCTGGTCACCGCTGCGGCCAGCGCCGACCTGATCGAGGCGACCCACACGTTGTGCCGCCACAGGGTACGCCGGCTCATCGTGCTGGACGATGCCGGCAGGGTGATCGGACTGGCCGCGCTGGAGGACCTGCTCGAAGCGCTGGCGCGCGAGCTCGGCGATCTTGTCCAGGCCCTTCGCGGTGCGCGCGAACGTGAGCGCACGGAGCGTCAGTAGGCACAGGCCGGCTCGAGCGCCTGCGGCTCACCCTGGGCGGCTTGGTCGCCTCATGCAGGCGCGTGCGCCGGCAGCCGGCCTACCGTCTGCGACAGCAGCAACTGATGGTCTGGCGGCAGGCCCATCGCCTGCGACAGCGCCCGGTGGTCGAACCAGGCGCGGATCACCGTGGCAAGCCCCGCCGATGCACAGTACAGGTACACGTTCTGCGCCATGGCGCCGGCCGCAGCGAAGGCAAAGGCACTGCGGTGAACGGCCGGCACCAACGACATCCGGGTGTGGTCGGCCACGTAGATGAGGTCCAGGGCTGCCTCGTCGACGAAGTCCTGGTAGCCCGTGACGCTGCGCACGTCGCTGCCCAGCACCCATTGCAACTCGTGCGCCCTGGGTTCATAGAGGAAAAGCCCCTTGGCAAGCGCCACGTACACCTGCACTTCCTGCGCGTTCATGGCGCTCGGCGCGGTGCGCCCGCCAAGCTCGGGGCGGTTGATGCCGGCGGCGGCCCACAGCAGATCGGACAGGCACTGATCGTCCAACGGCCGCGACGCGAAGCTGCGCTGCGATTGGCGCCGCGACAGCGCGTCCATCAGCGGCATGCCGCCATGCTGCCGGGGTGGCCGCAAGGTGCGTGTCGTCTCGGCACCACCAACCGCAGGACGCGGCTTGTTCTGACCCATCAGGCCCAATGCGAGTTTGGTCAAAGTGTTCACAGCCATAGTCCTTATTGCGGAATCGAACCACGGCCCAGCCCGTCACGGCGTGGCGTGCGGCGGCGCAAGACGCAGCGCGAGTTCGTGTTCAGTCAAGGCCGTGTAATCGGCGGCCACGGTGCGCAGCAACGCCTTGTGCGCCTGCTCCGACAACTGCTTCTTCAACCGGCCGAGGAACGGGTCCGAAGCCACCAGCACCAGCCCGGCACAGCGTCCGGCGGCGATGCCGTCGTTCAGCTGCGCCGCCAACTCGTGCGCGAAGTGTTCGTGCTCGCGCTCGCGCGGTGAGGTGCGCGCGTCATAGGCAGAACTGCCCGCACCATGGGCCGCCGGCCCCGGGACGCGGCCCGGCCGGTCACCGGCCAGATCGCTGCCTTTCTGGCGACTCTGCGCATGCACCAGATCCGCGATGTGGGAAAACACGCCGGGCTTGCCTGTTTCCTCCAGTACGCGCGCCCGCGCGGCATTGGCCACAACCAACCAGTTTTTCATCGCACTTCTCCTTCGTGACTAGGTCGGAATGTCGTCCCGCGCTTCACCGGACCCGACCTCACCGGCCAGTGTCGCGCGAGGCTTCGGCGCGTGCTGCTTGACCTGCCCGCGCCGCTGTCGCACATGGTCTTCGAGGCGCCGGGCCATGGCGTCGAAGGCGCCCCGTACCGCAAGCTCGACATCTTCGTTGCCGTGGTGCTGGCCCGTGAAGATCGCCTCACCGGGGAGCCGCAGGTCGATCTTCACCAGGTAACGGTGGCCCTGGTGATGACGGTTGCCGGTGGCTTCGACCACGACGTGGCAACTCGACAGATCCGGGGCGAATTCCTCCAGCTTGGCGGCGCGCCGACGGATGTCGCCTTCCAGCGACGGCAGTGGCACGAGATCGCGAAACGTCACCTGCAATGGCAGCTTCATGGCCAACTCCGATGTTTCACAGCCCGTTCATGTTGCACCGTCGGCCGCGCCGACCATTGATGCCGCTCAACGCACATGTGCATCGATGCGGCGCGAGCGCGCTTCGAGCGCTTGCACAAGGTGAGCGACGGCAATGCGCGTTCGGCTTGCGGCCAGCTCCGCTCAGCGTCTGCGGCCGAAGGGCATCAGGCCCAGCGGCGTCTGCATTGCAAATAGACGTTCTGCGCGGCGTAGCAGCGATGTCGCCCATGCTCGTGCTGCACCACGGACAAGCCTGACGCAGAAGGTCGCGCCTGCGCTTGACCTGGATCAGCGTGAATGGCCGGCGGCGCGCCCTGGACGGCAGGTGTGCTGTCATCATCGATCTCAGAAGTAGGCCGCATGGTGGACACGACCCAGCCTGACCGTCACGCACCGGCCACCGACGCCGAGAGGCTGCTGGCGTTGGTCGATGCCGCGCTGCGCGATCTGAGCGCGGGCACGACAGGCTTGCCGGCGGTGACGCTGGACAGCCAGCTCGACCGCGACCTCGGGCTCGACAGCCTGGCGCGCATGGAACTCGTGCTGCGCACCGAGCGGGAGTTCGGTGTCGAACTGCCGCAGGACACGCTGCAGCGGGCCGAAACCGTCGCTGATCTGCTGCAGGCGGTGGCCAGGTGTGCCGCGGCGCCGGCCGGCCCGCGGCCGGCGCCGCGCGTCGCAGTGCTCAGGCCGGGGCCAGATGCAACGAAAGCGGGCGTGGCCGCCATCGGCCCAGGCCTGGCCGAGGCGAGCACCTTGCCTGAAGTGCTCGAATGGCATCTGCAGGCCCACCCCGACCAGACGCAGATCGTGCTGCTGCAGGACGACGCCGAGCAGGCCCTCAGCTACCGCCAGCTCGCCGCTGCCGCTTCGACATTTGCCGCCGGCCTGCAGCGAGGCGGCGTCAAGCCGCGCCAGTGTGTGGCGATCATGCTGCCCACCTCGGCCGACTACTTCGGCATCTACCTGGGCATCCTGAAGGCGGGGGCGATTCCGGTGCCGATTTATCCACCGGCGCGCGCATCGCAGCTCGAAGACCATGTGTTGCGCCACGCCGGCATCCTGGACAACGCGCAGGCGGTCCTGCTGGTCACGGTGGCCGAGGCGCTGGGCGTGGCGCGTCTGTTGCAGGCCCGCCTGCCCGGCCTGCGCCGGGTGGTGACGGCGCGGGACCTGGCCGCGCAGGGTGGCGAACCGGCACCGGTCACGCTGCGCGGTGACGACATCGCCTTCATCCAGTACACCTCGGGCAGCACCGGCGCCCCCAAGGGCGTGGCGCTGACGCACGACAACCTGCTCGCCAACATCCGCGCCATGGCGCAGGCCATCCAGGCCACGCCGCGCGACGTCTTCGTCAGCTGGCTGCCGCTGTACCACGACATGGGCCTGATCGGCGCCTGGCTGGGCAGCCTGTACGTCGGCTTTCCGCTGGTGGTGATGTCGCCGCTGGCCTTCCTGTCGCGGCCGCTGCGCTGGCTGCAGGCGATCCATCGTTACCGGGGCACGATTTCGGCCGGCCCCAACTTCGCCTACGAACTGTGCCTCAGGCGCATCGACGACGCGGCGCTCGCCGGGCTCGACCTGAGTTGCTGGCGCCTGGCCTTCAACGGTGCCGAGGCCGTCAGCCCCGACACGGTGCGGCGCTTCACCCAGCGTTTCGCGGCCTGCGGATTGCGGCCCGAAGCCATGGCACCGGTCTATGGCCTGGCCGAGGCGTCGGTCGGGCTGCTGTTCCCGCCGCTCGGCCGCCAGGCGCCCATCGATGCCGTGCAGCGCGACGCCTTCACGCGCGAACGCCGCGCGGTGCCAGCCGCTGCCACCGACACCGGTGCGCTGCGTTTCGTCGGCTGCGGACGGCCGCTTGCCGGCCACGCGCTGCGCATCGTCGACGAGGCCGGCCATGAAGTGCCCGACCGGGTGGAAGGTCGGCTCGAGTTCCAGGGCCCGTCGGCGACCCACGGCTACTTCCGCAATCCGCTGCAGACGGCGAAGCTGATTCACGATGGCTGGCTCGACACCGGGGACCGTGCCTATGGCGTCGGCGGCGAGATCTACATCACTGGCCGTGTCAAGGACATCGTCATCCGTGGCGGCCGCAACCTCTACCCGCAGGAGATCGAGGAGGCCGTGGGCCAGGTGGACGGCGTGCGCAAGGGCTGCGTGGCCGTGTTCGGCAGCAACGACCCGGCGGCCGGGACCGAGCGGCTCGTGGTGCTGGCCGAAGCGCGCCCCGGCGCCGCCACCGCCGCGCTGCGCGATGCCGTGTCGCAGGCCGTGTTCGCCGCCATCGGCGAGCCGCCGGACGCAGTGGTGCTTGCACCCCCGCACACCGTGCTCAAGACCTCCAGCGGCAAGGTGCGTCGATCGGCTTGCCGCGAGCTGTTCGACGCCGGCCGCATCGGCGCGGCACCGCTGACGGCGCGCCGCCAGGTGCTGCGCCTGGCGCTGGGCGCAGGTGGGCTGTGGGCGCGACGCGTGGCCGTGCGCCTGGGCGCTGCGCTGTGGGGCGGCTGGGCGATGCTGTGTCTGGCCGTGCTGGCGCCGACGGCCTGGCTGTTGATCCGCTTTGCGCCCGACCCGGCGCGGGCCTGGCATCGCGCTGGCACGGTGGCGCGAGCGCTGTTCCGTCTGGCCGCCGTACCGCTGCATGTGCGCGGCGTCGAACAACTGCCCAGCGAGGCCTGCGTGCTGGTCAGCAACCATGCCAGCTACCTCGACGGCGTGATCCTGGTGGCGGCACTGCCACGCACATTTGCCTTCGTCGCCAAGCGCGAGTTGCAGCAGCATGTCCTACTCGGCCTGCCGCTGCAGCGCCTGGGCGTGGAGTTCGTCGAACGCTTCGAACTGCAGCGCAGCGTGGCCGACGCCGGCCGACTGGCCGATGCGGCGCGTCGCGGCAAGTCGCTGCTCGTGTTTCCGGAAGGCACCTTCGTCGAACGCCCCGGTCTGCTGCCGTTTCACCTTGGCGCGTTTCTGGCCGCGGCGCGCGCCGCAGTGCCCGTGGTGCCGGTGGCGGTGCGTGGCGCGCGCCGTCTGCTGCCCGGCGAACGCTGGTGGCCGCAGCGCGCGACGATCGAGGTCGACATCGGCGTGCCGATGGCACCGTCCGCCGACGAGCCCGACGTCTTTGCCGCGGCCGTCAGGTTGCGCGAGGGCGCGCGGCGCGCGATCGCGACCGTCGTCGAGGAGGCGTAGCCGCAGCGGTGCCGTGCTGCACTTCGTTGGGCGAACAAGCTGCGGCGAATCGCGGCGCCGATTGCGCGGGATCATTCACTCGCTCGACAAAGCGTCTAGAGTTGCCGGCAATCGGTGCCCGGCGATATGCAGATCTGGAGGGAGATGCGCGATGTTGAGGAACCGGGGTCTACGGCGCGCAGTGGCGGTGGTGTTGCTGCTGCTCGGTGGCTTGCTGATGCTGTTCTCACCGTCGGTGGAGATCGGGCTGGTGGCTTTTGCACTTGGCGTGGTGCTGGAACTGGCCGGCCTGGCGCTGGAGCGGCGCGACCGCGGCTGAAATCCCCACGAGCGCCGTCCGTGCCGGTGCCCCGCCGCTACGGCGCCACGCGCATCGGTATCCGCCGCCGGCCGATGGCGGGGGCAGGGCTGCCAAAGCGCCCGGCGATCGCCGCGCCGCAATGCGGGCAATGGCCGCGGTCATCGAGTTCGTGGCGCAGGATGGCGTGCCAATCGCGCACGATCAGTGGCCGCTCGCAGCCGGGGCAGGTCGTGGTGCCGCCCGCGGTGTCGTGCACGTTGCCGGTGTAGACGTAACGCAGGCCGTTGGCCAGGGCGATCCTGCGTGCCCGCTGCAGCGTGGACGCCGGCGTGGCCGCCACATCGGTCATCTTGTAGTCCGGATGGAAGGCGCTGAAGTGCAACGGCACATCGCGACCCAGGTGCTCGGCGATCCAGCGCGTCATGGCATCGAGCTCGGCCGTGCTGTCGTTCTGTCCGGGGATCAGCAAGGTGGTGATCTCGAGCCAGCAGTTCGTCTCGGTCTGGATCATCTCCAGCGTCTCCAGCACTGGCGCCAGGTGCGCGCCGGTCTGGCGGAAGTAGAAGTCCTCGCTGAAGGCCTTGAGGTCGACGTTGGCCGCGTCCATCCGGGCGAAGAACTCCTGCCGCGGCGCGGCATGGATGTACCCGGCCGTCACCGCCACGGTCTGCACGCCGCGGGCATGGCAGGCATCGGCGGTGTCCAGCGCGTACTCGGCGAAGATCACCGGGTCGTTGTAGGTGAAGGCCACGCTCTTGCAGCCGCTGCGCAGCGCCACCTCGGCGATGCGCTCGGGCGATGCGACGTCCTGCAGGCGGTCCATCTCGCGGCTCTTCGAGATGTCCCAGTTCTGGCAGAACTTGCACGCCAGGTTGCAGCCGGCGGTGCCGAACGAAAACACGCTGCTGCCGGGGTGGAAGTGGTTCAGCGGCTTCTTCTCGATCGGATCGATGCAGAAGCCCGAACTGCGGCCGTAGGTCGTCAGCGTCATGCCATCGCCGACACGCTGGCGCACGAAGCACAGCCCGCGCTGGCCTTCGTGCAGCCGGCAGTCGCGCGGGCACAGGTCGCACTGCAGCCGGCCGTCGTCGAGCCGGTGCCACCAGCGCGCCGGGTAGCTTGAACCCGCCATCTCGTCTCGCGCGTTCATACCGTATGGCCCATCTGCGCGAACTTGCGCACGCGATAGCGTGACAGACGCAGTTCGTGATGCCAGAAGTCGGCCGCGAGCCCGGCCTTGCGCTTCAGCGCGCCCAGGAACTCGGCCGGCAACGGCAGCTGCTGCCACACCTGCGGCAGGAAGGTGGCGCTGCGACCGCGCCATTCGAGCAGCACGCCATCGATGCCGGGCCGCAGCGCCTGGTGCGCCTCGGCTTCGGTGCGCGCGGCCACAGGCTGTGCCGGCTCAAGCAGCGAGACTTCGATGTCCAACTCGGCGAACTCCTCGACCGCCAGGGGCTCGAAGCGCGGGTCGCGGAATGCCGCCGCCAGCGCGTGCATCCGCACGTCGTCGGCCAGCGGCCGTTCGGCCGACAGGCCGCCGACGCAGCCGCGCAGTTCACCGTCGAGGTGCAGGGTGACGAAGGTGGCGCCCGGGCTGTCGAGCGCCGGATGCCCCGGCTCGGCGGCGGTCGGCAGGTCCAGTGCCCGGGCGATCGCGTTGCGTGCACGGCTCAACAATGCGCGGGCCAGCACAGGGTCGTCGTCCTCGGCGCCCGTATCGTCGATCGCGCCCGCCGTGTCCGCGCGTGCCTCGAAGGCCATGGCGCAGTAGCCCACCACGCGGTCACGGTCGCCCGCCGTGTCGCCCGAGTTGCGCAGGTCGAGCAGGCGGGGAACCAGTCCATGCGCCCGCGCCGCCAGCAGTGCACCGCCCAGCGGCGTGGCGCCGCAGGCCTGGGCGTGGTCGAGTGCGGGGTCGAGTTGCAGGATGCGCTCCACCGTGGCGCGGTCCCGGGCCTGGGCCTGTGCATGGCTCAGGTAGTGCGACAGGTCCGTGCTGATGACGACGAGTGTCTCGTCACCGCCCCACAAGCGTTCGAGCACCTGCGCTACCTGCGCGGCGCTGGCCTCACCCACGGCCAGCGGCACGAGCGTGAACGTGCCGAGCACGCGCTGCAGGAACGGCAGCTGCACCTCGAGTGAATGTTCCTGCGCGTGCGCTTCAGCGTTGACTCGCACCTGGCTCAGCCCGCTCAGTCGCGAGGGCGCGTCGGGGTCGAGTTCGACCCGGCCGAGCGGGGTGGCGAAAGCGGACACATCGGGCAAGGCCAGGCCCCGAACAGCCACGCGATGGGTGGGCCCGAGCACGATCACGCGCCGGATGTGCCCGCGCCAGGGTGCCAGCAAGGCATAAGCCTGCGCGGCGATGGATCCCGAGTACACGTAGCCCGCATGCGGCACCACGAGCATCTTTGGTGCACGCACCGACCCCTCGGGCGCCACTGCGCCGAGCAGATAGTCGACCTCCCGCGCGAGCGTGCGCGCATCGCTGGGATAAAACAAGCCCGCCACTGCAGCGGGCCGCGCATCAACCCACATAGACACCCCTCCCGGTTCGTAGATGGGCCCGATCCGTGCGAGATCAAGCCGCGTGGCGCGAGTTCGGCTGTGCATCGCCCGGCGCCCTTGCCACGGCGCCCACCGCATCGGTACCGGTGAGCCGTGGGCCGCGCACAACGTCGGCCGGCTCATTTCTGTGGCCGGCTTGCGCTACCGCAAACGCGGCTGTCACAGTGGCTCGCGCCGGGCGCAAGCTCAGGTGTGTGCGCTTGGCGCGCCTGGATTGGTTTGTTGCGGCATAGCGAAACGAATGGAGACAACATGGATCTGTCGAAAAAGGTAGCGGTCATCACCGGTGGCGGTAGCGGCATCGGCCGTGCAGTGGCTGCCGCGCTGGCGCGGCGCGACGTGGCCGGCGTGGCGCTCGTGGACTTGAGCGAAGCGGTCGAAGGTGTCGCCGAGAAGCTCAACGCCGAAGCCGGCCGCACCTTCGCGATCCCGTTCCAGGGCAATGCGACGGACGACAAGTTCCGCGCGTCGGTTTTCGATGCCATCGGCAGCAAGTACGGCCAGGTGTCGCTGTGCGTGCCGGCCGCCGGCATCACGCGCGACGACTTGGCCGTGCGCGTGGACAAGCTGACGGGCAAGGCCCGCATCTACCCGCTCGAGCAGTTCAAGCTCGTCGTCGACGTGAACCTCATCGCACCGGTGTACTGGGCGCTCGAGATGATCGGCCGCATCGCCGAGGACCGTGCCGCCAAGGGCCTGAAGCGCTGGACACCCGATGAGGGCATGCGAGGATCGGTGGTGTTCATCGGGTCGATCTCGTCGCAGGGCAACCGCGGCCAGATCTCGTACGCGAGCACCAAGGCCGGCCTGGAAGGCGCCGCGGCGACGATCATGAAGGAGGCGATGTTCTACGGCGTTCGTTGCAGCGTCATCCACCCCGGCTTCACCGATACGCCGATGGTGCGCGCGATGGGCATGGACTACGTGGCGAAGAACATCCTGCCGTACACGCAACTCGGCCGGCTGATCCAGCCCGACGAGATCGCCGACGCGATCTGCTTCATGCTCACCAACTCGGCCGTCAGCGGCGAGCTTTGGGTCGACGCCGGCTGGCACGCTCCGGCCTAGCGCCGCGATCGCGGACCGCCACACACGAGACCAGCTCGACCCATCGCATCGAGGCACAGCCATGACCAAGACGAACAAAGCCGCGCCCACCCCCCAGGACTTCGATCGCGAATTCCGCGCCCAGGTGGCGCAGATGACGGCCGGCCTCGCCCCGACGGCCTTCACCACGGCCTGGGCCGACTGGGCCATGCACCTGGCGTTGTCGCCGGCCAGGCAGCAGGCGCTGCAGCAGGACGCGCTGCAGCGCGCGCAGGACACCTGGACCTTTGCGTTGCGCGCGTTGGCCGGCGCGCCGGTCTCGCCGTCGGAAGGCCTGGCCGCAGACGCCGACCCGCGCTTCAAGGCGCAGGACTGGTCGCAGTTTCCGTTCAACGTCTATGCGCGGGCCTACCAGAACAACGCGGCGCTGCTGAAGGATGCGGTGCGCGAGCGTCGGCGGCGTCACCGACTACCACGGCCAGCTGCTGGAATTTGCCGTGCGCATGCTGCTGGATGCCAGCTCGCCGTCGAACTACCTGGCCGCCAACCCCGAACTGCTGGCCCTGACCCAGGCCGAACAAGGACAGAACCTGGTGCGCGGCTTCGAGCACTGGATCGACGATCTCGGGCGCACGCTCAAGGGCGCTGGCCCCGGCCGGCACCGAGGGCTTCGAGGTCGGCAAGACCCTCGGCGTGACGCCGGGCAAGGTGATCTTCCGCAACGAGTTGATCGAACTGATCCAGTACACGCCGGCGACCGGACAGACCTACGCGGAACCGGTGCTGATCGTGCCCGCCTGGATCATGAAGTACTACATCCTCGACCTGAGCCCGCGCAATTCGAT
Source organism: uncultured beta proteobacterium (assembly GCA_963824005.1). GTDB lineage: Bacteria > Pseudomonadota > Gammaproteobacteria > Burkholderiales > Burkholderiaceae_C > Rubrivivax. The sequence goes on from CAWGOK010000061.1 coordinate 45,456, forward strand.
GGTGAAGTACCTGGTCGACCAGGGGCACACGGTGTTCATGATGTCGTGGAAGAACCCCGACGAGCGGGACCGCGACATCGGCATGGACGACTACGTCGACCAGGGCTTTCGCGCCGCGCTCGACGCCGTGTGCGCCATCGTGCCCAAGCGCAAGGTGCACGCGGTGGGTTACTGCATCGGCGGAACCCTGCTCGCGATCGGCGCCGCGGCGCTGGCGCGCGACAAGGACGAGCGGCTGGCTTCGATCACGATGTTCGCGGCGCAGACCGATTTTTCCGAGCCCGGCGAGCTGGCCTTCTTCATCAACCCGAGCCAGCTGGCGATGCTCGAAGCCACGATGCACAAGAAGGGCGTGCTCGAGAGCCGGCAGATGGGCGGCGCGTTCGCCTTGCTGCGCTCGCAGGATCTGGTGTGGCAGCCGCTCATCAACAACTACGTCAAGGGCAAGCGCGACGCGATGATCGACCTGATGGCCTGGAACGCCGACGGCACGCGCATGCCATGGCGCATGCACTCGGAGTATCTGTACCGCCTGTACCTCGACAACGAGCTGGCGACGAACCGCTTCCCGGTCGGCGGCAAGCTGATCCGCGTCTCCGACATCACCGTGCCGATGTTCGTGGTGGGCACCGAGGCCGATCACGTCGCGCCGTGGAAATCGGTCTACAAGGTGGACAACCTGGTGCGCTCGGACGACTTCAGCTTCCTGCTCACCGCCGGTGGCCATAACGCCGGGATCATCTGCGGCCCGGTGCATCCGAAGCGCCACTATCGCATCAAGACGCGGCGCCTGGCCGACCCGCACCTGGCGCCCGAGGACTGGATCGATGCCGCGTCGAAACACGAGGGCTCGTGGTGGCCCGCCTGGCAGGGCTGGCTGGCCGGGCGTTCTGGCGCCAAGGGCAAGCCACCGGCCATGGGGGCGCCTGCCAAGGGCTATCGGGTGATCGACGACGCACCGGGGCAATACGTGCGCCAGCGCTAGGCGCAGCGGGCGTTGCCCCGGGAAGAGCGTTCAAGCATCCCAACAGTCCTGTGGAGCTCAGACCGATGGCACACGAGTCGAGACTCACCCGAGAACTTCGATCCTTGCTGCATGGGCAACGCGTGGCTGCGCTCGGCACGCTGAGCGACCACGGTACGCCGCTGGTATCGATGGTGCCCTACGCCGCCGAACCCGTCCAGGCCTGCCTCGTGATCCACGTCAGCAGCCTCGCCGCCCACACACGCAACCTGCAAGCGGCTGCCGCGGTATCGCTTCTGGTGATGCGTGCCGAAGTTCGCGGCGAACCCGTGCACGCACTGCCCCGTGTCACGCTCGAGGGGCAGGCCACGGTGTTGGTTCCCGGGAGTGCCGCCTGGCAAGCATGCCGCGACGCGTATCTGGATCGGTTTCCGGAGGCGGAGCCGATGACGCGTCTGGACGATTTCATGTTCGTCGCGATTCACGTCGGCGCAGCCCGCCAAGTGGCGGGGTTCGGCGCGGCACGCACGATCGACAAGGATGAATTTGCGGCGGTGTTGAGTGCGGGCCTCGACTCCAGCAGCAATTCATTCGAATGAGTGGGGCTGACAAAGGGGCGCATGGCCGACGCACGCATCTCGAGATTTGGGCATTGCCCGCGGCGCCGGCCTCGGCACCCCGGACAAGCCGCAGCTCTCGCCACGGGGCATGGATTACGCGGCTCAATACCCGGCCCGCGCGTACCCCTGTCAACGCTTCGCCCACCTCCTCGCGAATGTGCACGCATGACTCGGGGCCGCCGTAGCTGGCTAAGCCTTCAACGTATGACTCTTTCATTCACAACATCTCGCCGGTTTTGACCGGCGCACGGAGGTTCCATGTCTACCAAGCTGGACTTATCGAAACTTTCGCTGATGGACGCGCTCGATCTCGCCACGCTGATCGAGGTCGAGGCGTACAAGCGCTACACGCAGTTTGCCGAACGGTTGGGCAGCAGCGCCGAGGGCGATGCGGCCTCGGTCTTCGAGTCCATGGCCGTCAACGAGAACAAGCATGGCGAACAGATCGCCGAGCGTCGCATCGCACTGTTCGGCGATCAGCGCCCGCGGGTCAAGATCACCGACATCTTCGACGTGGAAGCGCCCGACTACGGAGCCCCCGCGCGCGGCATGTCGCCGCTCAAGGCATATTGGGTGGCCCTGTCATCTGAGAGAAAAGCCTTTGCCTTCTACGACCAGGCCCGACGCCACGTGAGCCAGCCGGAGGTCAAGGCGTTGTTCGAGGAACTGCGGGACGAAGAGGCCGAGCACGTCCAGATGATCGAGGCCCTCATCGCCAAGTTGCCGCCCTCGGCCCGGGTCGACCTCGAGTATGAGGACGATCCCGACTCAGACGTACGCCGGCTGGCGAAGGACCGGTTCGAGTAACTGGAGCGAGAGCGGCTCACGGAACGGCAGCGGGTGACCTCGCTGCGCCTCAGCAATTGCTTGGCCCCCGACGGACATGAGGGACCAGGTGCCGGCGATCAATTCTGGTCGATCCGGAGCGACAGGTCTTCGCGGTGGCGAACTCGCGAGTTCGACCCCAAGCTGACCTTCGATGCGCAGGAATTGCCGCCGCAAAGCTGTCAGACGGAAGCCTCTGCCCTGACCCCTTGACGTCCAGGGCATCGGCAAGAGCGAATCTCTGCAAGCGGTTGCGAACGAAGCCTCAATGCGCCGCGTCGTGATATGCGCAACCCAACATCTGTGCGACCAAGCGCAACTTCTTGTCGCGAGTCCAGATTCTCGCTCCCTCTGTCAGCGCCACCGATGCCAGCAGATGAACATCGACATACCCGATGCCCTTGCCATGCAAGACGTGGCTCTCGATGAACCGCAGTACTTCGTCGCCCTCGGCCACCGCCGCGGCCGGCAGATCCTGGAGCAGTTCAAGGATCGCCTCGCGGTTGTGCAGACTTCCACAGGCAATTTCACCAACCACAAACGGATGCACGATGACGATCGATCGTTCCAGCAGGTCGACAAGCCCCGGATCGCCACGCCGAAGGTGATCGACCCAAACGGACGTGTCGACCAGAATCAAACTGGACTCCCCAGTCGCCTGCGCGGAGCGGCTTTCAATGTGGGCTGCGTACCTCCCAACCGGGCAAGACGTCTGGCGCTTTCGCGCTCGATGAGGGCCTTCAACCCCTCGCTCACCATGGCCGTCCGATCCATCGGGCCGGCCAGCTTGGCGGCCTTCGCAAGCAACTCGTCATCGATGTTGATGGTCGTGCGCATGATCTCCGCTCCTTGGATAGGCATCAAATGTAGCATCATTTGATGCCTATCCATGTGTAGCTAAGGTAGCAGATCTGCGCTTCGCCCACGCCTACTTGTCCTCCGATGTTGGCCACAAACGGCTGCGGACAGCGAGCGTCACTTGGCGGACAGACACACCGCAGACCGGCACCTTCAGTTTGAATGACGGCAAACAGGCGGCGAGTTCGTCGGGTCTGCTGTCACCCCTCGACCCAAAGCCGTCAGGCAGAAGACTCGGTGCGGTGCCGCAAGGCAGCCAGCGAACCATGGCGCCCTTGCCGCCGCGCGTGGCGGCACATCGCCGGTACGTTGGCGCGGGGCAGCACCGGCCCCGGGGGCCAGAGCATCCGGTGCACGTGACCAGCGGGTGATCCGCCTTCGCCGAGGTCCGCCACCAATGCCTGGCAATGAACACCGCGCAACCGATTGCGGGTGCTTGCTCTGAGAAACCGTGGATCAAGCGGCGATTGCTGGACGCGCAGTCAGCGATACGGCAGGTTGATCCACGAACGGCCGCTTTCCAATTTCTTGCCGCATTCGATCGGTGACCCCAAATGCGACGGCTCATCGCGATCCTGAACCTCGCCTTGGCAGGCACGGCGACGGCACTTGCGGCGCAACCCAGCGACGGCGAACGCTTCAACGCGTGGTTCGATGCTGGCTTGGAAGAAAGGCTGGTGCGCAACCCGCTTCTGGCGACTCGAATCGGTGACCCGCGCTACAACGATCGGATCAGCGACACGACGACCGCCGCAGGGCGCGACGACGAGCGACGTTGGACTGAGCGTCACCTCGAAATCCTCAGAACCTTCGATCGCGAGACACTGGGCCACGCCGACAGCCTGTCGTACGACGTCCTGAAATGCAGACTCGAAGTCGATCTCGAGGGGTTGGACGGCGTCAATCAGGATGGCCGGCCGGTTGGACGGGGATGAATGTTGCTGTTTAGATTCGATCGGGAAACGACGCCTTGCTCCTGATCGTGGTCAGAGCCGCGTGGTTGGGGTCGGGCCTCAAGCCGCACAGCCCGACGAAGCCTGGACTCAACGTTGGCTTTGCGGCGCTATGTCGATCGTCGCTGATGACCGGTGTGGGTCGTGCCACGCCGGCCGGCTTCTTGAACTTACTGCCTCAAATCCGTCATCGAATCTCAGGATGCCGCTCACCTGGCATTCGTTCTTCGCGGTCCTGGCCACAAGCTGTACCTGGCGACAGGAAGTCCTCTGGTATCTCACCTTGGCATGCTCGTGCCGCCGCCGACCAGCAGGAGTTGGCACCTGGAATGCCGTGCCGGCAGCCGGCACGGGCCTCAGCGCTGACGACCCAGATCGAGCGTCCAATAGCTGCGATAGGTGCTGGTCGACGATGCGACGCAGGCCAGCGCCGCATCCCTGAAGTTCGGGTTCATCAGATTCGCGCAATGCCCGTCGCTTGCCATCCAGCCATCGATCACGGCATTGACCGTCGGATACCCTGCGGCGATGTTCTCGCCGATCGTGCTCCACGAATAGCCGGTGGCATTGATGCGGCTGACCATCGTGCTGCCCGTGGGGCTGGTGTGCGAGAAGTAGTTCTTCACCGCCATGTCCTGCGAATGACCGGCTGCTGCCTGCGCCAGCCGGCTTTCCCAAACCACAGGCTGCGCGCTCGCGAAGCGACCGGCGCGGCGGCAATCTGCCCCTGAGGCGCGATACTGGTTGATCCGCGCCAATGCGCTGGCTTGGAAGTCGGGCAGTCCGCACGTGACACCGGTGGGTGCGGGCGGAGGAGGAGTGGTCCTCCTTCGCAGCGCAGACTCAGTCGCGTCTGCGCCAGGCTCTGCCTCCGCGAACACGGGATCGGGCATTGCTGCCACCTCTGCGACCTCGTGTGTCGAGTCGTTCGACGTATCGTCTCCTCCACCGCCACAACCGGCAGCGAGAACAGCGATCGCCCAGCCCGTGAGGTAAGGACGAGGCTTGGGACAAGTCATTTTGGGGAAGTGGGATGTCGTCATCGCACCGAGCCTAATGCCAGTTGAGGCATGGGGCGGTAAGCGTTGGTCACTGCTGTAACTTCTGTCGGAGCGACCGCATCGACGCGGCCTGCGCTGGGCGGCAGTCGCCCTGACCCCAACGGAGGGGTCGCCAGGGATCGTTCGCCTATCAGCTTTACCGCCAGCATTTCGACGGCCCCACCGGCTGCTGAGGGTCGGCGGGCGGATCTACGCGAACTCAATCTCGATGCCGTAGACCTGCCGGCCGAACTGGCATGCCATATGGCTGACGATCTTGTACGTCATGGCCGGCCATCCGCCGTCGTACACGGCCGGCGCCTTCAGGGCGAGCTGAAGATCAACGCGCAATCCTCGAACACCCGGCGATCGAGAAGATCCTCAAGCACCTGGAACTGCATGCACAGCCGCCGCCAGCGGCGCGCCAGGCGGGACCGCACCTCGTGACTTCACGCCCACCCGCCGTCAGGCACGCGCCGCCGCGGGCCGCCGGGGTTGGCTCCGAACAGGGAGCCGGGGGCGGTGTTGCGCGTCGCGCCGGATGGCGTCGTCGCCCAGTAGAGTGCTTGTTCTCGCCCCATGACAGCTGCTGGACAGCAGGGAGCCGGTCTGCAACCGAAAGCGTGCTCGAGTTTGGCCTCAAGGCCACGATCGTGGCCCTTCAGGCCGTAGCATGCGTCAATGGAATGTGCGAACTGCCTGTTCGAACTTTCGGCTGCCTTCGCGTTCTGCCCGGGTTGTGGCAGCAAGGTGGCTGCCGTGGCTGCGGCGCCTTCGGTTACGCCGCATGCGGACCGCCGGATGGCCACGGTGCTGTTCGCGGACCTGTCGGGATTCACGTCGATCTCGGAGCGGCTGGACCCGGAGGACGTGCGCGCCCTGCAGACCGATCTGTTCGCAGTCCTGCGCGAGGCGGTCGAGCGCTATGGAGGGTTCGTCGAGAAGTTCGTCGGCGATGCGCTGATGGCCGTGTTCGGTGCGCCGCTGGCGCACGAGGACGACCCCCAACGTGCCGTGCGCACGGCCCTCGACATGCATGCAGGGGGCGAACGCGCTCAGCCAGCGCTGGCTACCCCGGCTGGGCCATCCGCTGACCCTGCACATCGGCATCAACTCGGGCCGAGTGGTGGCCGGCAACATCGGGTCGGGGCCGGACGCCGCCTTTGCCGTCACCGGCGACACGGTGAACACGGCGGCGCGGCTGCAGTCTGCCGCTGCAGCAGGGCAGACGCTGGTGAGCCCGGCCACCGAGAGCCTGACCCGGCACGAATTCACCTTCGAACCCGGCGGCAGCTTGTCCCTCAAGGGCAAGGCCGAGCCCCTTCCCGTGTTCCGCTTGCTTGGCAGTCACGAGCAACCGCAGGCGCTGCGCGGCCTCGCCGCGCACGGTCTGGTGGCCCCGCTGATCGGCCGTGAGGAGGTTCTGGCGCAGCTGCTGGAAGCGGCACACAAGGTGCAGGGTCGCCGGGCTCAGGTTCTGAGCCTGGTCGCGCAGGCGGGCGTGGGCAAGACGCGGCTGGTCGATGCCCTGCTCGAGCGTCTCGGCTCGCTTGCACCGTTCGAGCAGGCGGTCGTGCGCCGCGTGGTGTGTTCGCCGCTGGGCCAGCGACCCTACGGCGTGACGGCCAGCCTGTTCCGCGAAGCCTATGGCGTCGCGCCCTCGGACACACTCGTTGAGGCACGCCACAAGGTCGAGCAGGGCCTGCGGGCGCTGGGCGCCGACGATATCGAACTGGCCCTGGTCGGCCCGGTCGTCGGCCATATCCTGGGGCTGCAGGAGAACGGGCGCGCGAGCGAGGTCGAGCCCGAACGCCTGAAGCGCCAGATCTTCATGAGCCTTCGCAGCGTGCTCGAGCGCCGCCTCGCCCATGGGCCCGCAGTGCTTGTGGTCGAGGATCTGCAGTGGGCAGACGCCGCCTCGATCGAGGGGCTTCACACACTGGCGGACTGGCTGTTCGATCGTCCCCTGCTGTTGGTGCTGAGCGGCAGGCCGCCCTTCGATCCGGCCGCGCTGGACTTCGGCCGGGCCGAGCACACGGTCGTGCGGCTGGCGCCACTGGCGGATGCTGCGATCGAGGCGCAATTGCTCGCATTGTTCGGTGACGCCGGTGCCTACCCGATCGATGCGCAGCTGCATCAGCGCATCGTTGCACTTGCCGGAGGCAACCCTCTGTTTCTGGAAGAGGTCGTGCGCTCGCTGATTTCGGATGGCGTTCTGGTGCGCGAAACGCATGGATGGCGCTGCGTGCCAAGGACCACCGCGGTGGAAGTGCCGTCGTCCCTCGAAGGCCTGCTGTTGTCGCGTGTCGACCGCCTGCCGGCGCCGGCGCGCCGCACGCTGCAGAGTGCCGCCATCCTGGGCTCGGAGTTCGAGTCCGCCCTGCTGTCCGCTGTCGACGAAGACGCCGCCGATCCGCACCTGCTGAGCCTGCTGTGCGACGGCGAATTCCTGGTCCCGGTGTACAGCGACACGCCGCAGGAGCCGCACCACCCGGCGCCACGCTATCGCTTCGCCAGCACCCTGGCGCACGACGTGGCCTACCAGAACCTGCTGCTGCGCCGGCGTACCGAACTGCACCAGCGTGCCGGCACGATCCTCGAGCAGTTGCGTGGCACCAACCCGGCCCGGCTCGAGGACCTCGACGCACTGTGCCACCACTTCAGCCGGGGTCGGGACCCGGCGCGGGGTGCGCGCTACCTCGTCAGTGCAGGGGACTGGGCGCGCGGCATCTACGCCAACGACGACGCTGTGCGCTACTACGACCGCGCGTTGTGCATCCTGGAATACGAGGCCGAGCACGACGTCGAGGCCATCGGCGGCATCCGCGAGCACATGGGCGACCTGCTGGGCCCCATGGGTCGCCGTGACCAGGCGCGCGCGCAGTTCGAGGCCGTGCTGGCCTGGGCCGGTGTCACCGGCAGCGTGCTGCGCGAGGCCCGCATGCAACGCAAGCTGGCCGGTCTGCACTGGGACGCGGGCGAGCGCGAACGCAGTTTCGCCTGCCTTCGGGCAGGCCTGCAGCTGCTCGAGGGCGCTGGCGCGCCCGCGCAGGAAGACCCCAGCACGGCGATCGAGCGCGCGCACCTGTGTCAGGAGATGGGGCGGCTCGCCTTCCGCACCGGCGACAACCAGGCGGCCGTCGAATGGGCGGAGCGGGCCCTGCAACAGGCCGAACGCGCCGCCGAGCGCGGCGACGACGATCCTGCCGCGCGCCGGGCTGCGGCTGCGGCGATCTCCCATGCGCTGAACACCGTCGGTGCCGCGCTGGCCCGGCTCGAACGCCCGGCCGAGGCGGTCGAGCGCATCGAGCGCAGTGTCGCGGTGGCGCAGGAGGCCGGGCTGCTGCAGGCCGCCTGTCGCAGCTATGCCAACCTCGGCGTGCTGTATGCGACGCTCGATCCCGGGCGCGCCGTCACCACCTGCCAGACGGGGCTGGCTACGGCCAGAAAGATCGGCGACCTGGGCTTCCAGTCGCGCCTGTACGCGAACCTGGCAGTGGCCTACTGCGCACTCACTCAGCGCTGCGACGACGAGGGCTTGCAGGCCGCGCAGTCGGCCATCGACCTGGACCGGCAACTGGGCCAGGTCGACCATCTGGCGGTGCCGCTGATCGTGCTCGGGCAGATCCACCAGTGCCACGGCGACGCGAACCAGGCACTGCGCTACTACACCGAGGCTCTCGAGCTGGCCGAAAAGATGGGTGAACCCCAGCTCCTGTTTCCCTGCTACGAGGGCTTGGCGACCCTCTACCTCGACCAGGGGGACGACGCCCGCGCTGAGGACTATTTCATCCGCGCCGACGCGGTCTGCACCAAGGCAGGCGTCGACCGCGACTCACTGGTCGTGCTGCCATTCCTGTGCTGACCGTTACTGCCCGAACTGCTTCGCTGCGGCGATGAGCTGCTCCGCGGTCGGGAAGGTGGATATGCCATCCGGGCTGTCCGGCGCCTCGATCTGCACCCAGCGCACGATGCCGGCTGCATCGACCAGGAAATGCCCAACCAGTTGTGTCGGGTGGCTCGCCAGGATGGCCTCGTCGGCCGCTTCCATCTGGAAACCGTCGATTGCGTTGAGCACGAAGTTGGCTTCCATCGGCTGCGTCGGTGCCGGCAGCTCGCCGGTCGGGTTGATGCGTGCCGCCCCGAACTGTTCGAGGGTGGCGCTGTAGGGCCATTCAGGCTTGTCCTGGCTGCCTTCGGGCAGGAACACGCCGCGCGGCACCCCGTACGCGCGGTGCGTCAGGCAATCCGGGTCGCTGAGCAGCGTGACCGGTGTCGGGCGGTGGCGGAAGTAAAGGCGGGCGCGCTCGACGGGCGTGTTGATGACGGCCAGCGTCTCGATGCCGGCCGCGCTCAGCACGGGTTGCACGGCGCCGAGCTGCACCACCTGTCGCCGGCAGAACGGACAGTGCAATCCGCGATAAAAGCCGATCAGGAACGCCCGGCCGCGCAGGTCGGCGAGCGACACCGCTCCTGCACGATTGGCTGCCGGCAGGACAAACTCCGACGCCGGTTCGCCCGGTTGCAGCGGCAACCTCTGGTCTTGCATGAATTCACTCCTGTCAGAGGCCGTGGTGCTGTGCGGCTACGTTTATAGCAGCACGCGGCGCAGCACCCGAAAGCCGATGGTGCCGTCAGTATCGACGGTGGCCTCAGTCTCAGTGGTCAAAGGCGACCTTCGCGGTAGTCCACCCGTGCCACATGTCGATCTTGTGGACAGTCACGAGTGAATCAGTCGCTGTAGCAGCAGTCGTTCCAATGACCGCTGTGCCGAAGCGATGATCGGCAGGTTGTGGCCGGGTCCGTCCGGTCGCCGCGTCTTCAGGCGGCTGACATTCGCACTCGAGTCGGCGTCACCTGAACGGCAGGTCTCTGCAACTTCCGCGAACAGGTCTTCCCGGCCATCAGGAGCCGGTGGCGAGAGTCAGCTATGCCGAAGCCCCGTGACGGGCCGACAAAGGTCAAGACAGCAGCCTGTGCGCCGACATCTGTCATGTGTATCCCGAATGATTTGAAAAGTCGCTTCTGATGTTTGCCTGTACGTTGGAGTTGGCAATCCTGACGCAGCGGTCCGATATTTCAATCTCGTAGCCGTATTGGTCGGCATCGTGACCAACGCGTTCCAGTGCACGGGCAATCGCGATTGAAAACTGACGCGACAATGGCCGTCGATGGCGACCACAGTTCAACTCCAGACAGCTTGGCGCACCCTATGTCGGGCTTGGATTGCCGGGTTGTTGCTTGGCGTGCTGGGCCATGCGGCCGCCGCGGCGTCGCAGCGCGAGTTCACCGTGCTTGTCGTGTATTCGAGCAGCCGCCTGCTGCCCGCCAACATAGAGGGTGACCGGGGTTTGCGGCAGGTCGTCCGCAGCACGGTCAACCGGCCGGTGCTGATCGTCGACGAGTATCTCGACATGCCGCGCCTCGGCGGCCCGGCCTACGAGCAGACGCTGCGCAGCTACCTGCACGACAAGTACGCGCCGCGCATGCCGGACGTGGTTGTCCTGGCCGGCGAAGGGCTCCCCTTCCTGCTGGCGAATCGTGCCGACATCTTTCCGGGCCGTGCGCTGGTGCACATGGGTGTGCTGTCTTCCACCGTGCGTGCCAGCGCGCCGCTGCCGCCCGACGTGGTCGGCGTGCCCGTCGAACTCGACTTCGCCGGAACCATCGAACAGGCGCTGCGCTGGCACCCGAAAGCGCGCCGCGCAGTGATCGTGACCGGGACCACGCCGGTGGATCGCGGCTTCGAGTCCCGCCTGCGCGAACTGGCGCCGCGCTTCGAGGCGCGGGCGCCCATGGAGTTCCTGTCGGGCCTGCCGCACGCCGAGGTGCTGAAGCGCCTGGCCGCGCTCGGCGACGAAGCGATCGTCTTCACGCCCGGCTACTTCAAGGACGGCGACGGCCATACCTTCACGCCGCGCTCCTCGGCCGAGGCCATGGCCGCGGTGTCGACCGCGCCGCTGTACGGCCCCTTCAACACCTTCATCGGCATCGGCGCGGTCGGCGGCGTGATGCCGAACTTCGAGGCCATGGGCCGGCAGACCGGCGAGATCGTCAACGCGCTGCTCGACGGCGCTGCGCCTGCGTCACTCTCGATGGCGAAGACGATGCCGACGGCGCTCAACGTCGATTGGCGGCAGGTGCAGCGCTGGGGCATCGACAAAGGCGCGATCCCGGACGACGCGGTCGTGCATTTCAGGGAGCCGACGCTGTGGCAGGCGCATCGCCAGGAACTGCTCGTCGCCGCCGCCGTGTTCCTGCTGCAGGCCGGCCTGATCGGCTGGCTGGTCATCGAACGCCGCCGCCGCCTCGCGGCGGAGCGGACCACTGACCAACAGCGCGCCGAATACGCACACGCCTCGCGGCTGGCGCTTGCCGGCGAGATGACGGCCTCGATCGCGCACGAGATCAACCAGCCGCTGGGCGCCATCCTGAGCAACGCCGAAACGGCCGAGCTGTTACTCGACTCGGGTGCCGACCGGCGCGACGAGTTGCGCCGCATCGTGGCCGACATCCGCCGCGACGACCTGCGTGCCAGCGAGGTGATCCGCCGCCTGCGCGCGCTGCTCGCCCGGCAGGAAGTGCAGCACGAGCCGATCGACCTGAACGATGCCGTGCGCGACATGGAGCTGTTGCTGCGCGCCGAAGTGCAGCGCCGCGGCATGGTGCTCGACCTGCGGCCCGCGCGGGGCGCGCAAACCGTGCTCGGTGACCGTGTCCAGATCCAGCAAGTGCTGATCAATCTGGTGCTCAATGCCATGGACGCGATGGCCGGCCTGGGCGAGCCGAGGCACACCGTCGAGGTGGCGGTGCAAGGCCAGGCCGGGGGCAGCCGCGTCACGGTGCGCGATCGGGGCCTGGGCATCCCTGCGGCCGACCTGCCGAAGGTCTTCGAGTCGTTCTTCAGCACCAAGCGCAAGGGCATGGGCCTCGGCCTGTCGATCGCGCGCACGCTGGTGCAGGCGCACGGCGGCCGCATCCGGGCCGAGAATGGGGCCGATGGCGGGACAGTGTTCCAGATCGATTTCCCCGCGCCGGGCGCCACGCTTCAATCCAACGGCAGCAAGCTTTGACAGGCACGCCATTGATCCATGTCGTCGATGACGACGAGTCGCTGCGCACCGCGTTGCTGCGGCTGCTGGATGCGGCCGGGTTCGAGGCGCGCGGCTATGCGTCCACCGGCGAGTTCCTGCTGCAAGGCCCGCCCGAGCGGCCGGGCTGCGTGCTGCTCGACCTGCGCCTGCCCGGCCCATCCGGGCTGGACCTGCAGGCGGCGCTGCCAGCCAAGGGCATCACGCTGCCGGTGGTGTTCATGACCGGCTACCCCGACGTGGCCTCCAGCGTGCGCGCGATGAAGGCCGGCGCGGTGGACTTCCTGGAAAAGCCGGTAGCGCGCGCGGCGCTGTTCGACGCGCTGCAGCGTGCACTCGCGCGCGACGCCGGCCAGCGGCACGCCCGCACCGGGGCCGAGCAGTTGCGCTCGCGGTTCGCCAGCCTGTCGCCGCGCGAGCACGAAGTGCTCGAACGCGTGGTCGCGGGCAGGCTCAACAAGCAGATCGCCGACGAGCTTGGGCTCAGCGAGCGCACCGTCAAGTCGCTGCGCGCGCAGCTGATGGACAAGCTGGGGGTGGGCTCCTCGGCCGAACTTGGCGCGCTGGTCGAGCGGCTGCGCAGCCTGGGCGACAAGTAGCGCGCCTGCGCCGGGCGCTACGGCAGGAAGTCTTGCAGGCACGTACCGCAGCGCAGGCCGTCGATGTGCGCGAAGTGGGCGTCGCGCGTCAACAGCGCGGCGCCATGTTCCAGTGCGCTGGCCGCGATCCACAAATCGTTCGTCGGAATCGGCTGGCCCTTTGCGGCGCAGCCCGGCGTAGACCAGCGCGTAGCTGTCGGCGGTCTGGGTGGTGATGGCAAGGGTCGTGACCCTCGGTGAATCGAGGAAGCGCGCCAGCTCGGCCCGGTTCTTCGGCTCGCGGGTTCCGGCGGCGAAGCCGCCAAGCAGCTCGCCCAGCACGATGCTGTTCAGGTACAGCTTGTCGGCGTGGGCCACCACCTCGACCACCTCCACTGCACCCAGCATGAAGGCCGTGTAGGCGTTGGTGTCGAGCAGAACCGGACGCATGCGCTACTTCCAGAGCTTGGGGTCCACCTTGCCGAAGGCTGCCGTCGCCCGTTCGAAGGTGGCGCCCTCGTCCTTGCGCCAGACCCCGGCCAGCGCGTCGAGGTCGTCATGCCGCCGCAGGGCAGGCTTGGCGCGATGGTGGCCCAGGCCCTGCTCGATCAGGCGCAGCACGAGCGTGTTGACACTGGCGTCCTCCTTCGCTGCGCGCGCCTTCAGTTCGGCAAGTGCCTTGGCGTCGAGGCCGCGGATGCTGAGGTTTGTCATGCAGTCACCGTTGCAGCTTGTTTGCAGGCACGCCATGCTATCACGTACCTCGTGGCATCGCCGATAGACCCGCTTTACGCACAATCGGTGTGCGCCGACCCAGCACCCCAAGGGTTCGCCGTTTGGGTGCGGTGTCCATTGCCCTTTCGGGCAACCGCGTTGCACCAAAGACCACTGGCCGCGCTACCCAGGCACCGCCATGATCCATGTGCGCCGGCTGCTGGCGCAGCTTGGGAGCAGGCGCGTGATGATCGCTGCGGTCGGCAGGCGGGTGCTCTTGGTGGAAGACGACGAAAGCATGCGCCCAGCCGTGGAACGATTGCTGAAGGCCTATTCCTTCGAGTGCAGTAGCTACGCATCGGCCGAGGAACTGCTGGCCCAAGGCCCCGGCGAGGATGCGGCCTGTGCCATCAGCGATCTGATGCTGCCGGCCATGTCGGGCCTGGACATGCTGGCCGAGATGCGCGCACGCGGTGGCTGGCCGCCGCTGGTGCTCGTCACCGCGCACGACCGCCCGGGCTTGCGTGAAGAGGCTGTGCGGCGCGGCGCGGCCGGGTATCTGGCCAAGCCGTTTCATGGCGCGTCGCTGGTGGCCGCGCTGGAGTCGGCGATCGCAAACGCGAGGCCGCGTTGACTTGATGGGAGCAACGCAAATGCCGCAGACCAAGGCTTCGAGGACTGATGAGATGATTCGTGACCGTTGGCTCAAGCCCCTTTCGGCAGCCTTCGTCATGGGAGTGGCGCTGCTGTTCGCCGCTGTGACGGCGCAGGCGCAGACCGACCCGCTGCCCTCGTGGAACGACGGCGCGGCCAAGCAGGCCATCGTCGCTTTCGTGCAGGCCACCACCACGCAGGGCAGCCCGAAGTTCGTGCCGCCCGAGGAGCGCATCGCCACCTTCGACCAGGACGGCACGCTGTGGGTCGAGCACCCGATGTACTACGCAGGTGATGTACGTGCTCGAGCGCGTGCCGGCGCTGGTCAAGGCCAAGCCCGAGCTGGCCAAGGTGGCGCCGTTCTCGACGGTGCTCGAAGTCCTGAAGGGCGACCGCGCGGCCATCGCCAAGCTGACGATGGCCGACCTGATGAAGCTCGCTGGCCGCCACCTCGACCGGCATGTCGGTCGAGACCTTCCAGGCCGAGGCGAAGAAGTGGCTCGCCGAGGCGAAGGACCCGCGCTGGAAGAAGCCGTACACCGAACTGACCTACCTGCCGATGCAGGAGATGCTGAAGTACCTGCGCGCCAACGGCTACAAGACCTACATCGTTACCGGCGGCGGCCAGGACTTCGTGCGCGTGTATTCCGAGGCCGTGTACGGCATTCCGCCCGAGCAGGTGGTCGGCACCGCCGGCGGCACGACCTACGGCTACGCCAAGGACGGCAGGCCCTTCCTGACCAAGGAGCCGAAGCTGCTGCTGAACGACAACAACGCCGGCAAGCCGGAAGGCATCCACCTGATGATCGGCCGCCGACCCTACGCAGCGGTCGGCAACTCCACTGGCGATCGGCAGATGCTCGAGTACACCAAGGCCGGCGACGGCGCGCGGCTGTCGATGATCGTGCTGCACGACGATGCCAAGCGCGAATACGCCTACGGCCCGGCGCAGGGCCTGCCCGATACGAAGGTCGGCACCTTCACGCAGGCGCTGTACGACGAGGCCAGGAAGCAGGGCTGGGTCGTCATCAGCATGAAGGACGACTGGAAGAAGGTTTTTGCCTTCGACTGATGCGTGAGAATGATCGGGTGTGGTCTCAACAACGAGTGGAGTGGTGAAATGAATCTGAAGCGAATGTTCATCACGGCCCTGGCCGTGCTCGGCGTGGCGCTCGGCGCGATGGCGCCCGCGCTGGCGCAGACGCCGGGCAAGAAGCCCAACATCCTGTTCATCATGGGTGACGACATCGGCTGGATGCAGCCGAGCATCTACCACCAAGGCCTGATGGTCGGCGAGACGCCCAACATCGACCGCATCGGCAAGGAAGGTGCGAAGTTCATGACCTACTACGCCGAGCAGAGCTGCACGGCCGGGCGCACCGCCTTCTTCACCGGCATGACGCCGCTGCGCGCCGGCATGATCCCGCCGCAACTGCCGGGCAGCCCGTCGTTCCTGCAGCCCGGCACGCCGTCGCTGGCCAGGTTCCTGCTCGATCTGGGCTACACCACTGGCGAGTTCGGCAAGAACCATCTGGGCGACCACTCGGCGGCGCTGCCGACGGCGCACGGCTTCCAGGAATTCTGGGGTTACCTCTATCACCTGGACGCGATGCAGGGCGTGAGCTTCCCCGACATCAACAGCTCGCCGACGGTGCAGGCCATCGTCGCGCCGTGCAAGAACACGCCGGTGCGCGGCCTCAGCGACCCGCCGGGCGCGGTGGATGCGAAGACCACGTTGTGCATGATGCCGCCGCGGCCGGTGATCGCCTGCAAGTCTTCCGACGGCACGCAGAAGAACCAGACCTGCAGCGACCAGGGGCCGTTGACGCTGAAGCGTTCTGAAACCGTGGATGAGGAAATCTCGGCCAAGGTCATCGACTTCCTCGACCGCAACGACCCGAAGAAGACCAACAAGCCGTTCTTCGTCTGGTACAACCCGGCGCGCATGCACATCACCACCATGCTGTCGGACAAGTACATGAACATGGTGGGCACCAAGGGCGGCAAGGACTGGGGCGCCAATGAAGCCGGCATGAAGCAGATGGACGACAACATCGGCGAGGTGATGAAGAAGCTCGAGGCCATGGGCGAACTCGACAACACCATCATCGTCTTCACCACCGACAACGGCGCCGAAGTCATCACCTACCCCGACGGCGGCAACACGCCGTTCAAGGGCGGCAAGCTGACCACCTGGGAAGGCGGCATGCGCGCGCCGGCGGTGATCCGCTGGCCGGGGCAGATCAAGCCGGGCACCGTGCTGAACGACATGTTCGCGTCGTACGACTGGATGCCGACCTTCGTCGAGATCGCCGGCGGGGCCAAGGGCAACGACCTCAACAAGCAGATCATGGCGGGCAAGTACCCGGGCATCGTCAAGACCAAGCTCCAGGGCGTCAACCAGCTCGACTACCTGACCGGCAAGTCGGCGACGTCGGCGCGCGACACCTTCTTCTACTACGGCGGCCCTGTGCCTTCGGCA
Source organism: uncultured beta proteobacterium (assembly GCA_963824005.1). Taxonomy (GTDB): domain Bacteria; phylum Pseudomonadota; class Gammaproteobacteria; order Burkholderiales; family Burkholderiaceae_C; genus Rubrivivax. The sequence goes on from CAWGOK010000061.1 coordinate 62,235, forward strand.
GTGCGCTACAAGAACTGGAAGATCTACTTCGCGATGGCGTCCGAGGCCAACACCGGTGGCCTGATGGGGGTCCACACCTTCCATTGGCCGTTGGTCAACAACATCAAGCGCGATCCGTTCGAGGGGTCGGTCGGCTTCCAGCCGAAGACCCTTCTCGGCCAGGGCGGCGCACTGACCGGACCGATGACCGCCTACATCTACGACTGGAACATCATTCCCATCGGCCAGGCGCTGTGGCTGCAGGAGCTTGAAAGCTACGGGCCGTTCCCGGCGCTGCAGTCGCCGGCGTCGTACAGCCTGGCGCAGGTTCTCACGGAGGTGAAGGAGCAGATGGCCAGGACAGGAAGCAAGGACTAGCGCCTTCCAGTTCTGCAGAGGATTTGACCGGGCGGGCGGCTTTCCAATGCCGCCCGCCATTTTTTGGTGAAGGACCACCCATGTGCAAGCTCTTGACCCGCGTTCTCGCCTGCGTACTGGCTGCCGCGCTTTGTGGCCCCGCCGTCGCGCAGGCGCCGGCCAAGAAGCCCAACATCCTGGTCATCTGGGGCGACGACATCGGCATCCACAACATCAGCGCCTACAACCTGGGCCTGATGGGCTACAAGACGCCGGGCATCGACCGTATCGCGAAGGAGGGCGCGCTGTTCACCGACGCCTACGCGCAGCAGAGCTGCACTGCGGGACGCGCTTCGTTCATCCTCGGCCAGCACCCGTTTCGCACCGGCTTGCTGACCATCGGCATGCCGGGCTCGCCGCAGGGCATCCCGCCCTGGGCGCCGACCATCGCCACGCTGCTCAAGCAGCAGGGTTACGCCACCGGCCAGTTCGGCAAGAACCACCTGGGCGACCGCGACAACCACCTGCCCACGGTGAACGGCTTCGACGAGTTCCTGGGCAACCTGTACCACCTGAACGCCGAGGAAGAGCCCGAGACCTACTACTACCCGAAGGACCCGGCCTTCCGCAAGCAGTTCGGCCCGCGCGGCGTGCTGCACACCTTCGCCGACGGCAAGGGCGGGCAGACCATCAACGACACCGGCCCGCTGACACGCAAGCGCATGGAGACGGTGGACCAGGAGATCTTCGCCGCCGAGCAGAAGTTCGTCGCCAATGCGGCCAAGGAAGGCAAGCCCTTCTTCGTGTGGTTCGCCGAGTTGCCATTGAAGAAGTTTCGCGCCACGCTGTTCACCGCGCACCTGATGGGCGGCTGCGGCATGAGCGAGAATCCGGCGCGCGGTGTGGTCAACAGCCGCGGCAGACATCACCAGATCGCCAACCTCAGCGTCTTCGACGGTTCGGTGTTCCAGAGCGGCATCGGCGCCAATCCGCAACTCTCGGTCTTCGGGCTGACGGCCCAGAATGCCAGCGCGCTGGTCAAGGAGCTCGGGCGCTGAACACCATGGGACGCATGTCATGACTGCATCGACACTGTCCGTTGCCACGCTTGCCGACTGGATCGGCAAGGAACTCGGCACCTCCAAATGGGTGACGGTGGACCAGAACCGCATCAACGAATTCGCGCACTGCACCGGCGACCACCAATGGATCCACGTCGACGTGGAACGCGCGAAGAAGGAAAGCCCCTTCGGCGGCCCGGTAGCGCATGGCTACTTGACGCTGGCGCTGCTGGCGGAGATGAGCATGGACATCGGCGTGGTGCCCAAGGACGCCGTCGCGGCCTTCAACTACGGCCTGGACAAGGTGCGCTTCCTGGCGCCGGTGAAGGCTGGCGCGCGCGTGCGCAACCGCGTCACGCTGGCCGAGGTGACTGACCAGGGCAAAGGGCGCAAGCTCGTCAAACTGGTCAATACGGTGGAAATCGAGGGCGAGTCCAAGCCTGCCCTGATGGCCGAGACACTGGCCGTGCTGGTCGGTTCCGCCTGAACCCGTTGCCACCCGAGGAGACATTCATGGTCAAGAAGACAAGTGCGCCGGCAAAGCCCGAGGCGCGCAAGCGGCTCGCCACGCCCACCGCAGCCAAGGCGGCGACGCGCGCGAAGGCCGTTCGTGCGGCCGCCGCCGGTGGGGTCGAAGCGACCGCAGCCGCGGTACAGGTCGACGAACGCATTGATGAGACCGCCGCGCGCAACACCCTGGCCATCAACCCGCTGATCGGCATTCGCGCCCGCGACCTCGGCGGCGCTGCACAAGCGCTGCTCGGCGCCGCCGTCAAGCAGCCCGCCAAGGCCGCCCGTCACCTGGGCGCCTATGCCAGGGAACTGGGCAAGGCGGCGCTGGGCAGCTCCGAGACCGAACTCGACCCCAAGGACAAGCGCTTTGCCGATCCGGCCTGGCAAAGCAGCGCGCTGCTCAAGCGCTTGCGGCAGGCCCATGCCACCACCGGCAAGGAACTCGGCCGCTACATCGACGCCACCTCGCTGAATGCGCGCGACAAGGCGCGCGCGCACCTGGTGGCTTCGATCTTCGTCGACACCATTGCACCCAGCAACACCCTGCTCAACCCGACGGCGCTGAAGCGCGCGGTCGACACCGGCGGCGCCAGCCTGCTCGACGGCGTGAAGAACCTGGCGCACGACCTGCGCCACAACAAGGGGCTGCCCTCGTCGGTCGACAAGTCCGGCTTCGCGATCGGCCGCAACCTCTGTCTGTCGCCCGGCAGCGTGGTGTTTCGCAACGAGGTGCTGGAGCTGATCCAGTACAGGCCGACGGTCGACCAGGTCTATGCCCGGCCGCTCGTGATCTGCCCGCCCCAGGTCAACAAGTTCTACGCGCTGGACCTGTCGCCCGAAAAGAGCCTGATCAAGTTCGCCGCGGGCCAGGGCCTGCAGCTGTTCGCCATCAGCTGGTGCAACCCGACCAAGGCGCAGCGCGACTGGAACATGTCGACCTACGTGCAAGCGATCGACGAGGCGGTGGATGTGGCGCGCCAGATCACCGGCAGCGCCGACGTCAATCTGTGGGGCGCCTGCTCCGGCGGCATGACGGCCGCGGCCTACCTGGGTTGGCTGGCGGCGACCGGGCAGCAGAAGGTGGCCAGCGTGATCTCGCCAGTGTGCGTGCTCGACCCGTCGAAGACGATGGACACGACGATGGGCCTGCTGGCCAGCGACAAGGGCCTGAAGGCGCTGAAGGCGGCCGTCAAGCGCGCGGGCGTCGTCGACGGTTCCGAGATGGCGCGCATCTTCGCCTGGCTGCGCCCGAACGACCTGATCTGGAACTACTGGGTCAACAACTACCTGCTGGGCAACAAGCCGCCGGCCTTCGACATCCTGTTCTGGAACGCCGACACCACGCGCCTGCCGGCCGCCTTCCATGCCGACCTGATCGGCATCTTCGAGAACAACCCGTATGTGAACGCCGGCAAGATGGAAGTGCTGGGCGAGCCGATCGACATGCAACAGGTGGATGTCGAGGCCTACATCGTCGCCGGCATCACCGACCACATCACGCCGTGGAGGGCGTGTTACGACACGGCGCGCATCTACGGCAAGCGCAGCGAGTTCGTGCTGGCCAACGCCGGGCACCTGCAGAGCCTGCTGAACCCACCGGGCATCGCCAAGTCCTACTTCTTCGCTTCCAAGGTCGGTGGCCCCGACCCCGACGCCTGGGCGAGCGCGGCAGCGCGCAACGACGGCAGCTGGTGGCCGCACTGGATGGCCTGGATGCACCAGCGCTCAGGCGCGCAGGTGCCGGCACCGAAGAAGCTGGGCAGTCGCAAGCACCCGCCCGGTGTGGCGGCGCCGGGTGAGTACGTGATGGTGCCTTGAGCCCGGGCATGACAGGCGCCGCGCAAGCCAGCCATGACCAAGCTGCCAGGTCAGTCGCGACGCGGCAAGGCTGCGCCGGTGGACCGCCCCGTCGATCGCCTGAAGGACGTTCATGTCGATGCGGAGTCGGGCCTGCACATCGGCACCGTCCTGATCGGCAGGCAGCTGTTGCGCGTGGGCATACGCCCCTTGGCGCAAGGTGCCGTCGCGAACGGCCCGCCGATGCTGGTGTTCAACGGCATCGGCGCCAACATGGAACTGGCCGGGCTCGTTGATCTCCAAGCTCGATGCGGTCGAGACGCTGATCTTCGATTTGCCGGGTGCCGGCAAGTCGCCGCCACCGAAATTTCCCTACCGCCTGTTCATGATGGCGCGGCTGGCGCGCAAGCTGCTCGATGCGTTGGGCTATGGCACGGTTGACGTGATGGGCGTGTCCTGGGGGGCGGGCTGGCGCAGCAGTTCGCGATCCAGTATCCGAAGCGCGTGCGCCGGCTGGTACTGGCCGCCACGACGATGGGCGGGGCGACGATGCTGCCGGGACACCCGCGCGTACTGCTGAAAATGATCCACCCGCTGCGTTACCGCGACAAGGGCTACATGAAGCGCGTGGCGCCCGAGCTGTATGGCGGTGACCTGCGCACGCACCCCGAGGCGATCAAGCTCTTCACCGACCATGCGCGCGCCGGGCACCCCACCGGCTACAGGTACCAGATGCTGGCCATGCTGGGCTGGACCAGCCTGCCCTGGCTGTGGCGCATCCGGCACCCGACACTGGTCCTGGCGGGCACCGACGACCCGCTGGTGCCGTTGATCAACGCACGGGTCCATGCCTGGCTGCTGCGCGACGCGCGCCTGCATTTGATCGAGGACGGCCACCTGTTCCTGCTGACACGGGCGCAGGAGACTGCAAGCACCATCAGCGCGTTTCTGGCGGAATCACCGTCGCGTGGATCAATTTGAAGACAGACCCAAGCCAACCCACCCACCGAAGGAAAAAGGGACCCATGCAACGAATTCACAGATTCTTCAGCCACGGCTTGTCGCTGCTGATGGCTGGCGCGGCGCTTTTCAGCGCCGCGGCCCCGGCCCAGGCACAGGCCAAGAAGCCCAACATCCTCGTCATCTGGGGCGACGACATCGGCACCTGGAACATCAGCCACAACAACCGCGGCATGATGGGCTACCAGACGCCCAACATCGACCGCATCGCCAAGGAAGGCGTGGCCTTCACCGACTACTACGCGCAGCAGAGCTGCACGGCGGGTCGCGCGGCCTTCATCGGCGGCGTCGGTGCCGGTGCGCACCGGCATGACCAAGGTCGGCCTGCCCGGCGCCAAGGAAGGCTGGCAGAAGACCGACGTGACGATGGCCACGGTGCTCAAGGCCCAGGGCTACGCCACCGGCCAGTTCGGCAAGAACCACCAGGGCGACCGCGACGAGCACCTGCCCACGATGCACGGCTTCGACGAGTTCGTCGGCAGCCTGTATCACCTGAACGCCGAAGAGGAGCCCGAGAACCTCGACTACCCGAAGGACCCCGAATTCCGCAAGAAGTTCGGTCCGCGCGGCGTGCTCAAGACCAAGGCCGACGGCAAGGGCGGCCAGACGATCGAGAACACCGGCCCGCTGACCAAGAAGCGCATGGAGACGATCGACGACGAGACCGTCGCCGCCGCGAAGGACTTCATCCAGCGCCAGGCCAAGGCCGGCAAGCCGTTCTTCGTCTGGTGGAACGGCACGCGCATGCACTTCCGCACGCACGTGAAGGCCGAGAACCGCGGCAAGTCCGGGCAGGACGAATACAGCGACGGCATGGTCGAGCACGACATGCACGTGGGCGATCCTGCTCAAGGTGATCGACGAGCTCGGCCTCGCCAACGACACCATCGTCCAGTACTCGACCGACAACGGCCCGCACTACAACACCTGGCCCGACGCCGGCACCACGCCGTTCCGCAGCGAGAAGAACTCGAACTGGGAAGGCGCCTACCGCGTGCCCACGTTCGTGCGCTGGCCCGGCCACTTCCCGGCCGGCACGACGCTGAACGGCATCGTCTCGCACGAGGACTGGCTGCCCACCTTCGCCGCCGCCGCCGGCGACACCGACGTCAAGGAGCGGCTGCTCAAGGGCACGACGATCAACGGCCGCAGCTACAAGAACCACCTCGACGGCTACAACCTGCTCGACTACCTGAGCGGCAAGACCAAGGAGTCGCCGCGCCACCAGTTCATCTACGTGAACGACGACGGCCAGATCGTCGCCCTGCGCTATGACGACTGGAAGGCGGTGTTCCTGGAGAACCGCGGCGAGGCCTTCGGCGTCTGGCGCGAGCCGTTCACCGAACTGCGCGTTCCGCTGCTGTTCAACCTGCGTCGCGATCCGTTCGAGCGCGCCCAGCACAACTCGAACACCTACAACGACTGGTTCCTCGATCGCGTCTTCGTCATCGTGCCGATGCAGAAGTTCGCCGGCGAGTTCCTGCTGAGCATGAAGGACTTCCCGCCGAGCCAGACGGCGGGCTCGTTCAATCTCGACAAGATCCAGAAGCAGATCGAGGCCGGCGTGGGCAGCAAGTAGCGCGGCCGTGCGTCCCTGCGCCCGCCGTCGCAAGTCGGCGGGCGCATCCGTTTTGGCAACCGAGTCTCCCCGACTCGACACCCACAACCTCGTCCTCGACAGGTGCCACGATGAAAGCCACACACGAAGTCTCGTTCGCAACGGCAGCCGACAGCCGCGAGACCGCCGCCCTGCAGTCGCGCGAAACGCGCTCCCGCCGCGAGTTCCTGGCCGGCGCGGCGGCCGTCGGCGTCACGCTGCTCCAGCCCGGATTCCTGCGCGCGGCACCGGCCGGCGCGAAGACCTTCACGATCCTGCACACCAACGACATGCACGCGAGCTTCATCGGCATGGGCCCGTCTGCGGACTACAGCCCGTTCACGCTGAACGACGACAGCACCCGTGGCGGCTATGCGCGGCTGGCGAGCCTGATCGCGCAGCGCAGCGCGGCGCGCAAGGACCAGGGGCCGGTGCTGGTGCTGGATGCGGGCGACTACAGCATGGGCACGGCGTTCAGCGCCGCCACGCGCGAGACCGGCGGTGAACTGCACCTGATGGGCAAGATGGGCTACGACGCCACCACCTTCGGCAACCATGAGTTCGATCTCGGGCCGGCCGGCCTGGGCAAGTCCATCGGCGCCGCCGTCAAGGCCGGCCGCATCCCGGCGGTGCTCTCCGCCAACGCCAGCTTTGCCGGCAGCGACGCCAGCCTGGCCGACCTGCAGGCGCTGGCCCGCAAGGGCGTGATCCGCCGCTACATGGTGATCGAGCGCGGCGGCCTGCGCTTCGGCATCTTCGGCAGCCTGGGCAAGGAGGCCATGATCTACACCAGCGGCGGCGCCACGAGCTTTGCCGACCCCACCGAATCCGCCAAGGAGGTGGTGAAGATCCTGCGCGAGACCGAGAAGGTCGATGTCGTGATCGCGCTGAGCCACGGCGGCGTCGAGAAGGGCCCGGACGGCCGCTACGACGCCGGCGAGGACGTGCGCCTGGCCAAGGACGTGCCGGGCATCGACGTGGTGATCAGCGGCCACAGCCACACCGAGCTGAACGAGGCGATCGTCGTCAACGGCCGCACGCCGGTGGTCCAGACCGGCAAGGAGAGCAACAACCTCGGCGAACTGGTGATCGCGCTGGACGGCAACAAGCTGAGCGTCACCTCGTACCGGCTCCTGCCCATCGACGACAGCATCGCCGGTGACCGGGCCATCGCCAAGGAGATCGAACAACTCAAGAAGTCGGTCAGCGCCGCGGCGTTCGCGTCGCGCGGCTACAGCGTCGACCAGCCGCTGGCCATCGCCCCGCGTGATCTGCCCAATACCTACACCGACATCGCTGCCGGCACCTTGCTGGCCAACCTCGTCACCGACTCCTTCCGCGCGGCCACCCAGGCCGACATCGGGTTCACCGCCAACGGCATGATGCGCGCCGGCATCTCCCGCGGGAAGACCGGCGTGGTGACGGTCTACGACGTGTTCACCGTGGCGCCGCTCGGCGCCGGCGTGGTCGATCCGACCCCGGGCAGCACGCTGGTGACCGGCTATTTCACCGGCCAGGATCTCAAGACCCTGCTGGAGTTCTTCCTGGTCGACAGCGCGGCCCACCCGGGCGAGTATTTCCCGCGCGCCTCGGGCATGCGCTTCCGCTACGACCTCGCGCGGCCCAAGTTCGACGTGGTGACGGCCATCGAGCTGGGCGACCTCGACCGCGGCTACAAGGCGATCGACACCAGCGGCAAGGACGAGCGCCTCTACAGCCTGACCTGCCCGCTGATGCTCGGCCCGATCATCGTGGCCATCCCCAAGTACACGAAGGGCAAGCTGGCCCTGGTGCCCAAGAAGAAGGACGGCACGCCGCTGACGTCGAAGGTCGATGCACTCGAGATGCCGCCCGAGAACACGGGCTACCTGCTGCCGCCGCCCGGCACGACGGATGTGGCGAGTGTCGCCAAGGGCGTGGGCAAGAACGCCGGCCGCGAGATCAAGGAATGGCAGGCGATCAAGGAATGGCAGGCATCATGGATCACCTGCGCCGGCTGCCGGCCAAGAACAAGGGCGACCTGCCGGTCATTCCGGTCGATGAGCGCGCCGCCGAGGTGCGGGCGATCAAGACTGGGTGATCGGATCGGCACGAAAAGACGCCAAGAGGAAGGCGACTGTCGGAGAAGGTCATGCGTCAACTGAAGGCGTAAAGCATCAGCCGCCACCCAAACCGCCAGCACGATGGGGCATCGGCGAGCAGACGCCAACGTCGGCTTTGCCGCCGCCAATTCGATGCGCTGGCCGGCAGCAGTGGGTCGCTTGCCGGTCTACACGAACAGCGGTTGACCGGCTCCACGATTCATGAAACTGGAACGCCAGAAAGCGGGCACTCGCCGCTGGCTCCTTACGCTGCACAGCAGCCCGCCAGGCCCCGAACAAGGGGTCGCCAGGGAGGAGTTTTCTATGTCGGCTTTACCGCCATCATTTCGACGGCCCCACCGGCAGCTACAGGGTCGGGGGCAGGTGCTGGCCGATCTGATCTCGTCGCCCTGAACCTGTCGTTCTGTCGTTCACAGCGGGTCGCGGTACAAGTGACGGCCGCCAACAGCGCTCCCCGGCCATCAGCGGGTAATGGCGACGGTCAATTAACATGCTGCGGCGGTGAGGCGTTGACCTCGTTGCGGCTACGACCTGCGGACCTGGGGTCGTCCAGCTAATGGACCTCGCTGGCAAGCCAGGCCTGCAGCACATTGGGAAGGCGACAAATGACCGACCCGGAATTCGGTGCCGACTGTGGCTTTACCGACCCGTCGCCTCCGACGGGAAATGATCTGCCATTGATCGGTGAGGTGTATGCCGACATCTTGTCGCACATGTTGAACGGCGTGGCCTATTGCAGGATGCTGTTCAGGGACGGGCAGCCTGACGACTTCGTCTACCTCTATACCAACCCGGCGTTTCATGCCCAGCCTGGCCTGGGGAATGTCGCTGGCAAGCGCGTCAGTGAGGTCATACCAGGAATCCGCGAGTCGGACCCCATGCTGTTCGAGATCTACCGGCCGCATCCCGGAATTCACCCGGCGTGCAGCCGAGTTCGCGCTTGAAGACGGTGTTCAAGTACTGATCAGTCCCGAAACCGGCTTGCCGCGCCACTTCCGACGCGGGGAGCTGGGCGTCCTCGAGCAGCGCCTGCGCGCGCAACAACTTGTAGGCCATGATCTCGTCGTGCACCGAGCGGCCGAGTTCCTTGCGAAAGCAGGCTTCGAGCGACGAGCGCGACAGGCGCAGGTAGGCGGCCACCTGTTCGGTCTTGATGCCTTGGCAGGCGTATTGCCGGATGAACTGCAGCGCACGCATGACACGTGGCCCGTGGGGGACTTCGCGACGGCTCGACTCGCGCCGTTGAATACCTGCCGGGCGCACAACGACGTGCCCGGCCTGCACCAGCGCGCCGCCCAGCATCTGGTGCATCCAATGCGCGGCAACGCGTCCCATTTCGTGGGTGCCCTGGCTGACCGAGGTCAACGGGATGCGCGTCAAATGCTGTCCCAGAGTGTCGTTGTCGATGCCGACGATCGCCACTTCTTCCGGCACCGAGATGTCCGCCATGATGCAGGCCTGCATCACCTGCCGGGCGCGTGCGTCGGTGACGGCAATGATGCCGATGGGCTTGGGCAGCGCCCCCAGCCAGTCCATCAGCTTATGCGCTGCGCTGTTCCAGGTGGGTGCACTGGTCGCCAGTCCACGGTGCACCTGGCCGGGCAGATGCAGGCCATGCATCAGGCGCAGGAAGGCGCCTTCACGCTCCTGCGCCCAACGGTTCAACGGCGACTCGGGCAGGCTGTAGCAGGCGAAGCGCGTCAGCCCCGACTCGACCAGGTGCTCGAAGGCCAGTTCCACCAGTCGCCGGTTGTCAGTGGCGACGTAGGCCACGTCCTTAGGGTAGCGGGTCTGGTCCTCGTAGGAGCCACCTACGGCCACGATGGGCAGCTTCATCGTCGACAGCGCCTTGCAGACTTCGGGGTCGTCGAAGTCGGCGATGATGCCGTCGCCGGCCCAGTCCTCGATGCCGTCGAGGCGAAAGCGGAAATCCTCTTCCAGGAAAAGGTCCCAGGCCACGCGTGTCTGGTTTACGTATGAACCGATGCCGGCGATGACCTCACGGTCGTAGCTCTTGCTGGCGTGGAACAGCAGTGCAACCCGGTGCACCGGGCTGCCGGTGGATCGCGGGCTCCCGGAGTTATGAACTGCCTGCCGGGGTGGGGACACGGTTGAGCCTTGTCAATCTTGCGATGCAACACCGAATTCTGACAGTCCAGTCGCGAAAAACGTAATCGACTCGGTGTCTGGCACGCCCTAGGATGGTTCGGCCCGCCCCAAACAGGCCCATGCCATGAGCTACTTCGACGCCGTCAAACCAGTTGAATTCGCCGGGTCCCACAGCTCCACGGAACTGGCCTACCGCCAGTACAACCCCGAAGAACTGGTCCTGGGCAAGCGCATGAAGGACCATCTGCGCCTGGCGGTGTGTTACTGGCATACCTTCGTCTGGCCCGGCAGCGACGTCTTCGGCCAAGGCACTTTTGGCCGCCCCTGGCACCAGGGCAGCGACGAGATGACGCTGGCGCGGCGCAAGGCCGACGCCGCATTCGGCCTTTTCACACGCCTGGGCGTGCCGTTCTACACCTTCCATGACGCGGACGTGGCACCCGAGGGCGAGAACCTGGCGCAGTACCGAAGTAACCTGGCGGCCATGGTCGACGTGCTGGGGCAGAAGCAGGGAGTCACCGGTGTCAAGTTGCTCTGGGTTCGGCCAACTTGTTCAGTCACCCGCGTTTTGCCGCCGGTGCGGCGACCAACCCCGATCCTCAGGTCTTCGCCTATGCCGCCACGCAGGTATTCAGCGCGATGAACGCAACCCGCCAGCTCGGTGGTGCCAACTATGTGCTTTGGGGGGAGGACGCGAAGGCTACGACACGCTGCTCAACACCGATTTGCGCCAGGAGCGCCAGCAATTCGGCCGTTTCCTGGCGATGGTGGTCGAGCACAAGCACAAGAGCGGCTTCAAGGGCGACATCCTGATCGAACCCAAGCCGATGGAGCCGACCAGGCACCAGTACGACTTCGACTGCGCCACCGTGCACGGTTTCCTGCAGCAGTTCGATCTCGAACATGAAGTGCGCCTGAATGTCGAGGCCAACCACGCCACGCTCGCCGGTCACAGCTTCCAACACGAGATCGCCATGGCCGTGGCGCTGGGTCTGTTCGGCAGCATCGACGCCAATCGGGGCGACCCGCAGAACGGCTGGGACACGGACCAGTTCCCCAACAGCGTGGAAAGATTTGACGCTGGGCCTGTACGAAATCCTGAAGCAGGGGGCTTCGTCAACGGCGGCTTCAACTTCGATGCCAAGGTGCGGCGCCAGAGCATCGACGCGATCGACGTCGTGCATGCGCACGTCGGCGCCATCGACGTACTGGCGCTGGCATTGAAGAGCGCAGCGCGTCTGATCGAGCAGGACGTGCTGGCGCAGTTCACCCAGCAGCGCTACGCCGGATGGCAGACGGAACTGGGCCAGCGCCTGCTCAACGGGGAGATGACGCTGGCGCAAGTGGCCGAGCACGCGTTCGTCAACGACTTCCAGCCGAATCCAGTCAGTGGCCGACAGGAATGGCTGGAGAACCGCGTCAACGCGGCCATCTTCGGTGGTGTGGCCTGAGGTTTGCGCGAGCTGCATGAATGCAACGCCCATGCAAGACCTTCGCAGATGGGGGGGCTGCCGATGAGCCTGTCGATACGCTTCGACAAGCTGGTCAAGAGCTTCGGCCGCGGTGGAGGTGCTGCACGACATCAGCTTCGAACTGGAGCCCGGCAAGGTCTACGGCCTGGTCGGCGAAAACGGCGCGGGCAAGTCCACGCTGATGAAGATCCTGGCCGGCTACGAGGCGCCGAGCGGCGGCGTGCTCTTGCTGGACGGCAAGCGCACCAGCTTTCGCGGGTCCCGGCAGGCCGAGGCGGCCGGCGTCGTCATGATTCACCAGGAATTCAACCTGGCCGAAGACCTGAGCATCGCGCAGAACATCTTCCTGGGCCGCGAGTTGCGCCGTGGTTGGCTGCTCGACGATGGCGCCATGCACCGCGAGACCGCGCGTGTACTCGACCAGGTGGGCCTCAAGACCAACCCCGGGCGGCGCATCGCGGAGCTCATCGTCGCTGAAAGGCAGTTGGTCGAGATCGCCAAGGCGCTGTCACGCAAGGCCCGCGTGCTCATCATGGACGAGCCGACGGCCACTCTGACCCCTAGCGAAACCGAGCGGTTGTTCGCCCTGATCGAGCAGATGCACGGCGATGGCGTGACCATCGTCTACATCTCGCACAAGCTCAATGAAGTCAAGCGCGTCACGCACGAGGTGGTAGTCATGCGCGACGGCTGCTTCATCACCAGGCAAGGCACCGCCAGCCTGAGCACGCGGCAGATGGCCAGCCTGATGGTGGGCCGTGAACTGGCCGACCTGTACCCGCCCAAGACGGCGCAGCCCGAGGCCGTGAACCCGTTGCTGGAGGTCCGGCACCTGAGCGTTCCGGGCTGGGCCAGCGACATCAGCTTCGAAGTCAGGGCGGGCGAGATCTTGGGCTTTGCCGGTCTGGTCGGTGCAGGCCGCACCGAGCTCTTCGAAGGTCTGGTCGGGCTGCGCAAGACCTCCGGCGGCCAGGTCGTGCTGTCGGGCAGCACCTGGGGGCACCGCACGCCGAAGTGGTGGTGCAGCGCGGCCTGAGCTACCTGAGCGAGGACCGCAAGAGCAAGGGCCTGCATGTGGGCTTCGGCCTGTGCGAGAACCTCACGCTGATGGCGCTGGAGCGCTACGCCCGGCCGCTGCTGTCGCCGAAGGCGGAGCGCGCGGCGCTGGACCAGGCGGTGAAGGACTTTGACATCCGCACCGGCTCGCTGGACAACCCGGCGTCCTCGCTGTCGGCGGCAACTGAGCAGAAGCTGGCGCTGGCCAAGGTGCTGCACCCCGCGCCCAAGGTGGTCGTCCTGGATGAACCCACGCGAGGGGTGGACGTCGGCGCAAAGCGCGACATCTATTTCCTCATCCAACGCCTGGCCAACGAAGGGCGCGCGGTCGTGGTCATCTCCTCCGAACTGGTGGAGTTGATCGGTCTGTGCCACCGCGTGGTGGTCATGCGTTCCGGACACATCGTGGCCACGCTGGCCGCCAACGACCTCAACGAGCAAGATCTGATCGCCCATGCAACCGGCACACACTGAAATCGTCGCGCCGCCTGCCTCGGCCGCCCATGGCGGTGGCGTGGAGCGTCAGGTCCGGCGTGCGCTGCCGCACGGTAGCGGCCCCTTCATCGGACTGCTGCTGCTGTGCCTGGCTGGCGTGCTGCTGAACCCGAGCTTCGCTACCGTGGACAACGTGATGAACGTGATGACGCGCAGCGCCTTCATCGCCATCATCGCGGTCGGTGCGACCTTCGTGATCTCGGGCGGCGACCTCGACCTGTCGGTCGGCTCGATGGTGGCCTTCGTCGCCAGCCTGATGATCATCTTCATGAATTCCGGCGGGATCGCGCCGATCCGGCACTGATGCTGACGGCGGCGCCATCGCATTCACGCTGGTGGCCGGCGCCCTGTGCGGGCTGGCCAATGGCATGATCACCACGGTCGGCAAGATCGAGCCGTTCATCGCCACGCTCGGCACCATGGGCATCTATCGCGGCCTGACCACCTGGCTGTCGCAGGGCGGCGCCATCACGCTGAAGTCGCCCGAGCTGCAGGAACTCTATCGGCCGGCCTATTTCGGCTCGATCCTCGGCATGCCGGTGCCCATCGCCGTCGTTCTCGGCCGTGGCACCGCGATTGCCGCCTTCGGCCTCTATCGCATGCGCTATGGCCGCCATGTCGTGGCCGTCGGCTCCAACAGCGATGTGGCGCGCTATTCCGGCATCGCGGTGGACCGCGTGCGCACCATCGCCTTTGTCATCCAGGGCCTGTGCGTCGCCATCGCCGTGCTGCTCTATGTGCCGCGGCTGGGCTCGACCTCGGCGACCACGGGCATCCTGTGGGAACTGCAGGCGATCACCGCCGTCGTGGTCGGCGGCACGGCGCTCAAGGGCGGGGCCGGCCGCGTCTGGGGCACGATCTGCGGCGCCTTCATTCTCGAACTGGTCGGCAACATCATGCTGCTGTCCAACTTCATCAGCGAATATCTGATCGGCGCCATTCAGGGCGCGATCATCATCATTGCGATGCTCGTCCACCGCGTGCTGGCGTCGTGACATCGCCGGGTCATGGGTCGCCCGGTGCCGAATGCCAGACCCGCATTCACGGGAGAGAAGCATGACGTAAAGGACTTATGGGCCTAGCCGCCGTCGCCATGATGGCGCTGACGAGCGTCGCCCACGCGAAGGACAAGAAGGCCACGATCGGCGTTTCGATCCCGGCCGCCGACCATGGCTGGACCGCCGGCGTGGTCTTCCAGCCGAGCGCGTTGCCAAGCTGCTGATGGAACAACATCCGGGCCTCAACGTCATCGTCAAGACCTCGCCGGATCCGGCAGCCCAGGCCAATGCCGCTGCAGGATCTGCGAGAGCCCAGGGCATCGACGCGCTGGTGATCCTGCCGTCCGATCCGGATCCGCTGGTCAACGCGATCCAGGAAGTGAAGAGCAAGGGCCTTCGTCACGATCGTCGACCGCGCGCCTCGGTCAACGACACGGGTGCGCGACCTCTACGTCGCCGGCAACAACCCGGCGCTCGGCGAGGTGGCCGGCGAATACATCCAAGGCGACGACGCCGGAAGGCGACAGGTCGTGGTGATCCGCGGCATGCCGATCCCGATCGACCAGCAGCGCCAGGACGGCTTCGACAAGGGCATCGAAGGCCAATCCGGCGTCAAGGTCCTCGACCGCCAGTTCGGCAACTGGAACCGCGACGACGCCTTCAAGGTCATGCAGGATTACCTGACCAAGTATCCGAAGATCGACGTGGTCTGGTGCCAGGACGACGACATGGCCGTCGGCGTGCTGCAGGCCATCGAACAGGCCAAGCGCACCGACATCCAGTATGTCGTCGCGGGCGCCGGCTCGAAGGACATGATCAAGAAGGTCATGGACGGCGACAAGATGATCCCGGTCGATGTCTCTATCCGCCGGCGATGGTCGGCACGCGCGAGAACTGACGGTGGCCAATTTCTAGGTCAGGTTCCGGTGATGCCGGCGACACGCTCATGCTGGCGACGCTGATCACCAAGGACAACGCCAAGGACTACTACTTCCCCGACTCGCCGTTCTGAGACGCGACCCGGTTCGCTCCCCGCCAGGACGCCGATGTGGGCTGACAGGCGGGGGGCATTCCCCAACCCGATAGAGAGCGAAAGAAAATCATGGCACGCCACGTCACGCTCTTCACCGGCCAATGGGCCGATCTTCCGCTCGCCACTCTGCGCCGCCGCGCCCATGGGGTTACGACGGGCTGGAGCTCGCCTGCTGGGGCGATCACTTCGACGTGCAGCGCGCGTTGGGAGCCCGTCTACGGGGTCGACAGCGCGCCCTGCTCCCGTCGCACGGGCTCGCCTGCTTCGCGATCTCCAACCACCTCGTCGGCCAGGCCGTGTGCGACCCCATCGACGAGCGCCACCAGGCCATCCTCGCGCCGAGCATCTGGGGCGACGGCGATCCCGAGGGCGTGCGCCGGCGCGCCGCCGGCGAGATGAAGGACACGGCGCGCGCGGCGGCCGCCCTCGGCGTGAAGACCGTCGTCGGCTTCACCGGCTCGCCCATCTGGCATGCGCCTATTCCTTCCCGCCGACGCCGCAGGCCGACGGGACCAGGGCTACGCCGACTTCGCCCGGCGCTGGAAGCCGATCCTCGACGCCTTCGAGGAGGACGGCGTGCGTTTCGCGCTCGAGGTGCACCCGACCGAGATCGCCTTCGACATCGCCTCGACGCGCCGCGCGCTCGCGGCGATCGAGCGGCCACCCGCCTTCGGCTTCAACTTCGACCCGACCCACCTCGGCTACCAGGGCGTCGACTACGTCGCCTTCCTGCGCGAGTTCGGCGAGCGCGTCTTCAACGTGCACGTGAAGGACGTCTGGTGGGGCACGCGCGACGGCGCGAGCCGGCGTCTTCGGCGGCCACACGGACTTCGGCGAGCGACGGCCGCTTCTGGGACTTCCGCTCGCCGGGCCGCGGGCGCGATCGACTTCGAGGCGATCATCCGCGCGCTCAACGCTCGGCTACGACGGCCCGCTCACGGTCGAGTGGGAGGACGCCGACATGGACCGCGAGCACGGCGCCACGCGAGGCGGCGCGTTCGTGCAAGCGCCTCGACTTCGAGCCGCGCAGCGCGCGCGCCTTCGACGCCGCCTTCGACAAAAGGGAGGGAATGAGCATGAGCAAGCTCGCAGACGGGCATGGTCGGCGGCGGCCGGACGCCTTCATCGGCGCGGTGCACCGCAGGCGGCGCGCTCGACGGCGCAGGTCGAGCTCGTCGCCGGCGCACTCTCGTCCAGCCCGAGAAGGCGCTCGCCTCCGGCAGCGACCTCGGGCTGGCCGACGAGCGCAACTACGCCGCCTGGCAGGAGCTGCTGGAGGACGAGTTGGCGCGCCCGGCGAACGAGCGCATCGACTTCGTGTGCCATCGTCACGCCGAACCACCTGCACTTTCCGGTCGCGCAGCGCCTTCGCCGAGGCCGGCTTTCAACGTGGTGTGCGACAAGCCGCTGGTGCACACCAGCGAGCAGGCCGCGCGACCTGATCGCGGCGGTCGGCGCAGCCGGCGTCGGTCTTCGCCGTCACCTACAACTACACCGGCTACCCGATGGTCAAGCAGGCGCGCGCACATGGTGCGCGCGGCGAGCTCGGCGAGATCCGCAAGGTCATCGTCGAGTACAACCAGGGCTGGCTCGCCACGCAGCTCGAAGGATCGCGGCAACAAGCAGGCCGACTGGCGCACCGACCCGGCGCGCCCGGCGTCGCCGGCGCCATCGGCGACATCGGCTCCCACGCCGAGAACCTGGTCGCGACCGTCACCGGCCTGGAGATCGAGAGCCTCTGCGCCGACCTGACCACCTTCGTGCCGGGCCGGCGGCTCGACGACGACGCCAACCTCCTGCTCCGCTTCACGACGGCGCGCGCGGCGTGCTGATCGCCTCGCAGATCGCCCCGGGCTGCGAGAACGACCTCCGCATCCGCGTCTTCGGCACGCTGGGCGCTCGAGTGGCGGCAGGAAGAGCCCAACCACCTGCTGCACATCTCCGCATCGACGCGCCGCGCGCGTCCTGACGCGCGGTCGCCCTGGCTCTGCGAGGCGGCACGGCGCGCCACGCCGCTTGCCCGCCGGGCATCCGGAAGGCCTTCATCGAGGCCTTCGCCAACATCTACGCCGGCGTCGCCGAAGCCATCCGTGCCGCGCGGCAGTCGGCGCACGAGGCCGATCGCTCGAAGGCGACTACCCGACGCTGGCCGACGGCGCGCGCGGCGTGCGCTTCATCGAGAAGTACCGTCGAGTCGGGGCCAGCCGCGGACAAGTGGACGCGGATGGACCGAGGGGGCGGCGCGTTCATCGGCATCGATCTGGGTACTCCAGCCTGAAGCCATCGTCCTGATCCGCGCGCACGAGGGCGCGGCTCAGCGCGTCGGCTCCGTTCGACGGTGGCGCAGCTGCAGCGCCTGTGGGCGCGAAGCAGGACCGCGCAGTGGTGGGCTGCTGCCGAACAGGCCGGAAGCCGCGCTGACCGCTGGAAGGCGCGAAAGGCATCCCTGGTCGCGCTCCATCGAGGCCATCGGCTCTGACCGGCCAGATGCACGGTGTGGAACGCCGCCGATGCCCAGGCCGGCCGGCGCCTGCGTCGCGACTCCCTCTGGAACGACGGGCGCGCGCACCATGAACGCGCCGAACTAGTGGCGCGCGCCAGGCTGGCGGCAACGACCGGCAACTCGGGACTCACGCGGCTTCGATGCGCCAGGCGGTGGTGGCGCAGCATGAGCCGGACCGTCAAAGCGCATCGAGAAGGCGCTGGTCAAGGACCAACCGCGCCGGTGCGCAGCGGCTGACTTCGCCAGCGAGATGTCCGAGGCCGCTGCACCAACGCCTGGCCGATGCTGGCCGTGGCGCTGGAGCGACGAGAACGCCCAGGCCACCGGCCTGACGTGAGCGCCCATGCCCAGCCTGCACGAAGGCCGCAGGTCACCGGCGGCTGCGCGGCGATGTTGCGCGCCGTCGGACTGAAGCCGGTCCGACGGTCGCTGGTGCTGGTGACAATGCTGTGGCGGACTCGGCGGTCGGCGCCGGCCAGGCGGGCCAGGCCATGTCGAGCTGGGCACCTTGGGCGTCGATCGTCGCAACCGACGGCGACCGCGCGAACCCGGCGAAGCAGCTGACAGCCGCCATGCCCTGCTCGGCACCCACCCGACGTCGGCGACGTCGTCGGTGCGGCGCGCCTGGAAATTTCACCGCACGCCGAGCCGGAGAAATCTTATCGGCAGCTGCTGGCAACAGCGCAGCGCCGTTGGCCTGAACGACGACAGCGCCGTCGTCCTGCCTATGCGAGCGACGCCACAAGAACCTGAGCGGCGAGGGCGCGCGTCTTCGGCATGGTCGAGCATGAGCGCGCCGACCTGGTGAACGCCACGTCGAAGGCGTGGGCACGGCCTGGTGCAGGGCATCGCGGCGGGTGGAGTCCACCGCGTGGCCGTGCACAGCATCAGTCTGATGCGGCGGCGGCAGCCGAAGGCCCTGATCGGGCGCAGATGCTCGCCGATGGTCGGGCAGGACGCTGCAGCGCAGAGCGGCGGCACGTTGGCCGCCGCTGGGCGCCGCCAGCGGGTGGACGGCGATCGACGAGGCCTTGGCGGTGGACGCGTGCCGCGCCCGCATGGCGTGGGACATGAACCGGACGCGCAGCGCCGAGCGTGTTCAACGCGCCGCCGCGATCCGCGAGCTGGCACACCCAGTCCGGAGTCCAGCTTCCCGCTGTTGCATAGCCGCCGCGCGCGAGGTGTGCGCCGCCCTCGGGGTCGTCTGCGACGGCGGGCGCGCATGGGCCTGGCGAGCAAGGAAGTGGCGAAGGCCCCTCGCTAAGCACAAGCGGGTCGAGTGATCAGGGACGATGGTCGGGTCGGGACGCTGGCGGTGATGTGCTGCAGCGGGTGGTGTGAACGACTTCGGCTTCGACGAACAGCTGCTTGGGTAGGTAGACGATCAGGAAGCTGTTGCTGCGGCCTTCAGCGGTGCGAACGACGTGGTCGAGGAACTGCTGAGATGGCCAGAAACGCGCTGGGCCAGTGTTGTTCCAGGCCCATCCAGTGACTGCTGCTCACGGTGCTGAACTCATGGATCTCGACCGAGGCGGACTTCGAACAGGCAACTGCTGCCCGAAACTTGAGGGTGGTGCGGCTCGGAGTCGGGCTGATCGGAGACCGTTGGTGACGGAAGCGAATCTGTTCAGGTCGGCGAAGGCCTGCATCGATGATCGGTTGCACCAGCGGCTCGAGGATGTCGTCGAGGCTGCCATCGCCGGGTCCGCATGTCAGGGGCGCGACTGTCGAACTGCACCGTCACCCGTCGGCGCCGTGCGCCTGCATCGTCGAACAACACGGCGATGATGATAAAGCCGCCGAACGAAGGTGCCGGCCAGAAGGGCGCTGACGCCCAGCAGGATCAGGCCATCGCGGATGACCTCGATCAGCGCGGCGCCGAACGATGGCGCTGAAGGCCGTGCCGATGAGCCGACCGATCAGGTTGGTGGTCACCTATCACCGCCGCGGCGATCACCGACAACTCCATTTCTCGTCCGAGGCGGCGGCGACGGCGAGCCAGCGATCTCAAGGACGCCGGCGACGCCGGCGCACAGGCGGCAGAACATGCAGACACCTACCTTGACGAGCTTGACCGGCACGCTGGTGGCCGTGGCGGGCGCGTTCATCGCCGCCGATGGTGAAGATATAGTGGCCCGACGCGTCCAGCGGAACGAAAAGCGGCGAAGAAGCAAGATCACCAAGAGGAACAACACCGGGCCGGGCACCTGGGCATGGTGGCGACGAAGGGCAGCGACATGATCGAGCTCACCGCCCAGAGCGAGCAACGCGCCTGATCAGGCCGAACTGAACCATCTTGTCGCTCGACAAAACGATGGCCAACCGCGCGCCGATTCAACAGCATGCCGAAGGTGACAAGGGGCGGCACGCCGACGTAGGCGATCAAGATTCCGTCGAAGCGGATCTACGGCAAGCGCCGCGCCGAGAGCGAGCGGCACCGCGAGCCAGATCGATACTGCCCCTCGCTCATCGTCATGCCAAATCACCATGCCCGACAGCACGAACACCGCTCCGATCCACAGATCGATGCCGCCGGTGATGATCATGTGGTCATGCCGATGGCGATGATGGCGATGAAGGCAAAGTCGCGCGTCACGTCGAACAGGTTCTGCTGCGTGGCGAGACATCGCTGGGAAATGCCATGCCGAAAGGCCAGCATGACGTGCCACCGAGACCGATATGTTCTGCTCGGCGGCGAAGCCAGCTCAACCAGTCGGCGATGTCTGCTTCGCGATCGATCTTCGAGACTCAGGGCCATGGCGGCTCACTATCGCGGGCAGCTTCGCTGCTGGGCGCACTATGCGGCTCTCATGCGCGGCGACGAGGCCGGCGACCTCCGGCCAGCTTCGCGCGATGACCTTGTCGGCCACCTTCACGCCACGCCGCATGACGACTATGCGGTCGGCTCAATACCGCAAAGATGTTGCATGCCGTGATGGATCAGCACGACGGTGATGTCGGTGGGCCGCGCAGGCGGCGAATCAGGTCGAGCAGCGGGTGACCTGGCGAAACTGCCACCGCGGCTGGGTGTCTCATCAACACGACCTCCGGATCGGACAGACGGCGCGGCTGATCGCGACAGCCTGGCGCTGCTCGACGGCACACTGCGCATGAGGTCGCGCGGCGGCTTCTGTTTCCAGCTCGGCGGACAGTTCGCCGGCACGCTCGACATGCTGCCGTAGTTCAGTACCTGGTTGCACCAAAGCCGTGATCAGCTCGCGACCGAGAACACGTTGGCAGCGCTGAAGGTTGTCGCATAGCGTGAGGTCCTGTAGACGATCTCGACGCCGGCTGCTGGCGCGCCTCGGCTGGTTTGTGGAAGGCGACCTTCTGCCCTGCAGCGTCATCGTGCCCTCGTCGGCGCGGGTAGTTGCCGGCAACTGACCGAACCGAGCGTGGACCTGCCAGCACCGTTGTCGCCCATCAGGCCGACCACCTCGCCGGCCTGAGCGTCAGCGACATCTTCGATCAGCGCCTGGACCGCGCCGAATGCTCTGGAGACCCGCGCTAGCTCGAGAAGGGCCATGTCCTATCACTTCTTGGTGCACGGCAGCGCCTGCGAGCGCCTTGGAGACGGCCCACAGGCCCAGGCTACTTCGCCTGCACCGTCGAGGTCCCAAGTTGCAGGCACTCGTCCAGGCCGGTGTACAGCGGCATCGGCACCGACTTGCCGTTGATCAGGTCGATCAGATCGTCGGCGCGCGGTGGCCGATCTCGAACGGCGTTCCGATCTGCGGATCGCCGGCGGCCGGCCTTCAGAGCGGCCAGTTGCGGCGGAAGGCGTCACGGTGATGATGATCAGTATCTTCTCACTCTCAGTCGGCATGACCTGGTCGGTCACCTGCGCATAGGCCTGCGGACCGAATCGCGCCGAGCCACCGACGAGGATGAAGGCATCGTTCCGGGTCTGCGGACCGCCACCTGCTGGTCCGCCAGGCCGATCTGGTCATTGGGGAAAACCGGCAGCCGGGGATCTCGGTCCAGCCGCCGTCGCCACTCAGGCGGTCACCCCCTTCTTGCCGGTGATGGTGTCGCGAAAGCCGGCCGCCCGGCGTTGATGTTGTCGGCCGCCACGTTGCCAGCTACGTGCATACCGTACGCCCTGGGGGTTGAGCTCCTGGCGAACTGGCATCAGCACGCCGATGTCGTAATCGTTGGTGCCGAGGTAGGTCTTGCGCAGCGAGCGGTCGGCGGCCGACAGGTCGGCGTCGATGGTACGATCGGCATCTTCGGCGCCTTGGCTTGAGCATGCTGCCGATCGCTGGCGTGTTCGACGGCGAGATGGCAACGCCAGCCACGCCTTTGTCGACCAGTCTTCGACTGCTTGCCTCGCCGGCTTCGTTGGCGCTGGAGGCCGGACCGGTGTACAGGCAGGTGTACTGGAGTTCGGGTTCTCCTTGTTCCAGAGCGCGCAGCGATCGCCGAGCACGGTGAGAACGGGTTGTCGAAACCCTTGACCACGACGGCGAGGGTCTTCTTTGCGCCATCGCTGGGCCGACCGTCAGCGCGACGAGTGCGCGCGATGAAAACGGAAACTGACTTGTGCATATTGTTCTTCAGTCGCGGTTGTACTTCCGGGGGTCTTGCGGCGTTTGAGCGTTGCCACCGCCCATGCGCATCGCTGTGCGTAGACGCACTCACTATAGGAGTCGTGGTTGACGATGTCGAGCGTGTAGCGCGCTGGGCAGCCCTTGCACGAACCCTTGCGGAACCTTGCGCCGCGCCATCGCGGTAGCGGGGCTTCGCGGTTCCTGCCGCCTTGAGTCACGGCAACGGGTCGAGACGTCGAGATGATGACCTCGACGACCGGCCGTTCAGTAGGCGTTCGATCGAATGACCAATACCGAGCTTGTGGAACTGCAGCGCAAGCCAGCGCGGCGACCGGTCGAGCCGATCCGGCGCGGGACGCTCGACTGATCCTGCTCTTGTCCGAGGGACTGACGTGGGCCGAGACCGAGCAAGCTCGACTGCAGTGAAGTACATCGATCGCTGGAGGAAGCGTTTTGCCGCCGAACGACTCGCGGGCCTGTTTGCTGCCACGCTGCGCGCGAGCGCTATAAGGTGACCGAGTGCATCGAGGGACGCGCGCTGGCCTGGACGACGAAGCGCAAGCCTGCCGATGGACGCCCTGGAGCGCGTGCTCGATGCGGTCATCGGCCCGCGGTGGCGCTGTACGCCGACCCGGCGGTCAGTGTTCGCCGGATGGCGGCCCGCGACCTGGTGGTATCGACGCCTGAATCCGAGCTGCGCAGCACGGTTCTTCGATCCGATGGCGCATGCCTTCATCGACGCATTGCTCGGCCGTTTCCCAAGCGCAGCCGGGCGGACGTGGCCTGGGGTGGCCAGTTCATGCTCGGCGCGGTGCTGCACTTCCTGTCGGACGTGCGCATCGACGGCTGTCGCTGGGCACGGCGACGTCGGCGACCGGCGCGCAAAGACATGCCGCAGACGCTCGTCGCCGTCGGCCTTCGCGGCACGCTCGGCGCCGTACTCGTCACCCCTCGCCCTGGACCAGTCCGACGAAGGCACGCACCCCATGAGCCGCGTCGTCGGCCTGTCGATCTATCACGAGAACGATGTCGCCGCCGATCCGCCTGCCACACGTCGGCGCCTTTGGAGATCGTGACTGTCAATGCCCGCGCCGGCAGCCGCGACGGCGCGCGCGATGGCGCGACATTCATCAGTCCAGGCTCAGGTTGATGCGCTTGGCGACCTCGCCCCATTCTTCGAGATCACGGACAGCGGGGTAGTCGGCTCGGCGGGCGTGCCGGCGACTGATGCTCTGATCGTGGCAAGCAGCTTCGTTGCCATGTCGGGCTGGCGCAGCGCTTCGACGAACGCCTGTGGAACGCCTTGACGATGGCTCGGCGCGCTGCGTGCGCGAAGATGGCGAGCAGGAAGGTGTCGAAACCCGGGTATCCGGCCTCGGCGACCGTGGGCACCTCGGGCAGCACCGACGAGCGCTTTGCGCCTGATACCGCCA
>CAWGOK010000062.1:0-36257 GCA_963824005.1 uncultured beta proteobacterium
TGTCGGACACTCGCCGGAAATTCAGGCTCCAGCCCACGTTCGGCCATCGCCTCGGTCGCGATGCGCACCAGGTCGGACCGCGATCGTTGCTGGAGCTGATTTCATGACGCACTCAGGCGCGCGGCTGGGCCAGTGCGCGATCCAGCTTGTCCTCGATCTCGCCAAGATGGGCCGACAAGGTGCGCGTCGACTCCGCCATCTTGCCCTGCAGCCCTTGCTCGATCGTCTCGATGCGCGCGCCGTTCTCGCGCTGGGCGGCCGCGCCCTGTGCCTCGATGCGGCGCAGCTCGGCTTGCAGGTAGTTGCGCAGCTCGGTGAAGCGCGAGGCCTCGGCGCTGTCGGCCAGTTCGCGGTGGCTCTTCAACTCCTTCGCGTAGCGGCGCGTCTCCAGGATCACGCCCGCCTGCTGGAACACGATGTACACGAGGAACAGCGCGCTGACGACGCCAGTGACGATGAGCATGATCAGGCCCAGCGGGGCGTTGACTTCGGCAAAGCCCAGGTTCAGCACCGTCGGTGCGTTGAAGACCGCCCAGTTCAGGAAGGCAAACAGCGCCAGCGCGGCCAGCGCGGCGACGACGATCAGGGCTCGGTAGGTCATGAGTTCAGCTCCCGTGAGGTGGGTGTCGACGGCTTCAGTATCTCGCGCCGTCAGGCCTGTGCCATCGCGCACCAGGCGCTGACACCATCCGGCACCTCGATGCGGCTGCGCCGCGTGCACGCTGCCGGGCATTGAACCCGGCCGATCAGGTTGTACCCTGCAGATCGGTCGCCTCGGTGTTCCGGCTGGCGGGCGGATTGGATGGCTCGTCCAGCAGCGGCACGACGAAGACGCTGTGCGGCGGCAGCGTGGTCCAGGCAAGCGGTGTGGCAGGTCGCAACAGCTGCGCGCCTGGCTGTTCATCGCGCAACACATCCAGTGCGGCCTGCGCGTCGCCGCGCACGAACACGAAGCGCATCGTGCGGCCGTCGCGCGTCAGGCACAGCTCGGCGCGCGGCCAATGCGAGGGCAGGCACGGCGTGAACGAAAGGTGCCGCGCGCCGAGCTGCAGGCCGAAGATCGACTCGATCGCCGCGCGGTGCAGCCAGGCCGCGGCGCCGGTGTACCAGCTCCAGCCTCCGCGCCCGACATAGGGTGCCTGGGTGTAGACATCACCGGCCACGACATAGGGCTCGATGCCGTAGGCCTGGCCATGCGTGGCGTGGCGCGATCGGTGGGCCGGGCTCAGGTACTTGAAGTAGCGATAGGCGATGTCCGCGTCGGGCACCGATCCGGCATGCGACTTCGCCAGCGTGGTCTGGAAGCGGGCCTGCGCCATCAGTGCCCAGACGCCGGCATGCGAATACTGGCCGCCGTTCTCGCGCACGCCCGGCGGGTAGGCCTGGATGTAGCCGGCGCTCGGCTGCGCATGCTGCAGCGGCGGGTCGAGCAGCTTCAGCAGGCCGGCCTCGTGGTCCACCAGATGGGTGTCCATGGCCACCAGTGCCATGCGTTGCAGCGCCGGCGGCGCCACGCCGGACAGCACCGCCCAGGCCTGCGCGATCAGGTCGATGCGGCCTTCGGCATTGGCCGTCGATCCCAGCGCTTGGCCATCGTCGAAGAAGGCGCGCTTGAACCATTGCCCGTCCCAGGCGGCGCCGTTCAGCGCCACCGTCCAGCCCAGCGCGGCGCTGTCCCAGCGCTGCGCTCGCTCGACGTCGCCACGCGCGCGCGCCCGCGGCGCGAAGTCGGCCACGATGGTGCACAGGAACCAGCCCAGCCACACCGATTCGCCGCGCCCTTCGATGCCGACCCGGTTCATGCCGTCGTTCCAGTCGCCGCTGCCCATCAGCGGCAGGCCGTGCACGCCCACCCGCAGGCTGCGGTCGATGGCGCGGGCGGCGTGTTCGTATACCGACGCCTGCAACGCACTGCGCGTGGGCGCGTAGTACGCGTCCTCCGCGCCTTCGGGAATGGTGGCCCCGTCGAGGAAGGGCACCGGCTCGTCGAGCAGCTTCAGGTCGCCGGTGGCGCGCAGGTAGTGCGTGATCGCGAACGCCAGCCACAGCAGGTCGTCGGAGAAATGCGTGCGCACGCCGGCGCCGCCCGGCGCATGCCACCAGTGCTGCACGTCGCCTTCGGGGAACTGGCGCGACGCGCCGATGAGGATCTGCTCGCGCAGCATGGCCGGTGCGGCCCAGGACAGCGCCATCGCGTCCTGCAGCTGGTCACGAAAGCCGGTGGCGCCTCCGGCCTGATAGAAGCCGGCCTTGGCCCACAGCCGGCACGACACCGTCTGGTACAGCAGCCAGCGGTTGACCAGCGCGTCGAACAACGGGTCGGGCGTGCGCACGGTGGTCGCGCCGAGCAGGTGGTCCCAGTGGCCGCGCACCTGGTCCAGCCGCTGCACGGCGCTGACTGCGGCTGCGGTGGTGGCCAGCCGGCGCGCGGCGTCCGGGTTCTCGGCATAGCCCAGCAAGAACACGCGTTCGGCCGTGTCCCCGGCCGGCAGGGTGAGGCGGACGGTCAGTGCCGCACAAGGGTCCAGGCCGCTGCCTTGCTGCTGGCCCAGGTGGTCGGGCAGCACCAGGCGGCCGCGTGCGTCGAACAGTTCGCGGCGGTCGCAGCTCCAGTCCTCGGCCTCGTCGGCGTCGCCGGCCAACGCGAAGAAGGCGGTGCCTTCGCCGAAGCCGGCGGCACGCTCGCGCTGCGTGCACAACAGCGCGGTCAGCCGGCGCTCGCGTGGCCGTCGACTACCCGACGACACGTCGTCGTCATGGGCCGCGGGCAAGCGCTGGCGGTAGAGCGCGGTGTGGACCGTGCCGCGGTCGGCGCGGTTCGCACCCATCATCCACTCGGCGATGCCGGCAATGCGCAGGTGCAGCGTGCGGTGCCCGCGGTTCACCAGGCGCAGCCGCACCTGCTTGACCGCGCTGTGCGGGTCCACGCACCACGACACGTTCACCTGCAGGCTGCCGCGATGGTGGTGGATCAGCGTGTAGCCCTGGCCATGGGCCACGCGGTAGCCGGATCGTGTGTCGCTCAGTCCGGCTCGAGGGCCCGGTGCCACCCGCCACAGCGCCTGGCTGCGGCGGTCCTGGATCAGGAAGCTTTCACTCGCCGGGTCGGCCACCGCGTCGTTCGACCAGGCGGTGAGCTGGTTGAGCCGGCTGTTCACCGCCCAGGTGTAGCCACCACCGGCTTCGGAGAGCTGCGCACCGAAGGCCGGATTGGACAGCACGTTGATCCACGGCCGCGCCGGGCGCTGCGCGTCGCCGACGTCGAAGCGGAACTCGCCGGAGTCGGCCGCAAACTCGCCCTGCGCCGCCGTCGCGGCGGCGCCCGGGGCCGCAGCCTCGGACAGTGCCGTCGTCGAGACCTCGCGGCGCTGCTCCAGCGCCAGCTCGTGTGCATCGATCCAGGCCTGCACGTGGTGCAGCAGCGAGCGGCCGTCGGCCCGCAGGTGCACACGCGCCAAGCAACGCAGGGTGGACAGCTCGTCGTCGGACAACTCCTCGCGGCGCAGCACGTGCAAGGCAGTGGCCACCAATCCGGGCTGGGCCGCGCTTTCCGCCGCGTGGCGTTCGCGCAGCGCACCCAGTTCGCGCTGCAAGGCCATCTGGTAGGACGCGGCTTCGCTGTTGACCACCACCAGGTCGCAGGCGATGCCGCCCCAGGACCACAGGCGCAGGCCCTGCGCCAGCGAGCGCAGCAGCCCCAGATCGTGCATCGCTCCGGCCGACACCAGCAGCACGGGCCGGTCGCCGGAGATGCCGAAGCGCCACAACAGGCGGCGGTCGCAGACCTCGTTTGCGGTCGCGTCGGCGTGGCCCGATCCGGACCGCAGCCGCGTCAGGCTCAGCACCAGCGCCGTGCTCAGCGTCTGGATCGCGGCGAAGGTCTCGGCGTTGACACGCAGCGTGCGCAGGCGGATGCCGGCCAGCGTGGCCGACATCAAGGACGCGCGCTGCACATGGCTGGGCTGGCGATACTTGTCGATCACCGCGCGCAGCGTGCCGTCGCTGTCGCTGGCCGCCGTGGCGAAAGTCAGGCGTGCCTTGGCCAGCGGCGCGATGCGCAGCCGCACGGCGATGGCGCACACCGGGTCCAGGCCGGTGTCGAGCGTCTGCGGATCGGCCGCGGCGTCGGCGGGCGACGGCGCATCGAAGTCGGCCAGCGGCTGGCTGGCGTCGCGGTTGCGGCCCAGCCAGCGCTGGCGGTCGGCCAGCACACGAACGGCCAGCACCTGCGCCTCGCTGTCGGCCAGGAAGTGCGCCATGCGCAACGCCGGCTCGCTGGGCAGCCGCGGCTTGCGCTCGAACCACAGCGAGCGCTGCGCCGCTTGCCATTCGGCACGCACGAACAGGTTCATGAAGGCCGGGTGGGCCTCGTCGGCGCGATCGTCCGACAGTGTCACCTCGAAGGCCGAGAGCAACTCGATCTCCAGCGTGCGCTCGCCCAGGTTGGACACCTCGACCTGACGGAACTCGATGTCGTCCTCCGGACTGACCCACACCGTCGTGTGCGCCTGCACGCCGGGCCAGGTGGCGTCGAAACACACGCGATCGGCGTGGAAGCTGCTGTGGTAATGCGCCGCCGGGTCGGGCGCCGGGTGCTGCGTGATCGACACCGGGTGCGACGGCCCGTCCTTGCGCGAGCCCTCGGGCCAGCGCAGGTAGAAGAAGCTGCCATGCGCGTCGCGCAGCGCATCGTCGCGCCAGCGCGTCAGGCCGGTCCCGCCCCAGCGGCTGAAGCCGGCGCCGTTGGCGCGCAGCGACACGCCGTAACGGCCGTTCGACAGCAGGTGCGTGGGCTCCACGGCTGCGGCGCCTGGCAGCACCTCGCGCAGCAGGCCGGAGGAGCGCCGCTCGCGCACCATCGCCGGCGGCCCGCCCGGCGGCGCAGACAGCGTGGAGACCTCGCGCGGCGTGCGTTCGTGCAGCAGCGAGGCCACGGCCTCGATCGATGCGCTGGAGCTGCCCCAACGCTGCGCGGCGCCGTCCAGCAGCACGTTGGCCAGGGCCACGATGCTCATGCCCTGGTGGTGCGCCATGAAGGTCTGCACCGGCGTGAAAGCCGCGCTGCCGGCCTGGCGTGCCGGCGTGAAGTCCAGCGCCTCGATGAAGCCGTAGCGCGCGCGGGCGCCCAGAGCCTGCAGCGCATGGAAGTTGCGGCAGGCACGCTGCGCGGCGATCTGCGCCGCCAGCGCCGTGGCGTAGGGCGCGATGACCATCTCGTCGCTCGGCGTGCGCCGCAACGCCAGGCGCGGCACCCCCTGCGGCGCGTACTGGTAGGCCAGCGTGTGGTCGCTGCCAGCGTACGCGCATTCGGAGATGCCCCAGGGCAGTTGCTGGGCGTCGGCAAAGGCGATCTGCTCGCGCAGCGCGGCACAGCCGGCCTGGTTCAGCACGCTGCCCTGCGGCTCGTCGAGCACCAGCGTGGGCATCAGGTACTCGAACATCGAGCCCGACCAGGAGCGCAGCCCCGCATCGGCACCCATGGCGAAGAAGGGCCGCCCGAGCGCCGCCCAGTGCCGCACCGGCACGTCGCCCTTGGCCACCGCGAACAGGCTGGTCAGCCGCGCTTCCGAGGCCAGCAGGTCGTAGAAGCCGGAGTCGAGCTCCTGTTCGGCGACGCGGTAGCCGATGTGGAACAGGTGGCGCTGGCGGTGGTAGAGAAAGCCGAAGTCG
Source organism: uncultured beta proteobacterium (assembly GCA_963824005.1). Classification (GTDB taxonomy): domain Bacteria; phylum Pseudomonadota; class Gammaproteobacteria; order Burkholderiales; family Burkholderiaceae_C; genus Rubrivivax. The sequence continues at coordinate 5,671 of CAWGOK010000062.1, forward strand.
GCTTCGGCAGCCAACTGCCGGCACGCCGCGGCCAAGGCCCGCAGCCGATGCGGCGCGTCGCCGGCCTGCGAACGGGCCTGCGCCTGCCGGTCGAGCGCGGCCGAGCGATTCGCGGCGCGATGGTCGGCCAGGCACCAGCGCAGTTCGTCGCGCTGTTCAGGCGACAGCCGGTGGCGCGCAGCGAGCAGCGGCGCCAGCCGCGCCCGCGATGCCGCCAGCGCGCGCTGTGATGCGCCGTCGTCGAAGGGCGCCTTGGCCAGCTCCAAACAGGCCTGCGCCAGCGCGAGCAGGTGCCCGCAGAAGTTGCCGCTGTCGACGGTGGACACGTACATCGGCAGCAGCGGCGCCCCGCTGGCGGTGTCGTACCAGTTCACCAGATGGCCGCGGTGTCGCTGCAGCGTGGCCAGCGTGGCCAGCGTGGCCTCCAGCCGCGCCAGCAGTTCCATGCGTGCCGATCCAGCCGAACTGCCGCGCACAGGCCACGCTCAACAGGTACAGGCCGATGTTGGTGGGCGAGGTGCGGTGCGCCAGCATGTCGTGCGGCGCGGTCTGCAGGTTGTCCGGCGGCAGGTGCCGGTCCTGCGCCGTGACGCATCGTTCGAAGTAGCGCCAGGTGTCGCGTGCGATGCCTTGCAGGTACACGCGGTCTGCCGCCGACAGCGCGGGCCCGCGCAGCCGGTTGCGCGGCCGACTGACCCACCAGGTCCACACCGGCGACAAGCCCCACAGCGTGCACAGTGCCAGCGCCCAGGCGGGATGCGGTGTGCCGGCGATCAGCAGGCCGAGCAGCAGCGCGGCGGCGAGCAGCGGTTCCTGCCGATGGCGCACCAGCAGCGCTGCGAAACCGCGCTCGGCGGCGGCCTGTGCCGCCGCGGCGGTGGTCCACTGCAGCAGATGGCGCCGGCTCACGGCCATTCGGTACAGCGCGCGCACGATCGCATCCGCCGACTGCATCGCCTGCTGCAGCAGTTGTGCCAGGTGCCACAGTGCGCCGCACAGGGCACGCAGCAGGTCGGCGCCGGCCTGGCGATAGAAGTGCAGCTTGGCGATGTCGTCGCGGCTGGGCGAGAAGCCTGCCACCGCGCTGATCAACGGCCCGGTGGCGAAGGCCGCCATCACCAACCCCAGCGCGGCCCAGGGCGACAGCCCGTGCCCGGCCAGTGCCAGCAGCATCAGTGCCAACGACATCGGCGCCACCAGCGTGCGGCGCAGGTTGTCGAACATCTTCCAGCGGTGGATGGCACGCAGCGGGAAACGGGCGCCGCGCAGCATGAAGGGCAGCAGCTGCCAGTCGCCCCGCGCCCAGCGGTGCACGCGTGACGCGGCCACGTCGGCATGGAAAGGCGCGTCCTCGATCAGCGTGATGTCGCTCACCGCCGCGCAGCGGGCGAGCGAGCCTTCGAGCAGGTCGTGGCTCAGCACCTGGCCTTCGGGCAGCCGGCCGGCCAGCACCGCCTGCATCGCCTGCACGTTGAGCAGGCCCTTGCCGGTGAAGCTGCCTTCGCCGAACAGGTCCTGGTAGACCTCGGAGCTGGCCGCGCTGTACGGATCGATGCCGCACTGCCCGGCAAACAGCCAGTGGTAAGGCGTCAACTGCTGCGGTGCCGGCAAGGGGGTGGCGATGCGTGGCTGCAGGATGCCGTAGCCGCCGAGCACTCGGCGCGCCTCGGTGTCCAGGCGCGGCTGGTTCAGTGGATGCGCGGCCACGCCCACCAACTCGCGCAGCCGCCCCGGCGGCAGCTGCGTGTCGCTGTCCAGCGTGAGCACGTAGGCGGTGCCGGCGGCAATCCGCGAGTCCTCGCCCAGGTCGAGGAAGGGGCCCGGGTCAGCCTTGGCGAGGCGTGCGATCAGCGCCTCGAGCTTGCCGCGCTTGCGTTCCCAGCCGATCCAGCGCTGCTCGGATTCACTGAAGAGCCGCTCGCGGTGCAGCAGCACGAAGCGCGGCGCCTCGCCGTGCGCCTGCGGATGGCGCGCATTCAGCGCGCGGATGCCTTGCCGCGCGCACTGCAGCAGCGCGTCGTCCGACGCGGCCCGTGCCGATTCGGCATCGGCCCAGTCGGACAGCAGTGCGAACTGTGCATGTGGCTCCGGGTTGGCCAGGTGGTGCAACTGCAGACGGTGCAGCAGCGCGTCCACCGATGCGGCGTCGGTGAGCATGACGGGCATGGCCACCATCACCCGGTGCTGCGCTGGAATGCCCTGCGCCAGCGCCAGCCGCGGCAGGTGTTGCGGCCGCGTCGATTCGCTGATGAGGCGGTTGATCAGCGCGACCACCGCCTCCGAGGCCGGGAACAACATCAGCGCGCCGGCGACCCATGTCCATGCAGTTGCGTCGGGCGCCGGCCCGGTGGCGTCGCGCCACAGCATCCAGGCCACCAGGCCGATCGTGCCGGCCAGCAACGTGCCCAGGTAGGCGGGCAGCATGAGCCGGCGCACGGCCGCACTCCACAGCAGCGCGCCGCGTTCATGCAGGCCCAGCGCGCGCACCAGTGAAGCGCGGCCGGGGCCGCGCAGCCAGTGGCTGGGAAGCGCGGCCGTCGCGCTGGCTCGCTTCGGCGCCGTGCATCAGCTCGAGCAGCGTCTGTGCCACCACGCGCTCGCTGCGGCCGCTGCGCCGCGCCAGGCGCTCGATGCGATGCAAGGTCTGGTCGCGCGTCTGTGCATGCTCGGCCGCGAACAGCGGCGTGCCGAGCATGCGCTGCATCAGCAGGCTGCCGCGCGCGATGATGTCGCTCCAGTCGGCATCGCCGATGAAGCGCAGGGAGTTGACCGCGTTGCTGACGCTCAGGTTGTCGGCCGCCTGGTCGGCCACCTGTTGCGCCTGCACGGTGGCCACATCGGGCAGGGCGCGTTGCAGCCATTCGTGCACGCGCCTCAGGTTGCCGGATTGGCGGCTGCCCAGGCGTTGCGCCATCTGCGCCAGGAACACCGAGCCCACGCCGCGGCGCTCGAGCAGCGCCAGCAACTGCTCCAGAGCCTGCAGCGAGAAGGCCTCGATGCGGTCGCTGCACAGGTTGGCCACCTCGCGCGCGGCCTTGTGCGTGGCCACGCGCTCGGCCAGCCGGCGCAGGTTTTCCACCAGCACCACGCGTATCGTGGTGGGCAGCGCCCACATCTCGCCGAGATTGAGCTCGCGCGTCTCCTGGTACGCGGCCAGGAAGTGCAGCAGCAGCTCTTCGTCGAAGGCGCCGTCGGTGTGGGCCACGAAGGCCCAGGCCACGCCATAGACGCGCGGCAGGCCGGCCAGCGGCTCGTCGATGAGCATCGGCAATGCGCGGAAGTAGTTGCGCGGCAGGCCGTCGCGGATCTCCTTGAGCTGCGCTTCGATCAGGTGGAAGTTGTCGAGCAGCCACTCCGCCGCGGGACTGATGTCGTAGCCGGTGGCGGCCTGCAGTCCGAGGTAGTGGTGCGCCTGGCGCAAGACGCGGATGTTGTCCTTGAGGCGTGGAAAGAAGGTGGCGGCACCGATGCGCGCGCGCGCCGCACGATGGGTTTCGCCCAGACTGCGGCCATGCTGCGCAAAGCGCTGTGGCCCGAAGATCTCCGAGCGGATCGGCGGCTGCACCGGCCCCTGGGCACTGTCCAGGATGGCGCACAGTGCCTGCGGCGCGTCGGGCAGCAGGACGCAGCAGTTCGGCGTTCGCCATGCGCTACAACAGCAGCGCCAGCACCAGGAACGGCAGGCACAGCAAGGCGAGGCTGGTGACCAGGCGTGCGCTGACGAAGCCGTTCATCGATTCGACGGCGAAGCGCAGCCTCACCAGAGGGCCTGGCGTGGCGGAACAATGCTGAAGATGTTCGCCCAGCGCCGACAACTCCATCGGCGAGGTCTCGGCCGCATCGCCGAAGGAGGCGGTGCTCCAGCTGGGGGTGGCGGTCACATCGGTCTTCATATGCAACTCCGACCGCGCTGCCGGGGCACGCGCGGAATGTCTGGGGGATCGGCAAGGCGCGCGGGCGCACCTGCGTCATGTCGTCCAGGCCGCAGGAACCTGGTGCATCGATCCTAGGTGCGCGCTCCCGTGCTGTCTGTCGGACAGGATGCCGTCAGCAACTGCGCCGCCGGTGCGGCATCGCGGGCGCTGCCGGGCGGCCGCGGACGCAGGCACGCCTGGCCGCGCCCAAGACATGGCCCTACTGGCGCCGCCCTCAGCGCCCAAGGTATCGCGACGGAAGAACAGGGTCTGTGCGGCAGCGTACCCATGGCGATGTCGCCGCATTGTTCGCTATCGAACACTGCGCGGTGCATGCGCTGCCTATAATTTCCACAGCCTCGACAATGCCCGCTGCCAGCGCGCGCCTGACATCCCGTGAGATGATGAATGCCGAAGCCGACCCCAGGAAGAACCGGTTGCTGGCAGCGCTGCCCGCCGACGATTGGCGCCGCTGGCAGACGGAGCTCGAGGCCGTGGACATGCCGCTCGGCCAGGTGCTGTACGAGTCGGGCAGCACACTCAGCCATGTGTATTTTCCCACCTCGGCCATTGTCTCGTTGCTATACGTGATGGAAAACGGCGCTTCGGCCGAGATTGCCGTCGTCGGACGGGAGGGCGTCGTCGGTGTGGCGCTGTTCATGGGCGGCGAGACCACGCCCAGCCGTGCGGTGGTGCAAAGCGCCGGTCGAGGCTTCAGGCTCGCGGCGCACACCATCAAGAGCGAGTTCGACCGCTCCCATCCGGTGATGCACCTGCTGCTGCGCTACACCCAGGCACTGATCACGCAGATGGCGCAGACGGCGGTGTGCAACCGCCACCATTCGCTGGACCAGCAGCTGTGCCGCTGGCTGCTGCTCAGCCTCGACCGTCTGTCCGGCAGCGAACTGAACATGACGCAGGAACTTATCGCCAACATGCTGGGCGTGCGCCGCGAAGGCGTCACCGAAGCGGCGCTGAAGCTGCAGAAGGCCGGGTTGATCCAGTACGCACGCGGGCGCATCCTGGTGCTCGACCGTGCGGCGCTGGAGCGGCGCTCCTGCGAGTGCTACGCGGTGGTGAAGACGGAGTACGAGCGGCTGCTGCCCGCCCGTCCGGCCGTCTGATCGTCGGCGCCGCACGCGGCGCCTGTAGGACCGGGCCCACGCCATGAACCGGCCACCGCCGATGGCCCGGGCCGGGCGGCGCCGCGATCATGGACGCTCGACACATTCCAAGGGTGCACCGTGAACATCAGCCCCTTCGACGACGTCGACCCGGGTCAGAACCAGTTGCTCGGGTCGCTGTCCGAAGCCGAACTGCAACGCTGGCGGCCCCACCTGCAGCCGGTGCAGTTGCGCACCAACCAAGTCTTGCTCGAATCGGGCAGTACGCCGACCTTCGTCTACTTTCCCACCACGGCCGTGATCTCGCTGATGTCGATGACGCGCGACGGCGCTTCGTCGGAACTGGCGGTGGTGGGCCACGACGGCATGGTCGGCATCGCCTTGTTCATGGGCGGCAACGCCATGCCCAGTCAGGCCGTGGTGCAGGCCGGTGGTCTGGCCTTCCGCTTGGGCGCGCAGGACATGAAGTCACTGCTGCAACCTGCCGGCCTGGCGCTGGCCATGTTGCTGCGCTACACGCAGGCGATGATCGCGCACGTGGCGCAGACGGCGCTGTGCAACCGCTACCATTCGATCGACCAGCAGCTGTGCCGGCGCCTGCTGCTGGGGTTGGACCGTTCCAGTTCTGACGAATTGGCGATGACGCAGGAAGGCGCGGCAGGGCTGCTGGGCGTGCGCCGCGAAGGCGTCACGGCGGCGGCGCTGAAGCTGCAGGGTGCCGGCATCATTCGCTATCGACGTGGTCGCATCTGCGTGCTCGACCGGACACGGCTGGAGCAACGCGCGTGCGAGTGTTATGCCTCGGCCAGGAAAGAGCACGAGCGGCTGCTGCCCCCGATCGTGCCGCAAAGGCGGCCGGCGATCCCCCTGCTCGTGGCCGCGTCGATGGCGGGCTGAACCCGTTTCGGGGCGCTATGTGCGCTGGCAGACAGTCGGGAGCCATCAATGCGCACAGACTGCGTGCGTGTGACGAGGCCTCGCCCGAGTGCCGCGTGCTACATCGCGGGCGCCGGCGTTGACCAGCCTCGCCGCACCGGAGAACCGATTGGCGAGCGCCCAGAATCACCTCATCGAATTGCTGCCGCGCTCGGCACGCCTGCATCTGCTGGCGCGCTGCGAGCCGGTGGAACTGGTGCTGTCGCAGACGCTGTGCGAACCCGGTGCCACGACCCGGCATGCGTACTTTCCGACGCAGGGGTTCGTGTCGCTGGTCGCAGCCAGCGAAGGTGATGCGGAGCTGGAGGTCGGCATGGTCGGCCATGAGGGCATGCTGGGCGCGCAATTGGCGTTGGGGGTGGCAACCACGCCGTTGCGCGGCCTGGTGCAAGGCTCGGGCACGGCCTGGCGCATCGGCAGCGGTGCCTTGCGCGTCGAGCTGACCGGCAGCACGGCCCTGCAGCGTGTGCTCAACCGTTACGTCTACGTACTGATGGCGCAGCTTGCCGCAGCCGCCACCTGTCTGCGCTTTCACCTGATCGGCCCACGCCTGGCGCGCTGGTTGCTGATGAGCCAGGATCGCGCACGCTCCGACCGCTTCCGTGTGACGCACGAGTTCCTGGCCTACATGCTCGGCGTGCGCCGTGTCGGCATTACCGCCGCGGCCGGCGAACTGCAAAGCAGCGGACTCATCGAATACCGCCGCGGTGACCTGAGGGTCCTGGACCGGGCCGGCCTGGAAGCCGCAGCGTGCAGCTGCTACGCCAGGGATCGCCGCGCCTACCGCCAACTGCTGGGCTGACGCCAGCCGGGCGCCGACGGCGCCACGGCCTCATCCCGATCCGCAGGGGAGTCGGCCCTTCGTACACCACAAGTCCCTGCGCAGGCTGGGCCTCGTGTCCGTACTCAGACAACCGCGCCGAACAGCTTGCCCACGCCTGCGGTGATGGCCATGGCCAGCGCGCCCCAGAAGCTGACGCGCCACGCACCGAGCCACACCGACGCACCGCCGGCGCGAGCCGCAATGCCACCCAGCAACACCAGGAACAGCAACGACGCGATCGCGACGGCGGCGATCAGCGCAGCGCCCGGGGCGATAGCGGCCACGGCCAGGGGCAGCGCCGCGCCGACGGCAAAGCTGGCGGCCGACGCCAGCGCCGCCTGCACTGGCCGCGCACTCATCGTGGCGGAGATGCCCAGTTCATCGCGCGCATGCGCGCCGAGCGCGTCGTGCGACATCAGCTGGCTCGCCACCTGCTGTGCCAGTGCGGGCTCGAGCCCGCGTGCGACGTAGATCGCGCCGAGCTCGCGCTCCTCGGCGGCGGGGCTCGCTGCGAGCTCGGCGCGCTCGCGCGACAGATCGGCGCTCTCCGTATCGGCCTGCGAGTGCACCGACACGTACTCGCCGGCGGCCATCGACATCGCGCCGGCCACCAGGCCGGCCACGCCCGTGAGCAGCACGCTGTCGCGGCTGGCGCTGGCCGCCGCCACGCCGAGCACCAGGCTGGCCGTGGAGACGATGCCGTCGTTGGCGCCGAGCACGGCGGCGCGCAACCAGCCGATGCGGTCGGTGCGGTGCCATTCAGCGTGGCGACGATGAGAGTGCATGGGGGGTGTCTTTCGGGCGGATCGAGCGGTCCTGCACCAGGTGCGTGCCCGGGCGAGCAATCGAGCATACGCGCCAATGCATGGCAGGCCACACGGCAATGAATATCAGTGGACGGGCCAATGTTCGGCACCGAACAGACGATCCGCTTGACTTGCGTTCATGCTCACGCGCCGGTCGATCATTCGGCATGTGGCGGGTTGCTGTCTTTCTCAACGACCGGGAGGTGCACATGATCCCCATTCGCCCGGCTTCGGCCGAATTGAAATACTTCGACGCTTTGCGCGGTGCCACGGCCGGCACCTCCTTTGCGCATTTGCAATCGGTGCTTGCGGGAACGCCGCGAGGCTCGCCCACCGACGCCGGCTTGCTTGAGCTGCAGCAGGCCTTTCGTGCCACCGGCGGGCTGGCGCGCGGGGATGATCTGGCGCGGCTGCTCGACGATCAATGCAACGGCGACGCCGACCCCCTGGCGCAGCTCATCGACTCGCGCCAGGTCTTCGGCTTTGCGCGGCAATACAGCGTCTGGGTGCCGATGTTCCAGTTCGAGCTTCATGACCTGTCGGTGAAACCCGCGCCGGGCCAGGTGCTTGCCGCATTGGGCAACGGCATCGACGACTGGACGACGGCCTGCTGGTTCGTCCGGCCCAACCCCTGGCTCGCCAGGCGCCGCCCGTTGGATCTGCTGCATGGCGAGCTGCCCGAGGTGCTGAGTGCCGCGCGTATAGAACGGCGGCTGCACGCCAGGTGAGCAACGTCGGTCACCTTGCGTGCCGTGGTGCGGAAGGCTCCGTTCACGAAAGCTTCTGAAGAAGACCTTGCCGATCGGCGCACAACTCGCCGCAATCGGCTTGTGGGCCTGCCATAGGCGGCGCCAAACCAACCACCCAGCCACTGCGCAAGGAGAACCCCATGACCCTAGGCACCCTGCTGCTGATCGTATTGATCCTGATGCTGATCGGGGCCATTCCAACCTGGCCGCACAGCCGTGGCTGGGGCTACGGACCCAGCGGCGGCCTCGGGCTGGTGGTCATCGTGATCGTCGTGTTGCTCCTGATGGGACGAATTTGAGGGTCCAGGGTCAGCCCGCCCTCGGTGAGTTGAACCGCCGCGCCCAGCCCTACGACGTCCTGGGTGGGCCGCTTGCCCTCGAGGTAGTCGTCGTCGATCGTCGTCACACTGCAGCCTTGGCAGAGCGTGCGCTGCATAGGGCACCTGCTGGCGTCTTGCGCGCGGCATGGCCGATACGGGCGGTAGCCTGCAAGCCGCCGGCACGGCACAAGCGCCCGCGAACCCAAGGACCTCGACGGCTTCGCGGCCTACGCCACCCACTACCTGAACAACCCAGCCACGCTGAAGCTGTGGTCGGTGACGCTGTCGCTCATCGCCGTGGCGCGGGGCAGCGCCGTCAGCGCCACCTCGGCGCAGGTGGGCCGAGCCATGCTGAAACGACGCGTCGGTTCGCGACGCGACTCGCGTCGACTTGTGTACGCCAACGCACCGACGACGGCGTCCGCTGGAACTACAAAGCCCCTGAGTTGCGCGCATTGCGCTACCACGGCAGCGCGACGCTTACCCGAAATCCGACAAGGACTGACCCATGACCCGACCCGCACCCGCGCCAAAGCCCAAAGGCTTGGCGCAGCAGAACACCGATTTCACCTCGGAAGGTGCACCGCCGCCGCGCCGGGTGGCGGGCGCGCCAGTCACCGTGGCGCCTGGGCTTCGACACGCCGCGTCGCGCACGCCGGCCAACATCCCAGGGAGCCACCGGCGGGCGCCGACCGGCAAGCGGCGCTGATCGGGCAGACGCTGCAGCGCACGGATATCAAGATCGCAGGGCGCAGGATGGGCGCGCTGGATCGATCGGCGCGCGAGCGCGCTGACACGGGATTGATGCGCAAGCGTGGGCCAGCGCACAGACCGGATCTGCCGGCGCGCTAAAAGTCGCAGCGATGAACTCGCAACTGCCGGGAGGCCTGACGCCACCAAGCGTCCATGCCTGGGTTCCGGGGCCCTGCTCGCTGCACCCGTTGACCCGCCTTGCGGCATGGCCCGCAAGCGGCATGCGAGGGAGTGCGCCTGCGAACGAGGCGCACCGCGATGATGGCTTGGTGGCGCGCGTGTTCATGGACGACTGGAACGAACTTCTCGGCGCGGTCACGGGCCGGCTGCGTACCAGCGTGGGCGACGCGGCGGCAGACCACCCCTTGGGCCGCGTGCGCGCGGAAGTCCTCGAATGCGTGCTGGCACTGGACCATCTACAGCACACGTTGCGACACGAGCTGGCACGTCGCCATGCGCTGGAGCTGGAGCTCGTGGATGCGCAGACGGCGCTGGCAAGGGCGCGCGCCGAGTTGCAGGGCACCCAGGCCGGCGAGCGCCAAGCCAGGCATCTCGCGGCGCACGATGCGCTGACCACGTTGCCCAATCGCCAGCGCTTCCGCGAGCGGCTCGACCTCGCGCTGGGGCCGCAGTGGCTGCAGTCCCGGGGGCTGGCGGTGCTGTACCTCGACCTGGACGGATTCAAACCGATCAATGACCGGCACGGCCACGCCATGGGCGACGAGGTGCTGCGCATCGTGGCCACGCGACTGACCCGCGCGCTGCGTGCCGAGGACATGGTCAGTCGGCAGGGTGGCGACGAATTTGCCTGCCTGGTGACGAATGGGCTCGATCGCGAGCAACTCGCGCGCCTGGCCTGCAAACTGATCGATATCGTGGCCGCGCCGCTGACGGTCGGTGAACTGCAGCTGACGGTGGCCGCCAGCATCGGCATCGCCATGTGCTCGACTCATGGCTGCACTTCTGCGGCATTGCTGGAAAACGCCGACGCCGCGATGTTCCGCGCCAAGCGCCTGCGCAGCGGCCACGCATTCTTCGATGACGAGGCCGATGTGCAGATCGCGACTGAAGCAAAATTCCGGTGCGGTCCAGGCGCGTAGCCTGGATTGCCCACGCTCAAGCCCTTTCAGGACACATTGCCCACCCCGACGAGGGTGCCGATGTGCACGCCAGGTTTGGGCGCTTCAGCCGCGACGACGCGACCCGCTCAGCAGGCCGAACAGCGCCATCAGCGCCGCGCCGGCTGCAGCGGCGATGAGCACCGACTTGACCGGCTCGTCCTGGATGTAGTGCAGCGTGCTGTCGGATGCGCGATGGGCCCGCTCGCGCAACTGCTGCGAACTGTCGCGCACGACATCCACGCCCCGCTGCGCAATCGCACTGGCCTGCTCGGTGGCGCGATCCAGCATCGGCGCGGCTTGTTGGCGCAGGCTCTGCACGCTGCCGGCCAAGCCGTCGAGCGCTTCGTTGGCCACGCGCTGCGTGGAGCGGATCGCATGATCGGCCGACAGTGCGGCCTGGTCGGCCAGGTTGTTGTGCGATTCAGGGGTCTTCTGGGTGAACATTCTCATTCCTTCGAAGTGGGCTGGGGCGGTGTCGGCCGGATTCATCGTTTCGACAGAACGCCGAACAGGAAGCTTGCCACGGCCAGCACGGCAAACACGATGAACAGGATCTTGGCGATGCCCACCGCACTGGCGGCAATGCCGCCGAAGCCGAACAGCGCGGCGATCAGGGCGATGACGAAGAAGACGACGGCGTAGTGCAACATGGTGGGACTCCTGGCTTGCGGTGGCATCGCAGCGCTTCGGCTGCGATGGGCCCAGTGTGAACCGCAGCCCGGGGCGCGGCGATAGGCCTCGTTGCCGCCACCTTGTGGGCCGATTCAGCGACGCCATGTAGGACGGCGCCGACAGCGGCCGCAGCTCAGGCCGTGCCTTGCGCCGACTCCGGCAGCCGCACCTGGATCAGCGTGCCCTGCCCCACGGCCGACTTCAAGGTGAGCGTGCCGCCGTCGGCCTCGACCCGAAAGCGCATGCCCACCAGGCCGTAGGCCGAACCGCGCTGTACGGCCGTGTCGAAACCGACGCCGTCGTCGCGCACCGACACTTCGACCTGCCCGTCCGTGGCCGACAGCGTGATCCACACCTGGCGCGCCGCGGCGTACTTGCTGATGTTGGTGATGGCTTCCTGCACCACGCGGTAGATCACCAGCTCGGCATTCGCCTCGAGCTTCACGGCCTGCAGCTGGCAATGCACCTGTACGCCGGAGCGCTCGCCAAACTCGCGCGCCAGGATCTCCAGCGTCGCCGCCAGACCCAGGTTGCTCAAGGTCGAGGGTCGCAGGTCCTCGATGATGCGCCGGCCCAGCGCGATGCTGCTGTTGAGCGTGCCCACCAGGTGGGCCAGGCGCTCCAGCGCCTCGGGCGCGCTGCCGGCCAGGCGCGACCTGATGCGCGCCGCATCCAGCTTGGCCGAGGTGAGCAGCGCGCCCAGTTCGTCGTGCAGGTTGCGCGCCAGGCGGTTGCGTTCGTCCTCGCGCGCCGTCTGCAGGTGGTGGGTGAGTTCGGTGAGCTGCGCGGTGCGTTGCCTCACCTCGATCTCCAGCCGGTCGCGCTCGGCCTGCAGCAGGCGCTGCTGCTCCTGCTCCTGCAGCTTGAGTGCCAGGCCCTGACGCAAGTACATGTACAGCGCCAGCAATCCGATGGCACTGAGCGCGGCAATGCCGATGCGGCTGAGCAGCAGCGTGCCGTAGATGTCGTCGCGGCCCGCGGCGACACGCGCCGTCTCCTTGGCCAGCAGCTCGGCGCTGAGCGCGCGGATGCTGTCCATCTTTTCCTTGCCGATGTCGCTGAGCACGATGTCGCGGGTGGCGTCCTCGCGCCCCTGCTGGTGCAGTCGGATGGTCAGCGCCAGCTCCGACAGCCGCGTGTCCGACACCGCGCGCAACTGCTTCAGCAGCGCCATCGACTCGGGTTCGTCGGCGTAGTAGCGCTCCAGGAAGCGGAACGCGGTGTCGATCTCGCCGAGGGCCTTGTCGTAAGGCAGCAGGTATTCCTTGCGTTCGGTGAGCAGGTAGCCGCGCTGGCCGGTTTCGGCATCGAGGAAGCTGCGCTCCAGACCCTGCAGGCTGCTGCGCGCCGTGGCCATCGCACCCAGCGCGTTGAGCGTGCCCACCGAACGCCAGTACGAGCCTTCGCTGATGAACAGCATGACCGCCGCCGCGGCCAGGGCCAGCGCCAGGACCAGCGGATTGCGTTGGATCACCGAAGCGACCTTCATGTCGCCATGCCCCGCGCAAACGTGGGATCATGCAGCGAGGAGAGGTACAGGCCACCATGATCCGCATTGCCATCGTCGATGACCACGCCATGGTGCGTGCCGGGTTGCGCCAGTTCTTCGCCGACCAGGTCGACTTCGTCGTCGTCGCCGAGGCCGCCAACGGCCGCGAGGCGCTGGACATCGTGCGCAAGGGCGAGGTGGACGTGATCCTGCTCGACATCTCCATGCCCGACCAGAGCGGCGTGGATGCGCTGGCGGCCATCCGCGCGCGCGCGCCGGACCTGCCGGTGCTGATCCTCAGCGGCTTCCCCGAGGAGCATTACGCCACCACCTTGCTGCGCCAGGGCGCCAGTGGCTACCTCAACAAGGACTGCGACCCGGAGGAGATCGTGCGCGCCATCCGCACCGTGTATCGCGGGCGAAAGTACATCACCGCCGGTGTCGCCGAACGCCTGGCCGAAGGCTTGGGCGGTGGGGGCGACAAGCCGGTTCACGAAACCTTGTCCGAGCGCGAGTTGCAGGTCTTCCTGCGCCTGGCCAAGGGCGAGACCATCGGCCACATGGCCGAGAGCCTGTCGCTCAGCGTGAAGACGGTCAGCACCTATCGCACCCGGGTGATGGAGAAGATGGGGCTCGAGTCGAACAGCGACCTGACCTACTACGCGCTGAAGAACGGGCTGATCCAGTAGCCGGCTCAAGCCAGTGCGCCGTGGCCGGTTTCGCCGGCCGCCAGCCGGCCGCAGTACTGGATCAGCGCATCGATCTCGTTGGACTTGTCGAACACCCGGTCGGCGCCAAGCTCCAGGCACTTGTCGACGCATGTCCGGTGTGGCGTAGTTGCTCAGCACCACCACGTTGCGGCGCTGCGCCAGGGAGCTTGCGGCGCGCAGCACGCCCAGGCCGGTACCGGCCTTGAGGAAGATGTCCACGATCAGCAGGTCGGCATGGTTGCTCGCATGCGCGAGCCACTGCACCGCGGTGGCTTCATCCTCGGCCGTGCCCACCACCTCGACGGGCACGAGTTCCTCCAGCGTGGCGATCAGGTTCTCCCGGATGACCTGGCTGTCTTCGACGATGTAGGTCCTGAGCGGCTGCATGGACAGCGTGGATTCCGTGGTGTCCGGGTGGTCGAGTTGCGGCGGCGCACCGGGGCGATGCGCGTGACCCAGAAGCCTGCCGCTGCGTGGAATGTAAGGCACGAAGTGCGCGTGCCGAGTCTGGCCGGAAACTTGAGTGCCGGCTCTCGGCGCAAGGCGCGTCACGATGTCGGACACCGCCTACAGCGCCTTCGCCATGGCGTGGCCTGCCAAGGCGGCAGCTGCGGCGGGCCGGGCGTGCGGCCGATCACGGTGAGCACCGGGCTCATCGCCACCATGCGCGCCGGGCCAAAGATGGTGGCGAAGGCCACGTCCTTGGCATCGTGGCCCGTGGCCAGGCGCGCCACCTCGTGCACCGGCGCCATGCCGGAAGGGTCGAACAGCACCCAGCGTCCGCCCAGGTAGGCCTCGAAGATGGCATGAAAGTCCGGTGGCGGCTCGTCGAAGTGCGCATAGGCGCTGACCAGCCGGGCGGGAATGTTCAGCGCGCGGCAGAAGGTGACGGCCAGGTGCGCGTAGTCGCGGCACACGCCCGAGCGCTGCAAGAACACGTCGCGCGCCGTGGTGGTGGCCGTGGTCGAACCGACGCGGTAGGCGACATGGTCGTGGATCCAGTCGCAGATGGCACGCACCCGGGCATGGCCGCCGGGCAGGGTGCCGAACATCTGCTGCGCCACCGGGCCGAGCAGGTCCGACTCGCAGTAGCGGGTGGGCAGCACGAAGCGCAACACCTCGTCGGGCATGTCATGCACCGCCACTTCCCGAGCGTTCAGGTCGACGCTATCGATCAGGCGGTCGACGACCGCGTGATAGCTCACGCTGAGCGGTCCGGCACTTGCGCTCAGGCGCATGAATCGATTGCCCGAATGCTCGTCGGTATAGCTGCGATAGCGCAGCGGCGGCTCGATCTGCACGGCCTCTTCGCGCAAGGTCTGGCCCGTGTCCAGCGCGACATGAATGAGGAACACGAACTCGCAGTCACCGTCCAGCTGGTAGTCCAGCTTGCAATCGACCTGCATGCGCACGCTGGCGGGCGACGTGGCGCCCGCGCTTGCCGTGCTTCCACTGCCGGTGTCGAGAGGGCTCGGTACAAGTTCGTTCATGGGTCGTTCGACGCAGCTGCTGAGGGGAGGGCGCCGGCCATCGCCGACCTGCGCATTCAAGCATGGGACCGGGCCGCGGCCCATCGGTCGGCGCGAAGCCGCACCGTAGGACATCGACTACGGCATAGGACGCCGCTGTCCGCTGTGCGTGCCGCAGCGCGGCTTCCATACTGAGTTCACGCTGGCACTGCGAGACGGCCGCGATCTGGACGCAGTTGCCATTTCCACATCCACCACAAGGACCACAGCATGAAGACGATTCGACAGTACGGCAACTTCGCGCTGGCCGCGGCCAGCCTGATGGTTTTGGGCGCATGCGCCGGCATGTCTCAACAGGACAAGAGCACCGCGGTCGGTGCGGGCGTCGGCGCGGTCGGCGGCGCCGTACTGACCGGCGGCAGCGCCCTCGGTACGGTCGGCGGCGCCGCGGTCGGTGGCGTCATCGGGCACGAGGTCGGCAAGGACAAGAAGTGAACGACCGACCGCGTGCAGCCGATCGGCAAGCCCGCATGAGGCGCGACGGGTCGCACTCGGCGCCACACATAGCCGCGCCGCGCGGATCTTGGCGCGCTGCGCGGTGATTTCCGACGCGCTCCAGTCGCACAACGCATCCGACGTCGACACTGAGGCGACGGTCGAGGAAGATCTGCCGCTTGTTGCGCAGGCCTGTCGCAGGCCGATGCGTTAGGTACGGGTATAGCTGTCGAGGACGAAGACGCCGATCCGGTGGGCCCTGCCCCGTAGGGATCATACCGGTGCGCGCACGCTTGCCGCGCGCAACCTCGGCCTCATGAAGACGCCGGCTCGATGCAGTCGGAGCGACATCAGCTGCCCGCCGTTCTGCCGTCGTGCTGCTGCACACCGTAGGAGATCGACTACCGGCATCGGCGGTGCCGTCCGCTGTGCACAGGGCCAATCCGTTCGCACACTGCGAACACCCCGATCCACCCGTGATCGCCCCGTCGAACCGACACAACAAAGGATTCCCATGAACAAGCAACTCACATTCAAGCTGTCGCTGGTGATGGCCGGCCTGCTGGCGCTACCGCTGGCCCAGGCGGCCAGCATGAGCAAGGCCGACTACAACGCCGCCAAGACGCGCATCAGCGCCGACTACAAGGCCGAGCACAGCGCCTGCGCTGCGCAGACGGCCAATGCCAAGGACATCTGCGTCGAAGAGGCCAGCGCCAAGCAGAAGGTGGCACTTGCCGAACTGGAGTACCGCTACAGCGGCATGCCGGCCGCCCAGACTCAGGTGAAGGTGGCCAAGGCCGAAGCGGCCTATGCGGTGGCCAAGGAGAAGTGCGACGACCAGGCCGGCAATGCCAAGGACGTGTGCGTCAAGGAAGCCAAGGCGGTCGAGGTCAAGGCACTGGCCGACGCCAAGATGGGCCAGCAGATCGGCGAAGCCAAGGTCGACGCCAGCGATGCCAAGCGTGACGCCGACTACAAGGTGGCCGTCGAGAAGTGCGACGCCATGGCCGGCGATGCCAAGGCCAGTTGCCTGAGCGCCGCCAAGGTGTCATTCGGCAAGAGCTGAAGCCCTTAGCACCATTCGAGTCGAGGGCCCGCTGAAGCGGGCCTTCTGCCGTTCAGCCGCACGCAGGAGCACGCTGCACATGTCCTTTGCCGAATGGTCGATGGTCATCGGCATGCTGCTGGTCACCATGGTGCTGGCCGGCACGCTGCTGGGCCGGCTGCCGCTGAGCAGCGCGATGGTCTACCTGGCGCTGGGCTGGATGCTCGGACCGGACGGCGCCAATGTGCTGCGGCCCGACCCGGTGGCGCATGCGGCGCTGCTCGAGCGGCTGGCCGAAGTCGCGCTGCTGATCTCGCTCTTTGCGGTGGGCCTGCGGCTGGGCGTGCCGCTGCGCGACGGCACGCTGGCGGCTGCCGCTGCGCCTGGCCTTCCTGTCGATGGCGACGATGGTGGCGATGATCAGCGCCATCGGCGTGTGGTGGCTGCAGCTGCCGCTGGGCATGGCCGTGCTGCTGGGGGCGATCCTGGCGCCGACCGACCCGGTACTGGCCTCGGACGTGAAGTCCGAAGCCGGCACCGATCCCGACCGGCTGGGCTTCAGCCTCGCGGCCGAAGGTGGGCTGAACGACGGCGCCGCGTTCCCCTTTGTCATGCTCGGTCTGGGTCTGCTCGGGCTGCACGACCTGGGCCCCGGGCTGGCCGGCTGGTGGAGCATCGACCTGCTGTGGGCCACGCTGGGCGGCATCGCCATCGGCGCTGCGCTGGGCGCGGCATGCCGGCCGCCTGGTCGTGCACCTGCGCATCCGGCACGGCGAGGCCGTGGGCCTGGACGAGTTCCTGGGCCTGGGCCTGGTGGCCATGGCCTACGGGCTCGCGCAGCTCAGCCTGGCCTCGGGCTTCCTGGCGGTGTTTGCCGCCGGCATGGCACTGCAGCGCGTGCGCGAGCATCCGCGGCCGCACACGCGGCCGTTGGCCGCCGCGGCGGATTCGGCGGGCCACGCCTATGACAAGCTGGCCACGCATTCGCACCATGCCAGCCTGACGATGCGCGATTCGGTGCAGGGCTTCAATGCGCAACTGGAAAGGCTCGCCGAACTGACGCTGGTGCTGGCGGTGGGGGCGATGCTGGCCTATGCCAAGCCGCTTGCCGACGCTGCTGTGGTTCGTGCCCTTGACGCTGCTGGTGCTGCGACCGTTGTCGGTGCTGGTGGCCACCACCGGCGAGCGCCTGAGCCTGTCGCAGCAGGCGATGGTGGGCTGGTTCGGCATCCGCGGCATCGGCTCGGTGTTCTACCTGCTGTTCGTGCTGCGCCACGGGGTTGCCGGCCCTGGAGCCGAGACACTGATTTCGCTGACACTGTGGACCGTGGCCGCCTCGATCGTCGCGCATGGCGTCTCGGCGCAACCCTTGATGCAGCGCTATGTGGCCAGGCGGCGGCGCAGGCCGGCGAAGGCGGCGACCGAAGGAGCAAACCCATGATCGAACCCCTGCTGCTGACCACCGCCCGCGTATCGACCTTCTTCGGCCGGCAGCCCCTGACCGGCGCGACGGGCTTCTTCTTCGAGCGCGATGAGCGGCTGTTCTTCGTCACCAGCCGGCATGTGGTGGTCGATACGCCGAGCCGGCATTTCCCGAACCGCATCGAGATCGAACTGCACACCGACGAAGGCAACCTGACGCGATCGGCCGTGCTGTCGGTGCTGTTGTACCGCGACGGCATGAGCGTGTGGCACCAGGGCCGCGATGCGGGCGGCGAGATCGACGTGGCGGTGATCGAGATCGAGCGTGCGGCGTTGCCGCCGACGGTGCTGATGCGCTGCTTCACGCCGGCGCACTTGCAGCATTCACTGCAGGAAGTGGAGGTGGGCAGTTCGCTGCTGGTGGTCGG
This sequence comes from uncultured beta proteobacterium, assembly GCA_963824005.1. Classification (GTDB taxonomy): domain Bacteria; phylum Pseudomonadota; class Gammaproteobacteria; order Burkholderiales; family Burkholderiaceae_C; genus Rubrivivax. The sequence continues at coordinate 23,947 of CAWGOK010000062.1, forward strand.
CTTTCCGCTGGGCTTCCACGACACGCTGCATCACCTGCCGGTGGTGCGCCAGGCGGTGATCGCGTCGTCGTTCGGGCTGCGTTTCCAGGGCCAGGGCTACTTTCTCACCGACGCACGCACGCACCGAGGCACCAGCGGCGCGCCGGTGGTGATGCGTGACCCGTCGGGTGACCCGCAACTGCCCTGGAAGCTGCTGGGTGTGCACTCGATCCGCATGGACATGATCAGCCGCGACATCGAGCTGGACGAATCGCTGGGGCTGAACTGCGCCTGGTATGCGGACATCCTGCTCACCCTGACCGCCGGCGATTCACGCATCCCGATGCCCGATGCGTTGCGCAATGAGCGCGGGCCGCCGACGCGTCAGTCGTCGTGTGGCCGTGCCGTGGCCGCGATCCGAGCGTTCGCGCACCCAGCGTTCCTGCACGAAATAGACGGGTTGGCCGCAGGCGCCGTACTGTCCGCAATATCGGTTCCAGTTCGTCGATGCCGGGCGGGTACAGGTACACCGGCTGCGGGGCACCCAGGCTGCGGCGATCGGCTGGCGATACACACCGTCGGTTGCGGATAGTTGCCGATGTCGATGCGCATAGACCCCCGGCTGGTGATGCCGACGGACACGCCGACGCTGGTCTCGGCCAGTGCCGGCAGGGCCAGGCAAATGCGACGAGGGTGGTGATTCGATTCACGCTGAGTTCTCCAGCGGCGCCACGGGCGCCATCTTGACTTGACGGCCCAAGGCCGCGCAGGGCCGATACCGGCACGGTCCGCGGATCGGGCCGATGCCGCCGAGCATGCTCGAACGGCTCAAGCCGTCAGTCGCCGGACCGCCCGATCGGCTGTCATCCCAGTCCTACACGCGCCTAGACCCAGCCGGCCCGACGCAAGCGGCGGTGAATGTAGACGCAACCCAGCAGTGTGGCGGCCACGGCCAGGGGGTAACCGGGCTTCCACGCCAGCTCTGGCATCCACTCGAAGTTCATGCCGTACAGGCTGAAGACAACCGTCGGCATGGCCAATATGGCGCCCCAGCCGGCCAGACGCTTGACCACCTCGTTCTGGTTGTGGCCCACCAGTGCGAGGTTCACCTGCATGGCGGTGGTCAACATCTCGCGCATGCCGTCGACCAGGCCCACCAGTCGCGACACGTGGTCCTGAACGTCGCGGAAGTAGGCACGCAGTTCCTTGGGGATCAGATCTTCGTGAAAGCGCATCAGCTCGGCGCTGATGTCGGCCACGGGCAGTGCCGCGTTGCGCAGTTCCAGCAACTGCCGCTTCAGGCCGTACAGGCGTTCGATGATCAGCTTGTCGAAACGGTCCTTGAAGATGTCCCTCTCGATCGCGTCGAAGTCCTTCTCGAACTGCTCGACGATCGGGCAGGTAGTTGTCGACCACGAAGTCCAGCAAGGCGTACAGCGCAAAGCCCGGACCCTTGGCAAGCAGGTTCGTGGCCTTCTCGCAGCGCTCGCGGACTTGCGCATCGCTCGACGCGGCACCGTGCCTGACCGACACCAGGAAGTTCGAACCGACGAACAGGTGCGTCTCGCCGTAGACGACCTGGCCCTGCTCCAGCTGTGCCGTCTTCAGCACGATGAACAAGGATTCGCCGTCGGCCTCGATCTTGGGTCGTTGGCTGGCTTCGCGCGCGTCTTCGATGGAAAGCTCGTGCAGACCGAACTCTTCTTGAACCCTCAGCAGCAGCGCGTCATCCGGCTGATGCAGGCTGAGCCAGACGAAGGTCTCGGGCTGTTTGACGATTTCGCTGATGTCGTCGATGCGGATGTCGCCCAGTCGCCTGCCCTTCTGGTAGGCGACGTTGTTGATGATCATCGTCATGCTGCATTCGCTCCGATTGGCCCGCACGCGGCAATCTGCGCGGCGTCTGCGGATTGTGATTGGCGCAGGCTGCATCGTGCAGGCCCGTGCGCGTCGATGCGGCCCGACGGCGGCTGGGGCGGTAGGGCGCGCGGACCACTCGACAGTGCAGTGGCCACGGGTCATCATGGGCCGCGCGTTCGTGCGAATGCGCCGCAACGGAGGTCGCTGCCATGCAAACGCAAGCCTTTGATGCCATCGTGATCGGTGCCGGCCAAGCCGGGCCCGCCCTGGCTGCGCGCTGCGCCAAGGAGGGGCTGCGCACGGCCGTGATCGAACGCCACCATTTCGGCGGCACCTGCGTCAATGCCGGCTGCGTGCCGACCAAGACCCTGGTGGCCAGCGCGCGGGCCGTTCGCCAGGCGCAGCGTGGTGCCGAGTTCGGCTTCGACAGCGGCGAGATCCGGGTCGACATGGCGCGTGTGAAGGCGCGCAAGGACGGCATCGTGATGGCGTCGCGCCAGGCGGTGGAAGCCTGGATGCGCGGCCTGTCCCATGCCGAGGTGATCGTCGGCGAGGCCCGCTTCGTGGCCCCGGCGACGCTCACCGTCAACGGCCGGCAGCTGAGCGCGCCGCGCATCTTCATCAACGTCGGCGGACGCTCGGTGCGGCCGGACCTGCAGGGCATCGACGACGTGCCGACACTGGACAACGTGTCGATGATGGAGCTGGCGACGGTGCCGGACCATCTGGTCATCATCGGTGGCAGCTACATCGGCCTGGAGTTCGCGCAGATGATGCGGCGATTCGGTGCCGCGGTCACCGTGGTGGAACGCTCGGCACACCTGCTGCCGCGTGAAGACGTGGATGTGTCGGACGGGATCCGCGAGATCCTCGAGGCCGAAGGCGTGCGCTTCGAACTGGGCGCCGAATGCGTGTCGCTCGCGCGCGAAGGCAATGAAGTCAGCGTCGGAGTCGTTTGCGCCGACGACCGACCGCCTGTCGTCGGCAGCCACGTCCTGCTGGCCGTGGGCCGGCGCCCCAACACCGATGGCCTGGGACTGGAGCAGGCCGGCATTCGCACTGACGCGCAGGGCTACATCGAAGTCGACGACCAGTGCCGCACGAGCGCGCAGGGCGTCTGGGCCGTGGGCGACTGCAACGGCCGCGGCGCGTTCACGCACACCGCATGGAACGATCACGAGATCGTGGTCGCCAACCTGTTCGACAACGATTACCGCCGAATTTCAGAGCGCATCGCCTGCTACGCGCTCTTCATCGATCCGGCACTTGGCCGCATCGGTCTGACCGAGACCGAAGCCCGCTCCAGCGGCCGCAAGGTGCTGCAAGCCAAGATGCCGATGCGGCGCGTGAACCGGGCCCGCGAGGCCGGCGAGACCCAGGGCTTCATGAAGGTGCTGGTCGATGCCGACACCCAACGGCTGCTGGGAGCGGCGATCCTCGGGCTCAACGGCGACGAGGTGGTCCATGGGCTGCTGGACGTGATGGCGGCCGATCGACCCTATACCGTGATGGCGCGCGCGATGCATATTCATCCCACGGTGTCGGAACTGGTGCCGACCCTGTTGCAGCAGCTGCGGCCCCTGGCCTGATTGACGGCGGACGTCCAAGCGTGCAGCCTCGAGTGCGCAACCCCGGAGCAGCCATGAACCCCAATCCAGCCACCCGCATCGAAACCGACAGCTTCGGACCCATCGAGGTGCCGGCCCACGCCCTGTGGGCAGCGCAGACCGAGCGCAGCCGGCGCTTCTTCGCCATCGGCCTGCAGCGCATGCCGCTGCAGATCGTGCATGCACTGGCCGAGATCAAACGCGCCGCGGCCGAGGTCAACGCGACGCTCGGCCTGCTTGCGCCTGTCAAGGCGGCGGCCATCGCGGAGGCGGCCGCGCGCGTGGCGGCCGGCGAATTCGATGACGTGGCGTTTCCCTTGTCGGTCTGGCAGACCGGGTCGGGCACGCAGAGCAACATGAACGTCAACGAGGTGGTGGCCCATCTTGCGTCGGCGGCGCTTGGCGGTGCGGCAGGCGGCGCACGCCTGGTGCACCCCAATGACGACGTGAACAAGGGCCAGTCGTCGAACGATGTCTTTCCGAGCGCGATGCATGTCGCCGTGGTGCTGGCGGTGCGGCCGCTGCTGGCGGCGCTGGACCGCCTGCGGGCTGCACTGCGCGCCAAGGCGCTCGCGTTCGCCGGCGTCGTCAAGATCGGCCGCACCCACCTGCAGGACGCCACGCCAGTCACGCTGGGCCAGGAATTCGCAGGCTACGAAGCGCAACTGGCCACGGCCGAGACGGCCCTGCGCCAGACCCTGCCAGCGGTGCACGCGCTGGCCATCGGCGGCACGGCGGTCGGTACCGGACTGAATACCCATCCCGAGTTCGGCCGCCGGGTCGCCGCCATCCTGGCAGACCGGCTCGGCGCGCCCTTCGTCGTCGCGCCCAATCTCTTCGCCGCGATGGCCGGGCACGAAGCGCTGGTCAGCCTGCACGGGGCGCTGCGCACACTGTGCGTGGCGCTGAACAAGATCGGCAACGACATCCGCCTGATGGGCAGCGGCCCGCGGGCAGGTTTCGGCGAACTGCGCCTGCCGGAGAACGAGCCGGGCAGTTCGATCATGCCGGGCAAGGTCAACCCGACCCAGGTGGAGGCGCTGACCATGGTCTGCGCCCAGGTGATGGGCCACGACGTCGCCATCGGCATCGCGGCCAGCCAGGGGCAGTTCGAACTCAATGTCTACAAGCCGTTGATCGCCCATGACGTGCTCGACAGCGTGCGTCTGCTGGGCGATGCGATGGCCAGCTTCGCGGCGCACTGTATCGAGGGCGTGGAGGTCGACACGCAGCGCACCACGGAGTTGCTGAACCGCTCGCTGATGCTGGTGACCGCCCTGGTGCCGCACATCGGCTACGACCGCGCGGCCGCCATCGCCAAGCAGGCCCAGGCCGGCGGCACCAGCCTGCGCGAGGCGGCCCTGAGCCTGGGCGGCCTGAGCGCGGCTGATTTCGATGCCTGGGTCCGGCCGGAGGCGATGCTGGGGCCTGTCGCTCGTCAGGGGTCCTGACCCAGCGGCGCGCACTGCCGGCCGGCACCGCGTCTTGAGCGACCGGTGGCGACCCGATCGTCGACATCCACTCAGCGCAGCAAGCCGCCTGTGCTTCAGTCCGCGCGCCTGCCGATGGCCTGCATGAATTCGCCACGCACCTGCGCGTCGTCGTTGAAGCAGCCGGCAAAGGCCTGGGTGTAGACGCGCTCGTCGCCGCGCCGGTCTTCGCCGAGCAGCAGGCACAGCTGCTCGGCCTCGATGATGCAGGCGGCGCCGCGGGCGTGGCCGTGCGTCACCAGTGCGTCGGCGATGTCGCGGGTCATCCACTCCTGGTAGGTCAGGCGGTGGCCGATGGCATCCACCAGCCGGGCGATGCGGCCGAAGCCGTGCAGCCGGCCGCCGGGCACGTAGGCCACGTGGGCGATGCCGCGGAACGGCACCAGATGGTGCGGGCACACGCCATGCACCGCGATGCCGCGCACCACCACCATGTCCTCGCGCGGATCGGCGAAGCCCGGGCCCAGCACCTCGGCCGGATCGAGTGCATACCCGCCCAGCAGGCGGCGCTCCCACAACTCGCGCACGCGCCGCGGCGTCTTGCCGGTGTGGTCGCCATCCGGCGCGATGCCGCAGGCACGCAGCAAGTCGGCGATGGCCCGCTCGAAAGCCGGGCCGTCGAAGCCGCCGCAGCGCGGGATGCCCAGCTGCCCGGCGCCGGCTGGTGCATGATCGTGGTCGCAGGGGTCGTGCATCGCGCTGTCTCCGGCAGGGCTGGGCGAGCACCGATCTTAGAGTGCCTCGGTCCAGCACCCGTTCGACTCTCACGAAAGCCGCAGCATGAAAAGAGCCCAATACGCCCAGCGCGGCCCGGTGCCGCAAGCCTCGATCGAATGCGTGGCGTTCGAAGCACCGGCCCTGACTGAAGGTCAGGTGCTGATGCAGGTGCTGGCAGCGCCGATCAACCCCTCGGACGTGCTCACGCTCACCGGGCAGTACGGCATGTTGCCGCCGCTGCCGGCCATCGGCGGCAACGAGGGCGTCGGCCGGGTGATCGCCCATGGCCCCGGCGTGAGCGCGCCGCCCATCGGCCAGACGGTGCTGCTGCCGGTGGGCAGCGGCACCTGGGCCACGCATGTGGTGGGTCAGGCGCGCAAGCTCATGCCGCTGCCGAACGACGCCGATCCACTGCAACTGGCGATGATGACGGTCAACCCGCCCACCGCGCAGCTGCTGTTGAGCGAGTTCGTCGACCTGCAGCCGGGCGAGTGGGTGCTGCAGAACGCGGCCAATTCGGGTGTCGGTGAGTACCTGGTGCAGCTGGCCGCCCTGCGCGGCTTGAAGACGGTGAACCTGGTGCGTCGCGAAGCGGCGGTGGCGCCGGTCAAGGCGGCGGGCGGCGACGTGGTGCTGGTGGACGGCGCCGACCTGGCGCAGCGTGTGGCCGAGGCCACCGGCAAGTCGAAGATCCGCCTCGGCATCGACGCCGTGGGTGGCCAGGCCACCAACCGCCTGGCCGCCTGCCTGGGCGAGGGCGGCACGCTGGTCAACTACGGCATGATGAGTGGCGAAGACTGCTGCGTGTCGCCGAGTTCCTTCGTGTTCCGCGACGTGACGCTGCGCGGCTTCTGGCTGGCGCTGTGGTTCCGCCGCGCATCACCGGACAGGCAGATGGCGCTGTTCGGCGAAATCGGCAAGCTCATCGCCAGCGGCAGGCTCAAGACGCGCGTGCAGGCCACCTACGACCTCACCCAGATCAAGCAGGCCGTGGCCGCGGCGGCGGCCGGCGAGCGCGAGGGCAAGATCCTGATCGTGCCGAAGTCCTGAGCGTCGGCAGGCAGCGTGCGTGCCGGGGGAGCGGCGCGCACATCGCTCGCAGCGCGGCGGCCTATATGCCGTGGAAGGTGGCGAACTGCGACAGGCCGGCGCGCTCGGACGCCAGGCGGTTCACCGGGTGCTCCGGGTTGGCGTGCCCGATCGACATGCCGCAGAACAGCATGCGCTCGGCCGGCAGGCCGATGAAGCGCCCGATGGTCTGCGGGTAGACCGACCAGCATTCCTGCGGGCAGCTGTCCAGCCCCTCCTCGCGCAACAGCAGCATCACCGACTGCAACAACATGCCCAGGTCGGACCACTGCGGTGGCCCCATGCGTCGGTCGATCGAGCAGAACAGGGCCATCGGTGCGCCGAAGAACTGGAAATTGCGCGCGAACCACTTCAGCCGGGCGGGCTTGTCCTCGCGCGGGATGCCCATGGTGGCGTACATCGCCTCGCCCAGCTGATAGCGATAGTCGCGGTAGGGCGCCACCAGTTCCTTGGGGTAGATGTCGTACTCGGGCCGCTCGGCATCGTCGCCGGCCGCCACCTGCTGCAAGCGGCGCCGCATCACGGCCTTCAGCTCGTCCAGCCGCTCGCCGGCCACCACGTCGATGTGCCACGGCTGCACGTTGCCGCCGGACGGCGCACGCGCTGCGGCGGTCAGCACGCGGCGGATCACCTCGCCGGGCACCGGCGTGGGCAGGAAATCGCGCACCGAGCGGCGGCTGGCGAGGGCTTCATAGACGTTCATGCAATTCCTTTCAGGCGCGGGCCGGCGCGCTGTGCGTCGACTGTGTCGATTCGATGGGCGCGCTCAACGCCGGGTCGGCGGCAGTGTAGCGAGGCTGCACATCGGCTGCCCGCATGCCGGCGCAGCCCGGCGCGCCGATCCGCACCCCACCCTGGAGTTTGAGGCACGTCAAGGTCGCGCCCGAGCAAAGCACCCATCATTCGTTGCCGTCGGGACTGTGCACGAAGAAGCACACGCGGCGGCGCAGGAGACAGCGCACATGCAAAACAACTTGCCTGCCGCCAGCCTGGCCGCCAGAGCGCCACGGCGCAAGAGTCATTGGCCGGCGCGGCTCGATTGGCTGCAAAGCGTCAGCGGTCTGGTGCTGGCGCTGTTCATGTGGGGACACATGTTCTTCGTCTCGTCGATCCTGCTCGGCAAGGATGCGATGTGGACGGTGACCCGGTTCTTCGAGGGCTACTTCATCTTCGGCCGCTCCTTCCCCTGGCTCGTGTCGATGGTCGTGGCCGCGATCTTCACGCTGGTGGTGCTGCACGCGCTGCTGGCGGTGCGCAAGTTCCCGATCGACTATCGCCAGTACCGGGCGTTTCGCGACCATGCCCATGGCATGCAGCACAGCGACACCTCGCTGTGGTGGTGGCAGGTGCTGACCGGCTTCGCGTTGTTCTTCATGGTCGGCATCCACCTCTACGTCATGCTCACGCAGCCCGAGCGCATCGGCCCCTTCGAGAGCGCCGATCGTGTCTGGAGCCAGCATTTCTGGCCGCTGTACCTGGTGCTGCTGTTCGCGGTGGAGCTGCACGGCGGCATCGGCCTGTACCGGCTGGCCGTCAAGTGGGGCTGGTTCGCCGGGCCCGACCCCAACGCCACGCGCTCCCGCCTGAAGACGCTGAAGTGGGCCTTGACCGTGTTCTTCCTGGTGCTCGGGCTGGCCACGCTGGCGGCCTACATCAAGATCGGCATCGAGCATGCGCCGCGCGCCGGCGAGCCCTACACACCGGCCTGGGTGCAGCCTTCGGCCGCACCGACCAAGTGAGCGCTGCGACGATGAAGATCATCTATACCGATGTGCTGGTGGTCGGCGGCGGCCTGGCCGGGTTGCGTGTGGCCATCGGCGCCAAGCGGCGCGGGCACGACGCCATCATCCTGTCGCTGGTGCCGCCCAAGCGTTCGCACTCGGCGGCGGCCCAGGGCGGCATGCAGGCCTCGCTGGGCAACGTCATCAAGGGGCAGGGCGACAACGAGGACGTGCACTTCGAAGACACGGTGCGCGGCAGCGACTGGGGCGCCGACCAGCGCGTGGTGCGCATGTTCGTCAACACCGCGCCCAAGGCGGTGCGTGAGCTGGCCGCCTGGGGCGTGCCCTGGAGCCGCGTCAACCGCGGCGACCGGCAGGTCATCATCAACGGCCAGAAGGTCACGCTGACCGAGCGTGACGAAGCGCATGGCCTGGTCGCGCAGCGCGACTTCGGCGGCACGAAGAAGTGGCGCACCTGCTATGTCTCCGACGGCACCGGCCACGCGATGCTGTTCGCGGTCAGCGACCGCGCCATCGCCGAGCAGATCCCGGTGCACGAGCGCATGGAGGCCATCGCGCTGATCGTCGAGGGCGCGCGCTGCTACGGCGCGGTCGTGCGCAATCTGGTGACCGGCGAGCTCAGCGCCTATGTCGCCAAGGCCACGGTCATCGCCACCGGCGGCGCCGGGCGGCTGTACCGCGTGACCACCAACGCCGTCATCTGCGAAGGCATCGGCACGGCCATCGCGCTGGAAACCGGCATCGCCACGCTCGGCAACATGGAGGCGGTGCAGTTCCACCCGACCGGCATCTTCCCGGCCGGCATCCTCGTCACCGAGGGCTGCCGCGGCGACGGTGGCCTGCTGAAGGACGTGGACGGCCACCGCTTCATGCCCGACTACGAGCCCGAGAAGAAGGAGCTGGCCTCGCGCGACGTCGTTTCGCGGCGCATGGAAACGCACATCCGCAGCGGCAAGGGCGTGCCATCGCGCTTCGGCGAGCACCTGTGGCTGGACATCACGCAGCTCGGCCGCGCGCACATCGAGAAGAACCTGCGCGAGGTGAAGGAGATCTGCGAGTCCTTCCTCGGCATCGACCCGGTGGAGAAGATGATCGCCGTGCGCCCGGCGCAGCACTACACCATGGGCGGCGTGCGCACCGACCACACCGGCGAGAGCGCCAACCTGCGTGGCCTGTTCGCGGCCGGCGAAGCCGCCTGCTGGGACATGCACGGCTTCAACCGGCTGGGCGGCAACTCGGTGGCCGAGACGGTGGTGGCCGGCATGATCGTCGGCGACTTCGTCGCCGATTTCTGCGACCGCGCCGACAACGAGCTGCGCATCCCGACCGGGCTGGTGCGCGAATTCGTCGCCGCCGAGCAGGCCAAGCTCGACCGGCTGGTGTCCGGCCCGGGCACCGAGGACGCTTCGGCGCTGCGCGTGGCGATGCAGGAGATCATGACCGCCAAGGTGGGCATCTTCCGCACCGGCGCCGACCTGAGCGCGGCGGTGTCCGAACTGCAGGCGCTGCTCGAGCGCAGCCGGCACATCGGACTGCGCCACAAGGTGGCGGGCGCCAACCCCGAACTGGCCACCGCCTATCGCACGCAGAAGATGCTGAAGCTGGCGCTGTGCGTGGCCTATGGGGCTGCGCAGCGCACCGAAAGCCGCGGCGCGCATTTCCGCGAGGACTTTCCGCGCCGCGACGACGCAGCCTGGCTCAAGCGCACGCTGGCCAGCTGGAAGTCCGATCGCGACACCTTGCCCACGCTGGCCTACGAGGCGCTGGACGTGAAGGCGATGGAGTTGCCGCCGGGCTGGCGCGGATATGGCGCCAAGGACTACACCGACCATCCCGACACACCGAAACGCGCCGAGGAAGTGGCGGCGCTGCGCGAGCAACTGAAGAACGAGCCGCGCTTTGCCGTGCAGCAAGCGCTGATGCCTTACGACCAGCTGTTGCCTGCCAGCCTGCGCGGGCGCAATGAACGCATCGACGAGCCGCTGTCATGAAGATGAGCATCCCGATCCATCCGGTGTCGATGGCGCTGCAGGCCGACGCGCCGGCTTCCGACACCAAGAACCGCCGGCTCGACATCCGCGTGCTGCGCTTCAACCCGCAGCAGCCCGGAGGTGGCGCCGCACTGGCAGAGCTACCAGATCGACGACGCGGCCGGCATGACGCTGTTCATCGCGCTGTCCGAGATCCGCGAGAAGCTCGACCCGTCGCTGCAGTTCGACTTCGTCTGCCGCGCCGGCATCTGCGGCAGCTGCTCGATGCTGGTCAACGGCCGCCCGGCGCTGGCCTGCCGCACGCTGACGCAGAACCTGGGCGACAGCTTCACGCTGGCGCCGTTGCCGGTGTTCGAGCTCATCGGCGACCTGTCGGTGAACACCGGCAAGTGGATGCGCGGCATGAGCGAGCGGCTGCAGACCTGGGTGCACCAGCAGGAAAACAACCCCGACCTGACGCGGCTCGAGGCACGCATGGAGCCGGAACTCGCCGAGAAGATCTACGAGCTCGACCGCTGCATCGAATGCGGTTGCTGCGTCGCGGCCTGCGGCACCGCGCGCATGCGCGAGGATTTCGTCGGCGCCGTGGGCCTGAACAAGATCGCGCGCTTCCGCCTCGATCCGCGCGACGCGCGTGATGACGAGGACTTCTACGAACTGATCGGCGACGACGACGGCGTGTTCGGCTGCATGTCGCTGCTGGGCTGCCACGACGTCTGCCCGAAGCAGCTGCCGCTGCAGACGCAGATCGCGTTCCTGCGCCGCAAGATGGTTTCGATGGCTTGGAAATGACATCGTCAAGGAGACAGAAATGAACGTCATTCGCTTCGATCGTCGTCGTGTCCTGACCTGGGTCGCAGCCGCGGCCGGCAGCTTGGTGCTGGCCGTCCCGGCGCTTGCGCAGGCGCCGATCGTCATCAAGTTCAGCCACGTGGTGGCACCCGACACGCCCAAGGGCAAGGGCGCCGAGAAGTTCAAGGAGCTGGCCGAGAAGCGCCTGCCCGGCAAGGTGAAGATCGAGGTCTACCCGAACTCGCAGCTGTACAAGGACGGCGAGGAAATGGAAGCGCTGTCGCTCGGCTCGGTGCAGATGCTGGCACCGTCGCTGGCCAAGTTCGGGCCGCTGGGGGTGCGCGAATTCGAGGTCTTCGACCTGCCCTACATCTTCGACAGCTACGACGAGCTGCACAAGGTCACCGGCGGGCCGGCGGGCGCAGCACTGCTGAACAAGCTGCAGCCCAAGGGCATCACCGGCCTGGCGTACTGGGACAACGGCTTCAAGGTGCTGTCGTCGAACAAGCCGCTGAAGCTGCCCGCCGACTGTCAAGGGCCAGAAGATGCGCATCCAGTCGTCCAAGGTGCTGGAGGCGCAGATGCGTGCGCTTGGCGCGCTGCCGCAGACGATGGCCTTTTCCGAGGTCTATCAGGCGCTGCAGACGGGCGTGGTCGACGGCACCGAAAACCCGCCGTCGAACATGTACACGCAGAAGATGCACGAGGTGCAGAAGCACGCCATCCAGAGCGACCACGGCTATCTCGGCTACGCGGTGATCGTGAACAAGAAGTTCTGGGACGGCCTGCCCGCCGACGTGCGCAGCGGGCTGGAAGCGGCGATGAAGGAGGCCACGGCCTACGCCAACACCATCGCCAAGCAGGAGAACGAGCAGTCGCTGGAGAAGATCAAGGCCTCGGGCAAGACCGCCGTGGTCGTGCCCACGGCGCAGGAGCGGGCCGCATGGAAGAAGGCCATGGTGCCGGTGCACAAGGAGATGGAGTCGCGCATCGGCAAGGAGACGATCCAGTCGGTCTACAAGGAAACCGGCTTCGACCCGGCCA